>NZ_JAUHJJ010000011.1:0-199719 GCF_032381175.1 Bradyrhizobium sp. SZCCHNR1093
CTCCAGCAGAGGCGCTTGACGAGCTGCTGTCACGAATGAAAACACTGGGTGTTGCGACCACCGCTTGAGCCCGCCGGTGCTTTCGGCCGTACCTGTGGTGACCGCCGCGTGCTTTTTTCTTTGCACGCGGGCCATGGGTGCCGGCCAGGCATCCGGCCTTCCCTGCGCCCTCGCGTGTTTTCGAGGGTGAAACGATCGGCAAAGCTCGGCGCGATAGCGCGCGAGGATGAAAACTGATGTCTCCACGTCATTGCGAGCGAAGCGACTTGTCCGCCGAAGCTCGAAGAGCGAAGGCGGAAGCAATCCAGAGTCGCGCGGGACTCTGGATTGCTTCGTCGCCTTCGGCTCCTCGCAATGACGGAAGAGAAACTCTACCCCACCTGCCCCGCAGCCACCGCCGCCTGCGGCACGGCGACAACAGCCGTACGCCGCGGCGACAGGCGTTCGGCCTGCAGCACGGCGAAGGTCAGCACGATGATGGCCGTACCCTGATGCAGCAGCGCCAGCGAGATCGGCACCAGTGCGAGCAGAGTGAGAATGCCGAGCACGACCTGCACCAGGATGGCGGCGAGTAGCCGGTGGGCGCTGCGCACCACCGCCCGTCCGGCGCCCGCGCGCATCACGTCGAA
Organism: Bradyrhizobium sp. SZCCHNR1093; assembly: GCF_032381175.1. NCBI lineage: Bacteria > Pseudomonadati > Pseudomonadota > Alphaproteobacteria > Hyphomicrobiales > Nitrobacteraceae > Bradyrhizobium > Bradyrhizobium sp. SZCCHNR1093. The sequence goes on from NZ_JAUHJJ010000011.1 coordinate 630, forward strand.
GGCGTGCCAAGCGGCCAGCGCCAGCAGCGTGTAGGCGGTCATGCGATGCATGAACTGCACCGTCAGATCGTTCTCGAACAGGTTGATCCACCACGGCGAATGGATCCACAGATTGGCCGCCTTCGGGATCAGGCCGCCGTCGATCTCAGGCCAGGTGTTGTAGACGAGGCCGGCGCGCAGGCCGGCGACCAGCGCGCCGAGATAGAGCTGCACGAAGGTGACGCCGACCAGCATCCACGCGGTGAGCCGCAGCCGCGCCGGTGCCGCGGTTTCCTCACGCGACGCAAGCCGGCGCAGGGTCCAGACGATCGACGCATAGATCAACAGCGCCAGCGAGAGGTGCGTCGCGAGACGGACCGGCGCCACCTCAGTGCGCTCCGTGAGGCCGGAGGCCACCATCCACCAGCCGACCGCGCCCTGCAGCGCGCCGAGGCTGAAGATCAGCCACAGCCTGCGGCCGAGCGGCCCGGAGACGGCGCCGCGCCACAGGAACCACAGGAAGGGCAGCAGGTAGACCATGCCGATGACGCGGCCGAGCAGCCGGTGGCTCCACTCCCACCAGAAGATGGTCTTGAATTGGTGCAGGGACATGCCGGCGTTCATCTGCCGGTACTGCGGAATGGTCTTGTAGGCCTCGAAGGCGTCGGTCCAGGCCTGCTCCGACAGCGGCGGCAGGGTGCCGGTGACCGGCTTCCATTCGACGATCGACAGCCCCGATTCGGTCAGCCGCGTGGCGCCGCCGACCAGCACCATCAGCGCGATCAGGCCGGCCACGACGAGCAGCCAGATGCGGATCGCGGCGAGATCTGTGGTGCGGGGAACCGTGGTCATGGACGTTGAACGCTCGATTGAACCGGGGCTGACAGGCCCTTATAATCCCGGGGAAATCACGCGCAAGCCGCGCCGCCCCCAGCCGAGGCTGACAATCCCGTCATGACGATCCGCACCCGCAAACTGATCGGCGCCGTCGCGCTGCTGCTGCTCGCTTTCGCCTGGTCGATGATGGGCATGGTGATGGCGCAATTCCCTCTGATCGCCAACTCCGGCTGGCTGCAGGCGGTGTATTACGTCGTCGTCGGCATGGGCTGGGTGCTGCCGGCGATGCCGATCGTGAGCTGGATGCTGCGCCCGGATCCGGAGCGGCAGCAGGGCTGATCAGCCGAGATCGAGCTTCGGCTGCGGCGCGGATTTTTCCCGCGGCAGGGTGATGCCGGCCATCAGCACCTTCAAGGCCCGCAGCGAGCGCGAGCGGCCGTCCCAGGCGATCCGCGGCAGCATGTGCAGATGGGTGCGGCCTTCGCTCTGCACGACGCCTGGCATCGTCGAGGCCGCGCTGACGAAGCCCGCCTGCTCGGCGAGCACGACGTCGCTACGGCGGAACGAATAGCGATTGCCGAACGGATACGCCATGTGCCGGACCGGTCGCCGCAGCGCCGTCTCCAGCACCGCCTTGCCCATCGTGATCTCGCGCTGGGCGTCGGCATCCCGGAGATTGGCGAGCACGGGATAGTGCACGGTGGCACTGCCGATCGTGACGTTGGGGTCGGCGGCGAGACGGGCGATGTCGGCCCAGTCCATCGCGGACTCGCGGCTCAGGGCGGCGAGATCGACCGAATGCCGCGCGCAGAGGTCGCGGATCGCGATCGACAGCTCGGCCGGCGGCAGCTTGCGCAGCCAGCCTGCGAGATGGGCGAACAGCTCGTATTTTTCGGCCGTCGTGACCACATTGAAGCGCTGCTCCCGATGCTCGATCACGAGGCTGATGCGGGCCTCGCGCGCGATCACGGCCTCCAGCGCCAGCCACCAGGCCTCGCCGAGACCATCGGGAAAGGCCGGGGGCACGTAGACGGTGAACGGCACGCCGTGGCGGGCGAGCACGGGATAGGCATGCGTGATCACGTCCTTGGAGGCGCCGTCGAAGCTCAGGCAGCCGAAGCGACGGCTTTCGGGCAGCCGGACCGACCGGTCGCAGGCCTCGTCGAGCGAGACGATCTCATAGCCCCAGCGCTTCAGCGCCCGGATCACCTTGTCGAGGAAAACGGGCGTGATCTCCACGCACTTCAGCGGCTGAAACGCCCCCTTGCGCCGCGGCCGCACCCGCTCGAACCGCAGCACGGCACCGGCGCCGCCCGTGGCCCGCGACGCGAGCAGCGTGCGTCCGCTGAAATAGGCCAGCTCGAGCCGGGCGCTGCGCAGCCACCTGTTGTCCGACGACAATTCCCGCGCCCCTTCCCCGAATCCCACTTGAAACCAAACCGTCCGCGCCCACCTGATGCTGTCAGACCATGGCGCCATCGCGTCATGGTCGCCGCCATCCGATGATAGCGGTCATCCGCCGTCAAGATCGCGTGGCCGATGCCGATTTGAACAGGTCTTTGTTTGTGTCTTTCCCGATTTGGGACGAAGTCATTGCCATTACCTTTTGTTGAGACTTCTTTGCGAGGGTCTCCCGACGTCAAGCAACAAAATTCCACGACAACGCGAGCTGCGCGATGACCATGGCCGCCGTGATCGAGAGCCGGACGGCGCAGGCGCCCGCGCGGCGACTGCCGTCGGGGCTCGCGCGGGTCGACATCGTGTCCGATCTGGCTGCCGCCGAGCCGGTCTGGCGCGCGCTCGAAGTCCCCGAACATGTCTCGACGCCCTACCAACGCTTCGACCTGCTCGGCGCATGGCAGCGCGACGTCGGCGCGCGCGAGCATGCGACGCCTTTCATCGTCATCGGGCGTGATGCCGAGCAACGCCCGCTGCTGCTGCTGCCGCTGACGTTGCGGCACGCCTGCGGCATGCGCATCGCCACCTTCATGGGCGGCAAGCATACGACCTTCAACATGCCGCTGATGGATCGCGAATTCGCCACGCGCGCCAGCGCCGGCGATCTCGACGTCCTGCTCGCAGGGGTGCGCGATCGCGGCGGTGTCGACGTGCTCGCCTTGACACAGCAGCCGCTGCACTGGCGCGATCTCGCCAATCCACTGGCGCAATGGCCGCACCAGTCGTCGGTGAACGACTGTCCGGTGCTGTTGATGCCGCCGGGGGCTGCGCCGACTGCGCTGTTGTCGAATTCGTTCCGAAAGCGACTGAAGAGCAAGGAAAAGAAGCTGCAGGCGCTGCCCGGCTATCGCTACATGGTCGCGAGCAGCGACGCCGAGATCGCCGAGCTGCTCGACTGGTTCTTCCGCACCAAGCCGATCCGCATGGCCGAGCAGAGGCTTCCGAACGTGTTCGCGGAGCCCGGCATCGAGGCCTTCGTGCGAAGCGCCTGCATGGCAAAGCTCGACTGCGGGCATCGCGCCATCGATATCCACGCGCTGCGCTGCGACGACGAGATCATCGCGTTGTTTGCCGGCGTCGCCGACGGGGCGCGCTTCTCGATGATGTTCAACACCTACACGCTGTCGGAGAATGCGCGCTGGAGCCCCGGGCTGATCCTGATGCGCTCGATCATCGATCATTACGCGCGAGAGAATTTTCGCGCCCTCGATCTCGGCATCGGATCTGACGACTACAAGCGGATGTTCTGCAAGGATGACGAGCCGATCTTCGACAGCTTCATGCCGTTGACCGCGCGGGGCCGCGTCGCCGCAACGACGATGGCTGCGGTCGGACGGGCCAAGCATGCCGTCAAGCACAGCCCTGCCCTGTTCCGTCTGGCACAGCAGCTGCGCGGCGCGCTGCGAGCGCGTGGCGGCGCCGCCCAGGTGGACGAAAAGGCCGACGAGAAGGTCGGAGATTAGGCGGCGACGCCGCGCGGCCCCGGCTGGTTGCGGTTGGCGCCTCCGACCGGTGCCTTCAGCATGGTGACGGCGCCGAAGCCGACCTCGCGCAGCTGCTCGCTCATCTGGCTGCGCGCCTCGGCAGGCATGTTGGGATCGGGCACGACGATGGCGCGCGCGCCTGCGGTCAAAAGCTCGGCCGGCAGATCGGAGGCGTTGCCGGCGTCGAGCAGCACGTGGTCGTAGACTCGCAGCAGCGCATCGATCGCGAGCGCGAGCCGCGGCGATTGCAGTTGGCTGCGGTCGGCGCCGGGGCGGCCGGCGTTGACCAGATGCAGCCGCGAGGCCTGGTCCTTGGTGATGATGGACGCAAACGATGCCTCACCCAGCATCAGCTCGATGAGGCCGGGCGCGGCCGGATCGACCGACACGCCTGCAAGCAGTTGCGGGCTGCCGGCGAGGTCGACCAGCACCGCGCGCGCCTGCGCTGCCATGGTGCGGGCGATCGCGAGCGCGGTGGACGTGACGGCCTCGCCGCCGGCCGTACCGAGCACGGTGACCTTGCGGGCGCCCTCGCCCGCGGCGAGCAGATCGGATGCGAGCTGCTCGAACTCGTTCATCGGCGGTGGCTTGACCGGTTCGGGCGGGACGGCGGCCACCGCTGGCGGCACGACCGCGGCGGGACGCGCCGCTGCAGTCGATGCCGACGCGGCAACGGCCGGCGCTGCGGCGACCATGGGCGCCGCGATCATCGGCTCGACCCGGGCCGCGAGCACCATGACATCCGGCATCGCGTTCGCCGCTGGGAGGCGCGGCGCGGTCAGACGCAGCAGCTCGCCGGTGATGACCACGCCCGAGGTCAGCATCAAGGTCGCCAATGTGGCGATCAGCACGATCGGCAGCTTCTTCGGGTACGCCGGCGTGTTGGACAGCACCGCCCGCGAGATGATCCGCCCATCCGCGGGCGGGGTGTCGAGCGACTCACGGGTGTTCGCCTCGCGGTACTTGGCGAGATACGATTCCAGCAGGTCGCGCTGCGACTTGGCATCGCGCTCCAGCGCCCGCAGCTGGACATCGAGGCCATTGGTGGAGGTGGCCTGCTTCTTGGCCTGTTCGAGGCTCTGGCTCAGCATCTGCACCCGCCCGTCGGCGATTCGCGCGTCGCTGTCGAGCGAACGCGATATCTTGCCGGCCTCGTCGCGGATCTGGCGGTCGAGATCAGCCAGTTGCGCTTTCAGCTCCTTGATGCGCGGGTGATTGTCGAGCAGCGTCGACGACTGCTCCGCGAGCTGCGCGCGCAGATTCACGCGCTGCTCGGACAGCCGGCGCATCAGCTCCGAGTTGACCACCTCGGACGCCTCGATCGGCTGGCCGCTCTGCAGCATCTCCCGGATCAGCCGTGCCTTGGTCTCGGCATCCGATTTCAAGGCGCGCGCATTGTTGAGCTGGGTGTTGACCTCACCCATCTGCTGGTTGGACAGCGACGTGTTGTTGGTCCCCATGAACGAATTCGACTTGGCGCGGAACTCCTCGACCCGCGACTCCGCCTCCTCGACCTTCTTGCGCAGCCCCTGGATCTCCCCAGAGAGCCATTGGCTGGCCGATTTCGCCTGCGCCTGGCGGGCATTCTGCTGAACTACGAGATAGCCATCCGCGATCGAATTCGCGACTTGCGCCGCAAGCGCCGGATCCTGCGACTGGAACTCGACGACGAGCACCCGCGATTTGTCCACGGCGTAAACGGTCAAGCGCTCGTAATAGGCGTCCATGACGCGCTCGTCCGGCGTCATGGCGAGCGGATCTTTCACGAGGCCGATCATCGCCGCGACCGACTTCAGCGGGGACACGCCCCGCAGCACGGGATCGAACTCCGGCAGCTCGCCCAGCTTGTTCTTCCTGATGATGTCGCGGGCCAGATCGCGCGACAGGACCAGTTGCACCTGACTCGTGACCGCCTCGGCATCGAGTGCCGTCCGCTCTTCGGTGCGCTCCCCGTTCGGCCGCACGAATACGTTCTCGCGGCCGTCGATCAGAATCCGCGCTTCGGACTTGTAGCGCGGTGTGATCATGTTGACTGCGGCAATCGACAGAACGAGAGCGAGCAGCGTGGGCAGAAGGATGAAGCCACGCTTTCGCGCCAGGGCACGACCGACCAGCCGGATGTCGAGATCGCCGGCCGGACCGGGCTCCGCCGACGACGGCGAGCCTGTCACAGGTCGGGCGGAGGCTCCGTCAACCTGTGTCTTCTTGCCGGCACGCCAGAACGCCAACCGCATCATCCACTCCCGCGAGACCCGCGCCACGCCGCCACCATACGTGGTACAATTACACTCTATTAAGGTTGCTGACGGGTTAACCGGAGCGCCTGCAACCTCGCCCTATCGAACAATCGTCATCCTTCGCCATATGCTGCTCGCAACACGTGAGCTTGCGCCAGATCGTCACAATGCTGGTGCGAGCTTGCCTGGTAGTGACGACAAGTGAGACTTTGTTAACCATCAAGCCTCTATCGAGGTTGGAGCTATCGATATTCAGCGACGAGAGGCGCCCGTGCTTCCGCTATCCGCCAGTCGTCAGATCAGCTCGCGCAGCGGCGCCTGGCAAAACCAAGCGCAAGCCGAGGGCGCGGGCGAGTTCGACATGGCACCGTCGCAGAACAAACCTCTCAAAATCCTTCACGCGGTCAGAGCTCCCGTCGGCGGCATCTTTCGGCATATCCTCGACCTTGCCAACGGTCAGGTCGATCACGGGCACGACGTGGGCATCATCGCGGACAGCCTGACCGGCGGCGAACGCGCCGATGCCGCGCTGGCCCAGATCGCGCCTCGCCTGACACTCGGCGTGCACCGCATCCCCATTCATCGGGAGCCTTGGCCGAGCGACATTCTGGCACTGAGACGGTTTTATCGACTCGCCCGTACACTCGCCCCGAACGTTCTGCACGGCCACGGCGCCAAGGCCGGCGCATTCGTCCGCCTGCTGCCGCACCGGCCAGGAACGATCCGCATCTACACGCCTCACGGCGGTTCGCTGCACTACCCACGCGACACGTTCAAAGGCGCGCTGTATGGCCGGCTTGAACGTGCGCTGATGAACCGGACCGACCTCTTCCTGTTCGAGAGCGTATTCGCCCGCGATACCTATGAGCGCATGATCGGCCATCCTCAGGGACTGGTGAATTGCGTCTTCAACGGTGTCACTGCAGGCGAGTTCGACCCGATCGCGCCAGCCCGGGACCAGACCGACCTGGCGTATGTCGGCGAGTTCAGGCACATCAAGGGCACGGATCTGCTGATCGATGCCGTCGCGGAGCTGCGCTCCCGTGGCCGCCCGCTGACGCTGACTTTGGGCGGCGACGGCGAAGAGATGACGAAACTCAAGGCTCAGGTCGAACGCCTCGGTCTTGCGGCCGCGGTGCGTTTCATCGGCCACGTGAAGGCCCGCGACGGATTTTCCAAGGGACGACTGCTCGTCGTTCCCTCGCGTGGCGATTCCATGCCCTATGTCGTGATCGAGGCGGGAGCCGCCGGGGTTCCGATGATCGCGGCGAGGGTCGGCGGCATCCCTGAGATCTTCGGACCGCACGACGACGCGATGTTCATGCCGGGCAACGCGACCGCGCTTGCCGACGCAATCGCTGTCGCACTGGACGATCCGGCTACCACGCAACTGCGCGCCAAGGCGCTGCGCGAGCGGGTCTTCCAGCATTTCTCGCAGAAAGCGATGGTCGAGGGCGTGCTCGACAGCTACCGCGAGGCGTTTACCAAGACCTGACGTCATTTACCATCGCTAACCGTTTCTTCCGATTTGGCCCTTAATCCCGCCGGTGGGGAATTTCCCCCGGCGCCATCAGCGCTTACATGACCACAAATACTAACAAACATAATCCGGGCTTGTACGACTGTGGAACCGATCAACGCTCGCTCGATGTTGGATGCTGCTGCGGCGACGGCCGCATCGACCGCCGCGGCCGGACGGCCGGCCGTTGAACGGCGTCGCCGCCTGTCGCCGGCGGCCCTCGCGGTCGCCAATCAGAAGGTTCACCGCGCCTACTCTCCAATCGTCCTCGCCGGCATCGTTCGCATCACCGATTTCGTGCTGCTGAGCGTCGTCGGCAGCGTCATCTATTTCGGCTACGTGGTTCCGCTCAGCGGCTTCCATTGGGAGTATCTCGTTGCCATTCTCGGCCTGGCCGTGACCACGGTGGTGTGCTTCCAGGCCGCCGACATCTACCAAATCCAGGTCTTCCGCGCCCAGGTGCGGCAGATGACCCGGATGATCTCGTCCTACTGCTTCGTCTTCCTGCTGTTCATCGGACTCTCCTTCTTCGCCAAGATCGGCAACGAAGTCTCCCGTCTCTGGCTCGCCGCGTTCTTCTTCGTGGGGCTCGGCGCGTTGATCGCGAGCCGCGTCGTGCTGCGCAACCTGATCCGCAGCTGGGCCAGGCAAGGACGCCTCGATCGCCGGACCATCATCGTCGGCGCCGACCAGAGCGGCGAGGACCTGGTGCGTGCGCTGAAGGCGCAGGACGACTCCGAGATCGAAATCCTCGGCGTGTTCGACGACCGCAACGACTCCCGAGCGCTCGAGGCCTGCGCCGGTGCGCCGAAGCTCGGCAAGGTCGATGATATCGTGGAGTTTGCGCGCAGAACCCGCGTCGACCTGGTGCTGTTCGCGCTGCCAATCTCGGCGGAGACCCGCATCCTGGACATGCTGAAAAAGCTGTGGGTGCTGCCGGTCGACATTCGCCTTTCGGCCCATACCAACAAGCTGCGCTTCCGGCCGCGCTCCTACTCCTATCTGGGCGCGGTCCCGACGCTCGACGTGTTCGAGGCCCCCATCACCGACTGGGACCTGGTGATGAAGATGCTGTTCGACCGGCTGGTCGGCGGCCTCATCCTGCTGCTTGCGCTTCCGGTGATGGCGCTGGTCGCGCTCGCGATCAAGCTCGACAGCCCGGGGCCGGTGCTGTTCCGGCAGAAGCGGTTCGGCTTCAACAACGAGCGCATCGACGTCTTCAAGTTCCGTTCGCTCTATCACCACCAGGCCGACCCCACGGCGTCCAAGGTCGTCACCAAGAACGATCCGCGGGTGACCCGCGTCGGCCGCTTCATTCGCAAGACCAGCCTCGATGAGCTGCCGCAACTGTTCAACGTGGTGTTCAAGGGCAACCTCTCGCTGGTCGGTCCGCGGCCGCACGCCGTGCAGGGCAAATTGCAGAACCGGATGTTCGACGAGGCCGTCGACGGCTATTTCGCCCGCCACCGCGTCAAGCCCGGCATCACCGGCTGGGCGCAGATCAACGGCTGGCGCGGCGAGATCGACAACCAGGAGAAGATCCAGAAGCGCGTCGAGTTCGACCTCTACTACATCGAGAACTGGTCCGTGCTGTTCGACCTCTACATCCTGCTCAAGACGCCGCTGGCGCTGATGACCAAGAGCGAGAACGCCTATTGATATCGGGGATCCGGAGCGGGCAAACGGCCGCTTCGCGCGTGTGTCTGGCCGATCCCGCCATGCGTTGCGTATGAGTGTGAGTTCGCGATGGCCATGACGGCGGCAGCCGGAGAGTTCGCATCGAGGCCGATCGCCCCTCCGGGCGTCGTCGCCCTGCAGCGTGCGCTGGTCTGGCTGGTCGGGGTCTCCGGCGCCATCGTGTTCATCGAACCGAGCCCCTATGAACTCGTCACGCTCGCCTCCGCCGCGGTGTTCTTCGCGACCGGCATGAGGCTGCGCCTCGTCTTCCTGCCGCTCCTGCTGTTGCTGGTCCTGGTCAATCTCGGCTACACGATCAGCGCCATACCGCTGCTCGACGATTCCAAGATCGCGACCTGGATCGCTACCTCCTGGTACATGGCCTTCACGGCGATCTTCATCGCCATGCTGACGTCGGACGACACAGAAGCGCGGCTCGACATGCTCCGCCGCGGTCTCGTGATGGGCGGCGCGATCGCAGCCCTCGCGGGCGTCGCCGGCTATTTCCATCTGGTGCCGGGTGGATACGATCTCCTCACCCTGTATGGCCGTGCGCGCGGCACCTTCAAGGACCCGAACGTGCTCGGCGCGTTCCTGATCCTGCCGGCGCTGCTCGCGCTGCAGAACGTCGTGACCGCCCGCTTCGCCGCGACCTTGCGCGCCAGCTTTGCGCTCGGCGTGATGGCGCTCGCCATCCTGCTCGCCTTCTCGCGCGCGGCCTGGGGCGGCCTCGTCCTCACCGCCGCCTTCATGCTGGCGACGATGGTGCTCACCAGCCAGACGCGGGGCGAGCGCTCCCGCATCATCTTCATGACGTTGGCGGCCGCCGTGGCCGGCATCGTCCTGATCGGCGTTCTGCTCTCCATCGATTCCATCGCCGACATGTTCAAGCAGCGGGCAAGCTTCGACCAGAGCTATGACGAGGGCCGGTTCGGACGCTTCGGACGCCACATTCTCGGCGCCGACATGGCGCTCGACCTGCCGTTCGGGATCGGGCCGCTGCAGTTCCACAACTACTTCCCCGAGGACACCCACAACTCCTATCTGAACGCCTTCATGTCGGGCGGCTGGCTGTCCGGCATCTGCTATCCCGCGCTGGTGTTCACCACTGTCATTCTCGGCTTCCGCTATCTGTTCGTGCGCGTGCCCTGGCAGCGCACCTACATCGCAATCTTCGCAGCATTCCTCGGCACGGTCGGCGAAAGCTTCATCATCGACACCGACCACTGGCGGCACTTCTTCCTGATGCTCGGCACGATGTGGGGCATGATCGCCGCCACGCGCGCCCATCAGGCCGAAGCGAACCGATCCGCAGCGATCGGTGCGCACATCACCTCTTAATCCTCCACCGCAAACGTCAGCCCGGCATTATCCACCAGCCGCTTGATCAGGCTGTCGCGGAGCGCAGCGCCCGGGGTCCAGAATCCACCTTTCACGCCGGCGCCGTCGCGTAGCAGGCCGACGGCGCATTCACTGATCATCTTCGAGGTCGAACCGTAGCCGGGATCGCGGTTGCCCTTCACGGATGCGCGGACCTGGCGGCCGTCGGGGGCGATCGCGACGAAGAGAAGATTGTAGTAGCCGTTCTCGCGCTCCTCCTTCGAGGGACCCTCGCCCGGCTTCGGCGCGTTGGGCCCGGTTTTCTCGGCATTTGCCGCCATCACCTTCTTGGCGTTGGCCTCGCCCTTCTCGCCCGGGCCGGTCAGCACCATCTCGTCATAGACGAAGTCCTGCCCGTAGGGAAAACCCATCAGCATGTTGGAGCGGTGGACATTGCGGGTGTTGATCAGCGCCATCATGAACGGTGCCGTCCAGGACTGCAGATCTTCCTCATAGACGGGCTTGTTGCCCGACGGCTGCTTCGGGCCCTTGAAGCCGGGCGTCAGGGCGAACGAGTCCTTGAGGATCGCTACCAGGCTCAGATCCTTGGCGACCGCATCGAAGGTCGCCTTGGCGCTCGCCGCGGTGCCGCCCGAGAGCGTGCCGCTCATGCCGCGGACGCGGCCCTTCACGCGCGACGCTGCGGCGCCGAGCACCTTCTTGGCCTGCTGCTGCACGAAATAGACGCCGAGCTCGAACGGCACGGAATCAAAGCCGCAGGAGAACACGATGCGCGCGCCGCTCTTCTCGGCGGTGGCCTGATGCTTGTCGATCATCTGCCGCATCCACACCGGCTCGCCGCACAGATCGACATAGTCGGTGCCGGTTTCGGCGCAGGCCGCGACGAGCTCGTTGCCATAAAGCTGATAGGGACCGACGGTGGTCAGCACCAGCTTCGTCTGCGCCACCATGGCCTGCAGGGATGCAGGATCTGAGGCGTCCGCCGCGATCAGCGGCGTATCGGCAGGCGCACCGATCTGGTCCCTGACAGCCGCGAGCTTGTCGAGGCTCCGGCCCGCCATCGCCCAGCGCAGCGACGTATCGCCGCGATACTGCGCGGTGAGATATTCGGCGACGAGCTTGCCCGTGAAGCCGGTGGCGCCGTAGACGACGAGGTCGAATTTGGAAGACGTCATTCTTGTTCCCTAGATCTGCTGCAAATGAGTTGCTCCGTCATTGCGAGGAGCGCTTGCGACGAAGCAATCCAGACTGTCTCTGCTGAAGGACTCTGGATTGCTTCGCTGCGCTCGCAATGACGATCACCTATTTCTTCCCATACGACACGCTCATGCCGGCGCGGACATCGTTCTGGATGCCGTAGGGCGCGATCGGGTAGCGCAGGCCGTTCTTGGCGAGCTGTTTCATGCCGGTGATCGCCTTGGCGAGATCGGCCGGCTTGAGCGCCATCAGCATCTCTTCATCCGGCACGCCGCCATAGCGGCGCTCGGCGAAGCACGGCAGCGACAGGCTCGGCTCGCCGGTCTTCAGCGCGCGGCCCCAGGAGTCGGCGCAGGCGGTCTCGCCGACGACGCCCCATTCGAACTTCTTGTAGCCTGTATATTGCAGGCCGTTGATCAGGATGATCATCTGTCCCGGCGTCGCATAGACGAGGCAGATGTCCGGCGGATCGAGCCGGCCGCTCGACAGCGGGCTGACCGCCATGGCCTGGTAGCGGCCGAACGGCACGACGTCGAGCGCCTCCTGCCGCTTGCGCGCATCCTCGGCCGTGCCGTGCCAGACTCCGACATAGTTCTCGCCCTTGAGCCAGGTCTCGTCCTGCGGGCCGAGCCCGATCACGGCCCGGCATTGCGCGCCGACGAGATCGTCGCCGGTGATGCCGACGGTCCAGCCGAGCCGTGCGGCCATGCTGACGATCTGGTCGGTCGTGTGCACGGCGTTGGGACGGCGGATCTTCTCCACCGCCTCCATGTCGGCGACGCGGGCGAACATCTTGATGCCGATGACGGTCGTCTTCAGCCGCAGCAGGTTGTTGAGATCGGCGACCATGGCAACCAGATCCAGCCTGTCCGGCGCGCTCGGCTGTTGCATGTGGCGTTCCCCTCTGCCGCACCCATCGGATGGCGCGATCCGTGCGTTCGATGTCGGGCGCTTGTTAATGCCTTGCACCGGCCGAGGCCAGTATTTCTGCGCGACGCGCTCGCACGCCATACCATGATCCTTCTCGATGTCCCTAGAATCACTTATGAATTTTTGATCCTCGGACAGGGCCCCGCGATGAGCCAGCGCGACCGGAAAGATGGCGCGACAAGCGCGAAGGCCGGCCCCGGCGGAGCGCCGGTGCTGTCGCCGGCCGCGCTCTACGAGGCCGGGCTGCATCACCTCGGCGCCGGCCAGCTGCTCGATGCGCAGATGTGCTGCGAGCAGGCGCTGGCGGCCGACCCGAACCACGCCGACAGCCTCGCGCTGCTGGGCATCGTCGCGCTGCAGACCGGGCAGCACGACCACGCCGTGGCGTGGTTCTCGCGGGCCATCCGACAAACGCCGAAGATCGACTATCTCACCAGCCTCGGCTTCACCTTGAAGCAGATGGGCCGGCTCGACGATGCGCTCGCGGTGTTCGACAAGGCGATCCAGCTCAAGCCCGACGATGCCGAATTGTGGAAGCATATGGGCGGCGTACTGCTGGCGCTCGACCGCGGCGCCGAGGCGCTGCTGAGCTATCAGCACGCGCTGACGATCGATCCCGCCCACCGTGAGGCTGCGTTCCAGAGCGGCCTGCTGCTGCATCAGCAGCAGCGCTATGAGGAAGCCGCCCGAGCCTTCACGATATGCCTGACGCAGCAGCCCGACGACCTGCAGTCGCTGCAGATGCGCGCCCGGTGCGTTCGCGAGCTCAAGCTCTACGACGACTATCTGGCCGATTGCGAACGCGCGCATGTGTTGGCGCCGACCGAGCCGATGGTCTGCAACAATCTCGGTGATGCCTTCGTGTGCCTCGGCCGCAGCGCGGAGGCGCTGCCGTGGTTCGACCAGGCCCTGGCGTTGCGGCCGGACTTCGTTGAGGTGCTGCTCAACAAGGGTTTTGCGCTGCTGCAGCTCCTGCGTTTCGAGGATGCTGCTGCCGTCTACCGGCAGATTCTCGCGCTCGTCCCCGATCATCCCAAGGCGGCGTGGCAGCTCGCGCATATCGAGCTGCAGTGCGGCGACTTCGTCTCCGGCTGGGCCCGGCGCGAGGCCCGCTGGGCCATGCCGGATTTCTCGATCGACTATCCGCGCTTTGCCGAGTCCAAATGGCTGGGCCACGAGGACATCGCCGGCAAGACCCTCCTCATCGAGGAGGACGAGGGTTTCGGCGACACCATCCAGTTCGCCCGCTACCTGCCGATGGTCGCCGCGCGCGGCGCCAAGGTGATCCTGGTGGTCCGGGAGGCGCTGCGGCCGCTGATGGCCGGCATCGACGGCGTGACGCAATGCCTCGCCTACGCACCGGAGCTGAAGCGGCCGGTCTTCGACATGCACTGCCCGGTGATGAGCCTGCCGCTGGCCTTCGGCACCACGCTCGATACCATCCCGCCCGCTTCCTATCTGCCGCCGCTCCCCGCCGGTCGCATTGTGGATTGGGAGCAGCGGCTGGGGCCGCATGATCGGCTGCGGGTCGGCCTGGTCTGGTCTGGCAACCCGCACCAGGGCAACGACCGCAACCGCTCGATGCCACTGTCGACCTTGCTGCCGCTGCTCGATCTCGGGGCGGATTTCATCAGCCTGCAAAAAGAGCTGCGGCCAGCCGACAAGGCCGTGCTGGCGCAGCAGAGCGGCATCCGCGACCTCACCGTCGAATTGACCGACTTCGTCGAGACCGCGGCGCTGATCTCCTGCCTCGACGTCGTCGTCACCGTGTGCACCAGCGTCGCGCATCTCGCCGCCACACTGGGACGTCCGACCTGGATCATGCTGCCCTACCTCGCCGACTGGCGCTGGCTCAGGGATCGCGACGACAGCGCGTGGTATCCGAGCGCGCGGCTGTTCCGGCAGGATTCGAGCTGCCGCTACGAGCCGGTCGTCGCGCGCGTGCGCGGCGAGCTGGCCGCGAAAGCGGCGGGCTTCAGCAAGACGATTGCCTAGGCCGGTCCCGGAAACAGATCGTCGATGCGGCCGCGCAGGCGGTAGGCTACGAGCCCGACCCATTCGCGCACGGCGATGTCGGCGCGGCGCAGTCCGAGCAGCGAGATGCCGTCGAAGTCGAGCACGCGGCCGACGCGCCAGTCCACGGGATAGGGCTCGACCGGGAAGCCGACCTTGCGGAACAGCCCCACCGAGCGCGGCATATGATAGGCCGAGGTCACCAGCAGCCAGCGCTCGCCCGGCTTCGGAGAGATCATCGCCTTGGAGAAGATCGCATTCTCGTAGGTGTTGCGCGACTGCCGCTCCAGCAACAGCCGCTCCCTGGGCACGCCGAGGCTGAGCAGGATCTCGGCGCCGACATCGGCCTCCTTGGCCTCTGTCGCGATCAGGTTGGCGCTGCCGCCGGTGAACAGGATGCGCGCATTCGGGTAGCGCCGCGCCAGCGCGGCTGCCTGGATCACCCGGTCGGCGCCCGCCACCGTCACCGGCATGCCGTACATGACCGACAGGTCGGAATCGACGGGACCGCCAAGCACGATGATGCCGTCCGGCGCGCCGTTCGCCGGGTCCCATTTCGGAAACCGGCTCTCCAGCGGATAGAGCATCAGGCTGCCGAGCGGCGTCAGGCCCACGATCGCCAGCAGCAGCATGGCCGAGACGACCAGCCTGCGCCCCAGCACGGCAAACCGGGTCAGCATGAGGATGGCGCCGAGCAGGCCCAGCGCGATCATGAAATTGGTCGGCAGCGCCAGCAGGCCGAGCGTCTTCGACAGGACAAAGAACATTGCGAGCTCCGGCGCGGGGTGAGGTGCCACGGCCGCCCTCATACACGACAGCCGCCATGCGTCGCCATCTCTCTGCGGCGGCCAGCAGATGCGCTATGCTCGGTCCCGAACCGGTACGAATGAGAGGACCATGGCCCATCACCATCTGCACGCGAGCCCCGAGACCTGCCATTGGGGCTTCTTCGAATCCCGGCTGAAGCCGGTGCTCACGATCGACAGCGGTGACGAGGTCACGATCGATTCGATCAGCGGCGGGCCCGACGTGGTGCCCGACACCAGCAAATTCCACGTGCCGCCGGAATTGTTCGACGTCCACGCCCGCAGCGAGCGCATGGTGCCCGGCCACATCCTGACCGGCCCGATCGCGGTCAAGGGCGCGGAGGTCGGCGACGTGCTCGAGGTCGACATCCTCGACGTCCAGCTGCGGCAGGACTGGGGCTACAATTTCATCCGGCCGCTGGCCGGCACCCTGCCCGACGATTTCCACGAGAGCCGGCTGATGAACATCCCACTCGACAAGACCAGGATGGTCGGCAAGATGCCGTGGGGGCTGGAGCTGCCGCTGGCGCCGTTCTTCGGCGTGATGGGCGTGGCGCCGCCGCCGGCCTGGGGCCGGATCACATCGCTGATCCCGCGGGCGATGGGCGGCAATCTCGACAACAAGGAGCTTAGGCAGGGCGCCAAGCTGTATCTGCCGGTGTTCGTGCCAGGCGCGCTGTTCTCCTGCGGCGACGGCCATGGCGTGCAGGGCGACGGCGAGGTCTGCGTCACCGCGATCGAGACCGCGCTGCAGGGCCGTTTCCGTCTCACCGTGCGCAAGGATCTCAAATTCGACTATCCGCGCGCCGAGACGGCGACGCACTACATGACGATGGCGATGGACCCCGACCTCGACCAATGCGTGGTGCGGGCGCTGCGCGACATGATCGTGCTGCTGGGCGAGAAGCGCAATTTGTCGCGCGAGGACGCCTACACGCTGTGCAGCCTCGCCGCCGATCTGCGGGTGACCCAGACCGTCAATGGCTCCAAGGGCATTCATTGCATGATCGCGAAGGCCGTCGTGCACGGGTGAGAAGACAGGGCTGAGCGTCGGGCCAAACACACTGCTGTCGTCCCTGCGAACGCAGGGACCCATAACCACCGAGCCAAGTCCTGACGAGAGGTGGCTGGACTTGCGCAAGCCAACTGCTCCCTGGGGTTATGGGTCCCCGCGTTCGCGGGGACGACGCCATTGATGCCGCGCGAGGGAGCGCATCGAACGACGCGTGACGTCGCGCTGCCGCGGCAGATCCTGCCCGGGTCATGCTGCAGCATCTCACCCTCTGAAAGGTCGGAGGGCGCAGGGAAGGCCAGGCGTCGGCTGACGCCCGCGGCCCGCCTGCGAGAAAAAATGCAGGCGGCAGGTACCACAGGTGCAGCCGAGAAACGCCCGGCCTTCCCTGCGCGATGGTCTTCACGCTTATACGCAGTCTGCCTGGTGCGCCGGGCTTGTTGGCCACCATGCGCGATGATGCGCTTTCGCGCACCACCGCGGGGACACCAGCATCGGGGTGTCAGCACGCTGCGACTTCACGTCCGCGCCGAGCCGTTCGTCCGCGCGTCCATAAGGACACGCTGCGGCTCCATCGCGGCCATCGCTCCCCGCCTCGCGTGTCGTGACGATCGCGCGCAACGCCCCTCCGGCTGAGACGGGATGGCGGCACTAAAGCACAATTTCCGGAAAAACGAAAGAACAATTTCTGGAATGACGAATTTTTTTCGCAGTGACCGCGATGGCCGCCGCCTGCTCTGCGGAAATTTCAGCCAGGGTTCCCCAACCAGGCACCGTGGCACGACGGTGGTTGAAGAGACCATCGGACACCGCGGCTCACGCGAATCTTCTCGACCCGTGCTTCGCCGTCGGATTCCGGCCCCGGACTCGCCGAGCGGGCGGAGAGTCACCGTCGCGACCGGTCAGGTCCGTCATATTTCCATAAAATTCAATGCCTTAACCAGTTATCCCCAAGCCGCTGTACAACCTATTGGATTCCTAATAGAGTCTAAAAAGTTACTTTTCTGTACACCGGTTACGGACTAGCTTTTAGGCATGGCGACGGAAAAAGCCGAAACTGACCGCATCCCCGTAACCCTAGCCCTGGCAACCATCGGCTATCTCGAAAAGCTCGTGAAACAGGGAACCCATGGCACCAGCGTTCCGGGTGTCTGCAGAACGTTGATTGAAGAAGGCATCCGGCTCGCCATCAAGGATGGGCTGCTGTCGATTCGCGACAACGGACGGGCGTAAGCTAGGGACATGCAACGCGGACAACAGTTTTCGGTGCAGCCGTCGGCCAGGACGATCCAGGACGGATCAAACTTGGAAGCGACAACAATGCCCGCCGAACGACAGACACTCCCCACCTGGACCGAGGAACGGCTCCAGGCCCTGAAGCAGCACTTTGAGGCCGGGCTGACCTGCCGAGAGATTGCCGCCGAGCTCGGCGTCAGCCGCAACGCCGTGATCGGCAAGATCTCCCGCCTGGCACTGACGCGCGACAATGGCGGCGATTCCAGGCGCGTGGTCCGCGCCGAGACGACACGCGATGGCGCACGCCGTCCCGTGCCAAAGCTGCGCCGCCGCATCCTGCGCGCGGTGCAGAACGACCCGCCGCCTGTGATCGTCGAGGAGCCGGTCGGCACCGTCGTGAATGGCTGCTCGCTGTTCGAGCTCTCCAAGGAACGCTGCCGCTGGCCGATCTCGACGCCCGGCGCCGATGATTTCTGCTTCTGCGGGTCGAAGCCGATCGAGGGCTTGCCGTATTGCCCGAGCCATACGCGAATGGCGTATCGGGTGGCGTCGTCAAGGTAATGAGGGCGGCGTAGCAAAGATCCTACGGGCCTAATGGCTTTCACGCTTTGCCTAGTCTCCGCATTTTGCGGGGACGGTGCGGCGGCCTCGTCTCCCCTCCCCCTTGCGGGAAGGGGTCGGGGGTGGGGGTCCACGCGCGCTGAATTTCGTGAAGTACACCTTCGATGTTTCCCAGGACATCGCTGTTCCAGAAGCGCATCACCCGATATCCCAACGCCTCGATCTGCCGCGTGCGGGCCGCGTCTTCCTCCTGCTGCCAATCATGTTGGCCTCCATCAACCTCGATAACTAATTTGGCCTTGCGGCTGACGAAGTCGACGATGAAGGGCCCGTTCTGAGCCTGACGGCGGAAGTGAGAACCGGCCAGATCGAGATCGTGGCGAAGACGTTGCCAGAGGATCCGCTCGGCCTCGGTGGGCTCGGCGCGCATCCGGCGGGCGAATGTTTGCTGGCGATCATCCATGGCGGAAAATCTCATCACACGCAGCGCGACTCGTGGACCCCCACCCCCGACCCCTCCCCGCAAGGGGGAGGGGGCTCACCGTCTCCGGGGCGAGAGATTCCGTCCCAACTCCCCAACTGAACCAATAGGCCCGCCCCTACCCCAGCTTCCACCCCGCCTCCTGCGCGAAGCGCTGGAAGAATTCCGGCTCGTATGCCTGCTCCGGCGACTGGCGGACGCGCAGGTCCAGCAGCTTGGCGTCCTCGCCCACCAGAATCCGCCACTGCTCGGCCTTGACGCCGTCGAGGATGATCTTGGCGGCCTGCGCCGCCGTGGTCGGGGCGTCCTCGAGGAAGCTGCGGGCGCGCTCGCGGGCGGCAGCCTGGATGTCGGCGTCGCTCATGGCGGCGACGTCGATGCCCATGCCCTGCATGCGCTGGCGGGCCAGGATGATCTCGGTCTCGCTGAGCTCGTCGGACTCGGTGCCGCTCTGCACCTTGCGCGAGTTGGAGACGATCGAGGTGCCGATATGGCCGGGCATCACCACGGAGCATTTGATGTGCGGCGCGTTGAGGCGGAGGTCGTTGATCAGCGCTTCCGTAAAACCCTTCACCGCGAACTTCGCGGCGCTGTAGGCGGTGTGCGAGACGCCCATGCCGACCGAGGCCCAGAAGCCGTTGACGCTCGAGGTGTTGACGATATGCGCCTCGTCCGCCTTCAGCAGCATCGGCAGGAAGGTGCGGACGCCGAGATAGACGCCGCCCCAGCAGATGTTGAAGGTGCGCTCCCACTGCTCGCGGCTGTTGGTGAACAGGCTGCCGCCGCCGCCGATGCCGGCATTGTTGAACAGCAGATGGATCTTATCGGTGGCCTGCTGCTCGGCGAGCTCGTCGCGAAAGCGTTGGAGCTGCGCTTCGATCGAGACGTCGGCGACATGGGTGGTGACGCGCAGGCCCTGCGGCAGCTTCTCGGCCTCGCACAGCCGCTTGGTCTCGGCCATCGCCTCGACCGAGACGTCGCACATCGCGACGTTGCAGCCCTGGGCCACGAGCTGGCGGGCAAGCTCGCGGCCCATGCCCGTGCCGCCTCCGGTGATCACGGCGATCCTGCCGGCGAAATCCTTCATCAGATGCTCTTCCTTCCCTGCTGCGGGCGCAGCCCTGCCGCCCGGCCACTTCCTCGTTCTCTTCGCGGAACGCGTCCCGAGCTTAGGTCGTTTCGCGGGCCTGACCAGAGGGGATGTCGGGGATTTGCGTTGCAGCGCACGCAACGAAGATTTCAGCTTGGGGTTGAACCTTTCCAAGGGGTGTCCGACTTATCCCACGGGGAGGCAGGCTCGAGGAGGTTCGCATGGCGTACCAACAGGGGCACTGGCAGGAGGAAGGCTGGCGCGACACGATGGTCGATCCCGCGGGATCGGACGACGGCGCCTATGTGACGGGCTGGACGATCAGCGGGCTCGCTGTGATCGGCACCATCGTCGCGGTCTGGCTGCTCGGGATCTGAGACCCCAGACAGTCTGCAGCAGATATGAAAAGGGCTCGCTCACCGGCGAACAGCCTGCGGAGGACGATTGCGCCACCGCTCCCCCTCACTGCGACATTCGTTCTGCCTCGCTTTGAGCTGGCGGCCGCCGCCGCGTCGCAGCCTCCGGCTCGCGGGCACGGTTGGCGCCGGTCCCACGCGGCCGAACTCGTTGCATACAATTGAAGTCGATTGATTATTTTATAGGCTGAAACCGAGCAGGGAATTCGTCTGCCCAAGCTCCGATCATCTGCAAAATGGCGCCATTTCAACGACTTGGTGCGCCTGCCTGCCCGCGCGGCGCTGGCACAAAGCTTGCGATCACTCCCTTTCGAGGCTCCGCCGTGCCGGTGAAGCCGTGATGACAGCGCGGGCGGATCGACCCGCCGAGGGAGCTCACCAATGGACTTTGGCAGGATTTCACGACGGCATCTGTTGCAGGGTGGCGCGGCGCTGACGCTCGGCGCAGCCGCCGGCCTGCGGCCGGCCTTCGCGGCGGAGACGACGATCGGCTTCATCTATGTCGGCTCGCGCGACGACTACGGCTACAACCAGGCGCATGCGCAAGGTGCAGCGGCGCTGAAGAAGCTGCCTGGGCTGAAGGTCATCGAAGAGGAGAAGGTGCCGGAGACCGACGCGGTCGAGAAGACGATCGAGTCGATGATCAATCTCGACGGCGCCACCCTGCTCTTCCCGACCTCGTTCGGCTACTACAATCCGCACATGATCAAGATGGCCGCGAAGTACCCGAAGCTGCGCTTCGAGCACTGCGGCGGCCTGTGGAGCGAGAAGGACCCGAAGAACGCCGGCTCCTATTTCGGCTATATCGATGAGGCGCAATACATCGCCGGCATCGTCGCCGGTTATACGAGCAAGAGCGGCAAGCTCGGCTTCGTCGCGGCCAAGCCGATCCCGCAGGTCCTGCGCAACATCAACGCCTTCACGCTCGGCGCGCAGCTCGCGAACCCGAAGGCCACCACGCAGGTGATCTTCACCGGCGACTGGTCGATGCCGGTCAAGGAGGCCGAGGCCACCAACAGCCTGATCGACCAGGGCGTGGACGTCCTGACCTGCCATGTCGACGGTCCCAAGACGATGGTCGAGAACGCCGCGCGCCGCGGCGCCTTCGTCACCGGCTATCACGTCAACCAATCGCCGCTCGCGCCCAAGGCGTATCTGACCGGCGCGGAATGGAATTGGGAAGCGCTGTATCCGAAATTCGTCAAGATGCTCCAGGCTGGCGAGAGCATCCCGAACTTCTATCGCGGCGGCCTCAAGGAAGAAGTGGTCAAGATCTCGGCGTATGGCGAGGCGGTCTCCGAGCAGGCACGCAAGCATGCCGACGAAATCAAGAGCAAGTTCCTCGGTGAGGGCTACACCATCTTCAAGGGCCCGATCAAGGACAACAAGGGCAACACCGTGATCACCGCCGGGACCGAGCGCGGCCAGAAGGATCCTGAGCTCGAGAAGATGGACTACCTGGTCGAGGGCGTGATCGGAGCCACGTCGTGACATCAGAGGCGGCCGATCCGGTTGATGCGGCCGCCATCGCGCCGGCCGCCGACGCAGGTTTCCTGCAACGTTACGGCGGGAGCATCGAGTACATATTGATCCCGGGCGCGGCGCTTGTCGCCGCGCTCATCGTGTTCGGCATCTTCGTCGCGCTGTTCGGCAAGAACCCGCTCGATCTCTACTGGTACATGTATTACGGCGCCTTCGGCACCTGGTTCTCCTGGCAGAACACGCTGACGCGGGCAGCTCCCTTGATCCTGACGGCGCTGTGCACCGCCCTGCCCGCGCAATTGGGCATGGTGATCATCGGCGGCGAAGGCGCGCTGCTGATCGGCGCGCTGTCGGCGACCTCGGCGGCCCTGGCGCTGCAGGGCATGCCGCCGCTCGTGGTGCAGATCGCGATGGTGATCGCCGGCATGACTGGCGGCGGTTTGTGGATCCTGCTGTCCGGGGCCTTGCGGCAGTATCGCGGTGTCAACGAGACGATCTCGAGCCTGCTGCTGGTCTACATCGCGCTCGCGATCCTCAATCATCTCGTCGAAGGCGCGATGCGCGATCCGGCGAGCCTCAACAAGCCGTCGACGCGTGAGATCGGCGCGGCCAACATGATCGGCAGCATTCCCGGCACCGACGTGCACTGGGGCCTGGTGTTCGGCCTGATTGCCGCCATCGCGGCCTATGGGCTGATCTACCACACCACCTTCGGCTTTGCCGCGCGCGTCGCCGGCGGCAACATCCGCGCCGCCAAGATCGTCGGTCTGTCGGTCGGCAAATTGATCCTCACCGTCTGCTTCCTCGCCGGCGCCTGCGCCGGGCTGGCCGGCATGGTCGAGGTCGCCGCCGTGCAGGGCCGCACCAACGCCAATCTCGCCGTCGGCTACGGTTTCACCGGCATTCTGGTCGCGTTCCTGGCACGGCAGAATCCGCTCGCCATCATTCCGGTCGCGATCCTGCTCGGCGGCATCAATGCGTCGGGCGGACTGCTGCAGCGCCGGCTCGGCCTGCCCGACGCCTCGGTGCTGGTGCTGCAGGGCATCCTCTTCATCTCGGTGCTGGCGAGCGACGCGCTCTACGGCCGCATCGGTTTCCTCAAGGGAAAGTCGTGATCCATGGCTGACGGCAATATCGGGCTCTGGACCGTGCCGCTCGCGGTGCTCGGCGGCGCCATCCGCGTCTCCACGCCCTTCCTGTTCGTGAGCCTCGGCGAATGCATCACCGAGCGCTCCGGCCGCATCAATCTCGGCCTCGAAGGCACGCTGGTAATGGGCGCAATGAGCGCCTACGGCATCTCCTACCTCTCGGGATCGCCGTGGGCAGGCGTGCTCGCCGCCGGCCTCACCGGCGCGCTGCTGGGGGCCTTGCACGCCGGCATCTGCTCGCTGCCGCGCGTCAACGACGTCGCGGTGGGAATCTCCTTGATGCTGTTCGGCACCGGCCTCGCCTTCTTCCTCGGCAAGCCGCTGATCGAGCCGACGGCGGCGCGGCTTCCGGCGATCGATTTCGGCTGGTGGAGCGACGTGCCGCAGGTGCGTGCGGCCTTGCGCATCAACGTCCTCTTCCTGCTCGGCGTCGTGCTCGCGCCGCTGTTGCTGTGGGCATTCCGAACCACGCGCTGGGGCCTCCTGATCCGCACCGCCGGCGAGAGCGCCGACGCGGCGCGGGCGATGGGCCATTCGGTGCTGATGATCCGACTGCGCGCCACCATGGCCGGCGGCTTCCTCGCCGGCATCGGCGGCTCGTTCCTGTCGCTGTTCTATCCCGGCAGTTGGAACGAGGGCTTGTCGTCGGGACAAGGCATCACGGCGGTGGCGCTCGTGATCTTCGCACGCTGGGACCCGATGCTGTGCCTGTGGGCCTCGCTGGCTTTCGGCGGTGCTGCCGCGCTCGGACCGGCGCTGCAATCGGTCGGCGTCACCTCCGGCTATCATTTGTTCAACGCCGCGCCCTACATCCTGACGCTTCTCATCATGATCATCACCTGCTCCCCGAAGCGCACCCTCAACGGCGCGCCGGCCGAATTGTCCATCACCCGCTAGTCCAGAGGCCCGCCATGACCGCGCGCACCATCCGCTCCGAGCCCTATGCCTGGCCTTACAACGGCGATCTCCGTCCAGAGAACACGGCACTGATCGTGATCGACATGCAGACCGATTTCTGCGGCGTCGGCGGCTATGTCGACAAGATGGGCTATGACCTCTCCTTGACCCGCGCCCCCATCGAGCCGATCAAGACGCTGCTCACGGTGATGCGTGCGCAGGGCTTCTGCATCATCCACACCCGGGAGGGCCACCGCACCGATCTCTCCGACCTGCCCGCCAACAAGCGCTGGCGCTCGCAGCAGATCGGCGCCGGCATTGGCGACCCCGGCCCCTGCGGCCGCATCCTGGTGCGCGGCGAGCCGGGCTGGGAGATCATTCCCGAGCTGGCGCCGCTGCCCGGCGAGATCGTGATCGACAAGCCCGGCAAGGGCTCGTTCTGCGCCACCGATCTGGAGCTGATCCTGCGCCTGAAGGGCATCCAGAACATCGTGCTGACCGGCATCACGACCGACGTCTGCGTCCACACCACGATGCGCGAGGCCAACGACCGCGGCTTCGAATGCGTGCTGCTGTCGGACTGCTGCGGCGCCACCGACAAGGGCAATCACGACCACGCGCTGAAGATGATCAAGATGCAGGGCGGCGTGTTCGGCGCAGTCGCGACATCGTCGGCGCTGATCGAGGCGCTGTCGTGATCGGCGACGATCCGACGCCTGCGGGGGCATTCGGGGTCGAAGCGATCGCGATGACGATGCGCTTCGGCGCGTTCACCGCGCTCGACAATGTCGAGCTGAAAGTGAAGCCCGGCTCGTTCCACGCGCTGCTCGGCGAGAACGGCGCCGGCAAGTCGACGCTGGTCAAATGCATCATGGGCTACTACCGCCCGACCGAGGGCGACGTGCTGATCGGTGAGCGCGAACGGGAGATCAACAATCCCAAGGACGCGCATGCGCTCGGCCTCGGCATGGTCTACCAGCACTTCACGCTGGTACCGGCGATGACGGTGGCCGAGAACCTGGTGCTGGCGCGTGACGACATACCGGCGGTGGTCAACTGGGCCAAGGAGAGGAAGGAGCTGGAGGCCTTCTTGGCGCGCATGCCGTTCCGCGTGCCGCTCGACGCCAAGGTGTCGGACATCTCCGCCGGCGAGCGGCAGAAATGCGAGATCCTCAAGCAGCTCTATCTCAAGCGGCGCTTCTTGATCCTGGACGAGCCGACCTCGGTGCTGACGCCGGGCGAGGCGGATGAAGTCCTGGGCATGCTGCGCAAGATGGTCGAGGCCGGCGAGCTGACCATTTTGATGATCACCCACAAATTCCGCGAGGTGATGGCGTTCGCCGACGAGGTCACGATCCTCCGGCGCGGCAAGCTCGCCGGCCGCGGCAAGGTCTCCGAGCTCACGCCTGACGATATGGCGCGGATGATGATCGGCGCCGAGCAGCTCACCGTTCAGCCGGCGCGCTCCGGCGAGGCCGGCGTGGTCAGGCTGGAGGTCGAGAAGCTGGTGGCGCGCGACGATGCCGGCGGAGTGGCCGTGCATGATCTGTCGCTGACCGTGCGCGCCGGCGAGATCGTCGGCATCGCCGGCGTCTCCGGCAACGGCCAGCGCCAGCTGGTCGAGGTGCTCGCCGGCCAGCGTGAGGCCGAGAGCGGCGCTGTCCGTGTCTCCGGCCAATTCTATTCCGCGAGCCGCGAGGAGATGCGGCGCCACAAGATGTCGCTGCTGCCCGAGGAGCCGCTGAAGAACGCCTGCGTCGGCGGCATGAGCGTCGCCGACAACATCGCGCTGCGCGAGTTCGACCGCGCTCCGTTCGCCCGCGGTGGCTGGTGGCTGAACAAGTCCGCCTTCCGAAAGGATGCGACCGCCAAGATCAACCGCTACAAGATCAAGACCCGCACGCCGGATACGCCGATCTCGGCACTGTCCGGCGGCAACGTGCAGCGCGCCGTCCTGGCGCGCGAGCTCGGCCACGACGTCGAAGTGCTGATCGCCGCCAATCCGTGCTTCGGCCTCGACTTCGCGGCGGTGGCGCAGATCCATGCCGAGATCATGGCCGCCCGCAACCGCGGCGCCGCGGTGCTGCTGGTCAGCGAGGATCTCGACGAGCTGCTCGAACTCTCCGACCGCCTGGTCGTGATTTTCCACGGCCAGCTCGTCTACGAGACCCGCGTCGGCGAAGCCGACCTGACCGAGATCGGCCGCCACATGGCGGGACATTGAGCCGCATGCGGATAGACGACCTCAACGTGTTGACGACTAATTCATCCCACCGCGGTAACATGACCCTCGGCGGGTTTTTATTCGGCTTTTGATACGCCGCGCCTGCCGGCATTTTCGTCATTGTGTTTCAAACCCTTGGATAGCAGGTCGATCTCATGAAGGCCTATTTCATCGGCGGCGGCATCGGCTCGCTCTCGGGCGCAGCATTCATGATCCGCGACGGCGGCATCCCCGGTCAGGACATCACCATTTTCGAGAAGCGCCTGCCCTATGGCGGCAGCCTCGACGGCACCAGGCTTGCCGACGGCTCCTACTCCATGCGCGGCGGACGCATGCTGACGACCGAACAATACGAATGCACCTGGGACCTGCTGTCGACGATTCCCAGCTACTCACGGCCCAAGGAGAACATCCTCAACGAAACCGTCGCCTTCAACGAGCTCCACGTCACGCACGCGCAGGCGCGGCTGGTCGATGCCAACCGGCACAAGGTCGACGTTTCCACCATGGGATTCTCGATGCAGGATCGCATCGAGCTGACGAGGCTCACGGAGACTTCCGAGGAGAAGCTCGGCAATTCGCTGATCTCGGACTGGCTGTCGCCGCCGTTCTTCACCACCAATTTCTGGTACATGTGGCAGACGACCTTCGCCTTCCAGACCTGGCACAGCGCCGTCGAGTTCAGGCGCTATCTGCGGCGCTTCATGAACGAATTCCCGATGATGAATACGCTCGGCGGCGTCAAGCGGACCGTCTACAACCAGTATGACTCGATCGTGCTGCCGCTGGTGCGCTGGCTCGAGGGTCGCGGCGTCAACTTCGTCGGCGGCGCCGACGTCGAGGACATCGAGATCGTCACCACGGACGGCCGCCACCGCGCGAGCCGGCTCGTGCTCAATCAGGACGGCGCACGCCGCAGCATCGATCTCGCGAGCAACGATCTCGTGTTCTACACCGCGGGCTCGATGACCGACGCGACCAGCCTCGGCAGCCATGACAGCCCGCCGAAGCCGCTTACCAAAGCCGACAGCCATGGCTGGACCTTGTGGGAGAAGCTCGCGGCCGGCCGGCCCGAGTTCGGCAATCCCGCCGTGTTCAACGCGTGCATCCCGGAGTCGAGCTTCGAATCCTTCACGGTGACCTGCCGCAATCCACGTTTCTTCGACGCGATGCAGGCCTTCAGCGGCAACGTCGCCGGCACCGGCGGGCTCGTGACCTTCACCGACTCGAACTGGCGCATGTCGATCGTGCTCTATACCCAGCCGTACTTTCCGAACCAGCCTGACGACATCCAGATCTTCTGGGGCTACGGCCTGTTTCCCGATCGCGTCGGCAATTTCGTGCCCAGGCCGATGTCCGAGTGCAGCGGCGCCGAGATCCTGAAAGAACTATGCGGGCACCTGCGCTTTCCGCTCTCGGTGTTCGCCGACGCGAGCTGCGTGCCGTGCTGGATGCCGTACATCATGAGCATGTTCATGCCGCGCAGCTATGGCGACCGGCCGCTGCCGGTGCCGCTCACCTCGCAGAATCTCGCCTTCATCGGCCAATATGTCGAGCTGCCCGAAGACGCCGTTTTCACGATCGAATATTCGGTGCGCGCGGCCATGCATGCGGTCTATCAGCTCTTGAAGATCGACCGTGCCATTCCGCCGGTCACGCCGTATGACAAATCGCTGAAGGTTTTGCTGCAATCGGTGGTGAAATCATTCGCCTGACCGCACGCGCGCGATCGTGATCTCCGCACGCGTCTGCAGTTGATCTGAATCAGTTCCGCCAGGGAACACAGCGGCTAAGCCCCGGATCGCAACAGACGATCCGGGTGAACCATCATGAAGGCGTATTTCATCGGCAGCGGCATCGGCGCATTGGCCGGCGCGGCATTCCTGATCCGTGACGGCGGCGTCGCGGGACACGACATCACCATCTACGAGAAACATCTGCCCTATGGCGGCAGTCTCGATGGCGCGCGGCTGCCCGACGGTTCCTATTCGCTGCGCGGCGGCCGCATGCTGACGACCGATCACTACGAATGCACGTGGGACCTGCTCTCCACCATCCCCAATGCCGGCGATCCCGGCCGCACCGTGCGCGACGAGACGCTCGCCTTCAACGAGGCCCATGTCGCGCATTCGCAGGCGCGCCTCGTCGATCGCAACCGGCACAAGGTCGACGTCTCCACCATGGGCTTTACGATGCAGGATCGGCTCGAGCTCGTCAGGCTGACCGAGGCCTCCGAGGACAAGCTCGGCAACTCCCGCATCACCGACTGGCTGTCGCCGCCGTTCTTCACCACGAATTTCTGGTTCATGTGGCAGACGACGTTCGCATTCCAGCCCTGGCACAGCGCGGTCGAGTTCAAGCGCTATCTGCATCGCTTCATGAACGAGTTTCCGCGCATCGAGACGCTGGCCGGCGTCAAGCGCACCGTGTTCAATCAGTACGACGCGATCGTGGTGCCGCTCGTCAAATGGCTGGAGGGCCATGACGTGAATTTCGCCGGCGGCGTCGATGTCACCGACATCGAGATCGCGACGGAAGCCGGCAAGCACGTCGTCAAGCGCTTGCCCCTCGATCGCAACGGCAAGCCGGAGACGGTCGTGGTAGCAACCGACGATCTGGTCTTCCTGCAAAACGGCTCGATGACGGATGCGACCAGCCTGGGCACGCAGGATGCGCCGCCGCCGCGGCTCACCAAGCAGGACAGCCAGGGCTGGACGCTGTGGGAGAAGATCGCAAGGGGACGCCCGGAGTTCGGCAATCCCGCCGCGTTCAACTCATCGATCCCCGAATCCTGCTGGGAGTCCTTCACCGTCACCTGCCGCAATCCGCGCTTCTTCGACGCGATGGAAGCGTTCACCGGCAATGTCGCCGGCACCGGCGGGCTCGTTACCTTCACCGAGTCCAACTGGCTGATGTCGGTCGTGCTGTATCACCAGCCGCATTTCGCCGGCCAGCCTGCGGACGTGCAGGTGTTCTGGGGCTACGCGCTGCATCCCGACCGCATCGGCAACTTCGTGCCGAAGGCGATGGCCGATTGCGGCGGCGCCGACATTCTCAAGGAACTATGCGGCCATCTCAACTTCGACCTTTCGGTGTTCGACAACGCGACCTGCGTGCCCTGCCGCCTGCCCTACATCACCAGCATGTTCATGCCGCGCAACACCAGCGACCGCCCGCTGCCGGTGCCGGCGAATTCGAAGAATCTCGCCTTCGTCAGCCAGTTCGTCGAGATTCCCGACGACGTCGTGTTCACGGTGGAATATTCGGTGCGCGCGGCGCAGATGGCGGTCTATCAGCTGCTCGGCATCACCCGGGCGATTCCGCCGATCACCCGCCACGACAAGTCATTCCGCGTGCTGATCGAGACGGTGGAAAAGGCCTTCGCATAGCGCCGTGGCCCTTCGCATCTGCAAAAACGCGCGCCCGGATCAGGCTCGATCCGGGCGCTTTCCATCTCGCGAGGCAGAGTGCGCCTCTATGCTTGCGTGAGCTATCAGTAGCCGAGCAGTGCGAGACCGACCCAGCTGACGGCAAACAACGACACCACCGAGGTTGCAGCGGCGAAAACGGACAGCGACACTTTCAAAGTCCTGAGGACCATACGCGCCTCCTTCAACGACAATGAACAGCACATCGAGGTGAACCCCGATGTCAGCCTGAAATTTCCTGAAACCCGACTCCGCGACGAGCCGAACACAGGATTGGTGCGCGCGTGCGCGCAAAGGTTCAATGTCAGGGTGTGGGCCCCGACTGAGCTGCTTGATCGTTAACGACATGGCCG
Source organism: Bradyrhizobium sp. SZCCHNR1093 (assembly GCF_032381175.1). Lineage (NCBI taxonomy): Bacteria > Pseudomonadati > Pseudomonadota > Alphaproteobacteria > Hyphomicrobiales > Nitrobacteraceae > Bradyrhizobium > Bradyrhizobium sp. SZCCHNR1093. The sequence continues at coordinate 30,436 of NZ_JAUHJJ010000011.1, forward strand.
GATCGCGGTTCCCCGACGAGAACTGGAACCGCTCCAAGGTCGGCCCGCTCCCCCGAGCTCTGCATCCGGGACTCGAGGGTTGAGATGGCTCTTGGCTACACGTTTTAGGAAGGGGCAGGCCGTCAGGGGCTATTTGAGCGGCAGGAACAGGTCCGCAGCCGTCTCGTGCTCGGGAACCTCCGGGAAGAAGTTCAGCCGCTGGCAATAGATCGGGAAGTCACGCGCCTCCTCGCCGCTGGCCGGAAGCCAGTCGCGATAGAGAAACAGCGCGGCCGGCTCCAGATTGTGGGTGTTGCCGACGACCCGGAGCACCGCGCAGCGTCCGCCGGGGATCTCGCCGATCCTGATTGTCGCGTCATCCGTCTCGACCGGCTGATCGGTCCCGACACAGAGATCCACGCTGTAATCGGCAGGCGACGCAGGGCGCCGCTCGGAGCGCCAGACCGTGAAGGTCGGATTGGTCCTGGGGTGCAGGCCGGCAGCCTTGCGCCAGGCGATGAAGCGCTGGATCGTGGCGCCGAGCGTCGCCGGGTCGCCGCGATGCGCCATGATCGCCACCGGCGTGGTCGGCACCTCGCGAATCGTCACGTCGTCAGGGGTATAGGTCGTCCGCATCAGCTTGCTCCTTGCTTCGTCGAAAGGCCCGAAGGTCGCAAGCCACGGCTCCCAGTCGGGAGATTTCCGGAACGATGACGGCGATTGCCCGAACCGTTGCCGAAAGGCGCGGGCGAAGGCGTCCGGTGCATCGTAGCCGGCATCCATCGCGACCTCCGTGACGGTTTGGGCATCGCTGTAGGCCAGCTGATAGGACGCCCGCTTCATGCGTGCGAGCTGGATGTAGCGATGCACGGACAGCCCGAAGGTCGCCGTGAACTGCCGGTGGAAATGATATTTCGAGTAGGCAGCGATGCTGCTCAGCGCGTGCAGGTCCAGATCATCGTCCAGATGCCGGTCGATGTGATCCAGGACCCGCTGCATCCGCGCATGGTAGTTCTGCAGCGCCGCCTTCATCGTTCAGTACTCCGTGGCCGCAGCAGCTAAGCGCGCTCAACGCTGACGCGCTCGACCGATCTTGCGGCTTTGTCACGGGGGCAAAACCAGCACGAAGGATCGGGTCACCTCTTGTTGGCCTGGTCCTTTCTGCTCGCGCATATCTTCACGAAGACTGGATAAGCGGCGCCTGTTCCATGCTCATACAAATTGAAAATGTAGCGGCCCGGCTTGTCCGTGTAGATGATCCGATCATCCGCCTCGCGGTAGCCATCCTTGAGGAAACCATCAGGACCGTTCACCCAGACCTGCGCGCCACTATAGACAACCGCCTCCATCCCACCTTTCTCGTTCAATTGCTGCTCGACAATCCCGACGGTCAGAGCTTGGCCGCCCGCAAAGTTGCCGTAAAATCGCGTATCCAATCCTTGGTAGGACCAGCATTGTGAGCCTGGCTGCATATTGATTTGAACGTCGGCCTTCGCCGCCGACAGGAAGCCGACCAACACGGCACCGGCTGAGAGCAGTCTCGTCATCTTGCACATCTCGAAACGCGTTCTTTCTGTCGCATATGCGCTGATCGTAAGCTCCGCGCTCGCATAGATGGCGCCGCGCTTGGGCTCCGGCGCGGCCGTCGCATTACGGATCGACCGCAGTCACGATCCAGAACGATGCCGGCACCACGACGCGCGGCCCCTTGGCGTAGCGCGCCAACGCCTTCCTCACGGCAGCGATCGCGGCCTCCGTGGTCTCGGACGGCTGCCCGGCCACGGCACGGCCGGCGGGCCCGATCGCGAGCGCCGTCTGCACCGCGCTGTCGAGGCCGGCGCCTCCGCCGAAGTCGAGCGCGATGTCGTGGCGCTCCAGCCGAATGCGCCGCAGCCCGGCATCGGTCATGACTTTCTCGATCCATTCGGCGGCTCCGAACGCGAAATCGTCCGGCGCGTGCGGCGGCAATCCCGGCAACTTCGGCACGTGGTCATAGGCCGCCTGCAGCGGCTCCAGCGCCCACGGGTTGTCGCGCAGCTCGCCCCAGCAGGCGAAGGCGACGCGCCCCTCCGAGTGCAGCGCATTGCGGATGTTGAGCACGGCGCGCACCGGATTGGCGAAGTACATGACGCCGAGGCGCGAGATCATGAGATCGGCGCTCGCGGCCTTGAAGTGATGCACCATGGCGTCGCCCTGCACGAAGCTCACCGGCGCATCGGCGGGGGCGAACTCGTGGGCCGCGGTCAGCATGGCTGCGGACACGTCGAGGCCAAGCACGCTGCCGCCGGGGCCGACCTTCTCGGCCGCCGCGATCAAGGTCGCCCCGCAACCGCAGCCGATGTCGAGCACCCGCTCGCCCGCCTGGATCGCCGCACGCTCCAGCAGCGCCTCCTGCACCGGCGCCAGTAGCGCATCGATCTCGGCGCGGCGCGCGACCCAGCGCCCGCCGCCCGCACCGTTCCAGAAGGCGATCTGCTCGGCGTTCTCGAAATGCCCAAAGGAGATGTCGGCGACGGCGGCGTCCATGACGGAAGTCTCGGCAACAAAGTTCACAAATGAAACGAGCCGGATCGAACGGCGTCCAGCGGCCCAATTCGGGAGTTTAGGGGGCGGTCTGCGGCTTGAAAAGCCAGTCTCACGGACGAAGCGGCCGCGGCAGGGCCACGCTGAAACGCATCGGCCGATGTCAAATGTGGCGATTCGAGAAAATGGTCGGAGCGGCGGGATTCGAACCCACGACCCCTAGTCCCCCAGACTAGTGCGCTAACCGGGCTGCGCCACGCTCCGATGGCCGATCGTGTAGCCGTGATCGGGATGGGATGCAAGGCACGGCGGACGGGTTTCGTTGGCGCGCTGGATAGAGCGGAGGTCGGGGACCCCCACCCCCAACCCCTCCCCACAAGGGGGCTACGGGATTCCCGGTTTTATGCTTTGGGTTGCAAGTAGATAGCCTTCAAGCATTGCAGCGAGACGATCCCAGCCGTCTCGCATTGTCTTTGGCCCTGGTGGTTTACCGTAGCAATTCCAGCCGCCGAGGCGTGCCGCGATCCATGCGACGAACGCGAGGGAATCGGGAGGATGTGGGTTCTGCTGCCGCGCGGTCTTGCCTTCGAGCGTTTTTGATAGGTGCCCCAGAGCTGGTCTGAAGGCCGGGTCGATCACGTCGCTCATGGGACGGGGACTGCCGTCTCTGGCGTCGACAAGCTGGATGGTCCGGATAGCGCCAGCAAGCCCGATCGCCGCGAGATTGAACATGCGATCGGCATCGATGACCTGACTGTCGTCGAGAGCCAAGCCATCGCTCTTGAGAGCACGGAAGACCTGTTCGATGCGCCAGCGCAATCGATAGAGTTGCACGATCTGTTCGGCATCTGCCGCGCTGGCAACGGAATGGGTCGTGAGCAGATGCCACAACAACGGTGTTTTGCCGGCGGGCGCATCGATCTCACGCGCCTGTATCAAAGTCATTTCGATGGCATCGCAGGCCTCTGATCGTTTCAGGCTCTGTGGCCGGGCAAGAGACACGCTTCCGGCGCGAAGCTCGACGGTCGCCCCGCGCCCTTTATCGCCGGGGCCGCGCGGCGCCACCTTGACGAGGCTTGTTTTCAGCACCTTCGTCTCGGCAAGCGCTGCAAACAGCATTCTGCCATCGGACAGGCAGCGATCTTGCGCAGCACGCACGATCAGATCGAGCCCTTCCGGCTTACGCGTAAACAACGGGTAGATGTCGCTTTCGCGATCGGCGACCATCGTGACGCTGGCCGCCTCCGATAAGACGCCGGCAGCCGCCTGACAGCCATACAGCCAGCGTATCGACTCCTTATCCTCGATCGCTCGCTTGCGGCGAGCCGGAACTCGTCCGGCTGAGCGCGTCCAGATTTCCGCATCGACAAGTCCCAACACCGCCTCGCTCTCGACGTCGAGGGCAATCACGGGATGGATGAAGAAGCCGGGTGTTTTTCCGTCCCCGCCAGGACCGAAGCCGCGCCGCTTCTTGTCACGGCCGGAGAAATTGATCTCGCTCGTGTCCTGGATCGCCAGAATACGCCGTCCCACGCATTGAGCCGCAGTCCGAGCCGCCAGCGTCTCGACGATCCGATCGACCGAGACGTGGTGCGAGGACAGAAATCGGTGAATGGCCTTCTCGCCGGCTCGCGTCTCCCCCAACTTCCGCAAGACCAGCGTGCCTGCTGTCGCCACCCGTTCGATCAGCCAGTCAGCCCGCTCCGCAACTCGAATATCGCCAAATGACATTCAAAGCTCTCCACCGAACCGGTCGAAAACTTTGAATCACATCCAGAAATCGCTTGGAATCGCTTTCGGGCATCCCGTAGCCACAAGGGGGAGGGGAGCGCACCGACTCGTGGCGCCGCTGCGGCTCCGAACTGGCAAATGGCTTGGCGCCGTCGGCTCATCCTGTGTTTAGGGCAGCAGGCGCCCCTCACACCTCTTTCATGGCGCGATCGAGCAGCGCGCGGCAGTCGAGCAGCTCCTTGAGCACGCCCTGGAGCTTGTCGCGCTCCTCCGGCTTCATGCCGGCGCGGGCGGGCGGGCCGACCCGGAAGGTGTCGAGGATGTCGTCCTCGGTGTCGACGAAGCGGAAGTCGATGCCCTCCTCGTCGGAGGTCTCCTCCTCGTCCTCCGATTCGACCTCGGCCTCGCCGATCGGTTCCTCCTCCATGAGGGCCTGGCCGAGCGTCTCCTCCATCGCACCGAACGAGACCGCGGCAGAGCTGTCGGCCAGTCCCTGGACCGACTTGACGCCGTGCTCCTTCAGGATCCGCTGCACCCCCTTGATGGTGTAGCCTTCGCCATAGAGCAGGCGCCGGATGCCCTTGAGCAGGTCGACGTCGTCGGGCCGGTAATAGCGCCGGCCCCCGCTCCGCTTCATCGGCTTGATCTGGGCGAACCGGGTCTCCCAAAACCGCAGCACGTGCTGCGGAATGTCGAGCTCCTGCGCGACCTCGCTGATCGTCCGAAACGCATCCGGCGCCTTGTCCAAATGCCCGTTCCCCTTCGATCGTGCTGACAAGAAAGTGGCAGACTACGCTGAATAGATTGGACGAACTGTACGCGGAACGAACAATACGCGTTCGTCACGGCCCTGCCGACAATGCGGCGGGGCGACGGCCCCGGCCCTATTCCGGCTCGGCGCCGAACTCGGCGCTGGCCTCGCCGTTCATCTTGCCGTTGCCCTGTTGGCCGTTGATGCGCTGCTTCAGGATCGCGGACGGCTTGAACACCATGACCCGCCGCGGCGAGATCGGCACTTCCGTGCCGGTCTTGGGGTTTCGTCCGATGCGCTGCCCCTTCTTGCGCACCATGAACGACCCGAAGGACGATAGCTTGACCGTCTCGCCGCGCTCGAGGCAGTCGGTGATCTCTTTCAAGACCAGCTCGACGAATGCAGACGACTCCGTCCGCGACAGCCCCACCTTCTGGTAGACTGCCTCGCAGAGATCGACGCGTGTGACTGTTTTTCCGGTTCCCGCCATCGCCTGCCCCAAACTCACGGCGAATAATTCGCTCCGGAAATTAAGAGGTTAAGCGGCGGTGGTCAACAGCAGCGTGAATAGAAGTACAGGCCGTAGTGCCGATCTCTGGGCGTAATCCCGCCGCACGGCAGGCTCACCAGCGCACCAAAGCCGAGCCCCAGGTGAAGCCGCCGCCCATCGCCTCCAGCAAAACCACGTCGCCCTTCTTGATGCGGCCGTCCTTGACGGCCACGTCCAGCGCCAGCGGGATCGAGGCAGCGGAGGTATTTCCATGCAGATCGACCGTCAAGACCACCTTCTCCGGCGCGATGTGCAGCTTGTGCGCCGAAGCGTCGATGATTCGCTTGTTGGCCTGGTGCGGCACGAACCAGTCGATGGTCTCGGCCGACAGGCCGGTGGCATCGAAGGCGTCGACGATCACGTCGGTGATCATGCCGACCGCGTGCTTGAACACCTCGCGGCCCTCCATCCGCAGATGCCCGACGGTCTGGGTCGAGGACGGACCGCCGTCGACATAGAGCTTGGCCTTGTGGCGACCGTCGGAGCGCAGATGCGTGGTCAATACGCCGCGATCGGCCGAGGTGCCGCCCTGCTCCTGGGCGTCCAGGATCACCGCGCCCGCGCCGTCACCGAACAGCACGCAGGTGGTGCGATCGTTCCAGTCGAGGATGCGCGAGAAGGTCTCGGCACCGATCACGAGCGCACGCTTGAACGAGCGGCTGCGGAGGAAATTGTCGGCGGTGGCGAGCGCAAAGACGAAGCCCGAGCAGACCGCCTGCAGGTCGAACGCCGCGCCATGGTGGATGCCGAGTTCGTTCTGGACCGCAACCGCGGTCGCCGGAAAGGTGTTGTCCGGCGTCGAGGTGCCGAGCACGATCAGGTCGATCGACTGCGGATCGACGTCGGCCGCCGCAAGGGCGGCCCGAGCCGCGTTGATCGCCAGATGTGAGGTGAACTCGCCGTCGGCTGCGACATGGCGCTCACGGATGCCGGTGCGCTGGACGATCCACTCGTCCGAGGTCTCGATGCGGCTTGCCAGCTCGGCATTGGTCACGACCCGCTGCGGGAGGTAGGAGCCACAGCCGAGCACGACCGAACGAATTGTCACGAGACAGCCTCCTGGACGACGGATTCGGACGCCGGTGCGCCGCCGTCGGGATTGAGTGTTTGATTGATCTTGGTCAGGAGATCGTAGCGGGCCATCTCATAGCCAACCCTGACCGCCGAGGCAAAGCCCTCGGCATCGGTTCCACCGTGGCTCTTGACCACCATGCCCTTGAGGCCGAGCACCACGCTGCCGTTGGATTTGCGCGGGTCGAGCCGGGCCCGCAAAGCGGCAAAGGCGCCGCGGGCCAACAGATAGCCGATCCGTGCAAGCCAGCTCGCCTGGATTGCGCCGCGCAGGAAATCCGTGACCTGGCGGACGGTGCCCTCGGCCGTCTTCAAAGCGATGTTGCCGCTGAAGCCCTCGGTCACGACCACGTCGGCGGCGCCCTTGCCGATGCCGTCGCCCTCGACGAAGCCGATATAGTCGAGCTGCGGCAGGTTCATCGCGCGCAGCTGCTCGGCCGCCTCGCGGATCTCCTCATGGCCCTTGATCTCCTCGACGCCGATGTTGAGAAGGCCGACGGTCGGCCGCGGCTTGTTGAACAGTACGCTCGCCAGCGCGCCGCCCATCACGGCCAGCGCGACGAGATGGTGGGCATCGCCGCCGATCGTCGCACCGAGGTCGAGCACGACCGATTCGCCGCGCGCGGTCGGCCAGATCGCGGCCAGAGCCGGCCGGTCGATCCCGTCCAGCGTGCGCAAGCAGAAGCGCGCCATCGCCACCAGCGCGCCGGTGTTGCCGGCGGATACGGCGACGTCGGCCTCCCCCTTCTTGACCGCCTCGAGCGCGAGCCACATCGACGAGGTCTTTCGGCCGCGCCGGAGCGCCTGGCTCGGCTTGTCCTCCATGCTGACGGCGACGTCGGTGTGGATGACCCGCGAGACGGCCTTCAGCCGCGGATGCCGGTCGAGTTCGGGTACGATCTTGGCGCTATCGCCGAACAGCAGAAACTCCGCATCCGGATGGCGGCTCAGTGCGATCGCAGCACCGGGAATGACGATGGCCGCGCCGAAATCCCCGCCCATGGCGTCCAGCGCGATTCGAACCTTTTGAGGCATGACGTCCCGGAAACCTGATCTCGAGCTTTGTCTCGTCTTGGCCGTGACTTGCTTGGCCGTGTTTGGCGGTCGTTCAGAGGCATTGCGCGGCCGATGGACGGGCCAGAGGCCGTCCGGGCCTTTTCGTCGCACCCCGACCCGGGCGCGACAATAGCGTCTCTCCGTGTCGAAACAACCTCCCGGGGGCAATGCAATTTGCAACCGCCACGCGGTCCGGGGCCAGCAGGGACCCGTCTTTGCCATCGAAATCAGCAGCTTGAGAGGATTTCGAGAGGCTTTGTGACAGGATCGACCGCTTCCGGCCTGCACGACGGCGCGTCAATCCTCACCCGTTTTCTTCGCTTTGACGACGCCCGGCCCGGCGGCGTCTGCCGATTTCAGCGCCTTCAGCGCCGCGAAGGGATGGTCCTCCGGCTCGGCGGCTGCCGCCATCGGCTGCTCGAACACGGCACCCGGCTTGCGCGGATAGGGATCGATCCCCAGGAACAGCGCGTCGGCGGCAAGCCGGCCGAGGTCGATCTGCCCGCCAATGATCGGCTCCGGCGGATCGGCCGTCTCCACCTCGCTGTTGGGATCGTCCTCGACCAGATCGGCGAGCTCCGGAATCTGCTCCGGCGGGGCGAACATCAGGTCGATCGGCTCGTCGATCTCGATCTCGATCGGATCGAGCGTGACGACGCAGGTCTGACCGATCCGGGCCTGCACACGGCCCTCGACATGCACCTTGCCGTCCCGCTTCTGCACGACGTCGAACGAGGCATGGGCCGAGATGACCTCGCGCAGATCGGCAATCGCGGCGAGCGCGTTGCGCGTGGCCTGGTCGGCCTCGATCTCGCGATGCAGGCCGGCATCCGGAATCTGCGCCACGATCACCGGCGGCGCCCGCCAGGGATCCTTCGCCGGATCTCGCCCCGTCTGTCGCGATGTGTCTGTGTCTCTGCTCATCTCGCTAGTCCTGCTGCACCGGCTGCGGGAAGCTCCAGCCGGCGCCGAGCAGCCTGTTGTCGTCGAGAGCGGCGAGGTGCGCGGCCACCCGCGCCGCATAGGCGGCAAGTCCGGCCGCGCTGTCCGGATGCTCCCCGTTCAAGATATTCTTCTGCAGCGCCTCCGCCAGCCGGGCCTCGCTCTCGGACCAGGCGAGGTCATAGGCGGCGGTGCGGCCATAGAACGCCTCGCCGAACTTCTGCATCCGCTTCGGCACGGTGAGATCCCCCACCCCCATCTCGCGCAGATTGTCGTCCATGTCGTCGCAGAAGCGGTCGAATAGCGCCTGCGATAGCTCCGACCCCACCCCGCGCAGCCGCCGCAGCACCAGCCAGAGGTGCAGAATCAGCAGATCGAGCCGTCCCTCGACCGTGTCGGGGACATTCAAGTGTCTATAAAACAACGGGTCTCGGGTTTGTGCCACGATCGTGCCATAGATCGGCTCGATGGTCCCGCGCGGGGACGGTCGGGATTTGCTGAGAAGGTTGAATGGCCAGAGCATGACGGTTCCGCGGTCGAGTTTCCCTGACCCTGTTCGGGGGCATGTTGCAATCCGCAAGTTTGCCCGGTACGTCAACGCCCTGCCCGACGCAAGGGGACGGGATCCGATCTGAAGAAGATGACCCAGACAATGCGAACGACTGCCCGCCTGCTCTCCCGCGGCCTGAGCACCCGACTGCGCACCGCCGGCGCGATCGCGCTGACCTGTCTGGCGCTGGCCGCCTGCACCGGCGAGCAGTTCCAGAAGGGCTACATCATGCCCCCCGGCGCGCTGGAGCAGATCCCGATCGGCGCCAGCCAGGACCAAGTGCTGATCGTGATGGGCACGCCGTCGACGGTGGCGACGCTCGACGGCGAGGTATTCTACTACATCTCCCAGCGCGCCGAGCGCCCTGTCGCCTTCATGAACCAGAAGGTGGTCGATCAGCGCGTCATCGCGATCTATTTCGACAAGAACCGCCAGGTCCGGCGGCTCGCCAATTACGGCATGAAGGACGGCAAGATCTTCGACTTCGTCAGCCGCACCACGCCGACCTCCGGCCAGGAGCTCAGCTACCTGACACCGCTGTTCAAGCTGCTCAGCTTCAACTGATCCCGACACGATCGCCGCAGCCCGGAATGTGATTCCGGGCCACGGCACAAAGCCGGACCGCTGCGCTGAATTGCGCAGCTTGCGCGCAATTGGCCTGCTTGCTCTGGCGCTGCAATCTTCCCTACCCTGCTGCAAAACAAGAGCAGGGAGGAATCATTGGCTCATTGCATCGCGCTGTCGCGCCGCAGGCTTCTGTCCGGAGCCGCAGCGCTGTCGACCGCCGCCATTCTGCCGCGCACGAGTCTCGCCGACTGGCGTCCGACCGAGACGATCAAGCTGATCGTGCCCGCCGCGCCCGGCGGCAGCACCGACGTGATGGGACGGCTGCTGGCCGCGCATCTGCAGACGGTTTGGGGACAATCGGCGGTGGTCGAGAATCGCTCCGGCGGTGGCGGCACGATCGGCACCGCCGAGGTCGCGCGTAACACCAAGGGGGACGGGTACACGATCCTGATCGGCAATCCCGGTCCCAACGCGATCGCCTATTCGATCTTCCGCAACCTCGCCTACAAGCCGGATCAGCTGCAGGCGGTGTCCAACATGATCCGCATCCCGAACATCGTCTCGGCGCATCCGTCGACCGGGATCAAGTCGATCCCCGAGCTGATCGCCTACCTCAAGGCCAATCCCGACAAGCTCAACTACGGCTCGTCAGGCGTCGGCCAGAGCCCGCATCTCACCGGCGCCTGGTTCCTGCAGCTCACCGGGTTGAAGATGACGCACATCCCGTTCCGCGGCGCCGGCCCCGCGCTGCAGGCCGCGCTCGCCGGCGACATCCAGATCCTGTTCGACAATCTGTTTCCGTCGCTGCCGCAGGTGCAGGACGGCAAGCTGACCGGCCTGTGCGTGACGACGCCGGAGCGCAGCGCCAATGCGCCCGACCTGCCGACGATGCGCGAAAGCGCGCCGGAGCTGGCCAAGTTCGACGTGTCGTCCTGGTTCGGCGTGTTCCTGCCCAAGGCCTGCCCGCCGGAGATCGTCAGCACGCTCAACCTGCAGGTCAAGGCGATGCTGGAGCGCGAGGACATCGCTAAGAACATCGCGGCCATGGGCGCCCGCGCCGACTACGGCACGCCGCAGCAGTTCGGCGACTTCGTCCAGGCCGAGACAGCCAAGTTCGCGTCGATCATCCAGAAGGAAGGCCTGCAGATGGACGTGAAGTAGCCCCTGGGCCCGGCGGCGCCGCGTCTCGGTGGAGCATTGGAATAGGGTTCGTGGTGTAACGGCACCTTAAGCGGGATGGTGCGATAGATGGCGGCCGCGCGTCCTTGATCTGGTTGCGAGATACCATCAGCCGATGCCGGGCCGACGACCTCGCGTGGATGCGGTCCGATCACCGTCCGAGGGGCAGGCGCCGGCGATGTCCATCGCATGAGCCGTGCCTTGCCCAACAGCGTTCTCCACCAGCTCGAAGACATTCTCGCCAGCCGATACGTGTCGCGGCGCGCCGAGATCCTGGAGCGCGTCACCGACCTGTTCGTCGTGGGCTCGGGCAAGTTCACCGAAGAACATGTCGATCTGTTCGACCACGTGCTGTTCAAGCTGCTCGACAACGTCGCCATTGCGGCGCGGGCGCAGCTCGGCAGCCGGCTCGCGATGCTGCCTGACGCACCGCCGCGGCTGCTCCGTCTGCTCGCCAGCGACGAGACGATCGCGGTGGCAGGTTCCGTGCTGCGCCAGAGCGAACGGCTCGACGACGAGACCCTGGTCGCGACCGCGCAGACCCGGGGCCAGGAGCATCTGCTCGCGATCTCCGACCGCAAGATCCTCACGGAATCCGTCACCGACGTTCTGGTCGATCGCGGCAATCAGGCCGTCGTTTCGAACACCGCCAACAATGGCGGCGCGCGCTTCTCCGATCACGGCTTCTCCGGCCTGGTGACGAAGGCATCCGAAGATCCCGGCCTCGCCTTGAAGCTCTGGAGCCGACCCGACAGCCCACGCGAGGTGCTGGTCCGGCTGTTCGTCGAAGCCTCCGACGCGGTGCGCAGCCAGCTCGCCAGCGCTGATGCGGCGCGGGCCGAGATCGTCGAGCTCGCCGTGGCGCAGGCTTCGGATCATCTGCAGGCCGCCGCGCGGACGCGCTCGGCCGATTTCGTCACCGCCAAGGACTATGTCGAGCTGCTGCACGCGACCGGCCAGCTCCACGAGGCGCAGCTGCACGGCTTCGCCAAGGAAGGCAGCTTCGACAAGGTCACGCTGGCGCTGTCATTGATGTGCAAGCTGCCGCTCGACGTGATCGAACGCGCCTTCGTGCGCAACCAGCCGGACCAGCTCCTGGTGCTCGCCAAGGCGCTCGATCTGTCCTGGGTCACGACGACGACGCTGCTGTTCATGCAGGCCAGCGCCAGCGGCAGCGTGCGCCCGCAACTCGACCAGCATCTGGCAAGCTTCTCGCAGCTGCAGCCGCGAACCGCGCAGAGCACGTTGCAATCGTATCGCACGCGGCAGCGCGCGGCGGAATAGACGGCGTCACGACACAACGAGAGACAATAAAAAACCCCGCGGCTCGCGCCGCGGGGCCTTTATTGGTCAGGACATCGCCCCGCTCAGTGCGCGAGGATCGCCAGCAGCAGCAGGGCCACGATGTTGGTGATCTTGATCATCGGGTTCACCGCGGGGCCGGCCGTGTCCTTGTAGGGGTCGCCGACGGTGTCACCCGTCACCGCCGCCTTGTGAGCATCCGAGCCCTTGCCGCCGTAGTGGCCGTCCTCGATGTACTTCTTGGCGTTGTCCCAGGCGCCACCGCCTGAGGTCATCGAGATTGCGACGAACAGGCCGGTGACGATGACGCCGAGCAGCATGGCGCCGACGGCCGAGAACGCCGCCGACTTGCCGGCCGCGCCGCCGCCCGCGATGGCGTAGATCAGGAAGTACACGACGATCGGCGACAGCACCGGCAGCAGCGAGGGGATGATCATCTCCTTGATCGCCGCCTTGGTCAGCAGGTCAACCGCCTTGCCGTAGTCCGGCTTGTCGGTGCCCTGCATGATGCCGGGCTTCTCGCGGAACTGTCGGCGCACCTCCTCGACGATTGCGCCGGCCGCACGGCCGACCGCGGTCATGCCCATCGCGCCGAACAGATACGGCAGCAGGCCGCCGAACAGCAGACCAACCACGACATAAGGGTTGTTCAGCGAGAAGTCCGGCTTGATCCCCGCGAAATAGGGATGGTGCGCCGAATCCGCGATGAAGAACTGGAGGTCCTGGTTATAGGCCGCGAACAGCACCAGCGCGCCGAGACCGGCCGAGCCGATCGCGTAGCCCTTGGTGACCGCCTTGGTGGTGTTGCCGACCGCGTCGAGCGCGTCGGTCGACTTGCGGACCTCCTTCGGCAGACCGGCCATCTCGGCGATGCCGCCGGCATTGTCGGTGACCGGGCCGAAGGCGTCGAGCGCGACGATCATGCCGGCCAAAGCGAGCATGGTCGTGGTGGCGATCGCGATGCCGAACAGGCCGGCCAGGCTATAAGTGACCAGGATGCCGGCGATGATGACGATCGCAGGCAGCGCGGTCGATTCCATCGAGATGGCGAGACCCTGGATGACGTTGGTGCCGTGACCGGTCACCGAGGCCGCCGCAATCGACTTCACCGGGCGGAAGTCGGTGCCGGTGTAGTATTCGGTGATCCAGATGATGAGGCCGGTGACGACCAGGCCGACCACGCCGCACATGAACAGCGCCGTGCCGGTGTAGTCGACGCCGTCGAGCTTGCCGAAGCCGATCAGCCAGGCGATGGCCAGCGCCACGCCACCGAGCGACAGGACGCCGGTCGCAATCAGGCCCTTGTAGAGAGCGCCCATGATCGACTGGCTGGCGCCGAGCTTGACGAAGAAGGTGCCTGCGATCGAGGTGATGATGCAGATGCCGCCGATGGCGAGCGGCAGGGTCATCATGTTGGTCAACAGCGACGACTTGGCGAAGAAGATGGCCGCCAGGACCATGGTGGCGACCGCGGTCACCGCGTAGGTCTCGAACAGGTCGGCGGCCATGCCGGCGCAGTCACCGACGTTGTCGCCGACGTTGTCGGCGATGGTCGCGGGGTTGCGCGGATCGTCCTCCGGGATGCCGGCTTCGACCTTGCCGACGAGATCACCGCCGACGTCGGCGCCCTTGGTGAAGATGCCGCCGCCGAGACGGGCGAAGATCGAGATCAGCGAGGCACCGAAGCCGAGCGCGACCAGCGCGTCGATCACGGTGCGGCTGTCCGGCGCGAGCTTCATGAAGCCGGTCAGGATGCCGAAATAGATGGTGACGCCGAGTAGTGCGAGACCGGCCACGAGCAGACCGGTGATGGCGCCGGCCTTGAAGGCGAGTTCGAGGCCGCCGGCGAGCGAGGTGATGGCCGCCTGTGCCGTGCGGACGTTGGCGCGCACCGACACGTTCATGCCGATGAAGCCAGCCGCGCCGGAGAGGATCGCGCCGATCGCAAAGCCGATCGCGACGAGCATGCCGAGGAAATACGCAAGGAGCACGAAGATCACGACACCGACGATTCCGATCGTCATGTATTGGCGGCGAAGATAGGCCTGCGCGCCCTCACGCACGGCCGCCGCGATTTCCTGCATGCGCGCATTGCCGGCGTCCGCGCTGAGCACCGATTGTGTGGCCCAGATCGCATAGACGATCGACAGCGCTCCGCAGAGCACGATCACCCATAAAGCTGACATTTAGTTTCCTCGGCTCTTTGCTTTTCTAACTACGTCACGCCGCGATGGTGCGACGCACGCCCCCTGTCAGGCCGCCCCGGGCGGAGCCGCCTCGAACATCATGAAGCTTGCCAAAATCGCCATGATGACGCAACGCCGCGACGCCTGAACCGCTCCAAATTCAGACGCTTCTTTGGTCGCATTGTGCGGTGCAAATAGGTATCAGAAGTGGCTGAAGGACAAACGCGTCAGTGTGACTGGACGGCCCTGCCCGTCCAGGAAGCGCGGGGCTCGCGTTCCTTCGACGATGGCGCCGATGTCGGTGACGGCAACGCCCGCCGTCTCGGCTGCAGCACGGAAGGCTGCGCATTGCGCTGCGGGAACAGTGCAGAGGATCTCGTAATCGTCGCCGCCGGAGATCATGCTTTCAAGCTGCGCGGCCCCGACAGCGAGCAGCTTCGCCGCCGCCGGCGATCGTGGAATGTGTGACAGCGTGATGTCGGCGCCCACGGAAGAGGCGGCGCAGAGCTTGATCAGGTCGCCTGCGAGGCCATCGGAGACGTCCATCGAGGCGGTCGCGTAGTCTCTCACGGCCGCGGCCAGGGCATTGCGCGGCTGCGGCGTGCGATAGCGGCCGATCAGCATATCCCGCGCGGCGGGATCGTCGGCCAGCGCCGCCGCCTCCGCTGTGCCCGTCAGCATGCACAGGCCGAGCGCGGCATCACCGATCGTTCCCGTGACCATCACCCGGTCGCCGGCACGCGCCCCGAACCGATGCACCATCCGGCCCCGGGGCACCCGCCCCCAGGCTGCGATCGAGATCATCACGGGACCGGGCGTCGACACGGTGTCGCCGCCGAGCAGCGGACAGCCGAACGCAGCCGCGTCCTCGCCGAGGCCACGCGCGAACTCCGACAGCCACGCCTCGTCCTTCTCGCGCAGCGCCAGCGTCAGGACGAAGCCGGTGGGCACGGCGCCCTTGGCGGCGAGATCGGACAGGTTCACCCGCAGCGCCTTGCGCGCGACGGTGTCGGGGGGATCGCTGGCGAGATAATGGACGCCTTCGACGATGGCGTCGGTCTTGACGACGATGTCGTCACCATTGGCCGGAATGATCGCGGCATCGTCGACGAGGCCGAAGGCGCCGGGGTCGGTCGCCAGCGGCTTGAAATAGCGGGCGATCAGGGAGTCTTCGCCGGAGGGGTTGTGGGTCACGCGCTCGTCCCCCACACTTTGCACACTCTGCTATCATCGCCCGGCTCGACCGGGCGATCCAGTACGCCGCGGCCCTTCCGTATCCCTTGAACGTCTCTGGAATACGGGATCACCCGCCGTCGCGGGTGATGACAGTCGAGGAAAGAGACTGGCATCGCGCCGGTTCGCAGCGATCGTGCTCCGGCGCCCCCCATCGCTACTTCGGCCCCATCTCGTCGGCTCGGTATTGCCGGGCGAGTTGCTCCAGCACGGCGTTGACCATGCCGGTCTCGTCGCGCTCGACGAAGGCATGGGCGATGTCGACATATTCGGACACGACGACCCGCGCCGGAATGTCCTTGCGCCGCTCCAGCTCATAGGCGCCGGCACGCAGCACCGCGCGCAAGATCGCCTCGATCCGCTGCAGCGGCCAGCCGCGCTCCAGCGCCGTATCGAGCACGGGATCGATCTTGGTCTGGTCGCGCACCACGCCGGAGACGATGTCGCGGAAGAAGGCGGCCTCGGCCGGCAGATACTGCTCGCCCTCGACCTCGTTGCCGAGCCAGTGGCTCTCGAACTCGGCCAGCACGTCGTTGATGCCGGCGCCGGCGATGTCCATCTGGTAGAGCGCCTGCACGGCGGCAAGCCGCGCCGCGCCGCGCCGGTTGGCCTTCCGATCGTTTGCTCTGACCGGACCCTTGAACGGTTTGTTGCTGCTCTCGGCCATCTCAGCCTCGCGCCAGACGGCGTTTGATGCGCAGCACGGCGAGCGCGGCCCGCGCAGCATCGCCGCCCTTGTTCATTTCCGAGACGCGGGCGCGCGCCCAGGCCTGATCCTCGGTGTTGACGGTGAGAATGCCGTTGCCGAGCGGCAGGCCGCGCGCCACCGACAGGTCCATCAGCGCCCGCGAGGACTCCTGCGACACGATCTCGAAATGGATGGTGTCGCCGCGGATGACGCAACCGAGCGCGATCGCCGCATCATAGGGCTTGCCGTTCTTGGCGGCCGCATCGAGCGCAATGGCAATGGTCGCCGGAATCTCCAACGATCCGGTGACCGTGAGAACATCATAGCCCACGCCCGCCGCCTTCAGCTCGGCGGTGGCGCCCTCCAGCAGGGCATCCTGAAGATCGTCGTAGAAGCGGGCCTCGACGATCAGCGCCCGGGCGCCGGAGATGTCGGTCTGGTCTTTGAGCGGCGCGCGCCGTGCGTCTGCCATGGTTCTGTTTCCATTGTCTTCAGGTGCCTCGTCCCAAGGGAGCGGCCATCCGGCCGCCTCGCGAAGGGCGAGATGAAATCGGCCTCATGCTGCGAGACGACACATCAGCGCCTCCTCGCAATCAGGGCTGGCCTTGTAGGCGCCAGCGCCCGCAAAGCCAAGACGGAAAGCCCCCTTCGAGGCTACTTCATTTCCGTGAGGCGCGCGGCATAGCGCGCCATCAGGTCGACCTCGAGATTGACCTCGCCGCCGGCCTGCCAGGACGACAGCGTGGTGACCGACAGCGTATGCGGAATGATCAGCACCGAGAAGGCCAGTTCGTCGACGGTGTTGACCGTGAGCGACACGCCGTCGAGGGTGACTGAACCCTTGGTGGCGATGAAGCGCGCCAGATCCCGCGTTGTCTTCAGCACGAACCGCGCCATATCAGGCAGGTCGTTGCGGCTGACGATGGTCGCAATACCGTCGACATGACCCGAGACGATGTGACCGCCGAGCTCGTCGCCGATCTTCAGCGCCCGCTCCAGGTTCAGCTTCGTTCCGACGCGCCAGTGCTTGGCCGTGGTCAGCGCCAGCGTCTCCGCGGCGGCATCGACCTCGAACCAGGTCTTGCCGTCGGCGAGGCCCGACTGCACGACCGTGAGGCAGACGCCGTTGTTGGCGATGGACGCACCATCGGCGATCGTGGCCTCGTCGTAGCTGCAGGCGATGCGCAGCCGGTGCAGCTTGCCCTCGGTCCGCGCCGTCAGGCTGACGATCTCGCCGATGTCGGTGACGATGCCGGTAAACATTACGCGCGCTCGTAAATCGTAAGGGTGTCGGGATCGAGCGTTTCGCTAGCACGAACGCGATAGGCCGGCGACTGCGTGATTGCGGTCAGCGGCAATGCATCCAGCGCAGCGATCCCGTCCGCTCCGATCTCCCCGGCACCACGCAGCAGCCAGATTTCATCGACCAGGCCACTTGCCATGAAAGATGATGCGACGCGGCTGCCGCCTTCGATCATCAAACGGGTGATGCCCTTCTCGGCGAGCGCCTTGAGCACGGCGGGTGGCTCCAGTGCCGACGGTGCGACCTGCGGCGGCAGGCGGATCACCTGCGCGCCGGCGGCCCCCAGCTTGGTCGCTGCGGCGGGCTCCGCCACCTCAGAGGCAACGAGCCAAAGCGGCGTCGTCCGCGCTGACTGCACCAGACGGCTGGCGGTCGGGAGGCGCAGGACGGGGTCGAGCACGACACGGACCGGCGAGCGGGATTCCATGCCGGGCAGCCGGCAGGTCAGCAGCGGATCGTCGGCGATCGCGGTGCGCACGCCGATCAGGATCGCGTCGCTCTGGGCACGCAACACATGCACGCGCGTCCGCGCCGCTTCGCCGGTGATCGCGACCGGCGTGTTGCCCGCGGCTGCAATCTTGTCGTCGGCCGAGACGGCAAGCTTCAGGATCACATGCGGCCGCCCGTCGCGGATGCGTCGGAAATGACCCGAATGGTCGCGCTTGGCGTCCGCCGAGCAGAGGCCGACCTCGACCTGGATGCCGGCGGCGCGGAGCTTCGCATGTCCCTGCCCTGCGACCTCCGGATTGGGATCCTCGATCGCCGAGACGACGCGGCTGATTCCGGCTGCGATGACCGCGTCCACGCAAGGCGGCGACTTGCCGACATGCGAGCACGGCTCCAGCGTCACGTAGAGCGTGGCGCCTTTGGCTGCCTCCCCGGCACGGCGCAGCGCCTCGGGCTCGCCATGAGGACGTCCACCGGGCTGGGTCCAGCCGCGGCCGACGATCACGCCGTCCTTGACCACCACGGCACCGACGGCGGGATTGGGCCAGGTCCGCCCCAACCCGCGGCGGCCGAGCGTCAGCGCGAGCTGCATGAAGCGGCGGTCGGCGTCCTTCTGAGCCTTCAGCTTCTCGCCGACCTGATCGACCAGAACCCGGAAGATCATTTGCGGACCGGCGCGAGGCGCGGTGCTTCGTCCTCCGCCGAGAGCTCGCCGAGCACGGCCTCGAAGTCCTTGGCCTCGCGGAAATTGCGATAGACCGAGGCGAAGCGGACATAGGCGACGTCGTCGAGATCGCGCAGATGCTCCATCACGATCTCGCCGATCGCCTCCGAGGACACTTCCGACTCGCCGCCGCTCTCGAGCTCGCGCACGATCGCCGACACCATCTTCTCGACCCGCTCCGGATCGACCGAGCGCTTGCGCAGCGAGATCTGCACCGAGCGCATCAGCTTGTCGCGATCGAACGGCACGCGGCGGCCGTTGCGCTTGATGACGGTCAGTTCGCGCAGCTGCACCCGCTCGAAGGTCGTGAAGCGGAAATTGCAGGTGACGCAGACCCGCCGCCGCCGGATCACCGAGGAATCCTCGGTGGGGCGGGAGTCCTTCACCTGCGTATCGAGGCTGTTGCAGCTCGGGCAGCGCATTGTGGCTTCAAGCCTTACTGATAGATCGGGAACCGGTCGGTCAGCGCCTTCACCTTCTCCTTGACCGCAGCTTCCACCAGCGGCGCGCTGCCGTCGGGCGCCTGTGCGATCGCGTTCAGCACCTCGGCGATCAGGCTGCCGACCTGCTGGAATTCGGCGACGCCGAAGCCGCGGGTGGTCGCCGCGGGGGTGCCGAGGCGCAGGCCCGAGGTGACGAACGGCTTCTCGGGGTCGAACGGGATGCCGTTCTTGTTGCAGGTGATGCCGGCGCGGACCAGCGCCTTCTCCGAGACGTTGCCCTTCAGGGCCTTGGGCCGGAGGTCGACCAGCATCAAATGGTTGTCGGTGCCGCCGGAGACGATGTCGAAGCCGTGCGCGCGCAGCGATTCCGCCAGCGCCTTCGCGTTCTCGACGATGTTCTTCGCGTAAGTCTTGAACTCCGGCCGCAGCGCCTCGGCGAAGGCCACCGCCTTGGCCGCGATCACATGCATCAGCGGACCGCCCTGCAGGCCCGGGAAGATCGCCGAGTTCAGCTTCTTGGTCAGCGCCTCGTCGTTCCAGAGGATCAGGCCGCCGCGCGGGCCACGCAGCGATTTGTGGGTCGTGGTCGTCGTGACGTGGGCATGCGGCACCGGCGAGGCATGTACGCCGCCGGCGACGAGACCGGCGAAGTGCGCCATGTCGACCAGGAGGTAGGCTCCGACGTGGTCTGCGATCTCGCGGAAGCGCTTGAAGTCCCACGGGCGCGAGTAGGCGCTGCCACCGGCGATGATCAGCTTCGGCTTGACCTCCTCGGCCTGCTTGGCGACCGCATCCATGTCGATCAGATGATCGTCACGGCGGACCGTGTAGTGCGCGGCTTTGAACCACTTGCCGGACATGTTGACCGGCGAGCCGTGGGTGAGATGGCCGCCGGCGGCGAGGTCGAGGCCCATGAAGGTGTCGCCGGGCTGCAGGAGCGCCAGGAACACGGCCTGGTTCATCTGGCTGCCGGAGTTCGGCTGGACATTGGCGAAATTGGCGCCGAACAGCTTCTTGGCGCGGTCGATCGCGAGGTTCTCGGCGACGTCGACCCATTCGCAGCCGCCATAATAGCGCGCGCCCGGATACCCTTCCGCGTACTTGTTGGTCATCACCGAGCCCTGGGCCTCCAAGACCGCCCGGCTGACGATGTTTTCCGAGGCGATCAGCTCGATCTCGTGCCGTTGCCGACCGAGCTCACCCTTGATGGCGGCGGCGATTTCGGGATCGGCCTCGGCCAGGGTGGCGGAGAAGAAGGAATCGACTGACGAGGCGGGCTTGGCGCTGGAAGCGGTCATCGGCGGAATATCTCCACGTCCGCAAGGCCTTAGGTGGCCTGCGGTCGGTTCAGTGAAGTCGGTCGGAAAAGACCCCTGCCCTTACCATATGGGCGGCGGCAGGCCAAGGGACAGGCCAAGCGGTTGCGGGTCAAACCGGATATTTGCGCCAGATATGGTGGACGAGGTCCGGAGCAAGCCCTGCTCAAGCCCCGCCGCAGGAGTGCCAGCTTTCCGACATCTGCCACATTTCCTTGGTCCGGAGATTGGTCGCCTTGTAGATTCGCCCCCGATCATCGCCGGGCGGGCATTGCTTCGGCTTCCAGACGGTGCAGAGACGCACGGGATCGCCCAGTTTGGAATGGGCCACGACGGCGTTCCACTCTGCGTCGATCTGCTCGGCACCGTTCTGGTACAGCACGTGCATCCCCGGATCCATAATGGGATCACCATACTTGTCGCGCTTCTCGCCGCGCTTGAACGGGGTAGGCGACAGCGGCTCATCAAACCGATCAGCAATTTTCGTGATCGTCGTCGCTGCGCAGGCGCCTATTCTGGCCAGTGCTTCTCGACTGTTCGGTCCCTTCTGGGGTTAAACCGTCTCAGCCATACTCCTCGTGGGCAGGCTCAGCTCACCGCACGCGAAGGCCAAGATTGCTGCCACGACAATGACTCGGGACACCAAATGCATCGCCCCCAAATACAAACAACCTGCATGAAACCGGACGGTCTCATACAGGTTGTGAGGCAAGCGCGCGGCGAGCAATGCCGCACCGAAAGACATCAGAGGCCGGTGTAGCCCGCCTTCACCGGATCGACGCGGCCATCGAGCTGACGCAGATAGGTCAGGCCGCATACCGTCAGGCGGTGCGGATCGCGCTCGCCGGCTTCGAACAAGGTCTGGATATAGGCGCTCACCTTGCGGCGCGCCTCGTCGCTCGCCGCGGCGGTGCGGTTCGCCAGCAGGTCGTAAGTGTGCATGATGCGATCGATGGCGGCTTCCATATCATCCCCTCTTGAACGTCAGGCCGTCAGGCAGACTTGAACATCGAGATCGCCTTGTTGGCGAGCTTGAGCTTGTTGAATTCTCCGCGGTGAATCAGCTGAACGATGATGTCGACAAGTCTCTCGTTCGGCGCGAACTCCTCTGGCAGCTCGCCGGAGAGACGCAGATAGTTGGAGGCGATGGCATAGGCATCCCCGACCATCGCCACGTTCATGACTTGCATTCCGGCATCGTGCAGCATGGTCCGACCTCCGGTCCAGGGACATAAGCCCAGGAGCCTCGATTGGTTCCAATTCGGACCGGGGTTTTTGCCAAGGTTTTTGCCAAGGCGAACAAGAAAACGCCGGCCCGAAGGGGCCGGCGCAAGAACGACTTCCAGACGATCAACGGCTGTCCGGTTTTGGCTCTCGATGTCTGAGGCCGGCTCAGCCGAAACGGTGAGACCGGCTCAGAGGCGATACAGGATCTGGTCGGTCCAGAACCGCTCGAGACGATGCAGCGACTTGTTGAGCGTGGAGAACTCCTCGCTCGAAATGCCGCCGACCTGCTCCACGGTCTTGACGTGCTTCTGATACAGCGAGTCGACGATGCGGCGGATCTCCTGCCCCTGCGGGGTCAGGCGGATGCGGACCGAGCGGCGATCGACGCGCGAGCGCTGGTGGTCGAGGAAGCCGAGCTCCACCAGCTTCTTCAGGTTGTAGGAGACGTTGGAGCCGAGATAGTAGCCGCGCGTGCGCAGCTCGCCCGCGGTCAGCTCCTTGTCGCCGATGTTATAGAGCAGCAGCGCCTGGACCGAATTGATATCGGAACGACCACGGCGGTCGAACTCGTCCTTGATGACGTCGAGCAGACGGCGATGCAGCCGCTCCACCAGCGTCAGTGCTTCCAGATAGAGCGACTGCACGGTGCCGCCCTGGCCCGGCGCAGCAGTCTCCACGGCCGTCGCAACGGCTTTCATCATGACACTTCCCCTGTCGTCGTTTTTGTCGACTTATTCGACGAAACTTTTGTCCCGTCTGATAGAACGAACTTAAGGGGCGTGCTTTGAAGATCGCCTTAAATAAGAGCATAAAGAGAGAATGAATCGCGGAGAGTGAATCCTCTTTTAATTCAGTAATTACAGAGGCTTTTGCAATAGTCCGTTGACGGTCGAGGGGCGATGTTCGCGGTTCGTTTCACCCACCTGTCGCATTACAAAACACGCTTGGGTAGCGCCGCTAAGGTCTCTGTAACGGCTGTGGCAGACGCTCTTAAGGTGTTCGAAACATTACTTGCATCGCGCTGAAAAGATTTACAGCGTGCAACGAATTTTCCGCACGACCTATGGTGGCCGCTCCCGGGCCGCCATCCAGGCCAGCACGAGATAGGCGGCGAGCATGACCGCCTCGCCCGCGACCACCAGCAGATTGCCGCCATAGATGCCCGGGAACATGAGCTCGATGACCGCCATCGAGACGACCGTGGTGAGCCACACCACCGCGCCCCACGGCGTGGCCAGCCACAGGCCCACGGCGGCGACGAGCTCGATCACCGCGAAATAGACCGTCGCGGCCTGCCAGGCCATCGCCTGGTTCTCGAACGCGTCGTCCTCGCCGCCGATGAAGCCGGTCACCTGGGCCCAATGGTAAAGGCCCTTGGCGATCGAGAGCATGGCCATGACCCGCAGGAACAGCACGAGCCGCCGCGTCCAGACATTGTCGTCGCTCTCGCGCCGATCCGAGGACATGGCGGCAATCGACATGGCGGCGTTGTCACGCGCCAGATCTCGCGCCGAGGGAATCTCAGCCATGGCAGCTCGAGCAGAACAGGCGGGTCGTCATTGGGGCCTCTCAAGACCAGGAGCATGGCGATTCTTGGCCGGCCGGACCGTGAAATCAACCGGGCCGGAAATCAACCGGGCCGCTTGCGTCAGGTCAAGTGACGGGCGACAGGCAAAATGCTACAGATTGTTGGAATTACAACAAGTCAAAATCCGGCTCGCCGGTCAGCAAGGAGCCAGCCCTCATGGCGATCAAATTCGGGCGCCCGATCGACCTGCGCGACACCGCGCGCAATCCGGCCACTGGACTGACGCCGGCGCTCGACCTCACCATCCGTCCCCGCCGCAACCGCAAAGCTGAATGGGCCCGCCGGCTGGTGCGCGAGAACGTGCTCACGACGGACGATCTGATCTGGCCCCTGTTCGTGGTGCAGGGCGACCGGACCCGCAGCACCGTCGCCTCGATGCCCGGGGTGGAGCGGCTGAGCGTGGACGAGATCGTCCGCGATGCCGAGCGTGCCGCCAAGCTGGACATCCCCTGCATCGCGCTGTTCCCCTATACCGAGCCGTCGCTGCGCGACGAGCACGGCTCCGAGGCCTGCAACCCGGACAATTTGGTCTGCCAGGCGGTGCGTGCGATCAAGAAGGAGTTCCCGGAGATCGGCGTGCTCTGCGACGTAGCGCTCGATCCATTCACCAGCCACGGCCATGACGGCCTGATCCGGGACGGCCGCATCCTCAACGACGAGACGGTCGCCGTGCTGGTGCGCCAGGCCCTGGTGCAGGCCGAGGCCGGCTGCGACATCATCGCGCCGTCGGACATGATGGACGGCCGGGTCGGCGCGATCCGTCAGGCCCTGGACCAGGCCGGCTTCCTCGACGTGCAGATCATGGCCTATGCGGCCAAATATGCCTCCGCCTTCTACGGCCCGTTCCGCGACGCGATCGGCTCGGCCAAGACGCTGACCGGCGACAAGCGCACCTATCAGATGGACAGCGCCAACTCCGACGAGGCGCTGCGCGAGGTCGAGCTCGACATCGCCGAGGGCGCCGACATGGTGATGGTGAAGCCGGGCATGCCCTATCTCGACGTCGTCAGGCGCGTGAAGGACACGTTCAGCATGCCGACCTTCGCCTATCAGGTGTCGGGCGAATACGCGATGATCACGGCCGCCGCCAACAATGGCTGGATCGACGGCGACCGGGCGATGATGGAAAGCCTGCTGGCGTTCAAGCGCGCCGGCGCCGACGGCGTGCTCACCTATTTCGCCCCGCAAGCTGCCGAGCGGCTGCGGCAGCAGCGTTGAGGAGGCGCTGGGATCTTTCCAAGACCCCCACGCTCCTTGAGCGCGCCGCTCCTTTCGCCTGCGCGGGCCGCCGGCTCGCGAAGTTCTGGCTTACAAGTCGCGAAATGGCCGGAAATTTGCCGCGCCCCGTGCAAGAACAGCCCTTGCAAGCGCAAGAGGGGTTCCCATGTCCTGGGTGCCAATCCGGAGGGCTTATTCATGGCGTATATGGGTTCAGGCGATAGCAATGGCGGTCCCGGTGCTCGGCCACACGCCTACGATCCCTATCAGCAGCCGGAATTGTTTCGCGGCGTGCTGACGCGGCGGATGATTGCGTTCCTGATCGATCTCCTGGTGCTCTCGGTCCCGGTGATCCTGGCGGTGATCTTCATTGCCGTGTTCGGCGTGGTCACGCTGGGTCTCGGCTGGGCGTTGTTCTGGCTGGTGTCGCCGGCTGCGGTGATCTGGGCCATCGTCTACTACGGCGCAACGATCGGCGGGCCGAACTCGGCGACGATCGGCATGCGGGTGATGGATCTGGAGGTACGGACTTGGTACGGCGCGCCGGGCTATTTCGTGCTCGGTGCCGTGCACGCGGTCTGCTTCTGGGTCTCGGTCTCGGCGTTGTCGCCGTTCGTGCTGCTGATTGGACTGTTCAACAGCCGCCGCCGGCTGCTGCACGATTTCGTGCTCGGTACCGTCGTGATCAACACGTCCGTGCGCTCGCAACTGACTGAACCGGCTCGCACCTGATGAGACGTCCGGTGGCACTGCAAAAGCGATTGACCGGCCGCCTCCGGAGCGCAATTCTGTTGATGATCGCCCCGGAGGCTCACGACGTTCCTTGACCCAGCATTCGCGTGACACCCCGCAATTCTACCTGACCGCGCCCTCGCCCTGCCCCTATCTGCCGGGGCGGCAGGAACGCAAGGTGTTCACGCATCTGGTCGGCGACAAGGCGACCGATCTCAACGACCTCCTGACCCATGGCGGCTTCCGCCGCAGCCAGTCGATCGCTTACCGGCCGGCCTGCGACCAATGCCGGGCCTGCGTGTCCGTCCGCGTGATCGCCAACGAATTCCGCCCCTCGCGCAACTTCCGCAAGGTGCTCGCGCGCAATTCCGATCTGGTCGGCGAGCAGCGCAGCGCCGTGCCGACCTCCGAGCAATATTCGATCTTCCGCAGCTATCTCGATCAGCGCCATCGTCATGGCGGCATGGCCGACATGACGGTGCTCGATTACGCCATGATGGTCGAGGACAGCCATGTCGAGACGCGAATCATCGAGTACCGCCGCCGCAATCTGAGCAACGGTCCGAATGCCCGCGGCGGCGAACTGGTCGCAGTGGCGCTGACGGACGTGCTCAGCGACGGCCTGTCGATGGTGTACTCGTTCTTCGACCCCTCGGAGACCACCCGCTCGCTCGGCACCTTCATGATCCTCGACCACATCGCCCGGGCGCGGCGCCAGGGCCTGCCCTACGTCTATCTGGGCTACTGGATCGAGGGTTCGAAGAAGATGGACTACAAGAGTCGCTATCTGCCGCAACAACGTCTCGCGGCTGCCGGCTGGCTGCGCGTGGATGCCGAAGGCGACACCGCGCCCGAGCCGCAGGACTAGAGGAGGCGAATAGCGAATGGGGAGTAGCGAATAGAGCGCTTCGAACGTCCCTATTCGCTTTTCCCCTTCGCTATTCGCCTCTCCTCATCATCCCGTGGCCAGATCCCACACCAGCTTGGTATTGAGCGCGATGATCACCACCGCGATCAAGGTCGCGAGCGCCGTCAGCCAGCGCGGCGCCACGAACTGCCCCATCTTGGCCCGGCTCGCGGTGAGCAGCACCAGCGGCACGATCGCGAACGGCAGTTGCAGGCTGAGCACGACCTGACTGAGGATCAGGAGCTGCCCGGTCGCCTTCTCGCCGGCCCAGATCGTCACCACCACGGCCGGCACGATTGCGATCATGCGGGTGATCAGCCGGCGCAGCCAGGGCGCGATCCGCCAGTGAAGAAAGCCTTCCATCACGATCTGACCGGACAGGGTCGCGGTGATCGTCGAATTCAGGCCGCAGCACAAAAGCGCGATCGCAAACAGCGTCGGTGCCAACGTCGACCCGAGCAGCGGCGCCAGGAAGGAATGCGCCTGATCAAGCTCGGCGACGTCGCGTTGTCCGGTCCGGTGGAACGTCGCCGCCGCCAGGATCAGGATCGAGGCGTTGATGGTCAGCGCAAGGCACAGCGCGATGGTCGAATCGATCGTGGAGAGCGTGATCGCCTCGCGCTTGTCCTCTGGGCTGTCGCCGTAGCCGCGGGTCTGGACCAGACCCGAGTGGAGATACAAATTGTGCGGCATCACGGTAGCGCCGAGAATGCCGAGCGCCAGATAGAGCATCTCCGGGTTGGCGATCAGCTGTCCGCTGGGGACGAAGCCTTTCACCACCTCGGCCCAGTCCGGCTGCGCCATCGCGATCTGGATCGCGAAGCACAGCGCGATGATGCCGAGCAGCGCGACCACGAACGCCTCGATCCAACGGAAGCCGAAGGCCTGCAGCGCCAGGATCAGGAAGACATCGAGCGCGGTGACGCAGACGCCGATCGACAGCGGCAGCCCGAACAGCAGGCTGAGACCGATCGCAGTACCGATCACCTCGGCGAGGTCGGTGGCCGTGATCGCGATCTCCGCCGACAGCCACAGCGGCAACGAAACCCAGCGCGGCGTCGAATCGCGGCACGCCTGGGCCAGGTCGCGGCCGGTGGCGACGCCGAGCCGGGTGCACAGCGACTGCAGCACGATCGCCATCAGGTTGGACAGCAGCGCGACCGACAATAGCACGTAGCCGAACTTGGCACCGCCGGCGAGCGAGGTCGCCCAATTGCCGGGGTCCATGTAGCCGACCGCGACCAGATAGCCGGGTCCGAGAAAGGCGAGCAGCTTTCGCCAGAGCGACCCCTTGGTTGCGGTTCGCACCGTCGCGAACATGTCGCCGAGAGAGGGCTCACCGCGCTCACCGCGCCAGCCGGAGCGGCCGTCGCTGGGCTGAACCAAGGCTCGCAGTTGCGAAAGATCTGACGGTTTTGCGTCCATTCCGCTATCCTGAACGAAACCGACCTTTAATGCAACTGATTTGCAAGTAGAGGAGCGCTGCGGGCGGGTACCCGCAAGCGTTGGTATTAATCCAATACCATTCCATCATGGCAGCTGCTCGCCCTTGCCGATTCGCGAGAGCGCCTGAAGCACACACGAATCGGCGCGGCCGGGTCCCCGTCTCCCCACTGACCGGATCCAACATGTCTGCCAACCTTGGCCTCCGACCGATCTCCAACGCGCCTGTTCCTTGCAAGATCTGTGACGGTCCTGCCGACCTCTACGGCGTCGTCGACATGAACCGCCCATGCCAGACGGCGCATGCGTATCGCGCGCCGCTCTCGGGTGTGCCCATCTATTACCGGCGCTGCGCGGACTGCGGCTTTCTGTTCACCGACGCCTTCGACGACTGGAGCATCGAGCAGTTCAAGACCCACATCTACAACGACGGCTACGAAGCCGTGGATCCCGACTATCGGGTCAAGCGCCCGACCGACAATGCGGCGGCCGTCGCCCGCTTCTGGGCGCCACACAAGGCCGGCATGCGGGTGCTCGACTTCGGCGGCGGCAACGACGTGTTCTGCACCGGCCTGCGTGCTCAAGGCTTTGCGGAAGCGGTCACCTATGATCCGATGGTGGCCGAGCACGCCACCCGCCCCGATCGCAAGTTCGATCTCGTCACCTGCTTCGAGACGCTGGAGCACGTGCCCGATCCGCTGGCGACGATCGGAGCCATGGCGGCCTGCGTGGCCGAACCGGGCGCGGTGTTCTACTCGACGTTGACCCAGCCGGACGACTTCGACAGCCAGGGCATGTCCTGGTGGTACATCGCGCCGCGCAACGGCCACATCTCGATCTACACCCAGCATGCGCTGGCGCTGGCCTGGCACCGGTTCGGATTCAAGACGGCGCCGCTGAATGCCGGCACCCATCTGGCGTTCCGCACGCTGCCCCCGGAATGGGGATTGGCCGAGGCACCGACCGCGGCATAGGCCGTCCGCAGCACGACGGCCGATACCGGAGATCAGGAAGCGGGTGGGCGCAAGGAGGCGGCGTGGTGATGATGGCCGCATCATCACATCAGGTTCCTCTTCATGCCTCCTTCTCCCGCCCTGCCCGCCGGCTTCCACCGCCTCGCCTGGTCGAACCTCACCGCGCAATCGGCCGAGCAGATCGCGCTCGCCGCAGCACCGATCGTCGCGGTGCTCGCACTCGGCGTTGGCGAGGGCGCGACCGGCCTGCTGCAGACGGCGCTGACCGCTCCCTTCGTGCTGTTCGCGATCCCTGCGGGGCTGCTCGCCGACCGGATGTCGCGACGGCTGCTGATGGCCCTGGCAGAGACGCTTCGCGCGCTCGCGCTGCTCGCGATCCTCATCGCCTTCGCGTCCGGCGCGCTCACGCTGCCGCTGCTGGCGGCGCTCGGATTCGCGGCGGTGTGCGGCACGGTCGTGTTCAGCGTCGCAGCGCCTGCCCTGGTGCCGAGCCTCGTCGCCCCGGCCCAGTTGGCGTCCGCGAATGCGCGCATCGAGCTTGCCCGCACCATCGCCTTTGCCACCGGGCCCGCGCTGGGCGGCATGCTGGTCGGCTGGATCGGCGGCGCTCCGGCCTTCGGCTGCGCCGCGGCGCTCTCGCTGATCGCAGCCATGTGCCTGGCCGGCATCGCCGAGCCCGCCCGTGCGCCGGTGCCGCGCCGCCATCCGCTCGCCGACATCCGCGAAGGCGCCGCCTTCGTGCTGCATCATCCGCTGCTGCGGCCGGTGTTCGTCACCCAGTTCATCTTCAACACCGCGCATTTCCTGCTGCTCGCGGTGTTCGTGCCCTATGCGGTGCACCGGCTCGGCCTGTCGGCGGGAGGCGTCGGCACGGTGCTGTCGATGTTCGGCGTCGGCATGGTGTGCGGTGCGCTGCTGGCGACGCGCATCATGCGGCGGCTGCCGTTCGGCACCGTCATCGGGCTCGGCCCCGTCACCGGCTTCGCCGCGGCGCTCATCATGGCACTGACCACGTTCGTCCCCTCGCCCTACCTTGCCGCCCTCAGCTTCTTCCTGCTCGGCGCTGGGCCGATCCTCTGGGTGATCTCGACCACGACGCTGCGGCAGTCGGTGACGCCGGCGGGCCTGCTCGGGCGGGTGTCGGCCATCAACATCCTGAGCTATGGCGCCCGTCCGCTGGGCTCGCTGCTCGGCGCGGTCGTCGGCGGCCGTTACGGCGCCGACATGTGTCTCTACCTCGTCGCCGCCATCTTCGGCCTGCAGGCGCTCGTCATCCTCGCCTCGCCGGTCGTCGCGATCGCGCGCCAGCCGGAGCCGCAGCCCGCCTAGCGATAGACCAGGATCGGCACGGTCGAATGCGTCAGCACCTTCAAGGTCTCGCTGCCCAGGATCGCCGAGACGCCGCGCAGCCCATGCGAGGCCATCAGCACCAGATCGCAATGCTGCTTGCGCGCGGTCTCGACGATCGCCTCATAGGGCTTGTCGTGCTCGACGCAGAGCGTGGCGCAGGCGACGCCGGCCTGCTCCGCGTCGTCCTTCACATGATCGAGGTATTTCGCGGTCTGATCGGCCACCAGCGACTTGTATTGCGCAAGCGCCTTGGTCGCAGCGTGGGGATCGACGACCAGCGAATGCAGCGGCGTCGACACCACCAGCGCCGTGACCCTGGCCCCGGTCGCCTTGGCGAGCGCGATACCGTGCTTGATTGCGGCCTTGGAAAGGTCGGACCCATCGGTCGGCAGCAGAATATGTTTGTACATGAGCTTTCACCTCCCGGCAGAGGATGCTGGGCAGACTCGCTTCTGCTGGGCATTGACGTGGGTCAAGGGTGCGACATCTCGTCCGCCAGGTAGTTCTCGTAGGCCCGCGTGGCCGATGCGCTGCCGGCAAGTTCCGGATCGAGCGTGAAGAGATCCTGCGCGCGGCCGATGCCGCGCAGCGCGTAGCGTCCGGTCGACACCAGATAGCGGCGACCTTCGTCGTCGAGCCCCTCGCAGAACTCGGAGGATGCCAACAGTTCACGATCGACCGAGCGGCACATCGAGGCGATGCGGCTGACCTCGTTGACGGCCGGTCCCACGACGGTGAAGTCGAGCCGGTCCTCGCTGCCGATATTGCCGTAGAACACCTCGCCGACATGCAGGCCGACATAGGCCGAGGTGACGGGCCGTCCCTCGCCGGCGCGCCGCGCGTTCAGCTTCATGATGTTCAGCCGAAAGCGATGCTCGGCGCGCAGCGCAGCGTGACGGGCCGAGGCCATGTCGCCGCCGGTGAAGATCGCCAGCACGCCGTCGCCGATCAGCTTCAGCACGTCGCCGCCCGACTCGTAGATCGCGTCGATCGATGCCTCCGCATAGTCGTTGAGCAGCGGGATGATCTCGTCCGGCGAGATGCTCTCGCTGATCGCGGTCGAACTGCGCAGGTCGGAGAACCACAGCACCGCATTGATGCGCTCGGTGACACCGCGGGAGATCCGGCCGCGCAGCACCTGCTCCGAAGCATCGCGGCCGAGATAGACGCGGCCAAGGGTTCGCACGATATCGACCTGCTGCGCGGATTTGATCGTCAGCGCGAGCAGCGGGACCAGGTCGCGCAATGCGCCGATCTGCGTGTCGGTGAAGCCGCCGTCACGTCGCGTCAGCCAGTTGGAATAGAAGCAGTCCATCTGGCCGAGCGTGCCGGCTTCCCCGAACCGGTGCACGAAGGCGAGATAGTGCCGATGCCCCTGTGCGGAAAGCTCCTCGATGACCGGAAAATCGAGATGCGCACAATTCGTGAAGTCGATGCTGAACTCGTCATGGCCGTTCTCCAGC
Source organism: Bradyrhizobium sp. SZCCHNR1093 (assembly GCF_032381175.1). NCBI lineage: Bacteria > Pseudomonadati > Pseudomonadota > Alphaproteobacteria > Hyphomicrobiales > Nitrobacteraceae > Bradyrhizobium > Bradyrhizobium sp. SZCCHNR1093. Next base: position 61,879 of record NZ_JAUHJJ010000011.1, read on the forward strand.
ATGTGGTGGAAGACCGAGCGCCGCCAATTCTGTGCCGCCTCTCCCTCATTGCTGGAGCCATATTCAAAGCTGTCCGCTTCGTTCGTGTCGAAATCGTTCCAGCGGAAGCCACGCCCCTCGAAAATCGGATGCAGCGTATCGATGATCGCAAGGCTGCGCGACAATTCAAGCCCGGCCACGCGGCAGCGCTCGCAGAAGCCGCGCAGGATCTCATTTTCGGGCATGCCGGTCAGGCTCTGAGCCACGAGCCAGTTCGCCACTTCGAGACGGGTCGCCGTATCCATGGTTTCAGCTCACCAACGCGTCACGATCCGGAAAGCTTCAGGCAGGCCGGCTCACCACCTCGCCGTCCTCCTTGGTGAAGGAGGAGACGGGATGATCGAGCAGGTCGAGCACAAGTTCGGACGGGCGGCAAAGCCGCGCGCCCTTGCTGGTCACCACGATCGGCCGGTTGATCAGGATCGGATGCGCGAGCATCGCCTCGATCAGCTGGTCGTCGGTCCATTTGGAATCGCCCAGCCCAAGCTCGGCATAGGGCGTGCCCTTTTCGCGCAGCACGTCGCGCACCTTGACGCCCATCGCGTTGATCAGCGCAATCAGCTGCTCGCGGCTCGGCGGGCTTTTCAGATATTCGATCACCTCAGGCTCCTCACCCGAGGCGCGGATCATCGCGAGCGTGTTGCGCGACATGCCGCAGGCCGGATTGTGAAAGATCGTCACGGGCATGGGCTGTCCAGTCGTTGCGTTCCAAAGGCACATTCCCGTGCCATGCGTCTCACCCCACGCATCGTGTCCCTGATGGTGCGGCCGCGATGCGGGAAATGGTCACTGTTACCACGGCGCCGCCGCCGGCCGGAATGGGAACTCCGCCGGTCGAGAGAAATCGCCGGCGCGCTGTGCAGACTGGCTGGCGGGAGCTGACCCATCGCGGCTCACACCACGTCGGCAGGAGCGAGCTTGCAGGCGCAGCCATCGGCCTCGATCTGCAGGGTCGGATGCTGGATGTTGAAGCGATGTGACAGCTCGGCGCAAACGCGATGCAGGAATGCATCATCCGTTCCGCCTGCCCGTACCAGATGCGCCGTCAGCGCGGTCTCGTTGGTGCTCATCGCCCAGATGTGGAGGTCGTGCACCTCGCTGACGCCGTCGAGGGAGGCGAGATATTCGCGCACCTCCGGCAGCGCGATGTCGCGCGGCACAGCGTCGAGCGCCAGATTGACGCTGTCGCGGGCGAGATCCCAGCCACTCAGGAGCACGACGAGCGCGATGACCAGGCTGACCACCGGATCGATCCACAGCCACCCCGTCCAGATCGTGACCAGCGCCGCGACGACCACGCCGAACGACACGGCGGCATCGGCGGCCATGTGCAGGTAGGCGCCGCGAATGTTGAGGTCGGTGTCGCGGCCGCGCATGAACATCATCGCGGTGGCGCCGTTGATGGCGATGCCGAGCGCGGCGACCCACAGCACGGTGGTGCCGGCCACCTCGCCCGGATTGCGCAGGCGATCGAACGCCTCGACGGCGATGCCGCCGACCACCACCAGCAGCAGCCCCGCATTGATCAGCGCCGCCAGAATCGAGGCGCGGCGATAGCCGTAGGTATGGCGGTCGGTCGGCCGCCGGCCCGCCAGCCATAGGGCGCCCCAGGCCAGGAGCAGCGACATCACGTCGGACAGATTGTGGACGGCGTCCGAGATCAGTGCCAGTGAATGCGCGGCATAGCCGAACACAAGCTCGGCGATGACGAAGGCCGTGTTGAGCGACACGCCGATCGCAAAGGCCGCACCAAAGCTCACCGGCGCATGGCTGTGGCCGGCATGGCCGTGGGCATGTGAGGGGCCATGATCATGGGAATGGTCATGGCCGTGATGATGAGAATGCGAGTGCGCCATCCAACGTGCCCCCGGGCGATCGCGCACCTCGCGATCGCCCGCTGCCTGATATAGACGGCCGCTCGACGGATACTATTACGTCGCTACTCGATCGGCCGGTTGAACTTGTTCGACTTCGGCAGCCCCTGCGCGATGCGCCCGGCATCGGCGCGGTTGCCGCGGTAGTCGGCCAGCTCCTTCCAGCTCAGCCCCTGGTCGCGGCCGGCGGAATCCTTCCAGGCCAGTCCCTGCTTCTGCTCGAAGGTGGTGACGTCGGAGAGCTGCGCGCTGGTGTATTTCTGCAGCCGGACGCCGCGGCCGCGCGCCATCTCCGGCACCTGGTCGAGCCCAAACACCACCATCTTGTGGTTGGTGCCGATGACCGCGACCTGATCGCCCGCGACCGTCGTGATCGCGCGCGCTTCCGCCGGCGCGGTCACGTTGAGCACCTGCTTGCCCTTGCGGGTGTTGCTGACGCAATCCTCCTCCTTGACCACGAAGCCCTGACCGTCCGAGGCGGCAATGAGGAACTTGCGCTCCCCCTTGTTGACGAACATCGACACGATCGAGGCGTCCTGGTCGAGGTCGATGAACATGCGGATCGGCTCGCCGTGGCCGCGGCCGCCGGGCAGCTTGCCGACGTCCAGCGAGTAGAACTTGCCGTTGCTGGCGAACAGCAGCACCTTGGAGGTGTTCTCGGCGAAGAACGCCTGGCCGAGCTGGTCGTCGGTCTTGAACTGCAGGTTCGACAGGTCGGCGACGTGGCCCTTCAAGGTGCGCACCCAGCCCTTGTCGGAGACGACGACGGTGACCGGCTCGCGCTCGATGAAGGCTTCTTCAATAGCGGCGAGATCGTGCTCCGGCGCGTCGGCGAAATTGGTGCGGCGCTTGCCGAGCGGCGTCTTCGGCCCGAACATGTCGCGGACCGTCTTGACCTGCTCGCCAACCTTGGCCCATTGCAGCTCCTCGGATCCGAGCAGCGCATTGATGCCCTTCAGCTCGCCGCGCAGATTCTTGTCCTCGGTGCGGATCTCCATTTCCTCGAGCTTGCGCAAGCTACGCAGGCGCATGTTGAGGATGGCCTCGGCCTGCACCTCGGTGAGCTTGAACGTCTTCATCAGCACCGGCTTGGGCTCGTCCTCGGTGCGGATGATCCTGATCACCTCGTCGATGTTGAGGTAGGCGATCAAATAGCCACCGAGAATCTCCAGCCGGTTCTCGATCTGCTTCTTGCGGTAGTTCGAGCGCCGCAGCAGCACGTCGCGCAGATGGTCGAGCCATTCGCGCAGGCACTCGGCCAGGCCCACCACCTTGGGGATGCGGCCTTTGATCAGCACGTTGAGGTTCAGCGGAATCTTGCTCTCGAGATCGGTGAGCCGGAACAGCGATTCCATCATCAGCGCCGGATCGACGTTCTTCGACTTCGGCTCGATCACGAGCCGCACGTCCTCGGCCGACTCGTCACGGACGTCGCCGACCAGCGGCAGCTTCTTCTCGTTGAGCAGCTCTGCGATCTTCTCGACCAGCCGTGACTTCTGCACGAGATAGGGAATCTCGGTGATGACGACGATCCAGGTGCCGCGGTTGCCCTCCTCCTGCTTCCACTTGGCGCGGACACGGAACGAGCCGCGGCCGGTGGTGTAGGCCTCGATGATCGACTCCTTGGAATCGATCACGGTGCCGCCGGTCGGGAAGTCCGGCCCCTTCACCCAGCGCAGCAGCGCGCGCGACTTGGCGTCAGGCTTCTCGATCAGATGCAGCGCGGCGTCGCAGAGCTCCGCGGCATTGTGCGGCGGAATCGAAGTTGCCATGCCCACCGCGATACCCTGGGCGCCGTTGGCCAGCAGGTTCGGGAAGCCGCCGGGCAGTACGACCGGCTCCTTCGACTGGCCGTCATAGTTCGGCCGGAACTCGACGCCGTCCTCGTCGATGCCTTCCAGCAGCAGCCGCGCGACATCGGTCATGCGCGCTTCGGTGTAGCGGTAGGCTGCCGGATTATCGCCGTCGATGTTGCCGAAATTGCCCTGGCCGTCGACCAGCGGATAGCGCGAGGAAAAATCCTGCGCGAGGCGCACCATCGCGTCGTAGATCGCCTGGTCGCCATGCGGATGGAACGAGCCCATCACGTCGCCGACGATCTTGGCGGATTTCTTGAACGCCGTGCCCGGGTCGAGCCGCAGCAGCCGCATGCCGTAGAGGATGCGCCGGTGCACGGGCTTGAGGCCGTCGCGCGCGTCCGGCAGTGCGCGGTGCATGATGGTCGAGAGCGCGTAGGCGAGATAGCGCTCTTCCAGCGCATCCCGGAGCGTCACCTCGTGAATCTCGGCTGGTTCCGGCGGAATCAGTGATTTTCCCATTCGCGTTGAGCTTTCAGTGGGTTAGCCCTTGAGCCTGAGCTAGCGTGAACGATTTGGGAACAGGCTTTATGCGATGATGCGCTGGGGCGCAATGTCGGCCCTGCCCGGTTCCCCGAGGAAAAAGCCGGGACTTCGGCCGCGGAACCGCAACCCGGCCCGAAAATCATGCAGTTCACGTGACGCCGACGCATGTCGCAACGCTCACGGATTGAGCAGCCGACCCGCGTCCCGTTGAGGTGCAACGATGTCGCACACGAGTCTGTGTAGCTGAGATCGTCACCCGCCGTCGCTAAGGTGACGGCGCTCATCCTCGCCGACGCAACGGCCCTGCGAGGAGAGCCATCGCGCCGCGCCTTGAACGCGGCAGATCCCATCCAGTGAGAAAGGCAGATGCTCCATGAGCTCAGGATTCGTGACGACATCGGACGGCACGCAGATCTTCTACAAGGATTGGGGCTCGGGCCAGCCCATCGTCTTCCACCACGGCTGGCCGCTGTCGTCCGACGATTGGGACGCGCAGATGCTGTTCTTCCTCGACAAGGGTTTTCGCGTCATCGCGCACGACCGGCGTGGTCACGGCCGCTCCAGCCAGACGGAGACCGGCAATGAAATGGACACCTACGCCGCCGATGTCGCTGCGCTTGCCGCGAAGCTCGACCTGCGAGACGCGATCCATGTCGGCCACTCCACCGGCGGCGGCGAGGTCGCGCGCTACGTCGCCAAGCACGGCAAGGGCCGCGTCGCCAAGGCCGCGTTGCTCGGAGCGGTACCACCGATCATGCTGAAGACGGCGAGCAATCCCGGCGGACTGCCGATCGAGGTGTTCGACGGCTTCCGCACGGCGCTCGCCGCCAACCGCGCGCAATTCTTCCTCGATATTCCGACCGGCCCGTTCTACGGCTTCAACCGCGACGGCGCCAAGGTCTCCGAAGGCGTGATCCGCAACTGGTGGCGCCAGGGCATGATGGGCGGCACCAAGGCCCATTACGATTGCATCAAGGCCTTCTCGGAGACCGACTTCACCGAGGACCTGAAGGCGATCGACGTGCCGGTGCTGCTGATGCACGGCGAGGACGACCAGATCGTCCCGATCGACGATTCCGCGCGCATCGGCATCAAGCTGTTGAAGCACGGGACCTTGAAGACCTATCCGGGATTTCCGCATGGCATGGCGACCACGCATGCCGACGTGATCAATGCCGACCTGCTGGCCTTCATCAAGGGGTAGCTCGATCATTGCACTTCGCCGAATGCGCATTCCGATGCCGATGAAGCGATAGATCTCAAATCTTGCTCGTCATGGCCGGGCTTGTCCCGGCCATCCACGCAGCACTGCACACGCCGAACGACGTGGATGCCCGGGACAAGCCCGGGCACGACGAGTTCGGGGCTACCATTGATCCACTATCTCAATTTCCGCGTTGGAGACGTCGTCCTGCCTTCTCGCGACGCGCTCCGCGCCCGAGCTATCAGGATCGATCACCCTCATCTAACAGAGGGCGCAGGGAAGGCCGGACCTCGACTGAGGCCCGTGGCCCGCCTGCGAAAAAAAATGCAGGCGGCAGGTACCACAGGTCAGCCGGACGACCCGGCCCTCCCTGTGCGATGGGCTTACGAGTTATACGCAGTCTCCCCGGTGTCCGGCTTGTGAGCCACCGTCGCCCCTGGGATCATCACCCACGGACTTGGCGCCAGCATCGGGGCGCCAGGACGCTGCGATTTCCTCGTCCTGCCGGACACGTTCGTCCGCGCGCACATGCACGCTGCGATCCGACAGGCCACCGCTCCCCGCTTCCTACGTCTCGTGACGATCGCGATGCGCCCCTCATGTGGAGGCGGGATGCCGGGAAACATCGTCCTGATTTGCCCGACGACACAAGGCGCGCCCCCTGCGGCAGATTGGCTCGACGGGCAATTGGCGCATGGGAGATCGCGCAATTCTGCATATCAGAAGCGGGACCACGCAGCTCAGCGCAACCGCGGGAACCGATAGCGCCCAAGGCGCGTTCTCTCCGCATCAACGTAATGCGTATGCGATATCAACCGAAGCACGACCTGCTGGCGGGCATCTTTGCATGAAGAATTTTTCCGATGCGTCCTTTTCGCCTGATGTCATCGCGCTGATGACCGAAGCCCTCAACGCGTCGGTCGCCGCGCTGCCTGAGCCGGTGAGTTCGACGAACGTGAACCTGCTTGCGGAAGCCGTGCTGCGTGCCGCCAAGGCCGGCGAGCGCGACGTCACCGCGATGCAGCGGCTCGCGCTGCTCGAACTGCAGATCATGCCGCGCATGTAGAGCGGATCACAGGCTTTCCTACAGTCGTAAAGCATCCCCAACGCGCTCACTTCGGGACCTCTTGGTTCGAGATGCGCCGCACGCGGCGCTCCTCACCATGAGGACGTCGGATCGCGCCTGACGCGCCGCCGGCCTCCATCTTCTATCCCCCGGCCGCTGCGCCACGTCCCACCCGTTCGCAATTGACAAATTTATTCGTCAATGTCTAATTCCCATCACCGCCGACAGAGCGGAGCAAAACGGGGAGGATCTTCATGCGACGGCAGCTGCTCGCCTGCGCGTTCCTGGCAACGACATCATTCATCGCGACAGGCGCTTCAGCCCAGGTTTCTGACGACGTGGTGCGGATCGGCGTACTCACCGATCTCTCGAGCTGGGGACGCGACAACAGCGGGCCGGGCTCGGTCGAGGCGGCCAAGATGGCGGTCGAGGAGTTCGGCCCCAATGTGCTCGGCAAGCCGATCGAGATCATCAGCGCCGATCACCAGATGAAGACCGACGTCGGAACGACGGTCGTGCGCGACTGGTTCGACAACGGCAAGGTCGACGCCGTCGTCGACATCCCCAACTCCGGCATCGCGATTGCCGTGCACAACATGGTGCGCGAGCGCAACAAGATCGCGCTGCTGTCCGGTCCCGGCGCGAGCTCGCTGACCGACGAGCTGTGCAGCCCGAACACCGTGCATTTCACCTATGATACGTATGCGCTGTCCAAGGTGACGACTTCGGCCGTGATCGGCCAGGGCGGCAAATCCTGGTACTTCATCACCGCGGACTATGCCTTCGGCCAGCAGTTGGAGAAGGACGCCACACGCTTCATCAAGGAGCTCGGCGGCACCATCCTCGGCGGCGTCAAGCATCCGACCAACACCGCCGACTTCTCCTCCTTCGCGCTGCAGGCGCAGAGCTCCAAGGCCGACGTCGTCGCCTTCGCCAATGCCGGCCAGGATACCGACAACGCGATCAAGCAGTCCGGCGAGTTTGGCCTGGTGAAGGGCGGCCAGAAGCTGGTGGGCCTCCTGATGTTCGACACCGACGTGCATGCGATCGGGCTCGAGGCCGCGCAGGGCACCTACATGACCACGGCGTCCTATTGGGCGATGGACGAGGCCACCCGCGCCTGGTCGAAGAAGTTCTACGCTCGCGCCAAGGTGATGCCGACCATGATCCAGACCGGCGTCTACGGCTCGGTGCTGCACTATCTCAAGGCGATCAAGGCGGCCGGCACCGATGATCCCAAGGCTGTCATGGCGAAGATGCGCGAGCTGCCGATCGAGGACACCTTCGTTCACGGCGGCAAGTTGCGCGAGGATGGCCGGGTCATCCGCGACATGTACCTCGCCCGCGTCAAGAAGCCGTCGGAGTCGAAGGAGCCGTGGGACTATCTGGAGATCGTCAAGACCGTGAAGGGCGAGGATGCGTTCCGGCCGGTCTCCGAGTCCAAGTGCCCGTTGCTGAAGAAGTAGGAGCGCGCGCATGAGCGGAGCCGATACCAAGGACGGCGACAGCTATGATTGCGACGTGCTGGTGGTCGGCTCCGGCGCGGCCGGGCTGTCAGCGGCGGTTACCGCCGCCCATGCCGGGCTGAAGGTCCTCGTCACCGAAAAGGAGCCGCGGTTCGGCGGCACCACCGCGCGCTCCGGCGGCTGGCTGTGGATCCCCGGGACCTCGCTGGCGAAGGCGTGGGGCATCGACGAGCCGCCCGAGCTGGCGCGCAGCTATCTGCGTCATGAAGCCGGCAACAGTTTCGATGCGGCGCGGGTCGATGCGTTCCTGAGCAAGGGCCCGGAGGCGGTCGACTTCTTCATCGGCAAGACGGCACTCAAGTTCGACATGCCGCTGACCTTCCCTGACTATCACGCGGAGGCGCCGGGCGGCACGCAGGGCGGCCGCTCGATGGTGACGCGGCCGTTCGACGGCCGCGAGCTGGGCGATCACATCAACGATCTCGGCCAGCCGCTGCCCGAGCTCACCGTGTTCGGCATGATGCTCGGCTCCGGCAAGGAGATCATCCATTTCATGCGCGCGACCAAGTCGCTGGCGTCCGCGTTCTATGTCGCCAAGCGGCTGTCGAAACATGCGCTGGACGTGCTGCGCCATGGCCGCGGCATGACGCTCACCAACGGCAACGCGCTGGCAGGGCGGCTGGCGAAATCCGCGTTCGATCTCGGCATTCCCCTGTGGCTGTCGTCGCCTGTGGCGGAGCTGATCCGCGACGGCGATGCCGTGCGCGGCGCCGTGGTGACGCGACAGGGCAAGCGCATCAGGGTCAATGCGCGGCTCGGCGTGGTGCTTGCCTGCGGCGGCTTCCCGCATGACGTCGAACGACGCAAGGCGATGTTTCCGCATGCGCCGACCGGCCAGGAGCATGTGTCGCCCGGCCCTGTCGGCAACACCGGCGACGGCCTGCGGCTGGCGGAAGCGGTCGGCGGCCGGGTCGAGGACGGCCTGCCGCATGCGGCGGCCTGGGTGCCGGTCTCCGTCACCACGCGCAAGGACGGCAGCAAGGGCGTGATGCCGCACTTCATCGACCGTGCCAAGCCCGGCGTGATCGCAGTGACCGCGGACGGCGTGCGCTTCGCCAATGAAGGCAATTCCTACCACGACTTCGTGCAGGCGATGGTCAAGGCGGCCAAGCCCGGCCGCGAGATCGCTGCCTGGCTGATCACCGATCACCGCTCATTGCGCCGCTACGGCCTCGGCTGCGTACCACCGTTCCCGATGCCGCTCGGGCATCATCTCAGCACCGGCTATCTCAAGCGCGGCGCGACGCTCGCCGAGCTCGCGCGCGTAGCCGGCATCGACGCGATGGCGCTGGAAGCAACCGTCGCCGCCTTCAACGCCGATGCGGCGCTGGGCCAGGATCCGACCTTCGGCAAGGGCTCGCGCGCCTACAATCGCTACCAGGGCGATGCGCTGCACGGGCCGAACCCGTGCGTGGCGCCGATCAAGGACGGGCCGTTCTACGCGATCAAGATGGTGATCGGCGATCTCGGCACCTATGCCGGCATCCGCACCGACGAGCATGCCCGCGCGCTCGATGCGCAGGGCCAGCCGATCGAGGGGCTGTATGCCGCCGGCAACGACATGGCGAGCATCATGGGCGGCAACTATCCCGGCGCCGGCATCACGCTGGGCCCGGCGCTGACCTTCGGCTACATTGCCGGCCGGCATCTCGCCGAACGCGCCAGGCAAAGGAGCCCCGCATGAGCGACAGTCAGATGTTGGCCGGCAAGCTCGCGCTGGTGACGGGCGCGGCGCACGGCAATGGCCGCGCGATCGCGCTGGGGCTCGCCGGCCGCGGCGCCGACGTGATCATCACCGACATCGACTTGGAGGGCGCCGAGCGCTGCGCCGCCGAGATCCGCGATCACGGCCGCAAGGCGTGGGCACATCGGCTCGACGTCACCGACGCCGCGGGCTGCACCGCATTGGCGGCGCAGTTGCGCACCGAGGTCGGCGCCATCTCCATCCTCGTCAACAACGCCGGCATCATCATTCGCGAGGGCATCGACTCAGCCCGCGCGCCACAGAACTGGCAGCGCGTGCTCGACGTCAATCTCAACGGCGTGTTCAACGTCACCTACGCGTTTCTCGCCGCGTTGCGCGCGACGCGCGGCACGATCGTCAACATCGCCTCCGTCGCCTCCTTCATCGGCATCAGCAACACGCTCGGCTACTCGCCCTCCAAGGGCGGCGTGAAGTCGCTGACCCAGGCGCTGGCGCGCGAGCTCGCCGCCGACGGCATCCGCGTCAACGCGATCGCGCCCGGCGTGATCGCCACCGCGATGACGGAGTCGACCCGCAACGATCCCGAGCGGCTCGCCGGCTTCATGAGCCGCACGCCGCTCGGCCGCGTCGGCCAGCCCGAGGAGCTCGCGGGCCCGGTGGCGTTCCTGGTCTCGGACATGGCGTCCTACGTCAACGGCGTGACCTTGCCGGTCGACGGCGGCTTCCTGGCGGTGTAGGCACGGCGCCGGACCAGGGGGCACAACGAGACATGGGACGAGAGAGCCGCGGCATCCAGTCGATCGAGGTCGGCGGCACCCTGCTGCAGGCACTGGCGCGCAGCGGCGAGCCGATGATGCTGCGCGACCTCGCGCGCGAGGCCGGGCTGCCGCCCGCCAAGGCGCATCCCTATCTCGTCAGCTTCTCGCGCATCGGTTTGATCGAGCAGGACGAAACCACCGGACGCTACGAGATCGGCCCGCTCGCGCTCGAGCTCGGCCTGATCAGCCTGCGGCGGCTGTCGGCGGTACGGATCGCAACGCCGAAGATCGCCGCGCTCGCCGGGGCCATCGATCACGCGGTGTCGCTCGCCGTGTGGGGCACCAACGGCCCGACCGTGGTGCGGCTGGAGGAGCCGAGCCATCCGGTGCACATCGTGATGCGCGTCGGCTCGATCATGGCGCTGCTGGAGACGGCAACCGGCCGGGCCTTCGCGGCGTTCCTGCCGCCGAAGACCGTGAAAGCGGCGCTGGACGCCGGCCTCGACCATCTCGGCGTCGGCTACAATCCGAAGCGCTCACCAAAGAGTCCGAAGGTCGCCGAGATACTGGCCGAGGTGCGCGCGCAGGGGCTCGCGCGCGCCGTCGGCGATCCGCTGCCCGGCGTCAACGCCTTCGCCGCGCCGGTGTTCGATCACGCCGGCCACGTCGCACTGGTCATCACGGCGATGGGCCCGGCCGGCACCTTCGACGCCGGCTGGCAGTCACCGCTGGCGACGCGGCTGCGTGCCTGCGCGGCCGAGATCTCCAAGCAGCTCGGCCACGGCATCGCGCAGCCGTGACGCTCAGGCCGCGACCGAGCGCTTCTCCGGCCACGGCTCGGCCCACGCCGGCAGCCGCATCAGGCCATCGAGCCAGCGCACGATGTTCGGAAACGCCTCCATCGGCATCTCGGCCTCGCGCCAGTCGGTCGCCATCGACGCCGCCGCGAAATCGGCGATGGTGAGCCGGTCGCAGGCGATGTGGCTGCGCGCCCGCAGATGCGCATCGAGCACGGCGGCGAAGGTCTTCAGGTTGGCGACCTTGCCGGCCAGCGCGGCACGGTCAGGCACACCGAGGCCGAACGTCTTGCGGACGATGTGCTCGAAATAGAACGGTCCGACCGCCGGCGCCCAGTGGCAGTCGTTCCATGCCAGCCAGCGCAGCACCTCGATCTGCTCCTGCGGATCGCGCGCCGGCCACATGTCGCAGCTCTCGCGAATGCAGAGGTGCGCCATGATGGCGGTCGACTCCCACAGCACGGTGTCGCCATCGACCAGCACCGGCGCCTTCATGTTGGGGTTGAGCGCGGCGAACTCCGGCGTCTTCAGGCCGCGGCTGATATCGATGAACTCGGCGGGAACGCCGAGGTGCTTCACCAGCGCGAGCACGCGGCGCGGCGCCTGGGCCTTGATCCAGTAGATCTTCATGACGGGTCTCCATCTCCTGTGCCTTGAAGACGAACGTAGCAGCACCGGATCGACAGCGACGGAGCAAAAATTCAGCGACGGTTCCGTCGACTCGTACGGTTCCCGTAGCGTCACATTGCGCGCACCGCCGCCCGTGCGGTGAGAATGCAACCCGGCAGGAACGTACCCTCCAGCGATCGCTTGCCGGACGCGCCGCCGCCGCCGAAGCCGGCCGCTTCGCCGACCGCATAGAGGCCGCCGATCGGCGCACCCGTGGTGTCGAGCACCCGGCTCTGCAGATCGGTCTTGAGGCCGCCGAGGCTCTTGCGGGTGATGAGTTGCATGTGAATGGCGATGTAAGGCCCGGCGCCCGGCGCCTGCAGCGGCGCAGGCTTGCAGGTGCGGAGCTTGTCGGGCCCCCATTGCCGCGCGTGCAGGATGCGGCGCAACTGGTCGTCGTTGTGGAGCTTGTCGCCATTCCCAAAGTTCGCGTCGAAGGCGTCGGCGGTGGCCTGCAGCACCTCCGGCTTCACGTCGCCGGTGCCGGTCAGCGCATTCATCTTGGCGGCGAGACCGGCCAGCGTCTCGTCGACCAGGAAATGCCGGCTCTCGCGCTGCATCTGCCTGACCAGGCGATGATTGCCGAACAGGGTCTCCTTGAGGAACATCGGCATCTGCCGGTCGCGGATGCGCGGATTGTGCTCGGCCCCGGAGATGGCGAACTCCTTGGCGGCGATGCGCCAGTTCAACAGATGCCACGTATACGGCTTCTCCTGCGCCGCGACGCGCTGGCACAGATCATGGGTGTCGAAGCCGGTCACCAGCGGCTCGGGCCCGATGCGCTCGCCCCTGTGATTGAGCCACAGTGCCGATTTGCACGGCACCAGCGACAGGCCATGGCCGTCGAAATGCGGAAACGGATGCGGGATGCCGGCGGCGTAGTTCCACATCTCGCCGGCATGCGTGATCTCGGCGCCGAGCGCCTCGGCCGCGTGGTGATGCAATTTGCCATCAGAGAACGGATGCGCGCCATTGAGCATCGCCTGCGGCAGCGGCCGGCTCTTCAGCCAATTGGCGCGGGCCTCCGCATGGCTGCCATTGAGGCCGCCCATCGCCAGCACTGTCAGCGGCGCGGCGATGCGGATTTCGGCGCCCGTCTCCTCGTTGACGGCAACCACGCCCGATACGGCGCCGGCAGCGCGATCGAGGCTGACGACGCGGTGACGGTGCAGCACCGTCAGCCGGCCGCCGCTATCGGCCGCACGCATCGCTTCGATCATCACGCGCGTGAGCCGCTGCGAGGTGCCCCAGACGATGTGATAGCGCGGCAGCGCATTGCCGTCGCCGTGCCGGCCGCGCTCGACCCAGTTCACCGCCGGCATGAACGTCACGCCGTGCGCCAGCAGCCAGTCGTAAACGTCGCTGCGCGAATGCGCGACGTAGTAGCGGGCCCATTGCAGCGGCCAGTGCTCGACGGCATCGAGCTCGCCAAACCTGATCCAGTCGCGCAACGCGATCTCGGGCGTATCCGGGATCTTCATGCGCGCCTGCAACGGCGTCCCGACCAGCGCCATGCCCCCGAACGCCCACAACGCCAGCCCGCCGAACCGCTCGGGCGTGTCCCGGTCCACGATGGTCACCGACTTGCCGGCGCGCAGTGCCTCCAGCGCGGTGACGATGCCGGCGAGACCGCCGCCGGCGATGACGACATCGGATTGCAGCGTCGCGCTCATGTCACGGCGCGATCTTGCGCTTGAGCATCCGCGCCACCGGCAGCGGGACGCGGTCGAGCGATCCCAAGAGGTGCGGCAAAAGCTTCAGCTTGAGGCCGGTCAGCGCCGGCGGCACCATGGCCTCGATCAGATGCGGCCCCGGCCGCGCCAGCGCTCCCTGCAACGCGCTGGTGAATTCGTCCGGCGTGCCGACGCGGGTCGCGCGTACGCCCATGCCGTCGGCGATCTGCGCGAGCTTGAGGACCGGTCCGTGAAGGTCGAGCTGCGCCCGCGCCTTCGGTCCGATCTCCTCGGCGCCGACCCGCTCCAGCTCGACGTTGAGCACCGAGTAGGATGCATTGTTGAAGATCACGGCGGTGACGTTGAGCCGCTCGCGCGCGATCGTCCACAGCGACTGGATCGTATACATCGAGCTGCCGTCGCCGATCAGCGCGATCACCGGCCGGTCCGGACAGGCGATCGCCGCCCCGATCGCATTCGGCAGCCCCTGCCCGATGGCGCCGCCGGTCAGGGTGATCAGATCGTGGCGCGGAGCGCCCGCGGTGAATTTCGACAGCATCAGGCCGGAGCTGATCGCCTCGTCGATGATGATGGCGTTCTCGGGCAGGAGATGACCCACGGCCTTGCAGACCTTTTCCGCGGTGAGCTTCTTGCCGCGCGGACGTCCGGGCCGCGAGGCCGGTGACAACGCCGGCGTGGCGCGCGCTGCCTCCAGGGCGGCGGCCAGCCTGGTCAGGCTGCACGCGGCGTGCTGTGCCGGCGTCGACAAGGTCAGCACCTTGCAGCCGTCATGCGGCAGATAGCTCTTCTTGCCGGGATAGGCGAAGAACGACACCGGCGCCTTGGCGTCGACCAGGATCAGCGTGTCGATCTCCTTGAGCTGGATCTGCGCCATCTCGGCGAGATAGGCGATCCGCTCGACGGCCGGCAGGCCCGCTCCACGCTGCATGCGTGTCGGAAAGGTTTCGGCGTAGACCTTCACACCGCAGGCCGCGGCGATGCGCGCGGCCGCCAGCAGGGATTCCTCGTGCAGCGCCGTACCACCGAGCAGAAGCGCGCTGCGGCCGCCCGACTTGATCGCCTCGGCGACGGCCTGCACAGCGGAATCGTCGGCGGGCGCCGGCGGCTCGATCACCGGCGCCGGCTCGGCGACGCCTCCCTCACCCCAGGACACGTCGGCCGGCAGGATCAGCGTCGCGACCTGCCCGGGCCAGGAGCATGCCGCCTTCACGGCCGCCACCGCGTCACGGCACAGCTCCGACGTCACCTGCGAGGTCCAGACGAATTCCGGCGAGACGTTGCGTGCGACGGTCTCGATGTCGGACTGGAGCTGCGCGTCATACGGGACATGATAGGTGGCGTGGTCGCCGACGATGTTGACGACGGGCACCTTGCCCTTGCGCGCATTGTGCAGATTGGCGAGGCCGTTGCCGAGACCGCAACCGAGATGCAGCAGCGTTGCCGCGGGCGTGCCGGTCATCCGGGCGTAGCCGTCCGCCGCACCGGTCGCCACCCCTTCGAACAGGCACAGCACGGCGCGCATCTCCGGCGCGGAGTCCAGCGCGGCGACGAAATGCATCTCGGAGGTGCCGGGATTGGTGAAGCAGACCCGGATGCCGGAATTGACCAGGGTCCGTATCAGAGCTTGTGCGCCGTTGGGCATGAGAAAAGCCTGTTGCGGGGAAACTGCCGCAGCTCGGGGCGACTTGGCCGGCCCCGCCATGGCATTTCCCCTGTTTATATTTGCGCCATTTTGGAATTGACGGTCTCAGAAATCCAATGAATTGTTATGGCTTGATCAATGATTTCGGTGCATCGATGTACACCCCCACCCTGCGCCAGCTGCAGCAGTTAGTCTACCTCGCGGAAGAGCGGCATTTCGCCCGGGCGGCCCAGCGCGCCCACGTCACGCAGTCGGCGCTGAGCCGCAGCTTGCAGACCCTGGAGGACGCCGTCGGGATGCGGCTGTTCGACCGCAGCTCGCGCTCGGTGGAGATCACACCGGTCGGCGAGCGACTGGTGGCGCGGGCCCGCTCGCTCCTGTCGAGCGCAGACGACCTTGGCCGCGAGATGCGCCTGCTGCGCTCGGGAGATGCCGGCGAGGTGACGGTGGGCGTCGGCGCGTTCACCGGGCTGACGCTTCTGCCGGATGCCATGGCGCGGCTGTATTCGGAGCACCCGTCCGTGCGCATCATCGTGGTACAGGACAATTGGCGCGCCCTGATGGAGGTGCTGCAGCAAGGAAAGCTCGATTTCTTCCTCGCGCACATCACCGACATCCGCGCCGACGACAGCCTCGACATCGAGCCGCTCGGCGGCCTTCCAGGACACTTTTACTGTCGGGCGACTCATCCGTTGGCGCGCCGACGGGAGCTTTCGGCACGCGAGCTCGCCGGCCAGCACTTCGCTTCCGTTGCGCTGCCACCGGAATTCAGCAGGCGCCTGGAAGCGCTCATCGCTGCGCCGGAGGGCCGCGGCTTCGACGTCGCGCTCGAATCCGAGAACGCGAGCCTGCTGATTCAAATGGCCATTCGCTCCGACATCGTGCTCGTCGCCGGCGATGCCGTGCTCACCCATGAGCTCGCCTCCGGCCAGTTGGTCAGGCTCAACGTGGCCGAACTGAAAGAGCCGCGCGCGTCGGACCTGCTGATGGCGCAGTTCGGCATCCTGCGGCTGAAGGGACGGACCCTATCGCCCGCAGCGATGATGCTGATGGACCTGGTGCGCGCGCAAGCTGCGCGAACGCTGACCGGACCACGCCGGCCGCCAGCTCCCCGCGCCGCACGTGACACGCATCGGTCTCGACCCGTCCCACGCAAGAAGCCGAGCACAACCGGACGTAGCCAATCGCGTCATCCCACCAGGGGCAAAGCCTGACTCGGTCGCCGGCCTTGCGCAATCATCTGCTGGCCGCGCTGCGGGACAGCTCCTGCAGAAGCCGCATCGCCTGCTCTCCCTGCGCTTCCGGGACGAACAGGTGATCATGATGAAAGGCCGAGACAGCGTTGACGCTGATGCCCGCCCCTGCGAGGCAGGTTGTGACCGCGGCGAGGAAGCCGACCGCATCGAGCGCTGATAGCACCGACAGCGTGATCAGGCGCGCGACGAACTGATACGGCAGCCCGACCTGCTCGGCGTCCTCGCGCCGGACGATCAGCGTGATCCCTTCGCGCTCTCGAAACAGCATCAAGGGCGTCAGCTCGGCCGGGATGTCGTGATGCGTATCGACAGTGCAGAACACGAAGACATCGTCCTGCAGCTCCGGAGCCATCGTGCGCAGCAGCGTATCGAGGTTGGGTTCGCCCGCCATGGATCCTCGTCAGTTCGCCGCGAGGCGCTCGCGACCATGCGGCACGGTGAAATCCTGCAGCGGCCCGACCGGGACGATGCCGGTCGGGTTGATGGTGCGATGGCTCTCGTAGTAGTGCCGCTTGATGTGCTCAAAATTCACTGTCGCGGCAATCCCCGGCCATTGGTAAAAATCGCGCGTGTAGGCTGAAAGATGCTGATAGTCGGCGATGCGGCGGATGTTGCACTTGAAGTGGCCGACATAGACGGCATCGAAGCGGATCAGGGTCGTGAACAGCCGGATGTCGGCCTCGGTCATGGTGTCGCCGAGCAGGAAGCGGCGGGTCGACAGCCGCTCCTCCAGCCAGTCGAGCGTGGCGAACAGCGGCCCGATCGCCTCCTCATAGGCTCCCTGCGTGGTCGCGAAGCCGCATTTGTAGACGCCGTTGTTCAGCGTGTCGTAGACGCGCACATTGATGGCGTCGATCTCATCGCGCTGGGCTTGCGGATAATAGTCACCTTGCCTGGCGCCGACGCCGTCGAACGCCGAGTTCAGCATGCGGATGATCTCGGATGACTCGTTGTTGACGATGGTGCGGTTTTGCTTGTCCCAGAGCACGGGCACGGTGACGCGGCCGGAATAATGCGATTCCGCGGCGGTGTAGACCTGATGCAGAAGGCCGGCGTGATTGACGCTGTCGGCCACGACGCCCGGCCCCTCGGCAAACGTCCAGCCCTGCTCGCGCATCAGCCAGTGCACGACCGATACCGAAATCATGTCATCGAGCCCCTTCAGCGCGCGCATGATCAGGGTGCGGTGAGCCCACGGGCAGGCCAGGCTGACATAAAGATGGTAGCGGCCCGCTTCGGCCTCGAAGCCGCCGGTGCCGGACGGGCCCGGACGGCCGTCAGCCGTGACGAAGCTACGGAACGCCGAATCCTTGCGGATGAAACGGCCCCCGGACGCCGCCGTGTCGTACCAGACGTCGTGCCATTGGCCGTCGACCAGGACTCCCATGACGCTCTCCTCCCACAGCGTGGCCTGGGCGGAGGGCCGCAATGTGCCGCCCTTTTGCCTTGGCCCCTCGCATGACAGGAGTACACATCACTCCGCCGCTGCGCCAGCGGAGAGCCCGCGCTTCAAGGCACGGCTCCGCCGAAACACGCGGTCACGACTGGAACGGGATGGTGCGGCCCGGCTGCGCCGCCTGTTCCCGCGTATAGGAGACGCCGTGCACCTTCACGCCCGCGGCATTCAACAGGGTGATGATTCCGCCGCGGTTCGACAGCGCGACCGGCGCGACGATGGGCACCACCAAGGTGGCGCCGCGCGCGATCGTGCCGCTCAGTTGCATGGCGTTCTTCTGCCTGTCCTTGATCTGCCAGCCGGTGAGATCGACGTCGACATCGGCAGTGTTCAGCAGCGTGACCGTCTCCTGCTCCGGCGTGCGCACGTCGTTGACATAGGCCGCGATGATCCGCACCAGCCCATCGGGCACGTCGAGCGGCGGAATGTGGTCACGGTCGGGAGGCGTATGCGGCGCGTTCGGGTGATCGGGATCGGGCGGAAGGATGACCCCTCCGCTGGCATCGTCCGAATGCCAGGCCTGGGTCTGGAACTTCAGGAAGACGGCGACCCATTGCTGCTGGTCGGGAAACTCGAAGAGCAGTCCGCCATCCTGCCAGGGACCGTTGTCCTTGGCGTATTTGCCGGGCGGATTGCCCTGGTTGAAATGGATGTCGTGGATGCCGCGGCCTGGCTTGAAGCCGAAATAGCGGTCGGCCTTGTCCTCCGGTCCCCATGCGACGCCGAAGGCGTAGATGAGAGCCGTCTCGTCCGACATGGCGCGCTGAACGTAGGCGTCGATCTTCTCGTTGAGATCGTTGTCGGGGCCCGCGGCCGACAGCGGCAGCGGCTTCAGCTCCCATGGCTGCATCAGATTGCCCCGGATGAAATCGAGCGCCACGCCGCCGGGCTTGCTCTCCAGCGGATGCAGCCCTTCCGAAAACGCCTTCAGGCCATCGACGATCGGATGTTCGAAGCGCGAGCGGACCAGGAATTCGACCTCGCTGCCATCCTGGGAGCGGACATTGATGGCGATGCGATAGAGCTCACCATCGGCGGAGACCTGCACCTGATAGTGCGGACTGCTTCCCGTCGCCAGACGATTGTTGATGGGCCGACCCTTGAGAAGCGAATAGTCGTTCAATGGCATGGTCGTCTCCAACTCTGTCCGTAACGACATCTAGGACGAGAACAGCAATCGATCGCGTTCGGCCTGCGACCCCTCGACATAGAAGCGCTCGAACCAGGCCGGCTTGCCGGACAATGCGGTCGGCTTGCGCAGCGTGATCGCGGCAGGCGCGGATGCAGCGCGCTGCCGCTCGGACTTGCCGTGGAACGCGTCGCGCATCCGGTTGCGAAACTGCAGGTGATCGAACACGCGGGTGGCCTCGATCGCATAGGAGGTGGCGATCTTTCGGTCCTCGATCATGATGAGATGGTCGCCGTTGCCCTTCTCGCCGCTCGGCGAGAAGTTGCTCGATCCGGTGAACACTTTCGCGGTCGGCAGGCTGAAATCGGTCACCAGGAACTTGTGATGGATGTTACGGCCCTTGCCGCCGGACCATTCGCTGCGGAACGGCTCCGGCGCCTTGCTCGCGAGATAGGCGAAATCGACGAGACCGATCGAGCCGTCGGGCTTGCGCAGCTCCAGGGCGCCGCGCTTGTCGACGGTACCGTAGCTGAAGATCGGCCGCTCCATCACGCGGTCGAACGCCTCCTTGGTCGGACCGTCACCGAGCTGGCTCAGAAATGCGACCGAGTAGAACACGGACGAGGTGGCCTGATCGATCGCGGCCCGGATCGGATTGAGCGAGAGATCAGTGGCCTGATGCGGTGAGAAGCAGAGCTGTACGGTCGGCTTTCCCTCGGTGTGGACGGCGTGCCACTTCTTGGAAAAATCATTCGTCCGGAAGGCCGAGGGGTCCTCGAAGGCGATGTCGAACATCTCGCCGAACAGCCCGGCGACATCAGGCGAATGAAAAACCAGCATGTTGTTGGCCTGAATATAGAGGCCGCGGAAGGTGAAATTGGTCGAGCCGCACAGCACCTTCTCGGGCTTGCCGTTGCGGCGCGTGATCAGGACCTTGTTGTGCTGGAGATTGCTGAAATGCGTGCGCAGCACGGCAGCACCCGCCTGCTTGAAGCGCTTGGCGCTGCGCGATTCCGCGCTGCCGGGCAGCTTGTGGCTGTTATCCTTGGCGTTGGAGTCGTCGATGATCGCGCGCAGCCGCGGGCCGAACTGCTCCAGCAGGCCGATCACGTCGGGCTCATTGAGGTCATAGGCCATCACGTCGAGCGTGAGCCCGGGATCCGCCAGGGCCTCTTTCAAGAAGCCGAACAGGAGGTCGTAGGCCTCGAACCCCAGCCACTCGTAGACGCTGTCGCCGGCCTCGTTGGCGAGGTCGAGCTTCTCGAAGCTCGGCCCGTCGCGGCTCTCGACGGGGATGATCTCGGCATTGTTGCCGAACTGATCGCGATAGGCCTGAGACGAGGCGAAGTTGCGGGTGAAACCGATGTCGATGAGGCCATCATAGGTCACGGCGCTCTGCGTGATGTCGAGCGAGAGGCTGGTCCCTGCCACGAGCGTGCCGTCATTGCGCATGTGCTGCTTGGCGACGCGATACGTATAGACTCCGTCCTTGGGCCGGTAAGGAAAATGGATCCAGCGGAATTTCTGGAACGGCGCCTCGGTCGACGGGAAATTCCGGTTGCCGTCGACCTCCGCGCCGGCCCCGGCCGGATAGGAAAACGCGATCCTGTTGCGCAACTGGGAAAAATCCCGCGCGCCCGGCGACTTCACCTCGATCGAGAATCCGACCAGATCGGGTTCGGGCTCGGCGACGTCGAAGCCGATCATCGTCATGCGCTCTCCACGCCACAGCTTGGACGTGAACCCGTTGCTGGATTTGCTGTTCTCGAAATCGCTCATGATCGAAATGCCCCACGGTGATGAAAAAAGGCGCGCACGAAACGCATCTCGCCGAAGGGCTACAATCTTCGCCATGAGCCGCGGACGACGCAACCTCAAAATGATGCGAAACTGGTCATCAACCAGGATTGTTGCATGATCCTACGTCGGTCATGTGAAGGCGGATGTGAATGACGTCACAGTCGGAGACGGTATCCGGATCAGCTTTGCCGTGATGCCGGCGCGTGTGTCGTCAGTCTCGACGTTGGCGAACAAGCGCGAGGGCACATGACGACGAGCGTCGAAAACCGAGCCCTATCGCGGGGCGGGCCTAGCCCGCGTCACGGCGTTGATGAAGCCCTCGCGGGCGTCGGAATGCCCCTGCCCGCGCGGCTCCAACACGTGACGCAGCAGGAACAGGCCGGTCAGCCGGAAACCGTCGAGAAGATCCTGCTGCGACCAGCCATGGCCCCGCTCGCTCTCGCGCAGGAAGGGCGGCAACGGCAGCAGCCGGTCGGCCCATGGCGCGCCGGCCGTGCGCGACACCGCGCCGCCCGACTTCGGGGATACGTAGATCAGGTCCGAGGTCTCGCCGGTCGCAGCGCAGGAGTAGAGATCGAGCCCGAAGCCGAGTTCGGCGAGGATCGCCAGCTCGAAGCGTACGATGTGGACGGCGGCGCCGCCCGCATCCTCGAAATCATCGAGCGCATGTTCGAGCCGCAGATACATCTCCTCGTGCGGATCGCGCTCCGGCAACAGCCGGGCCAGCGAGGCAAGATGCGTCACGCCGTAGGCGCCGTGTTGCGCGGAGATCAGCCCCGCCGCCCGCAAGGTCAGCGCGTCGATGGCGTACATGCCGAGATGCTCGTCGAGCCGCGCGCGCCAGATCGCGCGCACCGTGTTGCCCGGTTGCAGCACCGGGCGCATGCGCTTGCCGCTGGCCCCGCGCACGAGACCGAGATGCCGGCCATGCTCGCGGGTCAGCAACTCGACGACGGCCGAGGATTCGCCGTGCCGCCGCACGCCCAGCACGATGCCATCGTCGGTCCATTCCATCGGTGTGGGATCTCCACCACTCGCAGACGCCAAGCCGTGAGCGCCAGTCGACGATCAAGCCCCAACGTTGCTCGCCCGTGCTGCCGCCACAAACACCGTCATTGCGAGCGCAGCGAAGCAATCCAGAGTTTCACGCGCAGCCCTGGATTGCTTCGCTGCGCTCGCAATGACGGAATGATCGTTATGCGCCAAACGCAGGGTGGGCACGCTGCGCTTTGCCGACTCTGCATTCTGCATTCCATCCATCACGCGTTGAACCAGCCGCGCGCATCGCCCGTGAACGAGTAGTACAATCCCATCGTCGTCAGCGCGCAGGAGATGACCTCGATGCCGGCATCGAGCGTCATGCCCTTCTGACCAATCACCTGCACCAGGGAGATGTCGGACAGCACCAGCGCCGCCAGCAGCACCCAGCGCGGCCAGTTCTTGCGGCGCTGCGCCGCCAGATAGACGAAATAGAACAGCAGCAGGATGACCACCCCGTTGAGCACGGTCTGCGCGGTGATCATGTCCTCGGTCATGTCGAAGGTCGGCGTCCGATCCGAGACGGCAACAGACAACGCATCCAGCATCAGCGAGATGTAGAGCAGCACTTCGAACCACAACACGTTGCGCGGCACGCTCATTGTCATTCCCTGGGGAACTCGAGCCCCATTTCCCGGTAGCGGTCGGGATCGTCGCCCCAGTTCTCGCGGACCTTCACGAACAGGAACAGGTGCACCGGCACACCGGTGATCTCTGAGATTTCCTTGCGCGACTGCGCGCCGATCGACTTGATCGTCGCGCCGCCCTTGCCGAGCACGATCTTGCGCTGGCTGTCCCGCTCCACGAAGATCGTCTGCTCGATCCGGATCGAACCGTCCTTGCGCTCGGTCCAGCTGTCGGTCTCGACGGTGGACTGATACGGCAGCTCCTGATGCAGATGCGAATAGATCTTCTCGCGGGTGATCTCGGCCGCGAGGTGCCGCATCGGCGCGTCCGACATCTGGTCCTCGGGATAGTGGAACGGACCGGGAGGCACCATCTCCGCCAAGGCCCGCCTGAGATCGTCGACTCCGTCGCCCGAGATCGCCGAGATCATGAAGGTGCGCGCGAAGGACAGCTTCTCGTTGGCAGCCGCGACCAGCGCCAGCAGCTTCTCGCGCGGCACCAGGTCGACCTTGTTGACCACCAGGATCTTCTCGTGCGCGACCGCGGCCGCCTTGTCGATGATGGACTGCGCCTCGTCGTCGATGCCCTTCTTGGCATCGAGCAGCACGCAGACGACATCGGCGTCGTGCGCGCCGCTCCAGGCCGTCGTGACCATGGCGCGGTCCAGCCTGCGCTTCGGCGCGAAGATGCCGGGGGTATCAACCAGAATGATCTGGGACGCCCCCTCGATGACGATGCCGCGGATCAGCGCTCGCGTCGTCTGCACCTTGCGCGAGACGATCGTGACCTTGGAGCCGACCAGCGCGTTGACGAGCGTCGATTTGCCGACGTTGGGCGCGCCGATCAGCGCAACGAAACCGCAGCGGGTCTGGACAGACGGCACTGATTGCTGTTCAGCCGTCATTGCTGCCGCCGCTGACGCCTTCGCGCTCGATCATGACCGATGCCGCCACCTTTTCTGCCGCCCGCTTGGAGCCACCGACGCCTTCAGCGGGCTCCAGGCCCGGCAGGTCGACGGCGACGCGGAACTGCGGATCGTGATGCGGGCCGGTGCGCTCGACCTCCCGGTACACCGGGGTCGGCAGGCCCTTGCCCTGGGCCCATTCCTGCAGCACCGTCTTCGGATCGCGCAGCGGGCGCCGCGGCTTGTGCATGCGCTCGGTCCAGTTGCGCTCGACGAATCCCGCGGCGGCCGCGTAGCCACCGTCGAGGAAGATCGCGCCGATCACCGCCTCGCAGACGTCGCCCAGCACCGACTTGCGCAACCGCGCCCCGGCGCCGGCGCCGACCGCGCCGAGCTTGATGTCGTCGAGCAGGCCGAGCGACTTGGCGACGTCGGCGCAGCTCTCCTTGCGCACGAGATCGGCCAGCCGCTTCGACAATTCGCCCTCGTCCGCGCTCGGAAACGAGCGATACAGCATGTCGGACACGATCAGGCCGAGCACGTGGTCGCCGAGGAATTCGAGCCGCTGATAGCTGTCGCCACGCTTCTTGGACGACTTCAGCGCCGAGACGTGGGTGAAGGCGGTGCTGAGCAGTGACGGATCGGCGAAGTGATGACCGATGCGCGCCTCGATCGCGGCATTGGCGGCCTTGTCCGCGGCCTTGGCGCCCTTGGCCGCGCCGGTTCCCGCGCTCTTGGTGCGGCGACTGCCCTTCGCCTTGCTGCGCGGCTTGCCGTCGGGATCGGTCTCGGCAACGAGCAGGGCCGTGTCCGCCGCGTCCGGGCTCGCGATCGCCGATTCGGACTCGACGGTCTTCGTATCCGCCTTGAAGCTCGGCTTCGGATCGGTCTTGGAATCGGTCTTCGACTCGGTCTTGGGCTCGCTCTTCTGCTCAGGCTTGATCTCAGACTTCGGCCGCGACGCGGCCTTGGGCGTCGCCTCCATCGCACCCGTGCCGGGTTGCGGGCTCGATGCGGCAGCCTGCGTCGTCTGGATTTCGGGTGAGTCGTCGATCATCGGACGAATTTGAAGATTCGATTCCAGCGCACCGATACCGGCCAGCGCCAGAACGCCCAGGCATGCTCGCCTTCGGCAATGGAAAAGAAGATCAGCTGCGCGCGGCCGACGATGTTCTCGAACGGCACGTAGCCGACCTGGCTGAGGAAGCGGCTGTCTGTCGAGTTGTCGCGGTTGTCGCCCATCATGAAGAAGTTGCCGGCCGGCACGGTATACACCGCGGTGTTGTCGACATAACCGTTGTCGACGCAGTCGAGCGTCTCGTAGCTGACGCCGTTCGGCAGGGTCTCCTTCCAGCGCTTGACGCGCGCGGTCGAGTCGGGCTGCCCGCAGGGATCCTCGCCGATGAAATCGGAGAGCCGCTCGCGCTGCACCGGCTTGTCGTTGACGTAGAGCAACCCTTCGCGCACCTGGATGCGGTCGCCAGGCAGACCGATCACGCGCTTGATGTAGTCGGTGGTGTCGTCCTTGGGCAGACGAAACACGACGATGTCGCCGCGGCTCGGCTCCGAGCCGAACATGCGGCCCGAGAACAGCGGCGGCGACAGCGGAATCGAGTAGTGGCTATAGCCGTACGAATATTTCGATACGAACAGATAGTCGCCGACCAGCAGGGTCGCCTTCATCGATCCGGAGGGGATGTTGAACGGCTGGAACAGGAAGGTGCGGATCACCAGCGCAATCAGTAGCGCATGAACGACGACGCGAACGGTTTCACCGAGGCCGCTCTCAGTCTTGGTTCCGGAGGTCACGCTCATCGCTCTTTCAATGTCCCTTGGCGAATGGTCCGACGATTCGCCAGCCGTTGCCGAACACCCCTCCGCCCGCGAACACCATACCGTTCCGCGGCTTAAGGGAGTCTGTCCTGATTCTGGTGGTTAAGGCCAACTCCGGTTTGACCCAGAATCCGCCCGTGATGCAGCCGGTTCAATCCGGCGGGTTTTAGACGACTGCGCGGGGCCGCGCAATCAATCGCCGTATCAAAACTATATAACTCGCTGGAATCGATCGCATTTTTGTTTTTCCTGCGGGGCGGCCGCCCATCAGGATGTCTCGCGGCGCACCGCCGAAATTATGACGAAGGCTTGCGCCAGCGGCCAGTCGTCGGTGATCGACAGGTCGATGCGGGCCTCGTGGCCCTCAGGCGTCAGCGCCCTGAGCCGTTCGGCCGCGCCACCCGTAAGCTGCATGGTCGGCCTGCCCCCGGGCAGGTTCACCACCCCCATGTCACGCCACCACACCCCGTGACGGATTCCGGTGCCGAGCGCCTTGGCGCAGGCCTCCTTGGCGGCGAATCGCTTGGCGTAGGTGGCGATCACCATCTTCTCGTTCTTGGCCCGCCGCTCGGCCTTGGCGCGCTCGGCCGCGGTGAAGATGCGGTTCAGGAAGCGCTCGCCATGGCGCCCGATGACCTCGCCGACCCGGCGGATGTCGATCAGGTCGGAGCCGATGCCGATGATCATGCTGATGTCCCCAGCCGCGCGCGGCCGCGATCCATCGCCGCGCGCATGGTCCGCACCGACTGGGGCAAACCCACGAACAGCGCCTCGCCCATCATGAAGTAGCCGATGTTGAGCTCGACGATCTCCGGCAGGGTCGCGATCCGCTCGGCGGTGGCATAGTCGAGCCCGTGTCCGGCATGGACCTCGAGCCCGGCCGCATAGGCCAGCCGGGCGCCGGTCACGATCCGCTCCCACTCGGCAGCCGCCTTGTCATCATGGCCGTCGGTAATGGCATCGCACCAGCCGCCGGTGTGGATCTCGATCACGGGCGCGCGCAACCGGGCCGCCATCTCGATCTGCGCCGGGTCGGCGGCGATGAACAGCGAGACCCGGATGCCGGCATCGCTCAGCCGGGCGATCGCCGGTGCCAGCGCCTTGTGCTGGCCGACCACGTCGAGGCCGCCCTCCGTGGTCAGCTCCTCGCGCCGCTCCGGCACCAGACAGCAGGCGTGCGGCCGCGTCGCGAGCGCGATCCGCACCATCTCCTCGGTGGCCGCCATCTCGAAATTCAGCGGCTTGGAGATCTCGGCCTTCAGCCGCGCCATGTCGTCGTCGCGGATGTGCCGGCGGTCCTCGCGCAGATGCGCCGTGATGCCGTCGGCCCCGGCCTCGATCGCGAGCAGCGCGGCGCGCACCGGATCGGGGCTACGGCCGCCGCGGGCATTTCGCAAGGTGGCGATGTGATCGACGTTGACGCCGAGGCGCAGCTTCGGAGGATGTGACTTAGACGGATCGGACATGGGCCGGCTCGCAGGACTTTCGAGTAGACTACGGCTTGTTTAGCGCATCCCGGAGCAGAACGCCGCTGCCATCCCCGCAGATTAGCCATTCACCCGGTCGACCCGCGCCACGATGGTCTTGGCGCGCAACTGGTTGATGATCGCCGAGAGATGCTTGAGGTCATAGACCTCGAGATCGATCGTGAGTTCGGTGAAATCAGGCGAGCGGCGGCTCATGCTGATGTTGTCGATGTTGCCGTCGTGCTCGGCGATCACGGTCGCGACCTGGGCGAGGCTGCCGGGCTCGTTGACGTTCTCGACGCGAATGCGCGCCGGGAAGCGCTGCGGGGAGGTCTCGTCGACATCCCAGCGCACGTCGAGCCAGCGCTCCGGCTCCTCCTCGAAATCCTTCAGCGCCGGCGACTGGATCGGATAGATCGTGATCCCCTCGCCCGGCGTCACGATGCCGACGATGCGGTCGCCCGGCACGGCGCCGCCGTTCGGCGCGAACTTCACCGGCAGACCGGAATTGAGCCCGCTGATCGGGATCGCAAACGGGCCGCGGTGGGGCTCGGCCGCAGGCGCGGTAGCCTTGGCTGCCGGCGCGGCGACCGTCTTCTTGGCGCCGTAGCGCACGACGCGCTCTTCCTTGTAGTCCGGATACATCGCACGCGCGACGTCGGAGGCCTTGATCTCGCCGCGTCCGACCGCCGCCATCACGTCGTCGATCGAGGCGCGGGCCAGGCGCGGCAACGCCCCTTTCAGCTTGTCGTCGGCATATTCGAGCTTGGTGCGCTCGAACAGGCGCTCGACGATGCGGCGGCCGAGCCCGGCATATTGATCGCGCACGGCGGTGCGGGTGGCGCGCCGGATCGCCGCGCGGGCCTTGCCGGTGACGGCGAGCGTCTCCCAGGCCGAGGGCGGCGCCGACTGCGCGTCCGAGGTCAGGACCTCGACCTCGTCGCCGTTCTGCAGTTCCGACGACAGCGCGGCGAACTTGCCGTTGATCTTGCAGCCGACCGCGCTGTTGCCGACATCGGTATGCACGGCATAGGCGAAGTCGATCACGTTTGCGTGGCGCGGCAGCGCGATCAGCTTTCCCTTCGGCGTGAAGCAGAACACCTGATCGTGAAACAGCTCCAGCTTGGTGTGCTCGAGGAACTCCTCCGGATTTGCGCTCTCCGAGAGGATGCCGATGGTGTGGCGCAGCCACGCGAATGCGTTCGATTCGCGTTTGAGCCGTTCGGTCGGCGAGCCGATGTCGTCCTTGTAGAAGGCATGGGCGGCGATGCCGAGCTCGGCGATCTGATCCATGTCCTCGGTGCGGATCTGCAGCTCGACGCGCTGCTTGCCCGGGCCGATCACGGTTGTGTGTATCGAGCGATAGTCGTTCTGCTTCGGCGTCGAGATGTAGTCCTTGAAACGGCCCGGCACGACCGGCCAGGTCGTATGCACGATACCGAGCGCACGATAGCAGGATTCGAGATCCGGCATGATCACGCGAAAGCCGAAGATGTCGGACAGCTGCTCGAACCCGATCGATTTGCGCTCCATCTTGGTCCAGATCGAGAACGGCCGTTTGCGGCGGCCGAACACCCGGGCCGTCAGGCCATGGTCGCGAAACTTGCGCGCCAGCTGGCTCTCGATTTCGCCGATCAGATTGCGGTTGCGCTCCGCCAGCGCATCGAGCCGCTGCATCACCACGCTGTAGGCCTGCGGGTCGAGCGTCCGGAACGAGAGATCCTCGAGTTCCTCGCGCATCTCCTGCATGCCCATCCGGCCCGCCAGCGGCGCATAGATGTCGAGCGTTTCCTCGGCGATGCGCCGGCGCGACGTCTCGGGCACGAACTCCAGCGTGCGCATGTTGTGCAAGCGATCCGCGAGCTTGACCAGCAGGACACGCACGTCGTCGGCGATGGCGAGCAGCAGCTTGCGCAGGTTCTCGGCCTGCTTGGCCTCGCGCGAGACCAATTCGAGCCGCTTCAGCTTGGTCAGTCCCTCGACCAGAGCGCCGATCTCGGGCCCGAAGAAGCGGTCGATCTCGGCGCGGGTCGCCTCGGTGTCCTCGATCGTGTCGTGCAGCAGCGCCGCGACGATGGTCGCGTCATCCAGCTTCAGGTCGGTCAAAATGGCTGCGACCTCGAGCGGATGCGTGAAATACGGGTCGCCGGACGCGCGGGTCTGCGACCCATGCGCCTTCATGGCGTACACATAGGCGCGGTTGAGGAGATCCTCGTTCGTATCCGGATTGTAGGAGCGGACCCGTTCCACCAGATCGTACTGCCGCATCATGCGGGAGCGCGGCTTCTGCGGCCGCGGCCGCTCAGCCGGCGGCGGAGGCGCCAACGCGGCCGATTCGGCCGCCGCCTGCATCTGCTGAGGAATGTGGCCCGAAACCACCATGGAAAATGACTAAACCTTTATCTTCGTGACCAAATCTGCCGGACGGCAGGCGCTGGCCGCAGCCCTATGGTAATCACGGAATCACGTTCAAATGCAAAGGCCCGGACGCGGTCCGGGCCTTCACAATCTCACAAGTGAACTGGAGCGCGCTGACGGCGACGAGGCCGTCACTCGTCCTCTTCGGGCTGCTCTTCCGGCGGAGCGAGGCCCTCGAGGCCCTTCAGCAGTTCTTCCTCGGTCATGCGCTCGACGGCGACCTCGGTGTCGTCGGCATCGACGCTGGCACCGGCCGAGCCGATCAGCGGCACCGTGTCCGGCTCCGGCTCGTCGACCTCGACGAACTTCTGCAGCGAATGAACCAGTTCTTCCTTCAGATCCTCGGGAGAAATGGTCGAATCCGCAATTTCGCGGAGTGCGACGACGGGATTCTTGTCATTATCTCTATCGATTGTAAGTTGTGATCCCGACGAGATCATGCGCGCGCGATGCGCGGCCAGAAGGACCAGGTCGAACCGGTTGTCGACTTTATCGATACAATCTTCCACAGTGACGCGCGCCATTGTCGCTCCGGTCCTTTGTGTGCTTAATATGCTGATTATGCTGGGCTAGTTATAGAGGCTGGCCGGTTTTCGCAAGGCTAAACTGGCGTCAGGTTTCTGTAAGGGGCAAGGTGTACCGAATTCGGCAACCTTGACTGGCGCTCCGTCCAGACCCGCGGAATTCGGGCGTTGGACAAGAAAACGCTTCATTACGTCGTCACAAGTGCGCCTTTGTTGCCCCGATCACTCCCGTTTGCGGTAACCTCACACCAGATGGACCGCCGACGCCTTGGCAGTATCTTGAGCCGACGCCTTGGCAGTATCTTGAAATGGAATGCGCGACCGACTGGAGTCGCGCCAAAAATAGAATCTAACTGAACGCGAGACACTGAATGTCATCTTCGACCAACAAGATTGCGCTCTTCATTGACGGCGCCAACCTATACGCCACGGCCAAGACGCTCGGCTTCGACATCGACTACAAGCGCCTGCTCAAGGAATTTCAGAGCCGCGGCACGCTGCTCCGCGCGTTCTATTACACCGCGATCATCGAAGATCAGGAGTACTCGTCGATTCGGCCCTTGATCGACTGGCTCGACTACAACGGCTATACGGTCGTCACCAAGGCGACCAAGGAATTCATCGACGCGAGCGGCCGCCGCAAGGTCAAGGGCAACATGGACATCGAGCTCGCCGTGGATGCGATGGAACTCGCCGAGCATATCGACCAGATGGTGCTGTTCTCGGGCGACGGCGACTTCCGCTCGCTGGTCGAAGCGATGCAGCGTCGCGGCGTTCGCGTCACCGTGATCTCGACCATCTCCAGCCAGCCGCCGATGATCGCCGACGAGTTGCGCCGCCAGGCCGACGTCTTCACCGACCTCATGGAGTTGCAGTCCAAGCTCGGCCGCGACCCGTCGGAGCGCCCCGCCCCGCGCGAGCCGCGCCACCATTCCCCGCAATTCCTCCAGCGCAGCACGACCGCACCGGCCGCACGCACCACCACGACCACCCCCACCACCGATGACGATTTCGACGACTAGGCGGCGGACGGACGCCACATCTGCGCCATCCACCCCGTCCTCGACCAATCCCGATCGAGACTGTCCGCTGTGCCCTCGCCTCGTGGAGTTCCGCGAGGCACAGCGCGCGCGTGAGCCGTCGTGGTTCAACGCGCCGGTGCCGTCGTTCGGTGATCCCGATGCGCGGCTCCTGATCGTCGGGCTCGCGCCGGGGCTGCAAGGCGCCAATCGGACCGGGCGTCCCTTCACGGGCGACTACGCCGGCGAGCTGCTCTATGGGACGCTGCTGCATTACGGATTTGCGAAAGGCCGGTTCGAAGCTCGCCCCGACGACGGGCTGACGCTGGTGGACTGTCGAATCAGCAACGCGGTGCGCTGCGTGCCGCCACAGAACAAGCCGCTGCCGGCCGAGATCAACCAGTGCCGGAGCTTCCTCGGCGCCACCATCGCCACGATGCCGCGGCTGCGCAGCATCGTCGCGCTCGGCCGCATCTCCCACGACACGCTGCTGAAGCTGCTGGGCTTGCGCGCGGTCGCGGCGCCCTTCGGCCATGGCGCCGTGCACCAGGCCGGCAGGATCAGGCTGTACGACAGCTATCACTGCTCACGCTACAACACGAACACCGGCGTGCTCACGACCGAGATGTTCCACGCCGTGTTCGCGCGCGTAAAGGCGGAGCTGGATTAGTTCGGCGCACCCCACCCTCACGCGGCAGATGCGCGGTTGTCCTTCAGCCACGCCAGCACGTCGCCCGCGTTCCTGTCCGGCGGAAACACCGGGTAGAACACATGGGTGATGCGCGCGGCGTCCACGATCATGGCAAGCCGCTTGATCATGGTCAGCCCGGCGATCTCCATGGTCGGCAACCGCAGCGCATTGGTGAGCTCGAGCTTCTCGTCCGACAGCACCGGAAACGGCAGGTGCAGGCGCGAGGCCATCTCGGTCTGATAGGCATTGCTCTGCGTCGACAGACCGAACACATGCACGGCGCCCGCTGATTTCAACTCGCCGAACAGGTCGCGGAAGCTGCAGGTCTGCGGCGTGCAGCCGCGCGCGCCCGGGATCATGTCCCAGTCCTCGACCAGTGACACCTTGCCGGGTTCGCCGGTCCGTGGATAGGCGAACACCACGGTCCGTCCCGGCAGATCCGACAGCGTGACCAGCGTGTCGTCGGTGGCACGCAGTCCGATCGCGGGAATGGTCATCCCGACCAGATGATCGGCTGCGCCGTCGTCGATCGGAGCCGGAATCCGGCTCCAGTCGACGTCCAAGAGGTTCTTCTGATTCATCGGATGCTTTCCCAAGGCTCAGGCGTGCCGCCGAGGAGCGCACGGCAAAGGTCTCGTTAGCCGCGCGCCCGCAGCAGCCGGCCCTTCTCGCGGCCCCAATCGCGCTTCTTCTCGCTCTCGCGCTTGTCGTGCAGCTTCTTGCCCTTGGCCACGGCGAGCAGCAGCTTGGCGCGGCCGCGCTCGTTGAAATAGAGCTTCAGCGGGATCAGCGTCATGCCTTCGCGCTCGACCGCACCCATCAGCTTGTTGATCTGCTTGCGATGCAGCAGCAGCTTGCGCGGCCGCTTCGGCTCGTGATTGAAGCGGTTGGCCTGCAGATATTCGGGAATGTTGGCGTTGATCAGCCAGATCTCGCCGTTACGCGAATCCGCATAGGATTCCGCGATCGTCGACTTGCCGCCGCGGACCGACTTCACCTCGGTGCCGGTCAGCGCGATGCCGGCCTCGATGGTGTCCTCGATCGCGTAGTTGAACCGCGCCTTGCGATTCTCGGCGGCGACCGTGATCTTGGGTTCGTTCTTTTCAGCCATCAGGACTTTTTCAGGAGATCACGGATCTCGGTCAACAGCTCGACCTCGGCCGAGGGCTTCGCCGGCGCCGCGGGAGCTGCCGCTTCGTTCCGCTTCAACCTGTTTATCACACGGATGATCATGAACAGCACGAAAGCGATGATGAAGAAGTTCAGGGTCAAGGTCAGGAACTGTCCATAGGCCAGCACGGCACCCTGCTTCTTCGCGTCCGCAAGGTTGCCCGCATTGACCGTCTTGGACAGCGGGATGAAGTAGTTCGAGAAATCGAGACCGCCGGTGATGGCGCCGATGATCGGCATGATCACATCGGCAACGAGCGAAGTGACGATGGCGCCGAAGGCCGCGCCGATGATGACGCCGACGGCGAGGTCGACGACGTTGCCCTTCATCGCGAATTCACGGAATTCCTTCAACATGCTCGCGTCCCCCTCAGACTTGCGAGAAATCCTCGCGACCTTCGCCGATCCCGAGCTCCCTCGGAACCTAGTTGATCAATCCGGCATGAACCATCGCCTCGCGCACCGCGACCCGGGTCGGCTCCGACACCGGCACCATCGGCAGCCGCAGCTTCTCCTCGATCTTGCCGAGCAGCGACAGCGCGTATTTCACCGGCGCCGGGTTGGACTCGATGAACAGATTGGTATGCAGCGGCATCAGCTTATCGTGGATCTTCAGCGCCGTTGCGACATCGCCCTTCTGCCAGGCCTGGTGGAATTCCGAGCACAGCCGCGGCGCGACGTTCGACGTGACGGAGATGCAGCCATGGCCGCCATGCGCCATGTAGCCGATGATCGTCGCATCCTCGCCCGAGAGCTGGTTGAACTCCTCGCCCATCGCGGCGCGCTGCTGCGACACCCGCACCATGCTCGCGGTGGCATCCTTCACGCCGGCGATGTTCTTCAGCTCGAACAGGCGCTTCATGGTGTCGACGGACATGTCGATCACCGAGCGCGGAGGAATATTGTAGATGATGATCGGAATGCCGATCGCATCGTTGATCGCCTTGAAGTGCTGATACAGGCCTTCCTGCGTCGGCTTGTTGTAATAGGGCGTCACCACCAGCACTGCGTCCGCCCCCGCCTTCTCGGCGTGCTGGGCGAGCTCGACCGCCTCCTTGGTCGAATTGGAGCCGGCGCCGGCGACGACGGGCACGCGTCCCCGGGCCTCGGCGATGCACCACTCGACCACCTGCTTATGCTCGTCATGGCTGAGCGTCGGGCTCTCGCCGGTCGTGCCGACCGGCACGAGGCCGTTGGTGCCCTCGTCGATCTGCCAGTTCACCAGGCTGCGAAAAGCGGCCTCGTCCACGGACCCGTTCTTGAAAGGAGTGACCAAGGCGGTGAAAGAACCCCGGAAATTCGTCTTGGCTGCCATGAAACTCCCTCCCAAACGCCGCTTGGCCCCTGTACGAGCCACTTCATACCGGGTCTGCCGACGAGGCGGAAGGCCCGCCCGCGGTTGGGCTGCCTTCTCAACAGGCACACGGATCGCTCGAATCGCATTGCCGAGGCCCGCGATCACCCTTCGCTGAAGCCCCACGGCCCGCACGCCGCCCTTCGGTCGTGATTTCGCCGCGGTGTTGGCGCAGGTTGCAATCCTTCCCGGTATATTTAGGATTTGTTCACCTTTTCGATAGACCCATGTTGGTCAGGGGATCGAAGTCATCCGCCGCAAAAGGAACGCCGTGCCCTTTTCTGCCCGCGCCACTGCATTGCGATCGACCGCCCTGTCGGTGTCACTCTCGGTGTCCTTGGCCGCCGGCCTGACACTCGGATGGGCTCTCGCCGGGCATAGCGCTCTCGCCAAGGACCAGGCTGCTGGGTCCAAGGTTTCGGGATCCAAGGCTGCCGCGGCCAAGGTTCCGGTGCCGAAGGCGCGTCCGATCGCGCGCAGCGCGGTTCCGAAGACGAACACCCACGAGGCCGCCGGGACCAAGAGCGAGGTCGACGCGCGGGCCGAAGCGAAGGCCGAGGTCAAGAGCAGCCCCAAAGGCGCCGGCGAGACGGCGCGCGCGGCGCCGAAGGACATCACCCCCGGCGCGGCGGCTGCGAGCCTGCCGGCCCGCCAGCATGCCGCCCTGCCCGCCTCCCGCAAGCCCGTGGTGCCGGCTGCGATCGCCGCGACGTCCTCGACCTCGCAATCCGACAAGGAGGCGCTCGAAAACGTGATCGAGCTCGTCCGCAAGCGCAAGCCCAGCGATGCCACCGAGGTCGTGCAGGCGATCTCGGATCCCGTGGCGCGCAAGCTCGCGGAGTGGGTGATCCTGCGCAGCGACAACAACAATGCCAGCGTGGAGCGCTACCGCGCGTTCATCGCCGCCAACCCGTCCTGGCCGTCGCAGACCTTCCTGCGGCGCCGGCTCGAGGCCGCGTTGTGGGACGACAAGCGCGACGATGCCGTGGTGTGGTCCTGGTTCGAGAACGAATCGCCGCTGTCGGCCAAGGGAAAGTTCGCGCTGGCCCGGGTGATGCTCAATCGCGGCGACCGCGCCAATGCCGAGCGCCTGGTGCGCGATGCCTGGCGCAACGACGCGATGTCCGAGGAGACCGAGAACAACATCCTGGACCAGTACGGTGCCCTGTTGTCCGGCGGCGATCACAAGGCGCGGATGGACACGCTGCTGTATGGCAGCGAGCACGAGGCCGCCATGCGCGCTGCCCGGCGGCTTGGCTCGGGCCACGTGGCGCTGGCAAAAGCGCGAATCGCGACCTACCGCAAAGCCTCCAATAGCCAGAGCCTGCTCGAAGCCGTGCCGCGCGAACTCCACGGCGATGCAGGCTATATCTTCAGCCGCATCCAACTGCTGCGGCGCGACGAAAAATTCGCCGAGGCGGCGCAGCTGATGCTGAACGCGCCCAAGGATCCCGGCCGCCTGCACAATCTGGACGAATGGTGGATCGAACGCCGACTGCTGGCGCGAAAGATGATCGACACCGGCGAATATCGCAGCGCCTATCTGATCGCGCGGGATGCGGCGCTGCCGAACCGCGACATCTACAAGACCGAGCAGGAATTCACTGCCGGCTGGATCGCACTGCGTTTCCTCAACGATCCGGCCACCGCGGCCCAGCACTTTGCGCGCATCGGCGTCGGCAGCGTCAATCCGACCACCCTGGCGCGGGCCGGCTATTGGCAGGGCCGCGCGGCAGAAGCGATGGGGCGCATGCAGGAGGCGCGCGCGGCCTATACGTCGGCCGCCGAGCAGTCCACGAGCTATTACGGACAGCTGGCGCGCGCGAAGCTCGGCCTGCCGCAGCTCGGCCTCAATGCGGCGCCGAGCGGCCGCGGACGCGGCGTCGAGCGGCTCGAGGTGGTGCGCGCGGTGCAGCTGCTCTACGAACTCGACGAGGGCGAGGTCGCGATCCCGATCTTCGCCGACATGGGCGACAATGGCGACCCCGACGTGCTGGTCGGACTCGCGGAAATCGCCGCGCGAAACAGCGATGCGCGAGCGATGCTGCTGGTCGGCAAGGCCGCACTCAATCGCGGGCTGCCGTTCGACCATTACGCCTATCCGATCACGGGCATTCCTGCGTTCCGCTCGCTGGGACCGGAGGTCGAGCCGAGCGTGGTCTTCTCGATCGCGCGCCAGGAGAGCGCCTTCAACCAGGCCGTGGTCTCGCCGGCACAGGCCTATGGGCTGATGCAGGTCACGCCGGATGCGGGTCGCTACGTCTGCAAGCGCGCGGGCGTCAGCTTCGATCTGAACCGGATGAAGACCGACCCGGTCTACAACGCGCAGCTCGGCGCCGCCGAGCTCGGCGGCCTGCTCGAGGACTATCGCGGCTCGTACATCATGACCTTCGCGGCCTACAATGCCGGCCGCGGCAGCGTCAGAAAATGGGTCGAGCGCTATGGCGATCCGCGCGATCCCAAGGTCGATGCCGTCGACTGGGTCGAACTGATCCCCTTCTCGGAGACCCGCAACTACGTGCAGCGGGTGATGGAGAACCTGCAGGTCTATCGCGCCCGCTTCGGCGGCGGCTCGCGGCTGCAGATCGAGGCCGATCTGCGCCGCGGCGCTGTGGTGGAGTAGCGAGTAGCGAGTAGCGAGTAGCGAGTAGCGAGTAGCGAGTAGCGAGTAGCGAGTAGCGAGTAGCGAGTAGCGAAGCCTGGGCTCCGCTCCGTCGTCAACCGCTATTCTCTACTCCCTATTCGCCATTCGCCCGCACTTACCAGTTGCGCTGGGCACGCACCAGCAGCGAGACCGAGTCCTGGTCCTTCAACTGGTAGGTCGTGGCCGGCTTGGCAACGGCCGCGACCGCCGGTGCGTTCACCACGCCGGTGAACTTCTGGTCCAGCCTGGTCCAAGCGACGTCAGCAGAGAAGGTCAGATTCTTGACCGGCGTCCAGCGCGTGATCACACCCACCGTCGAAATGTTGAAGTCGGGGTTGCAATTCGCAGGCGTGATACCGAGAGCGACCATGCCTGCACCGTTGCAGATCAGTCCCTTCGCGGTGTTGTTGTATCTGACACCGCTCCAGGAGCCGTAGACCGCCGTATTCCAGAACGGATCCCAGTTGTGGGTGAAGGCCCCGCGGAAGCCGTAGGTGGTGGTCAACTGCTGCTGCGTATTCGCCCCGAACACCGAATCTGACACGCCCGCGAAGCCCAGGCTCTGGAAAGCGCCGGCCATGTTGCTGCCGCCATACATCGCGTAGTTGATCGGCGCGAGGCTCTGGAAATTGTAGCGGCTGGCGCCGTTGGTGTAGACGCCCTGCAGATTGATGGTGTCGCCGGCGCCGGTCGGGATGTTCTTGATCGACAGGGCGAGCTGACCCGCATAGCCCCATTTGTCGGCCGGGTGGCCGGTCGTCTCGTTGGCACCGAAGAAGGCGGCGTGATTGTCATGCGCCGCGAACGACGCCTGGAACAGACCCCAGGCCTGATCGACGCGCACCATGCCGACGATGTCGGGCGCGACGTTGCCGCCGAAATTCGACGTGCCATAGCTGCCGGTGAGCACGCCGGCGGCCGTCTGTCCCGCCGTATTCCAGATCTGCGACTGCGAATACTGCGTCGCATCCTGGGCCGAGATCGCGGCCGTAATGCCCGAGCCGAAGTCGGCGGTGTAGGTGAACTGGTTGACGCCGGTGATGGTGCCGCCGCCGCCGGTCAAACCGTCGAAAT
This sequence comes from Bradyrhizobium sp. SZCCHNR1093, assembly GCF_032381175.1. Classification (NCBI taxonomy): domain Bacteria; kingdom Pseudomonadati; phylum Pseudomonadota; class Alphaproteobacteria; order Hyphomicrobiales; family Nitrobacteraceae; genus Bradyrhizobium; species Bradyrhizobium sp. SZCCHNR1093. The sequence continues at coordinate 99,598 of NZ_JAUHJJ010000011.1, forward strand.
TGTTGCCGGGATAGTTGGCCCAGGGCGCGTCAAACTGCGACACGGCCTTGCCCATCGTGAATCCGGCAAACTGGATGAAGGCGTAGAAGACACCGAGCCCGCCTTGCGCGATGTTGCCATCGGCCTGGGCTCCAGGCGCGCCCGCCGTCGAATAGGCAGTCGCGCCCGTGGGCGAGCCGGTCCCCGCGTAGCTGCCCCCGGTCCACTGGAAGACACCATCGAAGAAGGTGCGCACGACGCCATATTCGGTCGCGGTGCGGGTGTCGATGTTGAGGTCGGCACGCGAACGCGTCGTGTAGTAGTTGCTGAGACGATTTCGCCCGCCGGCGACGCCGTTCACGGCATTCTGGAAGATCGTATTCGTACCGAAGCCTGCTTCGGCACGCAGAAAGCCGCCCAGCTTGATGCAGGTGTCGGTGCCCGGAATGTAGAAGAATCCCGCTCCGTACATGGAGCAGACCCTCACATACTCGACCGCTTTGGCCTTGATCGGAAGGTCGGCGGCCTGAGCCCCACCCATGGCGAGCAACGCCGCCCCTGAGCCCAGAACAAGGCTCCTCACAGTCTTCATACTAACCTCCAAATTGCTCAGTTCAGACCGGCCCGGCTCGACATCGAACGACCGCCCCCACGGTCAGCCCGTCTCCAGCTGCACCACAGTGCTCGCGCATAGCGTTGCAGTCGGAACGATCGAGAGGCGGACTTGGTGCTTTATCGGACCATTCTCGTGACCGGCCGGATCACGCATGTGGCGCGGCCGCGGCACGGCGCACGGCTGCCAAATCTCCAAGAGTAATGTGTCGGGGAAGACTTTCGCCGCCGAATGCATGTCGCGGTCGTGGCGGGAATGCAGCAGGACGGGCGCCGAGAAGGGCGGCGAGCGCGAGTCTCCCAGTTCTCCGGCCTGACCATCGCGGCACCCGCCCTCGCCTGCCCGAGGTCACGCAGGCCAAGCTTGGCTCAAACGTGCGGTCGAACCGAACGAACCCGGCGACCGCCTCTCACGGATGTTTGAGCCGGCTGGCCACGAGTCGGTCGCGAAATTCCATCCAGATTACATTGCGTCGCGTGGCCGCGCGGTGTGGTTCTCGGGCGGGTCTGCAGCATGTTTGTCAGCGACGGAGCGGAGCGGCGAGGAATGCGGGTCTCGGCGCTGGAGCACGAGCTGGCCAGGCAAAGAAAAACCCCCGGCAGTTGCCTGCCGGGGGCTGGTCAAACCGTCATGAGACGGTCTGGATCACCAGTTGCGCTGAGCGCGGAGCAGCAGCACAGCCGACTGCTGATCCTTGATCTCGTACACAGCGGCCGGCTTCGCGACGGCAGCAACCGCCGGCGAGGTCACCGAACCAGAGTGCTTCTGGTCGAGCCAGGAGTAGGCGAAGTCGGCCGAGAAGGTCAGGTTCTTGACCGGGGTCCAGCGCGTGATCAGGCCGATGGTGGCCAGATCGAAGTCCGGATTACAGGTCGAACCCGCGTTGAAGGCCGCGACAACGCCGGGGCTGGTGCAGATCAGGCCCTTGGCAGTGCCGTTGTAACGGACGGCAGCCCAAGACCCGTAGATCGCAGTGTTCCAGGCCGGGTTCCAGTTGTGCGTATAAGCACCACGGATACCGTAGGTCGTGGTCAGCTGCTGCTCACCGCCGGTCGTGAAGACCGAGTCGCCCACGCCCGCAAAGCCGATGCTCTGATAGGCGCCAGCCAGACCCGTGCTGCCGTACATCGAGTAGTTGTTCGGCATCAGGCTCTGGATGTTGTAGCGGCTCGCACCATTGGTGTAGACGCCCTGCACGTTGATCGTGTCACCAGGTCCGGTCGGGATGTTCTTGATCGACAGGGCCAGCTGAGCCGCCCAACCCCACTTGTCGGCCGGGTGGCCGGAGGTCTCGGACGCGCCGTAGTAAGCGACATGGTTGTCATGCGCCGCGAACGACGCCTGGAACAGACCCCAGGCCTGGTCGACGCGGACCATACCGACGAAGTCCGGAGCAACGTTGCCGCCGTAGGCGCTGGTGCCGTAAGCACCACCGATCACGCCAGCCGCCGTCGAACCAGCCACGTTCCAGAGGTTGTTCTGGTAGTAGGCAGTCGCATCCTGGGCCGAAACCGTGGCCGTGATGCCGGAGCCGAAGTCAGCGGTGTAGCTCAGCTGATTGACGCCGGTGACCGTGCCGCCGCCGCCAGCGAGACCGTCGAAGTTGTTGCCCGGATAGTTGGTCCAGGGCGTGTCGAACTGCGACACGGCCTTACCCATCGTGAAGCCGGCGAACTGGATGAAGGCATAGTACACGCCGAGCGAGCCCTGCGCGATGTTGCCGTCGGCCTGAGCGCCAGGCGCACCCGCCGTCGAGTAGGCGGTCGCACCGGTGGCCGAACCCGTGCCGGCATAGCCGCCCGAGGTCCAGCTGAAGGTCAGGTCGGCGAAGGTGCGGACCACGCCGTATTCGGTCGCCGTGCGGGTGTCGATGTTCAGATCTTCACGAGCACGAGAGGTGTAGTAGTTGCTGAGGCGGTTGTGTGCGCCGCCCTGGCCGCTGAACGTTCCGTTGAAGATGCTGTTGCTGCCGGCGACCACTTCGGCGCGCAGGTAGCCACCCAGCTTGATACAGGTGTCGGTGCCGGGGATGTAGTAGAAGCCCGCACCATACAGGGAGCAAACCTTCACATACTCGACCGCTTTGGCCTTGATCGGAAGGTCGGCCGCCTGAGCCGCGGACATGGCGAGCAGAGCTGCCGCCGAGCCGAGGACAAGGCTCTTAACCGTCTTCATTTAAACCTCCAAGTTGCTCTTTTGAGAAAGAACCGGACCAAGATCCCCCAGGACGATCCGCTTCCTCCGCTCCCGAAAAACCGCTTCAGCCGCTTCGCGCCATCGGACACACCCGCATCACGCGAGGGACTTAAGCGAACCACCTGTCACGGGACGATCGAGTAACCCCCCACCGTCGCCAGGAACTATGCCTTCGCTCATTCGGTAAGCAAAATAGTTTATGCAGTCAGGTAATTGAATGAAGCCGAAATGTGTCTTAAGGGCAACACAATGGCAGCTTGTTGTGCAGCGCACGGGGGACGACGGATGTCCTCCTAGATAAGTGATTTTGTTGCGGATTTTTTTTCTTTAGGGTCAAGCTTCGTACCGGAACTCCTGAGCAATGGCGCCCTTGAAGAACATGTCTGCCGCACCTGTGGAAGCGGACGCGCAACCGAAGACTGCCGAACATCTGCCGAAGAATCGCGACGCCATTCTTCGCTTCGCCAGGGAGATCTCCACGATCAACGTCCATCTGGAGGAGCTGAGGTACTTCTGGGCCAAGAGAATCGGCATCAGTGGCCCGCAATGGATGATCCTGATGGCGATCTCCGAACTGGATCAAGGCGAGGGAGTTGCCGTGAATGCGGCGGCCAAGCGGCTGCACGTCGACCCCTCCTTCGTCACGACGCAGTCGAAGCTGCTCGAGAAGAAGGGCTTCATGGAACGCAAGCCCGCCCCCAACGATGCGCGCGTGGTCCGGATGTCGCTCACCGCCAAGACATCGGAGCAGTTCGCCGAGCTGGAAGCTCAGCAAGCGCAGATCTTCGGCTTCATCTTCGAGGAATTCGACGCTCGTGAGCTCGCGACCTTCACGGACAAGCTGGCTGGCCTCAAGGACCGTTTCGAAAAGGCCAGCGCGCGACTCACGATGGGGCTCTGAGGCCCCCCGAGGCGGTCACGGCCCAACCGCCTCTTACAGGCAGCGAGCGCAGACATGCGGTCGCGTCAGCCTGGAGGCCGCGGAGACCCCGCCAGACGCTTGGCGATCCAGTCGAAGACGAAGGCATCGGCTTCGAGCCAATCGGCGCCCGCGCTGGAGACGATCTTCAGGGTGATGTCCGGGTGCTCGCGCTTGATCTGCGCGATCAGCCGGGTTGCGATGTCGGCTCGAAGCCAGCCACGCTCCGGCACCGTCACCAGCAGCGGACACATGATCTGCCGCGCCGCCAGCCCATCGGCCGCGATCGACAGCCTGCCCCGCTCGCCCGCACCGGGTCGGCGCGACAGGAAGACGCGCTCGTGAATGTCCCACAAGCCGGCGTCGCAGACCGCCGCAGCATACCGCGGATCGAGTGCGATGCCGCGCGCGACAAAGGACGAGCTCCAGTCGTCGGCCAGGATCGCGATCCGGCCTTCGTCCACGTCATCACGGGACGTCACGTAGTCCGTCACGCTCGCGATGGCTGATTCGAGATCGCGACCGCCGACGATCTCCTCGAAGCGGCAGTCCGGTCCGCTGCCCAGCAGATCGACCACCAGCAACGCCAAGCCGCGCTGCTCCGCATGGGCTGCAAGCTTGAACAGGGACGTTTCCTTGCGACGGCCGGGCTCACCGATGCAGATGACGGTGGGCGCCCTGCCTGCCTCGCAGCGCGCCGGCAGGAAATAGGCTTCGAGCGAATAGTCCGCGCGCCAGGGAATCGTGACGACCTCTCCTGGCGGATCGGCGCAGCGCAGGAATTCGCGCGCACATTCGCGCATGCGGGACAGCACGACGGCCTGGCGGGAGCGTGAGCTGCTGAACGGACAGGCCGCAGCCTCATAACAATCGACCGCGCGCGACCATTTGCGAAACGCCAGCTCGGGACGGCCGCTGCTCACAGCGTCGGCGGCGGCAGCCTTCATTGCATCCGCGCAATGCATCCACTCGCGATACCAGGACTCGTCGTCGCTGGCGTCGATCCGCTGCGCAACCGCCAGACATTCCGCAAGCTCGGCCCGGCCCTCCGGCCGCGCCTCCAGCAACCGCGTGATGGCGCCCGCCAGATCGTCTTGCTCGGACCACGGACGCAGCACTCCCACAGAGCCTTCCGAACTCATCTTGGACTGATTCCTCGCTGGCGTGACGGTGTGGCCCCGTCATCTAGCGGTCATCGTGACCACCCGGGATTTCCCGGTCAAGCCGATGCGCAAGGAATTTTGCTCCGACCTTTGGTCTACGATGGATGCTTTGCGCTGACGCGCAGCGGTTGCACCGGTACGTTGCAACCGAAAGCCAACCTCAGGAACCGGGCGACGAGGAGATCCTGAAATGAAGAAACCTCCGGCGGGGCATCGCCAGAGGTTTCGTGGAGTCTAACATCATAGGATCGTCGAACTTGGATCGGCAGTGTCCTCTTGAGGAGGGATCGCTATCAGCGCGTGACAAAATTAGCTTATCAACTCATCTGTTTTCAACACCAATTTAAAAAAATACCGACAGACTGTCAAGTTACTGAAAAGAAACTGATTTTCGATCAACGAGGCGTTCGGAATCCTCCTCATTGCCTCAGCCGCCGATTTTGATTTGTCTCAGTTGCCGATCTTGCATCGATCTTCGAGCGAGCCTGACTCGGGTGCTGGGCCGGAATGCGCTGCCACAAACAGCAAAAACCCCCGGCAGTTTCCTGCCGGGGGCTCTTGAATCCCGATCAGACGATCAGGATCAGAAGTTGCGCTGAGCGCGGAGCAGCAAGGACACCGAGTTCTGGTCCTTGAGCTGGTAGGTCGCCGCCGGCTTGGAAACCGTGGCCGAACCCGGGTACGCGATGTTGCCCGAGTACTTCTGGTCCAGGTTGGTCCAGGCCACGTCGGCCGAGAAGGTCAGGTTCTTGACCGGGGTCCAACGGGTGATCAAGCCGAGCGAGGAGATGTTGAAGTCGGGGTTGCAGGTGAAGCCTGCGCCCGCGATCGCACCCATCGCCGCGCTGCCGCAGATCAGGCCCTTGGCAGTGTTGTTGTAGCTCACGGCAGCCCACGAACCGTAGATCGCCGAGTTCCAGGTCGGGCTCCAGTTGTGGGTGTAAGCACCACGGAAGCCGTAGGTCGTGGTCAGCTGCTGCTCACCGCCGGTCACGAAGACCGAGTCGCTGACGCCAGCGAAGCCGAGCGTGCCGTAGACACCAGCCGTGCTGCTGCCGCCGTACATCGCGTAGGTGGTCGGCACCAGGCTCTGAGCGTTGTAACGGCTCGCACCGTTGGTGTAGACGCCCTGGATGTTGATGGTGTCGCCGGGGCCGGTCGGGATGTTCTTGATCGACAAGGCCAGCTGAGCCGCCCAGCCCCACTTGTCAGCCGGGTGACCGGTGAGCTCGGTGGCGCCGTAGTAGCCGGTGTGGTTGTCATGCGCCGCGAACGACGCCTGGAACAGACCCCAGGCCTGGTCGACGCGGACCATGCCGACGATGTCCGGAGCAACGTTGCCGCCGAACGAGTTGGTGCCGTAGGAGCCGCCGACGATGCTGGCGGCAGTGATGCCCGACACGTTCCACAGGTTAGTGGTGTAGTACTGGGTCGCGTCCTGCGCCGAGATCGCCGCCGTGATGCCCGAGCCGAAGTCGGCGGTGTAGCTGAACTGGTTGACACCGGTCACGGTGCCGCCGCCGCCCCACAGGCCGTCGAAGTTGTTGCCCGGGTAGTTGGTCCAGGGCGCGTCGAACTGCGACACGGCCTTACCCATGGTGAAGCCAGCGAACTGGATGAAGGCGTAGTACACGCCCAGGCCACCCTGCGCGATGTTGCCGTCGGCCTGTGCGCCAGGAGCGCCGGCCGTCGAGTAGGCGGTTGCGCCGGTCGCCGAACCCGAGCCGGCGTAGGTGCCGCTGGTCCAGGTGAACGTCAGATCGGCATAGGTACGAACCACGCCGTACTCGGTCGCGGTGCGCGTGTCGATGTTGAGGTCCTGACGAGCGCGGCTGTAGTAGTAGTTGCTGTGGCGGTTGTTGCCACCGGAGACGCCGTTCACAGCGTTGTTGTACTGGCCGTTGCTGGCGAACGAGGTCTCGGCGCGGACGTAGCCGCCGAGCTTGATGCAGGTGTCGGTGCCGGGGATGTAGTAGAAGCCAGCGCCGTAAAGCGAGCAGACCTTCACATACTCGACCGCCTTGGCCTTGATCGGAAGGTCAGCTGCCTGAGCCCCGGACATGGCGACGAGAGCGGCCGCCGAGCCCAGGACAAGGCTCTTGATCGTGTTCATAATGTTAAACCTCCAAGTTGCTCAGTCAGGGAAGGTTCCGCCTCCGCTGGGTGAGAGACACCCTTGGGGTTGGTACCGTTATCCCTCTTCGACCCGTCGCTCAGCCGCTTCGCGCTATGGGACACACCCGCATGAACGCGAGGGACTTGAGCGAACGACCTAAACGGGACGACGTCGGGATGCCCCCCTTCGTCGTGCGAGCAGAATTACCGAAGGCCTTTGCACACGCAACAAAGGAACCATCATTGCGGCGCCCAGGCGGCGCCTTTTCGGACTGGTGTTGCACAAAAGGCACGCGACCGTGGTTCTGCGGGAACACCTAACTTGCTGTTTATGTTATCGTTTTGTCACAACGCAATTTTGGGTGTTCAGGGCCGCGAGCACTCGCCCGCCAGGAACCCGCCCCAAGTCAGGCACCGGGGCCACGAATCCAGCCAACGCGCTGAACGAGAATCGGACCGGAGGACGATGCCCTCTGCGCCCCTGCCACCGGCCCGTCGTTCCAGGCGACCCTCTATATTGGTGACGCTCTATATCAGGGACCATCGAGAGGGCCTGCGCCGCCCGTCGACTTCCATGCCGTGCCGCGTCCGATCAAACGGCAGGCTCAGCTCGGATCGATCGCCAACGGTGGAGATCACCGTCCGGGGCCGATCCGGCGAAGACGCAGCCCTGTGAGGATTTCGAAACCGCATGCAATCTGCCGCTTGCGGCTCAGCGCGGCGTCGGGCATACCGACCCTCGCTGGAGACGTGGCCGAGTGGCTGAAGGCGGCGGTTTGCTAAACCGTTATAGGGTTGTAAAGCCCTATCGAGGGTTCGAATCCCTCCGTCTCCGCCAGCCGCCCGTCGGCGCGGCCAGCAGCCCCCTACCCCTGATCATCCGCATCAAAGCCGAGCCGTTCACGCACCTGCCGGATCGCAACGGACCGTGGCCGCCGTGATCACGGTTGCCGCGCGATCACGCGCGGGCTCAATCGAACAGGCCACGGCTGATATTGATCACGAAGGCGGCGGGCACGCCGATGACGGTGCCGACGAAGCCATAGCCCAGCGCAGCCCACCATGACGCCGCGCCTCCTGCTCCCATCACGGCACCGTAGATGGCGCCGAGGCCCGCACAGAGCACGGTCACCACGACGAGGCAGCGGTCATTGTGGGCCTCGACCCGCAGACGCTTCAACTCCCGCCGGCTCTGCACCGCGGGCCCGGCCGGCTCGGTCGATCCGCAATGCGGGCACGCCACTGCGCTGAAGGAGACGCCGCTGCCGCAGTCATGGCAGTCGATCAGCTCTTGCCGCCGCGCCTGTCGCCGTGCCTGGCCCATGCCGTCAATCCCGCTTGCCTGCGTCACATCGGACGACAGATAGGAGATTCATAGGCGCGCGGCGAGGCCCGCTTCCCACGAGAATGAACGATCGAGCGCGGGTCACCCCAGCGCTCCCGGTTCGCGGCCGGCGAACTGGCTCGTGCGGCATGGTTCGCACCGAAAGCGAGATCCGCCAAGTCGCGGCCTAGCTCGCTCAGTGCGCAGTCATCCAGGCGCGCGCCTCGCGCTGCGCGGTCGCGATCTCGGCATCCGACATCTGCTCGGCGACCTCGCGGCGCATTGCCACGGCGTCGACGCGCCCCCTGAGGGCGGCGAGATTGAACCATTTGTGCGCGGCGATCAGATCGACCGCACCGTCGCGACCGCTCGCATAGAGCATGCCGAGCTCGAACAGGACATCGCCGCTGGCGCCCTGCTCCGCGGTGGTCACATCATCAAAATTGAGTTGTCCCTGAAACATCGTCGCTCTCCTTCGCCCGAGGAGGCGGCCGGTCACCCGAGCACGCCCCCGTCCAACTGTTCAACGCCTGGTTATCCCCATGCCGTCTCGCGGCTTATGCGCGAAGGATGACCGATCAAGTTTGAAAGGCAGTTTAAACATCGTGCTGAACGAGCCCTGAACGCGGAACCCCGCATTTTCCCGGGACGGCTTCAATACATTGATTCGAAATGGATTCTTCAACTCGGCAAAGAGCGGTTTACCGTTCTGTTTGGCAAACCCCTAACCATCCGCGAAAGCGCTTCACCGCGCCAGGGCGGAGCGCACCACACAGGCGGTCAACAGCCGCACTGGGACCGGACACGTCTCGACACAGGGTGCGGGAGATTGCGTAGCGCACTGCGGCACGAGTACGCGCGCACCGAGCTGCTAATAAGGTCGTTCGTCTATGGGAGACTGGGAGGCACGCAGTCGCCGGAGGCGCGGTGCTCAGGGATCGAGGGCGTCGGCGAACACGTCAGGATCAGATCCCACTCTGGCTGATAGCCGCTCGTGAGATTGCAGACCGGAAACGCGATCTGCACCGAACGAAGAAATCCTGTTTCTTCTGCCGGACCGCACCGCGAGCGAAGCCGCTCTCGAGTTCGATCCGACCGTTGACCTGATGTCTCGCCGACACCCTCTATCGTCTGTTGGAGCTTCAGGAGATCTGCCCGGCTCGCGAGGAGCTATGCCGACCTGCGTTCCAACGACGTGCCGGCATCAGCTGCCGGACTCATCTCGCAAGGACTGCGAGAGTTACTTCTTCTTGGCGACCTTCTTGGTCTTCTTGGCAGTCTTCTTCGCCGCGGTCTTCGCGACCTTCTTCACTGCCTTCTTCGCCTTCTTCGCTTTCTTGGCCATGTTGCCCTCCGATGTGAGATGGCTTAGTCGATGCGTGCACTCGGGAATCGAGCTGCACTCCTCATCGATACACCAACGAGTGAAAAAAAACAGCTTCCGGCTTAAGGAAGTGTTGACAGGCGCGCGCGCACGCGGCTGACGCAACGCGCGAAGCAGTGCGAGGTTCGACATCGCAAACGCGCACGCGGCTGCGCGCGACGCCAAGCGCGCTACTGATAGACATTGCAGGAAAAGCCTACGCTGCAAGCATTTTCTGAACTGCTACATGACAGCGCGAAAGCGGCGGCGTGCACATCGCAAGGCGCGGACTCGCACGATGAAGGCGGCGCGCGGACTCTGAGTCGTAAATTTTGGCAACGAAAAAATTTTCATTGCACACGCCCTCGTGTGCGTTCGAACGCTCGGCAATGGTGGCTTTTTTGCGAATCGCGCGCAGCGATTCGCGAAGTCGTCGGGTCAAACAAAACGGCGCGCACCGTGTGCGCGCCGCTGGAACGAAGACGAGCGATCGCCGTTTCAGATGCCGAGCTTGCTCTTCAGGATGTCGTTGACCGCCTGCGGATTGGCCTTGCCGCCCGACGACTTCATCACCTGACCGACGAACCAGCCGGCCAGCTGCGGCTTCGCTTTCGCCTGCGCCACCTTGTCCGGATTGGCGGCGATGATCTCGTCGACCACCTTCTCGATCGCGCCGAGGTCGGTCACCTGCTTCATGCCGCGGCTCTCGACCAGCTCGCGCGGATCGCCGCCCTCGCTCCAGACGATCTCGAACAGGTCCTTGGCGATCTTGCCGGAGATCGTGCCGTCGCCGATCAGCGCGACGATGGCGGCGAGCTGGCTTGCCGACACCGGCGCGGACGCGATGTCGCGGCCTTCCTTGTTGAGCCGGCCGAACAGCTCGTTGATCACCCAGTTGGCGGCGAGCTTGCCGTCGCGCGCCCGGTCGGACAGCGCCTCCAGCACGCTCTCATAGAACGCCGCGCTCTCGCGCTCGGCCACCAGCACCGAGGCGTCATAGGGCGAGAGGCCGACATCGGCGATGAAGCGCGCCTTCTTCTGATCCGGCAGCTCCGGCAGTGCCGCCTTCAGCTCGTCGACGAAGGCCTGGCTGAACTCGAGCGGCAACAGGTCCGGGTCCGGGAAGTAACGGTAGTCGTGCGCCTCCTCCTTGGACCGCATCGAGCGCGTCTCGCCCTTGTCGGGATCGAACCTCCGGGTTTCCTGCTCGATCGCGCCGCCGTCCTCGATGATCTCGATCTGGCGCCGCGCCTCGGCCTCGACCGCCTGGCCGATGAAATTGATCGAGTTGATGTTCTTGATCTCGCAGCGGGTGCCGAGCGGGCCGCCCGGCTTGCGCACGGAGACGTTGACGTCGGCGCGCAGGCTTCCCTTCTCCATGTCGCCGTCGCAGGTGCCGAGATAGCGCAGGATCGAGCGCAGCTTGCTCACATAGGCCTTGGCCTGCTCGGCATCGCGGATGTCCGGCTTGGAGACGATCTCCATCAGCGCCACGCCACAGCGGTTGAAGTCGATATAGGACAGCGACGGCGACTGGTCGTGCAGCATCTTCCCGGGATCCTGCTCGAGGTGCAGGCGCTCGATGCCGATCGTGGCGGTCTTGCCGCCGTCGAGCTCGACCGCGACCTCGCCCTCGCCCACAATCGGGTCCTTGTACTGGCTGATCTGATAGCCCTGCGGCAGGTCGGGGTAGAAATAGTTCTTGCGGTCGAACACCGAGCGCAGGTTGATCTTGGCATTGAGCCCGAGCCCGGTGCGCACGGCCTGCCGCACGCACTCCTCGTTGATGACCGGCAGCATGCCCGGCATCGCCACGTCGACCAGCGAGACGTGGCTGTTGGGATCGCCGCCGAACGCGGTCGAGGCGCCCGAGAACAGCTTCGACTTCGAGGTGACCTGGGCATGGATCTCCATGCCGATCACGACCTCCCAGTCGCCGGTGGCGCCCTTCATCAGCTTGCCGCTGGTTGCCGTCATGGCCCTCAACTCCCCATCAGCGCGGAGACGATCCGCTCAAATTCGATATCCAATGCATCCTTGGCGACGGGCTGCCCGGCCTGCCGATACCAGTAGGCGGCATTGCCGAGATCGCCTTCGACGCGATGCAGATGCGCGTGCACCCAGGCCGCGTCGCGGCCGGTCTCGTCCTGAATGATCTTGTGCGAGCGGTCCCAGTCGCCCTTCGCCAGCCACCACAGGCCGGTCAGCACGGGCGACAGTCCGGCCGCGGGCGCGTCGCCCGCGAGGCTCGTCTTGAAATCGGCGACGCTTACCACCACCGGACCGGCGTGAAGCGTCCCGCCGCCTGCTCGATGACCTCGCCGAGCGAGAACAGCGTCTCCTCGTCGAACGGACGGCCGATCAGTTGCAGCCCGAGCGGCAGCCCCTGACTGTCCTTGCCGGCGGGCACGGCGATGCCTGGCAGTCCCGCCATGTTCACGGTCACCGTGAAGATGTCGTTGAGATACATCTCGATCGGATCGGCGCCGCCCTTCTCGCCGATGCCGAAGGCGGCCGACGGTGTCGCCGGGGTCAGGACGGCGTTGACGCCCTTGGCGAAGCAGTCCTCGAAATCCTTCTTGATGAGGGTGCGGACCTTCTGCGCGCGCAGATAATAGGCGTCGTAATAGCCGGCCGACAGCACATAGGTTCCGATCATGACGCGGCGGCGGACCTCGGCGCCAAACCCCTCGGCCCTGGTGTTCTCGTACATCTCGCCAATGGACTTCCCCGGCACGCGCAGGCCATAGCGGACGCCGTCGTAGCGGGCGAGGTTCGAGGACGCCTCGGCCGGCGCCACGATGTAATAGGCCGGGAGCGCGTATTTGGTGTGCGGCAGCGACACCTCGACCAGCTCGGCACCGGCCGCCTTCAGCCACGCCGCGCCCTCGCTCCAGAGCTTCTCGATCTCGGCCGGCATGCCGTCCAGCCGGTACTCCTTGGGAATGCCGATCTTCATGCCCTTCACCGACCTGCCGATCGCCGCCTCGTAGTCCGGCACGGGGATGTCGACCGAGGTCGTATCCTTCGGATCGTGGCCGGCCATCGAGCGCAGCAGGATCGCCGCATCCCGGGTCGTGCGCGCGATCGGCCCGGCCTGGTCGAGCGACGAGGCAAAGGCGACGATGCCCCAGCGCGAGCAGCGGCCATAGGTCGGCTTGATGCCGACGGTGGCGGTGAACGCCGCCGGCTGGCGGATCGAGCCGCCGGTGTCGGTTGCGGTCGCGCCCATGCAGAGCAGCGCGGCCACCGCCGAAGCCGAGCCGCCGGACGAGCCGCCCGGCACCAAGGTGGTGTTGGAGCCCTCGCGGCGCCACGGGTTGCCGACCGGGCCGAAGCACGAGGTCTCGTTCGACGAGCCCATGGCGAACTCGTCATTGTTGAGCTTGCCGAGCATGACCGCGCCGTCGCGCCAGAGCTGCGAGGTCACGGTCGACTCGTAAGGCGGCACGAAATTGCCGAGGATCTTCGAGCACGCCGTGGTGCGGACGTCCTTGGTGGCGAAAAGATCCTTGATCCCCAGCGGAATGCCGGCCAGCGGCCCGCCTTCGCCCTTATTGATCCTGGCGTCGGCGTCGCGCGCCATCGCGCGCGCCTGATCCGGCGTCTCCATCACGAAGGCGTTGAGGGCGCGCGCGTCCTCAATGGCCTTGAGATGAGCGTCGGTCAGCTCGAGCGACGTGAAGGTCTTGCTCGCGAGCCCCTTGCGGGCATCGGCGAGCGTCAGCGAAGTCAAATCGGTCATTTGTTGATCGGGCTGCAGAAGAAAGGAGAAAGCGTCTTGTCGTCGGCCGGGTCGTCCGCGAAGAACTTGTTCTTCGCAGGGGAGGCTTTCTTGGTATTGGCGGCCGCTTCGAGCTGGTCGAGGATCTCGTTGACGGCCTTGTCCGGATCGGCGGCCTTGCCCTGCCGCTCCATCGCGTCGAGATAGTCCATATAGGCCTTGTAGGCCGCTTCATCGTCGCAGAGCAGGCACATGGGAATGGCTCGTCGTTGGTTTGCGGCGTTCGAAACTATTCCACGACCTTCGGCACCAGGAAGAAATGGTTCTCGGTCGCCGGCGCGTTCTTGACGATGTCGTCGGCGATCTCGCCGTCATTGACGACGTCCTCGCGCTTCTTCATCGCCATCGGCGTCACCGAGGTCATCGGCTCGACCCCGTCGACATTGACCTCCGACAGTTGCTCGACGAACGCCAGCATCGCATTCAGCTCGCCCTGCAGATGCGGGACCTCGGCGTCAGTGACAGCGATCCGCGCCAATTGCGCGATCCGGCGGACGGTGGCGGCATCGACCGACATTATATAGGACCTCTCGGGACAAGGTGAACCCGCCCTATAGCAGAGGCCGCTTTCGCGCCGCAACCGGCAGCCGCGGGGCTTTCCTGGGGCAGCGCCCTGCCCGACGCCTCAGCCCGCCAAGCTTCGCAGCCGTGCCAGAGCCTGTGCGGCCAGCATCCGCGTCAGTTCGGCCGCCGGCATCTCGCGCCCAAGCGGCAGCGCCTGCCCGGCCCAGAGATTGGTGAAATCGACCCGGCCCTGCTTCTCGGCTGCGGCTTTCAGCGGTCCGAGCGCCGTCGCCGCATGCGGAAAGGCCGGTGCATCCGGCGAGATCGGCCCGACCTCGCGCATCACCCGGTTGGCGACGCCGCGGGCGAGCCGACCGGTCATCACGTTGGTGATGACGGTCGATTCGTCGCTGGCGGCGGCCAGCACCGCGCGCGCCGGCACGCTGACCTTGGATTCGGGACTGCGCAGAAAAGCGCTGCCGATCTGCACGCCGGAGGCGCCGAGTGCGAACGCAGCGGCAATGCCGCGCGCATCGGCGATGCCGCCGGCCGCGATCACCGGCAGCTTCACGGCGTCCACGATCTGCGGCACGAGAGCAAACGTGCCGACCTGCTCGGCGAGCTTGTCTGTCAAGAACATGCCGCGATGGCCGCCCGCCTCGGCACCTTGCGCGATGATGATGTCGGCGCCGTTCCGCTCCAGCCAGACCGCCTCGCGCACGACGGTCGCCGACGCCAGCACGACCGCGCCGGTCGCCTTCACGCGCGCGAGCAGCCCGGGCTCAGGCAGGCCGAAATGGAAGCTGACGATCTCCGGCTTCAGCTCCTCGACGGCAAGGCACATCGCTTCATCGAACGGCGCGCGATTGGCCGCCTGGACCTCCGCATCGGGATCGATGCCGTACTCGCGGTAGTAGGAGGCCAGCCGCCGCCTCCAGCCGGCCTCGCTGATCGCATCGGCCTCGACCGCGGTGTGGCAGAAGAAATTCACATTGATCGGCGCGGCAATGCGCTGGCGGAAGATGTTGACCTGCTCGCGCATCTTGTCGGCAGAGATCATCGCACACGCCAGCGACCCCAACCCGCCGCCTTCGGCCACAGCGATCGCAAGCTCAGCGTCGGCCACGCCCGCCATCGGGGCGAGCACGATCGGATGGTCGGTCTTGACGAGATCAGCGAAACGGCGATCGGGCCACATGGTCTGCTCCTATTGCTCGGCTGAGACGGCGGATGAATTGCGCCGTCCCTGAAGAATGTGCTCGGCCTCGCTGACGATGCGCGCGACGATCTCGCCGGCCGGTGGGATATCATGGATCAGACCGACCGCCTCGCCGGCGATGACCGCTGCAATGTCGAAATTGCCGTTGGCGCGTGCCTTCATATAGTCGGCCGAGACGGTCTCGACCTGCTGCAGCAGATCGACCTCGCGTCCCATCCAGCGGCGCGCATGATCGTTGACCAGGCAGCGGCCGGTGAACGGCGCTGGCCAGACATTGTTGCGCGACAGATCAAAGATGATGCCGCGCACGGTCTCGCCGGATTTTGCCGCGCAGATCCGCCGCTTGGCCTCGTCGGCGCCGGCAGCCTCCCGGCTGGCATAAAAGCGCGTGCCGAGCAGCACGCCCTCCGCCCCCAGCATCAGCATCGCCGCAAGGCCGCGGCCATCGGCGAGACCGCCCGCAGCCACCACAGGCAAGCGGCCGGCCGCGAGGTCGACGATCGCCGGCACGAGATCGAGCGTGGTCCGCGACGCGCCATGACCACCCGCCTCGGTTCCTTGCGCGATCAGGATGTCAGCCCCGGCCGCAATCGCCTGCTCCGCCATCACCTCACTCTGCACCTGGCAGATCAGCAGCGCACCGGCACACTTGATATCAGGCGCAAAGCGCGCGGGATCGCCGAACGACAGCATGATCGCCGCAGGCCGCGCGGCGAGCGCGATGTCGAGCAGATCGGGCTGCTTGGCCAGCGACCAGGTGATGAAGCCGATGCCGAACGGCGCGCGCAGGCCTTCGAGCTCCGCAATTTCATGCGCGAGCCACGTCCGATTGCCGTAGCCGCCGCCCAGAATGCCAAAGCCGCCGGCGCCGCTGACCGAGCGCACCAGCCGCGCATCGGCAATCCCATCCATCGGCGCCAGCAGGATCGGATGGCTGATGCCGAGCCCTTCTGTCAGCGCCGTCCGTAGCGGCATCACAGTCTCCTCATCTCTGGACGCGAGTTTAGGCGCGGCTAACATTCTCTCAAAATGAATACTTGAGAACTCAGCCATCGCAGATTCAAAACGGAGATTGGCCGTGGAGCTGAGCGACCTCCAGACTTTCGCGGCTGTTGCGCGCACCGGCGGTATCACGCGCGCGGCGGAAGCCCTCAACACGGTGCAGTCCAACGTGACCCAGCGGATCAAGGCGCTGGAGGCCGAGGTCGGCACCGCATTGTTCGAGCGGCACAGCCGCGGCATGACCCTGACCAATGCCGGACTGCGCCTGCTGCCTTATGCCGACCGGATCGCGGCGCTGTCGCGCGAAGCGCTGCTCGCGGCGCGCGACGACGGCGATCCCAAGGGACCGCTGATGATCGGCTCGATGGAAACGACCGCCGCCGTGCGGCTGCCGACGCTGCTCGCGGATTTTCATCGACGCTTCCCGGCGGTCGCCCTCGGCCTGCGCACGGCGCCAACTGCCGAGCTGGTGGCCGCAGTGCTCGACGGGACGCTCGAGGGTGCCTTCGTGGCCGGCCCGATCGACCATCCCGATCTCTCGGGCATCATCGCCTTCGAGGAAGAGCTGGTGCTGGTGACGGCCCGGCGCTTCGAAAGCCTGCCGGCACTGCGTGCGGCGACAACGGCGTCCGGTCCGACGGCGCTGGTGTTCAGGGCCGGCTGCACCTACCGGCAGCGGCTGGAGCAGGTCTTCAACGATTTCGGCTGGCCCGCGGCAGCGCGCATCGAGCTCGGCACGCTCGACGGCATGATCGGCTGCGTCACCGCCGGCATGGGCGTCGCGCTGTTGCCACGCGCCGTATTGACGCGCAACGAGATGATCGGCAGCGTCAGCCTGCACACGCTCGATGCAGTTCATGCAAAGGTCGAAACACTGTTCATCCATCGCCGCGCGGCGCATCGCAGCAGCGCGCTCTCGGCCTTCATGGCCGGCCTCGCCGGCCGGGATCACGACATCGCGGCTTGAGCGGATTCACCCGGAGATTGTACTGAACGTTGCCGGCGAGCGTCACATTCCATTGCGCGAAATGACGTTCTCGACCATGAAACGCGGCCATTTCGACCGATGCGACTTTCGGGCGCTGTGCAGCGCACGCGCGCGAAAATAATTTTGTCGCGCCATCCTCTACTACGTTAGGATGTGGCGCTGGCCAGCGCGAAACACAACAAACGTCAACATGTCGGAGGAAATGCGATGCGCAACGCGTTCGTGTTGTGCTGCTCGATTGCCATGATGGGTGCGATCGGGACGGCCAATGCCCAGGACAAGACCCCGGATTGGACGAAATCGAAATGGGGCCCACAGGACGAGATCGGCGCGGCCAACTACATCACGCCGGAGCTCGTGGTCAAAGCCGCCTCGCTGGTGAAGACCGGCAAGACCTACCCACTCGGCATGATCGTCGATTCCAAGACGCCGGCCTATCCGCCGCGTTCGTTCAAGATCACCGTGGTGCAGCCGGGCCAGGCCGGAATTCCCGGCCTCGGCCCGAACAAGGCGACCTACAATGACGACATCGTCGAAGGCTGGGTCGGCGTCGGCAGCCAGATCGACGGGCTCGGCCATCTCGGCATCGAGCACGTCTACTACAACGGCAACAAGCTGCTCGACTTCGCCGATCCGACCGGCCTGAAGAAGCTCGGCATCGAGAAGGTGCCGCCATTGGTGGCGCGCGGCGTGCTGCTCGACATGGCCGCCTATTACAACACCGACGTGGTCAAGGAAGGCACGGCGTTCAACGTCAAGGAGATCGAGGAAGCTGCCAAGAAGCAGGGCGTCGAGATCCGCCAGGGCGATATCGTGATCTTCCACACCGGCTGGCTTGGTTTGATCGGCAAGGACGATAAGCGTTACGGCGCCGGCGAACCCGGTCTCGGCGTCGAAGGCGCCAAATACCTGACATCGAAGGGTGTGGTCGCAGTCGGCGCCGACAACTGGGCGGTGGAGGCGATCCCGTTCGAGTCGTCGAACCTGTTCGAGGTGCACCAGATCCTGCTCGCCATGAACGGGACCTACATCCTGGAGAACATGGACACGGCGGAACTGGCCAAGGACAAGGGCTACGAGTTCCTGTTCGTGCTCGGCCAGCCACGCTGGCGCGGCGGCGTCCAGGGCATGATCAACCCGATCGCGATCCGTTAAGCTCCGCCGATCTCCTCGTGAGGGCATCCCGGGAGCGCCGCGTCCTCACGAGGAGTCGGGAATCGTCCTGCGAAAGCAAGCCTTGGACAAGGAGCCCGCCGCAGGCGCGCCTGAAGCTGGCCGACAGAGACCTGGGATCGGTGGATCAGTCGATCAAGCCGCCCCTATCGGACGTCAATGGACGTAGGCGAGCAACAAGGCGCTCGCCATGTCTCGCGCACGCGGGGCGAGCGCCGCATCCGACAATTCGCCCGCAGTCCAGAAGGACAACACGCCGCGGAAACTGAAGGCGAGTTGCTCTGGAAGGCAGCGCAGGGCTTGTTCTCGCCGGCCGGCCCTCAGTCCCTCTCCCTTCCCCAAGGCCAGTGCCCAGAAGGCAGTGGATCGGGACAGCGTCTGACCGGGCGAAGCCTGGGCGGCACCCAGCCATCCCATCACGGTCCGGTTCACGTCTGGATTCTCCAACATCACTGCCACCGCCGTATCAATAGCCAATAGCACGCGGGTATTCGCATCTCTCGATGGTGGCGCGGCGGCGTACCGCACCTCCATGGTGTCGATCCGACGTATGGAGAGAGCCTGCATGATCGCGGCCTTGTTGCCGAACTGATTGAACGGCGTCGCGAAGCTGACCCCCGCCTCAGCGGCAAGGTCCCGCATCGAGAAATCGGCCCTGCCCTGACGAAGAAGCCGCTCTGCGGCATCGAGGACGTGCCGACGAAGCGGCTCGCCTCTCATGCCACTGGATGAATGTTCGGTCTTGCCACGTGCCATGCAGTATCTATATCATGATATAGATAACCTTGTCATGCGGAGTTGTACGATGGCGGCTGCCGATTCGAAGATTTTCCTCATCACTGGCGTCAGCTCGGGCTTGGGCCGAGCGTTCGCAAAGGGCGCGCTTGCCGCCGGCCATCGGGTGATCGGGACCGTGCGAAGGGTCGGCGATGCCGAGGCTTTTGCCGCGCTTGCAGCGGGCAAGGCTCATCCTCTCGTGATCGACGTTACGGATTTCGATGCAATCCCGGCTGCTGTGGCAGAGGCCGAGAAGCAGATTGGCGCGATCGACGTACTGGTGAACAATGCCGGCTACGGTCACGAGGGCACGCTGGAGGAGTCCTCGCTCGACGATCTGCAGCGGCAGTTCGCCGCCAACGTGTTCGGCCCTGTCGCGATGATGAAGGCCGTGTTGCCGGGGATGCGCGCGAGGCGGCGCGGCCATATCGTCAATGTGACCTCCATGGGCGGCTTCATCACCATGCCCGGGATCAGCTTCTATTGCGGCAGCAAGTTCGCGCTGGAGGGCATCTCGGAGGCGCTCGGCAAGGAAGTGGCCGCCTTCGGCATCCGCGTCATTGCGCTCGCGCCCGGTCAGTTTCGGACCGATTGGGCGGGACGGTCCATGGATCGCACGCCACGCAGCATTTCCGACTACGACGCCGTCATGGATCCGATTCGCGCCGCCCGATTGGCCAAGAGCGGAAACCAACCCGGCGATCCCGCGAAGGCCGCACAGGCATTGCTTGCCCTCGTGGAAGCCGAAAAACCGCCTGTACGGCTGTTCCTCGGTGAGGACGCGCTGGCCCTGGTCGAGCAGAAGATCGAGGGCATGAAAGCCGAAGTGAGTGCCTGGAACAAGCTCTCGCGCTCCACCAGCTTCGCTTGATGATCCGAAGCCGGCGCATCCGGGAAAGACTGCAACGCTCGACATCTGGGCCGGTCGACTCGCGTGCGCGAGCTTCATCGGGGCGGCGAAGCGATGCACGCCCTCACCTGCTGGCTCGCCACGCGCCTGCGTGTTAAGCGCATTGCCATGCCCGCCCCCATTCTCCCCCTTGTCGAAGCCGCCGGCCGCTGGCCCGAGCGCGGCGCGCTCGTCGGCCTCGATCTCGGCACCAAGACCATCGGCGTCGCCGTGTCCGATCCCGATCGCCGGCTCGCCACCGGCGTCGAGACGATCCAGCGCAAGGCCTTCAAGGCCGATGCCATCAGGCTGCTTGCCATTTGCGCCGAGCGCAAGGTGGTCGGCTTCGTGCTCGGCCTTCCCATCAACATGGATGGCAGCGAGGGGCCGCGGGCGCAATCGACCCGGGCGTTCGCGCGCAATCTCGCCGGCCTTACCGACTTGCCGATCGGCCTGTGGGACGAGCGGCTGTCGACGGCGGCGGTCGAGCGCGAGTTGATCGGCATGGATGTCAGCCGCGCCAAACGCGCCGAGGTGATCGATACGCATGCGGCGATCTTCATCCTGCAGGGCGCGCTCGACCGGCTGACGACGCTGCGCCGCTCGGGTCAGTAGTCGCATGGGCCCCGTCATCGCGGCGCTGGCGCCGGTGTTCCTGCTGATCGTGGTCGGCTTTGGCCTGCGGCGCAGTCTGATGCGGCTCGATACCCAGTGGCACGGGCTGGAGCGATTGACCTACTACGTGCTGTTCCCCGTCCTGCTGCTGCAGAGCCTCGTCAAGGCGGATCTCAGCAAGGTGCCGGTGGCCGGCATCGGCGGTGCGCTGTTCCTGGCGATGCTGGCGATGTCCGCGCTCTGCCTCGCCCTGCGGCCGCTGCTCGCGCGCGCCGGCGTCGACGGACCGGCCTTCACCTCGATCTTCCAGGGCGCGACGCGCTGGCAGACCTACGTCGCGCTCAGCGTATCGGGCAGCCTGTTCGGCCCCACCGGCCTTGCGGTGGCGTCGGTCGCGATGATCGCGATCATCCCGATGGTCAACGTGTTCAGCGTCGCGGTGCTCGCCCATTATGCCTCGCCGAACCGCCGCCCGCTCCGCGAGATTCTCGCCACCATCGTGCGCAATCCGCTGATCTGGGCCTGCGTCCTCGGCCTCGCGCTCAACGTCGCGCGGGTGCCACTGCCTAAACTCTGGCATGATGCCGCCGACGCGCTCGGCCAGGCGTCGCTGCCGATCGGCCTCCTGGTGACCGGCGCCGGCCTGCACTTCGAAGGCTTGCGTCGCGCCGGCCCGGCCGCCGCGCTCGGCGTCGTGCTCAAGCTGGTCTTGATGCCCCTCCTCGCGATCGGGCTCGCCGGATGGTTCGGCGTCACCGGCCCGAGCCTCGTGGTGGTCGCGATCTGCGCGGCGGTGCCGACCTCGCCGAGCGCCTATGTGCTGGCCAAGCAGATGGGCGGCGACGCGCCGCTGCTGGCGCAGATCATCTCACTGCAGACCGTGCTGGCGGCGCTGACCATGCCGCTCGCGATCGCCTGGGCCGGCTGAACACCGCCGCTCAGGAGTGGCCGCTGGCGAGCCACATGGTCTGCACGGTGGCGGCGAGGTTGTTGAGGCCATGCAGCACGACGGTCAGCCAGGTCGAATGGCTGACCGAGCGCAGATAGCCGAACCACAGGCCGAGCGCGAGCACCTCGAGGAAGAAGTACCAGTCGTACTGCAGATGCATCGCGGTCCAGACCAGCGACGACAGGACGATCGCGCCCGGCACCCGCAGAAACGAATCCGACCAGCCGCGATAGAGGAAGCCGCGCGCGAACAATTCCTCGGACAGCGGCGCCGCGACGCAGAAGGCGAGCACCATCAGCCAGACCGTGCCGTCGCCCTTGGCCGTCTTCAGGACGTCCAACATGAAGCCCGGCGAGACCTCGCGCCCCGTCGCCCGTGACATCAGGTCCCAGGCGACGACGATCACCACCATGCCCACGATGCCGATGCCGACATACTTCCACGACGTCCAGCGCAGGCCGAGATATTCGGCGAAGGGCGTGCGGGTATGACGGACGGCGAAAGAGACCGCCAGCAGCACGGCCGGCAGGCCCATGATCACCGACAGCGACAAGGTCAGCCCGCGGCTGGCGATGTGAACCAGCGCAGCGGCGTCGGTCGGCCCGTCCCGCATCAGCAGAAAATAGCCGACCACCGCAGCCTGGCCGGCGAACAGCGCGATGAAGATCACGAAGCCCCACAGCGCGGTCCACCAGAAGCCGAGCGTGCGCGGCTGGTGTTTCGCAGGCGCGACCTGTTGCGGTGGATTGGCCGGATCGAGCGAGTCCGCGACGGCGGCTTCAGGAGAATCGGTCAAGGCAGGGCGCGCTCCAGCAAGGCACGGATATCGGCGGGATCGAGATCGACCGCGCCATACATGCTCGGATGCACGGCGGCGAGCCGCGTGGCGGCGAACAGTTCGGCATGGCGAGGCATGACCACGTTGAGCGCGGCGCAGGCGGCGAGCAGCGCCAGCTTCTCGACCGCAAGCCGGGCAACGCGCTCGGAATCCGGCCGGCGGAAGCCGGTCTCGATGAAAGCGAGCGCCTCCGCCGCGCCGGGAAGCCCGCTGGTCTCTGCCTTCAGTTGCATCAGCACGTGCGCGGCCGCCTCCGCCTCGCGCGTCAGCGCCCGCAGCACGTCGAGGCACATCACGTTGCCCGAGCCCTCCCAGATCGCATTGACCGGCGACTCCCGGAAATGGCGCGCGAGAATGCCGTCCTCGACATAGCCGTTGCCGCCGAGGCATTCCATCGCCTCATACAGGAACGGCGGCGCGCTCTTGCACACCCAGTATTTGATCGCGGGCGTCAGCAGCCGCATGTAGGCGGCCTCCGTCGCATCATCATGCGCGCGATCGAACGCACGGCACAGCCGCATCACCAGCGCCACCGTCGCCTCGACATGGACGGCCATGTCGGCGAGCACCGCCTGCATCAGCGGCTGGTCGGCGAGATGCTTCTGGAACACGCTGCGGTGGCGCGCGTGATGCAGCGCGTGCGCGAGCCCCGAGCGCATCAGGCCGGCCGACGAGATCGCGCAATCCTGCCGCGTCAATTGCACCATCTGGATGATGGTGCTGATGCCCCTGCCCTCGTCGCCGACCCGCTCCGCATAGGCGCCGACGAACTCCACCTCCGACGAGGCATTGGAGCGGTTGCCGAGCTTGTCCTTCAAGCGTTGAAACTGGATCGCGTTCACCGAGCCATCCGGCTTGAAGCGCGGCATGAAGAAGCAGGTCAGGCCGGCATCGGCCTGCGCCAGCACCAGGAAGGCGTCGCACATCGGCGCCGACATGAACCATTTGTGCCCCGTGATGCGATAGCCATCGGCCGTGCGCTCAGCGCGCGTCATGTTGGCGCGCACGTCGGTCCCGCCCTGCTTCTCGGTCATGCCCATGCCGAGCGTCATGCCGCGCTTTTGCCACCACGGCGCAAACGCCGGATCGTAGTCATCGGTCGCGATGACCGGCATCGCTCTTGCCAGCAGATCAGGTTGGGCGGCCAGCGCCGCCACCGAGGCCCGCGTCATGGTGATCGGACAGAGGTGGCCGCTCTCGACCTGCGAGGCGATGTAGAACTTCGCGGCGCGCACCACCTCCGAGCAGCCGCCGACGGGCCGGCCTTCTGCCGTCCATGTCGAATTGTGCAGGCCGGCCGCGGCCGAGCGCGACATCATCGCATGGTAGGCCGGATGAAATTCGACGACGTCTCGCCGAAAGCCCTTGGCGTCGAAGCTGCGCAGCTTCGGCGTGTTCTCGTTGGCGAGCCGGCCCTGCTCGGCCATCTCGGCCGAGCCCCACAGCGCACCGAACGCAGACAGCTCCTGCTCGGCGCCAGCACCGCCATTGGTCTTCACCGCGTCGACCAGCGGCTGGTCTGCCGTGAACAGGTTGACGTCCTCGAATGGCGGCGACTGGTTGAAGACCTCATGGGTCGCGAAGGAAGACTGCGTCATGGCCGTGCCCTGCTACAGATCGATCATCGGCGCGGCCGAATGGGAAAAACATAAGTGGTCGCGCCAGCGCCCGGCAGCGAAAAGTGCCACCACTCCTTGGCATAGTTCACAAAACCTTGCCGCGCCATGGCCGAGAGCAGCTCATTGCGCCAGCGCCGCTGCTCGGGCGCCAATCCTTGCGCGGCGGTATGCGCCTTGGGATCTAGACAGTCGTAGCCGGTTCCCATGTCGACGCTGCCCTCGGGCGCGCGTAGCGCTGCGGGCGCGGTGCAGTCCGGATAGTCCTTGGCCGGATCGAACACCGCAGAATTGTCCGCAGCCAGCTCGACCAGCGTGAGATCGAGCGCGGCACCGGTCGAATGGCTCGAACGCACGGCGATATAGCCGAGACGGAACAGGTCCTGCTTGGCAATGCGCGGAGTGTAACGGCGACCGGCCGTGGTCTCGACGCCGTCCTGCGACCAAGCCAGCATCTCCGCCACGGCACGCACCGGCCGGTAGCAGTCGAGCATCTTCAGCGACAGGCCGCGCGGCCGCAGCTCGGCTTGGATGGCCTGCAGCCGCCGCGCCACGTCACGCGTCACGACGCATTCGGCCGCCTCGTAGCCCGGCAAAGGGCGGCCGACGAAATTGTTGCTGCCGGCATAACGGATGTCCTGGAGGATCGTCGGGTCGATGTCGCGGAGATAGACGAAATCGAACGGCAACGCGGCCGCACAGGCCGGCACGATCGCTGCCAGCAGGATCAGGGCATATCGGAGCGGACCTCGTCTGGCGATGGCTCGCCAGCCGCCGGTTTGGAGCGCCCTGAGAGGCTCGAAAGACGGAACGGGGGATAACTCGGAACCCCGGCTTTCGGCCTTGCCCCCTGCGGAAACCGCGCCTATAGCTCTGGCTTTAATGGCAACCTCTCCGAAATCGACTTTCGTCCTCGGGCACCGGCATTTGCTGGGAATCGAGGGCCTTTCCGCCCACGACATCACCGGTCTCCTCGATCTGTCCGAGGAGTATGTCGAACTGAATCGTCAGGTCGACAAGAAGCGCACCGTGCTGCGCGGCCGGACCCAGGTCAACCTGTTCTTCGAGGCGTCGACGCGGACGCAGTCCTCGTTCGAGATCGCGGGCAAGCGGCTCGGCGCCGACGTCATGAACATGTCGGTGTCGTCCTCGTCCATGCGCAAGGGCGAGACCCTGATGGACACCGCGGTCACGCTCAACGCGATGCATCCGGACATCCTGGTGGTCCGTCACCACGCCTCCGGCGCGGTCGAGCTGCTCGCGCGCAAGGTTGACGGCTCCGTGATCAATGCAGGTGACGGCGCGCATGAGCATCCGACCCAGGCGCTGCTCGACGCGCTCACGATCCGCCGCAACAAGGGCCGCATCGAGGGGCTGGTGATCGCGATCTGCGGCGACGTGCTGCATTCGCGCGTCGCGCGCTCCAACATCCTGCTGCTGAATACGATGGGCGCCCGCGTCCGCATCGTCGCGCCCTCCACGCTGCTGCCGCCCGGCATCGAGCGGATGGGCGTCGAGGTCGCGCGCGACATGCGCGAGGGCCTCAACGGCGCCGACATCGTGATGATGCTGCGCCTGCAGCGCGAGCGCATGAACGGCTCGTTCGTGCCGTCGTCGTCGGAATATTTCCAGTATTTCGGGCTCGATCAGAAGAAGCTCGCTTACGCCAAGCCAGACGCGCTGGTCATGCATCCGGGACCGATGAACCGCGGCGTCGAGATCGAGTCCATCGTTGCCGATGGCGCACAATCGCTGATCCGGGAACAGGTCGAAATGGGGGTTGCTGTGCGCATGGCCGTGCTCGAAGCACTGGCCCGCAACCTGCCCAACGCGTGATACAGAAGTCGGGACAAAACGCCATGCTGACCGACCGCCGTCCGATCCTGCTCGCCAATGCGCGCGTGATCGATCCCTCCCGCGACTTCGACGGCCCCGGCGACGTGCTGATCGCCGACGGCGTCATCCGCGACCTCAAGCGCGGCATCGGCGCGGCCGGCGTGCCCGAGGGCACCGACGTCATCAACTGCGCCGGCAAGATCGTCGCCCCCGGCCTGATCGACATGTGCGCCTTCGTCGGCGAGCCGGGTCTGGGCCATCGCGAGACCTTCGCCAGCGCCAGCCAGGCCGCCGCGACCGGCGGCATCACCACCATCATCTGCCAGCCCGGCACCGAGCCGGTCATCGACAACTCGGCGACCGTCGACTTCGTGCTGCGCCGCGCGCGCGACACCGCCATCGTCAACATCCAGCCGATGGCGGCATTGACCAAGGGCCTGCGCGGCGAGGAGATGACCGAGATCGGGCTGCTGCGCGCTGCCGGCGCGGTCGCCTTCTCCAATGGCCATACCAGCGTGATGAACGCGCAGGTGATGCGCCGCACGCTGACCTACGCGCGGGATTTCGACGCCCTGATCGTGCACCACACCGAGGATCCCAATCTCGTCGGCGAAGGCGTCATGAACGAAGGCGAGTTCGCCTCGCGGCTCGGCCTCTACGGCATTCCGCCCGCAGCGGAAGCCGTCGTGCTCGAACGCGACATGCGCCTGGTGGCGCTCAGCAAGGGACGCTATCACGCGGCCGCGCTGAGCTCGATCGACTCGCTCGACATCCTCAGGCGCGCCCGCGAGGCAGGCCTCACGGTGAGCGCGTCGGTCTCGATCAACCACGTCACCCTGAACGAGAACGACATCGGCCCCTACCGCACCTTCCTGAAACTGACGCCGCCGCTGCGCACCGAGGTCGACCGCCGCGCGCTGGTCGAGGCGCTGGCCTCGGGCCTGATCGACGTCATCATGTCGGACCACACGCCGCAGGACGTCGAGGTCAAGCGGCTGCCGTTCGCGGAAGCCGCGAGCGGCGCGGTCGGCCTTGAGACCATGCTGCCGGCGGCGCTGCGGCTCGTACACAATGGCGAGCTGAGCTGGACGACCCTGATCCGCGCGATGTCGACCCGGCCCGCCGAGCTGCTCGGCCTGCCCGGCGGCACCCTGCGAGCGGGCGCGCCGGCCGACATCATCGTGATCGATCCCGACGTGCCCTGGATCCTCGATCCGGCCGACCTCAAATCGCTGTGCAAGAACACGCCGTTCGACGAAGCCCGCTTCACCGGTCGCGTGGTCCGCACCATCGTCGGCGGCCGCACCGTGTTCGAACATGTCTGACGCAAGGCCAAGCTCGGAAGGAGTGGTGTGATGGGTTCCGAAGCCTTCCTGCCCCTCGCTCTCATCATCGGCTATCTCCTGGGGTCCATCCCGTTCGGCCTGATCCTGACCAAGCTGGCCGGCACGCAGGATCTGCGCAGCATCGGCTCCGGCAATATCGGCGCCACCAACGTGCTGCGCACCGGACGCAAGGGGCTCGCGGCAGCAACCCTGCTCGGCGACGCGCTGAAGGGCACGGCCGCGGTCATCATCTCCGGCTATCTCGGCGGCCCGAATGCCGCGATGATCGCGGGCCTCGGCGCCTTCCTCGGCCACTTGTTCCCGGTGTGGCTGAAGTTCCACGGCGGCAAGGGCGTGGCGGTCTACATCGGTATTCTGATTGGCCTGTTCTGGCCCGGCGCCATCTTCTTCTGCCTGGTGTGGCTCACCACCGCGTTCGCGCTCCGCTACTCATCGCTCGCGGCACTCGTCGCCAGCGTGCTGACGCCGATCGTGCTGTGGGCTTTCGGTCACACCGCGCTGGCCGCCTTGTTCACCTTGCTCACACTGTTGCTCGTTTACATGCATCGCGAAAACATCAAGCGATTGCAGTCGGGCACCGAGAGCAAGATCGGGACGAAGAAGTAATCACTCCGGACAAATACGGAAAACCTGTGTTACGCCCTGATTTCACAGCGGCTGCACAGCAACACCGGCGATTCATCAGCTAATAAGTTAACGCGGGACTCTGGCGTGAATCATGATTGCCTGTCATGATTCCTGCATGTGGTTACGCAAGACCAATTCCAGCGGTTCGTCGGCCACGCACGATGACCGTACTGATCAGGCTCCGGCGCAGCAGAAGGCGGCCCCGGCCCGATCGAACGCCAGCCTGCTGCTCTCGGCCGCCGAGATCTGGTCGACCGGCATCACGGCCGCTACAGACCCGGCGCCCACGCCTGAGGCGATCGCGCCCGCTGCGCCGGTCATGCCGAACGTGGCACCATCCACCGAAGCATCCGAACCGCACCCTGCGCCGGAACGAGCCGATGTCGCGCCGGCCGTTACCGAGATGATCATGACGGCCACGAGCGCGCCCGTGATCAGCGACACCAAAGCTGCAGAGACGCCCGAGCGAACGCTTGCGGAGACGATCGCAACGGTCACGCTGCCGCCACCACCCCGGACGTGGCCGCCGCGCAAGCTGTCGCTGGCCCTGCAGGGCGGCGGAACGTTCTCGGCCTTCACCTGGGGCGTGCTGGATCGTCTGCTCGAGGAACCCGGTTGCGATTTCGACACCATAAGTGGCGCCAGCGCCGGCGCGGTCAACGCCTCGCTGCTCGCGAGCGGGCTCGCCAAGGGCGGCCGCGACGAAGCCCGCAACCGGCTCGCTTTGTTCTGGACCCGGCTGATGGAGGAGGCGTCGTTCCGATCGCTGTTGGTGATCGGCGCGTACTCGCCGGCGAGCAGCTCGGTGTCGTTCGGCGCGGGGCTGCGCGGCGGACGCGCCGACCCGCTCGATCTCGACCCGCTCCGCGACATCCTCCTCGAGACGATCGACTTCGACGCCGTGCAGGGCCCGGCCGCGCCCCGCCTGCTGATCGCGGCGACCCGGGCCCGTGACGGCCTGCCGCAGATCTTCCGCAATGCCGGCATCACGCCGGATGCACTGCTTGCCTCCACCTGTCCCGCGCAACTGCACGCCGCTGTCGACATCGAGGGCGAGGCGTATTGGGACGGCGGCTACGTCACCAATCCGCCGCTGATCCAGATCGCGCATGAGTCCAGCGCCGCCGACCTGCTGGTCGTTCAGGTCACGCCCGCGCGCGACGGCAATGTCCCGATGACCTCGGCCGCGATCGATCGCCGTCTCGACCAGATCGCCGGCAATGCGGTCCTGAACGCCGAGCTCGCCGCGCTCGAATGGGCGCGCAGCGACGGCCTGCATCCGCCGCGCGTTCATCGGCTTGCCGCCGAGGACGAGATCGAGGCCCTGGCTCAGCGCGATGCGACCGATCTCGGCAGCAGCTTCATCGAGCTGCTGTACCAGCGCGGACGCGACGCCGCCGAGCGCTGGCTGCGCGAGGCTCCGGTCGGCACCACGCCGGCCATCCAGGGCGATCAGCCGGCGCTGTCGTCTCCGATATCCGCGTCCGAGGATGTGCGCGACGTCGCGCCGGCGTAGCGCGCCCTCTTCCCTGCGTCCTCGGGTTGCTCCATTCTAGTCCCCGGTAAAGGGGGCTTTGCGTGGATGCCATCAACACGACGATCGAGCTGAGCGACACCGAGCGGCGCGACCGGCTGCGCCTGATCCGGTCCGACAATGTCGGCCCGCGCACCTTCCGCTCGCTGCTCGACCATTTCGGCACCGCGCGCGTAGCGCTCGACCGGCTGCCCGGTCTGGCACGCCGCGGCGGCGCGGCCGGAGCCGGCCGGATCTGCACGGTCGGCGAAGCCGAGGCCGAACTCGAAACCTGCAAACGGCAAGGCGTCGAACTGCGGGCGCCGAACGAGGACGGCTATCCGCCCCGCCTCGCCACCTGCGAGGATGCGCCTCCGCTGCTCGCAGTGCGCGGCGCCCGCGAGACGTTGATGCGCCCGATGATCGCCATCGTCGGCTCGCGCAACGCTTCCGCCGCCGGACTCAAATTCGCCGGCCAGATCACCCATGAGCTCGGTCAGGCCGGCTTCGTCATCATCTCCGGCCTCGCCCGTGGCATCGATCAGGCCGCCCATCGCGCGAGCCTCGGCAGCGGCACGGTCGCGGTGCTCGCCGGCGGCCACGACCGGATCTATCCGCCGGAGCACGTCGACCTGCTCGGCGCCATCATCAGTGGCAGCGGCGCCGCAATCTCCGAGATGCCGCTCGGCCACGAGCCGCGCGCCCGCGACTTTCCCCGCCGCAACCGGCTGATCTCCGGCGCCTCGCTCGGCGTCGTCGTCGTCGAGGCCGCGCATCGCTCGGGCTCGCTGATCACGGCGCGCATGGCCGGCGAACAGGGCCGCGAGGTCTTCGCCGTCCCGGGCTCGCCGCTCGATCCCCGCTGCGCGGGCACCAACGATCTCATCAAGCAGGGCGCCGCGCTCGTCACCGAAGCCACCGACATCATCCAGGCCGTCGGCCCGATCATGGAGCGGCCGCTGCCCTTTTCGCTGCGCGAGCCGGACGAGGAGTTGTTCGCCCCCGATCCCGAAAGCCACGACCGCGCGCAGATCACAGCCCTGCTCGGCCCGACGCCCGTCTCGATCGACGACCTGATCCGGATCAGCGGTCTGTCACCCGCCGTGCTGCGCATGGTGCTGCTCGAGCTCGAGCTGGCCGGCCGCCTGGAGCGCCACGGCGGCGGGATGGTGTCGCTCACCTAGCGCTCAGTCGGCATCCTTGCGTGCGTCGAAGTGCGTGCGTGCCCGCTCGATCTGCTCCTGGTGCTGGATGGCCCAGTGCCCGAGCGCCTGCACGGGCTGCGACAGGCCGCGGCCGAGATCGGTCAATTCATAGTCGACCCGCGGCGGGATGGTCGGAAACACCGTGCGCGTCACCAGCCCGTCGCGTTCGAGGCCGCGCAGGGTCAGGGTCAGCATGCGCTGGGAAATGCCGCCCACGAGGCGCTTGAGCTCGTTGAAGCGCTTCGGCCCGTCCTGCAGCATCATGATGACGAACACGCTCCATTTGTCGCCGACGCGCGCCAGGATCGAGGCGACGCCCCGGCAATCATTGTGCTCCGGCTCCGCCGGCAGGTCAGGATCAGGGCTGTTCGCAGGTGTCATGGCTGTGCCCGAGTTTCAAAAATGTGCGTTCTTGTGGAGTTACAGCACAGTCACTCATAGTGCGCCAGTTACAAACCAATACCAAGGTGACTGACCGATGACCCAACTCCTTCATGTCGACTCCAGCGTGCTCGGCCCCCACTCCGTCAGCCGTCAGGTGTCCGCCGCAATCGTCGCGCGGCTCCGCCAGCTGACGCCGGACCTCGAGGTCACCTATCGGGATGTCGCCGCAGAACCGCTGTTGCATCTGTCTGGCGCGCATGTCGCGACCATGCGCGGAGGAGCGGCAGCGGATCCAGCCATCGAGGCGGACATCACGTCCGGTCAGGCTGTCCTGGACGAATTTCTCCGCGCCGATACCGTCGTGATCGGGGCTCCGATGTACAATTTCTCCATCCCGAGCCAGCTCAAGGCATGGATCGACCGCATCGCGGTCGCGGGCAAGACCTTCAAATATGGCCCGAACGGCCCGGAAGGGCTCGCCGGCGACAAGCGCGTGATCATCGCAATCTCGCGCGGCGGCCGTTATGGCGCGGATACGCCGATGGCCGCCTTCGAACATCTGGAGACCTATTTGCGCGGGGTCTTCAGCTTCATCGGCGTCAAGGATCTCACATTCATCGCGGCCGATGGTGTCCAGATCGGGCCGGAGCAGCGCGAGCAGGCGCTCGCGACGGCGCTTCAGACGGCCGGCGATCTCGCTGCCTGATCGAGACGGTGGCTGCCGCCGGCAGCCACCGTCTCTCACCGTGACGAGGCCTCGCCACAGGCTGCTCTCTGGCGCCTATCCCCGATAGATCGGCGCACCGGCCGGTGAGCTCGTGGCGCCGCCATCGACGAACAGCTCCTGCCCCTGGATGTGCGCGGCATCGTCCGACGCCAGGAACAGCACGGTGCTGGCGATATTCTCCGGCTCGCCGATATGGCCGAGCGGCGTGGTCGCCGCGATCCTTGCCTCGAACGTCTTCTCAGCCTCGGGCGTCGCGACCGCGGCGCCCCAGATCGGCGTCCGGATCGCGCCCGGCGCAACCACGTTGACGCGGATGCCGCGCGGCGACAGCTCCGACGCCAGCACCCGGGCCATCGCGCGCACCCCAGCCTTGCTCGCAGCGTAGGCCGAATAGCCGGGATTGCCCAGCACCGAGATCACGGAGCCATTGAGGATGATCGAGGCGCCGTCCTTGAGATGAGGCAGCGCCGCCTGAACGGTGAAGAACACGCCCGTCAGATTGGTGCGGATCACCTGCTCGAACACCTCGGGCCTGGTTGCTCCGGCCGGGGTCGCGCCGGGGATGCCGGCATTGGCGAACAGGATGTCGAGCTTGCCGAAGCGCTCTGCGGCGCGGGCGGCCGCGGCCTCGGTCGCGGCGATGTCGGTGGCATCGGCCACCAGCGCCAGCGCGTTCGGCCCGAGCTCGCGCGCCGCAGCCTCCAGCCGCCCGGCATCTCGCCCAGTGATCGCTATCCTGGCGCCTTCCGCGACGAAGCGCCGGGCGGTCGCAAGCCCGATGCCGCTACTGCCGCCGGTAATCAGTGCCGTCTTGTTTGCAAGCCTCACGCCCGCCTCCATATGGTTGCATAATTAAACCAATAGACGACATAGGCCGGTCGGTTTTATAATGCAACCACACAAGGGCGTGACCTGACGCGGGCGCGCCGGGGTACCAGCCGCGCCCCGCGGGTGACAGGACAAGGATGACGTGATGGTCAAGCGCACCAGTCTGGAAGGCGACGCCTGCCCGATCGCGCGGTCGCTGGATGCGATCGGCGACTGGTGGTCGCTGCTGATCATCCGCGATGCCTTTCTCGGCGTGCGCCGCTTCAGCGCATTTCAGCGCAGCCTCGGCATGGCGAAGAACATCCTTACGGTGCGACTGCGGGCGCTGGTCGATCGTGGCATCCTGACCACCGAGCCGGCCGCGGATGGCAGCTCCTATCGCGACTACGTGCTGACGCCGAAAGGCCGCGGCCTGTTTCCGATCCTGGTCGCACTGCGACAGTGGAGCGAGGAATTCGACGAGCACCCGGACGAGATCGCCACCGCGCTCGTCGACCGCGCGAACCGCAGGCCGGTTCGCAAGCTGCTGCTGACTGCGGAGGACGGCCGGACGCTGGCGCCGGAGGAAACCGCTCTCGCCCCGCGCT
This sequence comes from Bradyrhizobium sp. SZCCHNR1093, assembly GCF_032381175.1. Lineage (NCBI taxonomy): Bacteria > Pseudomonadati > Pseudomonadota > Alphaproteobacteria > Hyphomicrobiales > Nitrobacteraceae > Bradyrhizobium > Bradyrhizobium sp. SZCCHNR1093. The sequence goes on from NZ_JAUHJJ010000011.1 coordinate 132,677, forward strand.
GAGCGCGGCCGGCCGTCAGCAGAGCCTGTGGCGGCTGCGCAGCCTGAGATGCTCCTCGGCCTCCAGGTTCGCCATGCGCAGCAGGTAGTCGAGCATGTCGAGGTGATGGCGCTGCGCCAGATGCGACAGGCTGGCCGTCACCTCGGCGATCAGCGCCGCCGCGGCGTCGGGATCCTCCACCGTCACCTCGACGTCCGGGTCGCTTTTGTCCACTGCCTTGGCCAACAACCGTCACCCAGCATAAGGAATTTGACGAAAAACAACCTCAAAAGAGCACGATTCTCATCGTGCTCCGTACAACCTGATAGGTACTTCGCCGGTCGAACGCAATCGCCTTTCAACATCCCTCGATTTGACAGGAACCCCCTCACCACCCATGTTCGGGTCAACGCAGCCGGCGCGAATCCCGCGAAGCCAGCTTCAATCCTTCCACTAAGCCATTGGAAATACATGAATATCGTCATCGTGGAGTCGCCTGCCAAGGCCAAGACGATCAATAAGTATCTGGGCTCATCCTACGAGGTTCTGGCCTCTTTCGGTCATGTCCGCGACCTTCCGGCCAAGAACGGTTCCGTCGATCCGGACGAGAATTTCCGCATGATCTGGGAGATCGATCCCAAGGCGGCCGGCCGACTCAACGATATCGCCAAATCGCTGAAGGGCGCTGACCGGCTGATTCTCGCCACCGACCCTGATCGCGAGGGCGAAGCGATTTCCTGGCATGTGCTGGAGGTGTTGAAGGAGAAGCGTGCGCTCAAGGATCAGAAGATCGAGCGCGTCGTCTTCAACGCCATCACCAAGCAGGCCGTCTCGGAGGCGATGAAGCATCCGCGCCAGATCGACGGCGCGCTGGTCGACGCCTACATGGCGCGCCGCGCACTCGATTACCTCGTGGGCTTCACTCTCTCTCCCGTGCTGTGGCGCAAGCTGCCGGGCGCCCGCTCGGCCGGGCGCGTGCAGTCGGTCGCGCTGCGCCTCGTCTGCGATCGCGAGCTCGAGATCGAGAAGTTCGTCCCGCGCGAATACTGGTCGCTGATCGCGACCTTGGCGACGCCGCGCGGTGACACCTTCGAGGCGCGCCTCGTCGGCGCCGACGGCAAGAAGATCCAGCGGCTCGACATCGGCACCGGCGCCGAAGCCGAGGATTTCAAGACCGCGCTCAACGCGGCGAGCTACACGGTCGCGACCGTCGACGCCAAGCCCGCGCGGCGCAACCCTCAGGCCCCCTTCACCACCTCGACGCTGCAGCAGGAGGCGAGCCGCAAGCTCGGCTTCGCGCCGGCGCACACGATGCGCATCGCGCAGCGTCTCTATGAAGGCATCGACATCGGCGGCGAGACCACCGGTCTCATCACCTATATGCGAACCGACGGCGTGCAGATCGACGGTTCGGCGATCACCCAGGCCCGCAAGGTGATCGGCGAGATCTACGGCAACAAATATGTGCCGGAGAGCCCGCGCCAGTACCAGGCCAAGGCCAAGAACGCCCAGGAAGCGCATGAAGCGATCCGCCCGACCGACCTGTCGCGCAAGCCGGCCGATCTACGCAAGCGGCTCGATGACGACCAGGCCAAGCTCTATGAGCTGATCTGGACCCGTACGATCGCGAGCCAGATGGAATCCGCCGAGCTGGAGCGCACCACCGTCGACATCATCGCCAAGGCGGGCGCCCGCACCCTGGAGCTGCGCGCGACGGGCCAGGTCATCAAGTTCGACGGCTTCCTCGCCCTCTATCAGGAAGGCCGCGACGACGAGGAGGACGAGGACGGCCGCCGCCTGCCGCAGATGAGCCCAGGCGAGCCGCTGAAGCGGCAGAATCTCGCGGTCACCCAGCATTTCACCGAGCCGCCGCCGCGCTTCTCCGAAGCCTCGCTGGTCAAGCGCATGGAAGAGCTCGGCATCGGCCGACCCTCGACCTATGCCTCGATCCTGCAGGTGCTGAAGGACCGCGGCTATGTGAAGCTCGAGAAGAAGCGGCTGCACGGCGAGGACAAGGGCCGCGTCGTCGTCGCGTTCCTGGAGAACTTCTTCCGCCGCTACGTCGAGTATGATTTCACGGCGGATCTCGAGGAGCAGCTCGACCGCATCTCCAACAACGAGATCGCCTGGCAGCAGGTCCTGAAGGATTTCTGGACCGGCTTCATCGGCGCCGTCGACGACATCAAGGACCTGCGCGTGGCGCAGGTGCTCGACGCGCTCGACGAGATGCTCGGGCCCCACATCTATCCGCCGCGCGACGACGGTGGCGATGTCCGGCAGTGCCCGACCTGCGGCACCGGACGGCTCAACCTCAAGGCCGGCAAGTTCGGCGCCTTCGTCGGCTGCTCGAACTATCCGGAATGCCGCTACACCCGCCCGCTCGCCGCCGACAGCGAGGCGACGGCCGATCGCGTGCTCGGCCAGGATCCGGACACCGGCCTAGACGTCGTCGTCAAGGCCGGCCGCTTCGGCCCCTACATCCAGCTCGGCGAGCAGAAGGATTACGCCGAGGGCGAGAAGCCGAAGCGCGCGGGCATCCCGAAAGGGACGTCGCCCGCAAGCCTCGAGCTCGACTATGCGCTGAAGCTGCTGTCGCTGCCACGTGAGGTGGGCATCCATCCGGAGACGGGTCTGCCGATCATCGCCAATCTCGGCCGCTTCGGGCCGTTCGTGAAGCACGACAAGACCTATGCGAGCTTGGAGGCGGGCGACGAGGTGTTCGACATCGGCCTCAACCGCGCCGTCACGCTGATCGCCGAGAAGATCGCCAAGGGACCGAGCAAGCGGTTCGGCGCCGATCCCGGCAAGGCGCTCGGCGACCATCCGTCGCTCGGCCCCGTCGCCGTCAAGGCCGGTCGCTACGGCGCCTATGTCACCGCAGGCGGCGTCAACGCCACCATCCCCGGCGACAAGGAGAAGGACACGATCACGCTCGCGGAGGCGATTGCGCTGCTCGACGAGCGCGCCGCCAAGGGCGGCGGCAAGAAGGCCAAGGGCAAGGCTGCGAAGCCGGCCAAGGCTGCCGGCAAGGCCAAGCCGAAGACCGGCGGTGACGACGACACGCCGAAGCCGGCGAAAAAGGCCGTGGCGAAGAAGGCGGCCGCCAAACCGAAATCAGACTCCACCAGCAAGGCGCGTGCGCCCGTCGCCAAGGCCGCCAAGACCTCGGCCAAGCCTGCGACCAAGGCGACGCCCAAGAAAAGCGCCGGCAAGGCCCGCGGATGAGAAAATGACCCAAAAGCGCGACATCGGCTTCCCTTCGCGGGAGGCCATCGTCGCCTTCATCCGCGCCAATCCGGGCAAGGTTGGCACCAAGGACATCGCCCGCGCATTCGGCCTGAAGAACGCCGATCGCGTCGCGCTCAAGCAGTTGCTGCGCGAGCTCGTCGCCGACGGCACGGTGAAGAAGAGCGGCCGCAAGAAGGTCGTCGAGACCGCGACACTGCCGGCCACGCTGGTCGCCGACATCACCGGGCGCGACAGCGACGGCGAATTGATCGCCAAGCCGGCCGAATGGGACGAGGCCGAACAGTCCGAGCCGCCGCGCATCCGCATCCACACGCCGCGTCATGCCGGGCCGGGCTCGGCCGCCGGCGTCGGTGACCGCGCGCTGCTGCGGGTCGAGCCGATCAAGGATGCCGAAGGCGTGGCCTATCGCGGCCGCGTACTCAAGGTGCTCGATCAGGCGCGGCCGCGCGTGCTCGGCATTTTCCGCAGCAATCCCGGCGGCGGCGGCCGCCTCATTCCGGTCGACAAGAAGCAGGCCGGCCGCGAGCTCTCCATCGCGCCCGCCGACACCAAGGACGCCAAGGACGGCGATCTCATCAGCGTCGACCTTCTGCGTGGCCGTGGCTATGGCCTGCCCGCAGGACGCGTGAAGGAGCGCTACGGCTCGGTCGCCACCGAGAAGGCGATCAGCCTGATCGCGATCCATGCCCACGAGATCCCGATGGACTTCTCGGCCGCGGCGGTGGCCGAAGCCGAAGCCGCGCTGCCCGCGACCTTGAAGGGCCGGGAGGACTGGCGCGAGCTGCCGCTGGTCACGATCGATCCGCCCGATGCCAAGGACCACGACGACGCCGTTCATGCCGCGCCCGACCCCGATCCGAACAATGTCGGCGGCTTCATTGTCCACGTCGCCATCGCCGACGTTGCCTACTACGTGCGGCCGGGCTCGGCGCTCGATCGCGACGCGCTGATCCGCGGCAACTCGGTCTACTTCCCCGACCGCGTGGTGCCCATGCTGCCGGAGCGCATCTCCAACAATCTGTGCTCGCTGGTGCCGGGCGAGGCGCGCGGCGCGCTCGCCGTGCGCATGGTGATCGGCGCCGACGGCCGCAAGCGGTCGCACTCGTTCCACCGCGTGCTGATGCGCTCGGCCGCGAAGCTTTCCTATGCGCAGGCGCAGGCCGCGATCGATGGCAAGCCGGACGACGTCACCGGTCCCCTGCTCGAGCCGATCCTCACGCCGCTTTATGCGGCCTATGAGGTCGCCAAGCGCGGCCGCGACGCGCGCGATCCGCTCGACCTCGACATCCCCGAGCGCAAGATCCTGCTCAAGACCGACGGCACCGTCGATCGCGTCGTCGTGCCGGAGCGCCTCGACGCCCACAGGCTGATCGAGGAGTTCATGATCTCGGCCAACGTCGCCGCGGCCGAACTGCTGGAGAAGAAGGCGCTGCCCCTGATCTACCGCGTGCATGACGAGCCGACGGTGGAGAAGATCCATGCGCTGCAGGAGTTCCTGAAGACCCTCGACGTGCCCTTCGCCAAGAGCGGCGCGCTCAGGCCGTCGCTGTTTAACCGCGTGCTGACCCTGGTCGCCGGCCAGGACTACGAGCATCTCGTCAACGAGGTCGTGCTGCGCTCGCAGGCGCAGGCGGAATATTCGACCGACAATTACGGGCATTTCGGGCTGAACCTGCGCCGCTACGCCCACTTCACCTCGCCCATTCGCCGCTATGCCGACCTCGTCGTGCATCGCGGCCTGCTGCGCGCGCTGGGCCTCGGCGACGGCGCCCTGCCCGACAGCGAGACGCCGGATCATCTCGCCGAGGTCGCGGCGCAGATCTCGGTCACCGAGCGGCGCGCGATGAAGGCCGAGCGCGAGACCGCCGACCGGCTGATCGCCCATCACTTGGCCGACCGCATCGGCGCTACCTTCCAGGGCCGCATCTCCGGCGTCACCCGCGCGGGCCTGTTCATCAAGCTCGACGAGACCGGCGCCGACGGCCTGGTTCCGATCAGGACCCTCGGCACGGAATATTTCGACTATGACGAGACGCGGCACGCGCTGATCGGCCAGCGCAGCGGTGCCATGCACCGGCTGGGTGACGTCGTCGACGTGCGTCTGGTAGAAGCTCAGCCGGTGGCCGGCGCGCTGCGCTTCGAGCTCCTGACCCAGGCGGATGTCCTCGTTTCGCGGCATGGCCGCCGCGACCGGTCGAAGAGCAAGACGACCGTCAAGGCGAAGAGCAAGGCGACCAAGCGGGCCAAATCCGAGGCTCGTCCGAAGCACGAAGAAAAAAGCCGCAAGAAAAGCCAAAAGGCAGGGGCAAAACGCAAGCCCGGCACATCGAAGAAAGGCAGATCATGGACGCCATGAGTTCAACGCCCCACGCAATGCCGCAAACCTGGACACGTGACACCGGCCTCGCCGAGAAGCGCGACGTCTGGACCGCGATGAAGCGCGGCCTGCGCTGCCGCTGCCCGCGCTGCGGTGAGGGCAAGCTGTTCCGCGCCTTCCTGAAAGTCGCCGACAACTGCGACCGCTGCGGCCAGGATTTTTCCGGCCATCGCGCCGACGATCTTCCCGCCTATCTCGTGATCGTCATCGTCGGCCACATCATCGTGCCGCTGGTGCTCTCGATCGAGACCAACTACGCGCCGCCAGTGGCGCTGCAACTCGCGATCTATCTGCCGGTGACCTTGGTCGCCGCGCTCGCCTTGATTCAGCCGGTCAAGGGCGCCGTCGTCGGGCTGCAATGGGCCTTCCGCATGCACGGCTTCGACGACAATCCGGTGGAGGGCATTCCACCGGTGTGAGCATTCGACCGATCGACGAGCAAGAAAAAGGCGGGGAGGACATGAGCGAGACGGCACAGGCGACCGGCGCGCCGGCGGGCAAGCCCGCCGAGAAGGAAGCGGACCACCATCCCTACACCAAGCCAAGGGATGCGGCGACGCTGATCCTGGTCGATCGCAGCAGCGCTGTGCCGAAGGTGCTGGTCGGCAAGCGCCACGACAAGGTCGTGTTCATGCCGGGCAAGTTCGTCTTCCCCGGCGGCCGCGTCGACAAGACGGATCACCGCATCCCGGTCGCAGCGCCCATGCCGGCCGAGCTCGAAGCCAATCTGTTCAAGGGCAAGCCACAGACGACGGCGTCGCGCGCGAAGTCGCTGGCCGTCGCCGCGATCCGCGAGGCCTGCGAGGAAACCGGTCTCTGCCTGGGACGCAGGGTCGACGGCCCCGCACTGAAGCTTGAAGGTCCTTGGGCGCCATTCGCGCAGGCCGGCCTCCTGCCCGATCCCTCCGGCCTGTTCCTGATCGCCCGCGCCATCACCCCGCCCGGCCGCATCAAACGCTTCGACACCCGCTTCTTCACCGCCGATGCCTCCGCCATCACCCACCGCGTCGACGGCGTGATCCACGCCGATGCCGAGCTGGTCGAGCTGGTCTGGGTCGAGCTCGGCTCCAAGCCGCTCGCCGACCTGCACCCGATGACCAGGAACGTTCTCCACGAGCTCGACCGCCGCCTCGCCACCGGCCCGCTCCGCCACGACGCGCCGGTGCCGTTCTTCCATTTCTACGGCGGCAAGATGCAGAAGGACGTGCTGGGCGGTTGAGGCAATCCCCGGTATAGCGCCGCTACGATGCTCGGTCGTGAATGATCGCGGTCACCTCGATCTCGACGCGCGCCGTCGCAGGCGTGAGGCCTGCGACCTTCACGAGCGTGCTTGCAGGCCGAATCGTCCCGAAGGCTTCGCTATGCGCAAGGGCCACCGCATCGGTATCCGCCATGTCGGTCAAGTACACGACCGTACGCACCACGTGACGGAGCTCCGCTCCCGCCTTCTGCAGCGCTTCGGCGATAAGGCCGATTACGCTTTGCGCCTGCGCGTAGACGTCGCGATCCAAATCAGGACCGCGCGCAGTCGTTCCGGAGACGAAGATTTGCTCGCCAACGCGGACCGCGCGCGCATAGCCATAGACGTCCTCGAACGGATAGCCTGAGGAGATGTTCAGCCGGTCTGACACGCCGATGGCTCCCTTGTGAATGAGTGCGAAAGGCACTGTTGCCGTTCGTCCCTGCCAGAGGAGCAGGATACTCGGTGGATGCTGGTCGCGGCGAGTGGGCGGTCCACCCCCACAACAAAGTGTCGTCCCAGCGAACGCCGGGACCCATACCGCGGAATCTTTCGATCGGCCCGGATGGTCGAGACTGTGCCTCACATTCCCTTCACGGAGTATGGATCCCGGCGTTCGCCGGGATGACACCGTTGTTTGGATCGCTTGCTCGGCACGTCATTGGAATGAGCGTGCTACGTCCGCCACCAAAAACGAAATCGTGTTCTGCCGCCGATTGCTGACACGCATGGGCCGAGTTCCTATCTGCCCAAGACAGCAACCATCCGCGGACGACCCTTCATGGCCCCACGTCAACTCAAGCTCGGCGCTTTCATGCGCCCGGTCTCCATCCACACCGGCGCGTGGCGCTATCCCGGCGCCTGGCCGGACGCCAATTTCAACTTCGCGCATCTGAAGCAGCTGATCCGGAAATTGGAGGCCGGCAAGTTCGACGCCTTCTTCATGGCCGACCACCTGGCCGTGCTGAACATGCCGATCAATGCTCTGAAGCGCAGCCACACCGTGACCTCGTTCGAGCCGTTCACGCTGCTCTCGGCGCTGTCGGCGGTCACCGAGCACATCGGGCTGATCGCGACGGGATCCACCACCTTCGACGAGCCCTATCACGTCGCCCGCCGCTTCGCCTCGCTCGATCACATCTCCGGCGGCCGCGCCGGATGGAATATCGTCACGACGTCGAATCCGGACGCCGCGCTGAATTTCGGCCTCGACGATCACATGGAGCACGCCGAGCGCTACAAGCGCGCCCGCGAGTTCTACGACGTCGTCACCGGCCTCTGGGACTCGTTCGCCGACGATGCCTTCGTGCGCGACGTCGAGCAGGGTCTGTTCTTCGATCCCGACAAGATGCATGTGCTCGATCACAAGGGCAAATATCTGAAAGTCCGCGGCCCGCTGAACATCGCCCGTCCCGTGCAGGGCTGGCCCGTCATCGTGCAGGCGGGCGCCTCGGAGGATGGCAAGCAGCTCGCGGCCGAGACGGCGGAGGCCGTGTTCACCGGCGGCGGCAGCCTCGCCGACGGGCAAAAGCTCTATGCCGACATCAAGGGCCGCATGGAAAAGGTCGGCCGGGATCCGGAGCATCTGAAGATCCTGCCCGGCGCCTTCGTCGTGGTCGGCGACAGCGTCGACGAGGCCAGGGAGAAGCGCGCTCTGCTCGACAGCAAGGTGCATTACGACAGCGCCATCGCCTCGCTCTCGGTCATCCTCGGCACCGACGCCTCCGGCTTCGATCCCGACGGCCCGCTGCCTGATATCCCCGAGACCAACGCCTCCAAGAGCGGCCGCCAGCGCCTGGTCGATGTCGCCGCGCGCGACAAGCTCACGGTGCGGCAACTGGCGCAGCGGGTCGGCGGCTATGGCGGTCTGTCCTTCGTCGGCACCGCGAGGACGATCGCCGACCAGATGCAGGAGTGGCTGGAAAGCCGTGGGTCGGACGGTTTCAACATCATGTTCCCGTTCCTGCCGGCCGGGCTCGACGACTTCGTCGACAAGGTGATTCCCGAGCTGCAGCGCCGCGGGATCTTCCGGACGGCGTATGAGGGGCCGACCTTGCGGGACAATCTCGGCCTGCCCAGACCGAAAAACCGCTTCTTCGCGGCCTAGGGCCCCCAGAATCTGGCCCTCAAACCTTGACTTTGGGGGCTGGCTGGGTAGGTTGCCGGCCAACGGCGCCCCCTCTTTGGCCGGTGCCCACCCCCGATCCCGATTCCAGAGGTTCAAGACATGGCCAAAGCGGTCACCATCAAGGTCAAGCTCGTGTCGACGGCCGACACCGGCTTCTATTACGTTGCCAAGAAGAACTCGCGCACCATGACCGACAAGATGGTCAAGAAGAAGTATGACCCGGTTGCGCGCAAGCACGTCGAATTCCGCGAAGCCAAGATCAAGTAAGATCGCGGTCTGCTGCGACTTCAACGGGGCCGTTTCGGCCCCGTTTTTTATTGCGCGCGCCGCAGCCACTGGATGCGGCCGGGGCCGTCCCGCATCGGATCGGTCCCCTCGCCGCGGTCGAATCCGGCTCCCGACTTAAGGAGCCATCAACCAAACCCGTGCGATTTTGGCTGGCGACGCACCTGCGAGTTCCGCAGCGTCCCCCTCCTTATCTTACCGGTAGACCAGCGATGACCGATCTCCAGACTCTGCAATCCCGTCTCGATTTTATCGGCATCGACAATTCGACCCGAGAGGCGCTGCGGGAGCTGCGGCCGATGATCGGCAAGGTGCTGCCTGGGCTGCTGGAGCAGTTCTACGCCCATGTCGGCAAGTACCCGCATCTCGCCAAGATGTTTTCCACCCCGGCCGCCATGGGGCACGCCAAGCAGGCCCAGCACGATCATTGGATGTCGCTGGCGACCGCGAAGTTCGACGATGCCTATGTGAAGTCGGTGACCCGGATCGGGATGGCCCACAACCGAATGGGGCTGGAGCCGCGCTGGTACATCGCCGGCTATTCGCTGATCGTCACCGGGCTGCAGAAGGCGATCGAGACGGAGATCGCGGACCGCTGGTTCGGGGGCCAGTCGGCGCGCGAGAAGAAGGCCGCACTGCAGGCTGCGATCACCAAGGCGGCGATGATCGACATGGATCTCGCCATCTCGGTCTATCTCGATGCGGCCAAGACGGAGCAGCACGTCGCGATGCAGCGCATGGCCGATGAGTTCGAAGCCACCGTCGGCCAGATCATCAACAAGGTTCATGCCGACGCCCGCACGCTCGAGGTCTCGGCCAACACGCTGACCAAGACCGCCGAGCAGACCCAGCAGCTGTCGTCCAGCGCCGCGTCCGCCTCGGGCCAGGTCTCGACCAACGTGCAATCGGTCGCCTCGGCCGCGGAGGAAATGACCTCCTCGGTCCATGAGATCGGCCGCCAGGTCAGGGAATCGACCACCATCGCCAAGGAGGCCGTGCGCCAGATCGAGCAGACCGATGTCGGCATCAGCGAGCTGTCGCGCACCGCCGAGCGTATCGGCGACGTGCTGAAGCTGATCACCTCGATTGCCGCCCAGACCAACCTGCTGGCGCTGAACGCGACCATCGAGGCGGCGCGCGCCGGCGACGCCGGCCGCGGCTTCGCGGTGGTTGCCTCCGAGGTCAAGGCGCTGGCGTCGCAGACCGCCAAGGCCACCGAGGAGATCGGTCAGCAGATCGAAGGCATCCAGAACGCGACGCAGTCCTCGGTCGCCTCGATCAAGCAGATCGGCGGCACCATCCAGCAGATCTCGGAGATCGCCGCCGGCATCGCCGCCGCCGTCGAGCAGCAGGGCGCGGCGACGGGGCAGATCTCGCGCAACGTCCAGGAGGTCGCCGGCGGCACCGCGCGCGTCGCCGGCAACATCGACGACGTCAGCAAGGGGGCCAGCGCCACCGGCACCGCCTCGTCCCAGGTGCTATCCTCCGCGCACTCGCTGTCGCGGGAGAGCGATCACCTCAAGGACGAGCTGGACAAGTTCCTGCGCAAGGTGCGCGCGGCGTAGCCGTGTTCAGCTGAAGCGTCGAGCGCATCAGCGCGAGCGTCATAGCCACTCTTCCGCGCCGTAAGATCGGCGGATCACGCTGGGCTGATCCGCCGGACGCACCAGGCGTGCTACATCCCGTGGCTCTGGAACACCGCCGCGCAGCGCTTGCTCAGCTTGGCCCGGTTCTGCGTCAGACAATTCTGGACCCCGAAGTCGTCGCCGAGCTGAGTGCGGCAGAAGCGCTTGGCGTCGGGTGCGCACGCCTTCTGCTCCTGCGGCGTGCCCATATGGGCCAGCGCGAATGACGGCAGAACGGACAGCGACACGGCAACCGCAAACATCAGCTTCTTCATCGGGGCTCCTCCTTGGGGCCCAGACAAACGCCTGCGGCGGCGGGCGGTTCCGACGACGTTCGATGCAGAACGGCCGCGCATCGCCCTGCGCAGGTCCGCTCCTCAGACCGCAACCGGACACGCGCGCGACAGCGCGGCGCGGGCGAGCAGCCGCGTCGAGTCCAACGTCGGCAAGGACGAGTTGGTGTCATCGATGATGAGCGGAATTTCGGTACAGCCGAGCACGACCGCGTCGCAGCCCCGCGCCTTCAGCCGCACGATGATCGCCTGAAACGCGGCGATGGATGACGGCTCGAAGCGGCCGCAGACGAGCTCATCCATGATGATGCGGTTCGCCGTGATACGGTCGGCCTCGTCCGGGCGCTCGAAGGCGAGGCCGTTCGCGGCCAGGCTGTCGGGATAGACATTGCTGTCGACGAGCCATTTCGTGCCGGTGATGCCGACACGCCGATAGCCTCTCCTCGCCGCCTCCTTGGCGACCTCATCGGCGATGTGCAGCCACGGCAGCGGCGAGTGCGGCAGCACGAGCGGCAGCGCCTGGTGGATGGTGTTGTCCGGGCAGATCAGGAAATCCGCGCCGGCCGCCGCGAGCTTGCGGGCCGAGGCCAGCATCAGCTCGGCCACGCCTGCGAGATCGCCGCGATCGAGACATGTCACGTAGTCGGCGAGCGACGGCGTGTGCATCGACACCTCGGGATGCGCATGCGGCCCGAGGACGCCGGCCCCCTCCTTGCAGATGGTGCGATAGCAAAGCGCGGCGCCCTCGGCGGAGCAGCCGACGATCCCGATATGTTGCGTCATCTGACATGGCCTCCTCTCGCGATTCTCCGCGGATGATGGTCGAGAGACGCGCGATCTCTCCTCCCTCATTGCGAACGCAGCAATCCAGGCTCGTCCCGCAGACGGACTCTGGATTGCGTCGCTGCGCGCGCAAGGACGTTGTGGCAACGGCTCGCTGAGCAGGCAAGCCCGCGCTTTGGAACAAGCCATGGCATCGCGAGGGCGGATCACGCAGATCCGCCCTTCCGACGACCACCGTAACGTCGAGCGCCGGCTCGCGCGCAGCTACATCACGCCGCGGGACATCATCAGATGCGCCGTGCTCCGCTTGAACCGTTCGAGAGCGCGGTGCGCGGCGATGTGGTCGATGTCGCCTCGGGTCAGGCCGATATCAATCAGTTGCGCCTCGCTCAGGTCACGCAGATCGACTCTCATCCGCCTGAGCCGGCGGCCCTCCTGAAACACCAGCCAATAGCGCGCCAGCCGGCCGAGCAATCCCGGCGCTGCTGCGCCCGGCGGCCCGGCGGCGTCCTTTTCCGACACCGCGTCACGCAGCACCGTGATGGACGCGGACGGTCGCGGCGCGGCTTGCACGCCACGCACAGCGTTCGTCGCTGCGGCCATGGGACGATCGAGACCGGGAGCGGCGCCATCGCGCGCGATCTCGGCAGTGAGGTTGGTCTGGGGCGGCATCGGATGCTCCTGCTGTGTGGTGCCGGCAGGGAGCGTGGCCAAACAAAAGGCCCCGTCCGATGCCGGCGGGGCCTGGTGAAACGATCGCAACGTCCAAGTCCTAGCGCGCGACTCCTTCCACGGCCCAGCCGAAGCGGGTCATGTGATAGAAGTTGACGATGCGGACCGATTTGCTCATGTCGCGTAAGGTATCATGGCACGCACGCAACATCAAGGGATATTTTGGCGCCCCACATCCTGGCGGCGAGTTGTTGTAGATTGACCGCGCGAGCACGGCGGGCGGATTGGCGTCAGCTCAATCTGCCGATTTACGGCGAACGTGAAGCGGCGGATCACGCTGCGCTGATCCGCCCTACGGAGTGCGGACTACCAGCTGAAATGTCCACATCGGGACGCTCCACAAACATCAGACGCTCTCTCCGTCCGAGATACATCCGAATGAGCCTACAACCATCCAGCCTTGCGCGCTGACCAGCGCTACGTACCGCGCCCCGCCATGAACCGATCCAAGATGTCAGCCAGCGAGCCCGAAACGCCTCCCAAGACCATGAAAACCAAAAGGTTGGTCTGCACACCGAGCGCTTCGAGGACCAAGACTCCACACAACATCAGCACGCCGGCCAAAACACCCATGCGAAGCGGCTTCATGCCTTTCCCCCAACTAGAGAGCAACGCCGCAACCAGGCTAGCATGAGACACCCGAAGTACGTAGGTCCGATCAACATCGGCTTGATCTTCAGGGATCCGTCTAAGGCATTGCGATGAGGAAGCGATCTCCCCATCCGAGCGCCCCGAGACCGTCCTGCGCCAAAAGACTAACTTCTCGAACGCTTTCAACGATGTCGCTCTCGCCGGCTATTCAGAGCGCAATTTTTACTTTCTCTTTTCCAGAAATCATGCTATCTCTCCATCCATCCCACCTCGCCACGAGGGGCGCATCGCGATCGTCACGAGCGTGAGGTGGGCTGCGGTGGGCGTGTCGGGTTGCAGCGTGGCTTGTCCGCGCCGACGAACGATCCGGTTTGCACGGTCAAGCCGTGTGGTCCTGGCCTCCCGATGCTGAGGCCAAGCGGGCGCTGCGACGAAGCGCGCTCGCGACGGGGGCAAGAACGCCGGTCCCCGGGGAGAGCGCGGAGTAAGCCGTAAAGCCATCGCGCAGGGAGGGCCGGATGTCCGGCTCGTACCTGTGGTTCTGCCGCGTGCTTTTTTCTGCACGCGGACCATGGGTGCGACCAGCACCCGGCCTTCCCTGCGCCCTCTGTTCTCGACGAGGGCTTTGAATGGCAAAGCTCGGGCGCGGATGCGTGGCGAGGACGACATGTCATGTACGGAAGCCTGCCGTCCGACCCCGCCGTTACTTTGGCGCAACGACGTCGTACGCACGCCCGATAACCTGCAGCGCGCGTGGCCGTCCTTCGAGACGCAGGCCTGCGGCGTGCTCCTCAGGACGAGGTCCGTGGTCTTGGCGCGGTCTTTGAGAGATCTTGGCGAAGCTCTCAACCCTCATGCTGAGGAGCGCCGCTTGCGGCGCGTCTCGAAGCACGAGGCCCGGAGCGACTCGATGGCAGATGGAGGCCGTTGGACAGATGCGCCGCAGCTTCAGCCGAGGACAGAAAGATCGGAGCCGCCCTGCCCCTCAGCGGCCGCGGCCGGCGGCTTGCGGCAGGAACGGCGCCGGTTGATGCACCGGGGCGATCGCCACCGCGCGGTTGCGGCCCTCGTTCTTGGCGCGGTAGAGCGCATTGTCGGCGCGCTTCATGACGTCGGCGATCGGCTCGCCCTTCTGCTCCAGGGTCGACAGCCCGATCGAGGTCGTGACCTCGATGCGCTTCTCGCCCTTGTGCACCGAGAACGGCTCGTTGGCGACCGAGCGCCGCAGCCGCTCGGCGACCATGCCGGCGACGTGCAGATCGGTCTCGGGCATCACGATCACGAACTCCTCGCCGCCATAGCGGCAGGCGAGATCGATGCCACGGATCGACTTGCGCACCCGCATCGCGAACTCGCGCAGCACGTCGTCGCCGGCATCGTGGCCGTAATTGTCGTTGATCGACTTGAAGTAGTCGATATCGAGCATCATCAGCGCCAGCGGTTTGCCGCGGCTCGCCGCCTGGTCGGCCAAGGTCGCCAGATGCGTCTCCATGTAGCGGCGATTATGCAGGCCGGTCAGCGCGTCGGTGATCGCCATCTCGATCGAGTTCTGCACGTTGTCGCGCAGGTGGTCGGTGTAACGGCGCTTGCGGATCTGGGTGCGCGCCCGCGCCATCAGCTCGTTCTTGTCGACCGGGCGCAAGAGATAGTCATTGACCCCGATTTCCAAGCCGCGCAGCAACCGCGAATTGTTCTCCGCCTCGGCGATGGCGAGGATCGGCACGTGCCGGGTGCGCTCCAGCGAGCGCAGCTGGCTGCACAGTCGCAGGCCGTCGTAGTCGTTCAGATCGAGCGAGACGATGACGAGGTCGTAATTGCCTTCGGCGGCGTTGAACACGGCCTCGGCGGGATTGGTCTCGACATCGACGGCATGCTCGGTCGCCAGCATCGGCCCGAGCCGCTCGTAGGACGACGGCCGGTCGTCGACCAGCAGCACCTTGCCGCCCCTGCCGCCGTCGGCGACAGCGTTGCGCTCGGGCGCCTGCACGCCGATCTCGAGCGAGGTCAGCGCGCGCATGCGCAGCTCGTCGGTCATCATCTTCAGCCGGGTCAGCGAGCGCACGCGCGCGATCAGCACGACGTCGGAGACGGGCTTGGTCAGGAAGTCGTCGGCGCCGGCCTCCAGGCCGCGCACGCGGTCGGACGGGCTGTCGAGCGCCGTCACCATGACCACCGGAATGAAATGCGTGGCCGGATTCGACTTCAGCCGGCGGCAGACCTCGAAGCCGTCCATGTCCGGCATCATGACGTCGAGCAGGATGATGTCGCATTCGGCGCGCTGGCAGATCTGCAGCGCCTCGGCGCCGTTCGCGGCGGTCAGCACGTCGAAATACTCGGCCGACAGCCGCGCCTCCAACAGCTTGACGTTGGCCGGGACGTCGTCGACCACAAGGATACGCGCGGACACTGCAGAAACTCCTTAGCCGATAAAGCGGCGTACCGTTTCAATGAATTTTCCGACCGAGATCGGCTTGGAAAGATAGGCTTCGCAGCCACCCTCGCGGATGCGCTCCTCGTCGCCCTTCATGGCAAAGGCCGTCACTGCCACCACCGGGATGGCACGCAAATCCGGATCGTCCTTGATCCATTTCGTCACTTCCAGGCCCGAGACCTGCGGCAGCTGGATGTCCATCAGGATCAGATCGGGGCGGGTCCGGCGCACGATGTCGAGCGCCTCCACGCCGCTGGACGTCCCGGACGTCTGGTACCCGTGGGCTTCCAACAGATCGCGGAAGAGCTTCATGTTGAGCTCGTTGTCCTCCACGATCAGGACGGTCTTGCCCATCCGCCCCTCCGAATCACTGACACCGGCATGCCCTCTGGCGGACGCCTGTCCACCGCTACTCATCTAATTCAAACTAGCCCCAGATTCGTTCTAACCCGTTAAGTCGGTATTCGATCTTTCCCCGAGATGGTTTCCACTTGCTTGAACCCATTCCGAAGACTCGGGCATGATGGGCGCAAAGTAGAGCCGACAAGTTAACGGAAAGGCAAATCCGCCGTTGAAAAAGCCCGTTCGAAATCCGCGCGAAGTCGCTGAAATCGTTGCAGTTCAGGCCCTCGGCTTCCTGGCCGGCGAACCGGAGCGGCTGGGCCGGTTCCTGGCCGAGACCGGGATTGGGCCGGAGACGCTGCGATCCTCGGCCGCCGACCCCAATTTCCTGGTCAGCGTGCTCGATTTCGTGCTGCGCGACGACGAGACGGTAAAGGCTTTTGCCGCCAGCTCCAAGTTACATCCGACCAATATCATGGCGGCGCGGCAGGTATTGGGCGACCGGCAGTGGGAGCGCGACGTGCCGTGACCGCTTCCGCGCCAGAAGGAGCGTCGCGCGCGGTCAGCGGGCCGACCTGCTTCTGCCGCGACTGCCTGACGGATCTGGATGACAGCGCGCGCCGCTGCACGGCCTGCGGCTCGCCGCGCCTCGTCCGCCATCGCGCCCTGCCCGCGCTGACGCTGGCCCATATCGATTGCGACGCGTTCTATGCGACCGTCGAGAAACGCGACAATCCCGAGGTCGCCGACCGGCCCGTCATCGTCGGCGGCGGCAAGCGCGGAGTGGTGTCGGCGGCCTGCTACATCGCCCGCACCTATGGCGTGCGCTCGGCGATGCCGATGTTCAAGGCGCTGGAGCTGTGTCCCTCGGCGGTCGTCATTCCTCCGGACATGGCGAAATACGTCCGGGTCGGCCGCGAGGTCCGCCAGGCGATGCAGGCGCTGACGCCGCTGGTCGAACCGCTCTCGATCGACGAGGCGTTCCTCGACCTCTCCGGAACCGAGCGCGTCCACGGCATGGTCCCCGCAAAGGTGCTGGCGCGCTTCGCCCGTGAGGTCGAGCAGACCATCGGCATCACCGTCTCGGTCGGCCTGTCCTGCAACAAGTTCCTCGCCAAGATCGCCTCCGACCTCGACAAGCCCCGCGGCTTCGCCGCACTCGACCAGGAGGAAGCGCGCAACATGCTGGCCGACAAGCCGGTCGGCTTCATCTTCGGCGTCGGTCCCGCCACGCAGCAACGGCTGGCGAACCAGGGCTTCCGCACCATCGCCGACCTGCAGCGTGCCGACGAGATCGAGCTGATGAAGCAGTTCGGCGGTGACGGCCGCAGGCTGTGGCGGCTGGCGCGCGGCATCGACGACCGCAAGGTCGTGGCCGATCGCGGCGCCAAGACGATCTCCAGCGAGACCACCTTCGACACCGACATCCGCGACTACGCGACCCTGGAAAAGACCCTGTGGCGGCTGTCGGAGAAGGTGTCGGCACGGCTGAAGGCGAGCCAGCTCGCCGGGTCGACCATAACGCTGAAGCTGAAGACCGCGGACTTCCGCCAACGAACGCGCTCGCAATCGATCGCGGCGCCGACGCAGCTCGCCGGCAAGATCTTCGCAATCTGCAAGGAGATGCTGGCGCGCGAGACCGACGGCACGGCGTTCCGGCTGATGGGCGCCGGCGTCAGCGCGCTGCGCCCGGGCTCGGAGGCCTCCGACACCGACATGCTCGATCGCCGTTCGGCCTCGGCCGAGCGCGCGATCGATGCGCTACGCAAGAAGTTCGGCCAGGCCGCGGTGATCCGCGGCATCGCCTATGACGGCCCGGAGCAGACGGAATGATGCCCCGATCAATTGCCGCAGGGTTTGCCGTCCTTCGCGTCCTTGACGTCGAACTTGCCGAGCGCGCCGGCGATGACGAAATCATTGTAGTCGAGCACGAGCGCGCGCGAGACGCCGTTCTCGTAGAGCTCGAACGACATCGCGTAGACCGGCGTCTGCTCGCCCTCGGCCCGCTTGGCGTCGCGGTCATAATAGCTGACCGTTACCGGCCAGCGCGTCATCTTCTTCATCTCGTCGTTGTCGGTCGAGGCATCGGGCTTGGCGGCCGCCTTGTCGGCCGACACGGCTGCTCCGATCACGGTCAGCGTGTTGTAGACCTTCTCGCCATTGTCCGAGCCGTCGTAGACCGTCAGCTCAAGCAGCGACTTGCCCTCGCGCGCGGCGGCGATGATGCGATGGATCTGCTCGGTCGGAAACACGGTCGAGCCGTCGAGCGTGAAGGTCTTCGCCTCCGGCTGCTTGAGCTTGACGGTGATGTGATCGCCGGTGCGCTCGGCGATGCCGTCGACCGGGCTGGAGGCCTGATCGTTCATGCGCGAGTCGATCTTGAAGCGATAGCTCTTGCCGGCGCCGTCCTCCCAGGCAGTCGAGCGCAGGTCGCTCAGGGTCACCTTGCCCTCGCCGAGATCGAGCTCCGAGACCTGGCGGAATTCCGAGGTGTAGCCGTTGCAGGCGTTGCCGGAGAAATTGTAGAGGATGCGGCCGCGCGCGCTGTTGACGGGGCTCGATCCGCGCGACTTGACCAGGCTCAGGTCATAGAGCGCCTGATGCGGCAGGAACGGCACGGCCGCCCCGGCCGGCGCCGGACCGAATGTGATCGCCGCGACGGCGAGCGCTCCCATCGACAGTCGAAACGAATGAGCCATGAGTTTTCCTCGGAGGACGTATCGCTAAACCGTCACATTAAAGACCGCTGCATTACGTCGCAACTGCGGCTGGCTCACGGAAACGTGCGGTCAAAGCGGCGGATTGGCGTCGGCGCTGGCTGCTTGCATGTCAGTAGCAACTGCGCCAAACAGGGCCGCGGTCCGGCACGGGATCGGCTTTCAGGCGACAGAACGGGGATTTCAGATGGCGGGTACGGTTGAACAGAATCTGACGGCACAGGGCATCACGTTGCCGGCACCAAAGGCGCCGGTGGCCAACTACGTCCCGTTCGTGCGCACCGGCAACCTGCTGTTCGTGTCGGGCCAGGTCTGCCTCGGCGCCGACGGCAAGATGATCGCCTCCGGCAAGCTCGGCGGCGGCGTGTCGATCGAGGACGGCTATGCGGCCGCGAAGGGCTGCGGCGTCAACCTGCTGGCGCAGGTTAAGGCGGCGATCGGCGACCTCGACAAGGTCGTGCGCGTCGTCCGTCTCGGCGGCTTCGTCAATTCGGCGCCGGACTTCCTCGACGGGCCGAAGGTCCTCAACGGCGCCTCCGACCTGATGGTCGCCGCTTTCGGCGACAAGGGCCGCCACGCCCGCACCACCGTCGGCGTCTCGGCCCTGCCGTCCGATGCGGCGGTGGAAGTCGAAGGCGTGTTCGAGGTTGAGTGAGAGAGAGCGCATGATCCGGAAAAGTGCGAAACGGTTTTCCGACGAGATCATGCGCCAGCAAAATGGACGGGGCGAATGCGCGCACCTGACTGGCTGACGGCCCGCCCCGTCGCCCATCGCGGCCTGCATGATGCTGTCAGCGGCATCATCGAGAACATGCCGGCCGCCGCGCGCGGCGCGGTGGCCGGCAACTTCGCCATCGAATGCGACATCCAGCTGTCGGCCGATGGCGAGGCCATGGTGCATCACGACTATGATCTCGGACGCCTCACCGAGGGCACCGGCCCGCTGATCGAAAAGACCGCGGCTGAGCTGAAAGCGATCAAGTTCAAGCAGACCGACGAGCGGATGATGACGCTCGGCGACCTCTGCAACCTGATCGCCGGGCGCGTGCCGCTGGTCGTCGAGGTCAAGAGCACGTTCCAGGGCGATCACCGGCTGGTCCGGCGCATGGCCGAGGTGCTGGCGTCCTATTCCGGGCCGGTGGTCGGCATGTCGTTCGATCCGGACCAGGTGCTGGCGCTGCGCGAGACCATGCCGAACCTGACGCGCGGCATCGTCGCCCAGCGCAGCTACGAGGACGGCTACTGGGCCAAGCTGACCCAGGCGCAACGCGACAGCATGCTGCATCTCAAGCATGGCTTCAGCAGCCAGCCGCATTTCGTCGCCTATTGGGTCGAGCAGCTGCCTGCGCCTGCCCCCTGGATCGCGCGCAACGTGTTCGGCTGCCCGCTGCTGACCTGGACCGTCCGCACCCCCGAGCAGCGCGCCGCCGCAGCCCGCTATGCGGATCAGATGATCTTCGAAGGGTTTACGCCGGAGACGTGACGCCGGCCTTGAACTCGCTGCTGCGATGCACGATCTTGAGGGACCGGCCATTCGAGTGTCGCCGCCAGGACGCCGCTCGTTAGGTTCTCTTAAGGACTCGACTTTCAAGGACTCGATGGCATCACCTGAGATCACGCTCGAAGCCGTCCCCGGGGTCAGCGAAATCCCGCCTGCAGCATGGGACGCCTGTGCCAATCCGGACGGTCGCGTGAGTCCCGGCTCATCTCCCGCCTGCGGTCGCGGCTACAATCCGTTCATCTCACACGCATTTTTCTCGGCACTCGAAGCCTCCGGCTCGGCCACCCTGCGCACCGGCTGGGCGCCGCGCCATCTGGTGGCGAAGATGGGCGACGAGGTCCTTGGCGTCGTGCCGTGCTACCTCAAGTCCCACTCGCAGGGCGAATATGTCTTCGACCGCGGCTGGGCCGATGCCTATGAGCGGGCCGGCGGGCGCTACTATCCGAAGCTGCAGGTCTCGGTGCCGTTCACGCCGGCCACAGGGCCGCGGCTGCTGATCCGCGCCGACCAGGACCAGGAGTTGATAGGCAACGCCCTCGCCCAGGGCCTGAAGGCGTTGTGCGGGATCAGCGAGGCGTCGTCGGTGCACGTCACCTTCGCCCGGGAATCCGAATGGCAGCTGCTCGCAGCGCAGGGTTTCCTGCAGCGCACCGACCAGCAGTTCCACTGGCACAACCAGGGTTTTTCCAGCTTCGACGATTTCCTGGCGACGATGAATTCGCGCCACCGCAAGGCGATCAAGCGCGAGCGCCGCGATGCGCTGAGCTCCGGCATCAGCATCCATTGGCTGACCGGCAAGGACATCACCGAGGATGCCTGGGACGCCTTCTTCGATTTCTACATGGAGACCGGCTCACGCAAATGGGGCCGGCCGTATCTGACCCGCAAGTTCTTCGCGCTGATCGGCGAGACCATGGCCGAAGACGTGCTGCTGGTCATGGCCAAGCGCGACGGACGCTGGATCGCCGGCGCCATCAACTTCATCGGCTCGGACACCTTGTTCGGCCGCAACTGGGGCGCCATCGAACATCACCCGTTCCTGCATTTCGAGGTCTGCTACTACCAGGCGATCGATTTCGCGATCCAGCACAAGCTGGGGGTGGTCGAGGCCGGCGCCCAGGGCGAGCACAAGATCGCGCGCGGCTACCTGCCGCAGACCACCTACTCCGCGCACTACATCGCCGACCGCGGCCTGCGCCGGGCCATCGACGACTATCTCAAGCGCGAACGCGCCTATGTCGAACAGGCCGGCCGCGAGCTCGCCGAATCCGGACCGTTCCGGAAAGGGATGGACGAGCCGTCTTGACCGGCGACACGTGCCGGTGAGAGTAAGGCGCACCAAGAGGAACTGCTTAAGGGACTGCCCATGACCGCCTACGATCCCAACAATCCGTTCGCGAAGATCCTGCGCGGCGAATTCCCCTGCACCAAGGTCTATGAGAACGGCCACGTGCTGGCGTTCCTCGACATCATGCCGCGCGTGCCCGGCCACACCCTGGTGATCCCGAAGGCCGCTGCACGCAACATCCTCGACATCACCGAGGAGGACTATCTCCACGTCGGCCGTGCCGTGCGCACCATCGCCCGCGCCGCCAAGACCGCGTTCGCCGCCGACGGCATCACCGTGCAGCAGTTCAACGAGCATGCCGGCGGCCAGATGGTGTTCCACCTGCACGTCCACATCATGCCCCGCCACAACGGCGATTCCCTGCTGCCGCCCGCGAGCCGTAAGGAAGATCCGAAGGTGCTGGAGGAGAACGCCGCGAAGCTGATTGCGGCGCTGAAGGGCTGATCACGCCTCGTCGAGCCCGATGTCCAGCGCGGCCGACGAATGCGTGATCCAGCCGACCGAGATCAGGTCGACGCCGGCCGCGGCGATCGCGGGTGCGGTCTCCACGGTGATCCGGCCCGAGGCTTCCGCGATGGCTTTGCCGCTGATCATGCCGACGGCGGCTTCGAGCTCCGCCGGCGTCATGTTGTCGAGCAGCACCGCATCGACGCCCAGCGTCAGCGCCTGCTCGAGCTGCGCCAGAGTATCGACCTCGACCTCGATCTTGACGAGATGGCCGGCATGGGCCTTTGCGCGCGTGATGGCAGCCTTGATGCCGCCGGCGATGGCGATGTGGTTGTCCTTGATCAGCACCGCGTCATCGAGCCCGAAGCGGTGATTGCCGCCGCCACCCGCGCGCACCGCATATTTCTCCAGCGCGCGCAGGCCCGGCGTGGTCTTCCTGGTGCAGACGATCTGCGCCTTGGTCCCTTTCACCGCGGCGACCAGGGACGCCGTCGCGCTGGCGACCCCGCTCAAACGGCAGAGGAAGTTGAGCGCGACGCGCTCGCCGGTCAGGAGCGCCCGTGCCGGGCCGCTGATGGTCGCGATCGCGTCTCCCGGCGTCACGACGCTGCCGTCCGGTCGCACGATCTCCATGCGCACGTCCGGCGAGACGGTCTGGAAGGCGCAGCGCGCCACATCGAGACCTGCGATCACCCCGTGCTGGCGCGCCCGCAGCTTCAGCGAGGCGCGCTGCTCGGCGGGGACGATGGCATCGGTGGTGATGTCGCCGGCGCGGCCGAGATCCTCGAGCAGAGCCATGCGCACCAGCGGCTCGTAGAGCAAGGGCGAGAGAGGATTGAGAGTCATGGCACTGCGCTCCTGAACGGCGTCTGCTCCGCCTCGACAATGTCGCGTGCAACGGCGACCGCCTCGGACAGAGTGAAGCTGGACGGCTGCGCGACGCGCAGCGTGTCCGGACGATCGCTGCGGAAATGCGCGCCGCGGCTCTCCTCACGGGCATGGGCCGCGACCGCAAGCATCAGGCCGACCAGCGCCGGATCAGCCATGGGCCCGGCCTGCTCTGCCAGCGGAAGCAGGCTGCTGACGGCATCCGCGATCGTGCGACGCTCGCGCATCACGCCGAGCGCGTGCGACAGCAGCGGCCGTACGGCCGAGGGATCGGACGCCGGCGGAATTGCCGCCACCTCGCACGGCTTGCCTGCACGCTGCGGCGCGCCGGCCACGCTTTCGGCCACCCATTGCGCGCAGACGATCGCCTCCATCAGCGAGTTGCTGGCGAGCCGGTTGGCGCCGTGCAGGCCGGTGCGGCTGGCTTCGCCACAGGCCCACAAGCCCTCGACCGAGCTGCGTCCCATCGCGTCAACAGCGATGCCGCCCATATGATAGTGCACGGCCGGCCGCACCGGGATCGGATCGCGCGCGGGATCGATGCCCGCCATGCGGCAGAACGCGCTGATCACGGGATAGCGGGCGGCGAAATCCTTGCCCGGCTTCTCGCGCGCATCGAGGAACACGCGGTGGCCTTGCGCACGGCGGCGCCATACCGCCCGCGCCACCACGTCGCGCGGCGCCAGCTCAGCGCCAGGCTCGTCGGCCATGAAGCGCGTGCCGGTGTCGTCGATCAGGACGGCGCCATCGCCGCGGATCGCCTCGGTGAGCAGCGGCAGCGGCCGCGACGGCCCGTCGAACGCCGTCGGGTGAAACTGCACGAATTCGAGGTCGGACAGCACCGCACCAGCCCGCGCCGCGAGCGCGAGGCCCTGGCCGAAACAGCCGGCCGGATTGGTGCTGTCGAGGAACAGGCCGCCGATGCCGCCGGTTGCGATCACGACGCGTGTCGTGGCGAGGATCAGAGCCTCATCGCCGCGCGCCGCAGCCACGCCCTGGATCGCGCTGTCATTGACGATCAGCCGGCGCGCCTCGACGCCTTCGAACAAGGTCACCGAAGCACAACGCCTGACAGCCGCGATCAGCGTGCGCATGATCTCGCGTCCCGTGCCGTCGCCCGTCGCATGCACGATCCGGTTGCGGCTGTGTGCGGCCTCCAGGCCCAGACGCCAACGTCCATCCGCACCTCGGTCGAACGCAACGCCAAGCTGCGCGAGGCGCTCGACCGCGGCCGGCGCCGCATCGATGATGCGGCGCGCGGCGGGCTCGTCGCACAATCCGGCTCCGGCGGCGAGCGTGTCCTTCAGATGCAGCCCCGGATCATCGTCATCGCCAACCGCCGCGGCGAGGCCACCCTGCGCCCACATGCTCGACGCCTCCGCGCCGAGCGGCGACTTCGACAACAGCACGACCGGCTCGGGCGCAAGCTGCAGCGCCGTCATCAGACCCGCGGCACCGCCGCCGATGATCACGGGACGGCCGATCAACTTCGAAACATCGATGCTCATGATGCCAGCATCCTTTCCACTGCGCGCCGCGCGCGCTCGGCCATCGCGGGATCGATCGTGACCTCGTGCGTGTTGGTCTCGAGCGCGTGGCGGATGTTCTTCAGGGTGATCCGCTTCATGTGCGGGCACAGATTGCAGGGGCGGATGAACTCGATGTCGGGATGGAGCACGGCGACATTGTCGCTCATCGAACATTCCGTCAGCAGCACCACGCGGGCCGGCCTCCTTGCTCCGACGAAGTCCGACATCGCCGCGGTCGAGCCGGCGAAGTCCGCCTCCGCCACGACCTCGGGCGGACACTCCGGATGCGCGAGCACGGTGACACCAGGATGGTTGTCGCGCAGCGTGCGGACGTCATCGGCGCTGAAGCGCTCATGCACCTCGCAATGCCCCTTCCAGGCCGTGATCCTGACCTTTGTCTGTGCGGCGACGTTCCGCGCGAGATATTCATCCGGCAGCATGATGACGTGATCGACGCCGAGCGACTCGACGACCGCGCGTGCGTTGCCGGACGTGCAGCAGACGTCGGACTCGGCCTTCACCGCCACCGACGTGTTGACATAGGCGACCACCGGCACGCCCGGGTGGCGCGCGCGCATCAGCCGCACGTCGTCGGCGGTGATCGATTCCGCCAATGAGCAGCCCGCCTTTACGTCGGGGATCAACACCGTCTTGTCAGGATTGAGCAGCTTGGCGGTCTCGGCCATGAAGTGGACGCCGGCGAGCACGATCACCTCGGCATCGACCTTGGTCGCTTCGCGCGCCAGCAGCAGGCTGTCGCCGACGATGTCGGCGACGCCGTGATAGATCTCGGGCGTCTGATAGTTGTGCGCCAGCACCACGGCATTGCGCTGGCGCTTCAGCGCCAGAATGGCTTCGACGTCGTCCTCGAAGACGGCCCATTCCGGCGGCGGGATCACCCGCCTCAGACGCTCAGCAAGCGGTGTATTCGGCGCGACGGCAGGCAGGACAAGCTCGGCCATTTATACTCTCCGTGAGCATAAGATGCCTTATACTTATCCTGAGCATAAGCCTTGTCAAGAGCGGGAGATCAAGACCGCGAGAGCGGCAGCTTGGTTCCGACCACCGCCCGCTCGGCCAGAACGCCCTGCCTGAAGCGAAACAGCTTGGCCGGCCGACCGATCGTGTCGGCAGCAATTGCGCCTGTCTCTTCAACCAGTTCCTGCTGCTCGATGAGGCGGCGGAAGTTCTGCTTGTGCACGAGCCGGCCGGCCAGTGCCTCGACGCTGCGCTGCAATTGCAGCAGTGTAAATTCTTCCGGCATCAACTCGAACACGACCGGCCGGTATTTGATCTTGGCGCGCAGACGGGCAATGCCGGTAGCGAGAATCCGACGGTGATCACCGATCATGGCGCGGCCGGGCACCTCCGCCTGGCGGGCCTCCTTCTCGCGCGTACTCTCGGGAATCAGCGCAGCCTCGTACAGCAGCTCATAGCGCTGCAGCGCCAATTCCTCGTTCCACTCGCGGCCATCGAGACCGAAAGTGATCGCGGCGCGCTGCCACCTTGTCTTCTGCAGCGCCGGCTGGTCGGCGGCTCGCGCCCAGGCCTTCAGCTTCGGCGCGATGATCTTGGCCAGGATCGTCGGCGGTCCGTCGCGATGATCCTCCCACGGGAAGTAGTCGTACCATGACGACCATTGCGCATCCGCGCCCTCGCGCCCCTCTTCCTCGCGTGTCAGGCCGAGATAGCTGATGGAGATACGATGCGGCGCGTCGGGATCGCCGCCGCGACCGCGGTCGGCGAAGGTGTAGAGCTGCTCGACATAGCCGAGCGGATGGCCGGTCTGCGCCTTGACCCAGGCGCGCAGGCCCATCTGCAGCGAGCGGTGCGCGAACTGAAACGGTCCGCTCGGCAGCGCCGCAGCGTGCTCGATCGTCATGATCTTCGGATGGCCGTCGGTCACCGCCACCAGCACGGCGACGAGGTCCGCCGTGATCGCATCCTGAGCTGTCACCGTCTTCTGCGGCCGCTTGTTCACCTTCGACATCCGGATCCGTCGGTCCTATTTGTCATCCTCACCAGCCGCCGCCGGCGTGAACGCGCAATGATCCGGCTTCAGGTCGATCAGCGGCGTCTCGTCGAGGCAGTCGAGGCCGCGTACCAGCACGGTGTTGCCTTCCAACGCGACGAAGCGGACGGTCGACACGCCGATCGGATTGGGACGCACCGGCGAGCGCAGCGCGAAGGTGCCCCGGGTCTCGCCGTCATGATGGCGCGGGCTCTGCTTGACGAGATCCCGGCGCGCCCGGTTGAGCCAGTACAGCACCTGGAGATGGCTGAAACGATCGATGCCCTGCAGCGCCGGCACCCAGGGCTCGAAGATCTCGAGCCGGCACACCGGCCCCTCGAAGCTACCCTGCCGCGGCGTCTCGAGCCGCGAGGTCCAGGGCGTGCGGATGCGGCCGATGAAATACAGCGTGGCGTCGCGCGGCTGGGGCGCGTCGACGGCGACTTCTCCCGGGCGGAGATCGGTATCAGTGGTCATTGCGGAGTCCTTGGGTCTTCCCGGCAATCTATCCGAACCTCGGCTCACCGCAATTGCGGTTGCGCAAGATCGCGTAACTCAGCCGAGCCACCATTTGCCGGCCAGCATGACGGCCTCGCCGCAGACGACACCAGCAAAGATCGAGCGGCGGCTCGCCATGAAGGCCGCAAGGCCGGCAACGACCGCACCGTAGCGCAGGCCCCATGGCACGCTGGCGAGCGCGCCCGGCGGCTGCACCAGGATCTGGGCGATGACCCCCGCCAAGATGGCGGTCGCGACCGCCTTGACCCACATCAGCAGGTCCGAGCCCTCGTCGAGCCCGCTGCCGAACCACAGCCCGAGCAGGCGCCAGATCTGGTTGGGGATCACGCCCGCCACCAGCAGCACCACGAGCGCATGCCAATCGCCGATGAAGTCGCTCATGCCGGCCCCTGCCGCTCGCGCCATTTGTGCGCGCCGAACGCGAGCGTTCCGGCGACGACGCCGCTGACCAGGATGTCGACGCCGCTGTTGAGCTGGGCGGCCAGGGGATACAGCACGAGGCCAAGGCCGAGCGCGAGCACGTCGGCCAGCTCCCTGGCGTTGCGCAGGGTCGAGAACAGAAACGCCAGCGGCGTCAGCAAGAGCACCGCGGCGCCGAAGGTCTGCGACAGGTTGGCGGCGAGAAGATAGCCGATGATGGTCGCGATCAGCGCAATCCCCATCAGGCCGGTACCGAGCCCATGCACGAAGGCGATGCGGCGCTCGCGCGGCACATGCGGCAGGAAACGATAGCATTCGACCCACAGGGTCACCGCGGTGAAATGCGCGATCAGCACCAGGTGCCGCCGCTTGGTCTGGGGGGAGCGGATCAGCGGCAGCACCGCCACCACCATCGGAAACAGCCGGATCGCGCTCATCGTGACCGCGATCGCCGACTGCAGAATGGTCTGGCCGGAGCCGAGCGTGGAGACCAGGATGATCTGCGCCGGCCCGGCCCACACCAGCACCGTGCTCAGGATCGCCCAGAGCATGCTGAAACGGGTATCGTGGGCGAGCGCGCCGATGCCGATGAAGGTGACGAACAGCACCAGTGACAGGATGGTCGCTGACGTCGCGCGCAGCCCCCAGCCGAAGGCGCGCAGTGAACCATGCCATTGCGGCGAATCGAGCGGAGGAAGTGTCACGGGCGGCCCAGCGGAACGAACCGCGATAAGGCTGGCGAAAGCCGCTCGCGTCAACCGCCATCAGGCGCGCGCGGGTCTGCGTCCGGCGCAGCCATTCCCCACACGCCGCGCTGCGGCAGCTCTATCCGGAGCGATTGCGCAGCACGAAGCAGGCGCCACCGGCTCCGCGGATCCGGCTGCAGAGCGCGTCGGCCTCGGCCCGTGTCTCGGCGCCGATCCGCACCTGGTAGAAGGCGTGGTTGCCGCGCGAGCGCATCACCGACGACAGCAGGCTCGGGTCGCGGTCGCCGATGACCGGGCCAAGCCCCTTGATCGCCCGCGAATACATCGCGAGCGCCTTGTTGCGGTCGAAGCCTGCAGCCAGTTGGACGCCCCATGGTTTCGCGGCCGACAGCGCCACATGCTGCTCGAGCTCCGTGACGAACGGATTCGGCGCGCGCTTCAACATCGCCATCAGCTGACGACACGAGGTCGGCGGCGGGCTCGGCGGCGTCTTGCCGCCGCTGCCGGCGGCGGCCGCCCACTCATCGATCGTGGCGCCCGTGATGGCCGAAACGTAGTTGCGGGTCTCCCAGGGCAACTGCCCCTTGCCGGTGAGCCAGTCCTGCACCCGGCGCGGCCCCGCATTGTAGGCCGCCGCCGCGAGCCCGAGATTGCCGAACTGGTCGCGCAGCTCGGCCAGGAACTGCGCCGACTTCGGCAGCGCCTGAACCGGATCGAACGGATCGAGCAACTGGCGCTGGTTCGCCGTGCCCGGCATGAACTGCGCAATTCCCTGCGCGCGCTGGCCGTTGCGCGTGACCGGCCCGACTGCGTCGCTCTGAAAGCGGCTTTCCTGCCAGATCACGCGGGCGAAGAATTCGAGCGGCAGATCATTCGCCTTGGCTGCGGATTCGATCATCAGGCAGATCGCCTCGCGGGTGCCGCTCTCCTTGGACTCCTCGGCCTTGATCTCCGAGCCCTCTGCCGCAGGCTCTGCAGGCTTCGCAGTCTCGTGCGGCGCGTCCTGCTGCGCGCCGCCCTTCGGATCAGCCGGCACGGCAACGTCACGGTCTGAGCCCTGCTCCGCCGCCACGCCGGACAAGGGCATGGTCAGCATCAAGGCAAGGCCGAGACAGGCAATGCGAGCAATCGAAACCATGGAAAGCATCGTGAGCGCGGTGCAATGGTTGGAATTCTGTCGACAGACAAAGCCCAGGACCATGCGGGGTTCCACCGCGCGGCGCCTTGACACAGCGAATGAGCCGGCTAGCAATCCGAAAATCCTGCAGGGAGCGCGACGGATGACCGCACCGACCGACGACAGACTCGGCCTCGCGCCCGAAAGCGATGCGCCCTTGTCCTACATGGCGCGCACGCGCGACTATTATCTCGCGATCGGCTATGACACGCCCTATCGCTGGGCTCACTACACGTCGGCGCCGTTCCATCCCTTGCGCAAGCCGCTCGCGCAGTCGCGCGTCACCGTTGTCACCACGGCCGCGCCGTTCGATCCCGCCAAAGGCGATCAAGGCCCCGGCGCGCCCTACAATGGCGGCGCCAAGTTCTACTCCGTCTATGACGGCGACACGTCGGCGCAGCACGACCTGCGCATTTCCCACATTGCCTATGATCGCGCGCACACCTCGGCCGAGGATTCCGGCACCTGGTTTCCGCTACCACAGCTCATCAGGCTGGCGCGTGAGGGCCGCATCGGCGCGGTCGGACCGCGCTTTTTCGGCGCGCCGACCAATCGCAGCCAGCGCGTGACGATCGAGACCGATGCGCCGGAGATTCTTGCGCGCTGCCGCGCCGACGAGATCGACGCCGTCGTGCTGGTGCCGAACTGTCCGGTGTGCCACCAGACCGTGAGCCTGGTGGCCCGGCATCTCGAAGCGAACGGCATCGCGACCGTCGTCATGGGCTGCGCCAAGGACATCGTCGAGCACGCCGCAGCACCGCGCTTCCTGTTCTCGGATTTTCCGCTCGGCAATTCCGTCGGCAAGCCGCACGACGCGGCCTCACAGGCCTTCACGCTCGAGCTCGCCTTGCGTGTCCTCGAGAGTTCACCAGCCGCACGGACGACCGTGCAATCGCCTTTGCAGTGGAGCGACGATCACGGCTGGAAGCGCGACTACAGCAATCCGGCCATGCTCGCGCCGGAAGAGCTGGCGCGGCGGCGCGCCGAATTCGATGCGCAGAAGGCGATCGCGCGGCAGGTTCGTGGAAAGCAGGTGTGAAAGCCACACTCGCGTGAAACTCGCCCGGGAATTTCTTCGGATAATGCTGATTGCGCTTGCCGTCCCGCTCCAGTTGCGCTTGAGTTCCCTTGGGTTTCAAGGGGGCAGTACCAAATGAGAGTTGTAGCGTTCGTAGCACTGTGCGCCGCGCTGGGAGGTTGCGCGTCCGTAACGCGGGGTACAACCGAGACGATCAGTGTCGCGTCGACGCCGTCCGGGGCCGAGGCCACGATCGCCGGTCTCGAAGCGCCGATGACCTGCACGACGCCCTGCTCGTTCGTCGCCAAGCGCAATGCCGACATCTCCGTCACCATCGAAAAGCCGGGCTACGAGACCCAGATCATCCCGTTGACCAAGGACATCCCGGCGACCGGCGCGGCCGGCTTCGCCGGCAACATCTTAGCGGGCGGCCTGATCGGCATGGGTGTGGACGCCGCGACTGGCGCGGCGACCGACCACAAGCCAAACCCGGTGATCGTCACCTTGCAGCCGCGCATGGCGGCGCCGGCAGGCCGTGCGCAGCGGCCGCCGCGGCGGTCGGCCCCGCCGCCGGCACAACCGGAGGCCGGGACCTAGCGCTCGCCAAGCCTGTCAGCCAGCCGCCGATTGCGCCTCGCCGGGCGTGACCGCGTCGACCGGCAGCGCGAAGGCCTCGACCCGGTTGAGCGGCTTCTTGTTGAGCAGCAGCCGGGTCACGTCGGGGCGAGAATAGTGTCCCGCCGGATCGGCGGCGTTCTTGGCGATGCCGATCATGCCGAGATCGATCTCGGCGATCAGCAACCCCTCCTGCTCCGGCGGCAGCTTCTCCGCAAGCGAAGAGCCGTCTGGACCGAAGATCGCGGCGTGGCCGCCGCCGACATGCAGCAGCGCGTGCTTGTCGGGCCGGTCACACAGCTCGTCGATCATCGCCTGCGAGACGGTGGCGCACGGCGCCAGCACGAAGCACGAGCCCTCGACGGCATAGACGCGCGAGGCGGCGTTGTTGACCTCGGCGCCGAGCGCCGGCGCGAACGGATCGTACAGCGAGAAGCTCGGCCACGCCGCGACATGCACCTGCTCGTTCTGGGCATACATCGCGTATTTCGACAGCGGCTGCAGATGCTCCCAGCAGCACAGCGCACCGATCCGGCCAATGTCAGGCCGGTCGTGCACGGCGAGATCGCTGCCGTCGCCCTCGCCATAGACGGTGCGCTCGGCATGGGTCGGCCGCAGCTTGCGGCGCCGGGCGATGGTCTCGCCGTCCGGGCCGATCAGCCATTGCGCGATGTAGAGGCTGCCGCCGTCGCGCTCGGACAGTCCCAGCACGGCCGTGAGCCTGGCCTTGCGCACGGCGGCGCGCAGCGCCTCGGCCTGCGGGCTGTCATAGGCCAGCGAATTGTCGAAATAGCGCTGCACGAAGCCACGGCCGATGCACCAGGCCGGCGAGTCCATCCAGATGTGCCAGGGATAGCCGGGGATGAAGACCTCCGGAAACGCGATCAGCTTGGCACCTTTGTCGGCCGCCTCCTCGATCAGGCCGATAGTCTTCTTGATCGAGGCGTCCAGGTCGAGCCAGGCCGGCGCCGCCTGCACCACCGCCACCTTGTATTTCGGATGTGCCAGTCCCATCCCGCGTCTCCCCTCTTCCGGATCGGCGGCGCCGCGCGCCGCATTCGCTGGGGAGTATTGACCTCGGCGATCATTCGCGCTCGTCTTGGAGGGAACGAAAACTCGACTGCGGCCGCCAGGGAGAGACCAGCCGGCCCAGAACTTGCTGCATTTCCGACGATCCACGCGACACAGAGGCGGAGGGAGACGGAGCGATGCCGGTCCTGTTCACCACGGAAGGAAGCCCGGGCCACCGCCGGCTGGCGCTGTGGCAGGACATCGTCTGCGACGTCTATGTCGGGCTCGACTGCACGTCTGATCTCGGCAGCGCGTTTCGGGGCTCGGTGACCCACACCGCGTTGGGACGGGCCGTCTGCTCCGAGGTCGCCTCGGACCGGCAGCGCGTGCACCGGACCTCGCAGCGCATCTCCCGGGCGGATGCCGACTTCGTCCTCGTCGCACTCGGGCGAGAGGGAATCGGCGGCGTCGTTCAGGATGGCCGCGACACCGTGATCCGGCCCGGCGAGTTCGCGATCTACGACACGACCCGCCCCTACGAGCTGCAGTTCGACGCCGCGTTCAAGCAGATCGTGTTCAAGCTCCCGCGCGAGATGCTGCAGCGCCGGATCGGCCCGACGGAGACCGTGACG
This sequence comes from Bradyrhizobium sp. SZCCHNR1093, assembly GCF_032381175.1. Classification (NCBI taxonomy): domain Bacteria; kingdom Pseudomonadati; phylum Pseudomonadota; class Alphaproteobacteria; order Hyphomicrobiales; family Nitrobacteraceae; genus Bradyrhizobium; species Bradyrhizobium sp. SZCCHNR1093. The sequence continues at coordinate 165,272 of NZ_JAUHJJ010000011.1, forward strand.
GCGATCAGCTTCGGCCCCGATAGCCCGCTCCAGCCGCTCGCCCATGATTTCATCGTCAGGCTCTGCGAACGCGCCGAGCACATCGGCCCCGAGCATGCCGAACCTCTGGCCGACCAGGCTGCCGACCTGCTCGCCATGACCTTGGCCGAGCGGCTGCGCACACAGCCCCTGCCCGCCTCGAGCCATCGCGCAGCGCTGCTTTATCGCATCAAGGCGCACATCCGCACCCGGCTGCCCGACGCCGACCTCTCACTGCCGGAGATCGCACGCGAGCTCGGGCTATCGGCGCGCTACGTCAACGATCTGTTCTCGGACGAGGAGACGTCGTTCCAGCGCTTCGTGCTGGCCGAGCGGCTCAAGCAGTGCCGGCGCGATCTCGGCTCGCCGATGCTGGCGCATCGTCAGATCAGCGAAATCGCCTTGTCCTGGGGCTTCAACGATCTCTCGCATTTCGGCCGCGTGTTCCGCGAGCAGTTCGGCCTGTCGCCGCGCGAGTGGCGGCGCAGCGCCGTAAAGCGCTGAGCTGGCCGCAACGCGCCCGCCTCACGCGCTCGTGGCGCTGTTCGCGCCCTCGGCTTGTGCGCGGTGGCGACCGGCCGTCAGCGCGGCGGATCAGCGCGCAAGGCATCAACCAGCCAGTCACGAAAGGCACGCATCCCGAACGTCGGTTCTTTCGACTTCAACCAGGTCAGCCAATAAGAACCGGCGGCGACCTCAGCCGCAAACGGCCGGACCAGCCGCCCCGTCTCGAGCTCGCAGTTGAACATGGCGATCGGAACCAGGCCAACGCCGACGCCGCGCGCGGCCGCTTCGGCCATCGCGACGGAGCTGTCGAAGATCGGCCCCTGGATCATCGGGCATGGAGCGCCCGCGACTGCAAACCATAATGGCCATTCCTCGGCGCGATACGACCGCAGGAGATTTTCGCCCGCGAGGTCCGACGGCGCGCGCAGACGACTCGCCACATCGGGATGACAGACGGGCGACAGCGGGGCAGACATCAGATGGATGGCCTCAGTGCCGTGCCAGGAGCCGTCGCCGAAGCGAAGCGCGATGTCGAGCCCGTCTCCGGCGATATCGATGCGGTTGTTGTTGGTGAGGAGGCGCAGGTCGATATGGGGGTGCGTATCTCGAAAGCCGTCGAGGCGTTGCAACAGCCATCCCGTTGCAAAGGTGCCGACACAGCCGACGGTCACGACCTCGCGGGTTCCCTTCGCTTCGATGCGATCGATCGCGCCGCTGATGCGACTGAACGCATCGTTGAGGACGGGAAACAGAGCCAGGGCTTCGTCGGTCAACGTGAGGCCACGCGGCAGGCGCCGGAACAGGTGAGCGCCCAACATCTGCTCGAGCTGTTTCACCTGGTGACTGATCGCGGTCTGCGTGACCCTGAGCTCCAAGCCTGCCTTGGTGAAGCTCAGATGCCGGGCGGATGCTTCGAAGGCCCGCAAGGCGTTCAAAGGGAGATGGCTGCGGATGGGCATGATGACCAAGTTCTGCTCATGGCTCGACGAATAAATGATCGTTTGTCAGTCGTCACCTCGTTCGGCAGGTTCGCGCAGTCACTGGAGAATGAACATGCTGACGAGACGGCATCTGGGTCTTGGAATCCTCGGGATAGCGGCTGCGGCGAGCGGGCTGCCATCACCTGCGGCGAAGGCGGCGGCCGACCGAAGGGCGCATCTGGAAGGGGAACTCGCCCGCATCGAGCGCGAGAGCCTCGGACGGCTCGGCATCGCCGTCCTCGACTCCGAAAGCGGGTTCGAGGCGGGCCTGCGCTCGGCCGAGCGCTTTCCGATGTGCAGCACGTTCAAGTGTCTGGCTTCCGCGGCTGTCCTGAAGCGCGTCGACGCCGGCGAACTGCATCTCGACACGCGCGTCCCGTTCGAGGCGAAGGATCTCGTAACATATTCGCCGGTGACCAAGGAGCACGTCGGCCGCGGCATGACACTCGCCGAGCTCTGCGAAGCCGCGCTCACCCAGAGCGACAACACCGCGGGAAATCTCCTGTTGCGGCAGATCGGCGGTCCTGCGGGTCTGACGCGTTTTGCCCGATCGATCGGCGACGAGATCAGCCGCCTGGACCGCTGGGAAGTTGAGCTCAACGAGGCGCTGGCCGACGACCCTCGCGACACGACCAGTCCGGCCGCCATGCTACAGAACCTGCGCCGCGTGCTCCTTGGCGAGGTCTTGTCGACGAATATGCGCCAGCGATTGACGGACTGGATGATCGCCAACAAGACCGGCGACACTCGGCTTCGCGCCGGTGTGCCGCGTGACTGGCGCGTCGCCGACAAAACGGGCGCTGGGGACCGCGGCACGACCAACGACGTCGGCATTCTCTGGCCCCCGGGCCGCAAACCGGTTCTGGTCACGGCCTATCTGACTGGTTCACAGGCGTCTCCCGAGGATCGCAACGCAACGATCGCGAAAGTCGCGCGGGCGGTTGCAGACGTCGTGATGGGACAGGCTGGGTAGTTCGAGCATCCGGCTTCCGATCCCCTCCGGAAGCCGGACATCAGACCCAAGATGTTCGCCATGGCGGCGCAACGATTGGGCAGGCTAAGCTGCGGCCGGCCCACGTCATCGGAATGTGCGGCCGCTGCCGGGATCGATCCGATGCGCCGCTTTGCCATGAAGGCCCTGTTCTCCCTGCTGACCTTGCAGCGGGACGACGAGACACAGCTGCGCTGGGACCGGATCGTCCTGATCGGCTCGACCCTGGTGACGATCGGGCTGATCGCCCTATATGCCTATAGCAAGGCCGAGGGCCGCTGGTAGCCGGGCGCAAGACACGCGAGAACGAGTTCATGAGACGACGAATGGGGTCCGCCTGCCTGCTGCTGGCGTTCGCGTCGACCGCCAGCCATGCGCTGGACAGCGAGCAGAAGCGTGGAAAAGCGCTCTTGCAAAGCCTTTGCAGCCGATGCCATGCGGTAGGTCTCACAGGCGCCAGCCGGCACCCCGACGCGCCCCCGTTCAGGACCTTCGGTGACAGCAAGCTCTACGACGAGGATTTTGCCCAGCGGCTGCAGACCGGCCTGTCGACCATTCACAAGGACATGCCGAGCTTCCAGTTCGAGCGGCCCGAGGCGGAAGCCGCGGTCAATTATCTCAGGACCATTCAGGCCCGCCCCAAACGGCGGTGACGCGGCGGCGCGGTCCGCCGGCGTGGAACGGGGCTTGTGCGGCGCGGTTGCCCGTTCCCGTCCATTGCCCGCGGCCCGGCTGCGGCCGGAGCCCGCATGAAGACGCCGACGACCACGGGTCTGCACGCCGACGGACTGCCGCTGCCGCAGCGCACCTGGGCGATCGTGACGATCGCCCTCGGCATCGTGCTGGCCGTGATCGACGGCGCGATCGCCAATGTGGCGCTGCCGACGATCGCCCGCGACCTCAATGCGAGCCCTGCTTTTTCGATCTGGATCGTCAACGGCTATCAGCTCGCGGTCACGATCTCGCTGCTGCCGCTGGCCTCGCTCGGCGAGATCATCGGCTATCGGCGGGTCTATCTCGCCGGCCTCGTGCTGTTCACGGCTGCCTCCGCCTTCTGTGCGCTGGCCGACAGCCTGCTGCTGCTGACGCTCGCGCGCATCCTGCAGGGCTTTGGCGCCGCCGGCATCCTCAGCGTCAACTCGGCGCTGGTGCGTTTCACCTATCCGCACGCTCTGCTCGGCCGCGGCATCGGCATCAATGCGATGGTGGTCGCGGTCTCCGCCGCGCTCGGTCCGACCATCGCCGCCGGCATCCTCGCCGTCGGCAACTGGCCGTGGCTGTTCGCGATCAACGTGCCGCTCGGCATCGTCACCTTCGTCTTCGGCTTCCGCTTCCTGCCGCATACGCCGCGCGCGCCGCACATGTTCGATTGGCAGAGCGCGGCCTTGAGCGCGGTCGCCTTCGGCTTCCTGATCGCCGCCGTGGACAGCCTCGGCCATGGCGAGGCGCTGGTGACCTGCGCGATCGAGTTCGTCGTCGCCATCACGGCCGGCGTGTGGCTGGTCTGGCGCCAGACCCACATGGCCTCGCCGCTGCTGCCGCTCGACCTGCTGCGCATTCCAGTGTTCGCGCTGTCGATCGCGACCTCGATCTCGTCGTTCTGCGGACAGATGCTCGCCTTCGTCGCGATCCCCTTCTATCTCGAAAGCCATTTCGGCTATTCGCCGGTGCAGATGGGCCTGCTGATCACGCCGTGGCCGATCGCGGTCGGCCTGACCGCGCCGATTGCGGGGCGGCTGGTCGAGCGCGTACCAGCCGGGCTGCTCGGCGGCATCGGTCTCGTGATCTTCGCGTGCGGGCTCGGTGCGCTCGGCCTGCTGCCGCGCGAGCCGTCGGCATGGGATGTCGTCTGGCGCATGGCGCTGGCCGGCTGCGGCTTCGGCCTGTTCCAGACGCCGAACAACCGTACCATGATCGCCGCCGCGCCACGCGAGCGCGCCGGCGGCGCCAGCGGCATGCTCGGCACGGCGCGCCTGCTCGGCCAGACCACGGGTGCGGCGCTGGTCGCGATGTTTCTCGCGATCGATTCGACCGACGGCACGCGGCTGTCGCTCTTGACCGGCGTCGGTTTCGCGCTGGTCGGCGCGTTCCTGAGCATGCTCAGGCTGTCGCCGGCCGGCGCCCGCGGCGCCGAGCGCGTCCGCGTCCAAGACGGCCAGCGGCTGAAGGGCGAGTAGTGACAGCGATGACGGACTGGACGATGCTGGCCCTGCTCGCCCTCGCCGCCTTCGGCTCGGGCATCGTCAATGCGCTGGCCGGCGGCGGCGCGTTCCTGACCTTCCCGACCTTGCTCGCCGCCGGCATTCCCGCGATTGACGCCAACGCCTCCAGCACCGTCGCGCTCTGCCCCGGCCAGTTCGTCAGCGCTTGGGCCTCCCGTGAGATCTTGAACGACGCAAAGGCGCCCTGGCGCCACGACCTCGTGCGGCTGTCGATCATCAGCCTGATCGGCGGCACGCTCGGCGCCGTGCTGCTCCTGGTCACACCGTCGGCCGCCTTCAGCCGGCTGGTCCCCTGGCTATTGCTGTTCGCCACGAGCGTGTTCGCATTCGGCATGCGCTTCACGCCGAAGGATGGCGCGCGCTGGTTCGGGCCGCTGACCATCCAGGCGGTGCAGTTCGTGATCGCGATCTATGGCGGCTATTTCGGCGGCGGCATCGGCATCCTGATGCTGGCGGCCCTGGTGTTCTACGGCATGCGCGACATCCGCGCCATGAACGGCATGAAGGTGCTGCTCGCTGCGCTCATGAATATGACGGCCTCCGCCATCTTTGCGTTCTCAGGCCGCGTGCATTGGCTGGAGACGCTGACGATGATGGGGGCTGCCATGGTCGGCGGCTTCGTCGGCGCGCGGCTTGGCCAGATCATCCCGCCGGCCCATGTGCGCCGCTTCATCATCGCCGTCGGCTGCGGCCTGACGGTGTATTTCTTCGTCAAGCCGGCCTGAGCCGGACGTCGCATCAAAGAACCTCGCGTCAACGAAAAAGGCCGGCGCGATGGCCGGCCTTTCGTAGTCATCTCGTAGCGTCAGGCTTACGCCTTGACCAGCGGTCCCTTCGGCGCCGGCCCCTTCGAGCCGCCGCCGGACTTCGGCTTACGCTTGCGCGCGGCCGGCACTTCGGACTTCGGCGTGACGGGGCCCTCGACGAACTCGAAGCCGATCTTCTCCTCGACGCCGGATTCGTCCTTGACGAGGACGACACGGACATGCCCGCCGCCCTTCAGCTTGCCGAACAGCACCTCGTCGGCCAGCGGCTTCTTGATGTGCTCCTGGATCACGCGGCCCATCGGCCGTGCGCCCATCTGCTCGTCATAGCCGTGCTGGATCAACCAGCTCTTGGCCGGCTCCGACAGCTCGATCGTGACGTCGCGGTCGGCGAGCTGGGCCTCGAGCTGCAGCACGAACTTCTCGACCACCATGCCGATCACCTCGACGTTGAGGTGCGCGAACGAGACGATGGAGTCGAGCCGGTTGCGGAATTCCGGCGCGAACTGCCGGTTGATCGCCTCGTGGTCGTCACCTTCCCGCTTCGAGCGATGGAAGCCGAACGCCTGCTTGGCCATGTCGGCCGCGCCTGCATTCGTGGTCATGATCAGGATCACGTTGCGGAAGTTGACCTGCTTGCCATTGTGGTCGGTGAGCCGGCCGTGATCCATGATCTGCAGCAGCACATTGTAGAGATCCGGATGCGCCTTCTCGATCTCGTCCAGCAGCACCACGCAATGCGGATGCTGGTCGACGCCGTCGGTCAAGAGGCCGCCCTGGTCGAAGCCGACATAGCCGGGAGGCGCGCCGATCAGGCGCGACACCGTGTGCCGCTCCATGTACTCCGACATGTCGAAGCGCAGCAGCTCGACGCCCAGGGTCGAGGCGAGCTGCTTGGCGACCTCGGTCTTGCCGACGCCGGTCGGACCCGAGAACAGATAGCAGCCGATCGGCTTCTCCGGCTCGCGCAGGCCGGCACGGGCCAGCTTGATCGAGGCCGACAGCGAATCGATCGCCTTGTCCTGGCCGAACACCACGCGCTTCAGGGTCTGCTCGAGATGCTTGAGCACCTCGGCATCGTCCTTCGACACGCTCTTCGGCGGGATCCGCGCCATCGTGGCGATCGTGGTCTCGATCTCCTTGATGCCGATCGTCTTCTTGCGCTTGTTCTCGGCCAGCAGCATCTGCGCCGCGCCGGATTCGTCGATCACGTCGATCGCCTTGTCCGGCAGCTTGCGGTCATGGATGTAGCGCGACGACAGCTGCACCGCGGCCTCGATGGCCTCGTTGGTGTATTTCAGCCGGTGATAGTCCTCGAAATACGGCTTCAGGCCTTTCAGGATCGCGATCGCATCTTCGACCGACGGCTCGTTGACGTCGATCTTCTGGAACCGGCGCACCAGCGCGCGGTCCTTCTCGAAGTGCTGGCGATACTCCTTGTAGGTCGTCGAGCCCATGCAGCGGATCGAGCCCGAGGCCAGCGCCGGCTTGAGCAGGTTGGACGCATCCATGGCGCCGCCCGACGTCGCACCCGCACCGATCACGGTGTGGATCTCGTCGATGAACAGGATCGCATTCGGATGCGCCTCAAGCTCCTTGAGGACCTGCTTCAGGCGCTCCTCGAAGTCGCCGCGATAGCGCGTGCCCGCGAGCAACGTGCCCATGTCGAGCGAGAACACGGTCGCCGCCGCCAGCACCTCGGGCACTTCGCTGTCGACGATGCGCTTGGCCAACCCTTCGGCGATCGCGGTCTTGCCGACGCCGGCTTCGCCGACGAACAGCGGGTTGTTCTTCTGGCGCCGGCACAGCACCTGGATGGCACGGTTGATCTCGGAGTTACGGCCGATCACCGGATCGATCTTGCCGTCCCGCGCCTTCTTGTTGAGATTGACGCAATAGGTTTCCAGCGCCTCGCCCTTTTTCTTGGAGTCCTCACTGCCCTTGGTCTCGGTCTCTTCGTCGACGCCGCGAACCGGGCGCGCTTCGGAGACACCAGGACGCTTGGCGATGCCGTGGCTGATGTAGTTCACGGCATCGTAGCGCGTCATGTCCTGCTCCTGCAGGAAATACGCGGCGTGGCTCTCACGCTCGGCGAAGATCGCGATCAGCACGTTGGCGCCGGTCACCTCTTCGCGGCCCGACGACTGAACGTGGATCACGGCGCGCTGGATCACGCGCTGGAAACCTGCGGTCGGCTTGGCGTCGTCGCTGCCGTCCGTGACCAGATTTTCGAACTCGGTTTCGAGGTAGTTCACGAGACTGCCGCGCAGCTTGTCGAGGTCGACGCTGCATGCGCGCATCACGGCCGCTGCATCGGAGTCATCGATCAAGGACAGAAGGAGGTGTTCCAGTGTCGCGTATTGATGATGACGCTCGTTGGCGATCGCCAGCGCACGATGCAGGGATTGTTCAAGGCTTTGAGAAAAAGTCGGCATGCGCGTCCTCTGTGGCCCCTTGCCATCATGATCGCCGCCGCCCGGTCAGGCAACAACAACCTTCGTCAAATATAGTTATAACCGAGTGCGACAAAAGACCGGCCGAGCCGCTCGATTACGGGTTCACCGGATCGTCAATGCAAAACCCGTTCCGATTGCGGCAAATCGGGCTTGCGACAACCGAACGGCGCAGGCGGCCCAGCGCGGAGAGATAGGGACCGGAGCGGCCGTAATTCTTCGGGCGAAACGTGAAACCTGCCCGGATTGCGCCGACCTCGTCTGCAGCAATTTGCATCTGCGGCGACTTGCGATTCCGATTCGCCACCGCCACTTCTCCGGTGCGCCCGAGCAGCCGGAGCCCCCGGCCTCTGGCTCGCTATTGCACGCGTCGGCGGCTCTCTTCGCCGAGGGAGCCGGCTATTTCTTCTCCATCACACACTGCAACGGATGCTGGTGCTTGCGGGCGAAGTCCATCACCTGCGTCACCTTGGTCTCGGCGATCTCGTAGGTGAAGACGCCGCACTCCCCGATGCCGTGGTGGTGCACGTGGAGCATGATCTTGGTCGCGGCCTCGACGTCCTTGTTGAAGAACTTCTCCAGGACGTGAACGACGAACTCCATCGGCGTGTAATCGTCGTTCAGGATCAGGACGCGGTAGAGGTTGGGGCGCTTGGTCTTCGGCTTGACCTTGGTGATCACGGACGTTGCCGGGCCACCGGTGCCACCGGACTTGTTGTCGTTATTGCTCATCCTGGGCGCGGATCGGTTCAATCTGGAAGTTGGCTGCGACATCTTGCACGCGTTAGATATGGCTGCGAGGCCCCCAATAAAGAGTTTCCCTTGGAGGGTCGCTCAACTTGGAGGGTTGCTCAATAAGGGTTGCCCCGACCTGTCCCCTGCCGGGCCGCTTTCCGCCACCCGGTCCTGCTTTCCAGATCGCCTGTCCCAGCCGACCGGTCCGGTCGGACCGACGCCAGGAATATGGGTCAGCGACCGGTTTGCCGCAAGCGCAGGCCCAGGACGGACCGACGCTCCGGCAGGACCGATTCCCTGCCCCGGCGATGAGGTGCAAGGTTAATCAAACCGGCCGCATTTTACAAAGCCCATTCAGCGGGCATTGACAGGGAACCAGCTCGGTTGCGGGCGCGGCGCCACGCTGCGGGCATTGGCCCGGTGTTTCGCGGTTTCGATTTACCCGTCCTTGACGAAGCCGAACCGAAAACACCTGCAGAAAACCATAATTGGTGAGCGACATGACCGATGTCTCCTTCATTCGACTCTGCCGCCGCGCCGCCCGACGGTTCGCCTGCGACCGCGGTGGCAACATCTCCGTGCTGTTCGCCATCTCGCTCGTCCCTATCCTGGCCTTCGTCGGCGCAGGCGTCGACTACAGCCGGCTGAACGCCGCGCGGTCGTCGATGCAGGCCGCGCTCGACTCCACCTCGCTGATGCTGTCGCGCGACCTGGCGCAGGGCACCATCAGCGCAGCCGACGTCGGAACCAAGGCAAGCGCCTATTTCAAGGCGCTCTACACCAGCACGGACGCGCAGAACGTCACCGTGACGGCCAGCTATACCTCCTCGACCAGCTCATCGGCCTCCAACATCCAATTGTCGGCCTCCGGTCAGATCGTCACCCAGTTCATGAAGATCGCCGGCTTTCCGACCATGGACTTCGGCGTCAAAACGACATCGACCTGGGGCGACGTGAAGATGCGGGTGGCGCTCGCGCTCGACAATACCGGCTCGATGGCATCCAGCGGCAAGATGTCCGCGCTGCAGAACGCCGTGGCCGGCAGCGGCGGGCTGATCGACCAGCTCAGCGCCCTCGCCAAGACCCCGGGCGACGTCTACATCTCGGTCGTTCCATTCGCCAAGGTCGTGAACGTCGGCGCCAGCAATTACGCCAAGGACTGGATCGACTGGACCGACTGGCAGAATCCGCCCACGATCCAGCCCGCCAATGGCTCCTATCAGGCCGCAATCCCGAACGGCAGTTTCACGCAGTCCCAATGGGACATGGTGGGACCGGGATCTTCCTGTCCGTTCAAGTCCGGCAACGGCTTCCCCTACTTCTCCTGCACCAGCGGCCCGGCGACCGGCAGCTCCAGCGCCTCCAAGATCCCGTCGAGCGGGACCTACAACGGGTATATCTGCCCGGGCTACGACTCCGCCTCGCATAGCTACTACAACGGCTGCTGGGACAGCGTGCAGACCAGCACGCGGGTGAACTGGTGCACCGGCAGCTACTGCAGCTGCCCGACCAGCGGCAGCAATCTTCCGAACAACACGTGCAGTTGCACGGGAAGCGGATCCAGCACGGTGTGCAAGGTCAACACCTTCACGCACACCTGGATCGCCAACACCAAGAGCACCTGGACCGGCTGCGTCGCCGACCGCACCCAGCCCAATGACGCGAATGCCGTGTCGCCCGCGACCTCCGACGTGACGACGCTGTTCCCGGCCAACCAGCACATGGAGAACAGCACCCAGTACTGCAGCAGCACGGCCTCGACCAAGCTCGCGGAGATCGTGCCGCTCAGCTACAATTGGAGCTCGCTGAAGAGCGCCGTCAACGCCATGCAGCCCACCGGCGGCACCAATCAGGCGATCGGACTTGCCTGGGCCGTACAGTCGCTGATTCCGAACGGCGTGCTGGCCGCGCCGGCGGAGGACGTCAACACCACCTATAATCGCGTCATCATCCTGCTGTCGGACGGCCTGAACACCGAGGACCGCTGGCCCGAATACGGCAACGGCTCGTCGCAAGCCTCGGGCAACCCGATCGACGCGCGCCAGGCCCTGCTCTGCTCGAACCTGAAGAACACCAAGGATTCGAAGGGCAACGCGATGTACACGATCTACACGATCCAGGTGAACACGAGCTCGCCCGCCGATCCGACCTCGGCCGTGCTGCAGAACTGCGCCAGCAGTCCCGACAAGTTCTACATGCTGACGAGTTCGAGCCAGATCGTGACCACGTTCAACTCGATCGGCACCGCATTGTCGAAGCTGCGGGTTGCCAAATAACAGAAGCGCCGGGCACCGACAGCGCTCCGCCTTCAGCCAACAAAAAAGCCCGGCGCAAGCCGGGCTTTGTGCTCCCTACAGGGCGCGAACGGTCAGTGCGCGGCCGGCGGGGTGAACTTGGCGGCGATGCCTTCCAGCGGCTTGAACGCCTGCTTGGCGAGATCCGAATACAGCCCGGCGATCTTCTGCGAATCGGCGACGAAGGTCTCGTAGGCCGACTTGGCGAACTCGGTCTGCACCTCGAGCACCTTGTCGAGCGACTTCACGCCCTGGAGCTTCTCGACGAACGACTTGGTGTCCTCGAACGACTTCTTGGTGTAGTCGCCATACGCGGTGGCGATGGCTTGGAGCCCGTTCTGCACGGTGGTCGCAGAGTTCACGACGGTCTCGAACTGCTCTTTGCCGTAGTTCTGAAAGTCTTCAACCTTAAACATGTGGCATTCCTTTCCCTGATTTTGAGCGCCCTCAGGGAAGCCCCGGCTCCCTGACGCATCCATAATATAGTGCAGCGCACAAAAAAATCAAGAATCTTGTGCAATGCACCATCACGGGCATTGCGGTCTCGATGCACCGTCAGGCGCCCCAACCCGGGCCAGTTCGGCGGAAATACCGACCGTCGGCGCAAGGTTTCTTTAATCCTTTGGCAACTCGACCGTCCTAACCTCTCCGGTGGTCCCGGCCAGCGTCGGCCGAACCGTAAAGCTGTTCTAAAACAGCGTCTTAACAAAACCTCAGTTCGAGCCCTTCGATGCTTGGCAGCGTCATGGCGCGATCGGGAGGTCCGACAGGCACGGTTACGGGGGCGTTCGGCACAATTTCGCCTTACGAGCCGGTGATCACGTCAGAAATTGGACGGGGATTTCATGCTTCGCAAACAAATGGCTTCCTCGCGCCTGTTGCGAGTCGGCGTCTACGGACTGATCACCCTTGCGACGGCAGCAGTGGTCACGGTCGACAGCGCGGAGGCGCGTCGGCGCCATCGGCAGCATCACGCGCGGCACTCGCCGCATAATGACGAGGGCAGCTACAGCCCGGCGTTCGCGTCGATCGTCGTCGACGGCAATTCCGGCGCGACGCTGACGGCGACCAATCCCGACGCCTCGCGGCACCCCGCCTCGCTCACCAAGATCATGACGCTCTATTTGCTGTTCGAGCGGCTCGATTCCGGCAAGATGAAGCTCGATACCGAGATGCCGGTGTCCGAGCACGCCTCCGAGCAGTCGCCGACCAAGCTCGGCCTGCGCCCCGGTCAGACGATCCGCGTCGAGGACGCGATCAAGGGCCTGGTGACGCGGTCGGCCAACGACGCCGCCGTGGTCATCGCGGAGGCGATCGGCGGCGACGAGGACGAGTTCGCCAAGATGATGACGCGCAAGGCGCGCTCGCTCGGCATGAGCCGCACCACCTATGTGAACGCCTCCGGCCTCCCCGCCGACGCGCAGATCACGACGGCGCGCGACCAGTCGATCCTGGGCCGCGCGATCCAGGACCGCTTCCCGCGCTACTATCGCTATTTCTCGACGGTGGTGTTCAATTATCGCGGCCAGTCGATCCGCAACCACAATCATCTTCTCGGCAATGTCGAGGGCATCGACGGCATCAAGACCGGCTATACCCGCGCCTCCGGCTTCAACATCGTGACCTCGCTGCGCCGCGGCAACCGCCACCTGGTCGGTGTCGTGCTCGGCGGCCGCAGCGGCGGCTCGCGCGACGCCATCATGCGCAACCTGCTTGCCGAAAACCTCGAGAAGGGCGCGACCCGGCGCACGGTGGCGGCGATCGGCGAGCGCGGCGGCTCCGACGGCGGCGATCCGAACCAGGGCACGGTGCAGCTCGCCTCCGCGGCGCCGGAGACGCCGGCCCCGAGCCGCGCCTCCAAGATCATCTCGACCCTCTCGGAAGCCACCGCGGCCCTGCCGCCGGCGGCACCGCGAGAGGCCAAGGTCGAGCCGGCGCCGATGACCTCCGGTGTGATCCAGAGCCAGCCGATGTCGATCGTTCCCGGCTCGACCGAGCCGATGAAGCCGGTCAAGGTCCGGACGGTCCAGGTCAAGGCCGGCGCGGTCAAGCTCGCGACCGCCGCACCGCAGCCGGCCGCCCCTGCTCCCGCCCCCTTCGCTCAGCGCGTCGAGGCCATCGAGCCGGCGCCGCCGATCACCCGCGCCGAGGCCCCCCGTCCCGACATGCCGCCGCAGCCGCCGGGCCATGGCACCGGCAACGGCATTCTCGGCGTGCTGCCTGCCTCCAGCCTGCCGGCAGGCTCGTCGCAGGCCATGGCCTATGCGGCGCCTCCGGCCCAGCCGGCACCGACGCAGATCGCCTCCGCGAGCGCCGCGGCGGAGCTTCCGAGCAAGCCTTCCGTGACGCGGAGCGGCTGGATCATCCAGGTCGGTGCGCTGGACAACGAGGCCGAGGCCCAGAAGCGGATCGAGGCGGCCCGCAGCTCGGCGCAAGGCCTCCTCAGCAAGGCCGATCCCTTCACCGAGACGGTCGCGAAGGGTGACAAGACCCTCATCCGCGCCCGCTTCGCAGGACTCGATCGTGATCAGGCCGAGGCCGTCTGCAAGAAGCTGAAGCGCGCCGACATCTCCTGCATGACCGTGCACAACTAACGCCGGCACCGATCCTGTTCCGATGAGGCCCGCGCGACACAGCGCGGGCCTTTTCGTTTGCGGACCATGCGATCGATGATCGGGACGCACGGCCGCAAACCACTCGTCAAGGATTTGCCGCTAGAACTTTTTCACCATGACGAACGATCGTGCCTGGCAAGGGCGAGAGCCGCAGGCGTCGACAAGGTTGCGTTGAAAGCGGGTTCGGTGTTGTGGCGTTGGTGGCGTTGCCGGAGTTAGCCGTGATGCGTACGAAGCAGAGTATCCTTGGCCTCGTTCACCCGGGTGGCGAGGTACGTCGACCCCCCTTGGTCGGGATGCAGTTTCTTCATGAGCGCACGGTGGGCCCGACCGATCTCGTCTCGCCCCGCGCCCGGCTGCAGGCCAAGGATCTGATAGGCCTCCTCTTCCGTCATTTTGGAGCTCGACGCCGCGCGTCCCTGCCGCCCTGCCGCATCGCGCTCCGCGTGCTGACGCCAAGCGGGAAACCGGCGGTCCAGATAAGTTTCAAGTAGAGCGACGCTGTCGACATCGAGGCTCGGCGTCATCGCGGCGAGCTGCGGCAGATCGAACTCGTCCAGCGACCGGCCGGCATGGACACCGGCGACGAAACGGCCCTGCATCTGCCCGCTGTCGTGATCGAGCACCATCTCGATGAATTGCGAGCGCACCCGCGAGTTCTGACCGGACGAGCGCTGCCCGCCCAGCCCGAACATGCTGCCGACATTGCCGAGCCCACCCGGTGACCAGCCGAGCAATCCCGCCCCGAACAGCCCGATCGGGATCGCCACCACCAGCTCGCCGCGGAGGCCGGTGAAGGCTGCCACCGCAAGGCAGCCGATGCCGCCGGCAAACTTGAGCGCGCGCGCCAGCGCCGCCGGATTCGCGTTCCGGAACAGCTGCAGCAACAGATAAAGGGTGATGACGGCGACGGCGCCAGCGATCAGTGTCATGATCCGAATATAGGGCGTGTCGAGACAAAAAGCATGATCGGCTGCGTACGCGACCGGCAGGCTCGAGCCGGTGCGCCGGGCTTGATATTGGCGGCGGCCGAGATCGATCTCTACTTCATCTGCCCGATCAGGCGTGCCGCGCCCGCTTCGGAGCCGGCGAGCCGGAGCAGCGCCGCGCGACCACCGGCAGCATAGGCCGCCGCGGCGCGCAGAAGATCGCGCAACTGCGCGGATGCGCCCGGATCGAAGCGGCACCATGCTCCCCCCGACAGCCGCGCCATCTCGCGAAAAGCCTGCTCGGCCGCGGGCTCATTGCCCTCCTGGAACATGAACAGCGGGACCTTCAACAGCCCGAGCTCGCCGGCCTTTGCGCAGAGCACGTCGACATTCTCCTCCATCGCGTCGCCAACGAACACGACGGCGCGGATTCCAGACGCTGTCGCATGGCGTCGCGCCTCGGCAAGAACCTTGCCGATCTGAGTCTGGCCGCCGCGGCAATCGATCTTGCCCATCAGTCGGGCGAGCTCAGCGCTGTCGGAGATCCAGCCAGTGGCGCGGCATTCATCGAAACCCCGATAGTACACCAAGCGGATATCAAGGCTGCCGAGGGCGGCTGCCTCGCGAAACATGTCGGCCTGCAGGGCACAGGCCATGTCCCAGGTCGGCTGGCGGCTCAGGGTCGCATCAAGCGCAAAGACGAGACGACCTCTGGTTCCCTGAGCTGCAGGAGCCATGGCCTTGGCCTGCGCGACGAACGCCGCAACGGCGTCTGCCGTGGAGCGCGCATCGTCCGGCAACCGTTGCTGGCGCGAGCCATCGTCGGCCGAGGTCATCGGCGCAGAACCTGGCTTCGTACGACGATCGACCATACGCGCACCTTGCTCGGACGCGCATCATGTGGGCAGCCGGACGAACAGCGTCAATGACGGCAGCGGCCCATCTGCCGCATACGCCGTTCATTCCGCCCGTCGTGGTGGGCGGCAAGGGTCAGGCGAGGCTGGCGTGCACTCCGGCTTGCGCGCTCAATGCGTCAGTGGCTTGGCCGGCGTCGCGGTCTTGCCGACCGGCGCATAAGGCGCGACGGGCCCCGGATCGAGCAATGGTGTCTTGGTCTTGACCGGCCCGATGTCGCTGCTGCTGTCGCTGTCGGCGAGGAACTTGTCCAGCATGGCCTGGATCGACGACTTGGCGTCGTCGGGTCCGGTGTCGCGCATGTCGTTGTGCTGGAAGTCCGTGTTGACGACCGTGATGCCTTCCTTCTCGCAGATGTCGTCGCTCGGGATCACGCCGGGATCGGTCTTGAATTGCGGGTCCTTCGAACGGAACGACAGGATCTTGAACTTGCCGTCGGTGACGAACGGGACGCGGAGGTTGTCGAGCGTGACGACCTTCCGGACGTCTTCGGGATACTGCTTGGCGAAATACATCGAGATGTCGCCGCCCATCGAATGACCAACCATCGTCAGATGATCATAGTCGGCGTTCGGCTGCACTTGGTGCATCTGCTCGACGGCGAACCGGATGTTGGCGACGCCGCGCTGGATCTGCGGCAGGCGGCCGACATAGGGCTCGCCGACCTTCGTCACCATCGGCGCATCGGTCGGCAGGTCGTGCTGGATGCTGACCGCCATGTAGCCGCGCGCAGCAAATACGTTGGCCAGGAACGAGTACTCGGTGAACTTGACGGTGTTGCCGTGATTGAGGATCGCGACCGGCAGCTTGACCATGCCGGCTTCGGCCTGCATCTCCTTGTCGCGGCGGACGGCCACGGCGACTTCGACCAGACGGTTGTCGCGCGAGGCGTCATAGAACCTGATGGTCTCGTGCCGGATCGCCCACTTGCTCGCGGTGAAGTAGCCGACGGCCGCCAGCACGCTGACAGACACAAGAACGGTTATTCCACGCTTCATGTTCGTCCCTCGGGAGCACAATCAAAGGTAGTTTTGAACCTGTAAGACTCTCGCGACCCGTTCTGTTTAATATATGTAACGGCGCTGTGACAGGAAGACCAAATGTTGTGTATCGGTCGCCCGTTCGTTGTGCGCCGCACCTAGTTGCTGTGCAGCATAGCGGGTTCCGTCGCCCGTCTCTGTAACTTGAGCCCTGAACGTCAGGTTCAAATCAGTCATGAATTTGACGGTAATCTAGCGAAGTTGGCGGCCGCGGCGTTGACCTGAGACAAATCTTCCTCGTCCGCCCCAAGCAGGCTGAACGCGCCGTCCCCCCCTGTCACGCGGATTGTTAACCAAGCGGCGGGCGCACGTTCAACGCGCACAATGTCTCAGGCGCGGCTTCGCCGGACTGCGGACGGTATTCAGGCGCTGATGATGTCGTGCAGGTCGAGCGGCTTGTCGACCTGGGCGAACCATTCGGCGCGGTTCGCGGCGCGGCGGCGGCCGCGCTCGTCCAGCGGCAGCTTGAGCTGCCGCAGCAGGCTGGTGACCTCCTCCCGGGCCGTGACGTGGCCGAGATTGGGGCGGGTGCCCAGGGTCGCTTCGTCGATGTCGTCGAGCGCGGTCAGTCCGCGCGGGAAGAACTCGCGATAGACGACGCGTTCGGCAAAGCCGTCGATGGCGCGAAAGCCGAGCCGCAGCGACAGGTCCTTGAGGCCGTCGGCGACCAGTTGCTTGTTGCGGGAGCCGAGCATCGACAGCCGGTTGCGGACCACGATCCAGTCGGTCATCGCACCGTCCACCTGGCGGCGCTTGCGCCGGACGTCACGCACCATCTCCGCATAGTGGCTCTCGCCGGTCACGGCATAGGTCGCCGGATCGACCGTTCCCAGCACGTCGAAGTCGAGGAAGCTGTCGTTGATCGGCGTGACCAGCGTATCCGCCATCGAATGCGCCAAGCGCATCAGGTAGCTGTCGTTGCCGGGCGTATCGATGACGATGAAATCGAACGAGCGTTCGACGGCGCTCACGGCCTCCATGAACTGCTGGAACTCGGCGTTCTCGTTCTCGTCGATCTGCAGCGTCCGGCCGAGCTGGATGCAGTAGTGCGTGGGCAGCTCGAGGCGCAGGCCGGTGCGGCGCGCCCAGGCGCTGCGGTTGTTGATGTAGTGGGTGAAGCTCTGCTGGCGACAGTCGAGATCGATCGTGGCGACGCGCTGGCCGGCCTTCAGGAGTGCCACGGCGATGTGCAGGGCGGTGGTCGACTTGCCCGACCCGCCCTTCTCGTTTCCAAGCACAACCACGTGGGCCGAGCCCGATTGTCCTTGGCTAGTCTGCACCAGCATGTTGTCGACCTCTTACGATCATCTTCGAGTCACGGTCGTCTGCGGTCAAGTGAAATGCATCGTCATCGTGAATCCCACGGGGGACGCATCCTCCGCTACTACTTGACGCGCGCGTTTACCAACTCCGCATCGGACGCGGAGACGTGCTAACAGGCGTATTCAAGTATGCTGAGCGGCGTGTCGCGTCCTTGTTAAGGGCGGTCGCCCGAGCGTCAAGACCGAACAGAGCAACCGCAATTTTTCGCTGTGAGATCGAGCAAAAATGTCACGAAGCCCTCGCATCGCCCGCACCGTTTCCGCCCTCCGCCGCGAGCTCGACAGCTTGCGCGCGAGAAAGGCCAGCATCGCGCTCGTGCCGACCATGGGCGCGCTGCATGAAGGCCACATCTCGCTGGTCAGGCTGGCGAAGCGTCGCGCCGACAAAGTGGTCGTCTCGATCTTCGTCAACCCGACTCAGTTCGCGCCGACGGAGGATTTCGGTTCCTACCCCCGGACCTGGAAGGAGGATGTTGCGAAACTTGCGGCCGAGCGCGTCGATCTGATCTGGCATCCCGACGCGAAGGCGATGTATCCGGACGGCTTCGCGACGCGGGTCGTGCCGGAAGGCGCGGCATTGGCCGGGCTGGAGGATCGCTTCCGTCCGCATTTCTTCGGCGGGGTCGCGACCGTGGTCGCCAAGCTGTTCACGCAATGCCGGCCGGACGTCGCGATCTTCGGCGAGAAGGACTATCAGCAGCTCCGCGTCGTCGCCCAGATGGCGCGCGACCTCGATCTCGGCGTCCGCGTCGTCGGATCGCGTACGGTGCGCGAACGCGACGGGCTCGCGATGTCGTCGCGCAATGTCTACCTCACTGCAGACGAGCGGCGGGCGGCGCCGACGCTGCACCGTGTCCTGAAGGAGCTGGCGGCCCGGCTGCGCGCCGGCGACGACATGCAGGCGGCGCTTGGGGACGGCGCCGCCGCGATCACCCAAGCCGGCTTCGCCTTGGACTATCTCGAGGTCCGCCACGCCGAGACGCTGGCCCCCATCGCCCCGAACGAGTCAGGACCGATACGCATCCTGGTCGCGGCCAAGATCGGAACCACGCGACTGATCGACAATATCGCCGGCTGAGCCGCCGGGAAATCAGCGGCTCGCCAAGACCGCGAGTGCTCCCTCGCCCGCAAGGCCAGAGTCAGCGGCAACTGACGCCGGGGAGCGTCGCTCTGCCCTTGCGATCGAGTCTGAACTTCCGCCCCGGCGTGAGATGCTCACGCGCAACACCGGCAACTCATCGAGCGGCTACAGCAGGCCGAGATCGCGCAGCTCGCGGCGCAGCGGCTCGGGCATGGCTTCGACGCCCGCCGCACTGGACTTGCCGAGATCGGCCGGCGCATCCTCGGTCGTCAGATAGCGCCACCCCTGGAACGGACGCATCGGCCGCGGCGACACCGCGATCACCTTCGGCTGCATGATGATGCGGCACCGCCCGATGCCGTCGCCGTCGCGGAACGGCTCGATGCCGACGATCTTCTCGCGCGCGGCGACCTCACCGCGGATCACCCAGTACAGCGAGCCGCCGGCGAGGATGTCCTCGACCCGTTTCGGCGTCATCCGCGTGACATGGACGTGCTGCTGCGGCAGGCCCTTCTTCTTGGCCGCGAGCATGCGCTCGGCGATCCACTCCTTCAGCTCTTTCACGGACTCGCAGCCGACGGCGAGCTTGATCAGGTGCAGAGGCATGATGGCGGTTCGACCAGCGGGATCTATTCGTTGTTGGCGGCCGGCTCGGCGGCGTCAGGCGCCGCCTGAGGCGCCGCGGCAGCCGGCTTCGGCTTCGGTGCGGCCTTCTTGGCCGCCGGCGGCGCCTGGGCGTGGCTGGCAGCCACGGTCGGCGGCGCTGCCGGCGACGGCGCAAGCTGCGTCGGCGGCTTCGGCGCAGCGGCTGCCGGTGCGACCGAACGCGTCGAGGCCGTCGGCTCGGGATTCATGATGCTGACCGGCGGGGTATTGGCCGAGCTGGGAAATTCCGCGGTCGTCGGCTTGCCGCTCGGCGCCGACGGCGCCTGCCCTGGAGGCGCCAGTCCCGCAAAGGTTCCAGCGACGGGCTGGCCCGGGGCCGCATTCCACTGCGAGGCGTAGCGCGTCACCAGCCCCTCATAGGTCCGCCCTTCCATGTTGTTCATCAGTTGCTGGCGATCGCCCACGGCACGGAACATCACGCAATCGCTCGGCGTGCAGCGGTCGCGCGTCAGCAGCACATAGGCCATCAGGCCATAACGATCGCGCTCCACGGCGCGGCGCAGCGCCAGCAGCTCGGCGGTCATCACCTTGTTGGCGCTGGCGACGTCGCCCGCCTGGGACAGCCGGCTCAGCATGCCCGCCGCATAACTGACGGCCGCGGCCGTCATCTCGGCCGATCCGAACAGGCTCTTCTCGCAATTCGCGAGCACCAGGTCGCCGGCGAGATCATCCACGCAGGCCAGAGCGGGCGGCGAGAAGCTGACGGAGGCGGTCGCCGCAGGATCGCCATTGGCGCCGCGCGGGCTCGCATCCTGGCTCCGCATCATCGACGCCACCGCAATCCCGACCGCCAGCAGCGTGATCACCGTCAGCGCGCCGTTGGCGACCGATTTCTCGGCCCTGAGCAGGGTCATCAGGACGATCAGTGCAAAGAAACCCGCCGCGGCAACGGTGAGCCACATCGGGAACGCCGGTGAGTTCAAGAGCTGATCCAACGAGGAAGGCCAGGTCGAGTTCATGCGCGCTTGTTCCTGACGTGGGCCAGCGAGAGCGGGCCCGATGGCGTCCCTACATGGGACGGCCGTGAAACGATCATCAAATTCAAATGATCACCCGATCGATTGCGGCCCCACCACGACAATAGGACGATTCCATGCGCCTGCGGGCGCCGGATGGTGTGGAGCTACCCGCTATCCCCAAAGGGATCGCGCAGCAATCGTCAGCGTCTCGCGCCACGGCTCCCGAACGCGTGGCAACTCCCCCTCTCGCTTCGGCTACGTCTCCGGCGGCCGCCTCCGCCGACGCGGCACGTCATCCTCAAGACAAGGCCAATTGGCTCTCTCTGGCAACCCGCTCAAAGGCTTCCGTCGAGCTTTTGATCCGATACTGGCAGTCGTCGTCTTCCGTCGGAAGCTGGCGGATGATCTCGTAGGTGCCGGTGGCGGCCGGACGCGAGACGTTGCTCGCGGTAAAATAGACGGTCGATCCAATGGGGAACTTGTGTTTCAACGCCCTCTCCTGCTCGCGTGCCGGCAAGAGCCCCTTGTCCCGCTGCCCGGGCCGGCGTGTCTTTATAAATATCGCGCTTATATCACGCCGCCGCCCGCCCTGACCAGCGACCTCACGACATGGCAAACACGGAGATTGCGAGAGTCTTCAACGGGATGACGCCGTAGGCGGTATTCCTGGACGAGCGCGTCGGGGCTCGCTCGTCCACCGCAGACCATATCGTGAACAGGCGACGCCGTTCAGACTTTCTCGACCCGGTCGATGATCCAGCTCTCCGCAAGTCCGTCCTTCACCCACGCCGCGAACTCCGGCATCGCCATCATCGTGTCCATGTAGGCGCGGGTCTCGGCGGCGACCGGAATGGCGAAGCTGTGGAAGCGCGTGACCACCGGCGCGAACATGGCATCGGCCGCGCCGAAGCGGCCGAACAGGAACGGCCCGCCATTGCCGTAGCGGGCACGGCAGTCGCGCCAGATGTCCTCGATCCGGGCGATATTGGCCTTGGCATCGGCGGACAGCTCCACCGGCCGCACCGGCCGGTGCAGGTTCATCGGGCATTCGTTGCGCAAGGCCGGGAAGCCGGAGTGCATCTCCGCGCAGACCGATCGCGCGTGGGCGCGGGCAGCGGCATCGGCGGGCCACAGCCCCGCTTGCGGGAAACGCTCTGCGAGATATTCGATGATCGCGAGCGAATCCCACACGCTGATCGCGCCATCGATCAGGATCGGCACCTTGCCGGCCGGGGAATGCTTAAGGATGCGCGCCTTGTCGGCGGGATCGTCGGTGTAGAGCGGGATCACGATCTCCTCGAAGGCGATGTCGCAGCCGCGCAGCGCCAGCCACGGCCGCATCGACCATGAGGAATAGTTCTTGTTGCCGATCACCAGCTTCAGCGTCATGTCCAGCCGTCTCCGTGTTCAGGCGTGCATGGGCCGCGCCGTGTCGGCCATGGGAGCCTTGCCTTCCAGGACGCATACAGGATCGGCGGCGGCCGCGTCGACAGCGACTTGCTCCGATTTGCGTCCCCTTGCGCGCAACACGATCAGCGCGTGAAGTCCTGCGGCGTGAACGACATCTCGATCACCTTCCACTCGTCATAGCGATCCCGCGGCAGCATCGAATAAGGCTGGCAGGCGTTCAATGCCTCGACGGCGCTTTCCTTCAGCTGCGCAGCCTTCAGCGGTGCGATCACCTCCCTCACCTCCGGCTCCGTCGCCAGCCGCCCGTCGGGCGTCATTGCGAAGCGCAGCCTGACCATGACCCGGTCGGACGGTGACATCGAAGCCGAAAGACGGGCGCAGCTCCTGACCCGCTGACGCAGCGCCGTCTCCAGATTGGCCGCGAGGTTGGTCGTCGCGGCCGGCCCGGCGTCCTTGGCATCGTCCGGGCCGATTGCCGGCGGCAGCGGCGAAAGCGGCTCCGGCAGGCCCAGCATGACGCCGTATTTCACCGTGATGTCGGGCTCGGGCGGTACATAGCTCGGCGCCGGAGCCGGCACAGGCGGCGGCAAAGGCTTGGCGGCCGACTTCGCCTCCGCCTTGGCGGCCGTCTTCACGGCCTTGGACGGCGGCATCGGCGAAGGCTGCGGCAGCGCCGGTGAGGGAGACGGCGGCTTCGGCATCTCCTTCGCCTCCTGCACCGGTGGCTGCGCCGGCTCAGGCGCCGGAGGCGGCGCGGCGGCCGCCGGCGACGGGCTCGGCGCCGGCTGCGGCAGCGTCAGCTCGGGCGATGGCGACGGCACCGGCTCCGGCGTCTTCTGCGGGTCGTCGGCATCGACGATGTCGACGGCAACCTCGTCAGTCCTGGCAATCTCGTAGGGACGTACCGTGGTCGAGACCACGACCCCACCGGCGATCAGGAGATGCGCGAGCACCGATGCGGCGATGCCCCAACGGATGAACTGCCAACGTTCCATGCTGCTTCACTTGCGCCCGCGCCTGACCGAACGCCGGACCGATTGCCTGGGCTGCGCGCGGTCTCGCCGATCATTGGCAGGGATTGCAGCGCCAGCCGCCATCCGGCCCGCCGGCCGCGCCTGCCATGTCGGTGTCTAGCATAGCGGCGCGGGCGCCGCCCTCAATCCCATTTCGGCGCAAAGGCGAAGTTGGTCATCCGTCCTTCGGGACTGCCCATCGCGAAGATGTCGGCCATGTCCTGCTCGGACAGCTCGAAATCGAACACGTCGAGGTTCTCGGACAGCCGTTCGATCTTCGAGGTGCGCGGAATCGCCACCACGTTCTGCTGCACCAGCCAGCGCAGGCAGATCTGCGCCGGGCTCTTGCCATGGGCGCGGCCGATCCGCGTCAAGGTCGGATCGTTCTTGATCTTGCCCTTGGCGATCGGGCTGTAGGCGACAAGCGCGATGCCATGGCGCGCGCAGGCATCGCGGACCTTGGTCTGATCGAGATAGGGATGATACTCGACCTGGTTGCACACCAGCGGCTCGGGCGATGCCGCCACCGCCTCGTCGAGCAAGGCAACCGTGAAATTGGAGACGCCGACGTGGCGTGCGAGCCCGAGCGTCTTGGCATGCGCCAGCGCGCCGAGCGTCTCGGCCAGCGGCACGTGCGGGTTGGGCCAGTGCAGCAGCAACAGGTCGACCTCGGAGACGCGCAGCCGGACCAGGCTCTCCTTGGCCGAGCGCTCGAGGTCGTGCGGCGCGAAATGCGTGGTCCACACCTTGGTTGTCAGGAACACCTCGCTGCGCCGGACGCGGGACGCACGCAGGCCCTCGCCGACCTCGTGCTCGTTCTCATAGACCTGCGCGGTGTCGATGTGCCGGTAGCCGAGCGTGAGCGCCTGCTCGACGATACGGCTGCAGGCGCGCCCGCGCAGCTCCCAGGTTCCGAGACCCAAAGCGGGAATTCCGGCACCATTGGCCTCGATCATCAGCATGGCCGTGCACTCCAGAGCGCGTGCAACATTATGTAGGCACACGCTGGGCGTTGCCAACGCACGACCCGTGTTTGGCTTAAGTCTTGGCTAAGGCGGCAAACACCGTCTCGGGCGCGTGCGCGATGACGGTGAGCAGCGCGCGCGCCGGGCCGCGCGGCATGCGCTTGCCTTGCTCCCAGTTGCGGATGGTCTCGACGGGCACGCCGAGCTTGGCGGCGAATTCCTGCTGGGTCAGCTGCACCCGCCGCCTGAGGTCGCGCACTTCGAGCGGAGCCGCGGGCGCCAGCGGAATCTCCTCGCCGTCACGCAGCTCCACGATCCGTCCATCTGCCTTCAGCCGCAAGCGTTGCATCGTCCGACTCCGTCTCGAGCGACAGTCTCGCCGAACCGCGTTAAGGCCGGATTAACGATATAAGTCGTTCAGGGATTGCGCTTATTTCAAGCCGAACCACAGCGTGGCGATGCCGAGAAACGAGAAGAAACCGACGACGTCGGTCACCGTCGTGACGAAGGTTCCCGAGGCGACGGCCGGGTCGGCGCGGACGCGTTCGAGCACCATCGGAATCAGGATGCCGCCGAGCGCACCCGCGACGAGATTCGAGATCATCGCAAGCCCGATCACGATGCCGAGCCCGGGCATCTTGAACCACGCCACGGCGGCGATGCCGGTGACGAGCGCGAAGGCCAGACCATTGACGAGCCCGACCAGCCCCTCGCGGATCACGACCCGCATCGCATTGTTCGGCCCGAGCTCGCGCGTCGCCAGCGCGCGCACCGCGACCGTCATGGTCTGGGTCGCGGCATTGCCGCCCTGGCTGGCGACGATCGGCGCGAGCACGGCGAGCGCCACCATCTGCTGCAACTGGCCCTCGAACAGGCCGAGCACCGATGACGCCAGGAACGCGGTGGCGAGATTGATCAGCAGCCAGTTGAAGCGACCCTTTGCGATGGTCCAGACGCTGTCGGACAATTCCTCGTCGCCCGACACGCCGCCGAGCGCCTTGAAATCCTCGTCGGCCTCCTCCTCGATGACGTCGACCACGTCGTCGATGGTGATGACGCCGGCCAGCCGGTTATCGGCATCGACCACGGGGGCCGCGACCAGATTGTACTTGCCGAACAGCCGCGCCACTTCGGCGAGATCGTCGGTGACGGTGACGCGACGGCGGTCCTCGTCGATCAGATCGGCCAGCGGAACCGGACGGCGGGCGCGCAGCAGCGCATCGAGCGACACCGCGCCCTGCCAATGCCGTGCGTCGTCGACCGCATAGATCTCGTAGAACCGCTCGGGCAGATCCGGCGTCTCGCGCATGTAGTCGATGGCCTCGCCGACCGTCCAGCCCAGTGGAACCGCGATGAACTCGCTCTGCATGCGGCGGCCGGCCGAGCCCTCGGGATAGTCGAGGCTGCGCGCCAGCGCGTCGCGCTCCGACGGCGGCAGGCGTTCGAGGATCTCCTCCTTGTCCTCCTCGTCGAGGCTTTCCAACAGCTCGACGGCGTCGTCGGATTCGAGCTCGCGCACGCCCTCGGCGACGGTCGCAGGCTCGAGCTCCTCGAGGATCTCCTCGCGGACCGCGTCGTCGACCTCGTTCAGCGCGGAGAAGTCGAAATCGGTGCCGGTCAGCTCGACCAGCCGGACACGGTCGTCCGGCGCGAGCGCCGCGATCAGGTCGCCGAGATCGGCCTCGTGCAGCTCGGCGACCTCGGCGCGCAGAAACGCCTCGTCCTCGGCGGCGATCGCCGCCGTGATGGCCGCGATGAATTCGGCGCGAATCTCGCCGGATTCGGTGCGCATCGGCGCGCGATCGCGTAGAGTAGCATCAGCATGGGCAACGTCCGATGTCTCGTTCATGACGTGCCTCACGCGCTTGATTTCAGAGCAAATGGTCTGATTTGTGCTTTCACGCATTACATAATCGGCAACAGCGAGCGCAACGGGAAAAGATGCGGCTTTGGCGACCGATGACGGGATGGGTAAACGCGGCCTGCGTCGTGGCGGCGCTGCTTGCGGCTGACGTCGCCGCAGCCGCGCCCGCCGCATGCCCGCGCGAAGGTACGCTCGGCACGTCGCGCATTCTCACCGTCGATCCCGCGACACATCCGCGCGTCGGCCTGAAGAGCTTCCCGGACACGCTGCCGCTGCACGACGGCGAGGTGGTGCTGACCTTCGACGACGGTCCGTCGCCGCCGATGACCGACAAGGTGCTCGCCGCACTCGCCAGGGAATGTGTGCGCGCGACCTTCTTCCTGGTCGGCGAGCCTGCGTCGCGCCGCGCCGCGCTGGTGCGGAAGATCGCGGCCGAAGGCCACACCATAGGCCATCACACCTTCACGCATGCGAATCTCGCGCACATCACGCCGGGACAGGCCGTCGATGAGATCGATCGCGGCATCGGCGCCGACGAGAAGGCGCTCAACGGCGCGGAGACGACCACGCCGTCGACGCCATTCTTCCGCTTTCCCTATTTCGAATCGACACCGGCGACGCTCGACCTGCTGCAGTCGCGCGGCATCGTCGTGTTCGGCGCCGATCTCTGGGCCAGCGACTGGAACCCGATGTCGCCGCAGCAGACGCTGAAGCTGCTGACCACCCGGCTGAGCCAGGCGCGCAAGGGCATCATCCTGCTGCACGATCCGCAGCCGCGCACGGTCGCCATGCTGCCCGCGTTCCTGCGCTACCTGAAGAACCACGGCTATCGCGTGGTCCATGTGGTTCCGAAGCAGCCGGCAGATGTGCATCACGAGCAGCATAGCGAGCGCCCTTCACCCGCGCCGACGACGCCGAACGACGGTGGTTAATCCGTCGTTCAGGACCCCTGTCTACGCTCGACTGCCGTGATCACGGCGATTTCCGCCGCTTGCAATCCGGCAACAGCCGCGTGCAAACCGGAACCCGGAACGATGTCATCTCGCGACAGCCGAACATCCCTGCTATGTCTTGGCGGTCGCTTGCCCGTCCCGCGCGGCTGCGACACATCATCGAGCGTCGAAGACCCTGGCCGAAGGGGCCGGGACGGTGAAGGGAATGTGAGCAGCGTGATGCGTGATCGTCGGTGGGCTTGCGTCGGACGGCCAACATGGTTCGCAGTGCTGTTGGGCACCGTCGCCTGCGTCGCCTCCAGTGTCGGATCGTCAGCCGCATCGGCGGCCGATTGTCCCGGACACCCGAACGCGCTCGGCACGTCGCGCGTCCTGGTGGTCGATCCGCACGAGCATCCGCGCCTGGGCGCGATGCAGTACAAGGCGACGCTGCCGCTCAAGGATCACGAGGTCGTCATCACCTTCGACGACGGGCCGCTGCCGAAATACAGCAATCGGGTGCTGCAGATTCTCGCCGACCAATGCGTCAAGGCGACGTTCTTCACCATCGGCCGCCAGGCCAAGGCCGATCCCGAGGGCGTGAGGAAGCTCGCGGCCGCCGGCCACACCATCGGCACCCACAGCCAGAACCATCCGCTGAGCTTCAACAAGATGACGCTCGAACAGGTCCAGCCGGAGGTCGATCAGGGCGTCGCCTGGACGAAGGCCGCGCTCACCGATCCCTCCGCGCTGTCGCCGTTCTTCCGCGTGCCCGGCCTGCTGCGCGGCGACGCCGTGGAGAGCTACGCCGCCTCGCTCGGCCTGCAGGTCTGGAGCGCCGATTTCCTGGCCGACGACTGGCGAAGCATTTCCGGCGCCAAGGTCTACGAGCTCGCGATGAAGCGGCTGGAGGCGCGCGGCAAGGGCATCCTGCTGCTGCACGACATCCAGGCCCGCACCGTCACGGCGCTGCCGAAGATCCTCGCCGAACTCAAGGCCAAGAACTACAAGATCGTGCACGTCGTGGCGGCAACGCCGGACCGGCCGGCGACGCCGACCGAGCCCGAGGATTGGCTGGTGCATCGTCCGTCGGACGAGACCCCGGTGGCGCATTGGCCCAGGATCGCGCCCGTCGATCTCGCCGGCGCCGAAACACGCGCCCGCGCCAGGCTAGACGATTTCGGCATTCTCGACGTGCCCGCGGCCGTCACGCACGGCGCCCAGAAGCCGGCATGGCCGCGTCCGCCGCTCGCGCCGCGCCTTGCAGCGCCGGCCTTGGCAGCGCCGGCGCCCAATCTGTTCGCATGGCCGCCTGTCGCGCCGCTGTCGGCGCAGCGGCATCAGCTCGCCCGGCTCGAGAGCCCGGCCCCGAAGGCGGCGACTGCCAAGCCGGCGCCGCGTCCGCTGCGCCTCGCGAGCCTCAGGCGGCGCTGAACATTCGCAGATGTTGCACGCGGGGATGCGGCACGATTCGCTCGCCCTCGCCTTCGGCTGCTCGAGCTCGATATCGCGGCGATCGGCCTGATGCACACCGCTCGCGGTGCGACCGGTCAGTTCGAGACCAGCTTGCTGACGCAGAGGATGACGGCGGCGGCCAGGAAGAACAGGTCGATGTAGGATTTCTTCTCGCCGTCCTTGCGCAGCGATCCGACGTCGGACACCACCTGCCTGCTGACCACCTGCCCCACCGGCCCGTCGCCGAGCATGCCGGCCAGCCGGCGGACGTCCGATTCCATCTTCTCGATCCGTCCGAAGAAATGGAAGGTGCGCACCACCGTGACGGCGCGCATGCCGGCATAGATCAGCACCACGAGCGCCAGGACGGCGCGGTTCTGGTACTTCTCGATGTAGTTCAGGCTGAGATAGACGGCCGCGAGAAATACGAAATTCGAGATGAAACGGTACACGAGGCCCGTGAAGTTCATCTGCTCCCCCACATGATGTTCGGATCACTGGCCGACGACAGAACTCACGAAACGCGTTTCGTCCCCGCGTCCTGGTTCAACCGGCGTCACCCTAGGAGAGCGGGCTTGCGAATTCGTGAAGTGGAAATTTTGCAGCGCCAGAACAGGCCCGCTTGGTAAACAAGGGACTGCCCGGAGAGCGCCGCTGCAGCCTACAATTGCAGGGCTGCAGCAGCTCTCGCAGCTATGCGCCGAATCGCGCCGGCGCGCAGGCGGCGACGTCGACGCTCGGCGCTTCGCCGCTCATCAGCTCGGCGAGGATGCGTCCCGTCGCGGGCCCCAGCGTGAAGCCCTGGTGGCCGTGGCCGAAATGCAGCCACAGGCCCTTGTGACGCGCCGCCTGGCCGACGACCGGCAGCATGTCGGGCATGCACGGCCGCGTGCCGATCCACGGCTCGGGCTCGACCGGCTTGCCGAGATCGATGAGCTGGCGCGCGGCAGCCTCGGCCTTGCCGAGCTGAACCGGGGTCGCCTTCGCATTCGGCGATGACAGCTCGGCGCCGGTGGTGATACGCACGCCGAGCGCCATCGGGTTCATCAGATAGCCGCGCGCCGCATCGCGCAACGGCAGATCGAGCGGGGCGCCGCCGGTGTAGTGACGGTGATAGCCGCGCTTGCGCACCATCGGGATGTCGTAGCCGAACCGCTTCAGGAACTCCGGCGACCACGGTCCAAGCGCGACCACCACGGCCTCGGCCTCGATGCGTCCCTCCGCCGTAGTGACGGCCCAGCCGCTGCCCGCCTGTGCGAGCGTGGTCGCATCGCCGCGCAGCAGCTTGCCGCCGCGCCGCGTGAACAGCTCGGCATAGGAGCCGACGAGGCTGCCGGGGTCGGACACGGTCCACGGCTCCTGCCAGTGCAGGCCGCCGATGCCGCTGTCGATCAGTCCGGGCTCGGCCTGCTTGAGCTGCTGTGCGCTGAGCAGCTTGAACTTGACGCCGAACGCCTTGCCGACCGCCTCGGCCTCCCTGGCCTCCTTGTCGAACTGCGCCTGCGTCCGGTGCAGCACGCGAAAGCCGTCACGGCGCACGAGATTGCCGGCCCCGGCCGCGAGAATCAGCGGCTCGTGCTCAGGCGCGGCGCGCGCAATCAGTTGCGCATAGGTCCGCGTCAGCACCTCGTGCCGGGCGGGGAACGAATTCCACCAGTATTGCAGCAGCGGGCGCACGTGATAGGGCAACGCCGCGAGGCTGTAGTGCACGTCGTTGGTGCGCGCGAGCGCAATGTCGAGCACGCCGGCGAGATCATAGGGCATCGCGTAGGGCCTGACGGCCTCGCTCTGGATGATGCCGGCATTGCCGTAGCTGGTCTCACGGCCCGGCTCCCTGCGGTCGACCAGCGCCACTGACCAGCCGCGGCTCTGCAGGTGCAGCGCCGTGCCGACGCCGACCATACCGCCACCGAGAACGATCGCGCTTTGCATCGTCATCACTCCTATCTCAGGTCCGCGCCGCTGCGACGACGGTGACCTCGATCTTCACATCCGCCATCATCTGCGCCTGCACCGTGGTGCGCACCGGCAGCGGGTCCTTGAAGTGCCTGCGATAGGCCTCGTTGTAGGCGGCGAAGTCCGCCTTGTCGGCGAGGTGGACCATGCAGGACACGACGTCATCGAGCGTCAGGCCTTCGCCGGCAAGCGTCTCCGAGATGTGCTTGAAGACGAGATCGGTCTGCGCCGCGATGCCTTCGGGAATGCTGCCGTCATCGGCAACCGGGATTTCGCCGGACAGGAACACCAGGCCGCCGGCGCGGCGCACCAGCGAAAACGGCCATGAGGGGGCGTCGGACATCGTTAGTCGCTCCAGGATGTATTGATCATGATGGCCGGCCTCAATCCCACGCCATGAAGCCCGGCGTCTGCGCCAGCGGCGGCAGCGACGCGAGCCTGGCGAGGTCCGGCCGGGGACGGCGCAGCTCGGCGTCATCGGCAAAGGCGGCCTCCAGCGCCGCGGCGACGCCGAGCACCAGCGCATCGCCGCCGCGGGGACCTACGATCTGCAGACCGAACGGCAGGCCGTTGTCGTCGAGGCCGAGCGGCAGGCTGAGCGCGGGATGGCCGGCGAGCGTCACCGCATAAGCGAGCGCCAGCCAGTGGAAGTAGGAGCGTGTCGGCACGCCGTCGATCTCGGCCGGATACAGCTCGACCCACGGCCGCGGGCTCAAGGTGATGGTCGGACTGATCAGCACGTCGTGACTTGCGAAGAAGCCCTGATAGGCGCGGTAGATGCGGGTCTGGTTGGCGCTCGCGCGCGAAAAATCGTCGAGGCTGTAGCCGAGCCCCTCCTCGACATTGGCGCGCACGTTCGGCCCCAGCATGTCGGGCCGCTCGCGAAAATTCTTGCCGTGCTGGGTCAGGAACAGCGAGGCGCGCAGCACCGCGAAGGTCTCGTCGGCACCGCTGCAATCGGGCGACGCCTCTTTGCTGTCGGCAAACAGCGGCGCGATGCGCGACACGCGCGCGCGGAAGGCGCGGCGGATCAGCGCTTCCGTCGGCGCAAAGCCGAAATCCTCGGTGAAGGCGAGCCTGAGCGTCTTGAGTTCGACCACCGGCGGCACCGCCCAGCGCGATGGCGCGCCGCGCACGGCTTCGCCCGGCAAGGTGTAGGCGAGCGGATCGCGCGCATCGTCGCTCGCCATCACCGACAGCATCAGCGCGGTATCGGCGACATCGCGCGCCATCGGCCCATCGGTCGACAGGCACGACCAGCCATGGGCGCGCTTCTCGCTGGCGACGAGGCCGTAGGACGGCCGCATGCCGACGATGCCGGAGAAGCCGGCCGGATTGCGAAGGGAGCCGCCGGTGTCCGAGCCGGAGGCCAGCGGGGCCATGCCGCAAGCGAGCGCGACCGCCGAGCCGCCGGAGGAGCCGGCGGCCGAGCGCATCGGGTCGAACGGGTTGCCGGTGGCGCCGAACACCGGATTGCGGGTGTTGCCGCCCGCCGCCCATTCCGGCGTGTTGGTCTTGCCGAAGATGATCGCGCCCGCGGCGCGCAGCCGGCCCACCGAGGCCTGGTCGGCCACGGGCACATTGTCGGCCAGGATCGGGCTGCCATAGGTGGAGCGCATCCCGGCGGTGTCCTGGGTGTCCTTGATCAGCACCGGCAGACCGTGCAGCGCCCCCCGGTCCTCGCCCCTCACGATCTCGGCCTCGGCGGCCTTGGCCGCCGCGCGGGCAGCCGGCTCGTCCAGGGTCACCACCGCGTTGACGGCCGGATTCACCGCCGCAATCCGGTCCAGACACGATTCGAGCAGCGCAACCGGCGAGATCGCCTTTGTTTTCAGGAGGTTGACCAGCTCGACGGCGGTCTCGTCGCAAATCGATTCCACGGGCTTCTCTTTTCCGTTTCGGAAAACTATTTAGCATATAGGAAATCGAATGCACGACCCGAAAACGCATTGTTCCACCGCTGTCCACGCATGACCTTCGGACATTGGGGCACCCAATTGAATATGTTGTTCTTTGGGGCGAGATTGTCGGCCTGCCCCGGCCATCGGCACGCCTGATCCGCTAACGGATTTTCCGGAGATCGCTTTGACAGACACTGCCATCAGCGCGTCGACCGAAGGCCCCCACTCCCAGCTCGGCCAGTGCCTGAAGGCGGCCCGGCAGGCGCGCGGGCTGACCCTGAAGCAGGTCGCCGAAAAGACCGGCATGGCGCTGTCGACGCTGTCCAAGGTCGAGAACGGCCTGATGTCGCTGACCTATGACAAGCTGCTGCAGCTCACCTCGGGCCTGCAGATGGACATTGCCGAGCTGTTCAGCCCTGCTTCGCCGCGTCCCGAGGCGGGTCGCCCGGTGACCGCCCGCCGCAGCGTCAGCCGCGCCGGCCAGGGCCAGATCGTCAACACCAGGTTCTACACCTACACCTATCAATGCACCGACCTGATCGGAAAGCGCATGGTGCCGATGATCGCCGAGGTGCGCGCCCGCACGCTCGAGGAGTTCGGCCCCCTGCTCCGCCACAGCGGCGAGGAATACTTCCTGGTGACCCGCGGCACCATCGCCGTGCACACCGAGTTCTACGCGCCCGAGACCCTGCACGAAGGCGACGGCATGTATCTCGACAGCACCATGGGCCACGCTTACCTCAACGCCGGCGAGACGGACTCCGCGCAGGGCGTGTGTCTGTGCACGAGTGAGCAAGCCGATCTGTTCGAGCAGCTGCACCGGATCGCGAAGAAGGATGCGGTGGAGTGAGGGGCGCGTCGGCGGCACGTTGAAGCAGAGGCGAGACGCGCTATGTTGAACAAAGAAGGTTTTTGTCCAACAGAACCCGGATCATCATGGCCAAGGCACCTGCCGGCAAATCCCCCTCCCGCCGGGGCAAGCAAACCGCTCACGGCATGTCGCGTCGGCCTCGTGATGAGGCGACGATTGGACGCGTCGTCCCGAGCGAGACGCGCGTCCAGGCAGTCATGCGGGCAGCCGAACGGTCCGGACTCCTCAAGGACAAGGCGGGACGGATTGGCGGACGCGTGAGCTCCGCGCTGGTCCGGCAGGCCAAACGGCAAACGGGAATCGAAACGGATACCGACCTTATCGAGTTTGCTCTCGCGACCATCGCGCTCGAGGATAATTTCGCGCAAGTCTTCAAGGAATCGCGCGGGACGGTCGATCCGAAACTGAAGCTCGGCTATTGACGTGGCGGCATTCGACTTCGAGAGCGCGCGGCGCTGGGCGCGTTTCGATCCACGGGGAACGTGGCACGGCGGAGCGATGACGAGCTGCCATTTGTCGGACCCGGCCTGATTGCCGGACAAGGACTTTTGCTCGACACTTGTGTCTATATGGACCAGATGCAGAGCTGCTCGCCTCCCATTCTGGACGAAGTCATCGCGCGTCGTCAGGTCAACCACTCGATCATTGCGGTGCAGGAGTTGATGCACACGGTTGGCGCCTTGAACCCAGCCGACTCGCGCACTGCGTCCGTCATCGCGGTGGTTGGACGACAGATCAAGGCAACGCCCTCGCATTGCGTCTTCATCCCAGACGCCGAAATTCTTGGACGCGCAGCACTCCTGTCAGGCATCCTTTGCCGAACCCAGGGTTATGACAAAGATGGCAAGTTCCGCGCTCTCCAGGATTGCGCGCTGTTCCTTCAGGCGCAGAAGCTCGGCTTGGTGGTCCTGACGGCAAATGTCACCGACTACGACATATTGCTTCAGCTCATACCGAAGGGACGAGCACTCTTCTATCGAGGAGCCGAACCTGATCAGGCTTAGAGCTGTGCACTAAGCCAGTCTCGGTCGCCGCGCTGAGGCTTCGTGTCCGCACAACCGTCTTGGCTTCTTCATGTCGGACGTTGCGCCATGGCTGCAACGACGTCTCCTCGCTCTCATGGTTCAACGCCGTCCCGAGCAGCGCGGGAGAAAACCCGGTTGCGCCAAAACTCTGTTTTCGTCTGCCCCCTCAACCACATCACCCCTGTCCAGTCGTTCCGTGAAAAATATTCCTCTTTCGCTTTTCCGAAAATCATGATTTTCTACCACCGTCCCGCCCCGGCACGAGGGGCGTATCGCGATCGTCACGGCACGCGGGGTGGGATGCGGTGGGCGCAGCGGTTCGCAGCATGACGAAGGTCATGCGGACGAACGATTCCGATGCGCCGGCGAAATCGTAGGGTCCTGGCCTCCCGGTGCTGAGGCCAAGCTCGTGACAACGCGTTCGCGTTGCGCGGGTGACGGGGGCAAGACAGCCGGTCCCCGGGGAGAGGACGTATAAGCCGTCAAAGCCATCGCGCGGGGAATGCCGGGATGTCTCGGCTGAACCTTGTATGGGGAGTAAGTTGTCAAGAGGGGCGTCGTTTGT
>NZ_JAUHJJ010000012.1:0-169594 GCF_032381175.1 Bradyrhizobium sp. SZCCHNR1093
ATGGCTCGAAATTGCACCGCGCCGAGCCCTCTCACCCCCCTAATTCGGATTCTTGCCCAGCCTCGTCGGGCAAATCACCTGCACATTTCCGCGCGTCCCTGCTGCCGCATGAGGGGCGTTTCGCGACCGTCACGGATCGTTGGCAGTGGGATGCGATGGGCGTGTGTCGACGCAGCGTGAATTAGTTCGCGCGGACGAACGGCGATGCACGCACGGTCAAGTCGCGCGGTCCTGATATCCCGATGCTGATATCAACTCATGTCGAAGCTTTCGCTTCGCGTGGGGATGGTGGCCAACAAGCCCGGCGCACCAGGGAGAACGCGAAGCAGCCGTTAAAACCAATCGCGCAGGGAGGGCCGGATGATCCGGCGCGTACCTGTGGTTCCTGCCGCCAGCATTTTCCTTCGCTGGCGGGCCATGGGTGCGGTCGGCACCCGGCTCTCCCTGCGCCCTCATGATTTCGAGGGCGAGACGATCGGCACAGCTCGGGCGCAAAGCGCGCCGCGAGGCTGATAGGTCTTGCCCTAAACGAGAAGGACCACGGCGGTCATGGTGATCACTCAACACGAAGGCGGTGCCCACCCTCCCCTGAAGGGGGAGGGTCGCCTCACGGAGAGCGAAGCGAAACGTGAGGCGGGGTGGGGTGATCTCTCCTCTGGCGCTGGCGTGCGTGGAGAGATCACCCCACCCCGCTCGCCCGCTTCGCGTGCGATCGACCCTCCCCCTCCAGGGGAGGGTGGAGGCTCGCAGCCGGCAGCAGCGGCTACATCACGGGCGTTGAAAGGAGGATTATCGGCTGGCTCGGGGACGAGCGTGTCGCTGATGTCCCGAAGACATCAGCTAAATCGATGCCACCCAATCAGATCCGGAGGCGCATCAGCGCCGTCGTCTGTCACAGAGTTCTGTGCGGGGGAGGTCACCACCAAAATGGTGCCCAGGAAAGGACTCGAACCTTCACGGCCGTTAAGCCACTGGCACCTGAAGCCAGCGCGTCTACCAATTCCGCCACCTGGGCATGGGGGCGCTGTGTACGGATCGAACGGGCGCTTGTCAAACCGCTGAACGCCCAAGATGACAATTTTTCTGAAGCCATGCGCAAAAACACGGCTCCCTTTTCCGCGGTGCGGGCGATGGGCTATACAGCGGCCCAGGATGGCGGGCCGCGGAGTGCGAATCGCCGCTGACAGCTATCTCGTCCGGGGCGGACCGACCGCCCGGCAATCCCAGGACTCATTCCATGGCATCGAATCTGGACACATTGGTTACCGTCTTCGGCGGCTCCGGCTTCGTCGGGCGCAACGTGGTCCGGGCGCTGGCCAAGCGCGACTACCGCATCCGTGTCGCGGTGCGCCGGCCGGAGCTCGCCGGCCACCTGCAGCCGCTCGGCCGGGTCGGCCAGATCCACGCCGTACAGGCCAATCTGCGCTATCCCGACTCGGTCGCATCAGCGCTGCGTGACAGCCATGTCGCGATCAACCTGGTCGGCGTCCTGACCGAGAGCGGCGCGCAGACCTTCGAGGCCGTGCAGGCCGAGGGTGCCGCCACCGTCGCCAAGGCGGCGGCCGCCGCTGGCGCCCGCATGGTGCACGTCTCAGCGATCGGCGCCGACGCGGAGTCGGCCTCGAGCTATGCCCGCGCCAAGGCGGCCGGCGAGACCGCCGTGCTGGCCGCGGTGCCCGAGGCCGTGATCATGCGCCCCTCGGTCGTGTTCGGCCCCGAGGACCAGTTCACCAACCGCTTTGCGGCGCTCGCGCGGGTCTCGCCGTTCCTGCCGCTGATCGGCGGCGGCGAGACGAAGATGCAGCCGGTCTATGTCGGCGACGTCGCCACCGCGGTGGCCGATGCGGTCGACGGCAAGGCGCAGCCGGGCGCGACCTACGAGCTCGGCGGGCCGGAGGTGCTGAGCTTCCGGGAGATCCTGAAAATCATCCTCGACATCACCGACCGCGACCGCGCGCTGCTGCCGCTGCCGTTCGGGCTCGCCAAGCTGCAGGCCGCAATCCTGCAGTTCGCGCCGGGGCCGCTGAAGCTGACGCCCGACCAGGTCGAGCTCTTGCGCTACGACAACGTGGTGTCGGAAGCCGCGAAGGCGGCCGGGCTGACCTTGCAGGGCCTCGGCATCACGCCGGACTCGCTCGAGGCGGTCGCCCCGCAATATCTCTGGCGCTTCCGTCCGTCCGGGCAGTTCCAGCGCAAGAACGCGTGAGGGGCCACCGGCCTCTCCACGTCATTGCGAGGAGCGAAGCGACGAAGCAATCCAGAGTCTCGCCCACCAAACTGGATTGCTTCGCTTACGCTCGCAATGACGGTGGATGGAGCTGGGGCTCAGCTCACTTCCCCAGCGCCAGCGCGATCAGGCCGAGGGTGCCGACGATCACGCGCCACCAGGCGAACAGCACGAAGCCGTGGCGGGTGACGTAGCCGAGGAAGGCCTTCACCACGATCATGGCGGTGATGAAGGAGACGACGAAGCCGATCGCGATGAGGCCGAGGTGATCGGACGTCATCTCGGCGCGGCTCTTGTAGAAGTCGTAGACGAAGGCGCCGACCATGGTCGGGATCGCCAGGAAGAAGGAGAACTCCGCGGCCGAGCGCTTGTCGCCGCCGAGCAGCATCGCCGCCACGATGGTGGCGCCGGAGCGCGACACGCCTGGGATCATGGCCAAGCACTGCGCGACGCCGATCCACAGATACATCATGAGCGGATAGCGCGTGGCGTCGTGCTCCCGCGGCTTGAGATCGATCTGATCGACCCACAGCAGGATGGCGCCGCCGACGATCAGCGAGAAGCACACGACCCAGGGATCGAACAGGAGCGCCTTGATGTACTTGCCGGCGATGAGGCCGATGATGACGGCGGGCAGGAAGGCGATCAGCACGCCGATGATGAATCGGCGGTCGTCAGCGTTCGACATCGCGCCGATGGCGACGCGCGACAGCTTGAAGAAGTACAGCGCGACGATGGCGAGGATGGCGCCGAGCTGGATCAGGATCGCAAAACTCTTCCAGAACCCCTCGTCGCCGAGCCCGAAGAAGCGTTCCGCCAGCAACAGATGGCCGGTCGAGGATACGGGAAGAAACTCGGTGACGCCCTCGATTATGCCGAGAAGCACCGCCCGCAGCGTATCTGACATCATTGATCGGATCCTGGATTGCCGGCAAAACGCGGCCCTTCTCGCCTATTCGGCTCCCGCCCGCAATTGCAAAAAGCGCTCGAACCGGCCACATCCGATGAATGAACCGGCGTGTGATCGGCCATGCGAATCAGAACGAGGCAATGCCGGACAGCGGATCGGGCGCGCTGATCGCTGTTCCCGAAAGCGCCGTTTCCCGCATGACCGCCCGTCGCCCTACTGCTTACACTTTCGCCGACCATGCGCTAATGGTCCGATTCGCGAGCGCACCCGCGCGCCGGTATCGGGACGAGGCGTCGGTGCGAACCGATGGTTGATTGTTCGTTAAGCGCCGTAGCCGCGGAATCGTCGAAAGGCTCCATGTACACGCTCTACCACCATCCCTTCTGCCCGCATTCACGCTTCGTCCGGCTGGTGCTCGGCGAATACGGGCTCGATCTGCGCCTGGTGGAGGAACGCGCCTGGGAGCGCCGCGAGGCGTTTCTCGTGCTCAATCCCGCGGCCATCACGCCGGTGCTGTCGGTCGAAGGCCTGCCGCCGGTGCCCGGTGTCGGCGTGATCGCCGAGTTCATCGACGAGACCTGCGGGCCCGAGATGGGCGATCGCCGGCTGATGCCGGCGTCGGCGGCCGAGCGCGTCGAGGTGCGCCGGCTGATGGACTGGTTCAACACCAAGTTCTTCGAGGAGGCCTCGAACCTGCTGGTCACCGAGCGCATCT
The DNA here is from genome assembly GCF_032381175.1 of Bradyrhizobium sp. SZCCHNR1093. NCBI lineage: Bacteria > Pseudomonadati > Pseudomonadota > Alphaproteobacteria > Hyphomicrobiales > Nitrobacteraceae > Bradyrhizobium > Bradyrhizobium sp. SZCCHNR1093. Next base: position 3,853 of record NZ_JAUHJJ010000012.1, read on the forward strand.
ACAAGCGCTTCATGAGCGAGGAGGATGGCGGCGGGCCGCCGTCGACCGACGTGATTCGCGCCGCCAAGACCAATGTGCGCTATCATCTCGCCTATATCGGCTGGCTGGCGCAGCGGCGCAATTTCCTGGCCGGCGACCGGCTGACCTATGCCGACCTGGCCGCCGCCGCGCATCTGTCGGCGATCGACTATCTGGGCGACGTGCCATGGATCGAGGACGACGCAGCGAAGGCGTGGTACGCGCGGGTGAAGTCGCGGCCGTCGTTCCGGCCGCTGCTCTCCGACTGGCTGGCGGGCGTCCCGGCGTCGCGGACCTATGTGGACCTGGACTTCTGAGCGCCGATAGGCCCACGCCGGAGACGTTGAAGGCGGCGCTGACCGTCGAGGCGCAACGGCTGGGCTTCGATGCCATCGGCATCACCGCCCCGGTCGTGAGCGCCGAGCGGGCCGCCGCGTTCGAACGCTTTCTCGCCGCCGGCCAGCACGGCGACATGGACTGGCTGGCGCGCGAGCCGTCCCGCCGCACCGATCCCACCACGCTGTGGCGCGAGGTCCGCAGCATCATCATCCTCGGCGTCAATTACGGCCCCGACGAGGATCCGCGCGCGGTCCTGTCCCAGCGCAGCAACGCTGCGATTTCGGTCTATGCCCGCGGCGACGACTATCACGACGTCATCAAGAAGAACCTCAAGACGCTCGCCCGCTGGCTGGTCGCGCAATCCGGCGGCGACGTGAAGGTGTTCGTCGACACCGCGGCCGTCATGGAGAAGCCGCTGGCCGAAGCGGCCGGGCTCGGCTGGCAGGGCAAGCACACCAACCTGGTGTCGCGCGGTTTCGGCTCCTGGCTGTTCCTCGGCGCCATCTACACCACGCTGGACCTGCCCGCCGATGCGCCGGAGCGCGATCATTGCGGCTCGTGCCGGGCCTGCCTCGACAGCTGCCCGACCGCGGCGTTCCCGGCCCCCTACAGTCTCGATGCGCGGCGCTGCATCTCGTATCTCACCATCGAGAACAAGGGGCCGATCCCGCGCGAGTTCCGCAGGGCGCTGGGCAACCGCATCTACGGCTGCGACGACTGCCTCGCCGCCTGCCCGTGGAACAAGTTCGCGCAAGCGGGGCGCGAGGCGAAGCTGGCAGCCCGCGAATCGCTGCGGTCCCCCGATCTCGCCGAGCTGGCTGCGCTCGACGACGCCGCGTTTCGCGCACTGTTCACGAAATCGCCGATCAAGCGCATCGGCCGCGACCGCTTCCTGCGCAACGTGCTGATCGCGATCGGCAACTCCGGCGATGCGGCGCTGACGCCGGCCGCCGAGCGGCTGGCCGCCGATCCGAGTCCGCTGGTGCGCGGTGCCGCCGCCTGGGCGCTCGCTTGGCTGCTCGACGAGGCTGCTTACGCGCGACATGCGGAGGCGGCGCTGACGTCGGAGACCGACGAGAGCGTCCGCGCGGAATGGCAGGCGCGATGCTGAGGCGGGCCGCGTCAGCCCATCTCGCCGACGGCGGCCAGCATGCGCGTGATGTCCTGCGGACGCGACAGCCGGTGGTCGCCGTCCTGGATCATGGTCAGCACCACGTCTTCGGCCGGCAGGCGGTGGGTCAGTGCGAACGCATGCTGCCAGGGGACGTCGCGGTCCTGCGCGCCCTGCAGGATGCGCACCGGGCAGCCGACCTTGATGGCACCGCCGAGCAGGAGATGATTGCGCCCGTCCTCGATCAGCGCCCTGGTGATGGGATAGGGCTCGCCATACTCCGACGGACGCATCCAGACGCCCTTGGACTCGATCTCGGTCCGGACCACCGGCGGGAAGCCCTTCCACATCAGCTCCTCGGTGAAATCGGGCGCCGGGGCGATCAGGACCAGGCCGGCCAGCGTCGCCTCTGCCGGGTCCTTGAGCAGCTCGCGCGCCAGCAGCAGCGCCATCCAGCCGCCCATCGAGGAACCGATCACGACCTGCGGTCCGCGGCAGAATTGCCGGAACACCGCAACACTCTCCTCGAGCCAGCGGCCGATAGTGCCGTCGACGAAGCGGCCGCCGGATTCACCGTGACCGGAATAGTCGAAACGGACGCAGGCGCGGCCGCGCTCGGCGGCCCAGGCGTCGAGCGCCAGCGCCTTGGTGCCTTTCATGTCGGAATTGAAGCCACCGAGCCAGAACAGCCCGGGCGGGCGGCCTGGCCGCGCCCGCACCGCGATCCGGCGCGACGATTCGCCCGCGCCGACGGTGACGAAGACGGGCGTATCGGCATTTTCTGCAGCAGGGTTCATGGATCGTTACTCGATTTCGGGGGCTGTGTGGGCGAACCAGCCGGTCGCGTCAATCCGCTCGACCGGGCACTGCCGCTTGCGAAAGGGCCCTGCGCACTCTATGTCCGCGAGCGGAACCACGAGGCCTCGAAAGTGCGGTTTTGATCGCCATTCTTGACCATGTGGTCCCTTTGGGGGAATGCACGGCCGCGCCGAAGTCCTGCGCGTGCGACGCAAGAGCCATGACGGCCGGATGTTAATTCGACGCACGGGACGCCAGCTGTCTTGCCCGCGAGGGCATCTTCCTTCAAAATAGTCGCCTTCTTCCACAACCTTGGAGAACTACCCATTCGCCGCCCCAATCGAGCCCCGCCCGCTGCCGTCAAAGACGGGCCGCGCACAAATGATGAGATTCGCAATGCGCAGATCCAGCTGATCGATTCAGAAGGTACCAACCGCGGCACTGTCGAGACCGTGGTTGCGATCAAGATGGCCGCTGATGCCGGCATGGATCTGGTCGAGATTTCGCCGAACAACAATCCTCCCGTCTGTAAGATCATGGACTACGGGAAGTACAAGTATTCGGCGCAGAAGAAGGCCGCCGAGGCCCGCAAGAAGCAGAAGGTCGTCGAGATCAAGGAGATCAAGCTCCGCCCGATGATCGATGACCACGACTACGACGTGAAGATGCGGGCGATGCAGCGCTTCTTCGAAGAGGGCGACAAGGTCAAGATCACGCTGCGCTATCGCGGCCGCGAAATGGCGCACCAGGAGATCGGCACCAAGCTGCTCGACAAGGTCAAGTCCGACGTCGCGGCTTTCGCCAAGGTCGAGCAGGACGCGCGGTTCGAGGGACGCCAGGTGGTCATGGTTCTGGCCCCGCGCTAGTCGCCAGCCACCGACGCACCAAACCGAGCCCGCCACACGTCTGGCGGGCTTTTCTCTTGAGGCCCCCGTCAGAACCGCTCTTTGCGGGCGCGGATCAGGACCTGCCACCGCCCGCTGCAGCTGCCGGAGGAGCCTTTGCGGCTCCACCGAACGGAGCCGGCCGGTGCTGGTGGCCGAGGGCCGCCCTGGGATACCTGTACCCGCGGCTCGCATGTCGGCTGACCATGGCTCGGACGAGCCGATTCGGCGGTTCAGCGTTGCCAAGAGCCACCGTCTCTGGCATAAGCGCGGCCTTCGTCGCCCGGCTGATCAAGGGCTGCCGTGGCGATGTCCCTGTGCGGGTGGGTCCTCGTTTGGACCCGAAACCTGAGCACAACCAACGCTCTAACGAGCATTTTCGCCGGATGGCGCCGCTCTAGCGGGCGGCTTGCCGTTGGCATGAAGGAGAGCCAAATGCCCAAGCTGAAGACCAAATCCGGCGCCAAAAAGCGCTTCAAGGTGACTGCCACCGGCAAAGTGATGCACGCCCAGCGCGGCAAGCGCCACGGCATGATCAAGCGGACGAAGAAGCAGATCCGGCAGCTGCGCGGCACCCGCGTGCTGTTCAAGACCGACGGCGACAACGTCAAGAAGTACTTCTTGCCGAACGCCTGACCGGCCTCTCGCTTCCGAAACCCTGGCCGCCTCCAAGCCGCGGCTGATCGCCATCTCTGAATCCAAGGATACCCGGCATGTCTCGCGTCAAACGCGGTGTGACCGCCCACGCCAAGCACAAGAAAGTCTTCAAGGCCGCCAAGGGCTATTACGGCCGCCGCAAGAACACGATCCGCACCGCCAAGCAGGCCGTCGAGAAGGCCGGCCAGTATGCGTTCCGCGATCGCAAGCGCAAGAAGCGCACCTTCCGCGCGCTCTGGATCCAGCGCCTGAACGCCGCTGTGCGTCCGTTCGAGCTGACCTACAGCCGATTTATCGACGGCCTGTCCAAGTCCGGCATCACCGTCGACCGCAAGGTGCTGTCGGATCTCGCGATCAACGAGCCCGCCGCGTTCCAGGCGATCGTTGAGAAGGCCAAGGCGGCGCTCGCCGCCTGATCGCCCTTCCTCATCGCGAGGACTGCAAAGCGGCCGACGATCTCGGCCGCTTTTTGCTGTTCGGCGACATCGATCCTTTCGCTTGACCCCTGTCGCCCGCGCGGCGACAACCCAGCCGCCTTTGTCCCGCGGAGATTTTGACCGTGTCCGACCTCGCCTCGCTCGAGACCTCGATCCTCGACCAGATCGCCACCGCCGGCGATGAAGCCGCGCTGGAAGCCGTGCGCGTCGCAGCCCTCGGCAAGAAGGGCTCGATCTCGGCGCTGCTGGCCACGCTCGGCAAGATGTCTCCCGACGAGCGCAAGACGCAAGGCGCGGCAATCAACCTTGCCAAGGACAAGGTCACGCAGGCGCTGACCGCGCGCCGCGAGGTGCTCAAGGCCGCAGCGCTGGACGCGAGGCTCGCGGCCGAGACCATCGACGTCACCCTGCCGCTGCAGGATTCGCCGGCCGAGACCGGCCGCATCCATCCGCTCAGCCAGGTGATGGACGAATTGACCACGATTTTCGCCGACATGGGCTTCTCGATCGCGGAGGGCCCCGATGTCGAGACCGACGACTACAACTTCACCAAGCTGAACTTCCCGGAAGGCCATCCGGCGCGGGAGATGCACGACACGTTCTTCTTCAATCCGAAGCCGGACGGCTCGCGCATGCTGCTGCGGACCCACACCTCGCCGGTGCAGGTGCGGACGATGCTGAGCCAGAAGCCGCCGATCCGCGTGATCTGCCCGGGCCGCACCTACCGCATCGATTCGGACGCGACCCACACGCCGCAATTCCACCAGGTCGAAGGCCTCGTCATCGACAAGGGCTCGCATCTCGGCCACCTCAAATGGATCCTGCACGAGTTCTGCAAGGCGTTCTTCGAGGTCGACCACATCAACATGAAATTCCGGCCGTCGTTCTTCCCGTTCACCGAGCCGTCGCTCGAGGTCGATATCCAGTGCCGCCGCGACAAGGGCGAGATCCGCTTCGGCGAAGGCGAGGACTGGCTGGAGATTCTCGGCTGCGGCATGGTGCATCCGAACGTGCTGCGCGCCTGTGGCATCGATCCCGACGAGTACCAGGGTTTTGCCTGGGGCATGGGCATCGACCGCATTGCGATGCTGAAATACGGCATGAGCGACCTGCGCCAATTGTTCGAAGGCGACGTCCGCTGGCTGTCCCACTACGGCTTCAAGCCGCTGGATGTGCCGACGCTCGCGGGGGGATTGAGCGCGTGAGCGTTGCCGGCCTCGCTGTCTCCGCTCGGGCGGTAGGACTCCCTCTCCCGCTTGCGGGGGAGAGCTGGATCCCCCGCGCGCGCGCTTCGACAACCACCGGTTTCTCCGTTCCCTCCCCCCTTGTGGGGGAGGGTCAGGGAGGGGGGTAGCCCCGGATGCCGCACGCAGTTGTCAGCGAGCGCCATCGCCGCCGGGCGAAGCAACTTCGCCAGGCGATGACGCGCGCCGAGACACTGCTCTGGCGCTACATCAAGGCGAACCGGATCGATGGCGCCAGCTTTCGCCGCCAAGTCCCGTTTCGTAACTACATTGCTGACTTCGTCTGCTTCTCGGCAAAGCTTGTCATCGAACTCGACGGGGAATCGCATGATTTCGCCGAACGGCAGGCAAGAGACGCCCAACGCGACGCATTCTTCGCAGCCGAAGGCTTTGAAGTCCACCGCTTCACCAACGAGCAGGTGACTTCGAACTTGGAAGGCGTCGTTGAAGCCATCCGTCAGGCTCTCGCCGTCCGCGCCCGTGGCTTACCCCCCTCCCCAACCCTCCCCCACAAGGGGGGAGGGAGCGGAGAGAGCTGTGCAAGCGGCCAAGACGGCACATACGAAGCCAACACACACGATACAAACACCAGCAAGATCCGAGGCATGCAGCCATGAAATTCACTTTGTCCTGGCTGAAGGACCATCTCGACACCGATGAGCCGGTGGAGAGGCTCGCCGAGAAGCTCACCATGATCGGCCTCGAGGTCGAGCATCTCGAGGACAAAGCGAAGCTGCTCGCGCCCTATCGAATCGCGCGCGTCGTTTCCGCCGAGCAGCACCCGAACGCCGACCGCTTACGCGTCTGCATGGTCGACACCGGTGACGGTGGCGCGCCGGTGCAGGTGGTGTGCGGTGCGCCGAACGCGCGCGCGGGCCTGGTGTCGGTGTTCTCGCCGCCCGGCACCTACATCCCCGGCAAGAACATCACGCTCTCGGTCGGCACGATCCGCGGCGTCGAGAGCCGTGGCATGCTGTGCTCGGCGGCCGAGCTGCAGATTTCCGACGATCACGACGGCATCATGGAGCTGCCGGCGGATGCGCCGATCGGCACTCCTTACGCGGAGTGGGCCGGCCTCGGCGATCCCATGTTCGAGATCAACCTGACGCCGAACCGCCAGGACTGCACCGGCGTGCACGGCATCGCCCGCGACCTCGCCGCCGCCGACATGGGCAAGCTGAAGGACCCCGGCATCAAGCCGGCGAAGGGCGAGCTCCCCTGCCCGGTGAAGGTCACGGTCGAGGACGAGAAGCTTTGTCCGGGCTTCGCGCTGCGACTGGTGCGCGGCGTCAAGAACGGCCCGTCGCCGAAGTGGCTGCAGCAGCGCCTCACATCGATCGGCCTGCGCCCGATCAACGCGCTGGTCGACATCACCAACTACATGACCTTCGACCGCGCGCGTCCGCTGCACGTGTTCGACGCCAAGAAGGTGAAGGGCAATCTGGTCGTCCGCCGCGCGCGTGACGGCGAGACCCTGCTCGCGCTCGACGGCCGGACCTACACGCTCGACCATTCGATGTGCGTCATCGCCGACGATTCCGGCGTCGAATCGCTCGCCGGCATCATGGGCGGCGAAGCCTCCGGCTGCGACGAAGGCACCACCGACGTGCTGATCGAATCGGCGCTGTGGAACGAGATCAACATCGCCCAGACCGGCCGCAAGCTCGGCATCAATTCCGACGCGCGCTACCGCTTCGAGCGCGGCGTCGATCCGGCCTTCATGGTGCCGGGCCTGGAGATGGCGACCAGGCTCGTGCTCGAGCTTTGCGGCGGCACGCCGTCGGAGACCGTCGTCGTCGGCAATCCGTTTGGTGATGACCGTATCATCGATTTCCCACTGACCGAGGTGAAGCGGCTGGCGGGCATCGAGGTGCCGCTGACCGAGATGCGGCGGATCCTGACGCATCTCGGCTTCGTGGTCGCCGGCAACGGCCCGGTCGTGAAGGTCGCGGTGCCCTCCTGGCGCAGCGACGTGCATGGCAAGGCCGACATCGTCGAGGAGGTCGTGCGCATCGTCGGCGTCGACAAGGTGCCGATGACGCCGTTCGAGCGCGGCGATGCCCCGCGCAAGCCGGTGCTGACGCCGATCCAGCTGCGCACCCGGCGCGCCAAGCGCGCGCTGGCGGCGCGCGGCATGGTCGAGGCCGTGACCTGGTCGTTCATCTCCAAGCCGGCGGCCGAGCTGTTCGGCGGCGGCAAGGCCGAGCTCGCGCTTGCGAACCCGATTGCCGCCGATCTCTCCGACATGCGGCCGAGCCTGCTGCCGGGACTGATCGCAACCGTGCAGGCCAACGCCGATCGTGGCTTCGGCGATGCCGCGATCTTCGAGGTCGGGCAGATCTTCAAGGGCGATGGCCCCGCGGACCAGCTCATGGCGGCGAGCGGCATCCGCCGTGGCGTCGCGTCGGCGAAGGGTCTCGGCCGACATTGGACGGGATCTCAGGCGGCGAGCGCTTACGACGCGAAGGCCGATGCACTCGCCGTGCTGGCGGCCGCCGGCGCGCCGATGGCGTCGCTGCAGATCGTCGCCGGCGGCCCCGCCTGGATGCATCCGGGACGCTCCGGCACGATCCAGATGGGACCGCAGAACGTGCTCGGCCATTTCGGCGAGCTGCATCCGCGCACGCTCGAGGCGCTGAAAGCCGACGGGCCGCTCGTCGCCTTCGAGGTGATCCTGGATCGCATTCCGGCCGCCAAGGCGAAGCCGACGCGCGCCAAGCCGGTGCTGGAGCTGTCCGCATTCCAGCCGGTGTCGCGCGACTTCGCCTTCATCGTCGATCGCAAGGTCAAGGCCGGCGATATCGTGCGCGCCGCGCAGGGCGTCGACAAGAAGCTGATCACCGATGTCGCCGTGTTCGACGTCTACGAGGGCAAGGGCATCGAGGACGGCAAGAAGTCGGTAGCGATCGCCGTCACCCTGCAGCCGCGCGAGAGGACGATGACGGACGAGGAGATCGACGCCGTCGCGGCAAAGATCACGGCCGACGTTGGCAAGAAGACCGGCGGCACGTTGCGCGGATGAGCCTGTCCGGGCTCATCCCTGCCGATCTCAGCCTGTTCGCGGCGGTCGCGCTGGCGATCGTCGCTTTCATCGCCGCAACCGCGCGCGGCTTCTCCGGCTTCGGCGCGGCGCTGATCTTCATGCCGCTCGCGAGCAGCTTTGCGACGCCCCGTCTGGTCGCGCCGCTGCTGCTGGTGATCGACTTCGTATCGATGGCCCCAATGGTGGCGCCGGCCTGGCGCGAGGCCGACCGCAAGGCCACCGCCGTGATCGTCGCGGGTGCGTTGGTCGGCGTGCCCGTGGGCACCTATTTCCTCAGCCGGCTGGACCCTGTCACCGTACGCTGGATCATCACCGGTTTCGTGATCGCGCTGCTTGCGCTGCTGCTGTCCGGCTGGCGCTATCGCGGCAGGGAGTACACCGCGCTGTCGGTCGCTGTCGGCTATATCTCCGGATTCTGCAGCGGACTGGCGCAGACCGGGGGCCCGCCGATCGTCGGCTACTGGCTGGGACGCCCGATCCCGCCAAAGATCGCGCGAGCGAATATCGTGCTGTTCTTCGGCGCATCGGACTTCTTCGCGATGGTGAGCTACGCAATGAGCGGGCTGATCACCTGGGATTCGCTGAAGCTTTCGCTGCTGATCGGTCCGGTCTACGCGCTTGGTGTCGCGTTCGGCGCGTCGCTGTTCGGCCGTGCCAGCGAGCAGGTGTTTCGCGCCATCTGCTATGCGCTGATCGCAATCGCCGTGATCGCCGGCCTGCCGGCCCTCGACGGCGTGCTCGGGCGGGGTTAGCCTTCCTGCAACGAAGCAGACAGGGAGGCCACCGTGATCCATCGGCGAACAATGCTCAAGCTCGCGCTGGGAACGGCCGGCGCCATCGCGGCGCCCGCGGCGTTCGCGCAAGGCGCGAAGACGGGCACGCGCATCGTCTTCCTCGGCACCAAGGGCGGCCCACGCGTCGGCGTGGGCGCTTCAAATCCGGCCAACCTCGTCGTCGTCAACGGCACGCCGTTCGTGATCGATTGCGGCATGGGCGTCAGCCGTCAGCTCGTCAGTGCTGGGGTTCCGATCCCATCGATCAAGTACATCCTGATCAGCCACCACCATTCCGATCACAATCTCGAATACGGCAACCTGTTCTACAACGCCTGGGCCGCAGGATTGTCGACGCCGATCCAGTCGTTCGGACCGAGGGGCCTGGAGGCGATGACCAGGAGCTTCTGGGAAACTAACAAGTTCGACGTCGACACCCGCATCGCGGACGAAGGCCGGCCAGATCCGCGGCCACTCCTGGTCGCGAAGGATATCGACGCGGACGGCGTCGTGCTGAAGACAGCGAACGTGACGGTAACCGCGTTCCGCACGCCACATCCGCCGATCACCGACAACTTCGCGTACAAGTTCGAGACGCCCGACGGCACGATCGTGTTCTCGAGCGACACCGCCTATAACCCGAAGCTTGCAGAGTTTGCCAAGGGCGCCGATGTGCTCGTGCATGAATGCCTCTATGTGCCCGCGGTCGATCGGCTGGTCGCCAAGACGAAGAACGGCTCGACGCTGAAGAAGCACCTGCTCGACAGCCACACGACCACGGAAGACGTCGGACGCATCGCCGCGGCTGCAGGCGTGAAAGTGCTGGCGCTCAGCCACTTCGTACCCGGTGATGATCCCGAAGTGACGGACGAGGACTGGACGCGGGACGTGAAGAAGAACTACACGGGCCGCATCGTGGTCGCGAAAGACCTGATGGAATTGAAGCTGCCTGTGTAGCCAAGGCTGGGCGTGCTTCAATCGGCAGCTCGCCTGCATCAGCCGTAGGGTGGGCAAAGGCGCAGCCGTGCCATTTCAACGCTTGAGATCGCAGTTGCGCCGTGCCCACCATCTTGCTGATGAGTTTGCGGATCGACGGTCAATCCTCCGGCGAGGCCGAGCGCACCTTGCCGCGACGGCGCGGTCGTTGCCGCTCACTGCTCGGCTCCGGCTCGGCGTCCTTGATCGCGCCGATCCGGCGCAGCGCGGCTTCCGCGGCGCGCTCGCCGGAGTCCCAGGCGCCGTCGACCGTGCCCCACAGCGTTTCGTGCGTGGCCTCGCCGGCCAGGAACAGCGGGCCCAACGGTTCGCCCAGAATTTTGCGGGCGCCCTGGCTGCCGGGCGTGGCCGCCGACATCGCGCCGAGCACGCCCGGCACCTGGTTCCAGCGCGTGGCTGCTGACGACTTCACCGCTGCGGCGGCTTCACTTCCAAACAGCTTGCCGATCCACTCCCTGGCGAAGTCGGCCATCGCCGCCTCGCCCTGCGCTGATAGTTCGCGGCCGAAGGCGCCGGCAACATCGACGGTACAAAGCGACGATCCACCGATATTGGCAAGCAGCAGACCCGTGCGGTTGGAATTGCTCTGCTCGATGATGACCTCGTCCCGCGACAGGCCGAGCGGATTGCCCGCCAGCATCAGCGCAATGTGATCGTAGCTGCCGAGGCTGAGCTTGGCGGCGGCGTCGAGCTGCCGCTTCGGCAGCTCGGGCGCGAACTTGATGGCGCCTGACGTCAGCACGTTGGTCGACACCGTGAGGATGACGGCGCGCGTCGCGATTCGCCCCGCCGGCGTTTCCACCGCGACGTCGCGGTTGGTCCACACGACGCGCGTTGCCGGAGTCGACAGCGATGACGGCAACGATTCGCCGAGCTTGGCGAGGAACGTGCCCAGCCCCTGCCGGCAGGCCAGCGGAGCGCTGCGACCCTGTGCGCGCGCCTTGTCCATCGCGGAGAGATCGGCGAGATCCTTTCCGGTCGCGCTGGCGCCGAGCACGAACGCGGTGGTGCTGGTCCAGTCGCCCAGATCTTTCGGCAGCGCCGCGGCGCAGGAGGTATCGAGCTTGCCGCGCGCCGCCTCGTCGATGGCGCGATTGGCGCGCACCAGCCCGGCCAGGAACTGCTCGGTCTCGCCGGGCCGCGCATTGCGCCGGCCGACCCGGATCTTCTGCCCGACGGGAGCCGCGACGAGATCGAGTCCGACGCCGCGCGCGAGCCTTCCGATGGGATTGCTGTCGGCGCTGAGCAGCCAGCGGGCGCCGCGATCGAACGGCACGCCGAAGGTGGCGACATCCGTGCTGCAGCGACCGCCGATCTGCGGCGCGGCCTCCAGCACCACGACCTTGCGGTTGGCGGCCACGATCCGGCGGGCCGCGGCGATTCCCGCCGCACCCGCCCCGATCACGACAATGTCAGCCTCGCGCGGAACAGCCGCCTGCGCGGCGCGGCCTGAGATGGGCAGCGCGGCCAGCGCCGCGGAAGCGGAGAGGAAGCCGCGGCGCGTGAAGTTCATGACATGGTTTCCGAAAGCTTTGAACGAAACGAATACCGACCGAATTTGCCGTATCTGCTGCGCTGCGGCAACCGGGATGGTAAACGCAATACCGTGCGGACTGCTTCGACTATGAACCAAATTGCAACCGCAATCGACCATCATGGAAGAAGGGAAAAGCCGGCGACCGGCCAAGGTCGCCCGGGGAGCGTTATGGGTATCGTGCTCGACCAGATCGGCAAGCTGATTGCCGCCTATCTCCAGAAGGAGATCCCCGGCTATGAGCCGTTCACGCCGAGCGATCCGGACTACCTGCGCAAGGACGTCCAGCCCGGCGACGTGCTGCTGGTCGAGGGCAACAGCCGCATCTCCGGCATCATCAAATATCTCACGCAGTCGACCTGGTCGCACGCCGCGCTCTATGTCGGCCCCATCGATGGCGCCGTCGAGCCCGACGGGGAGCCGCATGTGCTGGTCGAAGCCTATGTCGGCGACGGCGTGATCTCGGCGCCGCTGTCGAAATACTTCGCCTATCATACCCGCGTGTGCCGTCCGGTCGGCCTGACCTATGAGGACCGGCATACGGTGTGCCGCTACGCCATCAATCGCATCGGCTTCGGCTACGACACCAAGAACATCATCGACCTGATGCGCTATCTGATCCCGATGCCGGTTCCGCAACGCTGGCGGCGGCGTATGATCGCGCTGGGTTCGGGCGATCCGACCAAGATGATCTGCTCGGCGCTGATCGCGCAGGCGTTCGACGCGGTCCGCTATCCGATCCTGCCGAAGATCACGCGGGCCCCCTCACGGCGCGCCAAGCGCGAGATCCTGCACATCCGCGATTCGTCGCTCTACATGCCGCGCGACTTCGACATCTCGCCCTATTTCGAGATCATCAAGCCGACCATCGTCAATGGATTCGACTACACGACGCTGCACTGGGCCGACAAGCAGAAGCCGCTCGCGGAGGTAGCGGGCGAGTTCGCCGTGTTTCCAGGCTCCGTCACAGCGCCGCCGCTCGTTCCTGAGGCGGCTGACGAAGAGGCGGCGCAGCCGGTTCCGGCTGAGGAAATGATGATCGAGGAAGTCAGCGAACGGCTCGTCGTCAACGAGCACTACCTCGTCACCGAGCCGGTGCGGCAGGTCGCGCCGCGCGCGGCTGCCCGACGGCGCAAGGTCGCGGTTTGATCGTCATCCATTCTGCTCAGCGATCCGACCGGCCGATCACGTCCATCAGCTCCGCGATCTTCTGCCGCTGATCGGCCTTGTCGCCAGAGGCGATCGCGTGCTCGACGCAATGGGCGACGTGGTCGCGCAGGATCTCCTCCTCGACCCGGCGCAGCGCCGCCCGCACAGCGGAGATCTGGGTCACGATGTCGATGCAGTAGCGGTTGTCCTCGACCATCTTCGACAGGCCCCTGACCTGCCCTTCGATCCGGCTCAAACGTTTCTGACAGGATGTCTTGATGTCCTCGCGCATGGAGCCTATATACCCCTACAGGGTATAGGTTTCAAGAGGCTGGGCGATGTCGGAAACCAAACACGAGCATGGTAGCGCGGCGGCCGGCGAGGGCGGATGCGGCTGTGGATCGCACGCGCGCGCGGTGGAAACCGGACACAACCAAGCATCCGCGGACAACTGTTGCAGCGATCGTGCCGGCGCGGCGCCTGACGGCGATTCGGGGGCCTGCTGCGGCGGCTCGGACCACGCTGCGCCTGAACCGGCGAAGGTCACGGATCCGGTCTGCGGCATGTCGGTCGATCCGGCGACCTCGACGCATCGCTTCGAGCATCAGGGTCACACCTTCCATTTCTGCTCGGCCGGGTGTCGCACCAAGTTCGCCGCCGATCCCGCCAAGTATCTCGCAGCCGCACCTGCAGCCGCGCAGTCGTGCTGTGGCGGTCATGAGCACCATGCGCATCAGCATGACCAGGCAAAGGTCATCGATCCCGTCTGCGGCATGAGCGTCGATCCCGCGACCTCGAAGCATCGCTTCGAGCACGAGGGTCACACCTTCCATTTCTGCTCGGCCGGCTGCCGCACCAAGTTCGCGGCTGATCCCGACAAATATCGCGGCGAACGCGAGTCGCCGCCCGCGATGCCGGCAGGCACGATCTACACCTGCCCGATGCATCCCGAGATCCGGCAGGTGGGCCCGGGCACCTGCCCGATCTGCGGCATGGCGCTGGAGCCCGACGTCATCAGCCTCGACGACGCGCCCAATCCCGAGCTCGCCGACATGACACGGCGATTCTGGATCGGCACCTTGCTCGCCGCTCCCGTCGTCGTGCTCGAGATGGGCGGCCACCTCGTCGGCGGCCATGGCTTTGTCGATCCGATGTTGTCGAACTGGATCCAGCTCGCGTTGGCGACACCAGTCGTGCTGTGGGCCGGCTGGCCGTTCTTTGTCCGCGGCTGGCAATCGGTCCAGACCCGCAATCTCAACATGTTTACCCTGATCGCCATGGGCACGGGCGTCGCCTATGTCTACAGCGTGGTCGCGACCCTAGCGCCGCAGGCGTTTCCGCCGGCGTTCCGCGGCCACGGCGGCGCGGTCGCGGCGTATTTCGAGGCGGCCGCCGTGATCACCGTTCTCGTCCTGCTCGGCCAGGTGCTGGAGCTGCGCGCGCGCGACGCGACGTCGGGCGCGATCAAGGCGCTGCTGCAGCTGGCGCCGAAGACGGCGCGGCGGCTCGATGCCGACGGCAACGACCACGAGGTGGAGATCGCCGAACTCGCGGTCGGCGATCGCCTGCGCGTGCGCCCGGGCGAGAAGGTGCCGGTCGACGGCATCATTCTCGAAGGCCGCTCCTCGCTCGACGAATCGTTGGTGACGGGCGAGTCGATGCCCGTGACCAAGGCCGAAAGCGAGCGCGTCATCGCCGGCACCTTGAACCAGACCGGCAGCTTCGTGATGCGCGCCGACAAGGTCGGCCGCGAGACCCTGTTGTCGCAGATCGTGCAGATGGTCGCCGACGCGCAGCGCTCGCGCGCGCCGATCCAGCGCCTCGCCGACCAGGTCGCGGGCTGGTTCGTGCCGATGGTGATCGCAGCAGCCATTGCCGCCTTCGTCGCGTGGTACGCGTTCGGTCCCGATCCGCGCTTCGCCTTCGGCCTCGTCGCCGCCGTGAGCGTGCTGATCATCGCCTGTCCCTGCGCACTCGGTCTCGCGACGCCGATGTCGATCATGGTCGGCGTCGGTCGCGGCGCCCAGGCGGGCGTGCTGATCAAGAGCGCCGAGGCGCTGGAGCGGATGGAGAAGGTCGATACGCTGGTCGTCGACAAGACCGGCACCTTGACCGAGGGCAAGCCGAAGGTGACGGCGATCGTCACCGCCGATGGTTTCGACGAGACCGAGGCGCTGCGACTCGCGGCAAGCGTGGAGCGCGCCAGCGAACATCCGCTCGCCGCGGCCGTCGTCCGTCATGCCACCGAGCGCAACATCAAGCTCGCCGACGTCAAGGGCTTCGACGCGCCGACCGGCAAGGGCGCCCGCGGCGAGGTCGACGGCAAAGCCATCGTGCTCGGCACCGCCACCTACCTGGCCTCACTCGGCATCATCACCGATACGCTGGGCGTCGAGAGCAAGCGGCTGCGCAGCGAAGGCGCCACCGTGATCACGATGGCCGTCGACGGCAAGCCGGCAGCGCTGTTTGCGATCGCCGATCCGGTCAAGGCCTCGACGCCGGAGGCGCTGAAGGCCCTCGCGGCCGACGGCATCAAGGTGATCATGCTGACCGGCGACAACCGCACCACGGCCACCGCGGTCGCGCGCAAGATCGGCATCACCGAGGTCGAGGCCGAGGTGCTGCCCGAGCAGAAGAGCGCGGTGGTCGCGCGTCTGCGCGCCAGCGGCAAGATCGTCGCGATGGCCGGCGACGGCGTCAACGACGCGCCGGCGCTCGCCGCGGCCGACGTCGGCATCGCGATGGGCACCGGCACCGACGTCGCCATGGAGAGCGCCGGCATTACGCTTCTCCAGGGCGACCTCGGCGGTATCGCGCGGGCGCGAAAGCTGTCGGCGGCGACGATGCGCAACATCCGCCAGAACCTGTTCTTCGCGTTCATCTACAACGCCGCCGGCATCCCGATCGCCGCGGGCGTCCTCTATCCCCTGTTCGGCATCCTGCTGTCGCCGATCATCGCCGCCGCCGCGATGTCGCTGTCGTCGGTCAGCGTGGTCGGCAACGCGCTGCGACTGCGGGCGACCGAACTTTGATACGATGCCGGCGGACTTGCCGAAGCCCGCCGGCATGTCTACCTCTGCCGCGGGCTTTGCAGCGAGGGACCCCGCCATGATCGACGCCGCCATCAAGGCGATTTCGCAGATTTTGTCGCCGCCGATGCGCTCGATCCTGTGGCGCGCGATCGGGCTGGCGCTGGTGCTGGTCACGGTGCTCGCGATCGGGCTGCAGCGGCTCTTGACCTGGCTCGCGACCGCCGGCGAGGGCTGGGCGGAGGCCATGCTCGGGCCGAACTCGCACGGCACCCTGGAGGTGCTCACCTGGATCATCTCGATCGCCGCCGGCTTCGGCGTCGTGTTCGGCGGCATCATGCTGATGCCGGCGATCACCTCGGTGATCGCGAGCCTGTTCGTCGACGACGTCGCGGACCTCGTCGAGCGCGAGCATTATCCAGCCGAGCGCCCCGGCGTCGCCCTGCCCTTCGGCGTCGCCATCATCGAGGGCCTCAAGGCCGCCGGCCTCACCATCCTGATCTATCTGGTCGCCCTGCCCTTCGTGTTCCTGGCCGGCGCCGGCTTCGTGATCTTCTTCCTCGCCACCGCGTGGCTGCTCGGCCGCGAATATTTCGAGCTGGCCGCGATGCGCTTCCGGCCGCCGGCGGAGGCCAAGGCGATGCGGCGCGACAATGCGGTGACCGTGTTCACCGCGGGGCTGATCATCGCGGCCTTCGTCACCATCCCGATCGTGAACCTGGCGACGCCGCTGTTCGGCATGGCCTTCATGGTCCACCTGCACAAGCGCCTATCCGGACCGCGGCCCGAACTGATCGAGCCGTCGCCGGAGCGCCGGCTGCGCAGCCTCTAGCGCCATCATCCGCGGCGACAGGCTCGCCGCCTTGCTGCGGGCGAAGGGGATCAGCAGGAAGCCGAGCAGCGCGACACCGGCGAGCAGCGACCACGCCTCGTTGACGCACAGCGCCAGCGAGGCCTTCTCGACCAGCGGCCGGACATAGGCGATCGCCTGCTCCTCCGAGACGCCGCGCGGCCGGTTGCGCAGCAGCTCCGGCGCGAGCCCGATCGCCTTGGCCGCCGCGGTATCGCCGGCCAGCAGGCGGTCGCGAAACGCCTGGGCATGCATGGCGACGCGGCCATAGATGATGGTGTCGATCAGCGCGATGCCGATGGCGCCGCCGAGATTGCGCATCAGGTTGAACAGCCCGCTGGCATCAGCGACCTCGGCCTGCGGCAGGTCGCCGAGCGCGATCCGCGTCGGCGGCAGCAGGCAGAACATGATGCCGACGCCGCGCACCACCTGCGGCCAGAACATTTCCTGATAGTCCGCGGTCGGCGGCTGGAACGCGCTCGCGGCCAGACCGAAGCCGAACAACACGAAGCCGAACGCCGTCAGGAGACGCGCGTCGACCTTGCCGTCCAGCGCCGTCACCAGCGGAGCGGCGATCAGTTGCGCTACGCCGGTGACCAGCATGACCTTGCCGATCTCGAACGCATCGTGGCCGCGCACGAAGGCGAGGAACACCGGCATCAGATAGACCGAGCCGAACAGCCCGATGCCCAGACAGAAGCTCGACAGGCAGCCGAGCGTGAACGACCGCCGCTGAAAGCTGCCGAGCCGCAGGATCGGATGCGGCGAGGCCAGCAGGCGCTGGATCAGCAAAGTGAGGCATGACGCGCTCAGCACCAGAAACGCAATGCAGTTCGACGACAGCCAGCCGCCCTTCGGGGCCTCCTTCAGCCCGAGCTCGAGGCTGGCCAGGGACACCGCGAGCAGCAACAGCGCAACCAGGTCGAGCTTGTCGAGCTCCGCGAGATCCATGCGCTGCTTCGGCAGCAGGCTTGGCGTCATCAACGCGGCGATGATGCCGGGCACGATGTTGATCAGGAACAGCCAGGGCCACGACCAGGTGTTGGTGATGAAGCCGCCGACGACCGGGCCGATGGTCGGTGCGAGCACCGCGACCACGCCGCCGATCGTCGTCGCGACCGCGTGCAGGCGCGGTGGAAACAGCAGGAACACGGCGGAGAACACGACGGGGATCAGGAGACCCCCGAAGAAGCCCTGCAGCACGCGAAACGCCAGCAGCGTGTGAAAATCGCCGCTGAACGCGCAGCCGAGCGAGGCGGCGGTGAAGATGCCGACGGCGCCGACGAACAGCCAGCGCAACGTGAACACGCGCGTGAGCAGCCCGGTGAGCGGAATGGCGATGATCTCGGCGATCAGATACGCCGTCTGGATCCAGCTCATCGCCTCCGGCGTGATGCCGAGCGCCTCCTGGATGGTCGGCAGCGACGTCGCTACCACCTGGATGTCCAGGATCGCCATGAACATGCCGACGCACATCAGGATGAAGCCGAGCCAGGTGGCGAGGCTCGGACGATCCTGCGGCGCGGCCGATGCGCTCATGCGGTCTGGCCGCCGCCGATGCCGGTGAGTGCTTCCGATTCGGCGCGGATGCGGATGAACAGCACCGCCGCATTCAGGCCTGAGAAGATCAGCGCGATCAGCGGCAGATGCAGCGCCAGCGGCAGCAGCGCGATCTCGGCTGCGACCACCAGATAGTTCGGATGCGAGATGTAACGATAGGGACCATCGGTCACCAGCGGCGCACCGGGCAGGATGATGATGCGCGTGGTCCAGCGCGGGCCGAGCGTCGCCAGCACCCACCAGCGCAGCCCCTGCAGCAGCACGAAGGCGCTCAAGAGCCACGGGTCGACCTCCTGGTCGGCGCCGAGCAGCCACAGTGACACCAGCCAGGCCGCATGCATCGAGATCATCAGCGGATAATGATCCGCCCCGACCTCGATCGCGCCCATGGCGCGCAGGCGCTTGGTGTTGTGGCGGGCGAGCACGAGCTCGCCGAGCCGTTGCATGGTGACGAGGGCGAGGACGAAGGCGGCGAAGGTCATGCGGCGTGCCTCAATGAAACGCAGCTTGCGGTGAAACCAGGTCCGAGCGCTGTGAGCACCGAGCGCGGCGGCAAGCCCCGGGCGCGGGCGCGCTCCAGCACGAACAGCACCGTCGGCGCGGACATGTTGCCGTAGTCGGCGATGATCTCGCGCTCATGATCTAGCGTGCCCTGGCCGAGCGACAGCGCGCGCTCCAGCGCCGTGATCACCTTGGCGCCGCCGGGATGGCAGACGAAGCGGTCGACGTCGGCAGGCGCGAGCTTCATCCGCTCCAATATCTCGGTGACCGCCGGGCCCATGTTCTCGGTGACGAAATCGGGAATGGTGCGCTGGAAGATCACGCCGAAGCCCTCGGGATCGACGCTCCAGCCCATGATATCCAGCGTATCCGGCCACAGCTTCTCGCCGGTCGCCTCGACCCTGATAGCGCCGCCATCGCCGGCGCGCAGGATCGCCGCTGCGGCACCATCGCCGAACAGGCTCAGCGCGACGATGTTGGCTTTCGTCAACTCATCATGGCGCACCGCGAGCGTGCACAATTCGAAGGTCACCAACAGCACATTGGTGCCGGGCCGGGCCTGCGCCAGCCGCGCAGCGATCGACAGGCCCGAGACGCCGCCGGCGCAGCCAAGCCCGAACACCGGCACGCGCGACACGTCCGCGCGGAAACCCAGGCGGCCGGCGACACGCGCTTCCAGCGTCGGCGTCGCGATGCCCGTCGAGCTCACGGTGACGATGGTGTCGATGTTGGCGGCTGCGAGATCGGCCTGCGCCAGGGCCTTGTTGGTCGCATCGATGAACAGCGCCTCGGCACCTTCGAGATAGGCCTCGGTGCGCTCAGGCCAGCCGCGGCGCTCCATGTACCATTCGATCGGCTTGACGCCGTAGCGCTGGCGGATGCCGGTGTTGGCGAACAGGCTCGCCATCGTGTCGAACTGCGGAAAGCGCGGCGACAGCACCACGCGGGCGGCCTCCATCACCACGTTCTGGCGGAACTGATGCGGTGGCACCGAGGTCGCGAGCGACACGAGTGCGGCGGTATGGTCCATGCGGCTGATCCTTCAACGTCCCGGCGCAGAAAGGTCCGAGAACGCGGGAATCGTCACGCGCCACTCACATCGCCCCGGATTATGGGTGTCATCTTATGTCCAATGCGGGCGGCGATGTGGCCCGGCCATGGTGAGACGGCGTCGCGCCGTGACACAATAGTGACTGTCAAACGCGTTCTCAGGCGAAACCGTTCGTCACGCACAACGTATCAGGCCGTCTTCTCGGGCCAGCGGCAGAGGTCCTTGATCAGGCACAGCTCGCAGCGCGGCTTGCGCGCCAGACACGTGTAGCGGCCGTGCAGGATCAGCCAGTGATGCGCGTGCAGCATGAACTCGGCCGGGATCACCTTCTCCAACCCGAGCTCGACCTCCAGCGGCGTCTTGCCGGGGGCCAAGCCGGTGCGGTTGCCGACGCGGAACACATGGGTGTCGACCGCCATCGTGTGCTCGCCGAACGCCATGTTGAGCACGACGTTCGCGGTCTTGCGGCCGGCGCCCGGCAGCGATTCCAGTTCAGCGCGCGTGCGCGGCACCTCGCCGCCGAATTCGCTGATCAGCTTCTGCGACAGCGCGATCACGTTCCTGGCCTTGGTGCGGTAGAGGCCGACGGTCTTGATGGTGTCGCGGAGCTTGTCCTCGCCGAGCGCGATCATCTTTTGCGGCGTGTCGGCGACGGCGAACAGCGGCCGCGTCGCCTTGTTGACGCCGGCGTCGGTCGCCTGCGCCGACAGCACCACGGCCACCAGCAGGGTGTAGGGGTTGAGGTGCTCGAGCTCGCCCTTCGGCTCCGGATTGGCCTGAGCGAAGCGGCTGAAGGCCTCGCGGATCTCGGCCGGGGTCCAGGGCCTGGTCGCGCTCAACGCTTTCTTGACTGGCCGGGCAGGGCTCTTCGGCTTGGCCGTCGGAGCCTTCTTGGCGGCCCGTTTCGATTCGGCCTTAGGGGCTGACTTGGGAGCGGCCTTGGGAGCGGCCTTCTTCAAGGGGCTGCGAACCGGCGCCGGCTTGGCGCGTTGGGGGCGGGTGATTTTGGCCATGATCCGGGTATACTGAGGCCCCATGACGCCAGGCAATGCTTTTGCGTATCAGGAGACCGGCACCGACGCCGCTGATCCCGAGCTGTTCGCGGCTCGGCTGACGCCGCATCGCTCGCTCAACCGCACCGGGTTTCTGGTGCTGATGGTCGTGGTCTGCGCCATCAGCTTCATCGGCGGCCTCGCCTCGCTGCTGATGGGCGCTTGGCCCGTGCTGGGCTTCTTCGGCCTGGATGCGCTGGCGATCTACTGGGCCTTCAAGGTCAACTTCCGCCGCGCCAACGCCTATGAGGACGTCTCGATCACCCTGACCGAGCTGCGCCTGCGCCGCGTCAGCCACAAGGGCCACGTCATGGAATGGCGCTTCAACCCGCTCTGGGTGCGGCTCGACCAGGAAACCCACGAGGAGTTCGGCATCGAGCGCCTCTACCTCGTCGCCCGCGGCCAGCGCGTGGCGATCGCGAGCTTCCTGGGCCCGGAGGAAAAGGCCAGCTTCGCCAAGGCGCTGACGGCGGGGCTGCAGGCCGCGAAACGCGGGCCGGTGTATAATCCGCTATAGGGCGTTATCTCGGCCAGCACTCCCCTGGGGAACGAGGAGCAACCCCGCGGCCGTCCTTGGGTCTCGCACCATGAGGCCACAGCACGGGCCTCGCCCTTCGAGACGCCCGCCTTCGGCGGGCTCCTCAGGGTGAGGAGAGACAGGGCACGAGGATCGTCATGACCGAACGCGCGTATCTCTACATCGTGCTCTGCGCCGACGGACGCCTGTACGTCGGAACCACGAGGACATCGCTGGAGCTGAGGGTCGCCCAGCATAATGACGGGACCTTCGGCGGGTACACGTTGACCCGGCGTCCCGTCAAACTGCTCTACTCGCAGTGGTTCGAGCGGATCACGGATGCCATCGAAAGCGAACGCCGCCTGAAGAAAATGGAGTCGCGCCAAGAAAGAGGCCTTGATCCGCGGCGATCTCGATGCGCTGCAGGCTCTCTCAGCGCGCAGAACGGCTTTCGGGGGGAAGACCTTCGCCCGCAAAGAGGCCCCAAGGCGATAAGATGAAGCAGTGGTCCATTCCCTCGCCATGAACACGCTGTCGGCGTGTTCGTGGTTTTGTGTGCAGCGGCCGTTTGCGGCGCTTGACCCTCATGGTGAGGAGCGCCGCCCAAGCGGCGCGTCTCGAACCATGAGGCCCGAAACGATCAGCCCAGCCGATCACATTCGCCATAGCCCCCCGATCAGAAATCGGGTGGAGTACCCGCCCCGGCCGCCCTACATCCAAGCCCATGATGACCCTCGCCATTCACGATTCCGCCCTGGCCAAGCCGGGCCCGCAACAGACGGCGGCGCTGCGCGACTACGACGCGGTGCGCCGCGCCATCGCCTTCATCTCCGAGCATTGGCGCCGGCAGCCGGCCATCGAGGACATGGCCGACGCCGCCAGCCTGACGCCCGACGAGCTGCACCATCTGTTCCGCCGCTGGGCCGGGCTGACGCCGAAGGCGTTCATGCAGGCGCTGACGCTCGACCACGCCAAGGGCCTGCTCAAGGGCTCGGCCAGCGTGCTCGACGCCGCGCTCGACTCGGGCCTCTCAGGCCCCGGCCGCCTGCACGACCTGTTCGTCACCCACGAAGCGATGTCGCCCGGCGAATGGAAGACCGGCGGCGCCGGCACCACGCTTCGTTACGGCTTCCACCCCTGCCCGTTCGGCATCGCGCTGGTGATGGCCACCCCGCGCGGCCTCGCCGGCCTCGCCTTCGCCGATCCCGGCGAGGAGGCCTCCGCGCTCGCCGACATGAAGAGCCGCTGGCCCCGCGCGGCTTACGTCGAGGACGTCGCCGGCACGGCCGCGCTGGCCCAGCGTATCTTCGACAAGAGCCTGTGGCGCCCCGACCAGCCGCTCCGCGTCGTGCTGATCGGCACCGATTTCGAGGTCCGCGTCTGGGAGACCCTGCTCAAGATCCCCATGGGCCGCGCCGTCTGCTACTCCGACATCGCGACGCGACTGGAGTCCCCGAAGGCCTCGCGCGCCGTGGGCGCCGCGGTCGGCAAGAACCCGATCTCGTTCGTCGTGCCGTGCCATCGCGCGCTCGGCAAGAGCGGAGCGCTGACGGGCTATCACTGGGGGCTGACACGCAAGCAGGCGATGCTTGGGTGGGAGGCTGGGCAGGTGGGGATGGGGTAGTCCTCCTGCGTCACATCCACCGTCATTCCGGGGCACACGCCGCGTCCACCGTAGCTCGAAGAGCGAAGGCGGACGTACGAGCCCCGGAATCTGACGTCAGAAGACGCGGCGGCCACCGCCGTCAGGTCCGACGTAATGCAAGCCAGATGGCTAGCAGGACGAGAAACGCGGCGAACGACCAACCGTTCTGGACAGTCGACAGGGCGGTTAACCAAGGGGCGAGTTGCATCTAGTAACCTCATCGGTTGGTGAGGCTGTCCATTGATACGACGTCGGCCCTACTCGCAACGCACCCTGACGGAAAGGCCGAGCGAACGCGGCGAAAGTAATCGGGGCGGTCAAACACGGACTGGCATGGCGACAACTTCGGATAAAAATAATCCTATTGCGCTTTTACAGAATTTATGATTATCTCCGCCCATCCCGCCTCGACGAGAGGGGCGTTGCGCGCGATCGTCACGACACGCGAGGCGGGGAGCGATGGCCGCGATCTGCCGCAGCGTGTCTTCGGACGCGCCGACGAACGGCTGGCTGCGGACGTGAAGTCGCAGGGTCCTGATACCCCGATGCTGGTATCAAGCCGCGAGGGCGCCAGAGCGCGCCGCGTGGTGATGGTGGCCAACAAGCCCGGCGCACCAGGGAGACTGCGTATAAGCGTGAAGACCGTCGCGCGGGGAATGCCGGTTGTTCCGGCTGGACCTGTGGTGACTGCCGCCTGCTTTTTTTCTGCAGGCGGGCCATGGGTGCGGCCAGCATCCGGCATTCCCCGCGCCCTCTCGGATTTCGGAGGGACATGGTTGCAGCAGGACTCGGGCGAGATGCGCCGCGAGATCGTGAAGCCGTGGGCGGGGCTGTTTGAGATGTGAATCGGGGAGAAAGATCGGCGTGCCGGTGATCGCACTGGCCGATTCCCTCCGCATCGTCGCGGGCCTCATGGTTCGAGACGCGTCGCAAGGGCGACGCTCCTCACCATGAGGGGCGGCTTCGCATTCGGAGCTGCGAATTGACGACGAGCAGCGTGCTCATGGAAGGGTCGAGCTCCGGAGCAACTTACGCCCCTCACCCTGAGGAGCCCGCCGCAGGCGGGCGTCTCGAAGGGCGAGGCCCGGACCTTGGCCTCTTGGTTCTCAAGGCGATGCGGGAGCATCGGAGACGGAACGCTTTGGGCGCGCGATCAGCCCGCCAGATCCAGCTTCGACTCCACCGTCGAGTCCGCATTCAGCCGGTAGATGATCGGCACGCCCGTCGCCAGCTCGCGCTTCAGGATGCCTTCGGGCGTCAGCTTCTCCAGCACCATGATCAGCGCGCGGAGCGAGTTGCCGTGGGCGGCGACCAGGGTGCGCTGTCCGCGGAGGACGCCGGGGAGGATTTCCTGGACGTAGTAGGGCAGCGCGCGGGCCAGCGTATCCTTGAGGCTCTCGCCGCCGGGCGGCGGGACGTCGTAGGAGCGGCGCCAGACGTGGACCTGCTCCTCGCCCCATCTGGCGCGGGCGTCGTCCTTGTTGAGGCCGGAGAGGTCGCCATAGTCGCGCTCGTTGAGCGCGAGGTTCTTGGCTATCGGCAGGCCGGTCTGGCCGAGCTCGGTCAGGATCAGATCGAGCGTGTGCTGGGCGCGCGTCAGCACCGAGGTGAAGGCGACGTCGAAGACCAGTCCCTGCGCCTTCAGCTTGCGCCCGGCCTCCTTGGCCTCGGCCACGCCCTGCTCGGTCAGGTCCGGATCCTTCCAGCCGGTGAACAGGTTCTTCAGATTCCACTCGCTCTGGCCGTGGCGCACCAGCACCAGGAGACGTTCGCTCATCAGTTCGCTTCCATCGACGTTGAACTAGAAAAGGTCCTTGAGGCCGAGCACGTCGTCCATCGTGTAGTAACCCGGCGGCTTGCCATGCGCCCACAGCGCCGCCTTCAGCGCGCCATGGGCGAAGATCATGCGGTCCTCGGCCTGGTGCGACAGCACCAGCCGCTCCGAGGGACCGGCGAAGATGACGCTGTGATCGCCCGCCGCCGTGCCGCCGCGCAGCGAGGCGAAGCCGATGTCGCCGCTGCGGCGCTCGCCGGTGATGCCGTCGCGGCCACGGGCGGAATGCTCCTCGAGCGCGATGCCGCGGCCGTCGGCGGCGGCGCGGCCGAGCATCAGCGCGGTGCCCGAGGGCGCGTCGACCTTGTGCTTGTGATGCATCTCGAGGATCTCGATGTCGAAGCCGGCATCGAGCGACTTCGCCACCTGCTTCACCAGCGCCGCCAGCAGGTTGACGCCGAGGCTCATATTGCCGGACTGCACGACGACGGCGCGCTTGGTGACGCTCTTGATGACGGCGTCGTCGGACGCGGACAGGCCGGTGGTGCCGACGACGTGGACGATGCCGCGCTCGGCGGCGATCGCGACGTTGGCGATGGTCGCGGCCGGGACGGTGAAGTCGAGGATGCCGTCGGCCTCGGCGGACATGGCCCAGAGGTCGCCCGACAGTGTGATGCCGTTGGCAGGCAGGCCGGCGAGGGCGCCGGAGTCCTTGCCGATCAGCTCCGAGCCGGGGGCTTCAAGCGCGCCCGCCAGCACGGCGCCGTCGGTCTCGGCGATCGCACGCACCAAGGCGCGGCCCATGCGGCCGCCGGCTCCGGCAACGATCAAGCGCATCTTTGACATGTCAACTCCTCCGCCCCTTCAAGGGCTATAGCCGGGGCTGATAGCGGCGGCAACCGAGCGAGGCCAAGTCGCGGGTGGCCGGGGCGGGCGGCGATCAGGGCTGCGGTCCGTCATAGCCCTCGATGATCACCAGGTCGCCTTGCGAATACGGCGCGCGCATCGCCACCAGCCGCTGGTATTCGGCAGAATTGTAACACGCCAGCGCGGTGGCGTAGTCCTTGAACTCGATCACGACGTTGCGCGAGCGCGAGGTGCCTTCCTTGGTCTCGTACTGGCCGCCACGGACCAGGAATTTGGCGCCGTACTGGTGGAACACGGCGCCGTTCTGCGCGACGTAGTCCTTGTAGCCGTCCATGTTGTGCACGTCGATCCGCGCGATCCAATAGGCCTTGGGCATCCCTGTCGTCTCCTTGCTCTCTGGCCCTCTTGCTCAAGCTCGGTTGGTCTTACCGACCAGCGCGACGGCGCTGGCGATGTCGGCGACGATGCTCTCGGCGGCCGCTGCCGGATCGGCGGCGGCGGTGACCGGGCGGCCGACGACGAGGCGGTCGGCGCCGCCGGCGATCGCCAGCGCCGGGGTCATGATGCGCTTCTGGTCGCCAACGTCTGATCCCGCCGGGCGGATCCCGGGAGTCACGAGCTGCATGTCGGGGCCGACCAGCGGCCGGACCAGCTGGGTCTCCTCGGGCGACAGGATCAGGCCGTGGATGCCGATCTCCTTGGCCTGCCTGGCGCGGTGCGCCACGAGCTCCTTGACGCCCATGGCGTAGCCGGCGGCGGCGAGGTCGGCATCGTCGTAGGACGTCATCACGGTGACGGCGAGCAGCTCGAGGCTGGAGCCGGCGGCGCCGGCGAGCGCGGCCTTCATGCTCTGGGAGAAGCCGTGCACGGTGAGGAAGCGCGCGCCGAGCCTGGCGATCTGGCGGGTGGCGCGCTCGACGGTGGTCGGGATGTCGTGCAGCTTGAGGTCCATGAACACGTGCTTGCCCTCGGCCGCAAGCCGTTCGGCGAGGCCGAGGCCGCCGGCATAGGTCAGCTCCATGCCGATCTTGTAGAATGTCACGGCGTCGCCGAGCCTGATGATCATGGCTTCGGCATCCGCCACGCTCGGCAAATCGAGCGCCACGATCAGGCGGTCGCGGGGAGCAATCTCGGTCGGCATGTCACCTCACATCGTATGTTGCGCGACAACGATCAGCTCCCGCACCAGGGCGTCGAGCGCCGTGATGTCGGCGGGCAGTTTGAGCCGGTCCATGTCGTTGTAGGCCTTGTCGGCGCAGGCCAGCGCAAGCTGGCCCGGGATCACCGTCGCGTTGCAGGCAGTCAGCATCAGCCGCAACGCCGAGAGTGCACGCACGCCGCCGAAGCGGTTCTCGGAGGCGGCGGCGATCGCAAACGGCCGGCTGCGGAACACCGCGCCGCGGCTGCCCGGCGGCTCGTCGACGCGCGAGATCCAGGTGATGGCGTTGCTCAGCAGCGGCGGCACCGAGGCGTTGTATTCCGGCGTCACCAGCAGCACGGCATGATGAACGCCGATCATGCGCGTCAGATTCACGGCGTGAAATGGAATGCCCGATTGCGCCTCGAGGTCGGCGTCGTAGATCGGCAGCGGGAAGTCGGCGAGCGAGATGCGGGTGATTTCGGCGCCGGCCTGCACGAACTGATAGGCGGCTGCCGCGGCGAGCTTCGCGTTGTGCGAGCCGACCCGCGTCGAACCGGGGATGATGAGGATCTTCAGCGCGGACATCGTGAGGTCGGTCAACGACCCGCCACGAAGGATCGCGGCCGCCGGTCAGGGCTTGCGATACACCCAGACGCGCGCCGGCGGAAGGTTCATCCAGATGCGCTCGGACGCCTGCGTGGTGACGCCGGGCAGCGACTTCGGAATCGGCGGCACGACGGAATAGGTGAACTGCACGAACGGCGCATTCGGCGACATGGCCGCGAACGCATCGCGGATCAGCTTCATGCGGGTCAGCATCGGCTTGGTCACGAGCGGCAGGCCGGAGACGACGGCGGAGGCCGGGGCGCCCAGCACGTTCCAGAGCGTGTCACGAAGGCGATAGGCGTCGCCCTGGACCACCTTGGCCTGCGGGTAGCGATCGCGCAGCAGGGCGCAGAAACTCGGATTGTACTCGACCAGCACCAGCCGCTTCTGATCGATCCCATGTTCGACCAGCGCATTGGTGATCGCGCCGGTGCCCGGTCCGAGCTCGATGACGGGGCCTGTCCCGTGCGGATCGACGTACTGCGCCATCGTGCGGGCCAGCAGCCGACTCGACGGCATGACGGCGCCCATGTGCAGCGGCTTTTCGATCCATGAGCGGAGGAAGCGCACTTCGTCGTCCAGACGGAGAGGCTTTTTCGACGCACGCACGGACGTTTGCAAGGGCATCTCAGTACCAGACGGGACCGTCTTCACGGCGATGTCAGAAAAGAGTCACAAAGACGTATAGGGCGCAGGCGGGGCGGTCAAGCCGAACCGTAACGTACGATTAAGGCTGGCGGGTCCGCGCTCTTACAGTTGCATTCGATAATTTTTTGCATGTGCAAAGCAGCAAATTGGCTCGACACATGAATCCCGAAGTCATTCGGCGAAACCACCCGGCCGTGCTTGCTTGAACTCACGGCTCAGCTCGCCGCCTTGCCGAAGAAATCCTTGACCTTGGTGAAGAAGCCAGCCGCCTCGGGCTGGGTCGCTCCCGAGGACAGCTTCTCGAACTCGGCCAGCAGCTCTTGCTGCTTCTTGGTCAGGTTCTGCGGCGTCTCGACCACGATCTGGACATACATGTCGCCGGTCTGGCGCGAGCGCAGCACCGGCATGCCCTTGGCCGCGATCCGGAACCGGCGCCCGGACTGCGCACCGGCGGGAATCTTAACCTTGGTCTTGCCCTTGTCGATCGTCGGCACCTCGAACTCGCCGCCAAGCGCCGCCGTCACCATTGAGATCGGCACCCGACAATGCAGGTCGGCGCCGTCGCGCTGGAAGAACTCGTGCTGGGTCAGCGACAGGAAGATGTAGAGATCGCCGGGTGGTCCGCCGCGCAACCCCGCCTCGCCCTCGCCGGCAAGACGAATGCGGGTGCCGTCCTCGACGCCCTGGGGAATGTTGACGGACAGCGTGCGGTCACGGGTGACGCGGCCGGAGCCGGAGCAGGACGGACAGGGGTCCTCGATCATCTGGCCACGGCCGTGACAGCCGGGGCAGGTCCGCTCCAGGGTGAAGAAGCCCTGCGCCTGCCGCACGCGGCCGGCGCCGCCGCACATCGAGCAGGTCTTCGGCTTGGTGCCGGCCTTGGCGCCGGTGCCGGAGCAGGATTCGCAGGTCACCGAGACCGGAATCTCGATCTGCGCCGTCTTGCCCTGGAACGCCTCTTCCAAGGTGATTTCCATGTTGTAGCGCAGATCGGCGCCGCGCTCGCGCCCGGTGCCGCCGCGTCGCTGCCCGGCCATGCCGAACAGGTCCTCGAAGATGTCAGAGAACGAGGAGGCAAAGCCGGCGCCGAAGCCGTGCGCGCCACCCATGCCGCCCTGCTCGAAGGCGGCGTGGCCATAGCGGTCGTAGGCGGCGCGCTTGTCGGCGTCGCGCAGCACCTCGTAGGCCTCGTTGATTTCCTTGAATTTCACTTCGCTGGAGGCATCGCCCGGATTCTTGTCCGGATGCCACTTCATGGCCAGCTTGCGGAAGGCGGCCTTGAGCTTGGTCTCGTCGGCGTCGCGCTCGACTTCCAGGGTCTCGTAGTAGCAGCGCTTGGTGGACATCAATCAAACCCGCCCGAACTTCGCCCAATAGGAACGGCTGGCGCGATCGCCGCGCGCGTTCCGGTCAATGAAAATGACCCCCATCCAACGAGCCGCAAAGTGCGCTCTTTGGCATGGGGGTCATGGTCACTACCTCTGCCTCAGTTAAGCAGATTTCTTCTTGTCGTCGTCGACCTCGGTGAACTCCGCGTCGACCACGTCATCCTTGGCGGCGTCGCGGGCCGCATCGGTCTCGGCCTGCTGCTTGTACATGGCCTCGCCGAGCTTCATCGACGCCTGGGCCAGCGTGTTGGTCTTGGCCTTGATCGCCTCGGCATCGTCGCCCTTCAGCGCTTCCTTGAGATCGCTGACGGCATCCTCGATGGCGCGGCGCTCGGTGTCGGCGACCTTCGAGCCATGCTCGGCCAGCGCCTTCTCGGTGGAGTGCACCAGCGCGTCCGCATGGTTCTTGGCGTCGACCGCCTCGCGGCGCTTCTTGTCCGCCGCGGCATTGGCCTCGGCGTCCTTGACCATCTTGTCGATGTCGGCTTCCGACAGACCACCCGAGGCCTGGATGCGGATCTGCTGCTCCTTGCCGGTGGCCTTGTCCTTGGCCGAGACGTTGACGATGCCGTTCGCGTCGATGTCGAACGTCACCTCGATCTGCGGCATGCCGCGCGGGGCCGGCGGAATGCCCATCAGGTCGAACTGACCGAGCATCTTGTTGTCGGCCGCCATCTCGCGCTCACCCTGGAAGACCCGGATGGTGACCGCGTTCTGATTGTCCTCGGCGGTCGAGAACACCTGGCTCTTCTTGGTCGGGATCGTGGTGTTGCGGTCGATGATGCGGGTGAACACGCCGCCCAAGGTTTCGATGCCGAGGGACAGCGGCGTCACGTCGAGCAGCAGCACGTCCTTGACGTCGCCCTGCAGCACGCCGGCCTGAATCGCCGCACCGATCGCCACCACCTCGTCGGGGTTGACGCCCTTATGCGGCTCCTTGCCAAAGAACTGCTTCACCATCTCCTGGATCTTCGGCATGCGGGTCATGCCGCCGACCAGCACCACTTCGCCGATCTCGCCGGCGGTCAGGCCGGCATCCTTCAGCGCCTTGCGGCACGGCTCGATGGTCTTCTCGACGAGGTCGGCCACCAGCGCCTCGAACTTGGCACGGGTCAGCTTCATCGTCAGATGCTTCGGACCGGACTGGTCCGCGGTGATGAAGGGCAGGTTGATCTCGGTCTGCGTGGTCGACGACAGCTCGATCTTGGCCTTCTCGGCAGCTTCCTTGAGGCGCTGCAGGGCGAGCTTGTCGTTGCGCAGGTTGATGCCCTGCTCCTTCTGGAATTCGTCAGCGAGGTAGCTGACCAGACGCATGTCGAAGTCTTCACCGCCGAGGAAGGTGTCGCCGTTGGTCGACTTCACCTCGAACACGCCGTCGCCGATCTCCAGGATCGAGACGTCGAAGGTGCCGCCGCCGAGGTCGTACACGGCGATGGTGCCGGCCTTCGTCTTGTCGAGGCCGTAGGCGAGCGCAGCCGCGGTCGGCTCGTTGATGATGCGCAGAACCTCGAGGCCCGCGATCTTGCCCGCGTCCTTGGTGGCCTGGCGCTGGGCGTCGTTGAAGTAGGCGGGGACGGTGATGACGGCCTGATCGACCTTCTGGCCGAGATGGGCTTCCGCGGTCTCCTTCATCTTCTGCAGGATGAAGGCGGAGACCTGCGAGGGCGAATAGGTCTTGCCGTCGGCCTCGACCCAGGCGTCGCCGTTGCCGGCTTTGACGATCTTGTAGGGGACGAGCTTCTTGTCCTTCTCGACCATCGGGTCGTCGTAGCGGCGGCCGATCAGTCGCTTGACCGCGAAGAAGGTGCGCTCGGGGTTGGTCACGGCCTGGCGCTTGGCCGGCTGGCCGACCAGGCGTTCGCCATCGTCACTGAACGCGACGATCGACGGCGTCGTGCGCATGCCCTCGGCGTTCTCGATGACTTTCGACGATTTGCCGTCCATGACGGCCACGCACGAATTCGTGGTGCCGAGATCGATCCCGATGACCTTTCCCATGGTCTCATATTCCTTCTTTTTGCGGCAGGTTGGGTGGGGCCCTGACGGCGCCCCCATCCAAAACCCCCTCAGATCAAATGCTCGCGATATTGCGACGATGAGCGTCATATAGGAGGGGGGGACTGGCCCGCAAGGACCGGACCAGGGGTTCGACCCAACGAAAATCACGGCCGTCGCCGAACGACCTCATGGAGACATCAGAGCGGCCCATCGGAATTGGCGGCGACGCGAAACGGCGGCTCGGACCGGAGGCGACTGCGCGAATCCACCTGCCGGCACGTCGAATGGCCCCGTGCGAAATAGGAGGGTGCGATCGCGGGCAAGTGCGACACATCCGGTACCGCTGATCTGCCCCAATGACCGAAATGCGTTGTTAACCCACGGGCCCTAGCCTGCCGCACTCCTGGGACGGGAATGAGGCATGGTCATCGACTCCGATTGGGGCTTTCCGCAGCGCGCGCGCGAAGCCGGCCAAGCCACGTTCCCGGGACTGCTGATCTGTGCCATCGTGGTTGCAGCGGCGTGGCTGCGGTACGTCCTTCCCCTCAATGTCGATGTCAGCTGGTGGCTCCTCGTCAGCGAGCGCATGCTCGATGGACAGCGGCTCTACGTCGACATCCTCGAGACGAACCCGCCGATGGCTGGGTCGGTCTATCTGCTGGCCGTCGCGCTGGCGCGTGCGATCCATCTCAGGCCCGAGCTGGCGACGAATATCCTGATCTTCGTGCTGACCGCGGCATCCCTGACGCTGGTATGGCTGCTGCTGCGGACATCGGCCCTGCGCCATCGCCTCGCCGACGGCAGGCTGGCGGCGTGGACGACCGCCCTGCTTCTGATCGCGCCGATGTATGATTTCGGCCAGCGGGAACATCTGGCCCTGATCACGATATTGCCGGCGATCGCGGTGTACATCCTGCGCGCCAGGCGCGAGCGGGTGGCCCCGGCGGCCATGCTCATCGCCGGTCTCAGCGCCGGTCTCACGATGAGCTTCAAGCCTTATTTCGCCTTCAGCGTCGGCTTCTGCATACTCGCCGCCGCGGCTCAGGCGCGCGACTGGCGCGTGCTGTTCGCGCTGGAGAACTGGATCGCCGCGGCCCTGGTGCTGATCAACGCGGCGTGCATCTATCTGTTCTTTCCCGAATATTTCACGGTCATCTATCCGCTGGTCCGCGACGTCTATCTGCTTCTGAAGGCGCCCGTGCCGACCATCCTCGTGACCCTGCCGATGGGCCTGTGGCTGGCTGCAGCAGTCATCGTCCTCATTCTTCAGCGCACGCAGCACGAGCGCGACGCCGCATCGTTCACCACATTGGCCGCATCACTCGGGTTCCTGGTGTCATTCGTCGCGCAGCAAAAGGGCTGGGGCTACCATGCCTATCCGATGGTGGCGCTGGCGCTGCTTGCCGCCGGCCTTGCCGTGTCGGCGATCGACGCCAGCCGCGACGCGCGACGCTGGCCGCGTGCCGCCACCGCTCTCGCCGGCGCCGTGCTCTTCGTGCAGACCTGCTTCTGGTTCAATGGTAGTGTCGACGTCCAGCAGATCGAAGCCCAGGTGGCCCGGCTCGGGCCGCGCCCGAGCATGCTGGTGCTCAGCGCGGCGGCGGTCATCGGGCACCCCATGGTGCGGACCCTTGATGGCACCTGGATCTCGCGCCAGGAGGCGTTCTGGGTCCGGGAAATCGTTCGCCGGTCGCAACAAGACGGAACCATCGATTCACAAACTGCGCAGAGGCTCGCGCCCTATGTGGAACGTGAACGCGCCGGGATCATCGCCGACTTCCGGAGGCAACCGCCCGACGTCGTCCTGATCGACAATCAGAACAGCGACTGGGGCGACTGGGCGCGTTCCGACCCCGAGATCAGGGCTCTGCTCGCGCCCTATGTGCTGGTGCAGACCGTCGATGGCGTCGAAATCCTGAAGCGCGGCTAGCACGGCACCGTCATCAGCCCGCCTTTCGAGGCGAAATGACCTGGGAAATGCGACCCGCAGGGCGCGCTGATCGCCGCAGGCGATCAAAACCGCGCGCCCGGCCTGTTGCGGGGGGCGCAAAGCCGCTAAAAGCGTGCCGCCGACGACCACGCTGGCGAGGACCCCCCACCGCCTCGGCGCGAGGCCTCGGTCAACGAGGCAATGTTTGATGATGATCGTTCGACTCTTCGCCGCGGCTACCCTGCTGATGTCGCTGCTGCACTCCGCCATGGCCGCCGAAGCCATATTTCCGCCCGGCGTCCGCATCGGGCTCGCGCCGCTGGTGGGGCTCGCCAAGGCCAAGACGTTTTCCGGCTTCGAAACCGAGGACCAGAGCGTCAAGGTGCTGCTGACCGAACTGCCGGCGGCCGCCTATGGCGAGGTGAAGAATGCGTTTACCGCCAATCCCGCCGGGACCGGCAGCGTCAAGCCGGAGAGCATCGAGACCGCCGCCGGCACCGCCTACTACACGGTTGAGAACGGTCGGGATGGCGCCACGCCGGTGCGGCGCTACTCGATGATCCTGCCCGGCAACGGCTTCTCCGGCTACGTGGCCGTGCAGATCCCGGAGACCGCGAGCCGGATCTACACCGACGATGCCGTGCGTCAGATGTTCGCCTCCGCCGTCGTCCGCAAGGACGTTCCCGTCGACGAGCAGCTCGCGATGATGCCGTTCAAGGTGACCGAGCTCTCCGGGTTCAAAACCATCCGCACGCTCGGGCCGGGTGCCTTGATCCTGGCCGACGGCGAAGAGGACAAGGGCTTCGAAGCCGCGCCCTTCGTGGTGATCGGGCTCGTGGCCGGGGTGGCCCCGGAGGCGGGCGACCGCGCGCGTGTCGCCCAGCAGGCGGCCACCACCATTCCGGGCGTCCGCGAAGCGCGCATCACGATGTCCGAGCCGATCCGCATCGACGGCCAGCCGGCCTACGAGACCCGGCTCGAAGCCACCAGCGGCAAGGACAATACGCCGGTGACCGTGGTGCAATGGCTGCGCTTCGGCGGGCCGAATACGCTGCGGATCATCGGCAGCGCGCCGCGCGATCAGTGGTCGGTAGCCTTCCCGCGCTTCCGCGCCGTCCGCGACGGCATCCAGCCGAGAGGCTAAGCCCAACTCGGTATCCGGACGCCGCGGTCTCATCGGCCGCGGTCCACTTGCCGCGACACGAACTACAAACTCGCGCCGACAAACAAGAAGCCACGGGCATCACCGCCCGTGGCTTCTTCGTTGGACTGACAGGACGGCAGGAGAAGACCTGCCTATGCTGGCCGTCACGCGGCGCTGTTCGACTGATCGTTGCTCGGCGCGGGCGCAGCCTTCGCGCCACCCTTGGACACGCCGACCAGCGCGGGACGCAGGATGCGCTCGCCGATCATGAAGCCGGCCTGCACGACCTGCACCACGGTGCCCGACGGCACCGACGAATCCGGGACCTCGTACATCGCCTGCTGGAAGTTGGGGTCGAACTTCTGTCCCGTCGGATCGAACTTCTTGACGCCGTTCTTCTCCAGCGTGTTGAGCAGCGAGCGCTCGGTGAGCTCGACGCCCTCGATCAACGATTTGAGGCCTGCATCGGCATTGGCGCGTGTCTCGGCCGGCACGGCATCGAGCGCGCGCTGCAGATTGTCGGCGATGTCGAGCACGTCGCGCGCGAAGCCGGTGATGCCGTACATGCGTGCATCGGCGACTTCACGGGCCGTCCGCTTGCGCAGGTTCTCCATCTCCGCCAGCGTGCGCAGCATCTTGTCGCGCGCGTCGGCCGCCTCCTTGGCAAGGGCCTCGGCCGAGCCGGTCTCAGGATCGTCGGGCATGATGTAGGGCTTGGAGACGACGGGGTCGCTGGCCTGCGCCGGGTTTTCCGGATCATTCTTGTGCAGGTCGGGATCGGTCATGGACAGACTCGCAAGTTCGGCTGACGGGTTTTGGGGGTATGGGGCGGGATATCGTGCTTTGGGCGTCGAAAATCAAGCGCAGCCTGACCATCGCGCCCGGAGGCGCTGTCCGCGGGTTAACCATGCCACGCGTCAGCCACCCAGCAGCCGGCTGACCAGACGCGCGGCATAATCGACCGTCGGGATCACCCGGGCATAGTTGAGCCGGGTCGGACCGATGACACCGAGCACGCCGACGATGCGACCCGTGGCGTCGGAATAGGGCGACACGATCGTCGACGAGCCCGACAGCGAGAACAGCTTGTTCTCCGAGCCGATGAAGATGCGGACACCTTCCGCGCTCTCTGCCCGTCCAAGCAGATCGACGACGCCGCGCTTGGTCTCGAGATCGTCGAACAGCCGCCGCACGCGCTCGAGATCTTCGAGCGCATGCAGGTCCTCGAGCAGGTTGGCGTGGCCGCGCACGATGAGCTGCCGCTCGTCGCTGTCCCCTCCGGACCAGCTCGCGACACCGGCGGCGATCAC
The DNA here is from genome assembly GCF_032381175.1 of Bradyrhizobium sp. SZCCHNR1093. Taxonomy (NCBI): domain Bacteria; kingdom Pseudomonadati; phylum Pseudomonadota; class Alphaproteobacteria; order Hyphomicrobiales; family Nitrobacteraceae; genus Bradyrhizobium; species Bradyrhizobium sp. SZCCHNR1093. The sequence goes on from NZ_JAUHJJ010000012.1 coordinate 39,847, forward strand.
CTTCTGCGTCAGCAGGTCGAGCTCGGCGCGATCATGCGCCAGCGCCGTCTCGAGCTCGAGCCGTGCTTCCGCCAGCGTCCGGCCTCTGATGCGGGCATTGAGGAAATTCGACGCCTCGGTCAGCGCCGAGGACGGCACGCCCGGCGGCAGAACCAGAACCCGGTTCTCGACCTGCCCGTCCTCGCCCACCAGCACGACCAGCGCACGCTCGGGCTCGAGCCGCACGAACTCGATGTGCTTCAGCCGGGTGTTGGATTTTGCGGTCAGCACCACGGCAGCGGCACGGGTCAGACCCGACAGCCGGGTCAGCGCCTCGTCCAGGGCGGCCTCGACCGATTGCGCCCGCCCGACCGCGGCGAGCTGGCTCTGGATCGATTGCTGCTCAGCCTCGGTCATGTCGCCGACCTGCATCAGGGCGTCCACGAAGAAACGCAGGCCGGCCTCGGTCGGCAGCCGGCCGGCCGAGGTGTGCGGCGCGTAGATCAGGCCGAGCTGCTCGAGATCGGCCATGACGTTGCGCACCGAGGCCGGCGACAGCGGAACCGCGATCAGCCGCGAAATGTTGCGCGAGCCGACCGGCTCGCCGGTCGCCAGATAGCTTTCGACGATCTGCCGGAAGATCTCGCGCGAGCGCTCGTTGAGCTGCGCCAGACCGGCCGGCGGTGTCATCAGGTTGATCGGATCGTGGTGGGCCACCAGATGCTCTCCTCGCAGCTGCCTATAATGTGTCCATGCGGCGGCTCGGTGGCAAGCCGGTCGTCGCGCGCTCTCGGGCGCGACGAGGCCATGATAAACCCTTGATAAGCCCTTGCCGCTGCCGGTCGCGGCTCCTACAAGGCCGGTCAAAGTCGGTCTTTCGCGCGCTTTCACGGAGAGAATCATGCGGCCGAGCCGCCGTGCACCGGATGAACTGCGGGCCGTGAGCCTGGAACGCGGCGTCGTCAAATACGCCGAGGGCTCCTGCCTGGTGAAGTTCGGCGACACCCATGTGCTGGTCACCGCCACGCTGGAAGACCGGCTGCCGCCCTGGCTCAAGGGCCAGGGGCGCGGCTGGATCACGGCCGAATACGGCATGCTGCCGCGCGCCACGCTGGAACGGACCCGGCGCGAGGCCTCCGCCGGCAAGCAGACCGGTCGCACCGTCGAGATCCAGCGTCTGATCGGCCGCTCGCTGCGCACCGCGATCGACCTGGAAGCGCTCGGCGAGCGCCAGATCACGGTCGATTGCGACGTGCTGCAGGCCGACGGCGGCACGCGCACGGCGTCGATCACCGGCGCCTGGGTGGCGCTGGCCGACTGCATCAAGTGGATGAAGTCGCGCAACATGATCAAGACCGAGGTGCTGCGCACCAACGTCGCCGCGATCTCCTGCGGCATCTACAACGGCACGCCGGTGCTGGATCTCGACTACGCCGAGGATTCCGAGGCGGAGACCGACGCCAATTTCGTCATGACCGGCGACGGCCGCATCATCGAGGTGCAGGGCACGGCGGAGAAGACGCCGTTCACCGAGGCCGAGCTCCTGGCGCTGATGGCACTGGCCCGCAAGGGCGTGGCGCGACTGGTCGACCTGCAGAAGATGGCGGTCGCGTGAGTAGCGGTCATCGCAAGCTCACCGGGCGCCTCGTCATCGCGACCCACAATCCCGGCAAGCTTGCCGAGATGCGCGAGCTGCTCGCTCCCCATGGCGTCGAGGCGGTGTCGGCCGGCGATCTCGGCCTGGACGAGCCGGACGAGACCGGCGAGACCTTCCAGGCCAACGCCCGCATCAAGGCGGTCGCCGCGGCCAAGGCCGCGCAGCTTCCTGCCTTTGCCGACGATTCCGGCATCGTGGTTCATGCGCTCGATGGGGCGCCGGGGATCTATTCGGCGCGCTGGGCCGGACCGGACAAGGATTTCACCAGCGCGATGGCGCGGATCGAGCGCCTGCTGCAGGAGCGGGACGCGAGGAGTGCCGACAAGCGCACCGCGCATTTCGTCTCGGCGCTGTGCGTGGCGTGGCCGGACGGTCATGTCGAGGAGGTCGAGGCGCGGGTCGACGGCGCCCTGGTCTGGCCGCCGCGCGGCACGGCGGGCTTCGGCTACGACCCGATGTTCCTGCCCGAGGGGCACGACCGGACCTTCGGCGAGATGACCAGCATCGAGAAGCATGGCCTGCCGCCGCTCGGGCTCGGCCTGTCGCACCGGGCGCGCGCCTTCGTGAAGCTCGCGGAGATCTGCCTTGACCAGCGCTGACAGCGAAGCGTTCGGCGTCTATGTGCACTGGCCGTTCTGCCTGTCGAAATGTCCGTATTGCGACTTCAACAGCCACGTCCGGCATGCCGCCATCGATCAGGACCGCTTCGCCCGCGCCTTCGCGCAGGAGATCGCGACCACGGCCGCCCGCATCGGGCCGCGCACCGTCACGTCGATTTTTCTCGGCGGCGGCACGCCGTCGCTGATGCAGCCGCAGACGGTCGGCGCCATTCTCGACGCGATCGGCAAGCACTGGCACGTCGCTGGCGATGTCGAGGTGTCGCTCGAAGCCAATCCGACCAGCGTCGAGGCGACACGCTTTGCCGGCTATCGCGCCGCCGGCGTCAACCGGGTCTCGCTCGGCGTCCAGGCGATGGACGATGCGTCGCTCAAGATGCTGGGACGCCTGCACACCGCCGAGGAGGCGATGAAGGCGGTGGCGATCGCGCGCAATGCGTTCGAGCGTTATTCGTTCGATCTGATCTACGCCCGGCCCGACCAGACGCCGGCGATGTGGACCGAGGAGCTGACGCGCGCGATCGGTGAGGCGGCTGAGCACCTGTCGCTGTATCAACTGACGATCGAGGAAGGCACGCCGTTCTTCGGCCTGCACGCCGCAGGCAAGCTGAAGACGCCGGATGAAGGCCTGGCCCGCACCTTGTACGACGTCACGCAGGAGATCTGTGGCCGTCACGGACTGCCGGCCTATGAGATCTCCAATCATGCCCGCCCGGGCGCGGAGTGCCGGCACAATCTGATCTATTGGCGCGGCCACGAATATGCCGGCATCGGCCCCGGCGCCCATGGTCGTCTCGACATCGGCGGCATCAGGCATGCGACCGCGACCGACAAGCGGCCGGAGGCCTGGCTGATGCGGGTGGAGTCCAACGGTCATGGTGTGATGACCGACGACGAGCTCAACCGCGAGGAGCGCGCCGACGAATTCCTGCTGATGGGGCTGCGTTTGGCCGAAGGCATCGACCCCAGGCGGTATGCCGCGATCTCCGGCCGTGCGCTCGATCCGCGCCGCATCGCGCTGCTGCGCGAGGAGGGCGCCATCGCGGTCGATCCGGATGGACGGCTGCGCGTGACTCAGGATGGCTTTCCGGTGCTCGACGCGGTCGTCGCCGATCTCGCCGCCTGAAGGATGCTGCGACTCACGTCGCGCTGAAGCTCTTCGGCGCGCCGGCGACCGTCTGTCCGCCACCCGAACCGACGCGCATCACGGCAAGCCCGCGCTCATTGGTGCCGTCGCTGCGGAACCGGAACAGCCCATCGATGCCGGCAAAGCCCGATGCATTGGTCAGGACATCGGGCGCGAAGCGCTGGTTGCCCTGGGTGCGCGCCAAAGCGGCCACGAGCGCCACCGCATCGTAGGCGAGGGTTGCCGTGCGCACGGGATCGCCACCGAACCGCGTCCGGTAGCGACCGGCGAAGGCGCGGAAGCCGGAGGGATCCGGCGCAGCATAGAGGCCACCCTGCAGGCTGGCGCTGGCATAAACGCGCGGATTGTCCCACAGCCCCGTGCCGAGCAACTGAATGTTGCGCAGATTGGCGCCGGCAGCGGTCAGCGCATCGGCCGTCGCCGCGACCGATTCGCCGTCGTCGGCCAGCAGCAGCGCATCGGCGCCGCCGAGCGCCTGCGCCACCGTGCGCGCAGGCCCGGCGCGGTCGCTGGAATATTTCTCGAACGCCACGATGCGTCCGCCACGGCGGCTGACCGCGGTCTTGAACGCACCCTCGACGACGGTTCCATAGGCATTGTCGGGCAGCAGCGCCGCGAACGAGCGTTTGCCGACGCTGGCGGAATATTCGACGATGCGGCTGGCGTCGGACTCCGGCAGGAAGCTGAGCAGATAGACGCCGCGCCCAGCCACGCTCGAATCGGTCGAGAAGGCGATGACCGAGATGTTGCGCGCGCGCGCCACCTGGGCGGTCGCCGGTACCGAGCCCGCGAACAGCGGACCGAGAATGATCTCGGCGCCTTCGTCGCAGGCCTGTTGCGCACCCTGCTGCGCCCCTTGCGGGCTGCCGGCGTCGTCCTTGATCAGGAGCTGGATGTTGGGGTTCTGAAACTCGGCGAGCGCCATCTCGGCCGCGTTCTTCATCGATTGCGCAGCCACGCCGGCATTGCCCGACGCCGACAGCGGCAGAATCAGCCCGACCTTCACCTGGCCGTTACCGGCAACCGCCGGCTGCTGCGGCGGTCCCGCCGGCGCCGTCGGCTGCTCGAACGGATTGAAGCCCTGCTGGACGTTGGAGCACGCCGACAGCAGCGGCGCGCCGACGATCAGGCCCAGCGCCGTTCGCCGGGCGACCCCATGGGGTCCCGGACCGAGAGAGTTGGGATGACGCGGGCCCACCATGGCATCTCTTCGTTCGGCCAAGACCGGCCAGAAGTTCCCCAAACGCACGTCCGCCAAGCCGTGCTGATTCACTCATATTGTCGACGAATAGTTAAGCAAAACAAAAGGCTGTCACCGCCACAAAGCCGATCAATTCGACGTTTTGCACGGCCTATCCCCTGCTCGTACACATCCCCATTGACGTGCAGTTTCGGACTTGAAGGTTCGATGAACGGCCACGCGCCCAATGCCGATCGGAACTTCAAAATTGCTGCGCGGCTGTTCCCCTGTGGCAATCCCGCGGCATGCCCTTTAAATTACCTCGATGGGCGCGAAGGCAATCCCCAAGACGTCGCTAGACGACGGCAAATCTTCCACCACGTCGACCTACCTGGTGGCGGGTCAAATCGTCGTGGCGCCCAAGGCACGGCCTGGATTGCATCTGGTGGCGACGCCGATCGGCAATCTCGGCGACATCACGCTGCGTGCACTGGAAACCCTGGCCGGCGCCGACATCATCTTCTGCGAGGACACGCGAATCACGCGGCGCCTGACCGAGCGCTACGGACTGGGCGCGGAACTCGCAGCCTATCATGAGCACAATGCCGAAGCGGTCAGGCCGCGGATCCTGCAACGTCTGGCCCAAGGCGCAGCCATCGCGCTGGTGTCGGACGCCGGCACGCCGCTGATCTCCGATCCCGGCTACAAGCTGGTGCGCGAGGCCTGTGAGGCCGGACACGCCGTCACCGCGCTGCCGGGACCTTCCGCCGTGCTCGCGGCGCTGAGCGTGGCGGCGTTGCCGACCGACCGCTTCTTCTTCGAGGGATTCCTGCCGGCCAAGCAGCAGGCGCGGCGCACGCGGCTGTCGGAGCTCGCGCGGATCGAGGCGACGCTGGTTCTGTTCGAGGCGGGCAGCCGGGTGCAGGAGACGCTGGCCGATCTCGCCGATGCCATGGCTGGGCGTCAGGCCGCGATCTGCCGCGAGCTCACCAAGCTGCACGAGGAGGTGCTGCGCGGGGCAATCGGCGATCTCGCTGCACGGGCCGGCGATCTCGAAACGCGCGGCGAATTCGTGCTGGTGATCGGTCCGCCGCCGCGCGATGCCGAGGTGCTGACCCAGGACGCGCTGGACGCCGTGCTCAGGGATCTGTTGCAGCGATCGAGCGTCAAGGACGCCGTAATGCATGCCGTCGAGCTGTCGCGCCGGCCGCGACGCGAGGTGTATGCGCGCGCGCTCGAGCTCTCGAAGGGCGCGCGGTCGGGGGAGGCCGATGGCAAAGACTGAGCGTGCCTCCCCAGACAAGCCGGCGAAGACGGCGGCACCCGAGCGCGTCGCCGCCTTCCGCACTGGATTGTCGGCGGAAGCCCGTGCCGCAGCACTGCTGATCGCCAAGGGCTACCGCATCCTCGCCAAACGCTTCCGCACGCCCCATGGCGAGATCGACATCATAGTGCGCAAGCGCAGCCTGGTCGCCTTCGTCGAGGTCAAGGCGCGCGCCTCGCTCGACGATGCGGCCTATGCCGTGACGCCTCGCCAGCAGCAGCGCATCATCGATGCCGCGCAGGCCTGGTTGATGGCGCATCCGGACCATGCCGAATTCGAGCTGCGCTTCGATGCGATTCTGGTTGCGCCGCGCAGCCTGCCGCGCCATCTGATGGCGGCCTTCGACGCCAGCACCTGACATGAACTGACTGCAGAGAGCAGGGACCTGCCCATGAAACTGAATGTCGCCGTCCAGATGGATCCGATCGCGCGCATCAACATCCGCGGCGACTCGACCTTTGCGATGCTGCTCGAAGCACAGCGGCGCGGACATGGCCTGTGCTACTACACGCCGGACAGGCTGTCGCTGCGCGGCGAGGAGCTGTACGCGCCGGTGCAGGCGCTGACCGTGCGCGACCAGGTCGGCGACCACTTCACGCTCGGCGAGCCCAAGCCGACGGCGCTGACCTCGTTCGACGTCGTGCTGCTGCGCCAGGATCCGCCGTTCGATCTCGCCTACATCACCTCGACGCATTTCCTCGAGCGCATCCATCCGAAGACGCTGGTGATCAACGATCCCGCCAGCGTGCGCAACGCGCCGGAAAAGCTGTTCGTGATGAACTTCCCGAAATTGATGCCGCCGACCTTGATCTCGCGCGATCTCGACGAGATCAACGCCTTCCGCGATCAGCACGGCGCTGTCGTGATGAAGCCGCTGCATGGCCATGGCGGCGCGGCAGTGTTCCGCGTCATGCCGCAGGACATGAATTTCGGCTCGCTGTTCGACATGTTCTCGGTGACGTTCAAGGAGCCCTGGGTGATCCAGCGCTTCCTCCCCGAAGTGAAGCATGGCGACAAGCGCATCATCCTGGTCGACGGCGAGTTCGCCGGCGCCGTCAACCGCGTGCCGGCGGCGGACGATCTGCGCTCCAACATGGTGCGCGGCGGCGCCGCGCAGGCCACCGATCTCAGCGCCCGTGAGCGCGAGATCTGCGACACGCTGGGTCCGGAATTGCGCGCGCGCGGCCTGCTGCTGGTCGGCATCGACGTCATCGATGGCAACCTCACCGAGATCAACGTGACGTCGCCGACCGGCATCCGCGCGATCTCGCGGCTCGGGGGCCCCGACATCGCCGCCCGCGTATGGGACGTCATCGAGAGCAAGCGGCGCTGATCAGGCACCGTCCCACATGGCTGGGGATAAGGCCAGCCAACGCGGTCATTCCGATGCGTCAGAAGCGGAGCGGAATCGCCGACATCGACGCATTTCATGATATGACGCGGGTCTCATGCGTCTCGTCCTGACCACCTGGAACATCAATTCGGTGCGCCTGCGCATCGACCTCGTCGCCAAGCTCATCAAGCAGGTCAGGCCCGATGTGCTGTGCCTGCAGGAGACCAAGTGCATCGACGACGCTTTCCCGCTGAAGCGTTTCAAGCGGCTCGGCTATGAGCACGTCGCGCTGAACGGGCAGAAGGGCTATCACGGCGTCGCCGTGATCTCGAAATGGCCGTTCGAGGAGACCAACGTCCGCACCTTCTGCGACAAGGTGGATTCGCGCCACATCACGGTGGCGTTCGGCGAGAAGGCGCAGCTCGCGCAGCCGCTGGTGCTGCACAATTTCTACGTGCCCGCAGGCGGCGACATTCCCGACCCCGCGCTCAACCCGAAATTCGAGCACAAGCTGCAATTCCTCGACGAGATGAAGGCGTGCGAGCCACTGCATCCGCGCGGCGACGACCGGCACATCCTGGTCGGCGATCTCAACGTCGCGCCGCATGAGCACGATGTCTGGTCGCACAAGCAGCTCCTGAAGGTGGTGTCGCACACGCCGGTCGAATGCGAGAAGCTGTTGGCGGCGCAGACCCATGGCGAATGGGTCGACGTCGCCCGCGAGCGCATCCCGATGTCGGAGAAGGTCTACACTTGGTGGAGCTACCGTGCCGCCGACTGGACCGTCGGTGATCGCGGCCGAAGGCTCGACCACATCTGGGTGTCACGCGCACTGAAGGACCGGGTCAGCGACTTCAGGATCCTGCGCGACGCCCGCAGCTGGGAGCGGCCGTCGGATCATGTGCCGGTCACGGTGACGCTGGACGTGTCGTAGCGAAAGCGAAGCTGACCCGCCCGGTCACGAAGATCACGACGTCAGCTTGGTCCCGGCCGCCATGATGTCATTGGCGATTCGGCTGGCGCGGTGGGCGAACTCGTCGCGCAGCCGGCGCGCAGCCATGGCGTCGCTCTCGAGCACACGCTGAAACAGGCTGCGCGAAATCCGCACCACGGTCGAATATTCCAGGGCCGTCGCGGTCGCCGGGCGCCGCATCTCGACCAGCAGCGCCAGCTCGCCGATCAGCATGGTCGGCGTGGCGACGATCTCGGCACCGACCTCGTCGCTGATGCGCAATGACCCGCGCTGGACGACATAGCCGCAATCGGCGGTGTCACCTTCGCGGAACAGGGTCTCGCCGCTCTGGATGTTACGCTGCTCGGAGCCGATGGCGATCATGCGAAGTGAGTCGCTTCCCAGCAGGCGCAATGTTGGGACGCGCTCCAGCAGCGCAATATCGTCTTCGATCGACATCAAGGGCCCGGGGAAGGCGGAATGGAACCAATATCATAAATGGCGAGACCGCCATCCCCGAACCTATCACGGTACCAACTTGTAGCCACCGGCCTCCGTCACCAGAATCTCTGGATTCGCGGCATCTTTCTCGATCTTCTGCCGCAGACGGTAAATGTGCGTTTCCAGCGTGTGGGTGGTGACGCCGGAATTGTAGCCCCAGACCTCTTGGAGCAGGGTCTCGCGCGACACCGGCTGCTGGCCGGCGCGGTACAGGAAGCGCAGGATCGCCGTTTCCTTCTCCGTCAGGCGGACCTTGCGGGCGTTGGCGCCCGTCAGCATCTTCGAGCCCGGCCGGAAGCTGTAGGGACCGACCGAGAACACCGCGTCCTCGCTGGCCTCGTGCTGGCGAAGCTGGGCGCGGATGCGGGCCAGCAGCACGGCGAAGCGGAAGGGCTTGGCGACATAGTCGTTGGCGCCGGATTCGAGCCCGAGAATCGTATCGGAATCGGTATCGTGCCCGGTCAGCATGATGATCGGCGCCTTGAAGCCGCCCTTGCGCAGGGACCGCACCACTTCGCGGCCATCGGTGTCGGGCAGGCCGACGTCCATCAGAACCAGGTCGGGTGAATTGGCCTTTGCGGCGGTGGCGCCTTTGGCGCCGGTATCGACGGCCTGGGCTTCGAACTCGTCATGCAGCGAGAGCTGCTCCATCAGGGCATCGCGCAGATCGGTGTCGTCATCCACGATCAGGATCTTGCGGGCATTGGCCATTGTACAATCCTCTAGGTGGCGCCGGCGGGATCGGATGGGTGGCGCCGTCAAACGGTGGGCAAACAGGCTCATCAGCCCTGTTCCGTCTTGAAGTAGGGGGCTGTTACCGATTCACAAGCGCCCGGACTCTACTTCAGAATTGGGCAGGGATTGAGATGATTGTCCCGTTCGACCCTCGCGGCGGACCATTTGCCGACATTAAGGCAATTACCGGGCAATAAAGGGCAATGAAAAGGCACGTTGTTTCATGTCGTTATCGAGGAGGACGCGTGGCATGCCAGCATCGCTGATCTCGATTCGCACCACGGCGGGGTCGCGGCAGCGCGGCTGGCTCCATGTCTGGGGCCAGGTCATCCCGGTGGCGCTCGGCCGCGGCGGCATCCTGGCCAACAAGCGCGAAGGCGATGGTGGTACGCCACGAGGCGTGTTCCGGCCGCGGCGGTTGTGGTGGCGGGCCGACCGTCACCCGCGCCCACACACGGTCCTGCCGGTTCGGCCGATCGGTCCGGAGGATGCCTGGTGCGAGGACCCGGCCGACCGGCATTACAATCAGGCGATCCGGCTGCGCGGCGACCGGCCCGGAGACCGGCTGGCGCGCCAGGACCATCTGTACGATTTCATCATCGAGATCGACCACAACACGCGGCCGCGGATCGCGGGCCGCGGCAGTGCCGTGTTCCTGCATCTGGCGCGGCCGAACTTCGGCCCGACCGCAGGCTGCGTGGCCATGACCCGCCCAGCGATGCTGCGTCTGTTGCAAAGGATCGGCCCGCGGACCAGGATCGTCATCCAATAACAAGAGAAGGGGAGGACGGCATGCGCGCACCGGATCAGCCAGCCAGCGCCGCGGGCCTTCTGCGTCAGCATTGGAACGAAGGCCGGAAGCTGGCAGCGCTGCCGCCGGAGCTGCGTCCAAGGGACCGCGCCGAGGGCTATGCCATCCAGGCCGAGCTCGAGCGCCACTCGCCCAAGCCATTATTTGGCTGGAAGATTGCGGCGACCAGCGAGGCCGGCCAGCGCCATATCAATGTCGCCGGTCCGATGGCCGGGCGGATCCTGGTCGAAACGGTGCTGCCGGTCGGCGGCACCGCGTCGATGGCCGGCAACGCGATGCGGGTCGCCGAGCCGGAATTCGCCTTCCGCCTCGGACGCGATCTGCCGCCCAGACCGACACCTTATGATGTCGCGGAGGTGCTGGCCGCGGTCGACACCCTGCACCCCGCGATCGAAATTCCCGATTCGCGGTTCGCCGACTTCGTCAGCGCCGGCGAGGCGCAACTGATCGCCGACAATGCCTGCGCGCATCTGTTCGTGCTGGGCGAGGCCGCCACCGCCGACTGGCGCAGCCGCGACCTGATCGCGGAGCGGCCGCGCATCGCGCTGCGTGGCGAGACCTTCATCGGCCACGGCCGCAACGTGCTCGGTGATCCGCTGATAGCGCTGGCCTGGCTGGTCAACGAGCTCAGCGCGCTCGGCGTGCCCGCGCGGGCAGGGCAGGTGGTCACGACCGGCACCTGTCATCCGCCGCTGCCGATCGGCAGCGGGGACCACATGGAGGCCGATTTCGGCGACCTGGGGCAGGTATCGGTGCGGTTCGAGTAGGGACCGGCCGCGACCGCGCCCCTTCTTCAGCGATGCCCGAAGATCGCCGAGCCGACCCGGACATGCGTGGCGCCGAACTGGATGGCGGTGGCGAAATCGGCGCTCATGCCCATCGACAGATGCGCGAGACCGTTGCGGGCGGCGATCTTGGCGGTCAGCGCGAAATGCGGCCCCGGTGTTTCGTCGACCGGCGGAATGCACATCAGCCCTGAAATCGCGAGCCCGTAATCCGTGCGGCAGGCGGCGATGAAGGCGTCGGCGTCGCCGGGCGCGATTCCCGCCTTCTGCGGCTCCTCGCCGGTATTGATCTGGACGAACAGCTGCGGATGCCGGCCCTGGGCGGAAATCTCCTTGGCAAGCGCCACGCACAGGCTTGGCCGGTCCACCGAATGGATGGCGTCGAACAGCGCCACCGCCTCCTTGGCCTTGTTGGATTGCAGCGGCCCGATCAGGTGCAGTGCGAGCCCCGGATGCGCGGCCATCAGCGGCGGCCACTTGGCTTTGGCTTCCTGAACGCGATTTTCACCGAACACGCGCTGTCCGGCCGCGATCACCGGCTCGATTGCCTCGGCATCGAAGGTCTTCGACACGGCGATCAGCGTGACCGAGGCGCGATCGCGCTCGGCATCGCGGCAAGCGCGCAGAATCTCCTGCTCGACGGCGGCGAGCGCAGACGGCGAGGACGGGGATGAGGCGTTCAATTCAGGCACGATGGCGTCCGTCGGTCGGTAGATTTGCGGGTTTGGCTGCAATTTTACAGAGTTCGAGAAAGGGTTCTTGAGCCCTTCTCCTTACCCTGCACGGCCGGGGTAGGGGAAAGAAATGCCAAGCATCCGCTTCAATCGCAATAGAGTGAAGCTGAACCGGTTGATGGGGATCCGCGCCCGGCTGGCGCTGCTCGCCCTGATCCTGGTGGCGCCGCTGATGCTGGAACGCGCGCGCTCCCTGGAAAGCGCCAGGACAAGGCAGATCGCGCTCGCATCGGAGGAATTCTTCGGCCTCGCCCGGCAAAGCGCCGACATGCAGCGCGAGGTCATCATGTCGGTGGAGACGGTGCTGAAGTCGACCGCCTATGTCCGGGCGTCGAGCACCGGCGTGAGCCGCAGTTGCGACATGATGCGCGCCAGCCTGCCGGCGACCCTGCCCTGGATCCGCACCCTGATGATCGCCGGCCGCGACGGCCGCATCCAGTGCTCGACCAACAACCAATATGTCGGGCTCGATTTCAGCGACCGGCCGTATTTCCGTGGCGCCCAGGAATCACGCGATTTCGTGTTCAGCGACTACCTGCTGTCGAAACCGTCGCACGTGCCGATCGTCATGGCCGCCTATCCGGTCGGCGCCATCACCGGCGAGCCGGACGCGGTGATGCTGGCGAGCGTGAACCTGGAATGGATGTCCAAGATCATGAACAATCTTGGCGGCCGCCCCGGCATCACGGCGGTGCTGGTCGACAGCGAAGGAACCGTGCTGGCAGCGCCCGTCGACCGCACCGAGCTGATCGGCCGGCCGCTCGACAGCGTGCCGTTGTTGTCGGCCGTTGCCGAGACCGCGCTGAGTTCGGGGAAGCCGACCGAGACGATGGGCTTCACGGCGGCGGATGGATCCAAGCGCGCGATCACCTTCACCCGGATCGCCGACACCGGCTCGCGGCTGATCGTCAGCATCGATGAGACCCGCGTCACCGCCGCCATCGACCGCGAGATCCGCAACGCCTATCTGCAGGCCGGCCTTGTGTGCCTGATCGTGCTGCTCGGCGCGCTGATCGCCGCCGAGAAGCTGATCGTGAAGCCCGTCAGCATGCTCGCCGCGACTGCCAAGCGCTTCGGCCATGGCCACTGGTCGGCGCGCGTTACCACCAAGCATCTGCCGTCGGAGTTCGTGCCGCTGGCAAAGTCCTTCAATGCGATGGCCGCCAAGCTCGGCCAGCGCGAGCGCGAGCTGGTCGCCGCGAATGACCGGCTGACGGTGATGGCGTCGATCGACATGCTCTCGGGGCTCGCCAACCGCCGCGGCTTCCAGAACCGCATCGACGTCGAATGGAGCCGCGCGCAGCAGGCCGGCACCGAGCTGTCGCTGCTGATGATCGATGTCGACCACTTCAAGCTCTACAACGACACCTATGGTCACCCCGAGGGTGACGCCTGCCTGTCACGTCTCGGCGAGACGCTGTCGCAGATCGCCGGCGCGATGACGGCTTTCGCCGGCCGCTATGGCGGTGAGGAGTTCTGCCTGTTGTTGCCGGGCATGGGTGCCAGAGAGGCGCTCGCGATCGGCGAGCAGGTGCGCGCCGCGGTGCTGGAGCTCGAGCTGCCGCATGCGACCTCGGCGCATCAATGCGTCACCGTGAGCGTCGGCGTCGCCTCGACGCGGCCGAACGAATCGCTGATGCCTTCCGATCTGATCGAAGCCGCCGACGCCGCGCTCTATGCGGCCAAGCATCGCGGCCGCAACACGGTGGTTGCACATGGCTTCGCGGATTTCGCTGACGACAGGAGCGGCGTGGTGCGCGCCGGATAGGGCGCTGCGGCCGCGGCCCGCAGTCAGCCGACCGCGAGCTTGCGGTCGAGCTCGAGCTCGGTGACGACGCGGTTGCGACCGAGCTTCTTGGCAAGATACAACGCGCGGTCGCAACGGTCGATGAGATCAGCCATCGATTCGCCGAACTGGAACTGGCCGACGCCGATCGACACCGTGATCTGCGGCAACACCTCGCCGGTCGAGCGACGCGTGAACTGACAGTCGGCGATGGTGCGTCGGATCCGCTCCGCGATGACAGTGCAACCTTCGAGGTCGGTCTGCGGCAGCACCGCGATCAGTTCCTCGCCGCCATAGCGCGCCGGAAGATCGTTGTCGCGGACGCGCTCGCGCAAGGCTTTGGCGACAAGGCGAAGCACCTGATCGCCGACGCCATGGCCGTAATTGTCGTTGAACTTCTTGAAGTGGTCGACGTCGATCAGGAGAATGCTGAGCGGCTCGTCGCGCTCCATCGCCTCGATCTGCGCGTGGCGGAAGAACTCTTCGAGCGCGCGGCGGTTCGGCAATCCGGTCAGCGTGTCGGTGCGCGCGCGCTGCTCGGACTTGTTGAGCGAGTCCCTGATGGTGTCGAGCTCGCGTGACTTTTCGGCAAAGCTCACTTCGAGTTTCGCAGCACGCGCGGTCGCCTGGGCGAGCTCGCTGACCAGGTTCTCGATCAGGATCTTCGGATCGACGCCCTGCTCGCTGCGTTCGGCAACGCCATCGATCGCCGCCATGTGCGTGCGGTTGTCGGCGATCGCGGCGGTCAGATAACTTTTGGCGGAGTCCATCACGCCATGCAACTGCTGCGAGACTTTGTGGACGACGGCCGCTTCCGTACCCTGCTGGCCGATGTACGTGTCGAACAGCGCCTGGTTGGTGGTCTTGTCGAACTTGCGCTTGTTGCTGACCAGGATGTCGACGGCGCGCTTGAGGTCCGACGCCGAGCCCAGGGAGTACTTGAACCACAGATGGAAGTTGTTAGGCGTCGGTGGCACGCGCTGTTGAGCCATGGATTTCATGGCCTTTTCCGCGACCGTCGTCGCGTACTCGAAGTCAAGCTCGTCGAACGTAGCGCCGGACACGATGTGGAGTGACCCCAGATGCGGGCGGATGCCTGGATGTATGCACTCAGTCTCCCATTCAAGTCTTAACCGTGCCTCAATCGGACCTTCGACACTGCCGGCAGAGCCCGCAAAAAAACTCACGATTACCGTCGCTTAGCAGATGCCCAAAATGGTATCATCATCTGTCGCCCCATTGACCGGGCTGCCGCTTTTGTGGCCTAGTCCGCCGTCTTCAAACGACGCGAATCCTCGAAAATTATAAGCGATTCCATGACATCCGAACGCTACAACGCCCGTGAAGCCGAGCCGCGCTGGCAGCGCCAGTGGGACGAGAAGGCGATCTTCGCCACGAAGAACGACGATCCGCGTCCGAAATACTACGTGCTCGAGATGTTTCCCTATCCGTCGGGACGCATCCATATCGGCCACGTCCGTAATTATACGCTCGGTGACGTGCTGGCCCGCTTTATGCGCGCCAAGGGTTTCAACGTCCTGCACCCGATGGGCTGGGATGCGTTCGGCCTGCCGGCGGAGAACGCCGCGATCGAGCGCAAGGTGGCGCCGAAGGCGTGGACCTACGACAACATCGCCGCGATGAAGAAGCAGCTGCGCTCGATCGGGCTGTCGCTCGACTGGGCGCGCGAGTTCGCCACCTGCGATCCGTCCTACTACAAGCACCAGCAGAAGATGTTCCTCGACTTCATGCAGGCGGGGCTGGTCGAGCGCGAGAAGCGCAAGGTGAACTGGGATCCGGTCGACATGACCGTGCTCGCCAACGAGCAGGTCATCGACGGTCGCGGCTGGCGCTCCGGTGCGGTGGTCGAACAGCGTGAGATGAACCAGTGGGTGTTCAAGATCACGAAGTACTCGCAGGAGCTGCTGGACGCGCTCGATGGTCTCGACCGCTGGCCCGACAAGGTGCGGCTGATGCAGCGCAACTGGATCGGCCGCTCGGAAGGCCTGCTGATCCGTTTTGCGCTGGATCCGGCGACGACGCCTGCGGGCGAGACCGAATTGAAGATCTTCACGACCCGGCCGGACACGCTGTTCGGCGCCAAGTTCATGGCGATCTCGGCCGACCACCCGCTGGCCCAGGCCGCGGCGGCGAAGAACCCGGAGCTCGCCGCGTTCATCGCCGAGATCAAGCGGATCGGCACCGCGCAGGAGGCGATCGACACCGCGGAGAAGCAGGGCTTCGACACCGGCATCCGCGCCGTGCACCCGTTCGATCCGAGCTGGACCTTGCCGGTCTATGTCGCCAATTTCGTGCTGATGGAGTACGGCACCGGCGCCATCTTCGGCTGCCCGGCGCATGACCAGCGCGACCTCGACTTCGTCAACAAATACGGCCTCGGCAATGTCCCGGTGGTCTGCCCCGAGGGCCAGGACCCAGCGAGCTTCGTCATCACCGACACCGCGTTCGACGGCGACGGCCGCCTGATCAATTCGCGCTTCCTCGACGGCATGACGATCGCGCAGGCCAAGGACGAGGTCGCCAGGCGGCTCGAGAGCGAGCCGCGCGGCGGCGCGCCGGTCGGCGAGCGCCAGGTCAATTTCCGCCTGCGCGACTGGGGCATCTCGCGCCAGCGCTATTGGGGCTGCCCGATCCCGGTGATCCACTGCCCCAAATGCGATGTCGTGCCGGTGCCGGCGCAGGACCTGCCGGTCGTGCTGCCTGATGACGTCACCTTCGACAAGCCCGGCAACGCGCTCGACCACCATCCGAGCTGGAGGCACGTCACCTGCCCGACATGCGGGGCCAAGGCGACCCGCGAAACCGACACGATGGACACCTTCGTGGATTCGTCGTGGTACTTCGCGCGCTTCACCGATCCGTGGAACGAGACCTCGCCGACGACACCTGCGGTCGCCAACCGGATGATGCCGGTGGATCAGTATATCGGCGGCGTCGAGCACGCGATCCTGCATTTGCTCTACAGCCGGTTCTTCACCCGCGCGATGAAGGCCACCGGCCACGTCGCCATGGACGAGCCGTTCGCCGGCATGTTCACGCAGGGCATGGTGGTCCACGAGACCTACCAGAAGGCCGATGGCACCTACGTCAATCCCGCCGAGGTCAAGATCGAGGTCGGCGGCAACGGCCGCCGCGCGGTGCTGGCCGCCACCGGCGAGGACATCACGATCGGCCCGATCGAGAAGATGTCGAAGTCGAAGAAGAACACCGTCGACCCCGACGACATCATCGAGAGCTACGGCGCCGACGTCGCGCGCTGGTTCATGCTGTCGGACTCGCCGCCGGATCGCGACGTGATCTGGAGCGACGAACGGGTGCAGGGCGCGGCGCGCTTCGTCCAGCGGCTGTGGCGGCTGGTCAACGAATCGGTCGCAGCAAGCCAGGAGGCCCCCTCCTCCCGTCCCTCCGACTTCGGCGCAGACGCGCTGGCGCTGCGCAAGGCCGCGCATGGCGCTCTCGACAAGGTGACCGGCGGCATCGAGCGGCTGCATTTCAACGTCTGCCTGGCGCACATCCGCGAATTCGCCAACGCGCTGGCCGAGGTGCTGGGCCGGCCGGCGACGCCGGCGCCGGACCTGGCCTGGGCGATTCGCGAGGCCGCTGGCATCCTGGTGCAGCTGATCTCGCCGATGATGCCGCATCTGGCCGAGGAATGCTGGCAGGTGCTGGGCCAGACTGGCCTGATCTCGGAGGCCTCCTGGCCGCAAATCGAACGCGATTTGCTGGTTGAGGACAGCATGACCCTGGTCGTCCAGGTCAACGGCAAGAAGCGCGGAGAAGTCACAGTCGCCAGCAACGCGCAGAATCCGGAAATTGAGTCTGCCGTTTTGGCCCTCGATGCAGTAAAACTAGCGCTGGACGGCAAGGCCGTTCGCAAGGTGATCATTGTTCCCAAGAGGATCGTGAATGTCGTCGGCTAGGTTTCGGATCGCTGCACGCCTGGTTGCCGTGGCCGCCTTGGCTGGGCTGACGGCCGGCTGCTTCCAGCCGATGTACGCGGAGCATGCCGACGGCACGCCCGCCCTGCGCGACAAGCTGATGGGCATCGAGCTGCCGCCGGTCGACAAGCCGAACGCCTCCCCCGAGGCGCGCATTGGCGTCGGTATCCGCAACGCGCTCGCATTCAAGCTCTACGGCACCGCGACCGGCACGGCCCCGACCCACAAGCTGGTGCTGCGGTTGCAGACCAGCCGGTCCTCGCTGATCGTCTCGCAGACGACCGGCCTGCCGACCACCGAGAATGTCGGCGTCGACGTGCAGTACAATCTGGTCGAGCTGGCGACCAACAAGTCGGTCATGACCGGTACGACCTTCGCGCGTACCTCCTACGACATCCCCGGCTCATACCAGCGCTTCGCCCGCCAGCGCGCCTTCCGTGATGCCGAGGATCGCGCCTCCGAGGAAGTCGCCGAGAAGATCAAGACGCGGCTCGCAGCCTATTTCACCGCCGGCACCTGACGCTCGGCTGACATCGCCGTGGTCGCGCTGCGCGGACGAGACATCGATGCCTTCCTGGCTAAACCGGACGCCGCCCGGCCGCTGATCCTGTTGTACGGCCCGGATACGGGCCTGGTCCGCGAGCGCGCCGAGGCCCTTATCGCGTCGGCCGTCGACAACCCCGATGATCCCTTCTCCGTGGTCAGGCTCGACGGTGACGAGCTCTCCGCGGAACCGTCGCGCCTCGTCGACGAAGCCATGACGGTGCCGCTGTTCGGCGGCCGGCGGGCCATCCGGGTGCGCGCCGGCTCGCGCAATTTCGCCAGCGGCGTCGAGACGCTCAGCGAGATGAATGTCCGGGACTGCCGCATCGTCATCGAGGCCGGCGACATCCGCCCCGATTCGCCACTGCGCAAGATTTGCGAGAAGGCCAAAACGGCGGTCGCGATCGGCTGCTACCCGGACACCGAGCGCGATCTCGCCAAGCTGATCGACGACGAATTGCGCATCGCCGCCCTGCGCATCGCGCCCGACGCTCGCGCCTCGCTGATGGCCCTGCTGGGCGGCGACCGCCAGGCCTCGCGCAACGAGCTGCGCAAGCTGACATTGTTCGCCCATGGCGAGGGCGAGGTGACGCTCGACCATGTGATGGCGGTGGTCGCCGACGCCTCGGAGATGAAGCTCGACCCGATCGTCGACGGCGCCTTCGGCGGCAAGCCCGAAATGGTCGAGACCGAGTTCGGCAAGGCGATGATCGCCGGCACCTATCCCGGTGTCATCATCTCCGCTGCGCAGCGACATGCAGCATGGCTGCACAAATCGGCCCTTGCCGTCGCATCCGGCACGCCCGTGTCGGCCATTCTCGAAGGCGGTTTTCCGCGGCTGCATTTCTCACGAAAGCCGAGCGCCGAGACGGCGCTGCGCAATTTCTCTCCGGCGCGGCTGCTGCCGATCATCGACCAGCTCGCCACCGCCGCCCTCGACATGCGCAAGCAGCCGGGCCTCGCCGCAGCCATCGCGCAGCGAACGCTGCTGTCGATCGCGGTGAACGCGCGGCGCAAGGGGTGAGTGGGCCCGAGGCCTTGCTCCAATCTCCGACGTCATTCCGGGGCGACGCGCGCCGGCGCGGCGAGCCCGGAATCCATCGGGCCAAGCGATCTGCCGAGAGATGGATTCCGGGTTCGTGCTGCGCACTCCCCGGAATGACGGAGGAGTGTTTCGAGATCGCAGAGTCAACCGTGACCAGGAAGCACCGGTCGTACCCGTCGCCTAATGAGTAACTCGTCGTGCCCGGGCTTGACCCGGGCACCCATCCCCTTGGAGCGAGCACCCTTAAAGATGGATGGCCGGGTCAAGCCCGGCCATGACGATGTGGTGAGGACGTCACAACAAAGCTGACGGGAGTTCGTCGGACGTATCTCGACAACGGGACAGCAATTACGACCTAACAGCCTAACCCTGCTCCAGCCGCCGCATCACCTCGTCGAGCTGCTCGAGGCTGCGGTAGGTGATCTGCACCGTGCCGCCGGGGTCGCGGTGGCTGATCGACACCGAAAGGCCGAGCGCATCGCCGACACGCTTCTCCAGCGCGATGGTGTCGGCGTCCTTCTTCTCCGCCGGCGCACTGCCCCCAGAGCTGCGTGGCTTCTGCGGCTTGCGTTCCGGCACGCCCTCCTCGTGCGCGAGCGCCTCGGTCTGGCGGACGTTCAATCCTTCCGCGATGATCTTCTTCGCCGCCGACATCGGATCCGGCAGGTTGATCAGCGCACGCGCATGACCGGCCGAGATCTGTCCCGTCGCGATGAAGCCCTGCACCTCGGCCGGCAGCTTGGTCAGCCGCATCATGTTGGCGACGTGGCTGCGGCTCTTGCCGACGATCTTGGCGATGTCTTCCTGGTTGCGTTTGAACTCGTTGGCGAGCGCGTGATAGCCCTGCGCCTCCTCCATCGGATTGAGATCCTCGCGCTGCACGTTCTCGATGATCGCCAGCTCCAGCGCATCGCTGTCGCTGACATCGACCGGAACGATCGGCACCTCGTGCAGGCCGGCGGCCTGCGAGGCGCGCCAGCGCCGCTCGCCGGCGATGATCTCGTAGCGGTCGTGCTGGCCCTTCACCGGACGCACCACGATCGGCTGGATCACGCCGTGCTGCTTGATCGAGGCCGAGAGCTCGGCGAGCTCGCCGTCGGAAAACGTCTTGCGCGGATTGCGCGGGTTGGGCTTCAGAAACTCGATGGGCACCTTGCGCTGGTTGCGCGGCCGCTCCGGCGGCGCGCCGGCCTCGCGGCCGACGTCACCGATCAGACTTGCGAGACCCCGGCCCAATCGCGATCGCGACTCGTCGGCCATCGCCTTCTCCTTTGGATTCACGTCACGCTCCGCTTGCGTCTGCTGCCGATCGGTCCCGTCGGCACAATGAACGAGGGAACGGATTCATTTCGGAATCCGCTGCCGTCCTCGAATGAGATCCGGGCGACGAGGTCCCCCGGAGCAGAGGCAAAGTCAGTTCGTGCGCAGGTCACGCTCGCGCTGAATGACTTCGGTCGCGAGCTTGAGATAGGCCTCGCTGCCGACGCACTTCAAGTCGTAGACCAGCACCGGCTTGCCGTAGGACGGCGCTTCCGAGATGCGCACGTTGCGCGGGATCATCGTGTTGTAGACCTTCGATCCCATGAACTGGCGGACGTCGGCGACGACCTGGTTCGACAGGTTGTTGCGCGAGTCGAACATCGTCAGCACGATGCCGTGGATCGAGAGGTTCGGGTTCAGGGTCGAGCGCACCTGCTCCACGGTTTGCAGCAGCTGCGACAGACCTTCGAGCGCGAAGAACTCGCACTGCAGCGGCACCAGGATCGCGTCGGACGCGGCCATTGCATTGACCGTCAGCAGGTTCAGCGACGGCGGACAGTCGACCAGCACGTAGGTGTAGTCGTTCTCTGGCGAGACGTTGTTGTTGAGGCCGGCGATCGCATCGCGCAGACGGAAGGCGCGGTTGGCGGTGGAGCCGAGCTCGAGCTCGAGACCCGACAAGTCCATCGTCGAGGACGCGATGTGCAGCCGCGGCACGGCCGTCGCAACGATGGCGTCGCGCAGCGAGGCCTCGCCGATCAGCACGTCATAGGTCGAGCAGTTACGGCTGCCGCGGTCAATGCCGAGCCCGGTCGAGGCGTTGCCCTGCGGATCGAGGTCGACGATCAGCACCCGCTCGCCGATCGCTGCCAGCGCCGTACCGAGGTTGATCGCGGTCGTGGTCTTGCCGACCCCGCCCTTCTGATTGGCGAGCGCCAGGATGCGCGGATGCCCCTCCGAGTGCGGGGCTCTATCTTCTTGATAAATCTGATCAATTACGGCCATGCGCGATCGCCATTGGTTGTCGTCTTGACGGAATTCAGCTCTGTCGCTCGATGCAATCGATTGCGACGATCCAGCCCTGCCCGCCCGTCCGGCTGGAGTGAAGTTTCGACTCAATTTTCCAATACTTAGTAGATTCGGTCAATTCCGCTTCTACATCTTGACCCTTGAGAAACAGCGCTTTCGCGCCTTTTTTCACCAAGGGCTCCGCAAAGCCGATGAGCTGATGTAGCGGAGCCAGCGCGCGTGCGGTCACGCAATCGACTCGCCCGCTCCACTTCTCCACGATATCCCCGATCTCTGACAAATGCACGATCCCCGGAGCGCCGGTGACGCGAATTGCCTCGCGCAGGAACGCTGCCTTCTTGGCGTTGCGCTCGACCAAGTGAATCTGTGCATCCGGCCGATCGGCCAAAGCGCAGGCAAGTACGACGCCGGGAAAGCCGCCGCCGCTGCCCAGATCAACCCAGATCCTGGCGTCGGGCGCGAGATCGAGAAGCTGCAACGAGTCGGCGATGTGGCGCGTCCAGAGATGGGGCAAGGTCGACGGCGCGACCAGATTGGTTTTCGCCTGCCATTCCAACAGCAGCGCGACATAGCGATCGAGGCGATGCTCCGTTTCACGTGAAACGGGAATCAGCGCGAGCGCTGCCGCCTTGTCCGATTCGATCATCTTGGATGCCACCGCTGGCGATGCCTGTTTCACGTGAAACGCCTCAGCCGGTGGCCTTGCTGCGACGCGCTTCCCGACGGAGATAGGCCGCAAGGATCCCGAGCGCCGCCGGCGTCATGCCATCGATCCGGCCCGCCTGTCCGATCGTCCACGGCTTGGCTGCCGTCAGCTTCGCCCGCGCCTCATTCGAAAGACCCGGGACGAGCGCATAATCGACCCCACCGAGCACCAGGCCCTCATCGCGCCGGAAGGCATCGACGTCCTCGCTCTGGCGGCGGACATAGACATCATACTTGGCATCGATCTCCAGGTGGAAGGCGATGGCTGGATCGATCGCACCGAGCTCCGGCCAGATCGCTCTCACCTCGGAGAAGCCGATCTCCGGATAGGCCATCAGATCGAAGGCCGAGCGGCGCTGGCCATCCTTGTTGAGCGTGAGGCCATGCTTCGCCGCCTCGTTGGGCGTGATCGTCAGCGACATCGCCATCGAACGGGCAGCCTCCAACGCATCCATCTTGGTTCGATGGAAACGCGCGCGATCGCCACCGACGCAGCCGAGCGCGATGCCCTTATCGGTGAGACGCTGATCGGCGTTGTCCGCCCGCAGCGTGAGACGATACTCGGCGCGCGAGGTGAACATGCGGTAGGGCTCGGTGATCCCGCGCGTCACGAGGTCATCAATCATCACGCCGAGATAGCCGTCGGCACGATCGAACACGATCGACTCGCCGCCGCCCGCCGCGAGCGCCGCATTGAGCCCGGCTACCAGACCCTGGGCGGCAGCCTCTTCGTAGCCGGTCGTGCCGTTGATCTGACCCGCCAGGAACAGGCCCCTCATCCGCTTGGTCTGGAGCGTTGGCTCCAGCTCGCGTGGATCGACGTGGTCGTACTCGATCGCATAGCCCGGTCGGATCATCCGGACGCGCTCGAGGCCCGGGATGGTCGGCAGCAGCGCGAGCTGGACCTCCTCGGGCAACGAGGTCGAGATACCGTTCGGGTAGACGGTGGTGTCGTCGAGCCCTTCCGGCTCCAGGAAAATCTGGTGACCGTCGCGATCACCGAAGCGTACGATCTTGTCCTCAACCGACGGACAGTAGCGCGGCCCGGTCGACTTGATCTGGCCGGAGTACATCGGCGAGCGATGGACGTTGGCGCGGATCACCTTATGGGTCGCGGTCGTCGTTCGGGTAATCCCGCACTGGATCTGCGGGGTGGTGATCCTGTCGGTCAGGACGGAGAACGGCTCCGGCGGATCGTCGCCGGGCTGCATCTCGACCGCTGTCCAGTCGATCGTCGATCCATCCAGACGCGGCGGCGTGCCGGTCTTGAGCCGCCCAAGCCGAAATCCGATGGCTTCGAGAGACCGGGACAGCCCCAGCGCCGGCGCTTCGCCGACCCGGCCGGCCGGCCAGGTCCTCTCACCCAGGTGAATCAGACCACGCAGAAACGTGCCGGTCGTGATAACGACGGCGCCACAGATGAAGGTCCTGCCGTCAGTCAGCCGCAACCCCGCCACCCGCCCGCCGGTAGCGATCAGTTCGTCCGCCTCGCCTTCAATGACGGCGAGATTCGCGGTCTCCCGGATCGCCGACTGCATCGCGGCAGCGTAGAGCTTACGGTCGGCTTGGGCGCGTGGACCTCGAACGGCCGGCCCCTTCCGGCGATTCAGAACCCGAAACTGGATACCGCCAGCATCGGCGACGCGACCCATCAGCCCGTCGAGAGCATCAACCTCGCGAACCAGATGTCCCTTCCCCAGCCCACCTATGGCCGGATTGCAGGACATGGCGCCGATGGTCGCGAACTGATGCGTGATCAGGGCGGTTCGGGCACCCATGCGCGCCGCGCCCGCCGCAGCTTCACAGCCAGCGTGGCCGCCACCGATGACGATGACGTCGTAGGATGTCAGATGCTCGCTCATGAGGCTTATCTAGCGCGTGCGGACAACGCTCGGAAGACGTTTCACGTGAAACATTCGCCACCGTCGGGCAGGGAGGGAGATGTTTCACGTGAAACAGCATCGGTGCCATCTCGGACTTGTTTCACGTGAAACGTCCACGAGGGCTCTACCCTGTTTCACGTGAAACGATTGACGATCAGTTAACCAAGCAACATTTCATTAAGCATATCTACGTGCGCCGAGGCTCTTGACGCTGCTACTTTCCGATACAGAACTCGCGGAAGATCACGTCCAGCACATCCTCGACATCGACCCGCCCCAACAGACGCCCAAGCGCCAGTGCGGCGATCCGCAGCTCCTCCGCGGCAAGCTCCTCACCGAGATCAACAGCCGTAACGCTCCGACGAAGCGCCGCCACGGTCTCATTGAGCAGGGCTCGTTGCCGCTCCCGGGTGATCAGGCCATTCTCGGTCGATCCGAAGAAGTCACGGGCAAAGCCTATCAGAGCCTCCAACAGGCCGGCCACCCCTGCTCCGGTTCTGGCCGAGATCGCAAAGACCGGAGCATCGCCCTGCACCATCGCCGTGGCTGTCTCCTGCGGTCTCGGCAGATCGATCTTGTTCCGGACCAGCCAGACAGGCACCCCGCTTCGACACTCTGCCTCCGGCTGACTATCCTCGGACAGCCACAGCACGAGATCGGCCTGCGCAGCCCGATCCCGGGCCCGGCGCACACCCTCCTGCTCCACGGGGTCGTCCGTCTCCCGGATACCCGCGGTATCGATCACCGTGACGGGATAGCCCTGGAGATCGAGCTGGATCTCGATGACGTCGCGCGTGGTGCCGGCATGAGGCGAGACGATCGCCACCTCACGTCGGGCCAGCTGGTTCATCAAGGTCGACTTGCCCGCGTTTGGAGGTCCGGCGATGACGACCGTCAGACCATCGCGTAGCCGCTCGGCCCGGCCCTGCGCCGACAACACGGTCTCGATCTCTGCCAGGAGCTGTTCAATCCGCGATAGCGCCGACGCCATCAGCTCGGCTGGCACGTCACCTTCATCGGCAAAGTCGATCCCGGCCTCGATCAGCGCCGTAGCTTCGATGATCTGCTCACGCCAGCCCCGCGCCTTGTCGCCGAGCAGGCCCTTCAGCTGGCGCAACGCCTGGCGCCGCTGCCGATCCGTGTCGGCATGAATGAGATCGTCGAGGCCTTCGGCTTCGGTCAGATCGATCTTGCCATTCTCGAACGCGCGCCGCGTGAACTCGCCCGGCTCAGCAGGGCGCATCTGCGGCATCGTCGACAGCACCGAGAACATTGTCGCGACGACGGCACGGCTGCCATGGACATGCAGCTCGGCAACATCTTCGCCGGTGGCACTGGCCGGGCCGGGAAACCACAGCACGACGGCATCGTCGATCGGTTCGCCATTGCCATCCCGCAGCAAGGCGCGCGTCGCCATCCTCGGCAGCGGCAGTTTCCCCGCAAGCATCTGAAGGGCGATGCCGGCGTGAGGCCCGGAGAGTCTGACGATCGCAATCGCACTCGGCAGGCGTCCGGAGGACAGCGCGAAGATGGTCTGGTCGTGAGGATGCATGATCCTCAGTTGGGCTCACCGGCAGCGAAAGACAATCGGTTTGCAGCGGCATGCTTTACGCCGACGAACCATAACGGGCGGATAAGCATCGAGGACTTCTCGCCGGGCGCAGCGACAAACAAGTCAAACAAAAAGGGCGCTCCAAAGAGCGCCCTTTCCAAATCGAGACCGTGGGCCGATCAGGTGTTCATGGATTCGAAGAACTCGGCATTGCTCTTGGTGCTGCGAAGCTTGTCGAGCAGGAAGTCGATCGCGTCCATCGTGCCCATCGGATTGAGGATGCGGCGGAGCACGTACATCTTCTTGAGGTTCTGCGGCTCGGTGATGAGCTCTTCCTTGCGGGTGCCGGAGCGGGCGATGTCGATCGCCGGGAAGGTCCGCTTGTCCGCGACCTTGCGGTCGAGGATGAGCTCGGAGTTGCCGGTGCCCTTGAACTCTTCGAAGATGACCTCGTCCATGCGGCTGCCGGTATCGACCAGAGCGGTCGCGATGATGGTCAACGAGCCGCCTTCCTCGATGTTGCGCGCGGCACCGAAGAAGCGCTTCGGCCGCTGCAACGCGTTGGCGTCGACACCGCCGGTCAGCACCTTGCCGGAGGACGGCACGACCGTGTTGTAGGCGCGGCCGAGGCGGGTGATCGAGTCCAGCAGAATGACGACGTCGCGGCCGTGCTCGACCAGGCGCTTGGCCTTCTCGATCACCATCTCCGCGACCTGGACGTGACGCGCCGCCGGCTCGTCGAAGGTCGAGGACACGACCTCGCCCTTCACCGAGCGCTGCATGTCCGTGACTTCTTCCGGACGCTCGTCGATCAGCAGCACGATCAGGTAGCACTCAGGATGATTGGCCGTGATCGAGTGCGCGATGTTCTGCATCAGCACCGTCTTGCCGGTGCGCGGCGGCGCGACGATCAGCGCACGCTGGCCCTTGCCGATTGGCGCGACGATGTCGATCACGCGTGGCGACAGATCCTTGCGGGTCGGATCCTCGAGCTCGAGCCGGAAGCGCTCGTCCGGAAACAGCGGCGTGAGGTTGTCGAAATTGACCTTGTGCTTGGACTTCTCGGGATCCTCGAAGTTCAGCGTGTTGACCTTGAGCAGCGCGAAATAGCGCTCGCCCTCTTTCGGGCTGCGGATGTGTCCCTCGATGGTGTCACCGGTGCGCAGCCCGAAGCGGCGGATCTGCGAGGGCGAGACGTAGATGTCATCGGGACCCGGCAGGTAGTTGGCATCGGGCGAGCGGAGGAAGCCGAAGCCATCGGAGAGCACCTCGACGACGCCCTCGCCGATGATGTCGATTTCCTGGATCGCAAGCTGTTTGAGGATGGCGAACATCAGCTCCTGCTTGCGCATCGTGCTGGCGTTCTCGACCCCGTTTTCCTCCGCGAAGGAGACGAGCTCGGCCGGCGTCTTTGACTTGAGGTCCTGTAGTTTGATTTCCCGCATTGGGGTGGTCCTGTGGAAGCGACTTGGGAGGGATGCGAGGTGGCTGTGGGAAGGCGGACGAAAATGAGGTCCGCAGGTCTGAGCAAGGTTGGCGCCGATGAGGCACCAGACCTGATGCGGCGGCCGGTCAAGCCGGAACGCAACCACATCCGCCTGCGTGGGGTGGGATATCTACAATATAGAAAATCGCGCCGGCGTCTGCAAGGCGTCTGCAGCGCAGCGGTATTCCGAGGGAAACGGTCAGAACGGCTTGACGATCACGAGAATCACGATGCCTATCATTAGTACCGTTGGTACCTCATTGATATAGCGGTAGAATTTCTGGCTGCGGGTGTTCTTGTCGGCGCCGAATTCCCTGACCCAGCGGGTAAACAGTCCGTGGACTCCGGACATGATCAGCACCAGCAGAAATTTGGCATGAAACCAACCGCTGGTATACCAGTGGCCGGCCCAGACCAGATAGAGCCCGGCAAGCCACGTCACGGTCATCGCCGGATTGATGATCGCCTTGAGCAGGCGCCGCTCCATGACCTTGAACGTCTCGGACTGCTTCGAGCCGATCTCGGCGTCGCAATGATAGACGAACAGCCGCGGCAGATACAGCATGCCGGCCATCCACGCGATGACGGCGATGACGTGCAGGGCCTTGATCCACTCATACATCGGAGACTCGTGATCCTCTCGGCTGGTGATCAGCTTGCGTGCCGAGACATATCCGCTCGCTCAGTCCCCTCCAAACCAAATAATTTTAGAATCTTAAGGTTTGAGTCTAGGTAGCGGTGGATTGGACTCATGCAATGTCATCCGCAGTGTGCCCGCAGCTTGTTCACATCCCTCAACATGTGAGCTGCACACGCCGGATCGCCGCAGAGTTCAATGTGATTCAAACGCTTGCCGAAATCCTTCGACAGCTTATCCAGAGACAAACCGACCTCGTCCCGATATCATCGCGCTGCTGCCTGGCGCCGTCCCGGACGGCGACCATGTGCAGAACTATCGGGGTTATACAAAGGGAGCGGTCCGAGGCCGCTTTTTGGTCCCATCCTTCACAGGGATTCACAGATCGTTAAGGATTTGATGCCCACCACCGGCAATTACTTTCACCTGCATCTGGTTTCCGATTCGACGGGCGAAACCTTGATCACGGTCGCGCGAGCGGTCGCCGCGCAGTACACCAACGTGACCCCCGTCGAGCACGTGTACCCGCTGGTTCGCAGCCAGAAGCAGCTCGACCGTGTGCTCGACGAGATCGAGGAAGCCCCCGGCATCGTGCTGTTCACCCTGCTCGAGAAGGACCTGGTCAGCCGGCTCGAAGGCAAGTGCCAGCAGATCAACATCCCGAGCCTGTCGATCATCGGTCCGGTGATGCAGCTGTTTGAGGCCTATCTTGGCGCATCGACCGCCGGCCGCGTCGGTGCGCAGCATGTGCTCAATGCCGAATATTTCGCCCGCATCGATGCGCTGAACTACACGATGCTCCACGATGACGGGCAGATGGTCGACGGCCTCGAAGACGCCGAAGTGGTGCTGGTGGGCGTCAGCCGGACGTCGAAGACTCCGACCTCGATCTATCTCGCCAACCGCGGCGTGCGCACCGCCAACGTGCCGCTGGTCCCGGGCATTCCGATCCCGCATCAGCTCGAGACATTGAAGAAGCCGCTGGTCGTCAGCCTGCATGCGACCCCGGAGCGGCTGATCCAGGTGCGGCAGAATCGCCTGCTCAGCATGGGTGCGGAATCCGGCAATGAGAATTATGTCGACAAGCAGTCGGTGACGGACGAGGTCGCCTATGCACGCAAGCTGAGTGCGAAGTTCAACTGGGTCATGCTCGACGTGACGCGGCGCTCGATCGAGGAGACGGCCGCCGCGATCCTGAAACTCTATACCGACCGGCAGCGGCAGCGGCTTCCGGACTAGTGAGCGGATCAATGTCCATCTGGTGCAGTGACGAGCCTCTCATTCTGGCATCGCAAAGCCGCGCGCGGCGGATGCTGCTCGCGAACGCAGGCCTCGCGTGCGAGGCCCTTCCGGCCGATATCGACGAACGCGCGGTGCAGGCCGAAGCCGGCCTGGTGGCGCCCTACGAGATCGCGTTACACCTTGCCAACGCAAAGGCCGCTGCGGTCTCGGCAAGCAGGCCCAATTCATATGTGGTGGGCGCGGATCAGACGCTCGCATTGGGTGAGCGCATGTTCAACAAGCCAGCCGGCCGCCAGCATGCCATGCAACAACTGTTGGCGCTGGGCGGGCGCACCCATGCGCTGCACTCGGCCATTGCCGTGGTCCGCAACGGTGAGGTGCTGTTCTCGCATGTCGCAATTGCCTGGATGACGATGCGCGCCCTCACCGAAACCGAGATCGCAGCCTATCTCGATGTCGCCGGCGAAGCCGTCACATCCAGCGTCGGCGCCTATCAGCTGGAAGGGCTCGGTGTGCACCTGTTCGACCGGATCGACGGCGATCACTTCACCATACTCGGCCTGCCGCTGTTGCCGCTGCTCGCCTATTTTCGCGAAGCGAAGCTGCTCAGGATCTGATGCCGACCGCAGCCACGCGTAAGGGGGAGTGACCGCGGATGAGAGTGCTGGGTCTGACCGGCTCGATGGGCATGGGCAAGTCGACGACCGCAAAGCTGTTCGCGGAAGCCGGCGTGCCGGTCTACGACGCCGACGCGACCGTTCATAAGGTCTATGAAGGCGAAGCCGCGCCAGCGATCGAAGCCGAATTTCCTGGGACCACGGTGGACGGCAAGGTGGATCGGGCCAGGCTCTCGGCCAAGGTCGTCGGCGATCCCGCCGCGATCCGCCGGCTCGAAGCGATCGTGCATCCGATGCTGCGCTCCTATCATCAGAAGTTTCTCGACGACGCCGAGCAGTCCGGCGTGCCCGTTGCCGTCGTCGATGTCCCCTTGCTGTTCGAGACCGGCGGCGACAAGCGCGTCGATGCCGTGGTGGTGGTGTCGACCGCGCCCGAGATCCAGCGCCAACGCATCCTGGCGCGCGGCACGATGACGGAAGAAGCGCTCGATGCGCTGCTCGCACGGCAGATGCCGGATGCCGAGAAGCGCAAGCGCGCCGATTTCGTCGTGGATACCTCGCACGGGCTCGATCCGGTGCGGGCACGCATCCGCGACATCCTGGCGGAGGTCGTTAGAATGCCGCAGCGCCGGGGCTGATTCGCGAACGCCGGCGGCGCGGAATTCGACGGATCAGATCAGATGCGTGAGATCGTTCTCGATACCGAAACCACCGGCCTCGACGCCCTGCGCGGCGACCGCCTGGTCGAGATCGGCTGTGTCGAGATCATCAACCGTATGCCCACCGGCCAAGTCTACCACCGCTACATCAACCCCGAACGCGACATGCCGGCGGAGGCGTTCGCGGTTCACGGACTGTCGAGCGAGTTCCTGGCGGACAAGCCGCTGTTTCACGAGATCGTGGAGGAGTTCCTGGAATTCATCGGCGATGCCCCGCTGGTGATCCACAACGCCTCGTTCGACATCGGCTTCATCAATGCCGAGCTCGACCGGATCAAGCGCGCGGCCATTCCCAGGGATCGTCTGGTCGATACGCTGCTGCTCGCACGTCGCAAGCATCCTGGCGTGTCGAACCGCCTCGACGACCTCTGCTCACGCTATGCGATCGACAACTCACGCCGCACCAAGCACGGCGCGTTGCTCGACGCCGAACTGCTGGCGGAGGTCTATGTCGATCTCGTCGGGGCGCGGCAGTCGCAGCTGATCCTGACCCAGGACAGCCAGGAGATCCGCATCGGGGGGGCCGGCGATACGCCGCGCCGTCAGCGCGAGCAGCCGCTTCTGCCACGGGTCACGGATGCGGAGCGAGAGGCGCATCGCGCCTTCATCGCCACCCTCGGCGACAAGCCGATCTGGATGGAGTTTCTCGCCGGCACGTGATCCGCCGGATCGGCAGCGGATCACGCCCTGCAAACATCAATCGTAAAGCTGAACCAGATCAGCTCGACAGCACCTGGCCGCCCTGGGCCGCTGCCTGGCGCTCCATGTTCTGGCGGTACAGGCCAACGAAATCGACCGGGTCCAGCATCAGCGGCGGGAAGCCGCCGTCGCGCACCGAGTTGGCGACGATCTCGCGGGCGAACGGGAACAAGAGGCGCGGGCATTCGATGAGCAGCATCGGCGACAGGTTTTCGCGCGGAATGTTGACCAGCCGGAACACGCCGCCATACACCAGCTCGAAGCTGAACATCACCTGGCTGCCGCTCTCGGCCTTGCCCTCGATCGTCAGCGTCACCTCGTATTCCGTGTCATTCAGCGCGTTGGCGCCGACATTGATCTGGATATTGATCTGCGGCGGCTGGCCCTGCGGTGCCAGGGACTGCGGAGCGTTCGGATTCTCGAACGAGAGATCCTTGATGTATTGGGCCAGCACGTTGAGTTGAGGAGGAGCAGCCGCCTCGGGAGTGGCGCCGTTACCGTTGGTCATCGCAGTGTTCTCCAGGCAAAAAGGGCGGGTCGTTGCGGCGCGTGGCTACCATAGGGCCGGCTTGTTCCACAAGGACGAGCCACGGACGCCGCAAAAGGCCGAGACAAAGGATTGATCCGGCCGGCATGCCTCTATTTGTCGCATCGACCCCCGGGCGGAACCAGCGACCGGCCTACCCCGTTCCAATCAGGGGTCGATCGGATTTCCCCTTGAGAAGGAAAAGGGTTAGGATCGCTACGCCACAATGTGCCATTGGCCGGGCCCAATTCGATGACTACATCCGGGTCGACCGAGGGATTCACGGGTCTTTACCTGGATCCTGTAGAACGGGTGTCCGGTGGCCGGGCTCCGCGTTCGGCTCGACAGGTCAGAAAGCGAACACGACGTGGACATTTATACCATCATCTTCCTGGCGTTGGCGGTCTTCATCTTCGTGCGCCTGCGCGCCGTGCTCGGGCAGCGCACCGGAAGCGAGCGCACGCCGTTCGATCACGCCGCCAGAAACGCGGTCCAGGGTGCGCCGGACAACCACGTCATGCCGGTTCCCAACAAGCCCGTCGACCCCTCGGCTTCGGTCCCCGGCGGCGAGATGCCGGCGGCGGGCGATCGCTGGCGCGGCTTGGCCGAGCCGGGCACGCCGCTCGCGCGCGGCCTCGACGCGATCGTCGCCGATGACTCATCGTTTGACCCGCGCCATTTCCTGACCGGTGCGCGCAGCGCCTACGAGATGATCGTGCTGGCGTTTGCCAATGGCGATCGCCGCGCGTTGCGCGACCTGCTGTCGTCCGAGGTCTATGAGAGCTTCGACGCCGTCATCAAGGAGCGCGAGAAGCAGGAGCAGAAGACCGAAACCCGCTTCGTCTCCATCGATACCGCCGAGCTGGTCGGTGCCGAGCTGCGCGACCGCACCGCGCAGGTCACGGTCCGCTTCGTCTCGCAGATGATCTCGGTGACACGCGACAAGATGGGCAACATCGTCGACGGCAATCCGGACAAGGTGGCCGACATCACCGACATCTGGACTTTCGCCCGCGACACCGGCTCGCGCGATCCGAACTGGAAGCTGGTCGGCACTGGCAGCCATTGATGGAATAGGTTGCCGCCGCCGGCGTTACGTTGGAGGGCACCGCTCTCGGTGTCGGCCGGCTGCGTCAGGAGGACGACGAGGCGCATTCTTGAATTGTGACGTCGATTTTTTAGAATCCCGTTTTTTCCGAATTTCGCGTTGAGTGGTACTTTGATGGTGCAAGCATGGTTCGCGAAATTTGGAAGCGGGGTTTCGCCGCTCATCGCGTGAAGTACTGGACATCGGCGCTCGCCTTGAGCGTCGTTGCCGTGGCGCTCGCCCCTTACGCGGCCGAGGCGGTGCGCTCGCGCCACCGGATCCCGGCGGCATCGGTGCGCCACCTGCCCTACCCCCAGCTCGACTGGCCGCTCGAAATCAACAACAGCCAGTACCTGCCATTGGCCTGGAACGACGTGCCCGGCTGGAACGACGATGATCAGCTCGCGGCGTACCGGACGTTCCGCGCCAGTTGCAAGCCGATCGCCGCCAAGACGGATGTCACGCCGGACGCCAAGGCGCTAGGCGATTCCCTGCGTGATCCTTGCCGCGACGCCCGGGCCGCCGATCTCGCCGACAATGCCGCGGCAAGGGCGTTCTTCGAACGGCACTTCGAGCCGCTGAAGATCTCCAAGCTCGGCGATGCCGACGGCTTCGTCACCGGCTACTACGAACCCGTGATCGACGGCTCGCGGACCCAGAACGAGGTCTACAACGTTCCGGTCTATCGCCGCCCCTCCAATCTGTTCGTTCGCGGCTTCAAGCAGGACGCGACGAGTCTGCCCAACAAGGGTCCCGTCTACCGGAAGATCGGACGGCGCAAGCTGGTCCCCTATTACGACCGCGCGGAGATCGAGGACGGCGCCATCGAGGGCCGCGGCCTGGAGATCGCGTGGCTCAGGAACCAGACGGACCTGCTGTTTGCCCAGATCCAGGGATCCGCGCGCATCAGTCTCGACGACGGCTCGACCATCCGCATCAACTACGATGCCTATAATGGTCATCCCTATACGCCGGTCGGTCGTGTCCTGATCGAGCGCGGCATCATTCCGCGCGAGCAGATGTCGATGCAGCGCATCCGCGACTGGATGGAGCAGAACCCGGAAGGTGCCAACGAACTGCGGCGGACCAACCGCTCCTACATCTTCTTCCGCGAGGTGCAGCTGTCGGAGAAGGACGAGGCCGTCGGCGCCCAGGGCATCCCGCTGACTCCGGGCCGCTCGATCGCGGTCGACAAGTCGCTGCACGTCTATGGCACGCCGTTCTTCATCACCGGCGAGTTGCCGATCGAATCCGAGAAGTCGAAGACGGCTTTCCACCGGCTGATGATTGCCCAGGATACGGGCTCGGCGATCGTCGGACCTGCGCGCGCCGATCTCTACTTCGGCGCGGGACAGGACGCCGGCAAGGTCTCCGGCCGCCTCAAGCACAGCATCCAGTTCGTGATGCTGGTGCCGAAGAGCCTCGATCCGGTCGCGCGTGGCCGCAAGATGCCGCTGCCGGATGCGCGTCCGTCGGAGAAGATCGCCAAGCTGTTTCCGCAAGTGCTGCCGAAGCAGGCAGCGAAGGAGGCTGCCAAAGATCAAGCGAAGGAGCAGGACCAGGCCACGACGGCGGCGGCGCCCTCCGCGGCGAAGGATTCAAAGGCCGCTGCTCCCGTCGCGGCTAGCTCCGCGATCGCCGTCGCAAAATCCGCGACCACCGTGGCGCAGAACGTGGTGGCCCCGCAGCCAGTGCCCCTGCCCGAGGCCCGACCGCGACTCGAAAGTGATCGCAATATCCGCCGATTGCGCTATGGCAGACGCCACCGCAACCGCCGATGACAAGCCGTTTCCATGTCGCATGATCCCGAGCCGCCCCGTGGCCGTCGCAAGCGCGGCCTCTCCGAGGACGAGCGCATGCTGTGGGAGACGGTGGCGCGCCAGGTCAAGCCGCTGCGCAAGACACAGCGTCCGGTGCGGCTGCATCCACCGATGACGACGTCCGAACCGCAGCCGGACAAACCCGCGATGACGCAGCGGCCGGTCGCGCCGGTTGCCGCGCCGAAACCCGTCCGGCCGGCGATTCCGCCGCTGGTTTCGCTCGGCCGGAGGGAGCGTTCGAAACTGTCGCGCGGCCGCAATGAGATCGATGCGCGGCTCGATTTGCACGGCATGACCCAGAGCCGGGCGCACCAAGCGCTGCATCATTTCCTGCATCGCGCCCAGCATGATGGGCTGACCTTCGTGCTCGTCATCACCGGCAAGGGCACCATCGGCGCGGACCCTGAACGCGGCGTGCTCCGGCGCCAAGTGCCACATTGGCTGAGCCTGCCGGAATTCCGCTCGCTGATCGTCGGCTTCGAGGAGGCCCATGTCGGACATGGCGGCGCCGGCGCGCTCTACGTCCGTATCAGGCGCCCAAGAGGCTGAGGCTCAGAACGGCCGGATGATGCCGACGCGCGGTACGGCGGTGACGATCCAGCCCAGGATCGTGGTCCTGCGATCGTCGGGATCAATCGGTGCAATCGGCTTGGTCGCGGGAAGCGTCTTCACCGCGTGCAGCATCATCACCATGCAAACGACCCAGCTCGAGATCCAGCGCGAATAGTCGAACACCATCGCGAACATCACGACGTAGGCAAGGCTGATGAAGATCAGCGCGGCGATGACGATCTGGCGATGGCGCCGCTCTTCCAATGCGCCGACAAGATCTCTGTAGTAGCTCCATAGCGGTGCATGCAGCCAGAGCAGCAGCGCATATACGGGCACGCCGAGCAGATTGGACGCCATGTGCGCCCAGGTGTCCTGCACTTCCTTGGACAGCGGCTGGTACCAGACATAGGCGAACTGAAGCAGCTCGGTGCGCGATGGATCGGCCATTCGTGTCTGCAAGTAACTTACGAAATCGGCTTCGGGCAGCGGCATGGTTCCGAGGAATTGCGCGGCCAGGAACAGGATGCCGAGGCCCAGCAGCGCGCTTGCGCCCACGGCAAGATCGAGCCGGGCGATGGGGCGGGCCAGATAGCAGCGCAGCACGACGATGGCGACGATGGTGGGCACATACATCAGCAGATGGATGTGATGGATCAGCACCAGCACCGCCGAGATGAGCGTGGCGAGCAGGACGTAGCCGAGTGAGCTCGCCGGGACCAGCAACAGGATGATGACGCCGAGACAGCCATAGATGTCGAAATGACCGAGCGTGAACAGGAAGTTCTTGAAGACGAACGGCGACCCCGCCGTGAAGACGAACAGCGGCAGCTGCGCGCGATCAAGACCAAAGGTGCGTCGGAACAGCTTCAGGTACAGAGCGAGCGTGATCAGCCAGACGCTGCCGCCGATTGCGAACACCAGCCACACCGGCACCTTCGCCGTGAACAGTCCGACGATGGCGCCGACCAGCGCGCGCTTGATGAAGCCGTGGTGATAGTCGACCAGCAGGTGGATGTAGGGGATGTAGGGCGGCAGCGTGAGCTTGTGCAGGAAGACGCCAAGCATGACGGCGGCGTTGACGGCGAGCATCGCCCGCCAGTGTTTGTTGTAGGCGCCGGTCATGCCATGACCGAGCGATGGCTGGCGGAGACGAGGTCGCCGCCACATCCACCACTGTCGTCCCGGCCTTGAGCCGGGACCCATAGCCACCGCCGTCCATGCTGAGGCAAGGCTGGAGCCGCCATCGAGAGTCACAATTGGCTTTGGTGGTCATGGGTCCCCGCTTTCGCGGGGACGACGGCGGAATTTGTAGCTCGGCCTCGACCCATACGGGTAGCCGCTACAAAATGAACCGGCTGAGATCAGTGTTCTTGGCGAGATCGCCAATGTGCTGCTGCACGAAGGCGGCGTCGACCCGCATGGTCTCGCCGCTGCGGTCGGAGGCCGTGAAGGAGATGTCGTCGAGGACGCGCTCCATCACGGTCTGCAGCCGACGCGCGCCGATGTTCTCGACCGTGGAGTTGACCGCGACCGCGATGTCGGCGAGCGCGTCGATCGCATCGTCGGTGATGTCGAGCGTCACGCCCTCGGTCTTCATCAGCGCGACATATTGCTTGATCAGCGACGCCTCCGGCTCGGTCAGGATGCGGCGCATGTCGTCGCGCGTCAGCGCCTGCAGCTCGACGCGGATCGGCAGCCGGCCCTGCAACTCCGGCAAGAGGTCCGATGGCTTGGCGATGTGGAACGCGCCCGACGCGATGAACAGGATGTGATCGGTCTTCACAGCGCCATGCTTGGTCGAGACCGTGGTGCCCTCGATCAGCGGCAGCAGGTCGCGCTGCACGCCCTCGCGGGAGACGTCGCCGCCTGCGCGGTTCTCGCGCACGCAGATCTTGTCGATCTCGTCGAGGAACACGATGCCGTTGTTCTCGACCACGCTGATCGCCTCCTGCACCAGCTGGTCGCTGTCGAGCAGCTTGTCGGACTCTTCCGCGATCAGGATGTCGTGCGAGGCTTCGACCGTGACGCGCCGCGTCTTGGTGCGGCCGCCGAGTTTGCCGAAGATGTCGCCGATGGAGATCGCGCCCATCTGCGCCCCCGGCATGCCCGGGATCTCGAACATCGGAAGGCCGCCGCCGGACGACTGCGTCTCGATCTCGATCTCCTTGTCGTTCAGCTCGCCGGCGCGCAGCTTGCGGCGGAACGAGTCGCGGGTGGCGGCGCTGGAGCTGGCGCCGACCAGCGCATCGAGCACGCGCTCCTCGGCGGCAAGCTGGGCCCGGGCGGCGACGTCCTTGCGCTTGCGCTCGCGCACCTGGACGATCGCGACCTCGACGAGATCGCGGATGATCTGCTCGACGTCGCGGCCGACATAGCCGACCTCGGTGAACTTGGTCGCCTCGACCTTCAGGAACGGCGCGCCCGCGAGCTTGGCCAGCCGCCGCGCGATCTCGGTCTTGCCGACGCCGGTCGGCCCGATCATCAGGATGTTCTTCGGCAGCACCTCCTCGCGCAGGCCTGCATCGAGCTGCAACCGGCGCCAGCGGTTGCGCAACGCAATGGACACCGCCCGCTTGGCGTCGGCCTGGCCGACGATGTAGCGGTCGAGTTCGGAGACGATTTCGCGGGGTGAAAAGTCTGTCATGAGGCTCTAGCTAGGGTCGGACGGGGATGAGGGCAAGCCGGATTCCGCCGTCACAGGAGCGGCGGTCCGGCCTGCCACTGCCGGATCGCCTCGGTTGGATAGATCAGCATCAAGATGTTCAGGGTCAGGTTGTCACGGATGTGCAGGCCCACCCCGATCTCGAGCGCGACTGCAATCACGACGGTCAGCCAGACCGGCAGCACCCGCGCCAGCAGGAAGCCGGTCATCATCGCCAGCGTATCGCCGACGGAGTTCACGATGCTGTCGCCGAAATAGTCCAGCGAGATCGTGGCGGCACGATAGCGCTCGATGATGAAGCTGGAGTTCTCGACCAGCTCCCAGGCGCCCTCGATCAGCATCGCCAGGATCAGCCGCCCCTGCCAGGGCAGCCGCGGCACCACCAGCGTGGTCAGCGCATAGAACAAGAAGCCGTGAATGATGTGGGAGAACGTGTACCAGTCGGTGAGATGCTGGGAGTTCTCCGAGCTCTGCACCACGCCATGCCACAGCTTGACGGTGCCGCAGGCGCAGATCGGCAGCCGGCCCATCGCGAACAACAGTGCGGCCTGCAGCGAAAGCAGACAGAGCACCGGGATGAGCCAGGGTCCGGACGACTGCCGGGACGGGGCGCCGATCTCGTCCGCGGTCATGGTCTACTCGGCCGACAATGCTTCGATGGTGATGTTGCGGTTGGTGTAGACGCAGATGTCGGCGGCGATGTCGAGCGAGCGGCGGACGATGCTCTCGGCGTCCTTGTCGGTGTCGATCAGCGCACGCGCAGCCGCAAGCGCATAGTTGCCGCCGGAGCCGATCGCCATCACGCCGGACTCCGGTTCCAGCACGTCGCCCGTCCCGGTCAGCACCAGCGAGACGTCCTTGTCGGCGACGATCATCATGGCTTCGAGCCGCCGCAGGTAGCGGTCGGTGCGCCAGTCCTTGGCGAGTTCGACCGCCGCCCGGGTCAGCTGCCCCGGATACTGCTCCAGCTTGCTCTCCAGCCGCTCGAACAGGGTGAAGGCGTCGGCGGTGGCCCCGGCGAAGCCGCCGATGACGTCGCCCTTGCCGAGCTTGCGCACCTTCTTGGCATTGGACTTGATCACGGTCTGGCCGATCGAGACCTGGCCGTCGCCACCGATCACCACCCTGCCCCCCTTGCGGACGGTCAGAATCGTGGTGCCGTGCCAGACGGTGGGCTCGTTCGAGGATGCGTGCATTGGGGATCCCTGGTTCATGCCCTGATTTAGGCGCTCAGGCGTCGGGATACAATTACCGGGTCCCTGCCCTGCCCGACCCGGTCTTGAAATCCGCTCACCATGGCCCGAGATCAGGCGTACGGGGCGCTATCCCGCAGTAGCTAAGCCGACATCCGCCTGATAAAAGAGCCGCGTTTTCAAGGGAAAGCTGACCCCATGCGTAGCGCGACCATCAAGCGCAAGACCAAAGAGACCGACATCGAGGTGTCCGTGAACCTCGACGGCACCGGCGTCGTGAACATCGCGACCGGTATCGGCTTCTTCGATCACATGCTGGATCTGCTTGCCCGGCATTCCCGCATCGACATGACGGTCAAGGCGGTCGGCGACCTGCATATCGACTTTCACCACACCACCGAGGATGTCGGCATCGCGCTCGGCCAAGCGGTGCGGCAGGCGCTCGGCGACATGGCCGGCATCACCCGCTATGCCTCGATCCACATGCCGATGGACGAGACCTTGACGCGCGTCGTGATCGACGTGTCGGGCCGGCCGATGCTGGTGTTCCGCACGACCTTCGCGCGCGACAAGATCGGCGAGTTCGACACAGAGCTGGTGCGCGAGTGGTTCAATGCGTTTGCCATGAACGCCGGCATCACCTTGCACGTCGAGACGCTGTACGGCGAGAACGCCCATCATATCGCCGAATCCTGCTTCAAGGGTCTGGCGCGGGCGCTGCGGACAGCGCTTTCGATCGATCCGCGCAATCAGGGCGAAGTGCCATCCACCAAGGGTCAGCTCGGCGGCTGACCTCCCCGTCCAAGGGATTATCGACATGCCCGTCTATACGGTTCACGCTCCCCTGGCCGCCGGGGTCGATCTGCGTTCGACCGATCGCTTCGTCTTCATCCGCGACGGCTTCCATTTCTGGGCCGCGGTGCTCGGCGCCGTCTGGCTGGCCTGGCATCGCCTCTGGCTTGCGATGCTCGTCTGGGCCGTGCTGATGATCGCGCTCGACGTGATCCTGGTGCGCGTCGGCGTCAACGGCGGTGCGATTGCCGGCATCGATCTGTTGTTCGCGATCCTGCTCGGGCTCGAAGCCTCCAGCCTGAAGCGCTGGAGCTACTCGCGCGGCAATTGGCGCCAGCTCGACGTCGTCGTCGCCGATGATCTCGATGCCGCCGAGCGCCGCTTCTTCGAGCGCTGGGCCGCCCGGCGCAGCACGCTCGGCTACGACAATCATACCGTCGATCGCGGCGCGGCGCCGCCGACGCGCGACAACGGCAATGGGCTGCACCCGCCGCCGCTGCCGCACGCCAGCATCATTGGCTTGTTTCCCGAACCCGGAGGTGGACGATGAGTGTTGCAATCATCGATTACGGCTCCGGCAATCTGCATTCCGCCGCCAAGGCGTTCGAGCGCGCCGCGCGCGGCATGGCGGATCCGCAGAAGGTCGTCGTCACGCGCGATCCCGACACCGTGTATCGCGCCGACCGCATCGTGCTGCCCGGCGTCGGCGCCTTCGCCGATTGCCGCCGCGGCCTCGACTCCGTCAACGGCATGCTGGAGGCGATGACCGAAGCCGTCCGCCACAAGGCGCGGCCGTTCTTCGGCATCTGCGTCGGCATGCAATTGATGGCAACGCGCGGCAAGGAGCATGTCACCACCGATGGCTTCGACTGGATCGCCGGCGACGTCGAGAAGATCGCGCCTCGTGACGAGAGCCTGAAAATCCCGCACATGGGCTGGAACACGCTCGACCTGGTGCAGGAGCATCCGGTCCTGGAGCGGCTGCCGCTCGGGC
Organism: Bradyrhizobium sp. SZCCHNR1093; assembly: GCF_032381175.1. Taxonomy (NCBI): domain Bacteria; kingdom Pseudomonadati; phylum Pseudomonadota; class Alphaproteobacteria; order Hyphomicrobiales; family Nitrobacteraceae; genus Bradyrhizobium; species Bradyrhizobium sp. SZCCHNR1093. The sequence continues at coordinate 80,390 of NZ_JAUHJJ010000012.1, forward strand.
CGAAGGGCTTGCACGCCTATTTCGTGCACTCCTATCACTTGAATGCGGTCAACGAGAACGATGTGCTGGCGCGCGCCGATTACGGCGGTCCGATCACGGCGATCGTCGGCAAGGACACCGCGATCGGCACCCAATTCCATCCCGAGAAGAGCCAGCGTTTCGGTCTCGCCCTCATTTCCAACTTCCTGAAATGGAAGCCGTGAGCGCTTCCGTCCTGTTCGCCGCAAGAGGCGGACAGGGCGCGCTCTTGAAAGACAACTGATATGATCCTGTTTCCCGCCATCGATCTGAAGAACGGCCAGTGCGTGCGCCTGGAGCAGGGCGACATGGCGCGCGCCACCGTGTTCAACCTCGATCCCGCCGCGCAGGCCAAGAGCTTCGCCGACCAGGGCTTTGAATATCTCCACGTCGTCGACCTCGACGGCGCCTTCGCCGGCAAGCCGATGAACGCGCAAGCCGTCGAGGCGATGCTGGAGGTCGTCAAGATGCCGGTGCAGCTCGGCGGCGGCATTCGCGATCTCAAGACGGTCGAGGCCTGGCTCGGCAAGGGCATCGCCCGCGTCATCATCGGCACCGCCGCGGTGCGCGATCCCGAGCTGGTGAAGACCGCAGCCAAAGCCTTTCCCGGCCGCGTCGCCGTCGGCCTCGATGCCCGCGACGGCAAGGTCGCGGTCGAAGGCTGGGCGGAGACGTCCGAGGTCACCGCGCTCGACATCGCCAAACGCTTCGAGGACGCCGGCGTCGCCGCGATCATCTTCACCGACATCGCCCGCGACGGCCTGCTCAAGGGCCTCAACCTCGACGCCACGATCGCGCTCGGCGACGCCATCTCGATTCCCGTGATCGCCTCCGGCGGCCTTGCCTCGATCGAGGACGTCAGGGCGATGCTGACACCGCGTGCGAAAAAGCTCGAAGGCGCCATCGCTGGCCGCGCGCTCTATGACGGCCGGCTCGACCCGGCAGAGGCGCTGGCGCTGATCCGCGCCGCGCGCGCGTAGGAGAGAACAGGATGTTCAAAGTCCGTGTCATTCCCTGCCTCGACGTCAAGGACGGACGGGTCGTCAAGGGTGTCAACTTCGTCAATCTGCGCGACGCCGGCGATCCGGTCGAGGCCGCGATCGCCTATGACGCCGCCGGCGCCGACGAGCTCTGCTTCCTCGACATCACCGCCACCCATGAGAACCGCGGCATCATGCTGGACGTCGTCCGGCGCACGGCGGAGGCCTGCTTCATGCCGGTCACGGTTGGCGGCGGCGTGCGCACCATCGACGACATCAAGACCCTGCTGCGCTCCGGCGCCGACAAGGTCTCGATCAATTCGGCCGCGGTGAGCAGGCGCGAATTCGTCAAGGAGGCGGCCGAGAAGTTCGGCGAGCAGTGCATCGTGGTGGCGATCGACGCCAAGTCCGTGTCGCGGCCTGGCGGCGGCAGCCGCTGGGAGATCTTCACCCATGGCGGACGCAAATCGACCGGGATCGACGCGCTGGAATACGCCCAGGAGGTGGTCGCGCTCGGTGCCGGCGAGATCCTGCTGACGTCGATGGACCGCGACGGAACGCGCCAGGGCTTTGACCTGCCGCTGACCCGGGCGGTCGCCGACAGCGTCCCGGTGCCGGTGATCGCATCTGGCGGCGTCGGCAATCTCGACCATCTGGTCGACGGCATCCGCGAGGGCCGCGCGACTGCGGTTCTGGCCGCCTCGATCTTCCATTTCGGGGAATTTACCATCCGGCAGGCCAAGGAGCACATGGCGCGCCAGGGCCTGCCGATGCGGCTCGATCCCTGACGACATTGCGCCGCAAAAATGTTAGATGAACGCTGGTCCGGCCGCCGTGGTTCGGGCAGGCGTTCCGAGTACCGGCTGATGTCCCGTTTCACGCTTCACGATCTCGCTGCCATCATCGACGCGCGCGCCGCGGCGGGCGGCGAGGCGTCGTATACGCGCAAGCTGCTCGACAAGGGCCCGGCGCAATGCGCCAAGAAGATGGGCGAGGAGGCGGTCGAGACGGTCATCGCCGCTGTTGGCACCGACCGCGAGCATCTGATCTCCGAAAGCGCCGATCTGCTGTTTCATCTGTTGGTGTTGTTGAAGTCGCGCGACGTCCGGCTCGAGGAGGTCGAGGCGGCGCTCGGCAAGCGCACCGGTCAGTCGGGGCTGGAAGAAAAGGCGTCGCGCAAGACGGAGTAGGGCGCGTCGGCCGGGGAAACGAAGGGCAGCGTCATGGATATGCGCACCACCGAACAACAATATAATCCGTACCGCGTCTTCACCCGCGAGCAATGGGCCGAGCTGCGCAACGACACGCCGATGACCTTGGAGCCCGGCGAGTTCTCCAAGCTGCGGTCGATGCACGATCGCCTCGATCTCAAGGAGGTCGAGGACATCTATCTGCCGTTGTCGCGACTGCTGTCGATGTATGTCGACGCGGCGCAGCGGCTGTACTACGCGCAGCGCCAGTTCCTCGGCATCCGCGACCGCAAGATGCCCTACATCATCGGCGTTGCCGGCTCGGTGTCGGTCGGCAAGTCCACCACCGCGCGCGTGCTGCAGGCCCTGCTGGCGCGCTGGTCGCCGCGGCCGAAGGTCGATCTCATCACCACCGACGGTTTCCTCTATCCGAACGCGGTCCTGGAGCGGCAGGGCCTGATGCAGAAGAAGGGCTTTCCGGAAAGCTACGACCTGCCGCGGCTGCTGGGCTTCCTCTCCGACATCAAGGCCGGCCGGCATCAGGTGCGCGCGCCGGTCTACTCGCATCTCACCTACGACATCGTCCCCCATCAGTGGGTCGAGATCGACCAGCCGGACATCCTCATCGTCGAAGGCGTCAACGTGCTGCAGACCGGGCCGCTGCCGCGCGACGGCAAGGCCGTGCCGGTCGTCTCCGACTTCTTCGACTTCTCGGTTTATATCGATGCCGACGAGGCGATCCTGCGCAAATGGTACGTCAAGCGCTTCCTGTCGCTGCGCGACACGGCGTTCCATGATCCCCGGTCCTACTTTAACCGCTACGCGCTGCTGTCGGACGAGGAGGCCATCGCCACTGCGATCGCCATCTGGGAGCGCACCAACCTGGCCAATCTCGAGGACAACATCCTGCCGACAAGGCCGCGCGCGACGCTGATCCTGAAGAAGGGCGCGGACCACGAGGTCGAGACGGTGGCGCTCAGGCGGTTGTGAGCGTGGCCCGCGAGCGTAGCGCTGAACTGATCCGCTCCAACTAATTACTTACGCCGCCACCTGTCGCGCCGCCGCCAGATTCGCCAGCGCCTCGTCCAGCTTGTCGCGATCGATCGGCTTGACCAGGAAGCCATCCATGCCGGCCTCGAAGCAGGCGTAGCGGTCCTCGACCAGGGCATTGGCCGTGAGCGCCAGGATCGGCGTGCGCCGGCCCGGCTCGCTGGCCTCGATGGCGCGGATGCGCTTGGCGGCGGCAATGCCGTCGAGCTTCGGCATCTGCACATCCATCAGGATCAGATCATAGGGCGCGCCGGCCGAGCGCGCCGCGAGCCAGGAGTCCAGCGCGGCTTCGCCATGCACGGCGATGTCGGCGTGGTGGCCGAGCTTGGTCAGCAGCGAGCGCATCAGCAGCGCGTTGATGTCGTTGTCCTCGGCGACGAGGATGGACAGGCTCCCGCCGGCCTGAACCGCAATCGGCGGAGCGATCGTCGGGATTGGATCGTCAGCGAGTGCCGGAACCGTGCCATCGGTGTCGAAGCTCACGCGCGCGGCGAGCGAGGCGGCCCGCAGCGGCTTGACCAGATAGCCGTTGAACGGCGCCGCTGGTGTCAGCTCGTGGCGGCTCGCCGGCGTGACCAGCACGATCAGCCGTGTCGTGTGATGTTGCGCGGCCCCGCCCAGACGGAGCGACGCGTCGCTGCCGATGGCGTCGTCGACCAGCACGGCGTGCCAGGCGCGTTCGGGCAGCAGGGCTTCCGCCACCTCGGCCTCGGCGACCAGGCACGTCTGCGCGCCCCAGTTCTGCAGGCGCCGTTCGATCAGCTCGGCCTGCAGCCCGGCCGGCGCGACCAGCATGACCGACTGTCCCGCGAGGTCGGGGCCGCGGAAGCTGTTCTGCTCGCCGCGCTCCAGCGCCGGCGGCAGCGGCACCGACACCTCGAAGGTCGAGCCGGCGCCGAGCCGGCTCTGCAGCGCGATGCGGCCGCCCATGCGCTTGACGATCCGGTCCGAGATCGCCAGGCCAAGGCCGGTGCCGCCGAAGCTGCGCGCGACGCTGTCATCGGCCTGCTCGAATTCTCGGAAGATGCGCTCCTGGGCGTCGGCTGCGATGCCGATGCCGGTATCGCGCACCTGGAAGCTGATCTCGTTCGGCCAGATCCCGGGCTCGGCGATCAGCGCGACGCCGCCCGAAGCCGTGAACTTGATGGCGTTGCCGGCGAGGTTGAGCAGCACCTGGCGCAGCCGCGCGGCGTCGCCGGTCACCCAGGTCGGCAGCCGCTCGTCGAGATAGGCCGCGATCTCCAATTGCTTGGCCTGCGCCCGCGGCGCCAGCAGCTCGGTGATCTCCTCGATCAGCGTCGCCAGCGAGAAGGGCTGCGCCTCCAGCGCGAGCTTGCCGGCCTCGATCTTGGAATAGTCGAGCAGCTCGTCGATCAGCGACATCAAGGCTTCACCCGAGGTGCGAACCGCCTTGGCGTAGGTGGTCTGCTCCGGCGTCAGCTGCGTCTCGAGCAGCAGCCCGCTCATGCCGAGGATGCCGTTCAGCGGCGTGCGGATCTCGTGGCTCGCCATTGCCAGGAACCGCGACTTGGCACGGTTCGCGGCATTGGCCTGGTCGCGCGCCTCCGCCAGCGCGCGCTCGGTCTCGGTGCGGTCGGTGACGTCGCGGCCGACACATTGCAGTACGGCGGGCTGGCCGGCGTCGGAACGCACCAGTGCCTCGCGCCACGCGATCCAGCGCGGACCGATCGCGCTCTCGATGCGCTGGTCGTGGACGCGCGTGCCGTTCGGCTCCAGCGCGCTGTCGCCCTGCTCGATCAGCTCGAAGGTGAACGCGCTGCCGAGCAGGTTGTCGCGGTCGAGGCCCGCCATCCGGCAATAGGCGTCGTTGACGAAGATGATGCTGCCGTCGCGCGCGCGCATGACGATGAGGTCGCCCTGCTGCTCGAACAGATTGCGGGCGCGCTGCTCGGCTTCCTGCAGCTCCCAGTTCCGGTCCGCCAGCACCTCGTTGTGGAGCGCAATCTTGTGCATCTTCCTGGCGACGAAGCGCAGCCGCATGCTGAGCGTGGCCAGGCCGACGCAGGCGAGCGCGAACAGGAAGCTGGCGCCGATCGCGAACGTGTGCGGGTTATAGCCGGAGTTGTCGGAAATGCTGGCCTTGATGAAGCCGTACGCGCCGCCGAAGCCGGCGGAGAAGATCATCAGCGAGCGCAGGATCGCGAAGATGGTGCGGTGACGGCGCATGAACCGGCGCAGGCGCAGCCTGAAGCGAAAAATCGGTCCCATCTCGATCACCCCCGACGATTTCGATCCCAATGTCATGGCCGGCCCGCACCATGCGGCGTCGGTATTGCTGAGACTTTGAAAGGTCGTGCACGCGCGATTCTGCCGTGCAGAGATGGTGAACCGGGCGTTAGCCCGGCTCACAGAACCGGATCGGTCGGTGATGAGGCGTGGTTGCGCGCGCGGGATCATCGGTGAAGTCGACATGGAGATCGGCGTGAAAGGGCGCGGAGCCGAGCGAGACGCTGTCGGCACCGACGGCAATGCAGGGCTGCGGGGAGGGCGCCAATTCGAGTCTGGCGATGACCGCCGCCGCGATCAGCGGCACGGCCAAAACGAGGACCTTGAAACGCAACATGATACGCACCGACGCGGAAGGCCTGATGACGGAACGCGGGCCCTATGGTTGTCGGAGCGTAAAGAGAAGTCGTTACCAGAGTGTTGAGGGGGAGGGGCGCCTTTACGCCGCATGGCGATTGTCCTCCGCCAGCGCGCGATACGACAGCGCCTCGGCCAGATGCAGCCGGCCGATCGCCTCGGCGTGGTCGAGATCGGCGAGCGTCCGCGCCACGCGCAGCACGCGGTGATAGCCGCGGGCGGACAGCCGCATCGTCTCGGCGGCTTCGCGCAGCAGCTTCTGGCCGGGCGCATCGAGCCTGGCGATCTCGTCGAGCACGGCGGCCGGCGCCTCGGCGTTGGTACGGATGTGCGGCAGGCCGGCTTTGGCGTAGCGGGCGCGCTGCAGGTCGCGCGCGGCCGCGACGCGGGCCGCGACCTCGGCCGAGCCTTCCTTGGACGGCGGCAGGATCAGGTCGGCGGCGGTCACCGCGGGCACCTCGATGCGCAGGTCGATGCGGTCCATCAGCGGGCCGGAGATGCGCATCTGGTAGTCGGCGGTGCAGCGGTCGATGCGGCCGCGCTTGCAGGCATAGCCGGGCTCGAAGGCGTTGCCGCAACGGCACGGATTCATCGCCGCGACCAGCATGAAGCGGGCAGGGTAGGTGACGCGATGGTTGGCGCGGGAGATCGAGACCTCGCCATTCTCCAGCGGCTGGCGCAGCGAATCCAGCACGCGCGGATCGAACTCCGGCAGCTCGTCGAGGAACAGCACGCCCTGATGCGCCAGCGAGATCTCGCCGGGGCGGGCGCGCAGGCCGCCGCCGGTCAGCGCCGCCATGCTGGCGGAATGGTGCGGGCTGCGGAACGGTCGCCGCGACGTCAGCGCGCCGCCCTCGATCTCGCCGGCGACCGAGGCGATCATCGAGACTTCCAGCAGCTCCGCCGGCGACAGCGGCGGCAGGATCGAGGGCAGCCGCGCCGCCAGCATCGACTTGCCGGCGCCGGGCGAGCCGATCATCAGCAGATGATGCCCGCCGGCAGCGGCGATCTCGAGCGCGCGCTTGCCGCTCTCCTGGCCCTTGATGTCGCGCAGGTCGAGCAGGCTTGCGGGTGCCTCCTGGATCTTCGGCTGCGGCCGCGACAGCACCTGCGTGCCCTTGAAATGGTTGGCGATCTGGATCAGCGAGCTCGCCGCGATGATCTGCAAGTCCGGGCTCGCCCATGCCGCCTCGGCGCCGCAGGCGGCCGGGCAGATCAGCCCTTCCTCGCGGCCATTGGCGCCGATCGCTGCCGGCAGCACGCCGGCGACCGGCGCAATCGAGCCGTCGAGCCCGAGCTCGCCGAGCACCGTGAAGCCGCCGAGGGCATCCGGCGGAATGGCGCCGATCGCGGCCATCAGCCCCAGCGCGATCGGCAGGTCGTAATGGCTGCCTTCCTTGGGCACGTCGGCCGGCGCGAGGTTCACGGTGATGCGCCGCGCCGGCAGCGCCAGGCCCGAGGCGATCAGCGCCGAGCGCACCCGCTCGCGCGCTTCCGACACCGCCTTGTCCGGCAGGCCGACGATCGCGAACGCCGGCAGTCCGGGCGCGACCTGGACCTGCACGTCGACTGCGCGGGCCTCGATCCCCTCGAAGGCGACGGTGGAAACGCGCTGGACCATGATGCCCCTCCCGGGCAAGGAGGCTAGCGGATGCCGGCATTGTTCGCAAGAACAATACGGGAACACTGTCGTTGCCGCGCTCTGCCGCAATCCATTAACGACAGCCGCGTGGGGTTTCAGCTCCGTCCGCCGGGCTTAACGCCCCTTTAGTCCGGCCTTCGCATTCTTCCTCAATTGATGATCGACCCGCGCCTCCGTCAAAAGCCGAGGGAGGCGCCCAACGAGGGACGTGCGATGCCTCCAGCGCCTGCGGCAGCTCCGACCGCCAAGACGCCCGCCGGTGATGCGCGGACGGTGTCCGAGCTCGCCACCGACATGCTGCGCCGGACCACCAGCCTGTTCCTGGCCGGTCCGCGGCCCGCGTCGGCCGAGCAGCTCGATCTCTACGATCAAATGTTCGCCCGGCTGATGCCGCAGGTCGCGACCGAGCTGCTGGCCGAGCTGAGCATGGCGCTCGCCGGCGTGGAGCGTGCGCCTTACGCCACCGCGCGGCTGCTCGCCGTTCACCCCGAATTGCGCGTCGCCGGACCGATGCTGGCCAAGGCGGCGGTGCTGACCGAGCGCGACCTCGCCGAGTTCATCCGCACCGGCAGCCCTGCGCATCTCGTCGCGCTCGCCAGCCGCAGGGGCATTGGCGAGAGCCTCACGACGCAGCTGATCGCACGCGGCTTTCCGGCGGTGCGCATGGCGCTGGTACAGAACCTCTCCGCCCGGCTGTCCGAGGATGGCTATCGCAGCCTGTTCAAGATCGCCGAGCGCGACGAGGATCTCGCCGAGAAGCTGGCGCTGCGCACAGATCTGCCGGCCAAGCTGTCGCGGGCCTTCGTCGCTGCGGCGAGCGAGGGCGCCCGCGCCCGCTTCATCAAGGCCGCACCGCCGGCGACCCGCGCCACCCTGCAGGCAACGCCGACCCGATCGCCCGGCGCGGCAATGCGCGCGATCTGGGATTATCAGCAGGTCAAGGCCGAGGTTGCCGCCCTCAGCCGCACCGGCAAGCTCGGCGACTCCGCCGTCAACCGCTTCTGCGCCACCGGCGATTTCCCTGCCGTGATCGCAGCGCTGGCGCTGCTCTGTGTCGTCACCATCGAGACGATCGAAGCGCTGCTGGAGGAGGATCGTCTCACGGATCTGCTGCTGGCCTGCAAGGCGGCGCGGCTGAGCTGGGCGACGACGTCGATGATCCTGCGCGGCCGGCCCGGCTGCGACGCGCTTCCGGCCGATGACCTCGAGGAGGCGCGCAAGCGCTTCGAGAAGCTTGCACTGTCCGAAGCGCAATGGAAGGTGCGCGGGCTCGAATCGCGCTGAGCGAGCGCGAGAGGCGGCGTCAGCCCGGCGGCGTGCTCGGATAGGCCGTGAAGTCGATCTTGAACATCGCCGGATCGAGCTTCTTGGTCGTATCGAGATTGTAGACCGCGATCGTGGTGTCGTAGCCCTGCGGATCGGTCACGGTCCACTGCTTGAGCTGGCCGTCCTTGGTGCCGAGCATCAGCATCAGCCGGCTGGTGCCGATCAGCGCCTGCTTCTCCTCGATCGTGATCGTGACGTAGAGGTCGTCGGCCGCGACCGCGATCACGTTGGTGTCCTTGAGCAGGTCGATGCGGTCCGACAGCAGATAGCGCAGCGGCGTCTGCGACAGCGGATAGACGTCCTGGGTCGCGAGCTTGCGGTCGCGCACCACCAGCGAGGAGCCGTCGGCGATGATGTCGATCGGCGTCGGCGGCTCGTATTCGAAGCGGACCTTGCCCGGCTTCTGGATGTAGAAATCGCCCTTGGTCTTGCTGCCGTCCGGGCCGACCTGGACGAAGTTCCCGACCAGCGTCTGCAGCGACGACAGATAGGCGCTGACCTTGGCCGCCTGCGCCTTCTGGTTGGCGTCGAACGAGGTGAAGATGCTGGCCGGCACGTTGCGCCGGGGATCGGGAATGATCGGGTTGGGCGGGGCGGTCTGGGTGGTCGAGGGACTCTGGCCCGAGCGCTGCTGGTCGGAGGCGCTGAGCTGGGAGCCGCTCTTCGGGCCTGATTTCGGAGCCGGCGTGCCCTGCGCGGCGGCGTGACCGGACGCACCGGCGACAGAGCATGTCGTCACGGCGCAGGCGACCAGCCAGGCGCAGATCCGGCGCCCGCGCGAAGCTGCGTGATACGAAAACGTGCTGTTCAACAAGGAGCTTTTCAAAACGACGTCCTGAGTTTTACGCGTTCTATCCCGGATCGGGCGGGCAGCGTGATCGTAATCGCGTGAAGATCGGGCACCGAAGCGGCGTTTCTGCGGCCATCGGGGCCGTCAGAATCCGCCTTCCTCCTCGGGCACCAGGATCTCGCGCTTGCCGGCGTGGTTGGCCTGGCCGACGATGCCTTCCTGTTCCATCCGCTCCATCAGCGAAGCGGCCTTGTTATAGCCGATCTGCAGCCGGCGTTGAATGTAGCTGGTCGAGGCCTTGCGGTCGCGCTTGACCACGGCGACCGCCTGGGAGAACAGGTCGTCGCCACCGCCGCCGCCCATGCCGGTGGCATCGAACACGGCGCCATCCTCCTCGCTCGGCTCCTCGGCGGTGACCGCCTCGAGATATTCCGGCGAGCCCTGTGCCTTGAGATGCTTGACGACCTTCTCGACCTCCTCGTCGGAGCAGAACGGGCCGTGCACGCGGCTGATGCGGCCGCCGCCGGCCATGTAGAGCATGTCGCCCTGGCCGAGCAGCTGCTCGGCGCCCATCTCGCCGAGGATGGTGCGGCTGTCGATCTTCGACGTGACCTGGAAGGAGATGCGGGTCGGGAAGTTCGCCTTGATGGTGCCGGTGATGACATCGACCGACGGGCGCTGCGTCGCCAGGATGACGTGAAGGCCGGCGGCGCGCGCCATCTGGGCGAGGCGCTGCACCGTGCCCTCGATGTCCTTGCCGGCGACCATCATCAGGTCGGCCATCTCGTCGACGATGATGACGATGTAGGGCAGGGGATCGAGGTCGAGCTTCTCCTCCTCGTAGATCGCCTTGCCGGTCTCCTTGTCGAATCCGGTATGGACGGTGCGCGTCAGCTCCTCGCCCTTGGCGCGCGCTTCGCCGAGACGGGCATTGTAGCCGTCGATGTTGCGCACGCCGAGCTTGGCCATCTTCTTGTAGCGCTCTTCCATCTCGCGCACGGCCCATTTCAGCGCGACGACGGCCTTCTTCGGATCGGTCACGACCGGCGTGAGGAGATGCGGAATGCCGTCATAGACCGACAGTTCGAGCATCTTCGGGTCGACCATGATCAGCCGGCACTGGTCCGGCCGGAGCCGGTAGACCAGGCTCAGGATCATGGTGTTGATGGCGACCGATTTGCCCGAGCCGGTGGTGCCGGCGATCAGCATGTGCGGGGTGCGGGCGAGGTCGATGATGATGGACTCGCCGCCGATGTTCTTGCCGAGGCACAGCGGCAGTTTGGCGACGCTCTCGGTCGCCTCCTTGGCGACGAGCAACTCGCGCAGGTACACCTTCTCGCGATGCGCGTTGGGCAGCTCGATGCCGATGGCATTGCGGCCGGGCACGACGGCGACGCGCGCCGACAGCGCGCTCATCGAGCGGGCGATGTCGTCGGCGAGGCCGATGACGCGCGACGATTTGATGCCCGGTGCCGGCTCCAGCTCGTACAGCGTGACGACCGGACCGGGATGCGCCTTGACGATCTCGCCGCGCACGCCGAAATCCTGCAGCACGCCTTCCAGCGCGCGCGAATTGGCCTCCAGCTCGCTCTTCGACAGCGGCTGGCGGTCGGAGGATTTCGGCGCCGCCAGCATCGAGACCGAGGGCAGGTCGTATTTGTCGTTGGACTTGCGCGCCGGCGTCTTGGCCGCGGGCTTCTTGCGGGCGCGGGGAGCGGGCTCCTCCTCCTCTTCTTCGTCCTCGCCTTCGTCGGCCTCGTCCTCGTCGCCGCCGTGCTCGTCCATCTCGGGCGCGAGCGTCGGCTTGCCCTGGCCGCGGCCCAGGCTCGGCTCCTGCCGGCTTGCGGCGGCGGCGCGCGGCTGCGGGCCTGATGACACCAGCGCGCGGTAGGCCGTGCTCAGGAACCAGACGACCTGCGCCTTCGCGCTCATGATGGCGTGGAACACCCAGCCGAGCCGGATCGCCTTGCGGTCGTCGTCGTCCTCGGGGTCGGCCAGCGGCGTGTCGTCGTCCTCATCCGCGAGCAGGCTCGGATCGGCTTCCTTCGCGCCCATGCCGCCGGCTACCAGCAGGCAGCCGATCATCGCAACCAGAAGAAGGGCGCCGAGCGCCAGCCGATAGATCATACCGGGCGGACCGAACACCACGGCTGGTGCGCGCAGCAGGGCGTCGCCGACCACGCCGCCGAGACCGGTCGGCAGCGGCCAAGCGTGCGAGCGCGGCCAGCAACTGGCAAGTCCGGCGGCGATGACGGCGCCGAGCACCCAGGCGCCGAAGCGCAGCGCCTCGCGATCGAACGGCCGGTGCGTCATCATGCGCCAGCCGCGGATCGCGATCGGCAGGATGACCATGATGGCGCCGAGGCCGAAGATCTGCATCAGGAGATCGGCGCCGATCGCGCCGGGATAGCCGACGATGTTGCGGATCGCGCGCGAGGTGGCGTGGCTCAGGCTCGGGTCCTGCACCGACCAGGTCATCAGCGCTGCCGCGGCGATGCCGGACAGGCCGATCAGCGCGAGGCCCGCGAGCTCGCGCAGCCGCCGCACCAGTGCGTCGCGCAGCGACGTCGGCAGGTGGTTGACCAGGGGAATGACTCGTTCGATCGCCGGCATCTGCATCAGCCCCGCGATTATCCCAGGACCTCGACCAGCCGGTGCAACGCCTCACCGGTGGAGTCGGCATCGGCCACCAGCGCCAGCCGGATATAGCCGACGCCTGGATTGAAGCCGTCGGCTTGCGGCCGCGCCAGGTAGCTGCCGGGCACAACCCGCACGCCGGCGTCGCGATACAGCCGCAGCGTCACCTCCTCGTCGCCGCCGCGATCGGCGACGTCGAGCCAGACGCAGAAGCCGCCATCGGGCCGCCTGTAGCCATAACGGTTGCCGATGATCTGGTCGGCGAGGTCGAACTTGGCGCGGTACAGCCGCCGGTTGTCCTCGACATGTGCCTCGTCGCCATAGGCGGCCACCGCGACATGCTGCAGCGGCACCGGCACCTGCGGCGCCGCGACGTTGCGCAGCTCGTGGAAGGCGGCGAGGAATTTGCGGTCGCCGGCGGCGAAGCCGATGCGCATGCCCGGCACGTTGGAGCGCTTCGACAGCGATTGGAACGCGACGACGTTGGTGTAGTCGGGCCCGGCATGCTCGAGCATGCTGCCGGGCGCCTGTCGCGTGTAGATCTCCGAATAGCACTCGTCGCTGAAGATCAGAAAGCCCCAGCGGTCGGCGAGCCGGACCAGCTTGCGCATGTAGTCCGGGCTGGCCACCGAGCCTTGTGGGTTGGCTGGCGTGGCGATGTAGAAGGCGACGGTGCGCGCCAAGGTCGCCTCGTCGATCGCATCGAGGTCGGGCAGGAAGCCGTTGTCGCGCGTGGTCGGCAGATAGATGGAGTCGCAGCCGGCGGTGCGGGCGCCGACGCCATACACCGGATAGAACGGGTTCGGCATCAGGATCGCGGGCCGTCCGCGGCGCGGGCCGACATGGCGGAGCGCGGCATGGGCGGCGAAGAACAGGCCCTCGCGGCTGCCGTTCAGGACGAGAACCTCGTGCTCGGGATCGATCGCGCGCGGCAGTGCGAATCGCCGCGCCAGCCAGCCGGCGGCCGCCTTGCGGAACGGCTCGATGCCCTTGGCGGCCGGGTAGCGGCCGAACTCGGCGACGTGCTGGGCCAATACAGGCCCGACGAAGTCCGGCACCGGATGCTGCGGCTCGCCAACGGCGAGCGTGATCATCGGCTTGCCCGGCTTGTAGGGGGCGAGCAGCTCGTTCAGCCGCGCAAACGGCGAGCGTTCGCTCTCCGAATGGCTGGCGCCAGCGGGCGCGGGGGATGAAGCGGTCATTGCCATACGTAAAACGCGCGCCAAACCAGTGGAAGCCGCCGATCGCCCATGAACCGGTGCCTTTGTGGTCACCATAGGTGGGGCGAGGTTAAGACGCGATTAACCATCGGCGCTGCCGCCCGTTTTGATCGGTTTTTCCGGCCCGATCCAGAGGCAATTTCGCAACAGCGGCGGACATTATGGTGATTCGGGTGGGGCGGCGGGAACCGTAGGAGGGCAAGGCGACCGCCGAGCAGCGCATTCGCGGTCAGACCGTGGGCATGGCGCTGCCGCGACCTCGGATGGAGCCGCGGCACCGCCGCGCTTCTGCCCATCCTACGGGCCATCGGCTCGCGCGCGAGGGAAAACGGGCGGCCCGGTGCGCCGGAATATCAATGGGAATCTACGCGCACCGGGCCTTGGCCGAACTACTTGGGGGCTTAGTTCGGATGACGATCAATTAGCACCCTCGGTTTTCCCTCGTATTGCCAACTTCCGAAGATTTGTAGAATTTGATTTCGGAAGCCACCGAATGCGGCGCGGCCGGGCCGATTGCTTAACGGAGATGTCCGTCTCGGCCGTGGCTTTCCGGTCGCAGCGCGGGCGACGCACTTATTAGCTGCTCATGCCCTCTGCCGCTCGGTTGGCCCGAGAATCTTGTCTGACCGGAAACACTCAGTCACATCCAGCATCATCAGACATTTCACGAAACGAGATCGGCGCATCGCGACCATCTTTGACGGGCATCAGCGATTCCGGTGGCGTGCCGACGAACGTCTGCGCGCCGAGGACTCTGACTTTCGAAAGAGCGTCGATGATGCGTCTGAGACTGCCGGGCGTGCTTGCCCTGATGCTGCTGGCCATGCCCGTTTCCTCGCTGCCCCGCATGGCCGCGGCGGCACCCGCCGTCGCCAGCGCGATCACCGTCGAGGGTAACAGGCGCGTCGAATCCGACACCATCCGCTCCTATTTCAAGCCGGGTCCCACCGGCACGCTCGATGCCGGCCAGGTCGACGACGGCCTCAAGGCCCTGGTCCAGACCGGCCTGTTCGCCGACGTGAAGATCGACCGGCAGGGCGGCCGGCTGATCGTGCGCGTGGTCGAGAATCCCGTGATCGGCCGCGTCGCCTTCGAGGGCAACAAGAAGGTCAAGGACGAACAGCTCACGGCGGAAGTGCAGTCGAAGCCGCGTGGCACGCTGTCCCGTCCGATGGTGCAGTCGGACGCGCAGCGCATCGCCGAGATCTATCGCCGCTCCGGCCGCTACGACGTGCGCGTCACGCCGGAGATCATCGAGCAGCCCAACAACCGCGTCGACCTCGTCTTCACCATCGAAGAGGGCGTCAAGACGGGCGTGAAGTCGATCAGCTTCGTCGGCAACAACACCTATTCCGCCGCGCGCCTGCGCGACGTCATCAAGACGCACGCAACGAACTGGCTCAGCTTCCTCGGCAACAACGACGTCTACGACCCCGATCGCGTCGAGGCCGACCGCGACCTCATCCGCCGCTTCTATCTGAAGAACGGCTATGCCGACGTTCAGGTCGTCGCGGCGCTCAGCGAATATGACCCGGACCAGAAGGGCTTCCTGGTCACGTTCCAGATCGAGGAGGGCCAGCAATACCGCGTCAGCTCGGTGCAGTTCCAGTCGAGCGTCGCGGCGCTCGACGCCAACACGCTGCGCGGCTATTCGCGCGTCAATGTCGGCGCGCTCTACAACGTCGAGCAGCTCGAGAAGTCGGTCGAGGAGATGCAGATCGAGGCCTCGCGTCGCGGCTTTGCCTTCGCCGTCGTGCGTCCGCGCGGCGACCGCAATCTGGAAGCCCACACGGTGGCGATCGTGTTCCAGGTCGACGAGGGTCCGCGCACCTATATCGAGCGCATCACCATCCGCGGCAACACCCGCACCCGCGACTACGTGATCCGGCGCGAGTTCGATCTGTCCGAGGGCGACGCCTACAACCGCGCGCTGGTCGACCGCGCCGAGCGCCGGCTGAAGAACCTCGACTTCTTCAAAGAGGTGAAGATCACGGCCGAGCCGGGCTCGTCGAGCGACCGCGTCATCCTCGTGGTCAATCTGGAGGAGA
This sequence comes from Bradyrhizobium sp. SZCCHNR1093, assembly GCF_032381175.1. Taxonomy (NCBI): domain Bacteria; kingdom Pseudomonadati; phylum Pseudomonadota; class Alphaproteobacteria; order Hyphomicrobiales; family Nitrobacteraceae; genus Bradyrhizobium; species Bradyrhizobium sp. SZCCHNR1093. The sequence continues at coordinate 95,895 of NZ_JAUHJJ010000012.1, forward strand.
AGTCGACCGGCGACCTCTCCGTTTCCGGCGGCTATTCGACCACCGATGGCGCGCTGGGTGAGGTCTCGATTTCGGAGCGCAACTTCCTCGGCCGCGGTCTGTACGCCAAGGCGTCCGTGAGCTACGGCCAATACAGCAGAGGCGTCTCGCTGTCCTTCGTCGAGCCCTATCTGCTCGACAACCGGATCGCGCTCGGCCTGGATGTCTACTACAAGCAGCAGCTGGCGAACAGCTATACGAGCTATGGCGTGACGACGATCGGCTTCAGCCCGCGGCTCGGCTTCCAGTTGCGCGAAGACCTCTCGCTCCAGCTGCGATACTCGCTCTATCGCCAGGAGATATCGCTGCCGTCCTACTATAAGAACTGCAACAACAATACCGCCAACAGCCTGCTCGCCTTCAACCCGACCCCGGCGTACATCAAGAGCGTGCTCGGCGGCGTCGATCCGACCAATTCGACCAGCTCGGGCTATTATGGCTGGGGCTGCTACGGCGATGGCGAATCGAGCCTGCCGGTCCGCAAGGAGCTGAGCGACGGCGCCGCGCTGACCTCCGCGCTCGGCTACACGCTCAGCTACAACACGCTCGACAACAACAAGAACCCGACGGATGGTCTGCTGATCGACTGGAAGCAGGATTTCGCCGGCGTCGGCGGCAACGTCAGCTACCTCAAGTCGGCGGTCGATGCGAAGTATTACTCGCCGCTGGTGGCCGATATCGTCGGCATCATCCACCTGCAGGGCGGCATGCTGAACAAGATCGGCGACAAGGATCTGCGGATGCTCGACCACTTCCAGATGGGACCGAGCCTGGTGCGTGGCTTCGCCTCGAACGGAATCGGGGCGCGCGACATCACTTATGCGAGCCTCGGCGCGACTGGCGACGCGCTCGGGGGCACCAAATATTGGGGCGCCTCGGCGGAGCTGCAGATGCCGTTCTGGTTCCTGCCGAAGGAAGTGGGCTTGAAGGGCGCCGTCTATGCCGATGCCGGTTCGCTGTGGGGCTATCAGGGCCCGACCTCCTGGGCGGCGACCGGCGAGGTCAACACCGCGACCTGCAAATGCGGCCTGCTGTACGATGACAGCAAGGTGGTGCGCTCCTCCGTCGGCGTCGGCCTGATCTGGGCCTCGCCCTTCGGCCCGCTCCGCTTCGACTACGCGGTGCCGCTGTCCAAGGGCAAATACGACACCGTCCAGGAGTTCAGGTTCGGCGGCGGCACGTCGTTCTGAGTGCGGATGAAGCAGGCTTGATTGATCTGCGAGCGTTGGAATCTCGCCTTGACGCCAGCGGCGGTGCGCTCCCCTCCCCCTTGCGGGGAGGGGTCGGGGGTGGGGGTCCACGAATCATGCTCGACATGAGAGTCAAAGCCCATGCCCTGATATCGGCGATAGCGCCGCTTGCTGTTCGCCCGGCGTTCACGCCACTGAAGTCAGCGCCCGCGGACCCCCACCCCCAACCCCTCCCCGCAAGGGGGAGGGGAGCCGACTGTCCAAGGGGAAAGAGATCGTATCGCGCAGAAGACGCCGTCAGCATTCCTCCCATGCGCAAATTGCCCGTCGAGCTACTTTGTCGCACGCTGCCGGCGTTGCATCGTCGGGCAAATCACCTGCACATTTCCGCACGTCCCTGCTGCCGCATGAGGGGCGTTTCGCGACCGTCACGAACCGTTGGCAGTGGGATGCGATGGGCGTGTGTTGCTGCAGCGTGGTCGCCACGCGGACGAACAGCGACACGCGCACGGTCAAGTCGCGCGGTCCTGATATCCCGATGCTGATATCAAGCGGGTGCTGATGCTAACGTGTCGCGCTCGTGATGGTGGCCAACAAGCCCGGCGCACCAGGGAGAACGCGAAGCAGCCGTTAAAACCGTTGCGCGGGGAAGGCCGGGTGTTCTCGGCCAGACCTGTGGTACCTGCCGCCTGCATTTTCTTTCGCAGGCGGGCCACGGGCGCGGCCAGCGCCCGGCCTTCCCCGCGCCCTCATGATTCGAGGGCGGTGAGTTTCAGCACAGCTCGGGCGCATCGTGTCGCGAGAACGAGATCGTTCGCCTTCGAGCTGCTTCTCGGAGGCAACGCCGGGCGCGCCAACCACAGCTGTCGTCCCGGGCAAGCGCGAAGCGCGCCGACCCGGGATCCATAACCACAGGGTTCAGTTGTCTTGCACGGGACTCGCAGCCTGCCCCTTACAAACACCATGCGGTATGGGTCCCGTTCGCAGGGACGACGCCGGTTATTTGGCGCGCGCTTGGCCCTCACGATCTCAATGATAAAGAGAGGGGCCCCAGCTTGCGCTGGGGCCCCTGAACGGTCAGGACATTGCCGGGTATTTGCCCGAACCGAAGTTGCGGACCTGGTCGCGTACGACCAAGTCCTGGGCTGTAGGCGCGCTCGCCGTGCTTGATATTAAGCGCTCCTCAATCCCTGTTGCCCGGCGTCTGAATGAACCCGCGATTCCACGTCGGACTGATCAGGATCTCGTTGACGCACACCCGCGGCGGCATGTTCGCGACGAAGGCGATGGTGCGGCCGAGATCCTCAGGCTGCAGCATCCGCGCCTGCTCCGCGGCGCTCGGCACGACCGGGCGCTGCTCCAGGATCGGCGTGGCGACCTCGCCGGGCATCAGGCAGCAGGCGCGCAGGCCGTTGACGCATTCCTCCATGTTGAACGAGTGCGTCAGCGCCAGCACCGCGTGCTTGGTCGAGGTGTAGGCCGGTCCCGGCATCTTCGAGACATGGCGGCCGGCCCAGGACGAGACGTTGATGATGGTGCCGTCCTGCTGCGCCCGCATCGCCGGCAGCACCGCCTTCATGCAGTAGAGCACACCGTTGAGGTTGATCTCGACCAGCTGGTTCCAGCCCTCGATCGTCATGTCGTCCCAGCGCCGCTTCGGCACGTTGACGCCGGCGGAGTTGACCAGCAGATCGATGCGCCCGTGCCGCGCCAGGATGGCATCGGTCGCGGCCTGCACGTCGGCGGCCTTGGCGACGTCGAGCGGCACGGCCTCGGCCGTGCCGCCCGCCGCGGCAATCTGGGCCACCACGGCCTGGAGCGCGGCCGTGCGCCGGCCCGAGGCGATCACCGTCCAGCCCTCGGCCGCGAGCGCCAGTGCGCCGGCCTCGCCGATTCCGGTGCCGCCGCCGGTGATCCACGCGATCCGTTTTCCCTTGACCATATCCCAGCGTCTCCCGGTTGCCTTCGAAAGGGCGTTTTTGCTAGAGCAGCCTCGATCAGAGATGGCGACCGTGGTGACTGCGATGTCACCGGTCTTGTTCGCTGTCCCGGCCCTTTTCGTCTTCGTCGAGCATGATGTTCCGCCGGCTGGCACTGCCGGCCTGCCGATGCTCCCAGGGGAATGTTGCATGAACCAAGCCGCCAACGCCAATCTGTTCTCCCGCCTGTTCGATGGCCTCGACGATCCCAACCGCCTGGCGATCGAGACCCACGACGGCCAGCGCATCACCTATGGCGATTTGATCGCGCGGGCAGGCCAGATGGCGAACGTGCTGGTGGCCCGCGGTGTGAAGCCGGGTGATCGCGTCGCGGCGCAGACCGAGAAGTCGGTGTCCGGCCTCGTGCTCTATCTTGCCACGGTGCGCGCCGGCGGCGTCTATCTGCCGCTCAACACCGCCTATACGCTCAACGAGCTCGACTATTTCATCGGCGACGCCGAGCCGACCGTCGTGGTGTGCGATCCCGCGAAGGCCGAAGGCATCGGCGCGCTGGCGGCCAAGGTCGGCGCCAAGGTGGAAACGCTCGATGCGTCAGGCACGGGCTCGCTGACGGAAGCCGCCGACAAGGCCGGCTCCGCCTTCACCACCGTGCCGCGCGGCGCCGACGATCTCGCCGCCATTCTCTATACGTCGGGCACCACCGGCCGCTCCAAGGGCGCGATGCTGTCTCACGACAATCTCGCCTCGAACTCGCTGACCCTGATCGACTACTGGCGCTTCACCAAGGACGACGTGCTGATCCACGCGCTGCCGATCTATCACACCCATGGCCTGTTCGTGGCCAGCAACGTCACGCTGTTCGCGCGGGCGTCGATGATCTTCCTGCCCAAGCTCGATCCGGACCTGATCATCAACCTGATGGCGCGCGCCACAGTGCTGATGGGTGTGCCGACGTTCTACACGCGCCTGTTGCAGAACCCGCGGCTGTCGAAGGAGACGACCAGCCACATGCGGCTCTTCATCTCCGGCTCGGCGCCGCTGCTCGCCGACACCCATCGCGAGTGGTTCGCGCGCACCGGCCATGCCGTGCTCGAGCGCTACGGCATGACCGAGACCAACATGAATACGTCGAACCCGTATGACGGCGAGCGCGTGCCCGGCGCGGTCGGCTTCCCGCTGCCCGGCGTGTCGGTGCGCGTCACCGATCCGGAAACGGCCAAGGAGCTCGCGCGCGACGAGATCGGGATGATCGAGGTCAAGGGCCCGAACGTGTTCAAGGGCTATTGGCGGATGCCGGAGAAGACCAAGTCGGAATTCCGCGACGATGGTTTCTTCATCACCGGCGACCTCGGCAAGATCGACAAGGAAGGCTACGTCCACATCGTCGGGCGCGGCAAGGATCTCGTGATCTCCGGCGGCTTCAACGTCTACCCGAAGGAGATCGAGAGCGAGATCGACGCCATGCCGGGCGTGGTCGAGTCCGCCGTCATCGGTGTGCCGCATCCTGATTTCGGCGAAGGTGTCACCGCGGTCGTGGTGCGCCATCCGGGGGCTGATGTCAGCGAGGCCGGGGTGCTCAAGGGCCTCGACGGCCGATTGGCGAAATTCAAGATGCCCAAGCGCGTGTTCGTGGTCGACGAGCTGCCGCGCAATGCGATGAGCAAGGTGCAGAAGAACGTGCTGCGTGATCAGTACAAGGACATCTATACGAAGTGACGGCGGCCTAGCGCCGTCGTCCGATCGCGAGGCCGGCCAGCGCGGCCAGCGGCGGCGCGGCGCAGATCAGCACGAACTCGAGCACGGCGAGCGAGGCGATCTCGTGCTGGATGGCGAATGCGAGACAGGCGGCGAACAGGCCGGAGGCGGTGAAGCCGAGCACGCAGGTCAGGGGCTCCTCGACGGGCTCGTGCGACGACACCTTGCGCGCCGGCAGTGCCGCCGGGCGTTCGGTGGTTGTCGGTCGGACCGTCGGCAGCGGCATCGAGGCTCCCTGCACCGCGTCTGTTGTACCTCGCTCAGACTAAGCTGCTTCGCCCGGCGGCGATATGCGGCAAAAACGACCGGCGGAGGGCTGCGCGGCGTTGCCAGGAACGGGGGAGATCGAGGGGGATTTGCGCCAGCGCAGGCGGTCGCGGTGCGGGTTGTTGCTCCGCGAATCGCTCTGGGCAGGTTTGCAGAATCATCAGATGGCGCTGGCTCTTGTCGCGAAACGGGCGCTCTCAGGACCGTGGTTAAGCGGTGAATCAATGCTCGACATTCCGTGCCATTCAACAGTCTTGCCGCGTTGGGCGCGGCCTTGCTGAGGAGGTAGGAATGAACAATAGTTCGCCGCATCCGGCCATGAACGGTTTCTGGTATACCACGGCGGCCATTGGCCCTTTTCCCACCGGTCGCCTAGTACTGAATCGTCGTTCGGTTTTGGGCGATTTGTTCGTTGCAACGCCTGTTCCTTCTCCGTAAATAAAGCCCGCCTTGCCGATCCACATGGCCGCAAGCCCCTTCCGTTCACGGCCCACAAGAAATCATCAAAGCAACCAATGACAGCCAGGATCGAACGACCGCTTTCGCCGCATCTGCAAACCTACCGCTGGACGCTGACGATGATCCTCTCGATCGTCCATCGAGCCACCGGGGTTGCACTATATTTCGGGACGCTGCTGCTGGCCTGGTGGTTGATCGCCGCCGCGTCTGGTCCCAGCGCCTACTCCTACGTCCAGGGGTTCATGGGCAGCTTCCTCGGCCGCCTGATCGTGTTCGGCTACACCTGGGCGCTGCTGCACCATCTCTTGTCCGGCATCCGCCACTTCGTCTGGGACCTCGGCTACGGCTTCAAGCCCAATGAGCGCGAGACGCTCACCTGGGGCGCCCTGATCGGGGGCATCACGTTGACTGTCCTGGTCTGGATCGTGGCTTACGCAGTGGGAGGCGGCCGATGAGCAACGCACGCGCGAAGTCGATGCGCACCCCGCTCGGCCGCGTCCGCAACCTCGGCGCGGCCCATTCGGGCACCGGTGATTTCTGGCGCCAGCGCATCACCGCGGTCGCGATGACCCTGTTGATCGTGCCGGTCGTGATCGTGGTGATCATGCTGCTCGGCCGCAACCAGGCCGGCGCGGCGCAGATCCTGGGCTCGATTCCGATTGCCGTGATTATGCTGCTGTTCGTGATCGCGAGCTGCTGGCACATGAAGATCGGTATGCAGGTCGTGATCGAGGACTACGTGCACAGCGAGCCGCTCAAGCTCGTCGCGATCATGGCCAACAACTTCTTCGCGGTGACCGTGGCGCTCGCCTCGATCTACGCCCTCATCAAACTGTCCACTGGAGTCTAGGCCATGGCCGGCGGAGCAAATGGCAGCGCGAACGGCGCGCCCGCGACGAACGGAAAAGCATATCCGATCGAGGACCACACCTATGACGTCGTCGTGGTCGGCGCCGGCGGCGCCGGCCTGCGCGCGGTCGTCGGCTGCAGCGAGGCGGGCTTGCGCACCGCCTGCATCACCAAGGTGTTCCCGACCCGCTCGCATACGGTGGCGGCACAGGGCGGCATCTCGGCCTCGCTCGGCAACATGCATCAGGACGACTGGCGCTGGCACATGTACGACACCGTCAAGGGGTCGGACTGGCTCGGCGACCAGGACGCGATCGAATACATGGTGCGCAACGCGCCCGAGGCGGTCTACGAGCTCGAGCATTGGGGCGTGCCGTTCTCGCGCACCGAGGACGGCAAGATCTACCAGCGGCCGTTCGGCGGCATGACCCTGGACTACGGCAAGGGCCAGGCGCAGCGCACCTGCGCCGCCGCCGACCGCACCGGCCACGCCATGCTGCACACTATGTATGGCCAGTCGCTGCGGCACGCCGCGGAGTTCTTCATCGAGTTCTTCGCCATCGACCTGATCATGGACGACCAGGGCGTCTGCCGTGGCGTCATCGCGCTCAAGCTCGATGACGGCACGTTGCACCGCTTCCGCGCCCAGACCACGATCCTGGCGACCGGCGGCTACGGCCGTGCCTACGCCTCCTGCACCTCGGCGCACACCTGCACCGGTGACGGCGGCGGCATGGCGCTGCGCGCCGGCCTGCCGCTGCAGGACATGGAGTTCGTGCAGTTCCACCCGACCGGCATCTATGGCTCGGGCTGTCTTGTCACCGAAGGTGCACGCGGCGAGGGCGGCTATCTCGTCAACGCCGAGGGCGAGCGCTTCATGGAGCGCTATGCGCCGTCCGCAAAGGACCTCGCCTCGCGCGACGTCGTTTCCCGCGCGATGACCGTCGAGATCCGCGAAGGCCGCGGCGTCGGCCGGAAGAAGGACCACATCTTCCTGCATCTCGACCATCTCGATCCGAAGGTGCTGCAGGAGCGCCTGCCCGGCATCTCCGAATCCGCCAAGATCTTCGCCAATGTCGACGTCACGCGCGAGCCGATCCCGATCGTGCCGACCGCGCACTACAACATGGGCGGCATCCCGACCAACTATCGCGCCGAGGTGCTGACCAAGAAGGACGGCGACGACAACGCGATCGTGCCCGGCCTGATGGCGGTGGGCGAGGCGGCCTGCGTCTCCGTGCACGGCGCCAACCGGCTCGGCTCGAACTCGCTGATCGACCTCGTGGTGTTCGGCCGCGCGGCGGCGCTGCGGCTGGCCGAGAAGCTGACGCCGAACGGCAAGCAGCCGGACCTGCCCAAGGACTCCGCCGATAAGGCGCTGACCCGGCTCGATCATTATCGCCACGCCTCCGGCGGCACGCCGACCGCGAAGCTTCGCGAGAGCATGCAGAACGTGATGCAGACCAACTGTGCCGTGTTCCGCACCGGCGAGGTGCTGCAGGAAGGCCACAACCTGATCCACAAGGTGTATGGCGGCATCGGTGACATCGCAGTGTCCGACCGCTCGCTGGTGTGGAATTCCGACCTGATCGAGACGCTGGAGTTCGACAATCTGATCGCGCAGGCGGTCGTGACGATGGACTCGGCGGCGAACCGGACCGAGAGCCGCGGCGCCCATGCACGCGAGGACTTCCCGGATCGCGACGACACGAACTGGATGAAGCACACGCTGGCGTGGATCGACAGCAAGGATGGCAAGACCACGATCGATTACCGTCCGGTGCACAACTACACCATGACCAACGACGTGCAGTACATTCAGCCGAAGGCGCGCGTGTACTGATCGCGTGTGACCTGAGCCCGTCCGTCAAACCCAAGAAGGCCTTCCGAAATGGCTGAGTTCGCACTTCCGAAGAATTCTCAGATCACCGGCGGCAAGACCTGGCCCAAGCCGGCCGGCGCCGCCGAGGTCCGCGAGTTCAAGGTCTATCGCTGGAATCCGGACGACGGCAAGAATCCGAGCGTCGATACCTATTACGTCGACGTCAAAGATTGCGGCCCGATGGTGCTGGACGGGCTGATCTGGATCAAGAACCACATCGATCCGTCGCTGACCTTCCGCCGCTCCTGCCGCGAGGGCGTGTGCGGCTCCTGCGCGATGAACATCGACGGCCAGAACACCCTGGCCTGCACCAAGTCGATGCACGACGTGAAGGACGGCGCGGTCAAGATCAATCCGCTGCCGCATCAGCCTGTCGTGAAGGACCTGGTGCCGGACCTCACCAACTTCTACGCGCAATATGCCTCGATCGAGCCCTGGCTGAAGACGACCTCGCCGACGCCGCAGAAGGAATGGCGGCAGAGCCACGAGGATCGCGAGAAGCTCGACGGCCTCTACGAGTGCATCCTGTGCGCCTGTTGCTCGACCTCGTGCCCGAGCTACTGGTGGAACAGCGAGCGCTATCTCGGTCCGGCGGCGCTGCTGCAGGCCAACCGCTGGGTCAAGGACAGCCGCGACGAGGCGACCGGCGAGCGGCTCGACAACCTCGAGGATCCGTTCCGGCTGTATCGCTGCCACACCATCATGAACTGCGCCAAGGCCTGCCCGAAGGGGCTCAACCCGGCCGAGGCGATCGCGGAGCTGAAGCTCAAGCTGGTCGAGCGGCAGATCTAGCCGGGCCGACCACTTTCGATCTGACCTTCCGCGCCCGAAACTGGTGCAAGTTCCGGGCGCGGCTAGTTTGTAGCTGCCGTCGATTGCGTTAAGCTCGTGGCCCTTTGAAGCCGGAGCGACCGTGCAGACCGCACAACGCAAATCGCTGACGATGCTGCGCTGGATGATGGTCGCGTCCCTCGCGCTTCCCGTCGCGCTGTTCGTGATCGCGGCCTACGTATCCCACGGCACGACATATGAGGAGGCCGATCGCGAGATCCGCCGCTCGCTCGAAATCGTCCACGAGCACGCGCTGAAGGTGTTCGAGACCATCGAACGCAGCCTCTCGGAGATCGACGAGGTCGTCCGCGACCTGTCGGATGCCGATATCAAGGCGCGCGAGCAGGTGCTGCATGCCCGGTTGCGGCAATTATCGGATGCGCTGCCGCAGATGAAGTCCGCCTGGGTGTTCGACGCCAATGGCCGGCCGCTGGTCAACAGCATGATCTATCCGGCGCCGGACATGACGTTCCTCGACCGCGACTACTTTAGTGCCCACGTCAAGGACAGCATCGGCACCTTCATCGGCGCGCAGTTGACGCCGCGGCCGCCCTATCAGGGCGCGCCGTTTTTCAGCATCAGCCGCCGCCGCCAGAGCGACGACGGCAGCTTCACCGGCATCATCCAGGCTTCGGTGCTTCCGGATTATTTCGAGCACTTCTATGCCCGGATCGGCCGGGCGCCCGGCAGCTACTTCGCGCTGCGCCGCTTCGATGGCCTCATTCTGGCGCGCTTCCCGGCCGCCGGGAGAAGCACGGCCGCGGACCCCAGCGACGTCCCCGCCGGGGCCGCAGATACGGAGCAGCTCGTGACCGATATCTCGCCGGTCGATGGCGTTGAGCGTCTCGTCGGCTATCAGCGGCTCGGTGGCTATCCCGTCTACGTCTCGGCAGGGCTGGCGACGTCGACCATCCGCAACCGCTGGCTCGGCACGATCGGCCGGCACCTCATCTTCGGCATCCCGGCAACCGCGCTGCTCATCGTCTTCCTGGCCCTTGCCCGGCGGCGGACCGAGCGCCTGCATGTCGAGGCCGCCCGCCGCCTCGAAGCCGAGGATGCGCTCAAGCACGGTCAGCGCATGGAGGCGCTGGGACAACTGACCGGCGGCGTCGCGCACGACTTCAACAATCTGCTGACCGTGATCCGGGCCTCGGCCGATCTGTTGCGCCGGCCGAATCTGGCTGATGAGCGGCGGCAGCGCTATATCGACGCGATCTCGGATACGGTGGCGCGCGCATCGAAGCTCACGTCGCAGCTCCTCGCGTTCGCCCGGCGCCAGACGCTGAAGCCGGAGGTCTTCGACATCGGCCGCAGCGTCGTCGCCCTGCGCGACATGACCAAGACCCTGGTCGGGTCGCGCGTCGAGGTCGTGGTCTCCGTTCCCGACGAGCCGTGCTACGTTAATTCCGACGCCGGCCAGTTCGAGACGGCACTGATCAACCTGGCCGTCAATGCCCGCGATGCGATGGCCGGCCAGGGACGTCTCAGCATCACCGTCGCCCCAGCAGCGGCGCTGCCGACGCCGTCGGCGCCGCACGACCGTCCGCCGCTGGGCTATGTCGCCATCACCGTCCAGGACACCGGCGTCGGCATCCCGTCGGAGCATTTCGGACGCATCTTCGAGCCATTCTTTACGACCAAGACCATCGGCCGGGGCACCGGCCTCGGTCTCTCGCAAGTGTTTGGCTTCGCCAAGCAGTCCGGCGGCGAAATCGGGGTCACGAGCGAAAAGGGGCGCGGCGCGACGTTCACGCTCTATCTGCCGCGCGTCGCTCCAGCCCAAGTGCAGCGTGGCGAGGACGGCAGCCATGCGGAGCCGATCGGCGGTCGAGGCATGTCGGTGCTGGTGGTCGAGGACAACATCGACGTCGGCAGATCGGCGACCGAAGCGCTGGCCGAACTCGGCTATCGCACCACGCTGGTCGACAACGCCAGAGACGCGCTGGAGGAGCTGATCGGCGGCACCAGCCGGTTCGACGTCGTCTTCACCGATGTCGTGATGCCCGGCATGACCGGGCTGGAGCTTGCCGAGGAAATCAGGCGGCTCGAGCTCAACGTGCCGGTCGTGCTGGCGAGCGGTTACAGCCATGTGCTGGTGCAGCAGGGCACGCACGGTTTCGAGCTGCTGCGCAAGCCCTATTCGATCGAAGAATTGTCGCGCGTGCTGCACAAGGTCGTTCCCGTGCCGCTGTATCGCGCCCCACCGATGGCGCCGAATACGCAGGTGCCCTGAAAGCGGCGCGAATTGCGCGGGAACCCGGGTGGGAACCTTCTGGTTGCGTTGCTGTTATCGCGGAATGGGACAGGTTCAGGACATCGCGCGGCCGGGGGCACAGGCGTCGGAGAAGGCGCCGATCATCGAGATCGCCGCTGAGAATGGCACCCAGGTCGAGCCGCCGCCGCCCGAATTGGTGGAGCCCGATCCGGAGCTGTCGCCCGAAGAGGCCGAGCAACTGCGTAAGCGCTATCTGCTGACCCGGTTCTGGATCAGCGCCCGCGGCTATTGGGGCAAGAGCGGCGACGGTCTGGCGTGGGCGTTCACGCTCGGGCTGCTGTTCCTGATCGTTGCGACTGTCGGATTTCAGTACGGCATCAACGTCTGGAATCGGTCGATCTTCGATGCGATCGAGAAGCGCGATTCGGCGACCGTCTTTCATCTCACCGCGATCTTCTTCCCGCTGGCGATCGGCAGCGTCATGCTCGGCGTCGCCCAGGTCTATGCGCGCATGGCGATCCAGCGGCGCTGGCGCGCCTGGCTGACCAACAGCGTCATCACCCGCTGGCTGACCAGCGGGCGCTACTATCAGCTCAATCTCGTCAGCGGCGACCACAAGAATCCGGAATACCGGATCGCCGAGGACCTACGCATCGCGACCGATTCGCCGGTCGACTTCATCGCCGGCGTGACCTCGGCGCTGCTGTCGGCTGCGACCTTCATCGTCGTGCTCTGGACCATCGGCGGCGCGCTGACGCTGCATCTCGGCGCAACTGAGATCACCATTCCCGGCTTTCTGGTCATCGCCGCGATCGCCTACGCCGCCATCGCCTCGGGCTCGATCATGACGATCGGCCGCCGCTTCGTGCAGGTCTCCGAGGACAAGAACCAGGCGGAGGCCGATTTCCGCTACACCCTGACCCGCGTCCGCGAAAACGGCGAGAGCATCGCCCTGCTCGGCGGCGAGACCGAAGAGCGCGCCGGCATCGACCGGACGTTCGGCAACGTGCTGCAGCAATGGGCGCGGCTCGCCGGCCAGCACATGCGCACCACCCTGGTGTCGCAGGGCTCCAGCCTCATCGCCCCTGTCGTGCCGCTGCTGCTGTGCGCGCCGAAATTTCTCGACGGCAGCATGACGCTCGGGCAGGTGATGCAGGCGGCGAGCGCGTTCACGATCGTGCAGACCGCGTTCGGCTGGCTGGTCGACAACTATCCGCGGCTCGCGGATTGGAATGCCTGCGCCCGCCGCATCGCCTCGCTGATGATGTCGCTCGATGCGCTGGAACGTGCCGAGAGAGGCGACGGCGTCGGCCGCATCAAGCGCGGCGAGACCACCGGCGACGCGATGCTCAGTCTGAATGATCTGCAGGTGACGCTCGACGACGGTACCGCCGTGGTCGGCGAGACCGAGGTCGTGGTCGATCCCGGCGAGCGCCTGCTCGTCGCGGGCGAATCCGGCACCGGCAAGAGCACGCTCGTGCGCGCCATCGCCGGGCTGTGGCCGTGGGGCGGCGGCAGCATCAACTTCCACCCCGACCGCAAGCTGTTCATGCTGCCGCAGCGGCCCTACGTGCCATCGGGCACCCTGCGCCGGGCCGTCGCCTATCCCGGGGCTGCCGAGGATTGGAGCGTGGCGCAGGTCGGCGAAGCCCTGCACAAGGTCGGTCTCGACCATCTCAAGGACAAGATCGAGGAGGACGCGCCCTGGGATCAGACGCTCTCCGGCGGCGAGAAGCAGCGTCTCGCCTTCGCGCGCCTGCTGCTGCACAGCCCCGACATCGTCGTGCTCGATGAAGCCACCTCCGCGCTCGATGAGAAGAGCCAGGACCGGATGATGGAGATCGTGACGAGCGAGCTGCCGAAGGCCACCATCGTCAGCGTGGCGCATCGTGCCGAGCTGGAGGCCTTCCACAGCCGCAAGATCGTGCTCGAGCGGCGCAAGGGCGGCGCCAAGCTCGTCAGCGACATTGATCTCATTCCGCGCAAGGGACGGCGTCGCCTGATCGGCCGTTTCCTGCGTCAGCGCAAGGCGGCCTGAGCGGCTCGGGTGTTGCCTCAGCGCGGTCCTGGTGACGACACAATGCGGCCACGCCGCCTGCATTGGAGATCGCGGCGAAACCGGCTATCACACGTCGCCCTCAGCCCAGGACGCGACCTTGACGCCCGACAACGATCCTTCTCCGCCCTCCTTTGGTGCCTTCGCTCCGAATGCCGCCCAGGCACTGGTGATCCGGCTGGCGCACGGCTCCGGCCTGAAGCGCGGCGCGTTCCGGCCGATGTTGACGCGCGTCGTCAACGTGCTGGGGGCAGGTCCTCTGGATGTCGGCTATCAGGGCGCCAATTTCCGCTTCTATCATCAGGTCAGTGCGACCGAACGTGGTGCGCTGTTCAATCCCGACTACAATCGTGAGGAGCTGGATTTCCTGCGCAGCCACGTTCCGCCGGGCGGCGTGGTGGTGGATGTCGGCGCCAATGTCGGAACGTTTGCCTTGCCGCTCGCGCGTCACGTCGGGCCGAGCGGTCTCGTGATCGCAGTGGAGCCGCATCCGGTCACACATGCGCGGCTGAGCTTCAATCGCGATGCGTCCGCGCTGTCCCAGGTCAGGCTCGTCGCGGCGGCGGCAGGCGAGAGCGACGGCGAGGTGATGATCGAGACCGATGGCGACAATCTCGGCGCCAGCCACATCGTGACCGGAGAGGCGGGTGCTGAAGCATTCAAGGTCCCGTCGTTGCGGCTGCAGACCATCCTCGAACAGGCCGGAGCGACCAGGGTCGATGCGCTGAAGATCGACGTGGAAGGCTTCGAGGACCGCGTGCTGACCTGCTTCTTCCGTGACGCGCCTGCCGCGTTGTGGCCGCGGGCCGTTGTCATCGAACACCTGTCGCGCGACGAATGGCAGAACGATTGTCTCGCCGACATGCTCGGTCGCGGCTACCGCGAATGCGGCCGCACGCGCAGCAACACGCTGTTGCTGCGCGGCTGAATCGGCATTCTGTCGCCGTCCCCAATACGTCCGGAACATCGGCGCCCCACGCGGCGTTGTCGCTCCTGACATTGAGGGAGCCGGCCATGAGCAACGACGACGCGCGCGACCAGGGTCGCGTTTGGGACCTGATGAAGAAGATCGGCTTCGCGATGCTGGTCACCCGCGACGGTGACAGGCTGCGGGCACGGCCGATGAGCGCCTATCTCGCGCGCGACGAGAACATGATCTACTTTCTCACCGACGCGCGGCATCACAAGGACGAGGAGATCGCGCGATCGCCCCAGGTCAACCTGTCGTTCGCAGACGTCGGCAGCCAGAAATACGTGTCGCTGACGGGCACCGCGGCCATTTCCAACGATCGCGGCAAGATCCGAGAGCTGTTCTCGACGCCGGCCAAGGCCTGGTGGGACAGCGCCGAGGATCCGAACATCCGCCTTTTGAAGATCACGCCCGACGACGCCGAGTTCTGGGACTCGCCCGGCACCATCGTGCGCTACGTCAAGATGGCGGCGGCCGCCGTCAGCGGCACGCGTCCCGACCTCGGCGACCATCGAAAGGTTGCGATGTGATGCCGATCGAACCGCCAGAGATTCCGCCGGCGACGCCGGGCCGCCCGGCCGAACCGCCGCCGGAGGATCCGGTTGGCAATCCGCAGCCCGACATTCCGCCGCCGGTTTACGAACCCGATTCGCCGGCGCCGCCGCGCGAGCTGCCCGGGCAGACGCCAGACGAAATCCCCGGCCGAGGGCCGCTCGGCCCGACCACGCCCAATCCGGCCACGGATTGACCGCGATTGAGTGGTCATGATGATCGCCTGCGAAGGGGCTGGCCGTGCGCCGGTCCCGCATTTCGGCGATTGGGCCAAGCCCTTGAAAATCAAGACTGAATGAAACCTGAATGGCGGCCCTGCGGGGGTGGTTTCGCGTCGAAATAAATCCGCCTGCGGATTTGAACTGCGCCACAATCCGGCCTAACGCATACTCGTTGATCTCTCCGTGCTTGAAAAAGATCGTTCCGGGAAAACAAGACACATGAGCAAACTTCGCGTCCTGCTGCTGGCGACGACTGCGCTGTCGGCGATGCAACTAATGAGCTCCGGCTCCCGCGCGCAGAGCGCGCCGATGATCATGGCGCAGGGTCCAGGCGGCCCCGGCGGCGAGGTCGGCCCGGACGGTCGGCCCAAGCAACCGCCGCAGGGTCAACCGCCAGGCCCGCCGCAGCGGCCGGGTGGCCCGCCGCCGGCCGCTGCACCGCCCCACCAGGCACCGCCTGCAGCTCCGCCGCCACCCGCGGCGGCTCCGCCTCGTCCTGCTCCCCCGCCGCCTCCCCCGGCAGCGGCGCCGCGGCCCGCGCCTCCGCCACCTCCCCCGCCGCCCCCGCGTGCGGAGCCACCGCGCCCCGCACCGCCGCCGCCGCGCGCAGAGCCGCCTGCGGCTCCTCCGCCGCGTCCGACACCGCCGCCGCCCCCGGCCGCTGCGCCTCCGGCGCATCCGCCGGCTCCGCCGCCCGTGGTGCGCGAGCCTCCGCGTCCGGCGGCTCCGCCTGCTCCGCCGCCGCCCGCTGCGGCACCATCACGGCCGACGCCGCCTTCGCCGCCCGTGGTTGCTCCGCCTCCGCCTCCAGCTCCGCCTCCAAGTGCGGCGCCGACTCAGCGGCCTGGAACGCCGCCGCCCCCGGCTGGCGCGACGCCGCCCCATTCGCCGCCGGCCGCAAGCCCGTCGCCGCAGCCTTCCGCCGCGCCGACTCCCGCTCCGGGTGGACCGGCGCCGGGAGGCCGGCCGGGCGCTGGTGGCCCGCCGCCTGGCTCCCCGCAAGGCGGGCCCCCGCCGCGGGGTGCTCCCACCGCGCCGGCCGGGACGGTCGCGCCTGCTCCGGGAACCCCGCCGGCGCCACCCGCGCCTGCGGCCACCCAGACGCCGTCGCAGCAAGGAACGCCGTCCGGCAGCCCGACGCCCGGCGGACGTCCGGGGACGCCTCCAGGCGCTCCGGGTGCGCCGCCTCCAGCGGCAGGTCCCGGTGCTGCTGGACCGGGGCCGGGACCCGCCGGCGCGCCGCAGGCCGGTCCGGGCGCTGTGCCGCCCGCCGGACCCCCGGCCATGTCCAATCGGCCGCCGCCGCAGGTCACTGCGCCCATCCCGGCGCCGCCACCGCCGACGGCACAGCAGCTCACGCCGATCGCGCCGGGCGCGCCGATGGCTGGGCCGCAGCGGCTGGACGATTTCCGCGGCCAGCGCCGCGAGGTCCAGGAGGGCGGTCGCACGCTGATCTACGAGCCGGGACGCGTCATCGTGCGCGATCCGAGCGGCCAGTCCTTCGTGCGTCACGACGAGCTCGAGCGCTTCCGCTACGGCGCGCGTGACATCCGCGTGCAGCGGGAGGATCGCGGCGAGATGCGCACGGTGGTGATCCGCCCCGACGGTAGCCAGATCATCACGGTCACGGCCGCCGACGGCCGGCTGCTGCGCCGCATCCGCCGCGATATCGGCGGCCGCGAGATCATCATCATCGACAACGCCTATCGCGATCCCGCCGCGGTCGGCGGCTTCTATGTCGACCTGCCGCCGCCGGAGATCCGCATCCCCTACAACCGCTACATCGTCGACGCCGAGGAGGCGCCGCCGGATGTCATCTACGACACGCTGATCGCGCCACCGGTGGAGCGCGTCCAGCGCCGCTACTCGCTGGACGAGGTCCGCTACTCCCCGTCGGTGCGCCAGCTGATGCCGTCGATCGATCTCAACACGATCACCTTCGAAACCGGATCGTGGGAGATCGGTCCCGACCAGGTGGCGAAGCTGCAGGTCATCGCCGACGGCCTCAACCAGGCGATCCAGCGCAACCCGCGCGAGGTCTTCCTGATCGAAGGCCACACCGACGCGGTCGGCAACGAGACCGACAATTTGTCGCTCTCGGACCGCCGAGCCGAATCGGTCGCCACGCTGATGACGCAGCAGTTTGGCGTCCCCGCGGAGAATCTGACCTCGCAGGGCTATGGCGAGCAGTATCTGAAGGAGCAGACGCAGGGGCCGAGCCGCATCAACCGGCGCGTCACGGTCCGCCGCATCACGCCGCTGCTCAATGGCGGCCAGGCCGCGCTGCCGCCGCCGCCTCCGGGCGTGGCACCGCCGCGCTGAGGTTGCGCCAGATCTAAAAGTGAAAATGGCCGGGAGCGATCCCGGCCATTTTTGTAAGTGGCAATCCGTTTCGTCCTGTTCGGTGTCGTCCCCGCGAACGCGGGGACCCATACTCACAGGATCCAGTTTTGCGACGGCTGGAGCCGCAGCCGGCTCTCACCATGTCAGTCGGTGGATATGGGTCCCTGCGTTCGCAGGGACGACAGCGGTGGAGACGGCGCGGATTGCGCTCGACAGCTCCAACTCAGCTCTTGTCGTGGCCGAGCTGGAAGATCTCCGCGCCTTCCGATCCCGACAGCAGGCCCGTATCCGAATAGAGCTTCAGCTTGGTGCGGGTGTCGGTGATGTCGAGATTGCGCATCGTCAGCTGGCCGATGCGGTCGGCAGGCGTGAAGGCGGCGTCCTCGACCTTCTCCATGCTCAGCCGCTCCGGCTGGTAGGTCAGGTTGGGGCTCTCGGTGTTGAGGATCGAGTAGTCGTTGCCGCGGCGCAGCTCCAGGGTCACCTCACCGGTGACGGCGCGCGCTACCCAGCGCTGCGCGGTCTCGCGCAGCATCAGGGCCTGCGAATCGAACCAGCGGCCCTGATAGAGCAGGCGACCGAGGCGCATGCCGCTGATGCGGTACTGCTCGATCGTATCCTCGTTGTGGATGCCGGTGACGAGCCGCTCATAGGCGATGTGCAGCAGCGCCATGCCCGGCGCCTCGTAGATGCCGCGGCTCTTGGCCTCGATGATGCGGTTCTCGATCTGGTCGCTCATGCCGAGACCATGACGGCCGCCGATCGCGTTGGCCTCCAGGAACAGCGCCACGGGATCGCTGAAGGTCTGCCCGTTCAACGCGACCGGCTGCCCCTCCTCGAAGCGGACCACGACCGTCTCCGGCTTCACGGCGCAATCCTCGCGCCAGAACGGCACGCCCATGATCGGATTGACGATGCGGATGCCGCTGCTGAGGCTCTCGAGATCCTTGGCCTCGTGGGTGGCGCCGAGCAGATTGCTGTCCGTCGAATACGCCTTCTCGGCGCTCATCTTGTAATTGAAGCCGTTGGCGGTCAGGAACGCCGACATCTCGGCGCGGCCCCCGAGCTCGTCGATAAACTGCTGGTCGAGCCAGGGCTTGTAGATCTTGAGATTGGGATTGGTGAGCAGGCCGTAGCGGTAGAACCGCTCGATATCGTTGCCCTTGTAAGTCGAGCCGTCGCCCCAGATGTTGACGCCGTCCTCCTTCATCGCGGCGACCAGCATGGTGCCGGTGACGGCGCGGCCGAGCGGCGTGGTGTTGAAATAGGTGATGCCGCCGGTCGAGATGTGGAAGGCGCCCGACTGAATCGCGGCGATGCCCTCATGCACCAGCTGAGTGCGGCAATCCACGAGGCGCGCCTTCTCGGCCCCGAAGCCCACCGCCTTGCGCGGGATCTCGTCGTAGTCGGACTCATCGGGCTGCCCGAGATTGGCCGTGTAGGCAAAGCAGCGCGCGCCCTTCTGCTTCATCCAGAGCAGCGCGGCGCTGGTGTCGAGGCCGCCGGAAAAGGCGATGCCGACTTTCTCGCCCTTGGGCAGGCTTTTCAGGATCGTGGTCATGGGAGAGTCCAACCGTGTTTGTGGCTGCGCCGTTCAGAAATTCGGGCGCGAATAACAGATTTTGCGTTGCTGGGCACGCCTTTAATGGCGACTGAGCGTGACCGGCCCGCGCTCAGGCCGCGGGGCTGGTATCCGCCGTACGGCGGCCGAACAGCCGGCGCATCAGGCGGAAGCCCGGCCAGGCGAAGCGGGTCAGGGCGGCGTCGATGCCGGCGTCGGTGAGGCGGGTGGACGGCCAGCGGTAGATGTAGCCGTGCAGCAGCCAGATCACGATGAAGGTGACGAGGCCGGCGGCGGCGATGTCGGTGAGGAAGTGGCCGCCGAAGGCCATCCGCAACACCGAGGTGGCGAGGCCGAACAGGACAGCGGCGCCGTAGGCGACGGGCCGGATCGCCGGCGGCGTCAGCGCGGCCGGCGCCAGGGTCCAGAATGCGGTGGCACCCTCACCAGAGAAGAACGAGCAGTTGCGGCCGCAGCCGCCGCGCGGATCCCACCACGGCACGAACTGCATGTCGCCGCCGAACTCGGCCACGACAACCGGGCGCGGCCGGCCCCAATAGGATTTGAAGGTGAAATTGGTGAGCACGCCGGCCGAGAGCGACAAGGTCAGCAGCAGGAACGCCATGGTGCGGCCCTTCACCAGCAGGGGCCGGTCGGGACGGATGAGCTTCACCACCAGCGCAACGATGGACGGCAGCGCGATGCCCCAGGCGAGCCACATCGCGGCATCGCGCGCGAACGCGGCATAGCCGTCGAGCTTCAAGGGGAAGCTGCGCGTGCGCGGATCGTAGAACAGCGCGGCCAGCTTGAGATCGAGCTCGGGATAGACGCCGAACAGCACGCCGATGACGAGCGCGAGCGACAATGCGATGAAGAGGCCAGTCCGGTTCATGACGCGCGGTTTAGCGAAAGCAGGTGGCGATGGAAAGGCCGGCGGCTCAACGTGGCGATCCCGACGGCAATGGTGGCGGTGGCGGCAGACGCGGCGGCGGCTCGCGCCAGCGGCCGGCGTTGCGCCCGGCAATCAGCCAATAGACTAGTCCGCCGACGATGCCGGCGCCGGTCAGGATCTCGAGATGGCGGCGCACGATGCCTTCGAAGCGGAAGGTCTCGGGATCGAACGGGACGAGACCGAGATAGCAGGCTGCGCCGACCACCCCGCCGCCGATCGCATAAGCAACCACGCTGCGGATCGAGAACGCCTCGGTGATCAGTGAGATCAGCAGCGCCGGGATCAGCGCGAAGCCCGACACGAAGATGAAGCCGAAGCCGATGATGACCTCGAACGCGCCCTGATCGATCGGGCCGTTGCCGAGATCGGCGAACTCCGGAAACAGGATCGCGGTCACGACGATCAGCCCCGCGAGGAAGCACGCGCCGAGAAAGGCGAAAGCGATCACGAAGAGACGGCCAATCAGCGCCATGGCTTTAGACCCGTGTTACCCAAGCGAGGCCCCGCTTTCTTCGCCCGTCATGGCCCGGCTTGAGCCGGCCATCCATCATTCAGTCGATGAATTGATGGGTGGCCGGGTCAAGCCCGGGCATGACGATCTTGTTCGGAGATGCAGCCGCGATCAATCATCAATCCGTCATCGCCATCGCGCGCAGTGCCTGACGCTCCCGCGCGGACAGCTTCTCCGTCTCCGACTTCAACTGGCCGCAGGCGGCGAGGATGTCGCGGCCGCGCGGCGTGCGCACCGGCGAGGAGTAGCCGGCGTTGAAGACGTATTCGGAGAACTTCTCGATCTGCTCCCAGTCCGAGCACTCATAGGCCGAGCCGGGCCAGGGATTGAACGGGATCAAATTGATCTTGGCCGGGATGCCCTTGAGCAGCTTGACCAGCAGCCTGGCGTCATCGAGCGAATCGTTGACGCCCTTGAGCATCACATATTCGAAGGTGATGCGCCGCGCGTTGGAGGCGCCCGGGTAGTCGCGGCAGGCCTGCAGCAGCTCTTGGATCGGATATTTGCGATTCAGCGGCACCAGTTCGTTGCGCAGCTCGTCGCGCACGGCGTGCAGCGAGATCGCCAGCATCACGCCGATCTCCTCGCCGGCGCGCTTGATGTTCGGCACCACGCCCGAGGTCGACAGCGTGATCCGGCGGCGGGAGATGCCGATGCCCTCGTTGTCCGAGACGATCAGCAGCGCGTCGCGCACCGCATCGAAATTGTACAGCGGCTCGCCCATCCCCATCATGACGATGTTGGTGATCAGCCGGTTGCCGAGCGGGGTCTCGCGGTCGGCCCAGTCGTTCAACCGGTCGCGCGCCACCATGACCTGGCCCACGATCTCGCCCGCCGTGAGGTTGCGGACCAGCCGCTGCGTACCGGTATGGCAGAACGCGCAGTTCAGCGTGCAGCCGACCTGCGACGAGACGCACAAGGTGCCGCGATCGGTCTCGGGGATGTAGACGCACTCGACCTCGTGGGCCTTCTGCAGATCGTCGCCGCTCGGCAGCCGCAGCAGCCATTTGCGGGTGCCGTCGTTGGAAATCTGTTCGGCCACGACCTCGGGACGGTCGACCGTGAAACGTTCGGAAAGCGCGGTGCGCGTGTCCTTCGACACGGATGTCATCTCGTCGAACGACCTGGCGCCGCGGAAATAGATCCAGTGCCATAGTTGCTGTACCCGCATCTTCTGCTGCCGCTCGGGCACGCCGATGTCGCCGAGCCTGGCCGCCAGCTCCGCGCGCGACAGGCCGATCAGCGAAGGTTTCGCCGGCGGGACGTAGGTTTCGAGCGGAGTCTTTTCGAGGGGCGCGGAGGAATCGCGCAGCCCGGCAGTCGTTGCCATGTCGATGGGCCCAAAGTGCTGCCCGGCCGCGGCGGCCGAAGGCTTTCAGCGCGCATATATAACGATCCGGCCGGCAAATGCGACCCGCCCGGCGAGCGGTATCGGCGGCTGCCGTCTACCGGCGGCAATCCTGCGCGATGCGGTCGAGCGCCTGGGCCAGGCCCTTCATTGAGAACACGTCGGTGGTTTCCGTGCCCTTGACCGAGACGCCCTTGACCACCGCCTCGGGCGCCTTGCGCATGGCATCGACCATCCGCTCTTCCTCGGCGGCGTTCTTGATCCAGAGCCCGTCGCCCTGGGTATACATGGCGTAGGAGGCGCCGCCGACCTCCACCGCGGCGTCGGATCCGGGCTTCAGCGCATAGCCGATCATGATCGAGACCTCGTTGAAGACCTTCTCGGAGGGCCGCGTCGACACGAAGGCATAGGCAGGATCGCGCGGACGGTTGGGCGGATTGGTCTTGGAAGATGTCGGCTTGGCCAGCGCGAAGCAAACCTTCTTGCCGCCGGGCATCGCGGTATAGGCGCCCCAGCCGCCGAACTGTCCGATCAGCGTCGGTTCCGCCCCCCCGATATTCGGGACGGCTGGCTTCGGTTCCGATTTCGGTGCCGCCTTCGATTGCGGAGCGGCGGCCCTCGGCGCAGCGCTCTGTGCCGCAGCGAGGCTCGGTGCTCCGAACAGCAGCACGCTGCCGACCAGCGTTGTCAACAATCGCCCGAACAACATGATACGTTGAGTTCCCCCGCGACTTCGTTCCACCAATATTGTGACTGGAAAATGGCTCGGAATCGCTGATCCTTGGTCGCGATGGATAGCGGCTAAACGCTTCGCTTGCAAAGGCCGCAGACCTGGATTGTCCGGCGCTCCGCGTCCTCGAACCGGCGCCGCGCACATGCCGCGGCCTCATGATGATTGTGGCGCGGCGGCAAATCCGGCATGACGTTCCCAAAGCCGGACCTCCGATCCGGCACCAACGACCAAGGAGCGCCAATGAAAGCCATTCTCTGCTCGCAATTCTGCCAGCCCGACGATCTCGTCCTCACCGAGGTGCCCGATCCGGTGGCCGGTCCCGGCGAGGCTGTGATTGCGATCAAGGCGGCGGCGCTGAACTTCTTCGACATCCTGATGATCCAGGGCAAGTACCAGATCAAGCCGCCGTTCCCGTTCTCGCCGGGTGCGGAGGTCGCGGGTATCATCGAAAGCGTTGGCGATGGCGTCACCGACCTGAAGGTCGGCGACCGTGTCGTCGCCTCCTGCGGCCATAACGGCGCGCGCGAGAAGATCGCGCTGCCAGCAGCGTCGATCGTCAAGATTCCGGACAATCTCGATTTCGACCGCGCCGCCGGCATCATCATCATCTACGGCACTGCGCTGCATGCGCTGGAGGATCGGGCCAGTCCGAAGCCGGGCGAGACCTTGGCCGTGCTCGGCGCGGCCGGCGGCACCGGCCTTGCGGCGTGCGAGCTGGGCAAGCTGATGGGGTTGAAGGTCATCGCCTGTGCATCTTCGGACGAGAAGCTCGAATTCGCCAGGCAGCACGGCGCGACGCTGACGCTGAACTACGCCAAGGAGGATCTCAAGGAGGGGCTGCGGCGGCTCACCGACGGCAAGGGCGCCGACATCATCTTCGATCCCGTCGGTGGCACCTACGCCGAAGCCGCGCTGCGCTCGATCGCCTGGGAGGGCCGCTTCCTGGTGATCGGCTTCGCCGCCGGCGACATCCCGAAAATGCCGCTGAACCTCGCGCTGCTAAAGGGCTGTGATATCCGCGGCGTGTTCTGGGGCGCCTGGACCCGACTCAACCCCGCCAAGAACCGCGCCAACCTTGAAAAGCTCGTGCGGTGGACCGCAGAGGGCAAGCTGTCGTCGCATGTCGACCGCACCTTCCCGCTGGCGCAGACCGCCGATGCCTTGAAGGTGCTCGCCGGCCGCCAGGCGATGGGCAAGGTGATCCTGCACCCTTGAGGACGTGCGATGAAGGCGCCCGGGGTGCGTATCCCCGGGGTAGCCTCGCCCTGATCCGCGCAACCAAACCGAGCAGAGCCCTGCCTGCTCCGCGGACGGATTGCTCGAGCCGGCCCGAGGTCGCTGTGACGTCCTCGCGCTGCGAGGCGCCGCAAATTTGTTCTGCGGGTTGCCGCGCCGGCGTCACGGATTCGCAACCGGAAGCAGAAAATCCGAAAACGAGCGTTTCTTGGTTAACGCAACCGAGCCACATTGTGGCATGGTAAATTGTAGGGCTTGGCTGTTGTTATTTCGACGTTTCTGGATTTGGTGCGGTGCGATGTCGCACTCGCGTTGCCACAATCAGATCAAAATATTTCCAGAATCATGCCGGCTCTCGTCCACTTTTAGTCGGATTCAATTAGTCAATTAGTTGTCGGCAGTGGGGTGCCTCTGGCAATCGTGACGTGTCTCGAGCTTCTGACGGGCTTGGGACCAAAAGTATGTTGCGTGAAGTTGAGATGGGGATGAAGGCCATGGCTGAGCGGACGACGCGCGGGCGTTTCAACAACAGAACTCCTTCGGAGCCTGACTTCAGGCCTTTCCCCGATGAACTCCCTCAGGAGCGCCCACCGAACTATCGTTTCGGCCGGTCGACCCAGGACAACTATCCAAACGACGAATCGATGCCGATGTTCCTCTCTGAGTATGAGAGCGGCAATCAGATCGACAGCACGCATTTCGAGGACCAGTGGCCGGTGCGGACCCGCCGCGTGTCGGTCTCGTCCCGGATTCTTCTCGCCGTGGTGGCTGCGGCCGGCGTCGCGGTGCTCTTCGCGCTTGTCACCTCGGATGCGACGCGCGACCTGATCGCCAGTGCCAAGGCTTCCATCATCGGCGCCACGCCGGATCCTACGGCCCCGCCGCAGGCCACCAACACGCAGCTCACCGCGCGCGACATGCAGCTGAACGAGCCGGCGCGACTGCCGCCCGAGCCGCCGGCTGCTGCGGCGCCGGTGCAGACGGCAGCCGTGGCCCCGACGCGTGACGACATCGCCAACGCCTACCAGACAGCGCTGCAGAATCGTAGCGTGACGCAGCCCGCGCCGGTTGCAGCACCACCGAGCTTCGCCACGGCACCGTCCGCGCCGGCCCCGAGCGCGATGGAGCCATCCTCGATCAATTCGCCTGGCGCGGGATCGGCAATCGTTGCACCCGGCCTCGGCGCCGTGACCGCTGCTCCGCCGCCCGCGCAGGTCCGCCGGCTCGATCCCGACGAGCTCGCGGGCATCATGAAACGCGCCAAGAGCCTGCTGGCGGCGGGCGACATCCCGCCGGCGCGACTGCTGCTGGAGCGCGCCGCCGAGGCGCAAGAACCGGCCGCGGCGCTGATGCTTGCGCAGACCTACGATCCGCACGTGCTGGGAACGAAGGACATCCGCAACATCAATGCCGATCCGGCTGCGGCGCGCAACTGGTACCGCCGCGCCGCCCAGCTCGGCTCGACCGAAGCGCAGCGCAGGCTCGATCAGTTGCAGAACTGAACGCTCGTGACGGCAGCGATGCCGCCCCGTTTCATTTTTTTGTTTCACGCGTGATTTTCGAGTCCGTTCATGGGCGACGCCAGGTGAGACTTGGTGCTGCCCGCGTTCCGGCTCGTAAACATGTGCCAACCTTACATCGAGGGGGACAGATGCGACGTGTTGTTGGAGCGGCCGTAGCCGCAATGATGATGATAGCGTGCGGCTTTGCTGCCCACGCCGAGGAAGGCGAGTTCGACCCCGCCAAGGTGAGCGACAGCCTCAAGGCGATCTTCCAGTTCGGCTCGGTGCAGACCAAGCAGGCGCTGAACGCCAACACGGTGACGCTCATCACCGGCACCATCGGCGGCACCTATGTGCAGTTCGGCGCCGATCTGGCCTCGCTGCTCGATGACGGCAACAATCTGCGCGTCTTGCCGATCGTCGGCCGCGGCTCGGTCCAGAGCGTGGCCGACATCCTGTTCCTGCAGGGTGTCGATCTCGGCATCGTCCGAGCCGACACGCTCGACTATCTCGAGCGCAAGGGCTTCGCCAAGGACATCAAGCGGCAGTTCACCTACGTCACCAAGCTCTACAACGAGGAGATGCAGGTCATCGCGCCACGCGCGGTGCGCACGCTGCGTGACCTCGAAGGCCGCCGGGTCAGCGTCGACCTGCCGAATGGCGGCACCTTCGTCACGGCGCTGACGGTGTTCGAGCGGTTGGGCCTGCGCGCCAACTTCGCCTATATCGAGCAGCGCATCGCGATGGAGAAGCTGAAGCGCGGCGAGCTCGATGCCGTCATCGTGGTCGGCGGCAAGCCCTACAAGTCGGTCAGCACCTTCGTCAACGACGGGCGCTTCCATCTCGTCAACGTCGATTACGATCGACCGCTGCAGACCGACTACCTGCCGGCGACCCTGACCGCGAAGGACTATCCGAACCTGATCGCCGAGGGCGAGAAGGTCGACACGATCGCGGTGCCGGCCGTGCTCGCCGCCTATAATTGGGCGCCGAACACCGACCGCTATCGCAAGCTCGCGACCTTCGTCGATGCCTTCTTCACCAAATTCCCGGCATTCCAGAATCCGCCGTTCCATCCGAAGTGGAAGGAGGTCTCGCTGTCGGCGCCGCTGGCCGGCTGGCAGCGGCTGCCGTCCGCGAGCAAATGGCTGGAGAGCCATGCCATGGAAGGCGCACAGCGCGACCGCTTCGATGACTTCCTGAAGCAGAGCAGCGCCGGCAGGGCGATGCCGAGCGAGGCCGACCGCGAGGCGCTGTTCAAGCAGTACCAGGCCTGGGAGGCCGAGAAGACCGGCAGCGCCCGCGCCCAGGCGCGCGGCCAGCGCTGAGCTCGTAGCGTTCAACGAGGTCCCATCAGGAGAAAAGCCCCGCGAACGCGGGGCTTTTTGCTGTCGTTTGCCGTTGTGCCCTTCCGAGGCGCTGACTGCGGGAACCCGGCTTGCCGGCCCAAGCCGCCGTCAGCCGATATTCTCGCCGTCCTTCGCGACGTCAGCGTTCTTGTCTGCCGCCAGCCGCGCGAGTACGGCGCGGGCCGCGGCATGATGGTCGGGCGTGATGTTCGAGGCGACCATGCGGATGGCGGTGGCGAGCACCGCCGCGTCGTCGGTGAAGCCGAGGATGGGCAACACGTCAGGCATGAAGTCGAACGGCACGACGAAGTAGGCGATGGCGCCGAGCAGGGCGACCTGGACGTGCCGCGGTGTCTCCTTGTCGAAGGCGCAGTAATACGCCGCAAGCAGCTCCTCGGCGAACGGCAACCGCGCGACAACCGTCTTGAACTTGATCCAGAAACGGCGGCGAAGGGTCTCGCGATCCCGGGCCAGCCGCTCCGCGGGCTCGAAGCCAACGTTGTAGTCGGTCGCATCCGACATGATGTCCGATCTCCGGTTCCAGACGGCGCTGGAGGCGCGGTCCTCGCCCTCGGATGTGGTGATGGCGACGCCGGCCGCAAGGCGCGTGCCGTCGTCGCCAAGGCCTCAGCCGCGCATCGTCGCGGCGATCGCATTCATCGCCTTGGCGAGCTCGATGTCGCGCATGGTCACGCCGCCTGCGTCATGGGTCGTGAGGACCACCTCGACGGTGCGGTAGACGTTGCGCCACTCGGGATGATGGTCGTGCTTCTCGGCGACCAGCGCGACCCGGGTCATGAAGCCGAACGCTTCGTTGAAGTTCTTGAACGTGAAGGTGCGGGCGATGGCCTCGCGGCCCTCCAGCTCGGACCAGTCGGGAAGCTCCCGCAGGGCGGTGGCGCGTGCCTCCGCCGACAATCGTTGCGGCATCTCGATCTCCTCTTGTGGTGCAATCGACCGGACACGTGGCAGCGTCCGGGCGATTGCGGGGCTACCTCCGGCTGGATCGCGCCGGTGTCCGGTTGCCAAGACTAGCCGAAAACGCATCCCGATCAGAGCCTTGTCACAGGCGCCATGCCGGAGGGGCTCGGAACTGCCCCGATCCTGCGGTGGACTGGTGCGGTGGTAACCATGACGCAGATGTCACCCCGGGCGGACAAGAAATTTGCTACAGTTCAGCTCTATCGAAGGACGACGTGGCCAGACGAAGCCGCCGGTGGCGTCGCCCGGCCCTGGGACCACCGGAGGACGGAATCTGGTAGATACTCAGACCACGCCAGCGCAGCGCTCACGGATGCGCCCTGCCGTGTTCATCGTCATCGCCGGGATCCTCGCGGTCGTCGGCGCTTTGACGGGTGCCTACTATTTTGCGATGCGTCCCGTGGTGCTCAAGATCGCGGTCGGTCCGCCCAACAGCGACGACCTCAAGGTCGTCCAGGCCCTGACCCAGGCCTTTTCCCAGTCGCACGCCTCCGTCAGGCTGCGGCCGGTTCCGACCGAGGGCGCCGCCGAGAGCGCGCAGGCGCTGGCCGCCGCCAAGGTGGATCTTGCGATCGTGCGGGGTGACCTCGAGGTCCCAAAGAACGCACAGGCGGTAGCGACGCTGCGCAAGAACGTCGTCGTCCTCTGGGTGCCCTCGTCCGGCAAGGGCAAGAGCCGCAAGGGTGGCGCCAAGATCACGAAGATCTCGCAGCTCGCGGGCCACAAAGTCGGCATCATCGGCCGGACGCCGGCGAACGCGAACCTGCTGAAGGTCATCCTGCGCCAATATGGCGTCGACCCCGGCAAGGTCGAGATCGTCCAATTCCCGATCACCGAGGCCGCCGAAGCGGTCCGAAGCCAGAGGGCCGATGTCTATCTGGCGGCCGGTCCCATCAACAGCAAAATCACGGCGGATGCGATCGCCGCCGCTACCAAGGAGGGCGGCCCCCCCACCTTCCTGGCCATCGATTCCGCCGGAGCCATCGCACAGAACCATCCCGAATACGAGGCCACCGAGATTCCGGCCGGCGCGTTCGGCGGGGCGCCCGATCGCCCTGAAGATGAAGTGAAGACGATCAGCTTCAATCACCACATCGTGGCACGCAAGGGCCTCGCCGAATCGACGGTCTCGACGTTCACGCATCAGCTGTTCTCGGTGCGCCAGCAGCTGATGTCGGAATTTCCGCTTGCCGCCAAGATCGAGACGCCGGACACCGACAAGGACGCCGCGATCCCCGTCCATCCCGGCGCGGCGGCCTTCGTCGACGGCGAGGAGAAGACCTTCCTCGACCGCTACAGCGACTACATCTGGTGGAGCCTGATGGCGCTTTCGGCGATGGGCTCGGCCGGCGCGTGGTTCGCCGGCTATCTCAAGCGCGACGAACGCACCATCAACACCTCGCTGCGCGATCGTCTGCTGGAGATGATCACGATCGCGCGCAAGTGCGATTCGACCGAGGAGCTCGATCAGCTCCAGGCCGAGGCCGACGAGATCCTGCGCAACACGCTGACCTGCTTCGAGGACGGCGCGATCGAGCACGCGGCGTTGACCGCGTTCAACATCGCGCTCGAGCAGTTCCACAACGCGGTGGCCGATCGCAAGCTCATCCTGATGAGCATGCCCGCCAATCTGCAGCGCACCGGCGCGCAGTTGCGTGCCGCCGGCACCTGAGGTCTGCCACGCTCCCCTTGCGGCGGTGTCGCGCACTGCCCAAGACGCCGCGTGTAATTCCAGCGTCATCAATCTTTTCTAGGTCTGCCGGGCCGTGGCTCGCGCCTGCTCCCGCGCGCGATCCGACCAGGAGATCCGCATGACGCTTCGCATTCCTCGACCGCGCACAGCCCTGTCCCGCCGCCGCTTCCTGTCGACAGCCGCCGCAGCCGGCGTCACGACGCTGGCGATGCCCTATCTGAGCCGCGCCGCCGACCGGCCGCAGATCACGCATGGCGTGCAGTCCGGCGACGTTGGCATGGATGGCGGCGTGGTCTGGGCGCGTGCCGACCGGCCGTCGCAGATGCTGGTCGAGGTGGCGACCACCGAGTCGTTCAAGGACGCGCGTACGCTGCCTCCGGTCGCCGCACTTCCGGAAAGCGACTTCACGGCCAAGATGCTGATCGACGGTCTGCCCAGCGGCCAGGACATCTTCTACCGCGTCAAGTTTCGCGACCTTTCGCATGTCGCGGTCGAAAGCGAGGCCGCGCTTGGCCGCTTCCGCACCGCGCCCGGCAACAAGCGCGACGTCTCGTTCGTCTGGGGCGGCGACGTGGCGGGGCAGGGCTGGGGCATCAATCCCGACGATGGCGGCATGTTCACCTTCTCGACGATGAAGAAGCACCGCCCGGACTTCTTCCTGCATTCCGGCGACACCATCTATGCCGATGGCCCGATCAAGTCCGAGGTGAAGCTGCCGGACAACAAGGTGTGGAAGAACCTCACCGTGGAAGAGAAGGCGAAGGTCGCCGAAACGCTCGACGAGTTCCGTGCCGCTCACAAATACAATTTCCTCGACGAGAACGTCCGCGCCTT
The DNA here is from genome assembly GCF_032381175.1 of Bradyrhizobium sp. SZCCHNR1093. Lineage (NCBI taxonomy): Bacteria > Pseudomonadati > Pseudomonadota > Alphaproteobacteria > Hyphomicrobiales > Nitrobacteraceae > Bradyrhizobium > Bradyrhizobium sp. SZCCHNR1093. The sequence continues at coordinate 126,164 of NZ_JAUHJJ010000012.1, forward strand.
CAATGCCGAGGTGCCGATCTTCGTGCAGTGGGACGATCATGAGGTCACCAACAACTGGTCGGCCTCCAAGGAGCTGCCGGCCAGCTACAAGGAGCGCAACATCCAGCTGCTCGCGGCCCGCGCGGCGCGCGCCTTCCACGAGATGTATCCGATGCGCGAGAGCATCATCGAGCCGGGCCGAGTCTATCGCACCATCAACTATGGCCCGCATCTCGACGTGTTCGTGCTCGACGAGCGCAGCTACCGCGGCGCCAACGGTCCCAATCTCGAGGACAAATATGGTCCGGCGTCCTACTTCATCGGGCCGGAGCAGATGCGCTGGCTGAAGCAGGCGCTGCTCAATTCGCGCGCGACCTGGAAGGTGATCGCCTCCGACATGCCGCTCAGCATCATCGTCTATGACGACGCGGCCAACAAGAAGGGCTCGGAAGCGGTTGCCCAAGGGGACGGCCCGGCGCGCGGCCGCGAGCTCGAGATTGCCGAGATCCTGCGCTTCATCAAGACGGCGCCGATCCAGAACACGGTGTGGCTGACGGCGGACGTGCACTACGCGGCCGCGCACTATTACGATCCGAACAAGGCGCAGTTTCAGGACTTCGAGCCGTTCTGGGAGTTCGTCTCCGGTCCGCTGCATGCCGGCACGTTCGGTCCGAACGAGCTCGACAACACCTTCGGCCCCGAGGTGCGCTTCATCAAGGCGCCGGGCCTCGATAAGCAGAACCTGCCGCCATCGGCCGGCATGCAGTTCTTCGGCCACGTCAAGATCGAGGGCGCCACGGGCCAGATGACCGTGACCCTGCGCGATCGCGCCGACGTCGCGCTGTGGTCGACCACGCTCGATCCGAAGCTCGGCTGAGGTCTCGTTGTTCGGCGGCAAGACGATCGCGTGCTGCGACGGCAACTAGTCGCGTCGGCGCAGCACCGCCTCCAGCGCGTCGGTCGGGCAAGGCTTCGGCAGCCGTGGCCGGTCGGCGAACGCGGCCGGCACGCGGTCGGCGCCATAGCCGGTGGAGAAGGCGAAGGGAATGCCGAGCGCCGTTAGCCGCTCGGCAATCGCAAAGCTCTTTTCGCGGACCAGGCCGACATCGAGCAATGCGAATTGCGGGGCGCGCTCCGCGATCATGGCGAGCGCGGTCGCGACGTCGGCTGCGATCCTGATGTCGGGAACGCCGAGGTCGGTGATCGTGTCTTCCAATCCGAGCGCAATGATAGGGTCGTCTTCGACGACCAGCACATGTTGATAAAGCTCGGGCACGCTTGATTGCGAGCTGGTCATGGGATCTGCGGGTTCCAGGATGAGGGATGGGCGCCGCAGCCGGCGTCTCCTCTTGAGTGCGCTGGCGGGTTCCTGGAACCAAGGCAGCATATCAGAGTTCCTGTGTCGGTGCACTTGTGAACACAAGGAGCACGAATCACGCACATGCGTTGCGCGCGGGGGATGACGATGCTGAGCCAGGGTGTGACCACGCTGAACCGGGAACGGCCCCACAACAACCTGCTGCTGCGGCTGAGTCCGGCCGACTACGCGCTGATCTCGCCGTATCTGGTGGAGGACGAGGCAACGCCGAACGATCTGCTCTACAATCCCGGGGACGATGTGCAGATCGTGCATTTTCCCTGTGGGCCGGCGCTCACGTCCTATCTCGTCCCCAATGAGGACGGCCGCGACGTCGAGACCATCCTGGTCGGCCGCGAGGGCGCCGTCGGCGGCATCGTCAGCGAGGGCTTCCTGCCGGCCTATACGCGGATCGTCGTCAAGTTCGGCGGCCCGTTTGCACGGCTGCCACTGTCCCGCCTAGCGGCCGCCAAGCTGCAATCCAAGACGCTCCGCAACGTGTTCGCGCGCTACGCCGATTGCATGCTGGCACAGATGTTCCAGTCGACCGCCTGCAACGCGATTCATTCGATCGAGCAGCGGACGGCGAAGTGGATCGTGGCCGCGATGGACCGCACCGACGGCGAGCCGATCGTGCCGCTGACGCATGAGCAGCTGGCGACGCTGCTCGGCGTCGGCCGCAGCTATGTCAGCCGGGTCGTCCAGACCTTCCGAGCCGAGGGCATTCTCGAAACCCGCCGCGGCGCCTTCATGGTGCGCGACTTCGACGCGCTGAAGCGCCGCTCCTGCCTGTGCAACGAAGCCGTGAAGACCCATTTCGAGGAGGTCCTGCGCGGCGTCTATCCGACCGAGCAGGCCGCGACGGGCTGAGCCCGCAGGCGTTTTTTACTTTCCGCGCATAGACGCAGCCGACGGCTGTCAGCGCTGGTCCTCGTGGGATCGCCGGTCGGAGTGGTTGGTCTCGTCTTCTACCGCGCCGCCCGGAAGCGTGCGGTCGCGGAGGCGTTAGCCAGCCGCTCGGAAACCGCTCCTCGTTCCTGAAAGCAGTCATTGTTTTTTGGCATTTTCTGCCTATATTGCGCCGCAACGCGTGAGGTCTGCCCGGTCGATTGGCCGGGCTTCCTATTTGGGGCTGCCGGCCCCTGCCGCCGAACGAGTTTCGCGAGCGCGCGTCGTAAAGCTAACAGCTTGATTCGACTATAACAAAGCGCGCGCCCCGCCGGGGACAGAGCACGGGCTCTTGAGAAAGCTTAGAAGACACCGACCATGAATCTTCGCAACATCGCCATCATCGCCCACGTCGACCACGGCAAAACCACCCTGGTTGACCGTCTCCTGCAGCAGTCGGGTACCTTCCGCGAGAACCAGAAGGTTGCCGAGCGCGCCATGGACTCGAATGACCTGGAGCGCGAGCGCGGCATCACCATCCTGGCCAAGGCCGCCTCGGTGCAGTGGAAGGACACCCGCATCAACATCGTCGACACCCCCGGCCACGCCGATTTCGGCGGCGAGGTCGAGCGCATCCTGAACATGGTGGACGGCGCCCTGGTGCTGGTCGACGCCGCCGAGGGCCCGCTGCCGCAGACCAAGTTCGTGGTCTCCAAGGCGCTCAAGGTCGGCCTCAAGCCGATCGTCGTCATCAACAAGGTCGACCGTCCCGACGCCCGTCCGACCGAGGTCATCAACGAGGTGTTCGACCTGTTCGCCGCACTCGACGCGTCCGAGGAGCAGCTCGACTTCCCGATCCTGTACGGGTCGGCCAAGCAGGGTTGGATGGCCGAGAGCCCGGAAGGTCCGAAGGACGCCGGGATGCAGCCGCTGTTCGACCTGGTGCTGCGCCATGTGCCGGCGCCGTCGGTCGAAGAGGGGCCGTTCCGCATGATCGGCACCATCTTGGAGGCCAACAACTTCCTGGGGCGCATCATCACCGGCCGCATCACCTCGGGCAGCATCAAGCCCAACCAGGCCGTGAAGGTGCTGAACGCCGAGGGCAAGGTCGTCGAGCAGGGCCGTATTTCCAAAATTCTCGCGTTCCGCGGCATCGAGCGCGTGCCGCTCGACGAGGCCGAGGCCGGTGACATCGTCGCCATCGCAGGCCTGACCAAGGGCACCGTCGCCGACACGTTCTGCGATCCCTCGGTCGAGACTCCGCTCCCGGCGCAGCCGATAGACCCGCCAACCGTGTCGATGTCCTTCATCGTCAACAACTCGCCGCTGGCGGGCACCGAAGGCGACAAGGTCACGAGCCGCATGATTCGCGACCGCCTGCTGCGCGAGGCCGAGGGCAATGTCGCGCTGCGCGTGGTCGAATCCGCCGACAAGGACGCCATGGAAGTGTCGGGCCGTGGCGAATTGCAGCTCGCGATCCTGATCGAGACCATGCGCCGCGAAGGCTTCGAGCTGTCGGTGTCGCGTCCGCGCGTGGTGCTGCAGAAGGACGAGGCCACCGGCGCGTGGCTGGAGCCGATCGAGGAGGTCGTGATCGACGTCGACGAGGAGCATTCCGGCGTCGTCGTGCAGAAGATGAGCGAGCGCAAGTCCGAGATGATCGAGATGCGCCCGTCCGGCGGCAACCGCCTGCGGCTGGTGTTCTACGCGCCGACCCGCGGCCTGATCGGCTATCAGGGCGAGCTGCTGACGGACACCCGCGGTACCGCGATCATGAACCGCCTGTTCCACGGTTATGCCCCGTTCAAGGGCGAGATCGCCGGCCGCCGCAACGGCGTCCTGATCTCCAACGACCAGGGCGAGGCGGTGGCCTACGCGATGTTCAAGCTGGAGGACCGCGGCCCGATGATGATCGAGCCGGGCTGGAAGGTCTATCGCGGCATGATCGTCGGCGAGCACACCCGCGACAACGATCTCGAGATCAACGTGCTGAAGGGCAAGCAGCTCACCAACATCCGCACCACGTCGAAGGACGAGGCGGTCCGTTTGACGCCGCCGATCCGGATGACGCTGGAGAAGGCGCTGGCCTATATCGAGGACGACGAGCTGGTCGAGGTTACGCCGAAGTCGATCCGCCTGCGCAAGAAGCATCTCGATCCGAACGAGCGCAAGCGCGCCGAGAAACAGAAGGAAGCGGTGGCGTAATTTCCGCCCTCCATCCTCAAATGCGTCATGGCCGGGCTTGTCCCGGCCATCCACGTTTTGCGGCTTGCGAGGACGACGTGGATGCCCGGCACAAGGCCGGGCATGACGACGGAGTTGGATGAGCCAATGTCTTTCCCATCCTCCATCGACATCGCCATCATCGGCGCGGGTGCCGCGGGCCTCGGCGCCGCACATGCGCTGCAGGACAAGGGCGTCTCGTTCATCGTCCTGGAGGCCCTCGACCGCATCGGCGGCCGTGCTCACACCATCATGGCTTCGCCTGATGTCACCTTCGATCTCGGCTGCGGCTGGCTGCATTCGGCTGATCGCAACTCCTTCGTCGGCATCGCCGAGCGGCTTGCTTTCACGATCGACACCAGCCGGCCGCCCTGGCGCGACCAGGCCTATGACGCGGCATTTCCGCGCCACGAGCGCGAGGAGTTCTTGCGGGCGCTGGAGGCGTTCTTCACGCGCACCGCAGAGGCCGCCAAGAGTGGCCGCGATGCCCCGGCGAGCATCTGCCTGGAGCCCGGCAATCGCTGGAACGGCATGATCGATGCGATCTGCACCTATCTCAACGGCTGCGAGCTCGACCAGATGTCGCTGCTCGACTTCGAAGCCTATGAGGACACCGAGCTGAACTGGCGCGTTCGCCACGGCTATGGCGCGCTGGTCGCCGCCTATGGCGGGGGCCTGCCGATCGCCTTGAACTGCAACGTGACCCTGATCGATCACGGCGACAGGCGCATTCGCTTGACGACCTCGCGGGGCACGGTGACGGCCGACAAGGTCATCGTGACCGTGCCGACCAGTCTCATCGTCGACGAAGCGCTCCGCTTTTCGCCGGCCCTGCCGAGCAAGGTCGAAGCCGCCGCTGGCCTGCCGCTCGGTCTCGACAACAAGGTGACGCTGGCGCTCGACGGCTGGGAGCACCTGCCGAGGGATTCGGGCATGCGCGGCCGAAGCCACACCGCGCGGGTCGGCAGCTTCCAGCTGCGCCCGTTCGGCCAGCCCTGCATCGAAGGTTTTTATGGCGGCAGCTTCGCTCGCGAGATCGAAGTGGCGGGCGAGGGGGCCTTGGCGGCGCAGGCGATCGACGACATCGCGGCCCTGCTCGGCAACGACATCCGCAAGAGCCTCCGTCCGCTCGCCGAGTCCCGCTGGGGCGCCGACCCGTTCGCGCGCGGCGCCTATTCGCATGCACTGCCCGGACATGCCGACAAGCGCGCCGTGCTGGCCGCGCCGGTTGATGATCGGCTGTTCTTCGCCGGCGAGGCGACGCCCGTGGATTTCTTCTCGACCGCCCATGGCGCGCGCGACAGCGGCGAGCGCGCGGCGCGGGAAGCTCTGGCGTCAGTAACCAGGCGCTAGCACATCCACCGTCGTTGCGAGCACAGCGAGGCACTCCAGACTGTCACCGCGGTGGGATTTCTGGATCGCTTTCGCTGCGCTCGGGATGACCTGCCCCAATCAATGCGTCTCCCCCACCATCCGCAGAAACTCCCGTGCGGCCTGCGTCTGATGATGCTCTTTGTGGCGCAGGCTGTAGAAGTGCCGCTTGGGCAGCTCGATGTTGGCGACGGCGAGCAGCCCCGCCTTGACGGCGCGCATTGCCACCAGGCGCGACAGCACCGTGACGCCGGCGCCGGCTTCAACGGCGCCGCGCACGGCCTCGTTGGACGGCAGGTCGAACACCACATCGAGCTCGGCCGGGGTGATTCCGAAGCGGCCCAGCGCTGTTTCGAGCGCGGCGCGCGTGCCGGAGCCCTGCTCGCGCAACACCCAGCGTGCCGTCCTCAGGTCGCTGGTTGTCACCGACCTGCCGCGGCACAGCGGATGATCGATCGGGCCGACCAGCACCATGTCGTCCTCCGCGACCGGCTGGGCCGTGAGCACGGGATCGTCGACATCGCCCTCGACGAAGCCGAGATCGGCAGAGCCCTCGCGGACCTGGGTCGCAACCTGCTCGGTATTGCCGATCGATAGCTGCAGCTTGATCGCTGGATGCGCGGCATTGAAGCGGTGAATGAAGGCCGGCAGCCAATAGCCCGCGATGGTCTGGCTGGCCGCCAGCGCCAGCTGCCCCCGTTTCAGGCCGGCGAGATCGTTCAGCACGGTCTCGGCGGCGGCCGCGCGCGCCAGCACCGCCTTTGCTTCGACGAGAAACGCCTTCCCGGTCGCCGTGAGCACGATGCGGCGTCCGACGCGATCGAACAGCTTGGTCTCGTAGCGGGCTTCGAGCGCGGCCACAGCCGCCGATGTCGCCGACTGGGTCAAATTGAGGTCGTGGGCCGCCTGCGTGACGTGCTCGCGGGTCGCGACCGCCACGAAGATCCTGAGCTGTTCGAGCGTCACGTGCGTCCTATGTGGTCAGCTTCACCAGGGCCAGGCTCAAGCCTGCGATGAACAGGAAGGCGAGCAGGCCCAGCGCCAGCGGCCGCAGGCCCTTTGCCTTGAGCTTGGCGAAATCCGTTTCCAGTCCCATCGCGGCCAGCGCCATCGACAGCAGGAACGTGGTCGCCGTCACGATCACCGTCTTCATCTCGGCGGGTATGCTGATCACGCTGTTGAGGCCGACCAGCGCAATGAAGCCGAATACGAACCAGGGTAGCGGCGGCTGCGCATTGCTCCGGGTCTCGCCGCCATGGCGCGCACGCCGCGTTGCCAGCAGGCCGAGCGTGAGCACGACCGGCGCCAGCAGCATCACGCGGGCCAGCTTGGCGATGGTGCCGAACTCGCCGGCCTGCTGGCCCTGCTGAAACGCGGCCGCGACCACCTGGGCGATCTCGTGAATGGAGGCGCCGCTCCACAGGCCGAAGGCGTGCGCGTCGAGATGCAGCAGCGCCGGAAGCAGCGGATAGATGAACATTGCGATCGAGCCGAACACCGTGACGCAGGCCACCGCATAGGCGACGTCCTCGTCATGGGCGCGCGTGACCGTGTTGGTCGCGATCACGGCCGATGCGCCGCAGATCGAGGTGCCCGCGGCGATCAGCTCCGCCAGCTTGCGATCGATGCCGAGCAGCCGTCCCATCCACACCGTGAACACGAAGGTGCCGGTGAGGCTCAGCGCGATCACGGCGAGACCACGCGCGCCGACCTCGATGATCTGGGCGGCCGTCAGTTGCAGGCCGAGCAGGATGATCGCCAGCCGCAGCGCGCGGCGCATCGAGAAGGCGACGCCGGGCTTGGCTCGCGCCGGCGTGCCGATGACGTTATGCAGTGCCATCCCTGCCACGATCGCGAGGATCATCGGGCTGAACAGGCCGAGGCCCGGCACCAGGCGCAGCCCGAAGGCGCCGGCCGCGAGCGCCGCGGACAGCGCGAGCCCGGGCAGCAGCGTCGGTGCCCCCGGCGTCGCAGGCGCGTGGGCAGGTCGATGATGAATGGCAACGGGCGCATCGGCGATCAGATCATGCGACGGGGCAGCCATGGAAAACTCTCCCAAACAGGGTCTGGAGAGGAGAATTTCATGCTGCTATCAATCGATCCAACAGATTATATCGTATATATCATTCGATCAAATCGATCAATTCCTGGCTCGCTCCCGCGTCTCACCCGCGGATCGGATCACGACTCCAGCACCCGCCTCCGGAGCTCGGCATCGGGCACGAAGCAGGATTCGTATTTGCCGAAGATGCGGTAGCGGTTGCGCGCGACCAGGCTGTAGACCGCATCGCGCAGCGGCTTCGGGATGGCGCGCAGCGCGCGCGTCCAGCCCCAGCCCGGCAGGCTCGACAATACGGTCAGCGCAGCATCGGATTTCAGATGCGCCTTGCCGCCATGCACCACCGCATTGGTGTCGGGCTCCTGGGGATCGATGCCGAAGGCCTGCGCCAACCGGGTGCCGTAAGGCGACTGGATCGGCGTGAAGCGGAAGCGCTTTGCGGTGTCGCGCGCGATCACGAACTGCACCCAGCGGGAGCAGAACACGCAGACGCCGTCGTAGAGGATCACGTCGTCGTCGGGCCAGTGGGTCATCATCGATTGTCCATCATGAGCAGCGCGACCAGCATCAGCACGATCGCTGGTCCCGTCTTCACCAGCGCTCCGAGCGGCTCGAGCCAGAGGTCGGGCGTGAGGATCGCGCAGCCGAGCATGTAGCCGAGCGAGACGAGGATGCCGGCGGCGAGCCCGAATGCTGCGGTTCTGCGGAACGCGATCAATACGCCGACCGAGATGTCCACCATGCTGGTGATCGCCGCAAACGGGACGGCGAACCAGTCGGGCCAGCCGCGCGTGGTCAGGATCGCCGTGGTCGCGGGGAACGAGACCAACAGTGCGATGCTGCCGGACGCGACCCAGAACAACACCAAGCCGGCAATGATCAGCGCCTTGATCAGGAACAGGCGTGCGAACCATTTGTCCTGAATGGTGGCGCCATGCGTGCCCACGGCGTCGTCCAGCGTCGTCGGGGTAATGACGGTTGCCGCGATCCACGGGTCCGGATCGCCACGTACGCCCCTGCGCAATTCGGCGATCGCCGTGGTGCGCATCGGCGGCATCCAGCCGAGCCGGCTGCAGAGGTCACCGGCGAAAGCGCCGAGATTGATCAGCGGCGCGGGCACGGCAACGCGTGGCCAATCCATTGTGCCGAAACTGCGCCGAAACGCACCGAGCACGTCGCCAAGCGTCGCCGCCTCGGGCTGCATCAGGTCCCAGCTCACCGCGCGCGTCGCCTCGTCATCGATCGGCCGCATCGCGAGCCAGGCGATGGTCGCGGCGATGTCCGCGACCGCCACCGGCTGGAACGGTGTCGCCGCAACCTTCGCCGGCAGGTCGACCGGAAGCGCTGCCAGCGCGCGGACCATCGCGCTGCCGCCATAGGCCGATGGCGCGATCACGAAGCCCGGGCGCAGGATGGCGTAGGGAATGTCTGAGGATGCAATCAACTGCTCCGCCTCACGCTTGGTGGTCGCGAAGGCGGTGCGATCCTCATCGGCCGTGCCGGGGATCGAGATGTGGATGAAGCGCATGCGACGGCCGCAGGCCGTGATCGCTGCGAGCACGCGCGCGACGAACTCACGATGCACGGCCGTAGTGTCGCTGCCCGGGCCATCCTGCAGCACGCCGAGGCAGTTGACGACGACATCGATCTCGTGAGCGCGGATCAGACTCGCCAGAGCCGGCGCATCGAGCGCCATGATCGGCAGCTCGATGTCGAACGGTGACACGCGTTGTGATGGCGAGAACGCGCGCGCCACACCGACCGTCGCACAGCCACGCTGGCGCAGATCGTCGGTGATGAAGCGCCCGATCAGGCCGGAAGCGCCAAGCACAAGGATGCGGGGGTTGGTCGACGTGATCATGCGCGTCTCGTCAGAACGGCTTTGCGATCATCAGCCAGAGAATGGCCATGACCGCGCCGAAACCGGGGATGCCACACAGGAACCAGCGGCGGAAGACGATGAAGTAGCGCGGCGGCAGCTCCTCGGCGCCGACGTCCGCGAGGCGCGCCAGGTCGCGCAGCTCGATCTGCATGAAGATCACCGGCACCCAGAACAGCCCGGCGACCGCGTAGAGCGCGAGCGAGGTGAGCAGCCAGCCGTCAGTCACAGCGGTCGACGACAGCCACATCAGCGTGCCGCCCGTGACCGGCTGCAGCAACACCGCGGACAATGTGAAGAGCATGTCGGCGATCACGACCACGCCGGCGGTGCGAGCGATGAACGCGGCCTCGCCACTCAGATGCGCCATCAGCATGAAGAATGCGATCCCCGTGCCGGTGCCGAGAATGACGATGGCGCCGAGCACGTGCAGATATTTGACCAGGAAATACAGCGTCATCGTGTCCTGCTAGTTCGGCGGCACCGGATGCGTCGATCGACGTGTCGTTGTCAGCGCCCTCGACAGCAAATCCGCCGCCAGTGCCACGCCGTCGTCGTGCTCGATCATCCAATGCCCCTCCTCGCCGGAAGGTGGCAACAGGTTGAAGCCCGCCTGGCCTCCAGCCGACGTGAAGGCATCCGCAAGCCGACGCGAAAGCGGTGGTGGAAAGTAGCTGTCATTGGCCGCAACCAGCCACGTGACCGGCGCGCGCGCGCCGCGTCCGAATGCGCGGGCCGTATCAAGCAGGCGCGCCTCTGCACAGACACGCCCGGGCACGTCGTCGGCATGCCCGCCACGGCCGGGCGCGAACACGACGATTGCTGAGACGATCTGCGGCGGCTGATCGGCGAGTGCCAGCGCGCCCCAGCCGCCGGCCGAATGGCCGATGATGACGGCGCCGCCCTTCGCGGCGAACGGCTGCTCGCGCATGTCCGCGAGCGCGCGCAAAATCTGCGCCGCCGTCGCGCGTCCTGCTCTCTCGTAGTCCGCGTCGGCGCAGCCGCCCTGGTCTTCGACGTAGGGACCGCCCGTGCGGCCGTGCCCGAGCCGCTCCGGGACCAGCACGGCATAGCCCCGCCCCACCAGGAGACGCGCCAGCGCCGTGTAGGTGGGCTGCGGCAGCTGTGCCCGCCACAGCGGATTCTGCGTCGAGGCATGCGCGATCACGGCCAGCGGAAACGGCCCGTGGCCGGCAGGCCGATAGAGGATCGCATGCGCGGGAATTTCGGTCTTGATGGACGGTATCAGCCATTGCTGCCGGCGCGCCGGCTCGGCTTCGGGCGACGCGGGACCGAACGGCTGTGCCGTTGCGTCGGCTGCCGACAGGACGAGCAGTGCGAGCAACCATGAGACGCAGCGAAGCAGCACCATTCAGCCGAACGAGAAGATGTTGAGCTTGCGCCACACTAGCCCACGCCGCGGCCGGTCAGATGCAGTTTTTCCCGCGACGTATGAAACAGCGGTGACAGGACACCACCGGCGCCCGACAATGTTGCGAAATTGTCCCTTTTCGGCACAGCTTTCCGCCACGGTGATGCCGAAAGTCCACAGGTTAACCGATCTTTAACGTGGCACCTTGAAGGCGGACCGCCGACTTGCTTTGATCTCGTCATGAGCACAACCCTGATCGAAGTCCGTCCGGCCAAGGCTGCAGATGCGGCTGCGGTGGCGTCAGCCCATGATGAAGCCTGGCGTTCCGCCTACCAGGGGATCATCCCTGGCGCAGAGCTGGAGAAGCTGATCAACCGGCGCGGCCCCCAATGGTGGGACAGCGCGATCCGCAAAGGCAGCCGCGTCAGCGTGCTGGTGTTCAACGACAAGGTCGCAGGCTATGCGAATTACGGCCGCAATCGCGCCCGCAGCCTGCATTTTGACGGAGAAGTCTACGAGCTTTATCTGCGACCGGAATTTCAGGGGCTGGGGTTCGGTCGCCGGCTCTTTCAGTCCGCCAAGCGCGACCTCGCGCAGAGCGGCCTGAAGAGCATGGTGGTGTGGGCGTTGTCCGACAACGATCCCGCCACCGAGTTCTACCGCGCATTGGGCGGCCGCATGGTCGCGCGGTCGTCGGAGCGCTTCGGGCCGAAGTCGCTCGACAAGGTCGCCTTTGCCTGGACCAACTGAGCCTGGACCGGCTGTGCTCTGTGCGCGTTAGGCGTTAACGCGCCCTCGAATTGAACTGAAAGTGTTGGCCTGAGGTAGCTGTTGCGCAGCCGCGATTTTTTTGCGACTGCGAATGCCCGCGCTCATTCCACGGGCGTCCGACCCTGAAACGTTCAAGTTCTACGGAGCATCCATGCGCATCGACGCCATCCCGATCGGGAAAGATCCGCCGCGCGAGGTCAACGTCGTCATCGAAGTGCCGGTCGGCGGCGAGCCGATCAAGTACGAGCTCGACAAGGAAGCCGGCACGCTGTTCGTCGACCGCTTCCTCTATACGGCGATGCGCTACCCCGGCAATTACGGCTTCATCCCGCACACGCTGTCCAACGACGGCGATCCCTGCGACGTGCTGGTGGCCAACACCCGCGCGATCGTGCCCGGCGCGGTCATGAGCGTGCGCCCGGTCGGCGTGCTGCTGATGGAGGACGAGGCTGGCGGCGATGAGAAGATCATCGCGGTGCCGTCCTCGAAGCTGACCCAGCGCTACGACAAGGTCCGCACCTATTCGGACCTGCCGGACATTACGCTGCAGCAGATCCAGCACTTCTACGAGCACTACAAGGATCTCGAGCCCGGCAAGTGGGTGAAGGTGCTACGTTGGGGCAATGCCGACGACGCCCACCAGCTGATCGCCGAGGGCATCGCGCGCGCCAAGGCCGCGAAGAAGTGAAAACAATTGACGTCATTCCGGGGCAGCCGCGCAGCGGCTGAACCCGGAATGACGCAGGTGGTTACACCGCCGGCTTCGGCAGCCCGGCAATGGCGCAGGCGGCGCGCAGTGTGTTGACCAAGAGGCACGCGACCGTCATCTGGCCGACGCCGCCGGGCACCGGCGTGATCGCGCCGGCGACCTCCGCCACTTCTGCATAGGCGACGTCGCCGACCAGCTTCGTCTTGCCGTCAGCTGTTGGGATACGGTTGATGCCGACGTCGATCACGGTCGCGCCGGGCTTGATCCAGTCGCGTTTCACCATCTCCGGGCGCCCGACGGCGGCATAGACCAGATCGGCGCGCGCAGTGAGCGCCGGCAGGTCGCGCGAGCGCGAATGCGCGATCGTCACCGTGGCGTTCTCGTTGAGGAGCAGCTGCACCAGCGGACGGCCGACCAGGTTGGAGCGGCCGATCACGATCGCGTTCATGCCCTCCAGCGAGCCGTGCACGGTCTTGCTGAGGATGATGCAGCCGAGCGGCGTGCACGGCGCCAGCGCCGGCTGGCCGCCGGCGAGACGGCCGGCATTGTGCGGATGCAGACCGTCGACGTCCTTGGCCGGATCGATGGCGTTGATGACGGCCTCGGTCTCCAGCCCCTTCGGCAGCGGCAGTTGCACCAGGATGCCGTGCACGGCGGGATCGCGGTTGAGCTTGCCGATCAAGGCCAGCAGCTCGTCCTGCGAAACGTCGGCCGGCAGCTTGTGCTCGAACGAGGCCATGCCGGCGGCCTGGGTCTGGGTGTGCTTGCTGCGGACATAGACCTCGGACGCCGGATCGTTGCCGACCAGCACGACGGCGAGGCCGGGTGTCAGGCCATGGTCGCGCTTGACCCGCTCGACCTCACGGGCGACCTGCGCGCGCAGGTCGGCTGCAATGATCTTTCCGTCGATGATGCGCGCGGTCATTTTGCTCTATCCTCGGTTCAAAGGCTGTTCATCGAGCAAGATGCTGGCCGCGTGCACCCACCCTCCCCTGGAGGGGGAGGGTCGATCGCACGCGAAGCGGGCGAGCGGGGTGGGGTGAAGCCACGGATGCCGGTGCCGGTGGAGAGATCACCCCACCCCGCCTCACGCTCGCTTCGCTCACCGTGAGGCGACCCTCCCCCTCCAGGGGAGGGTGAAGATCGCCGCTTGCGAAGCCGAAAGGCCTCGGCTCGCGCTTCTTGCGTCTATTCTCGTTGTTTCCGGGTCGGCTTATGGGCTGCGGTGAGGTCGCGCAAGGCCTGATCGAGCGCCGACGGATCGCCGTCGATGGCGACCTGTTTCAGCCGTGACGTCGCGCCAGAGGTGATTCGCACCGAGGCCTTGGTGACGCCGATCGCCTTGGCCAGCAGCTCGGTCACGGCGCGATTCGCCTCGCCGCCATCGGCGATCGCGCGCACCCGGACCTTCAGCACATTGCGGCCGTCGGACAGCGTCTCGACCCCATCGACGGCGTCCCGGCCGCCGCGTGGGGTCACCCGCAATGCGAGGGTGACGCCGCCCTTCGAACATCGCCAAGGGACCATCGATAGGGACCCTCGATCCGAATCAGCAGCAGACCTGAGTTGACGCAAGCAGCACCCTTGAATCCCGCGCGTCTACGTCAGTGCGTGCAGGCGCTAGACAAACAGACCCTGAAGCGCCGGGATGATCACGAACCGGATGAACTGGATGAGGATGAAGAGAACGAGAAACGAAAGGTCCAACGCTCCGGCAGGAGGCACGAAGCGCCGAATCTGTCGGAGCGCGGGCTCTGTCAGAGCATCAAGCGTGTAAAGCACCTGTCGGACCAAGTCGTTCCGGACGTTGATGACGCTGAACGCGACCAGCCAGGACATGATTGCCGCAACGACCAGGATGAACACGTAGAGGCCGAGAAGCCAGTCAACGAAGTCTAAGAGGCGTATCATCCGGGGTTCCTGGAACGAGATATCACCCGGTTAGATATCTGTTCCCTCCCGCGCAAACAAGGGAAGGTGCCCGTCAAGGCTAACAGGCGATGTGACCGTTCTTGACTTGACCAGGGCACCGACTGTAAATGGCGCCCGATCTGCCGGCCGCCTGTTCCCAACATCAAAGCGGTCGTGTTACGGGGCCATAGCTCAGCTGGGAGAGCGCGTCGTTCGCAATGACGAGGTCGGCGGTTCGATCCCGCCTGGCTCCACCACGCTTCGCCTTTCAGGCTACGCGTGGCGCAGCCACGCAATGCCTGAAAGGCGAAGCGTGGTGCCCGGCGTAGCCTCTTGGCGAAGCCGGGCTGAAGTCTGAACATTCCAAGCCAATCGATTGATCAGGACGCCCGTCCTACTCCGCCGCCTCGGCCATCGCCGCCACCGGCTCGCGCGCCAGCCAGCCATCCAGAAAATGTGCCAGCCAGGCCCGCTCGGCGGCATCATGCACGGCGCGACCCTCGAAATGATGGTGGCGCAGACGGGCGCCGGGGGTGTCCAGCCGGGCATGACCGCGGGTGGTCCAGCGGCACATCATCGCGTAGGTCACGTCGGGGTGGAACTGCAGCCCGGTGGCGTTCTGGTATTGATAGGCCTGCACCGGAAAGTCGCCGCCCTCGGCGAGCAGATCGGCGCCATCAGGCAGATCGAAGCCCTCGCGGTGCCAGTGATAGACGTGATCAGGCCAATGCGGGCAAAGCCTGCGCCCGGCCCGGGTCGGGCGGATCGGATAATAGCCGATCTCGGCGCGCCCCTCTGGATGCGGCGTAACCGGCGCGCCGAGCTGGATCGCCAGCATCTGCGCGCCCAGGCAGATCCCGAGAAAGGGACGCTGCTCCCGCAGCGGCACCTCGATCCAGTCGATCTCGCGGCGGACGAAGTCGTCCGGATCGTTCGCGCTCATCGGACCGCCGAAAATAACGGCACCCGCATGCCCATCGAGCGTCTCCGGCAGCGGATCACCGAACCGCGGCCGGCGGAGGTCGAGCGGATAGCCGCGGGCGCGCAGGGCGTTGCCCACGCGGCCAGGGCTCGATGTTTCCTGATGCAGGATGATGAGGACGGGCCGCTGCGGCGCAGCCGCCGGGGCCAGCTTCGAGTAGAGATGCCGAACGTCCGCCTGGGTCCCGTTCGGATGGAGCGAAGGGTCTTGCCTGAGCATCACCTGGCGATCATAGCTAAGCAAAGGTTAACGGCGCGTGAGCGAGCGCACATTGCAAAGCAAGCGCCGGGCCAGCGCGATCAGGTCCGCTTCAGCTGCAGCCGGCCGACCGCGGCGAGGATGAAGCCGCGCGGGAACCAGCGCAGCATGAACGGCACGATCTTGATGCCGAGCCCGGGCAGCACCACGCGCTTGTCGGCCATCAGGCCGCGATAGCCGGCTTCCGCCACGGCCTTGGGCGAGACGTTGAGGATCACCGAATCCACGCCCGGCTTGAAGCCGGCGCGGTCTTGGAATTCCGACGGCACCGGACCGGGACACAGCACCGTGACCCGGACGCCATGCGGCGCCAGCTCCTTGCGCAGCGCCTCGGTGAACGAGATCACATAGGCCTTCGAGGCGTAATAGACCGCCATGCCAGGCCCCGGCAGGAACCCGGCCACCGATCCCAGATTGAGGATGCCGCCCTTGTTGCGGATCAACTGGTCGGAAAAGCGCAGCGACAGCTCGGTCAGGGCGCGGACGTTCACCGAGATCATGTCGAGCTGCTCGGTGCGGTCGAGCTGCACCGCCTTGCCGAACAGGCCGAAGCCGGCGTTGTTGACGAGATATTGCAGCTCCAGGCCGGCAGCCGACAGCGCAGCCTCGATGGTCGCGCCGGCGTCGGGGGAGGTGAGGTCACAGGGGATCACCAGCGGCGCCGGGCCGCCCTTGGCGGCGATCTCCTGCGCCAGCGCCTCGAGCCGGTCTTCGCGCCGGGCCGTCAATACGAGCCGGTGCCCGTTCGCGGCAAACACGCGCGCCAATTCGCTGCCGATTCCGGCAGAGGCACCCGTTACGAGCGTGACACGTTCACCCACGATCCCTGCTCTTCGATCACAATTTGCACATCATCCAATTGCGGCGGACGAGAGCATAGTGGGACGGGAACATGCAAGACACCGCGATGCATGGCCTTGCGCTGGATTGCGGCAATAGCCTCAGATTCACATGGATTTACATGAACGGGGGTGTCCGGAACAAAATTAAAGTTTGTTCATCTCCGCATGAAGTCGGTTCCACCCGGAGCGACGCGGTTCAAGCCGGGGCGCCGGACTTGCGCGCCGCCACCCGGTGCTTGAGGTCGAGGCGGTCATGCGTGGAGACGCCGAGCAGCTCCGAGGCGCGCCAGACCACATTGTCCTCGAATTCGGTCACCTTGCCGTCGGCGTAGACCAGCTCCCACATCATCTCGACGATGCGCAGGCGGCCGGCTTCGTCGACCTCGCGCATGATGACGCTGGTGAAGCGATAGAGATCGACCGCGTCGCCCTCCGCCAGCATGGCTTGCGCGATCAGCCGGTCGGCGCTGCCGGGATCGAGCCCGAAGCGCCGCTCGATCAGGCCGTGCAGCTTGCGACGCTCGATCTGGCTCGGCTCGCCGTCCAGCGAGATGACGTGGATCAGCAGGGCCGTCGCCGCGAGCTGATAGCCATTGTCGTCGAACGCCGGGGTCTGCTGCGGCGAAACGACGTCAGCGATGAATTGGCGCAGTCCTTCGAGCATGGAATCCTTCGCTGTAAGATACGTAGCGGATCGCAAACCGGCCGGCGAATGCTCATTATATGCAAATGCCACGCTGCGCCGACAATCCGCTGCGACCTTTGGACTGCATGACATTTCGGTAAGCCTCAGGGTATTTCGTACACCATCATGCGGTCGGCGATGCCGCGCAGCGCGGCGTGCTTCTGGATGGGCGCGATCTTCGCGCTCCGCAGGATGTCGGCAACGCCGGGGCTCTCGATCACGGGCGCGGTGAGATGGATCTCCTGCGCGGTCGACAGGCTCTGCACGCGCGACGCGATGTTGACGGTCTGGCCGAAATAGTCCTGGCGGTCGTTCAACATCACCGCGAGGCACGGCCCCTCGTGGATGCCGATCTTGACCACGAGATCCTCGGTTCCGCGCTCGGCATTGAGCCGCTGCATCGCCGCGCGCATGCGCAGGCCCGCGGACAGCGCATGCTCGGGCTGGATGAAGGTCGCCATCACGGCATCGCCGATGGTCTTCACCACCGCGCCCTTCTCGGCATTGATGATCTCCAGCAGCGCGCGGAAATGCGCGCGCACCAGGTCGAAGGCCGCGAGATCGCCGACGCGCTCATACAGCGCCGTCGAGCTTTTGAGGTCGGTGAACAGGAAGGTGAGAGAGGTGATCTTCAGCCGCTGGTCGATGTTGAGATTGTCCGCCTTGAACACGTCGCGAAAGGTCTGGTTGGACAATATGCGCTTGGCGGTCAGGAAAGGCCGGCGCTTGCCGAGGAGACGGTGGAGCGCATCGCCGGCAACGAAGACGGTCGGCAGCGTCCGTACGCCGGCCTGATTGTCGAGCGCCAGTCGCAGCGGGCCTGGACGCAACGTGATCGATCCGGTCGGAGGATGCGCCCTGTTGAATAGCAGTCCGAGCTGCTGGCGCTCCCTGGTGGGCTCGCCCTGAACGTCGATGAAATGCGCAGAATGCGTCACCGGTTCGAAGATGATGATGAAATCGGATGGGAGCTGCAGTGAGAGCACGGCCTTCTCACCGGCTGGCAGCTCGAGCGCATCAAGCGTCACTTCTTCGCTGAGCGAGGCAAAAGACTCCCGGTCGAGGTCGATCCCGGAACTCCAGAAGACCTGCTTGTAATACTCCCAGAGCGGCAGCGTGTTCGGATCGTGAGCGGCGATGCTCCTGACCTTGGAGCTCACGGTGAAAGCAACTTCGACCTGCTCGTCGATGGAAGGCTCGTAGCCGCAAGCGCATAGTCCGCAATGGTAATCGTCATGGCGGAGAGATTTCAGCGTGGCGTGCGCATCCAGCACGCCGCTGCAGCCAGGACAGAGCACGTTCCAGGTCAGATCGAACAAGCCGATCCGTGCAGCATGCAGGAACCCGGAAATAACCCGTTCCTCATCGAGACCGGCGCGCGCCGAGAACTCCAGGGCATTGATACGGTTGAGTTCGTGATCTTCACCCGCCTCAATCAACCGTGTGATCGCGTCCGCAACGGCCGGATCGGCGGTCTGCTTCAGAACCGAAAGCTGGGCCTGGATGTCGCTCATGGCGTGTTAAGATGGTGCCTAGCAAACCCACAAGCAAGAGACGAAGCGATGGCCCGGCCGCCGCCGGGATCAGACGCCCGCCCTGGGCGTGAGCTTGAACAGCGGCGAGCGATCCGGCTGGGTCGTGACCACGCCGACCGGCATCACGGGTGCGGCGTCGAGCATTTCGATGTCGAAGGCCGCCACCAGCCGTGCCAGCGCCAGCACCGCCTCGGTCAGGGCGAAATGAGCCCCGATGCAGACCCGCGCGCCCGCTCCGAACGGCAGATAGGCAAAGCGCTCCGGCGGCGGCGCGCCCGGCATGAAGCGATCCGGTATGAAGGCGTTGGGCGTTTGCCACAGCCTCTCGTGCCGGTGCAGCAGCCAGGGCGAGATCAGCACGACGTCGCCGCGCTTCACCTGGAACTCGGCGATACGGTCCGGCCCGCTTGCGGCGCGCGCAATCAGGAAGGCGGGCGGATAAAGCCGCAGCGTTTCGTCGATCACCGCGCGTGTGAATGGCAACTGATCCGGATTGCTCAGATCCGTCGCGGCGCGCGCCTCCTGCGCCAGCCTGTCCTGATTGGCTGGGTCGAGCGCGATGAGATACAGCGCCCAGAACAGCGCCGTCGCGGTCGTCTCGTGCCCGGCGAGGATCATGGTCGCGACCTCGTCGGCGAGCTGCGCATCGGTGAACGCAGCGCCCGTTTCCGGATCGCGTGCCGCGCCCATCAGGTCGAACAGGTCGCGCGGCGGCGCATCCTCCAGCTTGCCGGCCGCGCGCCGCTCGGCCATCAGCATGGCGACGAAGGCGGTCCAGCGCTTGCGGAAGCGTCGGCGCGCGAAGTCGCGCGGCGTCGGCCAGGACAGCGGCAACACGATGTCGAGCAGATGCGGGCTGGCCAGCCGCGCGCCATACTCGTAGACGAAATCGCGCAGGGTGGCGCCGTGCCGGCCCATCTCGAACGAGAACATCGTGCGGCCGGCGATGTCGAGCGTCATGCGCTGCATGATCTCGCGCAGGTCGAGCGGCTGACCGCATTGCTCTCTCAGCCGGACAACGGTCTCGTCGGTCACCGCGACCATGTGCGGAACGAGGCCGGAAACGGCGCGCGGCGTGAAAGCCGGCGCCAAGGTGCGGCGCTGGTGCTTCCACGCCTTGCCTTCGGCGATCAGCAGCCCCTCGCCGAGCACTGGACGCAGCACGCGGATGGCGCCGACGGTGCGGACGTAGTTCTCCCAATTGTCGACCAGCACATGCTTGATGGTATCAGGCGTATTGAGAATGTAGCTGGAGCTGCCGAAGAAGCGGCCGCGGATGATGTCGTCCTCATAGGCGCGCTGGCTCCAGGTCGCGATCGCGTTGTCGCCCATCATCAGCACGCGGCGCAGCGCGCCCATGCTGTCCGGCGCCCGCGGCGGCGTTGGAGGAACCAGTGGCAGGCGTGCCTGCGGCAGGTAGTGGACTTCGGCGGTACTCATTCACTGCCTCTCGACGCTGTCGTGAGCGGGGGACGGCGGACCGGCTGCACGGCGGCATGCCGAGCGCCGGCTGCTGTAGGACGAACCGGCCGGCCGCGGAACGGCGGTTTCCTGCCAGAGGTAATTCGGTCACCTCGCTTGCAACATGCGTGGGAGAGCGCGATTCAGCGCTCTCCGAGGCTGTGATGTACCATCATACTCCAGCAACTAATTAGTCAGCTCGATCATCGCAATCCTGCTCTCCGATGCTGGCCAAAGACGGGCGGCGATGCGTTCCTCGTTGAACAGTCCGATGACGCTGCGCCCGACGTCGCCCGCTGGCAGCCGCAATGTCGTCGCTGCATCGGTCGGTATTCCCTTCTGTACGTCCCCGGGTTCCTTGCCGTCGAGCAGCACGATGTCGCGGGGCAGGCCGAAATAGCCGCGCGGCCTGATCATGATGAGAATCGCTCCGGCGCCGGCATCGGCCTGGCCGAGCGGCCGCGCCGCGCGCAGATGCACGACGTCGGACGAACGCGGGAACGGCGAACGGTAGAAGTGCGTGATCGGCGCGCCCGGCGAGGTCAGCACGATCTCGAGATAGGATGTCGGATCGACCTCCGCGGGACCCCAGCGTCCGTCGGCGCCGGTCTGGCCGCGATAGACAGGCTCGCCGTTGCGTGCGCCGGTCTCGCTCGAGACGCGATAGACCTCCACGCTTGCGCCCGCGACTGGGCGATTGGTCGGCGCGCCGCCCGGCGTTCCCGTCACCAGGCCGCTGATCCGCACCTGCTGCTCGGGCTGGATCGCGATCTGCGTCGGCTCACGGCCGGCGATGAATTTGTAGATCTCGCGGAACGCGCGCGGGTGGAATGCGACCTCGCGATGGTCGAGCGCGCCGATCACGAGATTGGTCGCGCCCTTCAACGCCGGCCCTTCGGCCGTGATCCCGGTCGGCACACCAGGCTTGCCGACCAGGCGGCCATCGGCCTGCGCATATTTGTCGAGGCCGTCGCTGCGCAGCGTGAGGAAGGCGGTGCCCTCGGTCACCTCGCTGTCACCGGCATTCAGTCCGCGCAGGAACGGGCCGCGGCCGTTGAACTCGCTGCCGGGACTGTCCTCCCAGTCGAACACGCCATGATTGGGCGTGCCGCACAGTACGGCATGGCTGATATCGCCGCCGCCGCCGTTCTTCACCACATTGCGGATCGCGTTGCCGCCGCGCGAGCTGCCGACTAGCGCGATCCGTGCTGCACCGGTGCGCTCCTTGAGCGCCTTGATCGCTTCGGCAAGTTCGCGCCGCTGGTCGTCGGTCGACGAGCGACCCGGCTGCGCCACGGCGTCGTCATTGCGCGCCAGCGGGTCGGTGAAGTTGAGCGCGGCAAGGCGCGTTCGCGGCACGCCGTTGGATTCCATCCGCCACAGCGTCGTCAGCCAGAGCGCCGCGTGGTCGCCATTGCCATGCACGAACAGGATCGGGGGAATCTCGCCTGCCGATGTGGTCGCCGCCGCCGTTTGCGTATGTGCAGGTAAGGTCAGACCGCTGGTGAGCAGGGGCAGGGTTCCCATGGTCTGCAGAATGGTGCGGCGCGTCAGCTTCATCGGCGGTCTCCCTTTCGTCTCATTCATTTTGTGTTCGTTGGCCGCGGTCCATGATGCGAGCCTGGATAGCGAGCACTGGACAGCGGCGGACATTCGCAGGCATCACATACGTCCGGGCGGAATCAAGCGATAGTTCAATGCGGACGGACGACGTGGACGGAACAGCATGAATGCGCCGCAGAAACGTGAGCTGTTTGCGGCCGAGGGCATCGCCGCGCCGCTCCGGCACGCGGTGTTCCGCCGCATCTGGCTGGCGAGCCTGCTGTCGAATCTGGGCCTCCTGATCCAGGCCGTGGGCGCCGCCTGGGCGATGACGCAGATGACGTCGTCGGCCGACAAGGTGGCGCTGGTGCAGACCGCCTTGATGCTGCCGGTCATGTTCATCTCGATGCCGGCCGGTGCCATCGCCGACATGTATGATCGGCGCATCGTCGCGCTGGTTGCGCTTGCGGTGGCCCTGGGCGGCGCCGCCACCCTGACCGTGCTGGCCTGGCTCGGCCTCGTGAGACCCCAGAGCGGCTGCTGGCGCTGTGCTTCGTGATCGGCAGCGGCATGGCGCTGATGGGGCCGGCGTGGCAATCCTCGGTCAGCGAGCAGGTGCCGCCAGAGACGCTGCCGGCGGCGGTCGCGCTGAACGGCATCAGCTACAACATCGCCCGCAGCTTCGGCCCGGCCATCGGCGGCGTGGTGGTCGCCGCTGCCGGCGCGGTCGCAGCCTTTGCGGCGAATGCGCTGCTGTATCTGCCGCTGCTGGCCGCGCTGTTCCTGTGGCGGCGCGTGGTCGAACCGAGCCGCCTGCCGCGCGAGCCGCTCAACCGCGCCATCGTCTCTGGCGTCCGCTACATCGTGCATTCGCCGTCGATCCGGATCGTGCTGATCCGCACGCTGGTCACCGGCATCATCGGCGGCTCGATCTCGGCGCTGATGCCGCTGGTGGCGCGCGACCTGCTGCATGGCGGCGCGCAGACCTACGGCATCATGCTCGGCGCCTTCGGCATGGGCGCGGTGGTCGGCGCGCTCAACATCGGAGAGATCAGGAAACGGCTGTCCGGTGAGGCCGCGATCCGCACCTGCGCGCTGACCTTGGGTGCGGCCACCGCCGCCGTCGCACTCAGCACCACGCCGGTGCTGACGGCGGCGGCGCTCGTCATCGCCGGTGCGGTGTGGATGCTGGCGGTGGCGCTGTTCAACATCGGCGTGCAGCTTTCGGCGCCCCGCTGGGTCGCGGGCCGCGCGCTGGCGGCCTTTCAGGCGGCGATCTCCGGCGGCATCGCGATCGGCAGCTGGGGCTGGGGCCGCCTGACCGACGCCGCCGGCGTCGAGGTCGCGCTGCTGGTGTCGGGAGCGCTGATGATGGTGTCGCCGCTGCTCGGCCTGTGGCTGCGGATGCCGCCGATCGGGGCCCGCAACGAGGACGGCGAGACCTTGGCCGATCCGGAGGTGCAGCTCGAGCTGACGCCGCGCTCGGGGCCGCTGGTGGTCGAGATCGAGTACCGCGTCGCCGAGGACAATGCCCGCGCCTTCCACGACCTGATGCAGGACGTGCAGCTCAGCCGCCAGCGCAACGGCGCCTATGGCTGGTCGATCGCCCGCGACATCGCCGATCCCGAATTATGGACAGAGCGCTATCACTGCCCGACCTGGATCGACTATCTGCGTCAGCGCAACCGCTCGACCCGCGCCGAGCGCGAGCTGCACAAGCGCGCGATCGACTTCCACATCGGCACCGACCCGGTGCGCATCCGCCGCATGCTGGAACGCCCGTTCGGCTCGGTCCGGGCCAAGGAGGATATCGACCGCACCGCCGAGCAGGCACCGGCCGTTGCGTCAGCGGCCCGCAGCGGGCCCTAGAACGGCGGGGGCAAGCGTAGCCTTCGCGAGCTATGTCCGCTTCAGGATCGCTGTCAGCTGCAATCAAGAAACCCGCTACTGCACCTTGATCACGACCTTGCCCTTTGCACGGCCGGTCTCGACATAGGCGAGCGCCTCGGGCGTCTGGGTGAAGGGGAATATCTTGTCGACGACGGGGCGAATCGCGCCGCCATCGATCAACCCGGCGATCTGCGCGAGTTGCCGGCCATCGGCGCGCATGAACAGGAAGGAATAGTCAACGCCGAGGCTCTTTGCCCTCTTGCGCACGCTGCGGCTCAACAGCCGGATAACAAGCTTCAGAACGGCGTTCAGCCCGAGAGCCGTGGCAAAGGCCGGATCGGGCGGCCCCGAAATCGAGACGAGGCGGCCGCCCTGCTTCAGGACGTTCAGCGATTTCGCAAGCGTCTTCGGATCCTGGCTGTGCAGCACGACGTCGTAGCCCGAGAGAACTTTTTCGAAGTCCTGGGTCGTGTAGTCGATCACGACATCGGCGCCGAGGCTGTTGACGAGGGCGGCGTTCTTCGCACTCGTCGTCGTCGCGACCGTCGCCCCCAGATGTTTGGCAAGCTGGATCGCGATCGTACCGACGCCGCCGGAGCCAGCCTGGATGAAGACCTTCTCGCCCGGCTTCACCTTCGCGACATCGACCAGAGCCTGCCACGCCGTCAGCGCGACCAGCGGCACGGACGACGCCTCTTCCATCGTCAGTGTGCGGGGCTTGAGTGCGACATCGTCTTGGTGGATGGCGATGAATTCCGCGAAGGTGCCAATGCGGTGATCTCTTGGCCGGGCATAGATCTCGTCGCCGACCCTGAAGCGGCTGACCCCATCGCCGACCTTGACGACGGTCCCGGCGACGTCGTGACCGAGCACGAAGGGCGGACGGTAGGGCAGGAAGATCTTGAACTCGCCGTCCCTGACCTTCGAGTCGATCAGGTTCACGGCCGAGGCATGAACGCGAATGAGGACGTCGGCGCTCTGGACCTGCGGATCGGGCCGCTCGACGAGGCGTAGCGGGCCCTTCTTCTGGTACTTCTCGACGGCGTAGGCTTTCACTGGGACTCTCCTGTCTGTGGTCCTTGCCTGGCAATGTGTCGCTTCCGCCGTGCGATCTGCACAAATTCAGGTGTGGTCGAGGCTGATGGCGCCGCGCGTGACGTCATCCGAACGCACACGACGCGCGCATCGGGGGTTCATTCAGGCTTAGGAAGCTGATGCGCGCGAAGGCCAGCCAAGGTGCGGATCGCGAGTTTTCCGCTCCGCAGGATGCCACTCGACGCCTCTTCGTCGACTGCGCGTGCCAGTTGGAGCGTCCCGATCAGGGTCGCAAAGATCGCGCATGCCACATCTTCCCTCGCTTCGACATGGGCCGGAAGTGCTTCCGCGAGAAGCAGCACAAGGGCGCGAGACTGTTGGGCATACATGCCGCGCGTCTCTTCCGGCTGCCGCGCAAGCTCCGGTAACAGTGCCGCGGAGGCGCAGCCCTGCCCCGGATGGTCCCGGTGTTCGGGGGAAAGATAGATGTCGATCAAGCGATCGAGTCCCCCTTCGTCCAGCACCTCGCGCAGCCATACGGCCTGCCTGCCGAGGGAGTCGGAGATCGTCTCGCGGACGAGATCGGCCTTCGAAGGGAAGTGCGGATAGAAGGCGCCGTTCGTCAGGCCGGCATCCTTCATGATCGTCGCCAGACCTGAGCCCGCAATTCCATCCGTGCGGAAGCGCTCGACAGCGACGTCCATGATCCTGCGGCGCGACGTGTCCTTTCGGCCCTTTTCGTATCGCATGACGCCTTCGTCCGCATCTCTATTGCATTATGATCATAATATCACTAAACGATCATAATGCAACCCGTCTCTGACGCGAAGTCCGAGATTACGTGAGGAAAACACATGGCCGCCGTAAGAACTGCAATCGTGACCGGGGCATCCTCCGGCATCGGCTACGCTGCCGCCGAAGGTCTAGCCCGCGCGGGTTTCACGGTGTTCGGAACAAGCCGGAAGATCGCCAATGACGGCCCCCAGGGCGTCACGATGCTGGCCTGCGACGTCACCGACGAGGCGTCGGTTTCTGCGCTGATCGCAGACGTCGTCTTGAGGGAGGGGAAGATCGACCTCCTCGTCAACAACGCCGGCATCGGCATGTTCGGCGGCGCCGAGGAATCCTCGATCCCGCAATCGCAGGCGCTCTTCGACGTCAATGTCTTCGGCGTGATGCGGATGACGAATGCGGTGCTGCCGGTGATGAAACGCCAGGGCGGCGGCCGCATTCTCAACATCGGCTCCATCCTCGGGGTCATCCCGGCGCCGTACTCGGCGCATTACTCGGCCGCCAAGCATGCGATCGAGGGCTATTCGGAATCGCTCGACCACGAGGTCCGGGCCTTCAATGTCCGCGTTTCCGTCATCGAACCGGCCTATGTCCGCACCGTTTTCGATCAGAACGGCATGGAGCCCGACCAGCAGAAAGCCGAATACGATCAGGCGCGCATGGCTGTCGCGGCGCTGCTGCGGGATGTCATGCCCAAGGCCGACCTGCCGGATGTCGTCGTGAAGGTGATCATCAAGGCGGCGAGCGATCGGGTCCCGCGCCGGCGCTACACCGCAGGCAATGCGGCGCGCATGGTCAGTCTGCTGCGCCGATTCGCAACCGCCGGACTATTCGACAAGACCCTGCGCAAGCAGTTCCGGCTCGCGTAGTCAGACGCTTCCGACCGCCTTCGGGCGGGCCGCACCAGTTCGCGAAAATTGCTGTCCGTGCTGCGGGACGGACCTTACTGCCCGTGCTCGGTCAGCACCTTTTCGCAAGCCTTCGACAGCTTGGCCCGATGCTCCTTGAGACAGGCCAGCACCGCCTGATCGCCGTTGTTCATCACCGCCCGGCAATGCCGCGAGACGTCGCGCGCGCAGGCATCCTGGCCGGGCTGCTGCTGGGCTGAGGCCGCCGCCGCCATCAGAACCAGAGGAATGATCGTTAGGATTTTGTTCATGACTGGCGCCTCGCTCCCGGCATTGAAAGGTTGGCGGCGCTTTTAGTGGTCACAACCGGCCGTCGCAAGCGCCGCGGTCGCAGCCGGGGCGCGCAGGGGAGCCAAGAGCGGTTCCTCAATTGGCGTCGTTGACCTCGGCGACCTTGCCGCTGCGCCGGGAGACCTCCTTGTCGAGCACGGCGCGGCAGCCGGAGCTGAGCGACGAGCGGTTCTTGATCATGCAGGCGGTGATCGCCGGGATGTTCGGGATCTCGCTGCTGCACAGGCGGAAGGCGTCGCCGGTGCACATCTGCTGCGCTTCGGCGCTGAAGGCGAAGCTCGCAGTCGAGGTGAAGGCCGAGACGGCGGCGACGCTGATGGCGGTCAGAACGGCCTTTCGCAGAACATTGGTGGACGTCGTCATGGCTGGCTCCCATTGGCGCCGCATGTTTGCGGAGCCGCGTGTTTCAATGCGCCCATCATGGCCTGATCGCTCTCTAGCAACCGTGATGCGGGTCACGCCAGATCCAAACCTGGTCGGCAGTTCCGGCAGGCCGATGGCCGCGGCGACACGTCGCTCCGGTGAACTGCCGCTTCGGCGCCGGCATCATTCTGGAAATCTTGCCCGATCCTGGTCGTGTTGGCACCGCGTTAAGGAATCGTTGGCACTAATGGAAGCTAATTGAAGGAGGCGGACAGCGTTGCGTCCGCCATCGAGTGTCTCGCGCTTTCGGGAAGAGTAACCATGCGTAATGCGTTAGGCTTGCTGCTGGCCACCGTCGTCGCGGCGTTGGCGATCACCGGTGTCTGGTACTACGTATCGAAGCCCAGCGCCGCCAAGGCCGCCGCGCAGAGCGCAGCGGCGAGGCCGTCCGAGCCGTCGCCGCCGCCTCCGGCGCGAGTCGCCGCCAAGGCCGGCGCCAAGGACGATGTCGAGATGACCGGCACGATTTCCACGCGCATGGCGGCAAGCGCGCCGGCGCCCGTGCAGCCCAAATCGACCTGCGCCAATCCGGACGCGCTCGGCATCTCCCGCACCGTCATGGTCGACACCACCGGCGGCCCCGGTTTCGGCCTCGACCATTTCAAGCAGTTCGACTTCCTCGCCGACCACGAGGTGGTGCTGACCTTCGACGACGGCCCGTGGCCGGTCAACACGCCGGCGGTGCTGAAGGCGCTGGCCGACGAATGCACCACCGGCATCTTCTTCACGATCGGCAAGCATGCGACCTATCATCCGGAGATCCTGCGCCAGGTGCTGGCCGCCGGGCATGTCGTCGGCGTTCATACCTGGTCGCACGCCAATCTGAACGGCAAGAAGATGACCGACGAGACGGCGAAGGAGGAGCTCGAGAAGGGCTTCAGCGCGGTCAAGTTCGCGCTCGGCACCAACCCGGCGCCGTTCTTCCGCTTCCCGCAACTGCAGCACCGGCCCTCTGCCGTGGCCTATCTCGGAAGCCGCAATGTCGCGATGTTCTCCTGCGACGTCGACAGCTTCGACTTCCGCTCCAAGGATGCCGACCAGGTCGTCAACACCGTGATGACCGGGCTCGACAAGAAGGGCAAGGGCATCATCCTGATGCACGACTTCCAGAAGAACACTGCGCTGGCGCTGCCGACCCTGCTGCGGCGGCTCAAGGCCGGCGGCTACAAGGTGGTTGCGATGAAGCCGAAGGGCACGCTCGACACGCTGCCGGAATATGACGCGATGATCGGCCAGGATCCGAAGCTGCCGACGACAATGACCAATGCGCGGCCGATCTCGAGCGTGATCCAGACCATCTCGCAGTGATGCTCCGCTGCAGGGTCTCCTCGCGCGAAAGGCCGGGCATTCGCCCGGCCTTCTTCGTTTGTCGCCTGTCGCCGGCCGCTCACCAATAGATGCCGTGGCGATGCAGCTCGCGGACGATCCGGGCTTCAGTCCAGCTCTCGCGGCGCGTCCGGTCGGAGCGCGCCGATTTCGACCGCCGCGATGATTTCTGCACCGAGCGGGTCGGCTCGGGCGCCGGCGTCGCAGCGGCGACGGCGGGCTGTGGTGGAGTTGTTGCGGCGACCGGAGCCGCGGGAGCCGCAGGCGCAACCGGTTGCGCAATCGGCTGGACCTGGACCGCGGCTGCTGGCACCGGCGCCGGCGTGACGGTGACCTCGCCGGCCTGCTGGACATAGCTCGGGCGCGGTGCCGGAGCGGCGGCATCGCTCGACGTCATCGACAGGCTGCGCGTTCCCTCGGCCTGTGCGGCCGCGGCGGACGCGAGCATCATGGCTCCGATCAGGATTATCTTGCGCATCGTGAAGGCTCCCCTCGTTGACTGAGAGGAGGTTTAGACGCCGGCGCGACCGTCCGATGTGACCGCG
Organism: Bradyrhizobium sp. SZCCHNR1093; assembly: GCF_032381175.1. Taxonomy (NCBI): domain Bacteria; kingdom Pseudomonadati; phylum Pseudomonadota; class Alphaproteobacteria; order Hyphomicrobiales; family Nitrobacteraceae; genus Bradyrhizobium; species Bradyrhizobium sp. SZCCHNR1093. The sequence goes on from NZ_JAUHJJ010000012.1 coordinate 155,198, forward strand.
GTCACGCTCGGCCCTGCAAGCGCGAATGGAGCCGGGATCTCGGCACATGTCATTGCGGACCGGCGCACCATTTTTCTCGAACCCTTTTCGCCGCCGCGGCGACTTCCGTTCAGGACGCGGGAACTCGGGACGAGCCCAGCCGGACAAGCGACCGACTGCAGCATTTGCGCGGTGGCGCCCGCGGCAGTCCTGCTTACCTGACTTTTGCTACCAAATGACCGTCACGACGCGGTGCTTCATGGGGGCCAGGGCGATCTCAAGATTGAGGTATGATTGTATGTATATGTCCTGTTCATTGGTGCTGGTTCAGAAGATTCGCCGAATCCGATAGTCAGGGCGATCGATTCGGAGGAAGGATGCGCGCATGGGCCGGGTGATCGTTGCGATGTTCATGGCGGCCGTGACGTTGCTGGCCGCCAGCGGGCAGGGCCGGGCGCAGTCCGGCGACAACAGCGTCGAGGAGATCTATATCGCGCGGAGCGTGCGCCAGGGCCGCGTCGTGCCGTCGGATTTCTGCGCGCCGACCAAGACCGGCTTCGCGCCGGCGCTGGAGGATCAGCTCTCGATCCGTTCCGTCGGGGTCCGGCCGGCTGACGGCCGCATGACCGACACCGGCGACAAGAGCATCGGCGAGATGCGGGTCTGCATCGGTCAGGCGATGGATCCGACCCTGCTCGGCACCTACGCCGAGGGCCAGCTCAACGGCATCGCATTCACCGGCATCGGCGATTGCCGGCTGGTGCGCGGCAATCTGCCGGAGGACGGCCTGCTCACGCACCGCTGCTTCCTGGCGCTGTCGGGCCTGCCTGAGCCCTATGTCGGCGGCTTCCTGGTCTCGAGCTCGCTGTATTCGAAGACGCCGTTCGGACCTGAGAGTTCGCCGCCGGGCTATGCCCAGGCCGGCATCCTGGTCATCCGACTCTGGAAGAAGCGGCTGCCCTGAGGCCGCCGTTCGCGCGCTCAGGCCGGCGAGAAGGTCTGCACGAAGGCGCGCACCGCCGCGGACACCTTGTCCTCCGAGACGTGCCAGGCGGCGCCGTCGTCGGCGGCGAAGAAGCTGGAGGCGTTGGAGCCGGCCCAGCGGAACACCTCGAACGACGGCCAGTACCAGATGTCCTCGAGGTTCGAGTTGTTGACGACCTCGTGCGCGACCAGCCGCATCGTGCTCTTCGACAGGCAGTCGGCCTGCACCACCGATTCATATTCGAACGAGGTCAGCAGCGGCACCGGCGACACGGTGACGATCACCTTGATGCCTGGCCGGATGCTGCGGATGAACTCGATCAGATAGAGCACGTTGTCGACGTTCTCCTGCACGCTGGCGGTGCGGAACTTGTACTTCTCCGCCAGCGCCCGCGAGTTCAGCGCGGTCGGCCGCGGCAGCACGAAGGCGCCGGTCTCGCGGTCGAAGAACGCCGCGGCGACGCCGAGCGTCAGGATGAAGACATCGGCCTGCTTGATGACGGCCAGCGTGTTCTCCTTGCTCGATCCCGGCGGCAGCAGCTCGACGATGCGCTCGCGGATCTCCGGATCGATCTCGGCGTCGCGCAGCCAGTCGACGAACACGCGGTTGGCGAAGGTCGTGTTGATGTACTCCGAGATCTCCATGTGGTGGCTGGAATAGCCGCTGTCGGTGAGGCTCTTGGAGAGGTTGCGCGCGAAGCACGAGCCCATGGTGAAGAAGCGCGTGCTCTTGTCGAGGAATTTCGGCGCGGCGGCGAGGTTCACCGCGATGTGGTTGGTGATCAGCGTCTGCAGGTCGCCGAGGAAGTCCTTGGTCTCCGGGTAGCGTCCGACCTTGGCGCGGCCCTTGGCCTCCTTGGCCTTGCCCTTCTTGGCGTTCGACCGCGCGAGCTCCAGCGTCTCGCGGTTGATCGGGTTGTCATAGGCCGGGTTGAGCTTGATCGCCTTCTCCAGCGCGGCGACCGCTTCCTCGAATTCGTTGCCCTGGGTCAGGATCTCGCTGAGCGAGAAATAATCGGCCGCCTGGTTGGAGGCGTGGGCGAGCTTGCGGAACAGCTCCATCGAGCGGGTGAACGGCCCGACATGGCTGCAGCGCACGGCCGCGCTGCGGATCAGGTGCAGGTTGCCCTCGCTCGGCTCGTCGAAGATCTCCGGATGCTCGTCGAGGATCGCCAGCATCATGTCGCGCGCCTCGGCGCGCTTCTTGTGCGAGCCGTCGTCGATCAGCTGCGCATAGATGAAGCGCGCGTTGATGTCCTTGGGGTCGAGCTCGAGCAGCTTCTGGAACGCGAGCTGGGCGCTGACGAAGTCCTTGTCCTCGATGTATTTGTAGGCGAGCGTCCGGATCTGGCCGACGATGGATTGAAACTGGGTGTGGTTGTCGAGGGCAGTCGTGCTCATGTCGCGGGTTCGCCTTTGTCTCGCGTTGCGTCTTCGGCCGTCGGTCCGGCGCTGCTGCCAGCGGCCGGTGCATCGCCAGCGGCGGCCGACTGATCACGCGCACGGGCGCTGCGGCCCCGCGAGAGACGTCCCGACCATGACCTCTGGATACTGATCGCCACCGGCCCTGCCGCTGGCGTACGCCCGAGCGCAACCGACACCTGCGGGATTCGAACGCGACGACGCGCTCGTCCGGATCGCCGCCAGCCGCCAGTGCGGGCATTCATCCCGCCGCTCGCACCGGACGATGGCGCGATTTGGGTTAAGCAATTCTTAACCGGCCAATGGTGCGCGGCGAGCGGACGCGACGAGAGAGACAGGAAGGCGGAGCAACGGAGAGAGGCTGGTGCACTAGAGGGCACCTCACTATAGTCGCACTTTATTGACTTACCTTGCGAATTTCTGCGCGACTTCGGCGAAGGCCAACGAAAAGGCCAACATTTTTCGCGGCCTTGGGCGAACGATCCCGAACGCCGCGAAGACTTTCCAGACACTACGCGCGACTACGCGCGCGCGCGTGGCGGGACCGAAAGCGACATCGCTCGTTCTCAGTGGGCGGCGAGCACCGTCTAGACCAGCGCGTCCCTCGCCGCCCCCGCCAATAAGATAGTGTCTTAGTTGAGACCCCCGGACCTTGCTCATGCCACGCGTTCGGCTGCGGCGCCCCGTCCGCCGGTGTCCGCACGCCCTGCATTTTGTCGTTCGCGGTCGCCGGATATTGTACGGAGACGGCTAAAGTCTCTGCTCCTAGACCAAGTAAGCGATTGCGACAGCCGCCAGTAGCTTGAATGTGGTGATGATAAGAACGAATCCTTGTGCCCGCTCATCTGCCTCCAGGCGCGCCGTCGCGACCGAGACGGCAGCGCTTTTTAACTTTGCATCTATGCCGCGCCGTTGCACCTCATCAAGAGCAAGAGCGTAATTAGCGTCCCCAACGTCTTGCAGTGGCCGCGAGAATCTGTCTGGGTCGCGCATAGAGCCATAGTACGCCGTAGCCAACGCCAAGGTGTCGTCCGGCAGTCTTGAGATTTCCTCGTTGTGCCGCGCCGCGGTGAAATCACCGACCGCGGCGAGCACGTCAGCCATCTCACCCCACAGAACTATTTTGCTGAATGAGGCTCTGTATCGGAACCTCATTGCGGCGAACCACGCGAACGCGGCAAAGCCCGCTAACCAAACAGCCGCGTAGGCGATGAGCCCGTGCCAGCCAGCGAAGTAGTAGCAGGCCGCAACGCAGATGATATCGAGCGCGAAATAAGTTGCCTTCTTCACGTCTCAGTCTCCTTTCCTATCCTCTTGAGCCCTGAGCGAGGCGGTCCGCACCGGTTAGCCGAAAGAAAGAGCCGGCGCACCTCTCAGCGCGACGGCTCTCAAAACTCCCGGCGTGCATCCATTCGGCAGTCCAACTTATCACTCCGGCAAAGCCGCAAGCATGTCATGGAGCTCGGTCGCGGCCGGGTCTATGCCGCGCCAATCGCCCCCGGGCTGGAAAAGCATTATCGCTGTTTGCATCGGATAGCGGTCGCGCCAGCCAGCCAGCGCGCGAGCCCGCGCCCCGGGTCCCAACGCACCGATATGCAGTGCTGCCGGCATCTCGCTTACCGGCCCGCTCGGGTTTGGCAGGCCGCGGGCTTCAAGCTCTGCCGCGCGGTGATCAACCGCCTCTTCCAAAAGAAGTTCGATTGCTTCCGTGATAGAAGCCGCCTCAGGCGTGATCTCGCGCACGCGCCGCAGCAACTCACTGCTAAGGCGAGCGCTTGTTGCTTTCTTTCTCATATTATCTCCGTGTAGTTGAGCTGAGGGGCGTAAACGGCTGTGTGTGCCCTCACCGAACCTTTACCGCGTCCGAAATTCGGCTATTAGCGACTTATTCGCGCGAGCTATTTTTGTCGGGTTTTCGGACGGCCGGGTGGACGCTCCAGTCCGAGTTTTTTCCGGCGCCGCTGATCCGCCCTCTCGTCAGCTGCCTGATAATGACTCCCCCTCTTATCCGCGGGCCCGATTTCTTTATCGATATCGTCCCACATGCTGCGTTTGGGACGTCCGGCTTTCTGGGGCTCTTCGTTCCCCAGCGGACGGAGGGCGTCGAACATGCCGAGCAGCTTTAGCGCCGCTTCCTCGACCGGCAGAATTCGAAGCTGCTCAACGATGGCGCAGGCGGCTGCAATGCGTTCGTGTCTTTCCCAGACCGCATGCTCCAGCGGGTCGAAGCTGTCATCGCAACGCCCGTGCAGACGGTCGATGACTTCGGGGTTTTTATCGAGGAAGTTCGTGTGAGCTTTCTCGCGTTCTTCCCATTGTGCCTTCATCTTCTGGACGTCCTCCGGGCTCGCGGGTGTCCACGTCTTGTTCTTCGCCACCTTCCTCCGCTTTGCGCTTGACATGCTTCAATTCCACGATTGCGGCGCCACCGGAATGCTACCACAGACCAGCAACCTGATCGCCGGGGTTACGGTGCGCTGCACGTTTCTCGTCGTCCTGCTCGCGAGCCGGATCGGCCTCGGCATCGAGTTTGATGGCGGCCAACACGGGACGATTGACGGTGTGCGCAGCACTGGAGCAGTGCAGGGCGATAATTCCGAATACCAGAAATACTGTTGACGCCGACCCCAAATCAGTGGTTTGATCCGGCCATCCCGCCCGCACTGAGAGGGGCGCATCGCGATCGTCACGGGACGTTGCGGCGGGGAGCGGTGGCCGCGGGGCGACGCAGCATCTCCTTGGAGGTGCGGACGAACGTCGCCGCGCGGACGGTCAAGCCGTGTGGTCCCGACACCCCGACGCTGGTGTCTTGGTCGACGACGATGTCGATGACGGGGGCAAGCAAGCCCGGTCCCCTGGGAGAGCACGGAGCAGCCGTTCAAACCATTGCGCAGGGAAGGCCGGGTTGTTTCCGGCTGAGCCTGTGGTTCCTTCCCCGTGCACTTCTTTCGCACGGGGGCCGCGGGTGCCAGTCGGCACTCGGCCTTCCCTGCGCCCTCTCATTCAAGAGGACGCCAGATTGCAGCAGAGCTCGGGCCGAACCGGCCGCGAGGTTGCGGTGGCATGGCGCGAGCAAGGCTGCGACGAGCGGTGGGCTGTTTGACAGGGTTGATCGGATCATAACGCGGGGCTTTAGCCGGAGCACCGGGGGGCTCAAACGCCCGGCTTCGCCAAGAAGCTACGCCGGGCACGCCTCGCCCTTCGGGCACCTGCGCGGCTGCGCCACGCATAGCCCGAAGGGCGAAGCGTGGTGCCGCAAGAGGGACTCGAACCCCCGACCCCGTCATTACGAATGACGTGCTCTACCAGCTGAGCTATTGCGGCGAACCATAGCGGCGAGCGCCCGGCACGGGGACGGACGACGCGATCGCGCTCCTGATATCGGGCGAACGGCCCGTTGGCAAGGACAACGCGCGCCGCCGCGGCGCGGAAACGAACCGGTGTGACCCGGAACGGCGGGGCTGGTTGCCCTCAGCCGCCGAACCGTGACCAGAACCCGCGCCAGCCGCCGGCCTGGGCCTTGGGTGCGAGCTGCTCGGCGAACTCGTCGCGGGGCTGGTCGTCGTCATCGACACCGGGATCGTCCGGCGGCCGCATGATCGGGACGATCGCCTGGATCGGCGTCTCCGCCGGCCGGGCGAGGTCGTTGCGGGTGCGGAACAGCGGCGTGGGGGCGGCTGCCGCCGTCTCGGCCGGCTTGGCGGCCACGGCATCCGGCTCGGCCTCGGTCTCCGGCTCCGATTCGGCCTCGGCGGGGCCTGCGGCCTGCAACGGCGGCGCCGGCTCGGCGGCGATGGCGGTAGCCTCGATCAGCCTGCCGTCCTCAGCCGTGTCCACAGGGATATCCACCGGCTTGTCGATAGGCTTGTCCACGGCCTCGACCAGCTTTTCGGCCTGCTCGGGCTCGGCGGCCGCCGCCGGCCGCGGCGGCTCGTTGTCCTGCACGGCCGGCGTGATCACCACGGGCTCGGGTGCGGGCTCGCGCGGCGGCGCGACTGCGGCTTCGGCCACGGCGGGCCGGGCCGGCGGGGCCAGCACGGCTTCGGCGAAGGCCGAGCTTTCGATCACGCTGCTGCGCTCCGAGGGCAGGCTCGCCACCGGCGTCTGCCATTGGAAGGCGTCGAGCCGGCCGGTGACCGGCGAGATTGGCTGCCAGCGGTCGCTGACATAGCCGTCCGCGGTCCAGGCCGGGTCGTGGCGGGCGCGCACCGCGCGCAGCGCCCATTCCCGCGCCTTGCCGGCGTCGCCATGCTCGGTGCGCTCCAGCTCGGCCATCAGCATCGCCACGCGCTGGGTCGGATCCTCCGTGAACGGCGCCAGCGCCTCGCGGGCGCGGCCGAATTCGGCGGCGTCGATCGCCGCGCGCGCCACCGCCAGCGCGCCCTCGACCTGGCCGGGCGTCCGCGCGGCCAGGTTCTCCACCCGCGCGAGCCGCTGCGTGGCCGAATCGCCGAGCCGCACATGGGCGTAGGCGTCGGCGAGATCCGGATGCGGACACGCCGCCCAGGCCGCCTCGATGATCTTCATCGCGCGCCGCACCTGGTGCGCCTCGCTCTCGAACTTCGCCGCGAGCACCGCGGCCGGCACCAGGGTCGGCGCCAGCTTCACCGCGTCCATCGCGCTCGAGCGCGACTGGTCGCGGTCGCCGGTCTCCAGCGCCAGCGCGCGCGCCGTCAGCAGCACGCCGCGCTGACGGCGGTAGGTCGGCTTGTCGATCATGCCGGCGGTGTAGTTGCCGTCGAGGATCGAAAGCGCACCGTCCCAGTCGGCCTCGGCGCAGCGGAAGCCGAGCACCGCATGCGAGGCCCAGGTGGCGTTGGGCGCCAGCCTGAGCGCCTCGTCGGCAATCATCACCGCGGCATAGGCGTCGTCGGCGCGCTGCGCCTCGATGAACAGGCCGCGCAGGCCGAGCAGGCGGGTGTCCTGGCGCTCGGCCATGGCGCGGAAGGCACGCCGGGCGCCGTCGCGGTCGCCTTCGAGCTGCGCCGCCTGGGCGTGCAGGAGCAGCGTCAGCGGATCGTCGCCGGCCAGCCGCCTGGCGGTGTCGGCGTGCTGCCGCGCCGCAGTCGAATCGCCGTGGCCAATCGCCAGCAGGCCGTGGGTGATGGCGTGGCGGCCGCGCTGATGCCGGCGGGCGCGGTGCGCCTTGCGGATACGGCCGGGTGCCCGCAGCAGCGCGCTGATCAGGTTCCACAGCGCGACGCAGGCGGCGATGGTGAGGCCGAGCGCCAGCACGAACACCGGCAAGGTCATGGCGATCCGCCACGGGCCCCAATTCAAGACGACGTCGCCCGTCTGCTCGGCGACCCAGGCCGAGCCCGCAGCGGCGAGCCCGACCAGGATGAGGAAAATGACGATCCGGAACATGGGCGTCCTATTGCGCGGGTTTGGCGAGCGCGTTCATCGCGTCGTCGGCGAATTTGCGGGCGGTCGACAGCGCGGCGTCGCGGGCATCGGCGCGGGCGAGCCAGTCATTGGCGGGGGCGCGATCACCAGGCGAGAGACCCCTCAGCTCGCGGCGGGCCTCGGCGAAATCGTTCCGCAGCGCCGCCGCGGTGATCCGTGCCACGACCGCGCCGCGATCGGTGCCGGCGCCGTCGGTGCGCTCGACCTTGACCAGGCTCGAGGCGCCGGCCGAGAGCTTGCTGAGGATCGAGGTCCCCGTGGTGCTCTCGGGCGCCGGCGGCGAGAGCTTCGGCACGATGGTGAGCAGCTCGCGGCTCAGTGCCGCGGGGCTCGGCACGCCGGTCGTGGCGAACGCCTCCAGCGGCTTCAGCGCGGCCGCGTCGGGCGCCAGAGATTTGGCGGTGGTCAGCGCCGCTCCATAGGGATCGCCGTGACGGACGGCGACGTCGAGCAGGGTCGCGGCGACCACGCGGCGCAACGGCGCGTCGTCGGCCGGCTTGGCCGCCTCGGAGATCCTGGCGCGCTCCTGTGCCAGCGCCGCGCTCTGGCTCTTGCTCGCCCGCTCCAGCGCGTCGATGCGTGCGGTCAGGCCGGAGAGATCGACCGGCTCGGGTGCGGGCGCCGGCGCGGAGCCGTCGCGCGGCTGCGCCCGGACGTCGTTGAGGGCGGCCACGGTCTTGTCGGCCTGCGCGCGCAGGCCGGCGATGTCGTTACGCAGCGCTGCCATCGCCTTGTCGGCGGCATCGAGCCGGCCGGTCACGGCGCCATCCGGCTTGCCGATGCGCTGCTCCAGCCCGGCGACGCGGGAGGTGAGCTCGTCGACCGCCGTGGCCTGCGGCGAGATCGCCGAGGGCGGTGAGACCTGCGGCCAGCCCAGCATCCAGCCGACGCCGATGACCAGCGCGGCCGCGGCCGCGCCGGAGAACGGCGCGATGATCCAGGGCGAGATCGGGCGGGGTGGCGGCGTCATGCGCGGCGGCTCGGCCGCAGCAATGGTCTCCTCGGCCCTGTCATCGGCGGCAGCAGCCGCTTCGGCGTCCGGCGCCATATGCGGGTGCGATTCGGCGGCGGTCTCCGACGATCCTTCGGCCATCGCCGCCGCCGGAGCGGACCATGGCGAGGCGGTCGGCCGCTCGGCCGCGCTCTCGCTGGCCGACGGGCGCTCCTCGCGTGAGGTCGGCTCCAGGTCGATGGTCGGCGGTGGCCGTTTCGGCCGCCCGGTGTCGGAGGCCGGTGCAGCGGTGTCGGGTTCATCGACCATGGTGGAAGTTCCCTGGCTGAGGCAAGATTGAGCAGGCCCTCTTACGCCATTCACGACCGTAGCGCACGGGTCAGGCCCTCCAGCATGTCGTTTTCATCCGGATGCGCCGCGATTGTGACCTGGGTGGCGCCGGCCTCGCGCAGCACCTCGGCGACATTGGCCGACAGGCAGCCATGGGGCACCGCCAGCGCCGAGATTTCGACGCCATCGGCCCGGATGGCGGCCACGAATGCCGCGGCACTCCGCCGCGAATAATGCAGCACCGCCTCGATCCGGTTGGCTGCGAAGGCCGCGCAGACGTCGCGCGGCAGCGCCGCGACCGGCGCCATCCGATAGACGGTCTGGGTGACCACATCGAAGCCGCGCTCGGCGAGCTCGGAAGCGAGGTCGCGCGAGATGTCGGCGCCGGCGAGATAGAGCAGGGTGGCCTTGGCGTCGATGACGCCGCTGTCTGCGATCAGGTCGCGCAACGCCGTCGCATCGGCCGCGGCCGAGATCACCTGCATGAAGCCGGCCTCGCGTGCGGCTGCGGCGGTCCGGTCGCCGACCGCGAACAGCGGCAGGCGAAGCAATGCGGACCCTCTGAGCTGCGGCGCCGCCGCGCGCAGCGCGTTCGATGACGTCACGATGACGCCGGCGGCGTCGCGGCCCGCGTCCGGCGGCAGCGCGACCGGCTCGAAGCGCAGCATCGGCGCCAGCAGCACCTCGAAGCCGCGCGCGCGCAGGGCGCTCGCGGTGCGTTCATTGTCCGGGGCGGGACGGGTCACCAGCACGGCCATGTGCTATGCTCCCGTCGAACACGGATCGGCCGGGCTGCAACGGACGGACGATTGCACCTGGCGACCTCGTGGTGTTAGGCGGTTCTGCGCACTCATAATGACCAAAAGGGTTGAGATTGGGTAACGAATCGCAAACGCTCGTGCTCGGCATCGAGACCACCTGCGACGAGACCGCCGCGGCCGTGGTGGCGCGTGATTCGGACGGCAAGGGGCAGATCCTCTCCAACGTGGTGCGCTCGCAGACCGACGAGCACGCCATCTATGGCGGTGTGGTTCCAGAGATCGCGGCGCGCGCCCATGTCGACATGCTCGATCATCTCATCGACGCGGCGATGCGCGAAGCCGGCATCGACTATGCTGCGCTCGGCGGCGTCGCCGCGGCGGCCGGGCCGGGCCTGATCGGCGGCGTCATCGTCGGCCTCACCACCGCCAAGGCGATCGCGATGGTGCACGACACGCCGCTGATCGCGGTCAACCATCTCGAGGCGCATGCGCTGACGCCGCGCCTCACCGATGCAATCGACTTCCCCTATTGCCTGTTCCTGGCCTCCGGCGGCCATACCCAGATCGTCGCGGTCGCCGGCGTCGGCGACTACGTCCGGCTCGGCACCACCGTCGACGACGCGATGGGCGAGGCGTTCGACAAGGTCGCGAAGATGCTGGGCCTGCCCTATCCGGGCGGACCGCAGGTCGAGCAGGCCGCGCGCAATGGCGACCCCGCGCGCTTTGCCTTCCCGCGCCCGATGCTGGGCCGCAGCGATGCCAATTTCTCGCTGTCCGGGCTGAAGACGGCCGTGCGCAACGAGATCGGCCGGTTCGACAAGGTGAGCGAGCAGGACATCGCCGACCTCTGCGCCAGCTTCCAGGCGGCGGTGCTGGACTCGACGGCCGATCGCCTGCGCGTCGGCCTCGACCTGTTCAAGCAGCGTTTTGGCGCGCCGACCGCGCTGGTGGCCGCCGGCGGCGTTGCCGCCAACCAGGCCATTCGTGGCGCGCTCGACGACGTCGCGCAGCAGGCCGGCACCCGGCTGATCATGCCGCCGCCCGAGCTCTGCACCGACAATGGCGCCATGATCGCCTGGGCCGGACTGGAGCGGCTCGCGCTCGGCCTCGTCGATGGCATGGACGCCGCCCCGCGGGCGCGCTGGCTGCTGGATGCGAATGCCAGCGTGCCCGGCAAGTTCGCGAATACGCGCGCGGGGTTTTGAAGGTGATGGAATTGCTTTTTCATTCCGCACGAAGCGGCTGGATCGCCCTTGGCTGTGATGTGGCAAGCTCCTGCACCACACGCGGTGCGCTCCCCTCCCCCTTGCGGGGAGGGGTCGGGGGTGGGGGTGGCTCCATAAAAATTCTCGCTCGTGGCACCCCCCTCCCCAACCCTCCCCCGCAAGGTGGGAGGGAGCGCAGCCGAATCCGCGGCGAATGACTCGCTTCCAAACGATCTCCGTCATCGGCGCCGGTGCTTGGGGCACCGCGCTCGCCGCTGTCGCGGCGCGCGCCGGGCGTGACGTCACGCTCTATGCCCGCGATGCCGACCACGCCGCGCGCATCTCTGCTGCCCGCGAGAACCCGCGCCTTCCCGGCATTCCCCTCGCGTCGCGCATCGCCGTCACCGCCGATCTCGCCGAGGCCGCGCGTGCCGATGCCATCCTCATCGTCGTCCCCGCGCAGCATCTGCGCGGCGCCGTCATGCATCTCGCCCCGCTGCTTGCACCCGCCACGCCGCTGGTCGCCTGCGCCAAGGGCATCGAGCACGGCACCCATAAATTCATGACGGAAGTGATCGCCGAAGCCGCGCCCAACGGCATCCCCGCGATCCTCTCGGGTCCGAGCTTCGCCGACGACGTCGCGCGCGGCCTGCCGACCGCGGTGACGCTCGCCGCGCCCGACGAGGCGCTTGCGGCCGATCTCGTCCATGCGCTGGGCTCGCCGACCTTCCGGCCCTATCACTCCACCGACGTGCGTGGCGTCGAAATCGGCGGCGCCGCCAAGAATGTGCTGGCGATCGCTGCCGGCATCGTTTCCGGCCGCAAGCTCGGCGCCTCGGCGCTGGCGGCGCTGACCACGCGCGGCTTCGCCGAGCTGGTGCGGCTCGGCCGCGCCTATGGCGCCCGCAGCGAAACGCTCACCGGCCTGTCCGGCCTCGGCGACCTCATCCTGACCTGCGCCGGCCCGCAATCGCGCAACTTCGCCGCCGGCCTCGCGCTCGGCCGCGGCGAGCCGCTGCCCGCGGGCAAGCTTGCCGAGGGGCAATACACCGCGCCGGTCCTGGTCGAGCTCGCAGCCTCCCGCGGCGTCGAGATGCCGGTGGCGCAGGCCGTTGCCGCGATCCTCGCGGGCGCGGTGACGATCGACGCCGCGATCGAGGCGCTGATGATGCGCCCGTTCAAGGCGGAGGAGTGAGCGTTCTGGCTGCGCACCACATTCACCCCTCACCCTGAGGAGCCCGCCGCAGGCGGGCGTCTCGAAGGGGGAGGCCCTGATCCGGCCTCATGGTTCTCGGGGCGATGCGAGAGCATCGCCTGAACGCGCCTGCGGCGCTCCTCAGCATGAGGGTTGAGCGCAGAGACCGGCGCCGCGTCATCGCTGGGCAAAAGCGCAGCGCCCCGGCTCTAAGGTGTTGACCCGGCCGTTGTCGTCTTCTTTGATCCGGCCGCCGAGCGAGGCCGTATTCCGCTCGAGACTGGCGCGACGTGATCTGAGGATCTTGCACATATGAACTACTGGCTGGTGAAATCCGAACCCTCGGTGTGGTCGTGGGACCAGCAGGTGGCGAAGGGGGCCAAGGGCGAAGCCTGGACCGGCGTGCGCAACTTCACGGCGCGGCAGAATCTGGTGGCGATGAAGAAGGGCGACCTCGCCTTCTACTACCATTCCAACGAGGGCAAGGAGATCATCGGCATCGCCGAGATCATCAAGGAAGCCTATCCCGATCCGACCGACAAGACCGGCAAGTTCGTCTGCGTCGACATCAAGGCGCACAAGGCGTTCAAGACCCCGGTGACGCTCGCCGCGATCAAGGCCGACAAGACGCTGAGCGAGATGGCGCTGGTGAAGCAGTCCCGGCTGTCGGTGCAGCCGGTCACGCCTGCGGAATGGAAGCACATCTGCAAGCTGGGCGGCGTGTAGGGCGCAAGGGCTTGTGAGACGCGCAAGGCGTTAGCGCCATTCGTGGTAGCTTCGGACCTGCGGCTGCCATGGGCAGGCTGCGTCCTTTCAGGCGCCGCGCTGTGATGCTACGTTCAGTTGTAGCAGGGAGCACCTGCTTCCTGCTCCATACCGAACAGGAGACCGACATGTCTGACAGCGTCTACAAAGTCATCGAGCTGATCGGTACCAGCAGCGAATCTTGGGAAAGGGCAGCCACCAACGCCGTCGAGCAGGCGGCGAAAACACTCCGGGACCTGCGCGTTGCAGAAGTCGTCAAGCTCGACATGCAACTCGATGCGAAGGGGAAAGTCGAAGCCTATCGGGCCAAGCTCAACGTGTCGTTCAAGTTCGAAGGCGCATGAGCTGACCATCGACCCGCGTTGTCGTTCGCCGGCCTATCGGCCGCGGCAAGGTTTGAGCCTGCAATCCGGTGTCGTGCCCGCCATCGGGGGCATGACCGTGGACGTCTCGGTTCGGCTTCCCGGTGATGGCGAGGCGGGACGGACCACAAGCCTGTCATACGGAAATTGCCCGTCGCGCCGGTTATGTCGCAGGGCGCGCCGCTGCATGACGACCGGGAGTTGGGATCAGAGATCGAGACCTCTCTTCCTCAGTTCATCGACCATCTGCTTCCTGATCTCTTCGCCGAGAGCTTGACCAAATTTCTGCCCGGCAATGCTCGACTCCTGGGTGACGGACGGCAGCTTCTGCAGGACTCTTTGACCTGTCGGGGTCCTGTAGAACTCAGCCATGGTCCTGAGGTCGTCCGCCGAGAAGTTCCTGGCATAGATGACCGCGATCGCATCCGAGAATTCGGAAACCCTGCCCTGAAAGGCCTGGGTGAACTTCGGGATCAACGCATCATATTGCAGAGCGACCTCGGCGCGCCCCTGGACGATCGTCGGTCTCAGGTTCTTCAGAACGATCGGCAACAGGGCTGTCGCCTGGTCATTCATATGCATCACGGAGACCAGCTCTTTCGCGGCCGCCAAGGACTCCTGTGATGTCGCTTGGGCTCTTGCCGATGGCGGCGCTGCGGCGGTGAGCCAAATGGCGGAGGCGACGACGACGTACCGACAGCGATGCTTCATCCTGATCCCCCATGTGCCGGCTGCAGCGGCGATCGCTGTTACGGCCGGGCTCCAATTCTTAAAATCAGCCGGAGCCAGCGAACAGTATTGCTAAGCTGTGTTTTCTGCCGCTGCAACCGGATTGGCATCCCCCGCGCTATTGTGCGGATCAAAGCCTGCTCGGTTGCCCGTCGGGCAGTTTCCGCATTCCCGACATGCGCCAATTGCCCGTCGAGTTAGTTTGCCGCAGCCGCGCCGGCTTGTGTCGTCGAGGCTGGGCAAGAATCCGAATTAGGGGGGTGAGAGGGCTCGGCGCGGTGCAATTTCGAGCCATGACTGCATCATG
>NZ_JAUHJJ010000013.1:0-144144 GCF_032381175.1 Bradyrhizobium sp. SZCCHNR1093
CCCCACGCGAAGCGAAGCCTCAACGTGAGTTGATATCAGCATCGGGATATCAGGACCGCGCGACTTGACCGTGCGTGCATCGCCGTTCGTCCGCGCAAATATCGCGCTGCAACGACACACGCCCATCGCATCCCACTGCCAACGGTCCGTGACGGTCGCGAAACGCCCCTCATGCGGCAACAGGATGCGCGGAAATGTGCCAGTGATTTGCCCGACGGCACAAGCTGTTTGTTGCTGCGACCAATCAACGCGACGGGCAAGGATGTGGCGTCGATCAGCGAGAAAACCGATTTTCAACAACGAACTAATCGAAATCGCCGGCGCACACGAACTCCCGACATTCTCTCCGACGCCGCGCGACGCAGCCGCCGCCTATCGAGCGTCATCGCGAGGAGCGAAGCGACGACGCGCTCGCGATGACGTACGGAGGGCTGTCGCTCGACCACGATCGCTACGACGCGCGGAGCGAGCGCAACAGAGTCAATTCTCCGTCACGCCGGCTTCGTGCGGAGTGAAATGATAGACCGAGGAGCAGAACTCGCAGGTGACGACGACCTTGTCGTCCTGCACCATGTCGGCGCGGTCCTGGGGCGAGAAGCTCTTCAGCATGTTGGCGACCGCATCGCGCGAGCAGGAGCAGCGCGCCTGCAGCGGCACGGTGTCGAACACGCGGACGCCGCGCTCGTGAAACAGACGATACAGCAGCCGCTCGCCGGACAGCGCCGGGTCGATCAGCTCGATATCCTCGACCGTCGCGACAAGCGATTGGCCCTCGATCCAGGCCTCGTCTTCCTCGACCGCATGCAGCTCGGTGCCCTCGGGCGCATCGCCGGGATGCAGATCGGCCTGGCGCAGGCGCTCGGGCGCCTGGGGCAGGAACTGCGTCAGCAGGCCGCCGGCGCGCCAGCGGTGCTTGCCGCCGCTCCACTCCTCGCCGACGGCGAGGCGCACACGGGTCGGGATCTGCTCGGAGCGCAGGAAGTATTCATGCGCGGCCTCCTCCAGACTGCCGCCGGTAAGCGCGACGAGGCCCTGGTAGCGGCTCATGTCGGCGCCCTGATCGATGGTCATTGCCAGATGGCCCTTGCCGAGCAGGCCGCCGGAGTCCTTGGCCGAATCCTTCAGCTCTTGCAGTCGCGCCTCGTCATAGCGTGCGTAAGCGCGCAGCCGGTCGGGCGCCTGGAAGTCGACCACCAGGAATGACACCGGCCCGTCGGTCTGGGTCTGCAGGATGAAGCGGCCGTCGAATTTCAGCGAGGAGCCGAGCAAGGTCGTCAGCACGATGGCCTCGCCGAGCAGCTTGCCCACGGGCGCGGGATAGGCGTGCTTGGTGAGGATATCGTCGAGCGCGGGACCCATGCGGGTGAGGCGACCGCGCAGATCGAGCGCCGCGACCTCGAACGGCAGCACGGCGTCGTCGACCGGCACCGCCGAGGGGGCGCGGCTGGTGTCGAGATGGATGTCGTTGTCGGGGGAATTGGTTGTCATGGGGCGTATTTGGGGATGAAGCGGGGAAAGTGAAGGGGGATGGAACTAGCGTATACCGCGGGCTCCGTATACCTTCTCGTGGGAGAGGATTAGGTCGCATCGCAGGGTGGGGGTGGTGACGCAAGCACCGCATCATCGACCAACGGCCAGCGCATCCGCGGCTTCGCGAAAGCAATGCGTCGGGAGCCAACTGATGCCGAAGCTGCTATGTGGCGGCTGCTGCGCGACCGCCGCCTGTCGCAGTTCAAGTTTCGACGACAAGTGCCGTTCCGGGACTACATCCTCGATTTCGTCTGCTTCGAGCAGCGCCTGGTCATCGAGATCGATGGCAGTCAGCATGCCGACGCGGTGCGTGATCGGACGAGAGAGGAAGTGCTTGCAAGAGAGGGGTTTAGAGTTGCGAGGTACTGGAACAACGAGGTGCTCCTTCAACGCTCGGCCGTTCTCGAGGACATTCTCGTAAAGCTGAGCGAACCGAGAGAGACCCTTCACCCAGTATGACCGCGCCGCCGGTCGATCATGCCACCACAAGGGAGAAGGTGCACCGAGCTTGCCGCGCGGATTCAAACAAACCTTGAACTAATCAACCGGCGAACGCGATCGAAAGATCAGCCCCTCACGGGATTGATGAATGCGCCCTCTCCCCTTGTGGGAGAGGGCTACACCGACGGAAGCAGCGAACTCACTTGGGTGAGGGGTTGGTGCCACACACTCAAGCCTGAGCCCGGGGCAACCCCTCACCCGGTTTCCATGCTCCGCATGGAAACCACCCTCTCCCACAAGGGGAGAGGGTGCGCCGAATACGTAGCTCAAACTTTCTCGTTATCAAGTCCCTAAGCCCGCTCGCCGAAGCACCAGGCCAGGATGCCCTTCTGCGCGTGCAGGCGGTTCTCGGCTTCGTCGAACACGACCGACTGCGGGCCGTCGATCACCTCGTCGGTGACCTCCTCGCCGCGATGCGCCGGCAGGCAGTGCATGAACAGCGCCTCGGGATTGGCCAGCGACATCAGCTTGGAGTTGACCTGATAGGGCTTGAGCAAATTGTGGCGATGCTCGCCGTCCTTGTCACCCATCGAGACCCAGGTGTCGGTGACGACGCAGTCGGCACCGGCGACAGCGACCTCCGGATCGTGGCCGAGATGGATGTCGGCCCGGGTGGCGCGGATGAAATCCTTCATCGGCTTGCCCGGCGACAACTGCGGCGGGGTGGCGACGTTGAGCCGGAACTTGAAGCGCTCGGCGGCATGCGCCCAGGAGGCCAGCACGTTGTTGTCGTCGCCGGTCCAGGCCACGGTGCGGCCCTCGATGGAGCCACGATGCTCCTCGAAGGTCATCACGTCGGCCATCACCTGGCAGGGATGCGAGCGCCGGGTCAGGCCGTTGATCACGGGCACGGTGGCGTGCGCGGCGAGCTCGAGCAGCGCCTCGTGGCTGAGGATGCGGATCATGATGGCGTCGACATAGCGCGACAGCACGCGCGCGGTGTCGGCGATGGTCTCGCCGCGGCCGAGCTGCATCTCGGTGCCGGTCAGCATGATCGCCTCGCCGCCGAGCTGGCGCATGCCGACGTCGAACGACACGCGGGTGCGCGTCGACGGCTTGTCGAAGATCATCGCCAGCACCTTGCCCTCGAGCGGCTTCTTCGCCGGCTCGCGCGCCTTCAAGGTCTTCTTCATCGCGCTGGACAGCGCCAGCACGTTGCGCAACTCCTCCACCGGCATCTCGGTGAGATCGAGGAAATGACGCGGCGTGTTGCCCATGGTCTTGCTCATGATGCGGCCGCCTGCTTGGCAGGCCCGCCCGACAGCGCCGCGCAGGCGCGATCGAGCATCTCGACCGATTGTTCGATTTCGGATTCGTTGACGATCAGCGGCGGCAGGAAGCGTACGACGTTGTCGCCGGCCCCCACCGTGAGCAGCTTCTGATCGCGCAGCGCCGCGACCAGATCGCCCGACGGCACCACCGCCTTGACGCCGATCAGCAGGCCCTCGCCTCGGATCTCGGAGATGACATCGGGATGACGATCGAGAACGGCACCGAGCTTCTGCTTCAACAGCAGCGACATCTTGCGGACGTGATCGAAGAAGCCGGGCGCCAGCATCACGTCGAGCACGGCGTTGGCCGCGGCGACCGCCAGCGGATTGCCGCCGAAGGTCGAGCCATGCGAGCCCGGCGTCATGCCCGACGCGGCCTCGGCCGTGGCGAGCACGGCGCCGATCGGAAAGCCGCCGCCGAGCGCCTTCGCCAGCGACATCACGTCCGGCGTGACGCCGAGCCAGCGATGCGCGAACAGATCGCCGGTGCGGCCCATGCCGGTCTGGACCTCGTCGATGACCAGCAACAAACCGTTGTCGTCGCAGAGCTGGCGCAGCGCCTTGTAGAACGGCAGCGGCGCGGTACGCACGCCGCCCTCGCCCTGCACCGGCTCGACGAGGATGCCGGCGGTATGCGGACCGATCGCCTTCTTCACTGCTTCGATGTCGCCGAACGGAACCTGATCGAAGCCGTCCATCGGCGGACCGAAGCCGTCGAGATATTTGGCCGAACCTGTCGCGGCGAGCGTGGCGAGCGTGCGGCCGTGGAACGCGCCTTCGAACGTAATGATGCGATACCGTTCTGGATGACCCTTGGCGGCGTGATATTTGCGCGTGATCTTGATCGCGCCTTCCATCGCTTCCGCGCCCGAATTGGCGAAGAACACGTAGTCGGCGAAGCTCTGCTCGCACAGCCGCGCGGCAAGGCGCTCGCCATCCGGGCTCTTGAACAGGTTCGACATGTGCCAGAGCTTGGCCGCCTGCTCCTGCAGCGCCTTGACCAGATGCGGATGCGCATGGCCGAGCGAATTGACTGCGACGCCCGAGGTAAAATCGAGATAACGGTCGCCATTGGTCGCGATCAGCCACGCGCCTTCGCCGCGCTCGAACGAAAGATCGACCCGGGCGAATACGGGGAGGAGATGCGTAGCGGCAACACTGGTCATGGCGGATCACATGAGCTGACGGGCCGGCCGAGACACGCGCCACGCGGCGCCATCGCGCATCAGGGACCCCACCCTGGAAAACAAAATGTGCCGCCTTTTCAAGGCGGCACGTGCATCTATTGTATGCGGGCAGCGGTGGGAGTCAACTACGCGTCAGCTGATGCATGGGGGGCCGGCCCGTGAGATTCCGGACGCCTGACACGCCTCGAGACACGCCACAGGGAACCACGGAATGTGTGGACTGCGGCCACCGACTCTTGCGCGGGAGTCACGCCATATTGTAGCGTTTTCAACGTCGAGTACGACATCTCGTGCGGCAGTTCTGATCCCTCTCGAAGTTCTCTGAGTTTGCGTAACGTCCGGGTGCCTTGCGCGCGCCCGGCGAGGGACAAGGGATTCTGCCGCCAGGGATTTTCTTGAGACAGCATCGCAGCGCCGTCCCGGAATTGGCCGGCGCAACGCGAAGGGAAAGGTTCGATGACCGTATTGACCTGGTCCGACGATCGCGTCGAGCAACTGAAAAAACTCTGGGAAGCCGGACTGTCGGCCAGCCAGATCGCCGCGGAACTCGGAAACGTGACGCGCAACGCCGTGATTGGCAAGGTGCACCGGCTGGGCCTGTCCGGCCGCGCCAAGAGCCCGGCCACCGCGGCACCGCGCCAGCGCAAGGCGGCCCGTCCGGCACAGCCGATGATGCGGGTGGCGCGCCCGGTGGCGCGCGGCAATACAGCGCTCGCGCAGGTTTTCGAGGTTGAGGCAGATCCCGATCCGGTTGCATTCGACAACGTCGTGCCGATGAACCAGCGGCTGTCGCTGCTGGAGCTCAACGAGGCGACCTGCCACTGGCCGGTCGGCGATCCCTCGAGCGCGGATTTCTTCTTCTGCGGCGGCAAGGCGCTTTCCGGCCTGCCCTATTGCGCGCAGCATTCGCGCGTCGCCTATCAGCCCGCGGCCGACCGCCGCCGCCAGCCGGCGAAGTCGACCACGCGCTGAGCGGCCGGCGACCACGGCGGGCGATGAGGTGCTCGGCATCGCCTCGCGATGTCCGGCCTCTGTTCACGACGATCGATGATATGCGCCCGGCCTGCGCCGGGCCGCAAGATGCGCCCGCCCGTCAGGCGCGTGCTGCGGGCCTGGACTGCGGAAAGCAGGCCGTGAAAGCGGCGCCGTTGCGCGGCACGCTCTCGATCAGAAGCCGGCCGCGATGGCGGTTGAGGATGTGCTTCACCAGAGAGAGGCCGAGCCCGGTGCCGCCCTGCGCGCGGCTGTCGCCGACATCGACGCGATAGAAGCGCTCGGTCAGCCGCGGCAGATGCTCGGGCGCGATGCCGGGGCCGAAATCGCGCACCTTGACCCGGATCTCCGGCGCGTTCTCGGCGGAGACGGCCTGCTCCAGCGAGACGATCACGCGGCCGCCCGAGGCGCCGTATTTCAGCGCGTTCTCGATCAGGTTCTCGAACACGCGCAGCAGCTCCTCGCGGTCGCCGGCGATCGTCACCGGCGCCTCCGGCAGGCTGGTCTCGATCACCACCTGGCGCTCGCGCGCCAGCGACTCCAGCCCGTCGGTGACCTGGCGGATGATGGGGACGACGTCGACCATGGCGTGGGGCTGGACATGCGCCGACAGCTCGACCCGCGACAGCGACAGGAGATCGTCGATCAGCCGCGCCATGCGCGTCGCCTGGATGTGCATGATGCCGAGGAAGCGCTCGCGCGCCTTCGGATCGTCCTTGGCCGGCCCCTGCAGCGTGTCGATGAAGCCCGAGAGCGCCGCCAGCGGCGTGCGCAGCTCGTGGCTGGCATTGGCGACGAAATCGGCGCGCATCTCCTCGACCCGGCGCAGCGGGGTCAGATCGTGGAACGTCATCAGCATGCATTTGTCGGTGCCGCCGAACGCCGTCGGCACCGGCACCGGCGTGATGATCAGCTCCATCCAGCGATCGACCGGAACGTGATCGTGATAGGTGGCGCGGCGGATCTCGGTGGTGGCGATCGCCTCGCGCAGCGCGGTGATGATCTCCGGCGTGCGCAGCGCGAATTGGGCGAGTTCGCCCTTGCGCAAGGCAGGCGCTAGCTGCGCGGCGGCGGCGTTGAGGTGGATGACGCGGCCGGCGCGGTCGAGCAGCACGGCGGGATCGGGGATGCCTTCGACCACCGCGCTCACGGCCGGCGCCTCGACCGGGTTGGCGTGGCGCTCCTCCTCCCGCTTGGCGACCGCGCCATGCAGCCGCCACGGCACCAGGGCGGCGGCGGCGATACATAGGAATACCGCCAGGGCGCGCAGCGGCAGCAGCTCGTCCAGCAGCACGAGCCCGGCAAGCGCGAGCGCCGCAGCCAGCAGAATGATCGCGGAATGGCGCAGCCGGTCCGGCCAGGGGGTGAAGATCGAGAGCGCCGTGTCGGAGGGAGCGTCGAGAGCCATCTCGTCCTACTGTTCCCTTGAGCTGGCGTCAGGCACCGGAATCGCTGCGCTTCCTCACAAAAGCGGCTTCGGGCGGGGGGCCCGGATCGAGGCTGAGCGCGGCCTGCCGCAGCCGTTTCGACCGCGTGCTGATGATAACCTCGCGAAACGTCAGCAAGATTACAGAAATGAGGAACGGCGCCAAATAATACAGCATCCGGAACAAGAGCATTCCGGCCAGCAGCTCCTCGCGGTCCATCTGCCACAGCCCGACCAGCATCGCGGCGTCGAACACGCCGAGCCCGCCGGGGGAATGGCTGGCGAAGCCGAGCAAGGTCGCCGAGACGAAGATCACGGCCACGACGACGAAGCCGAGATTGGGCTCGTCCGGCACCAGCACATACATCGCGAGTGCGCAGAAGCCGAGATCGATGATGCCGATCGCGATCTGCAGCAGGGTCAGCGGGCCGCTCGGCAACACAACGGTCCACGGCCCGCGGCCGACCACGCGCGGCTTGGTCCATACCCAGGCGACATACCCCAACAGACCGACCAGGATCGCGATCGCCGCCATGCGGTTGGCCCAGGGCGGCAGCTGGTCGATCGAGGCCGCCGCCTCCGGATGATAGCTGATGCCGAGCCCGAGCACGGCGGCATTGCCGAGCCAGAACGTCAGGCCGGCGAGGAAGCAGATCTTGGCGACGTCGATGGCGTTCAGCCCATGGGCCGAATAGACGCGGTAGCGCACGGCACCGCCGGTGAAGACGCTGGCGCCGACATTGTGGCCGATCGAATAGCTGGTGAAGGCGGCCAGCGCATTGACGCGGTAGGGCACGTGGTCGTGGCCGATCGCGCGCACCGCGAACAGGTCGTAGAAGGTCAGCGTGAAATAGCCGGCGGCAACGAACAGCGCGGCGAGCGCGATCTGATGCGGCTCCGTGCTCTTGATCGCCTCGAGCACCTCGTAGGTGTCGATGCCGCGCAGCATGTGGTAGAGGACGTAGCAGGCGACCGCGATCACAGCGATGCTGATCAGCACGCCGAGCTTGTGCAGGACTTGCTTCTCGCGCAGGAACGTGGCCGCTCTGCGTATGGCTTCAAGCATCTACACCTCTCACCGTGATCCGATCACGACGGCCGGGGACGCCGCGCCCCGGAGGCCGCCGCGTCATGTGCGCATACAACGCCCTCGTAGCGCGTTTCGACGCATTGGGGAACACGGAGCGTGCGAACAAAAGCGTACACATGGATATACTTAGCAGGCTTTACGGAAATGCGATGCACCGTTTTGCCGCACATGAGGCAAGACATCAGGCAAAGACATCAGGCAAGCCATCATATGCAGGACCGAGCGTCGGCGCACGCTCCCGGCCAGCCTGCAAAGCCCAGGTTAAACTTCGGTGAGGAACGCGCATCTCCGGGCTTTCCGGGGGGCCCCACGGCTGGGCGGGTCGTCATCGTTCAACGATAAGCGCCGGCTGCGCGTTTGACAGGGTCGCACCTCGTCAAACCTTCGTGTCTCGCAGTTGCGATGACCCGGGCACGCGGACGGCGGGGCGCGCCGCCACAGTCTTGGCAGCAGTCTTGGCAGGTGGCATCGGACGCAGACCGGCGGGTGGCCGCTTCAGGCCGCCGATTTCGTCCGCATGCTGCGGATCACCACCAGCGCCCGCAGCCACGTGCCGATGGCGCAGCCGACGAGGTAGGGCACGAACATGATCAGCAGCAGCTCGAGCCAGTAGCCGGCCCGGCCGGGGATCAGGCAGGCCACGGCCGCCGCAACCAGGCCGGCGGCCAGCACCGCCAGCAGCCAGGTCAGCCAGCCCGACACGCGCGGGGCGCGATGCACCACGGCGACCCAGCCCATCGCCAGCCCGATGGCGAAGGCGCCGGCCAGCCAGCCCCAGTGAAAGGCAACGAGATAGGCCATGACGTTACCTCACCACGAATTCGATGCGGCGGTTCTGTGCCCGGCCGTCGGCGGTGTCGTTGGAGACGACCGGCTGGGTGCTGCCATAGCCGATCGGGGTGAAGCGGTCGGCCGGCAATCCGGCCTTGACCAGATAATCGACCACGGCCTGGGCGCGCTTCTGCGACAGCACCTGATTGGCCGCGGGGTCGCCATCGGCATCGGTGTGGCCGATGATCTCGACATTGGCGGAGGGGCAGCGGAACGCGATCTCGACGAGGCGGTCGAGCAGACCGGTGGAATCCCTGTCGAGGTCGCTGCGGCTGGTCTCGAATCGGATCTTCGCCTTGCCGAGCAGGTCGGAGAACAGCTGCTGGCACACCGTGGGATCGACCGGGGCAGCTGCCGGCTTCACCGTGATGTCGGCCTTCACCTGCCAGCCCTGCGGGACATCCTTGGCGAGCCCGGTCCGGATCTGGGCGGCGGCGGCGTCATAGAGCGCGTCGCCGGAGATCTTGATGTCGCGGTCGGACACCACCAGCGTGCCGGTCGACAGCCGCGACAAGGCGCCCAGCGCCGGCACCACCGCATTCACGAAGTTGGTGGGCGCACCGATGCTGTTCTTGAGATTGTCCACGACCTTCTCGCTGAAGAATTTCCGCGATGAAGAGCCGACGACGACGGCGTGGATGTTCTCGTCGGGAACGTTGCCGGCGAGCGTCACGGTGACCGCGACCGGGTCCTTGTAGGCCTGGAAGATGTAGGGTGGCGCCTTGACCTCGTTGCTGGCGACCTTGAAGCCGTCCGGCAGCTTGCCGAGCGCGGCTGCGATCGCCTCGCGGCCGCCGAGCTCGCGTGCCATGCCGGACAATGCGACCTCGCCATCGGAGATCGTGAACTTGCCGTCCTTCAGCCTGCCGATCTGGCCGATCAGCAGCAGCGCCGCATCCTCGAAGCGCGTTGGCGCGCCGCGCGCCAGGCCCATCTGGTCAGCGACCTCCACGCCCGGCAGCGCCGCCCGCGTCGCGTCCATCAGCCTGCCCTTCAAGGCGGGCAACGGCGCATTGCCGCCCAGCGTCACCCGGACGACGTCGCGTTCGGCCGACCAGACGAAGGGCTTGGCCTCGGCGACCAGCCGCGTCTCGTCGTTGACGAGCCGCACGCCGGCCACGCCGTCCACCGCAGCGACCGCATCGCGGCGTCCAGCCTCGGAAAATGCATTGGCGCGCAGCGAGACATCGCGGCCATCCACCGTGATGCTTGTCCTGTCGAGCACGGCCCCCTTTAGGACGGCCGAGCTGCGGCCTGCGAGATCATTCTCCAGGGGAACGGTGCTGGTCCAGGCCGCGAGGCCCCAAAGCACGATCAGCGGGAGGACGCCAGGCCACCATTTCCCGCTCCACCTGAAAAGTCCACGCATTCGTCATCCGTCGCATCGAGGAAGCAGAGAGAAAACAAACCCTTGCATGCCTGTCAAACCGGAAATGAGGCGCGCCGCACGGTACGTTGCGACCGCAGGCTAAGGCTTTCTTCAATCATTCGTCGGTAACCTTGTCCCGACACTCACCGGGCCGCATATTTCAGATGAGGCGATTTCGCAAAACCTTTATCCGTGCCGGCCTGGAAGCGCTGTATCTGAGCGGCGCGCATGTCTGGCTGCGCCCGATCTTCTCGGGCGTGGGAGCGATCTATACGCTGCATCATGTGCGGCCGCACCACGACGCCGATTTCCAGCCCAATCGTCACCTCGAGGTCACGCCGGATTTCCTGCGCGAAATGTTGTCGCACCTGCGCGACCACGACATCGAGATCATCACCCTCGACGAGTTGCACAGCCGGCTGGTGGCGAAGGACTTCTCGCGCCGCTTCGCCTGCTTCACCTTCGACGATGGCTATCGCGACAACCGCGACTTCGCGCTGCCTGTCATGCGCGAGTTCGATGCGCCGTTCACCATCTATGTGACGAGCGATTTCGCATCGGGACTGGGCCGGCTCTGGTGGGTGACGCTGGAGCGGCTGGTCGCGAAGGCGCAAACGATCGACATCGAGATCGGCGGGCTGTCGCTGCAGCTCGATGCATCGACGCCGGCAGCCAAATGCGTGACGTTCCAGCGCCTGCACGATTGGCTGCGCGCACTGCCGGGCGAGCACGACATCCGGCGTGAGATCAGCGCGTTGTGCGCGCGCTACGACGTCGACGAGGCCTCGATCTGCCGTGAGCTCTGCCTGTCCTGGGACGAGCTCCGGGCGCTGTCGACTGAGCCATTGATCTCGATCGGCGCGCATTCGATCAGTCACTGCAATCTCGCCAAGCAGACCGAGGAGACGGCGCGCATCGAGATCGCCGACAGCCGTGCCCGGATCGAGAACGAGTTGCAGCGGCCGGTGCTACACATGGCCTATCCCTACGGCGACCGCGCCGCCGCCTCCCAGCGCGAGTTCGTGCTGGCGGCCGCGACCGGCTACAAGACCGCTGTCACCACCCGCCCCGGCATGATCTTCGCCGAGAGCGCCGATCATCTCACGGCCCTGTCGCGTGTCTCGCTGAACGGCCACTACCAGGACGCCCGCGTGCTGCCGGTGCTGACCTCGGGCGCGGCCACCGCGATGTGGAACGGCTTCCGCCGCATCGACGCGGCATAGGCCCCGCCATAACGTTCCCCCGATTGAATTGCGGCGAATTCGTGCGACTGCGTCTCCCTTGACGTGCTGGCGCGTCCCGCTCACAAGCGCGCATGACATAAGAAAAGGGAGGCTTCATGCTCAGGAACTTGTTCTCACTCGAAGGACGCATCGCGCTCGTCACCGGCGGCTCGCGCGGCATCGGCAAGATGATCGCATCCGGCCTGCTCGCGCATGGCGCGGCGAGGGTCTACATCACCGCGCGCAAGGCCGGGCCCTGCGAGACGACCGCCAAGGCACTGACGACGGAATATGGCGGCGAATGTGTCGCGCTGCCGATCGACATTTCGACGATGGCCGGCATCGAGACGCTCGCGGGCGAGATCAAGAAGCGCGAGCCCAAGCTCGACATCCTCGTCAACAATGCCGGCGCGGCGTGGGGCGCCGACTTCGACGAATTCCCGGAGAGCGGCTGGGACAAGGTGATGAACCTCAACCTCAAGACGCCGTTCTTCCTGACCAAGGCGCTCGCAGCTCCCTTGCGTGCGGCGGCCAGCGCCGAACGGCCGGCAAAGGTCATCAACATCGCCTCGATCGACGGCATCTTCGTCAACCCGCTCGAGACCTATTCCTATGCGGCGAGCAAGTCCGGCCTGATCCATCTGACGCGGCGCATGGCGGCCAAGCTGATCAAGGACCACATCGTGGTGACCGCGATCGCGCCCGGACCGTTCAAGTCCGACATGAACAAGGCCGCGCGCGACAACGCCGACGAGGTCGCCTCGCGCGTGCCCGCCGGGCGCATCGGCACCGACGAGGACATGGCGGGCACAGCGATCTTCCTCGCCTCGCGCGCGGGCGACTACGTGGTGGGGAATACGATCGCGGTCGATGGCGGTATCGTCTACGCAAACCCAGGGATTCCGGGCGCGGGCTGGGATAGCTGAGAAGGGCGAATAGCGAATAGCGAATAGCGAATAGCGAATAGCGAATAGACTACTTCCCCTATTCGCTACTCGCAACTCGCTATTCGCCTCTCATCAAGTCTCGATCTTCACGTACTCGAAGTCACCCGGCTTGTTGTCGATGCCGACCTTCGGGGGCGCGATCCACGACGCGTACTCACCGATCTCGGTGACCGGCTTCATCAATGAGGAGATGTAGGCGCCGTCATCGGTCGAGGGCAGCCAGTCGCTCTTGCGCTTGGCCCAGGTCCCCTCGTCGATCAGGATGCCGTCGGGCGTCGCATGGACGTCCTTGAACTCGCCGATGGCGCGGTGGAAGGCGGTATGCGGCAGCTTGAGCTGGAAGTCGTAGCCCGCCGTGCTGATGATCTTGTTCCAGCGCAAGAGGCCCTTGACGCAGTCCTGCGAGTAGTCGTCGCGCAGGCGCATGTTGAGCGCGGTCAGCGCCGGCTCGTCGACCCGCTTGATCTCGCCGTCGACCAGCTTGAGCACCGGATAGGTCGCGTTCTTGAGCTGGTGATCGTCCTGGATCTGGGTCTCGTGATAGCGGCCCTTGATGCCGGCATTGAAGGCGTTCGCAGCGTTGGTCGAGACCTCCGAGCCGAACAGGTCGAGCGACAGCGTGTAGTGCAGGTTCAGCTTCTTCTGGATCGTCGGCAGATCGATGACGCCGAGCGCGCGGACCTTGGCGATGTCGGTGGGATCATCTATCCTGGCGGCCCGCATCGCCTCGACGGTGCGCTGGATGACGCGGCCGACGCCGGTCTCGCCGACGAACATGTGGTGCGCCTCTTCGGTCAGCATGAAGCGGCAGGTGCGCGACAGCGGGTCGAAGCCGGACTGCGCGAGCGAGTGCAGCTGCATCTTGCCGTCGCGGTCGGTGAAGTAGGTGAACATGAAGAACGACAGCCAGTCCGGCGTCTTCTCGTTGAAGGCGCCGAGCATGCGTGGGGAATCCGCGTCGCCCGACCGGCGGCGCAGCAGCTCGTCGGCCTCCTCACGGCCGTCACGGCCGAAATATTTCTGCAGCAGATAGACCATCGCCCAGAGGTGGCGACCCTCCTCGACGTTGACCTGGAACAGGTTGCGCATGTCGTAGAGCGACGGCGCGGTCTTGCCGAGATGGCGCTGCTGCTCGACCGAGGCCGGCTCGGTGTCGCCCTGGATCACGATCAGGCGGCGCATCAGCGCGCGGTATTCGCCGGGGACCTCCTGCCAGGCCGGCTCGCCATAATGCTCGCCGAACGGAATCTTGCGATCTTCCTCCTGCGGAGCCAGCAGAATGCCCCAGCGGTAATCCGGCATCTTGACGTAGTCGAACTTGGCCCAGCCGCGCGGATCGACCGAATAGGCCGTGCGCAGGTAGACGAGCGACTGCTGGAAGCCGTCGGGACCCATGTCGTTCCACCAGTCGACGTAGCCGGGATGCCAGCCCTCCAGCGCCTTGAGGACCTGGCGGTCCTCGGCGAGATTCACGTTGTTCGGAATCTTGGTCGAGTAGTCGACGTTCATGATGTTCATGTTCATGGAGACCTCCCGGGTGGCATTGGTTGTTGGAGGCGAGTAGCGAGTGGCGAGTAGCGAGTAGGGATTCTCGACATCCTTCCCTATTCGCTATTCGCCACTCGCCATTCGCTCCCTTACACTCTCGTCATGTCGTATTGCGGCCGCTCGCCGGTACCGTAGCGCCGGAGCGCACCCTCCTCGCCGACCGCGTTGGGGCGCTGGAAGATCCAGTTCTGCCAGGCGGTGAGGCGGGCGAAGATCTTCGACTCCATCGTCTCGGGACCGGCGAAGCGCAGATTGGCTTCGAGACCCGTGAGGCTGTCCGGCGAGAAGCTGGCGCGCTCCTCGAGGAAGACGCGGATCTCGTCCTCCCAGTCGATGTCGTCGAGCGCGAAGGTGACGAGGCCCAGCTCCTCGGCCTCATCGGCCTCGAGCGGCTTGCCAGTCTGCGCGCGGACACGCTCGAGATCGCTGGGATCCGCGAGGAAGCGCGACTCCAGCCGCGTCAGGCCGTGACTCATCGGATAGGGGCCGAAATTCATCGCCGACAATTCGATCGCCGGCGCCGGACGGTTGTCGCCCTGGATGGTGCCGATCAGCATGTAGGAGCGGTCGGAGGCGAACACGAGCTCGGCGAGTGTGCCGGCAAAGCAGGAGCCGGGCTCGACCAGGGTCACCAGCGTCCGCGACGTGACATCGATGCGCTTCAGCACGCGCTTCCAATAGTGACGGATCTCGTTGACCAGCCAATGCGCCTTGTTGGCCTCCAGGAAGGCGTCATGGGCGAGCACCTGGGCGCGCTCGCCATGCGACTTGAACACCAGCATGGCGATGCCGAGCTCGTTGATGCGCAGATGCAGGATGGCATCATCCAGCTCGCGCGCAACC
This sequence comes from Bradyrhizobium sp. SZCCHNR1093, assembly GCF_032381175.1. Lineage (NCBI taxonomy): Bacteria > Pseudomonadati > Pseudomonadota > Alphaproteobacteria > Hyphomicrobiales > Nitrobacteraceae > Bradyrhizobium > Bradyrhizobium sp. SZCCHNR1093. Next base: position 14,760 of record NZ_JAUHJJ010000013.1, read on the forward strand.
TGCAGCGGCCAGAACGATGCGCCCTGCGCGATCATGCCGTCGATGTCGGCGGGCGGCGCGGCTTCGGGGGCCGAGATCGTGATCGTGGCGATGCGGGCGGCGCGATCGATGTCGACGTTGACGAAGCCGTAGCGCACGCTCGACGCATCGATCACGCGCTTGAGCGGCGTGAGCGCAACGCCCTTGCCGCTGCCGTTGCGCTTGGAGGCGGCCGCGAACTCCTTGGCGCGCTCGGCGACCTTGGCATCGACCTTGGAGTTCGGCGCGATCTCATCGACCAGTCGCCACTGCACGGCGCGCTTGCCCTTGACGCCCTCTTCCGTCGTGCAGAACGCATCGGCACGGTCGCGGCGCACCTTGCGCTTGTCGACGACGCGCGTCAGGCCGCCGGTGCCCGGCAGCACCGCGAGCAACGGCACTTCGGGCAGCGACACCGACGACGAGCCGTCATCGGCGAGGATGATGTGGTCGGTGGCGAGCGCGAGCTCATAGCCGCCGCCCGCGGCGGTGCCGTTCACCACCGTGATGAAGCGCTGGCCGGAATTCTCGGACGAATCCTCGAAGCCGTTGCGGGTCTCATTGGTGAACTTGCAGAAGTTCACCTTGTGGGCGTGAGTGGCGCCCGCGAGCATGCGAATGTTGGCGCCGGCGCAGAATACGCGCGGCTTGGCCGAGCGCAGCACCACCACCTTCACCTCGGGGTGCTCGAAGCGCAGCCGCTGCACGGCGTCGGCGAGCTCGATGTCGACGCCGAGATCATAGGAATTGAGCTTGAGCTGGTAGCCCTCGAACAGGCCGCCATTCTCGTCGACGTCCATGGCGAGCGTCGCAACGTCACCGTCGATCGAGAGCTTCCAATGCTTGTAGCGGGAGGGATCGGTTTGAAAATCGATGAACGTCTTGCCTCCCGCGAGCACGCGGTCTTCCCCGGCCATGAGTCACCCTTCGTTGGAGTGCTTATCGTTGAGATGCACAATAATTCATGTTTTGACTGACGTCTACGACAAAAAGCCGAAACATGCACTTTGTTTCATGTTCGTGATGCCGGGGCCGGCAAGGTCGCGGCCGCGAACTCGGCAATGACCTGCAAGGTGGCGTCCGGCGCCTCGCGATGCGGGGAATGGCCGGTCTTGGGAAGCATCGTCACCTCGACCGGGCAATAGCACTCCTCCTGGATGATCTCGACCTGGCGGATGGTGCCGTACTGGTCGTCGATGCCCTGGATCACCGCGACGGGGACGCGGACGTAGGCGAGGTCGCCGGTGATGTCCCAGGCCCGAAATGCCGGATCGAGCCAGGCGCCGTTCCAGCCGTAAAACGCGTTGTCGACGTCCTTGTGCCAGCGGCCGAGCTTGGTGCGCAGCTCCGTGGTTTCGTAAGTGGTCTTGATAGCGGCGATCGACGCGACCGAGACGTCCTCGACGATCACGTGCGGGGCGATCAGCACGACACCGTCGAGGCGATGATCGGCGCGGCCGCCGGCGTAGATCGCCGCGATCGAGGCGCCATCGGAATGGCCGACGAGGAGACCGCGCTGGAAGCCGATCGCATCAAGTAGCTTCGGCAGCACATCGCGGGCCTCGCGTTGCATGTAGTCGAGCGGCCGCGGCAGCGTCACCGGGCTTGAGGCGCCGTAGCCGGCGCGCGAATAGGCGAACACGGAGGCGCCGGTCGCGGCTTGGAGCTTGTCGGGAAAATCGCCCCACAGGCCGACCGAGCCGAGGCCCTCATGCAGCAGCACGATGCATGGCGCGTCGGATGGCTGCGGACCGATCAAGCGATGTTCGAGTTGAGCGGTGTCGATGGTGAGGAAGCCTGATGCAGCTAGCGCCATCGCGACCGCTCCGTCTGCACGTGATGTAAAATGCTCCCGCAGCTCGCTCCCTCGTTCCCTCCCCCCTTGTGGGGGAGGGCTAGGGAGGGGGGTAAGCCACACGCACCGGCGCGCGTGGTACCCCCCTCTCCACCTCTCCCCCACAAGGGGGGAGAGAGCCGAGCGGAGTTCGCGGCGATGAGTTGCGTCACCATGCACATATCCCGGCCCCGACATTCCGGACGGCGCAGCGAAGCTGGGCCGATCCGGAATCTCGAGATTGTCTGTCGCTTGATCTCACCCACGTCGAGCTTCCGGATTCGCGACTGCGGCGCGCGCGGGAATGACAGCCAATGACAGCTAATGTGCCCCCTCGCGCAGCTTGAAGCGCTGGATCTTGCCGGTCGCGGTTTTCGGCAGGCTGTCCACCACCTCGATCCAGCGCGGATATTTCCACGGGCCGATCTTCTGCTTGACGTGTTCCTTCAGTGCCTCGTGCAGGGTCGAGCGATCGACGCTCGGGCGCAGCACGACATAGGCCTTGGGCTTCAACAGTTCTTCCGGATCGGCTTCCGGCACCACGGCCGCTTCGAGCACGGAGGGATGCGTGATCAGGGCGCTCTCGACCTCGAACGGCGACACCCAGATGCCGGAGACCTTGAACATGTCGTCGGAGCGGCCGCAGAAGGTGTAGCGCCCATCGGCGTCGCGGACATATTTGTCGCCGGTGCGCGTCCAATAGCCCTCGAAGGTCGAGCGGGTCTTGTGGCGCTGATTCCAGTAGCCCTCACCGGCGGACGGTGCATGCACCAGCATCTCGCCGACCTCGCCGTCCGGCACGTCCTGGCCGGCCTCATTGACAAGACGAACCTGATAGCCCGGCACAGGGCGCCCCGATGAGCCGTATTTGATGTCCCCGGGCGCGTTGGACAGGAAGATATGCAGGAGCTCGGTCGAGCCGACGCCATCGAGAATGTCGACGTCGAACCGCGCCTTCCAGGCATTGCCGACCGATTCCGGCAGCGCCTCGCCGGCCGAGGTGCAGATGCGCAGAGCGCTACCGGCCTTCTCATGGCGCAGCGACTCATCGTGCAGCATCGCGGCGAACAAGGTCGGCACGCCGTAGAAGATGGTCGGATTGTAGCGGTTGAGGAGCTTGAACATCAGCGCCGGCGTCGGGCGCTCGGAGTTGAGGATCGTGGTTGCGCCGACCGACAGCGGGAAGGTCAGCGCATTGCCAAGGCCATAGGCGAAGAACAGCTTTGCGGCTGACAGACAGACGTCGCTCTCGCGGATGCCGAGCACTTGGCTGGCATAGGTCTCTGCCGTCGCGGCGAGATTGCCGTGCAGATGGCGCACGCCCTTGGGCATGCCGGTCGAACCGGATGAATACAGCCAGAACGCAGGCTCATCCTCGTGGGTCGCCACCGTGTCGAACTGATCGCTCTCGCGCGCGAGCTCCTCGGTGAGCAGCTTGTGGCCGAAGGCATTGGCGCCGGACACGACGACGCAATCGAGATCCGGCATCCGGCCGACAATGTCCTTCACCACCGGATACAGCGCCTCGGACACGAACAGCACGCGGGCGCGGCAGTCGGCGAGCACATAGGCGTATTGTTCCGAGGTCAGCAGCGTGTTGAGCGGCACCGGGACGACGCCCGCGCGCATCGCGCCGAGAAACACCGCGGGGAAATCCACCGTGTCGAGCATGATCATCGCCACGCGCTCCTCGCGGCGGACGCCAAGGCGGCGCAGCATGTTGGCGACGCGGCAGGTCTGCTGTTGCAGACCGCGATAGGTCAGCTCCGAGACCGTGTCCGTATAGGCGAGCTTGTCGCCGCGGCCCGCCTCGACATTGCGGTCAAGCAACCACGATACCGCATTGTACGACTTCACGGCATTCTCCCCGGATTTTTGAATTATAATTCATACAAGGCCATCAACGTCGCTTGCTGTCAATCCTCCTCGGCATTATGTTTCCTGGTCAAAAGAGTACCTCAGGGATATGACGCCACACAGCGATGCCCCGCGCGACGACGGCCAGTCCGCGGCCGAGACCGATTTCCTCGACCAGCTGGGCCAGCGGGTGCGGCGGATGCGCGGCCTCGCCGGCATGTCTCGCAAGGTGCTGGCCGAGGTCTCCGGGATTTCCGAGCGCTACATCGCCCAGCTCGAGAGCGGCAAGGGCAATGTCTCGATCGTGCTGCTGCGCCGGATCGCCAATGCGATCAACGCGCCGCTCGACGACATCATCCCCGGCGGCGAGCCATCGCCGGACTGGCCGGTTATTCGCGATCTCCTGAAGAAGGCGACCCCGAGCCAGATCGCGGAGGTCAAGGAGCTGCTTGCCGGCAGCGCATCGGCGCCATTGCGGCGTGCGTTCTCAGGCATTGCGCTGATCGGCCTGCGCGGCGCCGGCAAGTCGACGCTGGGCAAGATGCTGGCGGAGCGGATCGGCTGGAGCTTCGTCGAGCTGAACAAGGAGATCGAGCGGCAGAACGGGCTTTCGGTTGCCGAGATCATCGCGCTCTACGGCCAGGAAGGCTTTCGCCGGATGGAGCAGGCCGCCCTGGTGCAACTGCTCGCGCGCAAGGAGCCGATGGTGCTGGCGACCGGCGGCGGCATCGTCTCCGAGCCGGTCACCTTCGACCTGATCCTGACCTCGTTCTACACCATCTGGCTCAAGGCCGAGCCGGAGGAGCACATGGGGCGTGTGCGCAAACAAGGTGACCTGCGCCCGATGGCCGACGACCGCTCGGCGATGGCCGAGCTGCGCAACATCCTGGCGAGCCGCGAGCCGCTGTACGCAAGGGCCAATGCGGTGGTCGATACGGCGGGGCTGTCGGTCGAGGCAGCCGCTGTGCGGCTGAGCGATGCCGTGCAGCCGGTGCTGACGGGCGACGCCCGGATGTTCGCGCGGGCGTGAGACGTCGTGCGACTTCGATCGCGCCGCAAGCGCCCGGTACGCATTAACCACCACCCACATTTCAATACCGGCGAGACTCGCCACACACCCTCCGATTGATTAATCAATCGTTAAGTCATTGGAGGACGTGGGATGCAAAATCGTCGTCGTGAGGCTCGCCAGCGCGTCTACTATGGCGGCGTGCTGACCTTCAATTCAGGCTGCTCGACGCTGGCCTGCGTCGTGCGCAATTTCAACCACCGCGGCGTCAAGGTCGAGCTCGAGGGCAGCGTGCTGCTGCCGGACCGCGTCGAGATCGGCATCGAACGGCGCGGATGGTCACGACCGGCGCAGATGGTGTGGCGCGACGGCGCGGGCGCCGGCCTCGCCTTCCATCACGACGATGGCGAGGTGATCGATCTCGAAACGGCGCGCGCCTTGCGCCTGCAGGAGCGCGCCAACAGGCAGCTCAAATCGCGCCTCGAGCAATTGCTCTCGGGGCACTGAGCAAATGTCCGAATCCTCGCAAGAGCACGACGACTGGCTGATCGCCCCCGATGCGCCGCCGCCGGTCGCGGCGCGCACCGCCGAGCGCCCGCGATCGCACTGGCTCCGGCGCGTCACGCTGCTGCTCGCCGCTCAATATGTCATCGTGCTGGTGATCGGCGTCGCCGCGGCCTCGACCGTGCGCGCATTCGTGCTGCCGGAAGTCACCGGTCGCTTCGAGGCGCTTGCAGCGGCGCTCAAGCGAACGCCGCTGCCTTGAGTTCTGAGCTGGTCACTCGATCTCCCGCAGCTCCGCATAGGTCAGCGGCAACAGGCCGGTGCCGTCGAAATAGACAAAGCGCAGCCGGCGGCGGCGTGAGATGAAGTTCGACGGCAGCGGATCGTAGCGGAAGGTGCCGCCGCCGAGATGCGGCGTCAGGCTGCCGACATCGGTCAGCGCATCGATCTCCACCCGCAGCAGCTTGAGGCTGGCGCCGTCGCGCAGGATCTCGAACGGGACGCGCGCCAGCCGCAGGAAGCTGGTCGGATCGGGGGCGGCGATGAAACCGTCGACGAAGGCGGCCTCGACCTTGTCGAGGTCGGGCTCGACGATGGCGGCCGGCTTGGCGCCCTCGGGCTGGTGCGGCGTCTGCCACTGCACCGGTGTGCGCCCGTGCGGATGGTTGTGCCCGGGGCCGTGCGGCGGATGGTCATGATGATGGTCGTGATCATGCGGATGGCCATGATCATGGTGGTGATCGCCGTGGTGGTGGTGGTGATGTCGCATCGCAGGCCTCAATAGCTGACCGGCTTGTTGATGATGTGCTTGTGGCTGCCGAGCTTGCCATGGGCGACCATCGAGCCCAGCGCCTCGACGACGACGCGGACGCCGATCAGCGCGGTGATATCAGAGGTGTCGTAGGGCGGCGAGACTTCGACCACTTCGAGCCCGCACAGCCCCTCGGCGGCGACGAGGCCGAGCAGCTTGAGCGCCTCGCGCGGCAGGAAGCCGCCGGGCTCGGGCCAACCGGTGCCGGGCACGAAGCCGCAATCGATGGAGTCGACGTCGAACGAGATGTAGACCGCGTCGGCATCCTTCCAGGCCAGCTCGAGCGCGATCTCCGCCGTCTTCTCCAGGCCGATCTTCTCGATGTCCGCGATGGTGAGGACGTTGGTGTTGCGCTTGCGCGCGACCTCGACACCCTCGCGCGGCACCTGCCAGCCGCCGATGCCGAGCTGCACCAGGTTGGTCGGCGACACGTTCGGCAAATTGGTCGCCCAGTACCAGGGCGTGGTGTGCATGCGCTCGTCGAGATCCTTCTCCTGGATGTCGATGTGGCGGTCGAAATGAATGATGCCGATGCGCTTGTCGGTACACTCAGCGATGCCGCGCACGCAGGGGAAGCCGATCGAATGGTCGCCGCCGAGCATGATCGGCAGCGCTCCGGACGAGAACACATGCGCGACGCCGCGGCTGATCTGGTCGAAGCTCTTTTCGAGGTTGGCGGGAATGGTGAAGACGTCGCCGGCATCGCACAGGGTCATCTGCTCGCGCAGGTCGACCCCGAGCTCGTAGTTGTAGGGCGTGTAGAGCGCGGAGATGCGGCGGATGCCCTGCGGCCCGAAGCGGGTGCCGGGGCGATAGGTGGTGCCGGAATCGAAGGGAATGCCGATCACGGCAGCGTCGTATTTGGCGACGTCACGGACGTTCTCGACATAGGGCGCCTTCATGAAGGTGTTGATCCCGGCGAAATGCGGCAGCTCACCGCGCGCAAAGGTCGGGATCTCGCGATCGGTCAGGCTGTCGGCGCCGGGCAGGCCCATGTCGAGCGCCCATTGCCGCTCCTTGCGCCAACCATTGCTGGGCAGCTTGCCTTCGGCCTCCAGCGCCTGCCAGCCTTGGGTGGCCATCTTGTCGAAGTCCGGATGGTGGCGGCGCATGCTCTGGCGCTGCGGCTGCAAGCCGGCACGGCGTGACCGGCGCATCGATGGGAATGACATGAAAACTCTCCTTCGTTTCTTTCGACGTTTCTTGAACTGACTATTGCGCCGCCTGCACGCTGGCGCGGATGAAACCGAGCACGGGCACGGCGCTGTCGCGGGTGAGATCGAGGTCGTAGGTGATGCGCGCGCCGAACCGCTCCGGCGCCTGCGGATCCTTGCGCGGCCGGTCGAGTGCGATCAGCCGCGTGGCGAGGCCGAACGCCTCCTTGATGTCGTGGGTGACCATCACGATGGTCATGTTGTGCTCGCGCCACAGCGGCTTGATCAGCGAATGCATCTGGGCGCGGGTGCCGGGATCGAGCGCGCCGAAGGGCTCATCGAGCAGCAGCACGCGCGGCTGCTTCGCCAGTGCCTGCGCAATCGCCAGGCGCTGCTGCATGCCGCCGGACAATGCGCTTGGATATTTGTCGCGATGCTCGGCCAGGCCGACGGCCTCGATCAGCGCGAGGCTCTTCTCCATCGCCTCCTTGCGCGCCGACCCGAACAGCCGCGCCGTGAACGGGCAGGCGGCGAGCTCATAGCCGAGCAGCACGTTGCCGAGCACGGTCAGATGCGGAAACACCGAGTAGCGCTGGAACACGATGCCGCGGTCCGGCCCCGGCTCGGCCGGGAAAGGCTGGCCGTCGAGCAGCACGGCGCCTTGCGTCGGCTTCTCCTGGCCGAGGATCAGACGCAGAAAGGTGCTCTTGCCCGCGCCGGAAGGACCGACGATCGACAGGAACGTACCGGAGGCGATCTCGAGATTGATGCGTTCGAGCACCACCTGGTTGCCGTATTCGACCCAGACATTCCGGAACGACAGCGTGCTCATCAGCGCGCTCCGCCGTCATATGCCCAGGGGAACGCGCGCCGGCCGATCCACACCAAGGCCAGGTCGAACAGATAGGCGAGCAGCGTGATCCAGACGACATAGGGCAAGATCACGTCCATCGACAGATAGCGCCTGACCAGGAAGATGCGGTAGCCGAGCCCGACGTCGGAGGCGATGGCCTCCGCCGAGATCAGGAACAGGAACGCCGGGCCGATCATCAGCCGCAGGCACTTGATCAGGCGCGGCATGATCTGCGGCAGCACGACACGGATCGCGACCTGCCAGGTCGAGCCGCCGAGCGTTTGCGCCTTGATCAGCTGCTCGCGCGGCATGGCCTGCACCTCGAGTGAGAGATCGCGCACCAGCGTCGGCGTGACGCCGATGACGATCAGCACCACCTTGGACAATTCGCCGAGACCGAACACGATGAACAGAACCGGCAGCACCGCCATCGGCGGGATCATCGACAGCACCGCGACCAGCGTGCCGAAGCCGGCGCCGGCCACCGGCAGCAATCCGATGGCGAGTCCGAGCACGAGCCCGATCACCGCCGCGATGCCGAGCCCGAGCGCGAGGCGCTGCAGGCTCGCCGCCGTGTCGGACCACAGCACGTAGTCGCCGGAGCGGCGATCAGGCTCGGTCGCGAGCCGCTTGGAGGTCGCGACCATCTCGGAGACCGGCGGCAGCAGCTTGTCGTCGGGATTGTCCGCGCGCCGCTGCGCCGACCCGACCACGTAGATCAGCGCGATCAGCAGGAACGGCAACAGGGCCAGCAACAGCCGGCTGCCCCGGTTCGGAACGACGTTCATGGCACGCGGCATCGACAGACTCCGTCATTCCTCATTGAAAGGAGGCGCGCCAGCGCCGTCTCGAACCATGAGGCCCCGATCCGGGCGTCATTCTTCGAGACGCTTGCGCTCGCGCAAGCTCCTCAGGATGAGGGGAGACACTGGTTGCCCGGCGGGAACACGGTCAGAGCTTTCCTTCGGCCGCCATCTTCATGAAGGTCGGATCGAAGCGCAGCTTCACGTTGCTGGCCGAGCCCAGCGCCTTCGTTGGCGTGGAGATGCCGACCGCGTCCTTCGACTTCACCTTCTCGCCAAGCAGATTGTGATCGAAGCAGAAGGTGCGCACGAGATCCATGATCTTCGGCAGCTCCGGTCCGGTCATGAAGGCGAGCGCGTCCTTCGGCTCATAGTACATGAACGTGGTCTTGAGCTGGGCCTCGAAACCGGCGAGATCGGTGCCCGACAGCTTGGCCATCGCCTCGCGCGCGGCCTTGCCCTTCTCGCTCTGGTCCTTCATCAGCGCGATGGTCTCGTACCAGATGCCGGTCAGCGCCTTGCCGAGCTCGGGATTGTCCTTGAGCGTCGCACTGTTCACGACCAGGAGATCCTCGATCTCGCCGGGGATCTTGCTGGAGTCGAACACCAGCGTTGCACCCGGCTCGGCCTTCACCTCCAGGAGTTGCGGATTCCAGGTCACGACCGCGGTGGTGTCGGGCGACTTCGCAGCGGCGACGATGTCGGCGTCGGAGGTGTTGACGGTCTTGATGTTCTTCTCGGACAGCTTCACGGTCTCGAGGCCGCGCGCCAGCAGATAGTGCGACACCGAGAGCTCGACGAGGTTGACCTTCTGGCCCTTGATGTCGGCCAGCGTCTTGCCTTTCTTCAGCACGACGCCGTCATTGCCGTTGGAATAGTCGCCCATGATGATGGCCGACGTGTCGACGCCGCCGGCAGCGGGGATGGTCAGCGCATCCATGTTGGTGACGGTGACGCCGTCGAACTTGCCGGCGGTGTACTGGTTGATCGACTCGACGTAGTCGTTGATCTGGGTGACCTTGATCGAGATGCCGTATTTGTCGGCCCATTTCTTGACGATGCCGGACTCGGCCGCATACGGCCACGGCATCCAGCCGACATAGATCGTCCAGGCGATATTGAATTCCTTCTTCTTCTCAGCTGACGCGGGCGACAGCGATGCGGTCGCCAGCGTCGATGCAGCGAGCAGTGCAACAAACAGATTTCGCGCTTTTCCCATGTCCAGTCCCTCATCGGTTTTCTGACCGCGGACTGGCATGAAGAACCTCGTGCCTGCCAAGCGCGGCCACTGAGGTCTCCCGGGTTTTTATCCCGCCGTGCACCAGGGCTCTCCCCTGGCGGCTGCTCTCGGACCAGCATTCTCGATGGAGAACCGGAACCCTAGCTGCCAACTCTGATCAACAAGGGGAGCAATCCGCATGCCAGGAAAAATGCTTGCGATTCAACGGAACCGGCGGCACGCTGTGCTCAAAAATCAGGCACTCAGAATTCTTCTTGGGCGATGTGGCGCGTCAGCCGACGCCGGTCATGCAACGACAGCATGAACCGTCCGGTGCACGGGGGCGACATCATCAGGCAGGCACGTCAGTCGCAGTGACTTGGAGTCTCGTTGATATGATCAGGTCTTCCGGGATCGCATTGGCAACCATTCTGGCTCTCAGCCTCGCCGCCGATGCAGCCTTCGCGCAGAGCGCGCCCGCTCCCGATGCGCCGGCGCAACCTGCTCCCGCCGCAAGCCCCACGCCGACAGCCACTCCCGCACCAGCCGCCTCGGCCGAGAAACCCGGCGACGCCAAGCCGGCCAGCGAGGCGACCGCGCCGAAGAAGACGCGGACGAGGACCAGCACGCGCAAGGAAGTCGAGGACTCCCTGCGCAGCGGCACGGTGCCGTCACGCTATCGCAGCCGGGTGCCGAAGGAGTACCAGAAGTACATCCCGTTCCATCGCTGAGGTCTAGAGTGGCGGCGTCATTTTCACGATGATTCCGACGATCAGCATGAAGGCGAGACACAGCCCCGTCTCAAGGTCAGAATGAACAGACCAGAAGCCGCGCAGGCCGGCCACGGCCTTCTGTGGTGATTCGATTCGAATACGAGGTGCACGCATTTGTTCAACCTCTGATAAAAGGAAAAACAAACTACTACCCTGGAAAAATAATCCCGTCCAAGCCGCGCCTCAAGGCGAAAAATCAGCGCATGTCGGGGCAGCAATCAAAATCTACGCCCAACGCCCGACGCGATCTTGATTTGAGTCAATCCGCATCCACGTCGGAATAGCCGGCAGCGCGCCGCCCTCAAATACCCAGATAGCGGTGCTGCAGCTCCGGCTCGGCCATCAGTTGCTCCGACGTGCCGTGCCACACGGTGCGGCCACGCTCGATGATGTAGTGGCGGTCGCAGATGCGGGTCAGATGTCCGACATTCTTGTCGATCACCAGGATCGACTGCCCGCGCGATTTCAGCAGCGACAGGCAGTTCCAGATCTCCTCTCGGATCAACGGCGCCAGACCCTCGGTCGCCTCGTCGAGAATGAGGAGTTTCGGGTTGGTCATCAGGGCGCGGCCGATCGCCAGCATCTGCTGCTCGCCGCCGGAGAGCTGGTTGCCCATGTTGCTGCCGCGTTCGGCGAGCCGCGGAAACAGCGCGTGGATCTTGTCGAGCGTCCAGGGATCGGACGCGCCGAGCCGGTTGGTCGAGGCCGCCACGAGATTCTCGGTGACGGTCAGATTCGGAAAGATCTGCCGTCCCTCCGGCACCAGGCCGATGCCGAGCTGAGCGATCCTGTAGGACGGCAGCTTTCGTGTCTCCTGACCGCTGAAGCGGATCAGGCCGGCGCGCGCCTGGGTGAGACCCATGATCGAGCGGATCGTGGTGGTCTTGCCCATGCCGTTGCGGCCCATCAGCGAGACCATCTCGCCGGGACGGATCGCCAACGACAGGCCGAACAGGACCTGGCTCAGGCCGTAACAGGTCTCGATGCCGTCGACCTCGAGCAGCATGGCGCTTGTCCCCAGATCAACCATGGCCGACCACCACGTGCTGATCGCCGAGATAGGCGCGCTTGACCTCCTCGTTCTGCCGGATCTCGTCCGGCTTGCCCGAGGCGATGATGCGACCATAGACGAGGACCGAGATGCGGTCGGCGAGCGCGAACACCGCCTCCATGTCATGCTCGACCAGCACGATCGACACTTCCTTGCGCAGCTCGTTCAGCAGCTTCACCATGCGCTGCGACTCGGTCACCCCCAGGCCGGCCATCGGCTCGTCGAGCAGCAGGAGCTGCGGCTTGGTCGCGAGCGCGACCGCGAGCTCCAGCTCGCGCTGCTCGCCATGGCTTAGCTTCGACACCAGCACATCGGCGCGATGGCCGAGACCGACGCGCTCCAGCGCGGCGTGCGCGGCGGCACGCAGCGGCTTGTCCTTGCGCGCGGCGGCGAAGAAACGGAACGAGTGCTTGCCGTCATGGGCTTGCGCCGCAAGCGCGACATTGTCGGCTGCGGTGAAGTCCGTCAGCAGCGAGGTGATCTGGAACGAACGCGCCAGCCCCAGCGCGCTGCGCTTATAGGCGGGGAAATGCGAGATGTCGCGGCCCCCTAAGAAAATGCGACCCGCATGCGGCGCCAGGTGGCCGGTGAGCTGGCTGATCAGCGTGGTCTTGCCGGCGCCGTTCGGCCCGATGATGGCGTGGATCTCGCCCTTGGCAACGTCGAGACAGACGTGATCAGTCGCGACGATGCCGCCGAACCGGCGCACGAGATTGTCGACGCGAAGCAGAGGTTCAGCCACGGTTCAACCTCCCGAGCATGCCCATGATGCCGCCGCGGCCGAACAGCACGATCAGGAGCAGCAGCGGCCCCATGATCAGCGCCCAATATTCGGTGATCTGCGACAGCACCTCTTCCAGCACCAGGAACACCACCGAGCCGACGACTGGCCCCATCAGGGTGCCCATGCCGCCGAGGATGACCATCACCATGAGGTCGCCGGAGCGGGTCCAGTACATCACGGCAGGGCTGACGAAATCGGTGTTGTTGGCGAGCAGCGCGCCGGACAGCCCGCACAGCATGCCGGCGATGACGAAGCAGGCCAGCTTGTAGCGCTTCGACGGGAAGCCGATCGCCTGCATGCGCTGCTCGTTGGAACGCAGGCCCTGCAGCACGAGACCAAAGCGCGAATTGACGATGCGCCAGACCAGCACGACGACGGCGAGCAGGCAGAACAGGCAGAGATAATAGAACTGCACGCGGTTGCCGAGATTGATGAGGCCACCGAAATCGCTGCGCTTGTAGACGGTGAGCCCGTCATCCCCGCCGTAACGGGCGAGGCCGGACGCGACGTAGTAGGCCATCTGCGCAAAGGCCAGCGTGATCATGATGAAATACACGCCGCGGGTACGCAAGGAGAGCGCACCGATGACCAGCGCATAGAGCGCAGAAACCGCGATGGCGACCGCGAACTGGGCATAGCCGGAGCCGATGCCCTCCTGCGCCAGGATGCCGACGGCGTAGCCGCCGATGCCGAGATAGGCGGCATGGCCGAAGCTCATCATGCCGCCATAGCCCATGATCAGGTTGAGGCTGACGGCCGCCAGCGCCAGGATCACGATGCGGGTGAACAGCGTGAGGATGAAGATGTTGCCGGAGAGGTTCGAATAGACCGGCAGCAGCACCAGGCCGGCCACGACGATGACGGCCACGATGGTCGAAACGTTGAGCGAGGATTTCATCTGCGGTTGGCCGGAAACAGACCTTCAGGCCGCGCCACCAGCACGATCGCCATCAGGAGGTAGATCAGCATCGACGACATCGCCGGCGCCGCAGTGGAGGCCGCGGCCGAGTTCAGGACCTGGCGCAGCAGATTGGGCAGAAAGGCGCGGCCCATGGTATCGATCAGGCCGATCATGATCGCCGCGATGAAGGCGCCGCGGATCGAGCCGATGCCGCCGATCACGATCACCACGAAGGCGAGAATCAGGATGTTCTCGCCCATGCCGATCTGCACCGTGAGGATCGGCGCCTGCATGAGCCCGGCGAGGCCGGCGAGCGCGGCGCCGAGGCCGAACACCAACGTGTAGAGCAGCTTGATGTTGATGCCGAGCGCGCCGATCATCTCGCGGTTGGAGGCGCCTGCGCGGATCAGCATGCCGATCCGCGTCCTCATCACGCCGAGATAGAGCAGAAGCGCCACCAGCAACGCCACGACGATGATCGCAAGCCGATAGGCCGGATATTGGATGCCGGGCAGGATCGTGACCGGGAAGGCGAGCCAGGACGGCAGCGGCAGCGCCAGTCCCGCCGGGCCCCAGATCAGCCGGACGGCCTCGTTGAAGAACAGGATCAGGCCGAACGTCGCGAGCACGTGGTCGAGATGGTCGCGCCCATAGAGATGGCGTAGTGCCGTGAATTCGAGCACGATGCCGAGCAGAAGCGTGGCACCGAGCGCCATGACCGCGCCGAGCACGAAGCTGCCGGTCCAGGCCACGAAGGTCGCCGCGAAATAGGCGCCCATCATGTAGAGCGAGCCGTGGGCGAGGTTGACGAGGTCCATGATGCCGAACACCAGCGTCAGGCCGGCGGCCAGCAGGAACAGCAGCAGTCCGAACTGCAGCCCGTTCAGGAATTGTTCGACGACGAGAAGCATGCCCCTCACTTCACGCTCAAAAAGACGGCGGCAGAACCCGTTCCAGGCGCTGCCGCCATGTCCGTCCCGATCTTAGGCCGGAGATGTTTTAAGCTTCAAGCAAATTCCAGGCCTGTTTCGTCCCTGGCTCGGAATTCTTTCCGCTCACTTCATCGGGCACTTGTCGTGGAAGCGGTCCTGGTCGTTCTCGACGATGGTGGCGACCATCTTCAGCGACAGCTGGCCGTCGGCGTCCTTGACCACGTCCTGCAGGTAGAAGTTCTGGATCGGGATGTGGTTGTTGCCGAACTTGAAGGAGCCGCGCAGCGACTTGAAGTTGGCCTTCTCCATCTCGGCCTTCATCGCGTCCTTCTTGGACGTGTCGCCCTTGACCGCAACCACGGCGCTGTTGATCAGCTGCGCCGCATCATAGGCCTGGGCGCCGTAATAGGTCGGACGCAGGCCGGTGTATTTCTTGCGGTAGTCGGCGACGAACTTCTTGTTCTGCTCGTTCGGCAGGTCGTTGACCCATTCCTGGGCGCCGGGCACGCCGATCGCATTGTCCTTCTGCAGCGGCAGCGACAATTCGTCGACGGTGAAGGCGGTGTAGAGCGGCATCTTCTCCTTGAGGCCGGCCTGCGAATATTGATTGAGGAATTGCACGCCGGCAGCGCCGGGATAGAACACGAAGATGGATTCGGCGCCCGAGGCGCGCGCCTTGGAGAGCTCGGCGGAAAAGTCGAGCTGGCTCGGCCACACCGTGTATTCCTCACCGACGACCTGGCCCTTGAAGGTGCTCTTCACGCCCGCCAGCATGTCCTTGCCGGCCGCATAGTTCGGGCCGATCAGAAACACCGACTTGACGCCCTTCTGGTTCATGTAGAGGCCCATCGCGGCGGGCGTCTGGTCGTTCTGCCAGGAGGTCGAGAACACGTAAGGCGAGCACAATTCACCGGCGAGCTGCGACGGGCCGGCATTGGCCGAGATCAGAAAGGTCTGGGAATCCACCGCGGTCTTCAGCGACGCCAGCAGCACGTTCGACCAGATGTAGCCGACGATGAAGTCGACCTTGTCGGACTGCACCAGCTTCTCGGTCTTCTGCTTGCCGACGTCAGGCTTCTGCTGGTCGTCCTCGTAGATCACCTCGACCGGTTTGCCGTCGATCTTGCGGCCGAGATGGTCGAGCGCGAGCTCGAACGAATTTCGCATGTCGTTGCCGATCACGGCGGTCGGACCGCTGAACGTCGAGACGAAGCCGATCTTGATGGTGTCGCCGGCGAAGGCCGTGCTCGAAAACAGCAGCGCCGCGGCGCCTGCCAGCCAGAACCTCTTCATGGTCTTCCCTCCCCTCAAGCAAATCGTTCTTATCGTTGTTTCGTCGCCGGCACGCAGTAGCACGACCAGCGGCGGCGTTTCGCCGCAGCATCCGTCGCGCGGTGCTCATCCTGCGCGCCGTCGATCTATGCACCATAATTCCCGGAAACGGACAAAGGCAAGAACTATAGTGCCTGTTAAGGATACCGCAGCACAGCAGAACCGGCCGCGTCAGCCTGACACGGCCGGCTGCGATACTCTCGGTATCACTCGCAACGAGCGTCACTTCACCAGCGCGCAACCACCGTCCGCAATCGGCCGGAACGCCTGCTCGGCCGGAATCGTCGAGACCAGACGATAGTAGTCGTAAGGATATTTCGACTCCTCCGGCTTCTTGACCTCGAACAGATACATCGGGTGGATCACGCGGCCGTCGGCCCGGATCGTCACATCGCCGAACAGCTTGTCCTTGCCCTTCACCGTCTTCATCTGCGGCACGACGTCCTTGGCATCGTCACTGCCGGTGGCCGCAACCGCATTGAGATAGGCAAGCGTCGAGGCGTAGACGCCGGCCTGGTTGCCGCTCGGCATCTTGCCGTTCATGCCGGGGCGCGCCGCGAAACGCTTGGCGAAAGCGCGGGTGTCGTCGTCCATGTCCCAGTAGAAGGCCTCGAGCAGTTGCAGGCCCTGCGCCGCCTTCAGGCCCATGCCATGGATGTCGTTGATGAACAGCAGGAACGCGACCAGCGACTGGCCGCCCTGCTGAATGCCGAACTCGGACGCCTGCTTGACCGCATTGATGGTGTCGCCGCCGGCATTCGCCAGCCCGATCACCTTGGCCTTCGAGCCCTGCGCCTGCAGCAGGAACGAGGCGAAGTCCGTCGTGCCGAGCGGATGCTTGGCCGAGCCGAGCACCTTGCCGCCGTGCTTCTCGATGTAGTTGGTGGCCTCCGCCTCGATGCCCTGGCCGAGCGCGTAGTTGACCGTGATGAAGTACCAGTCCTTGCCACCGCGGCCCATCATCGCGGCTGCCGTGGTGTTGCCGGTCGCCCAGGCGTCGTTGACCCACTGGATCGTATTGGGCGAGCACGCCTTGCCGGTCAGATCGGAGCTGGCGGTGGACGAGGCTAGGAACGTCATGCGGCTTTTGCGCAGCAGCTCGTTGACGGTGAGGCCCACGGCCGAGTTGGGCACGTCGACGACGGCATCGACCTTGTCGACATCGAGCCATTTGCGCGTGATCGCCGAGCCGACATCGGCCTTGTTCTGGTGATCGGCATAGACGATCTCGACCTTGATGCCTTTACCGCCACCGTTGAAATCCTCCGCCGCCATGCGCGCGGCCTCGACCGAGCCCATGCCGTTGGTGTCCTGGAAGATGCCGGAAATATCGTTGAGCACGCCGACGCGTACGACATTGTCCGAGATCTCGCCGGCCCGCGCCGCGCCTGCAAGGCAGAATATTGCGACCAGCGCCAGCGCGCACGAATTCAGCTGCTTCATGATGTCCTTCCCCGTGTGTTGCTTGTTTGATTGTTGTCGTTGCGACTGGAGATCGTCTCCAGTTGCGAAATCAGCTCTGCCGATCCGGAATGCGCACCACCAGTCCGGCCAGCGCCGGCTGCACCTTGATCTGGCAGGACAGCCGGCTGTTCGGCCTTCGCTCGGCGGCGGTGCCGTCCAGCAGCGCATCCTCATCGTCGGACACGGGATCGAGCTTGCCGGTCCAGGCGCCGTCGACATAGACGTGGCAGGTGGCGCAGACGGCGTTGCCGCCGCATTCGGCGACGATGCCGTCGATGCCGTGGGTCAGCGCCGCCAGCATGACGCTGGCGCCGTCCTCGGCCTCCACGCTTTCGCTGCGGTTGTCGGGATGGATGAAGGTGATCGTGGTCATGGTACAGCTCAGGCTGGAGTAAAGGTGACCGGCAGGCTCTCCAGCCCGCGCAGCGTGTTGTTGTAGCGGCGCTTCGGCTCGCCGCTCATCGTGATGCTCCCGACCTTGCGTGCGAGCGCCGTCAGCACCGCCTCGCCTTCGAGCCGCGCGACGAGCTGGCCGACGCACATGTGGATGCCCGAGCCGAAGCCGACATGGCCGGAGACTTTTCGGGTGACGTCGTAGGCGTCGGGCTGCTCCCAGCGGCGCGGGTCGCGATTGGCGCTACCTAAGAACATCAGCACCTTCTCGCCTTCGGGAATCGTGACGCCGCCGAGTTCGACGTCACGCGTGGTGGTGCGGAAGAAGGTCTGCACCGGGCTTTCGAACCGCACGGCCTCCTCGAACGCGTTGCGCGCCAGCGACGGATCGGCGCGCAGCCGCGCCCATTGATCGGGGAAGCGCGCCAGGCAATACACCGCGGCGCCGATGCCATAGACGGTGGTGTCGAGGCCGGCCGACAGCAGCGAGCGCACCAGCAACGGCGCCTCAGCCGGCGTGATCTCGCCGCTGTCGCTGAAGGCATGGATGCAGGAACCGAAGCCGCCGGGCGCGAGATTGTCGCGCTGGCACTGCTCCGTGACATAGGCCTGGTGCGGCGCCGAGCGCTCGATCGCCTGCTGGCGCAGCTCATTCGGCGGACCGAACGCGTTGAACACCAGGCTCGCATAGGGAATGAGATGCTCGCGCCCCTCCGGCTTCAGCCCGAGCGCATCGGGAAACACCGACAGCGGATAGGCCTCGGCGAGATCGGGGATCGCGTCGAACGAGCCACGGCCTACGAGCTCGTCGACCTTGGCCTCGGCCGCGGCCATGAAGCCGTCGCGCAGCCGCTTCATGACAGCCGGCGACAGCACCTTGCTCAGCACGGCGCGGGTGCGCGTATGCGCCGACGGATCCGCCTCGAGGATCAGGCTCGGCGGCCGCCACGGCTTCTCCTTGGCGAAGTCGCTCAAGCCCACGCCGCGGCTGGAGCAGAACGTCTGGGGATCGTTGAGAACGGCATAGACCTCGGCGTAGCGGGCGACGCCGTAGACGTTCCACGCGTCCAGATGGACGACGGGGCCGGCCTCGCGCATCTCCTGATGCGCGGGATAGGGATCGTCGAAGAATTCATACGAGAAAGGGTCGATGGCGAGGTGCGGGATGGCCGGCGCCACGCCGGCAGCAGGGGAAAGACCTGTTGGGTTCATGCGGAGCTCCCGAAGTTTGGCCTTGTCATGCGGCTTTTCGTATCCGTATGAGTGGCGATGCATGGACGTTGGGGATCATGAGCGAGAAATCCGGGACGCCGCGCAAGGCGCAGCCGCGCGAAGCTGAGGGGCAAGGCCTCACGCTCGATCTCGACCGCTATGTGCCGGCCTTCATCACCTTCATCGCCAACAAGCTGTCGAACAGCGCCACCGCGTTCTATCAGCGCAATTTCGGCGTCAACGTCACCGAATGGCGTATCATGTCGCTGCTGGCGATCGAGCCGGGCATCCCGGCCTCGCGCATCTGCAGCGTGATCGGCTTCGACAAGGGGCCGGTCAGCCGTACGCTGGCGCTGATGAAGGGCCGCGGCCTGATCGCGATCCGCAACGATCCGGAGGACGGCCGCAGCCATTCGATCTCGCTGACCGCCAAGGGCCGCGCGACGCACGACAAGGTCATCATCGCCGCGCTGGAACGCGAGCGGCGTCTGCTCGCCTGTCTCGACAAGGATGAGCGGGAAGTCCTGATCACGCTGCTGCGCCGAATCCACGACAATCTCGACGCCGTCACGGGCGCGAGCTGAGCCACTCAGGCAGGAGCCGCCAAACGGCTGACCCGTTCGCTGCGGCAATCTGTTGGCGCGCGCGCAAGCGGCCGCGCCTGCGGCGAGCAGGCTGCGCATGACGTTCCCGTCCCTTCTTCGAGACGCGGATCATCCCGCGCCTCCATTGCTGATCGGGTCGATCGTTCCACATATTAGTTGCTTTAGCAACGATATATTTTCGGCCGCATGAGATCCCGCAGCGCGAAAGCGCCGTCGCACTCGATCCTTCAAATTCTAGCTATCGGCGAAGGCGCGCGGCAATTTCGCCCTGATATGCCGTGTCGGCCGCGCTCCCGATTGCGGCGCGGCCTGCGGGGAGAGGCGGATGTTGGGGTTCATTTTCGGTTTCAATGCGCGTCTCGGCCGTCTGCAATATTTTCTCGCCTCGCTCGGTCTTGCGCTGGTTTCGGTGGTCCTAATCGTGGTCGTGGCCGTCGGTCTTGCCGCCCTCGCCCCTCAGAAGTCGGAGCTGACGGTGAGCTTGCCGATCGTGGTGCTGATCGGCCTGTGCCTGGTGGCGAACCTGATGCTGCAGGCGATGCGCTTTCGCGACATCGGCTGGGACCCGGTCTGTGTGATCCCGGCCTGGATCGCCGTCATGGTGCTGGACTACGTGATCGCCGGCCGGTTTCCCGAATACGCGGCGACATCATCGCACCACGGCACGTGGGTTGGCGCCCTGGTCAATCTCGGCCTGAGCGTTGCGCTGCTGTTCTTCCCCAGCGGGGCTGACGACGCGCCATCGTCGGGAGCTACCATGAGTCGCTCGCCGTCTGCATCGTTCCGAACAGCCCGTGGCGCCGGCTCGGCCACCGAGGCACGGCTCGCGCGCATCACGGGCGGGGAGGCCGAGCGGCGCGGGTACTAGGCGGCGGCGGCGCCCAGCCTGCTCACCAAATAGGCAAATCGCCTTCGGCAACCCCGTCCGAACGCCCGACGGCCTGCCGGACGGCGCACCAACCCACTGACTTTCAAGATTTTTCCGTATCAGGCCCGCATCCCCGCCATGTACACAATGGCACATGGCTTGCTACGTTCGCAGCCGGATTGGCGAAGCGGAGCGCAAGGGAATGGCAGGCCAGAGTTTGGGCTCGGACGAGACGCGGAGCGCCGCGTGACCGAGACCATTGCCGAGATCGTCGCCGCCCATCGCGCCGGCCTGACAACGCCAAGCGACACGATCGCGCGCTGCTACGCCCGGATTCGCGCGCACAACGACCCCGCCATCTTCATCAGCCTGCGCGGCGAGAAGGACGCGCTCGCGGAGGCCGAAACCCTCGCCGACAGGGACAGATCGTTGCCGCTCTACGGCGTGCCCGTTGCGGTGAAGGACAACATCGACGTGGCGGGCCTGCCGACCACCGCCGGCTGCCCGGCCTTCGCGTACACGCCATCTCGTGATTCCACCGCGGTGGCGCGGCTGCGCGCCGCCGGCGCGATCATCATCGGCAAGACCAATCTCGACCAGTTCGCCACCGGCCTCGTCGGCGTGCGCTCGCCCTATGGCATTCCGAAAAATCCGGTGCGCGCCGATCTCGTTCCGGGCGGATCGAGCTCGGGCTCGGCGGTCGCCGTCTCCGCGGGTCTCGTGCCGCTCGCGCTCGGGACGGATACTGCCGGCTCCGGCCGTGTGCCGGCGATGCTCAACAACATCGTCGGCCTGAAGCCGAGCCTCGGCATGATCTCGACCTCCGGCCTGGTGCCGGCCTGCCGCACGCTCGACTGCATTTCGGTGTTCTCGCTGACGGTCGACGACGCCGTCGCGGCGCTCTCGGTGCTGGCAGCGCCGGATCCGCTCGATCCATTCTCGCGCGACCGGCCGCTTGCGGCCGTGACGGCATTTCCCGAGGGCGTGAAGCTCGGCATTCCCCGCCCCGGGCAATTGATCTTCTTCGGCGACAAGGCAGCGGACGCCGCCTATGGCGCTGCGGCCGCGCGCTTCGTCAAGCTCGGCGCAGAGCTGGTCGAGTTCGACCTCGAGCCGTTTTACGAGACCGCGCGGCTGCTCTATGAAGGCCCCTGGGTCGCCGAGCGCTATCTCGTGATCCGCGATCTCCTCGCCTCCGATCCCGATGCCATCCATCCGGTCACGCGCGAGATCACCATCGGCGGCGCGCGCGGCAGCGCCGCTGATACCTTTGCTGCGCTGTACCGCCTGCAGGCGCTGCGCAAGGTGGCCGAGCACACCTTCGCCGATGTCGACGCGCTGGTGCTGCCGACGGCGCCGACCGCCTACACCACCGCGGACGTGCTCGCCAACCCGATCGAGCTCAACAGCCGGCTCGGCACCTACACCAACTTCGTCAACCTGCTCGATCTCTGCGGGCTTGCCGTGCCGGCTGCGATGCGCAGCGACGGCGTCCCGTTCGGCATCACCCTGCTTGCGCCAGCCGGCCGCGATGCGGCGCTCGCCAGTCTCGGGCGCGCCTTCCATGCCGACACGGCGCTGCCGGTCGGCGCCAAGCCGGTCCCGCTTCCGCCGCTCGCGCCCGTGTCTCCGGCACTGCATGGCGACGAGATCGCCGTCGTCGTCGTCGGCGCGCATCTCTCTGGCATGGCGCTCAATCACGAGCTGACCGCTCTCGGCGGCCGCCTGCTGGAAGCAACGACCACCGCGCCTGACTACAAGCTCTACGCGCTGTCGACCACGCCGCCCAAGCCCGGCATGCTGCGGATCGACGACGGCCAGGGTACTTCGATGGCGGTCGAGCTCTGGGCGCTGTCGGCGGCGAGCTTCGGCAAATTCGTCAACCTGATTCCGCCGCCGCTGTCGGTCGGCACCATCCGCTTGGCGGACGGCCGCACCGCCAAGGGCTTCCTCGTCGAGCCGGCCGCGCTCGATGGCGCCCGCGACATCTCGGAGTTCGGCGGCTGGCGAGCGTATATGGCGCAGAAGGGCTGATCTATTTCGCGCGTCATGATTGCGTGCGCTGCCGTAGGGTAGGCAAAGGCGCGCCCGTACTGTCCCAACGAGCGAGATCGCGGTTGCGCCGTGCCCACCGTTTCGCCGCGGAGTCCGTGGCCCGATGGTGGGCACGCTACCGCCTAACGGCGGCTGCTTTGCCCACCCTACCGCTCGAACGAAGAGCTACACCGACACCGCGTAGATCTCGTATTCGCCGCGCACCAGCTCGATGTGGGCTTTCATGGCACTCGCCGCGCCGGCCTTGTCGCCGCGCAGGATGGCGACGACGACGCGGTCGTGCTCGGCATGCGACTTGGCGAGGCGGCCGAGATTGCGGAACTGTGCGCGGCGGAACGGCTGCACACGCACCCGCGTCGCCAAGGTGATCTCGGCGATGTAGGCATTGTGCGCGCCGGCATAGATCGCGTTGTGGAAGCGCTCGTTGACCTCGTGGAAGCGCTCGGGATTGCCGGCGTGGCTGAGATTGCGCAGCTCCTCGTGGATGGCTTCCAGTCGCTGCCGCTCGACCGGCGTCATGCGCTGCGCCGCGAGACCGGCGCACAGGCCCTCGAGCTCGGCCATCGCCTCGAACATGCCGGTGAGGCGGTCGGCCGACGGCCGCGCCACCACCGCGCCGCGATGTGCACGCGCCTCGATCAGGCCGGACGTCGCCAATTGACGCAGCGCTTCGCGCACCGGCGTGCGCGAGACATTGAAGCGCTTGGCGATCTCGGTCTCGTCCAGCGGCGCCCCCGGCGCCAGCGCGCCGCGCACGATCTCATCGGCGAGTTGCAGGCGCAACTCCTCGGCGCGGGTGATCTTCGCAACCGCAGGCGGCGCGCGGTCGATGCGCTTGATCTCGGAGTCGCGGGCGGGCCGCTGCCGCGTTCGCGGCGGAAGATCGTCCAGGCTCATCCTCAGCCGCCTTTTGCTTCATCGATGATGCTGACATGGGCAGCGACGATTCTCCAGCCTTCCGGAAACCGGATCCAGGTCTGCATCTGGCGTCCGACCTTGCCGGGCGCGGTGTCGCGATAGAACAGCGTCGAGGCGACCGCCGCGTCACGGCCGTAAGCGGTGATCACGGTGCGCGCGGTCCGCCGCATCAGCCCGGCCGGCGAGCGCGCGGCGCGAAATGCCGCGATCTCGCCGTAGCCGTAGAGGTTCTCGCCGATGCCGTAGCGCAGCGTGCGGGAGTCCTGCTTGAAAAGCTCGTCGAGCACGGCGACGTCGTTGCTGATCAGCGCCTGTTCATAACGCTGGAACTGCGCGGTGACTTCCGCGACGACGTCAGGCAGATCGACTTCCATTCTCCAGAACTCCTCGCGGGGCCGGCGCAGCGGCGACGCCAAGCTGTTGCAAGGCGTGGGCCACACGCAATGCGACATGTTCGCACCACGGCGCCGCGATGATCTGCACGCCGATGGGCATCGGCTCGAGCGGAATCGGAACGGCGACGACGGGAAGCCCTATGAACGAGATCGGCTGGGTATGAATGCCGATATTGGCGCGCACCGGCAGCTCGACGCCGTCGAGCACGAAGGTCGTCTGCCCGAGCTTGGGTGCAACGCAGGGCGTTGCCGGCGCGATCAGCACGTCGACGGACTTGAACAGCTCCAGCACCCGGGCGTGGTACCAGCGGCGAAACTTCTGCGCGCGGTCGACCATCGGCGCCGGAATCATCGCACCCGCAATCAGGCGGTCGCGCACCGCCGGATCGAAATCACCCGGGCGCGTGCGCAGCCGGTCGAGATGCAGCGAGGCGCCCTCGGTGGTGCTGATGACGTAAGCCGCGGCGCGGGCGCGCGCCGCTTCGGGCACCTCGATCACCTCGGTGACCTTCAGCGCGGCCGCGACACGAGCGACCGCTTCGGCGGCTTCGGGAAACAGATTCTTCTGGAAGTGCCCTCCGGCAAGGGCGATGCGCAGATCGCCGATGCCTTGCGAGAATCGACCGGAGACCGGCTCCGGTGCCCGCGTGGTGCACGCGGCGTCGTCCGGATCGGGCCCCTGCATGGCGTCATAGGCGAGCGCGAGATCCTCGACTGAGCGCGCGAACGGACCGAGATGATCCAGACTCATGACGAACGGAAACGAGCGCGCGCGCGACAGCCGACCATAGGTCGGCTTCAGGCCGAAGATGCCGCAGAACGAGGACGGCACGCGGATCGAGCCGTTGGTGTCGGAGCCCAGCGCGATCGGCACCAGGCCGCCGCCGACGGCGCTGCCCGAGCCGCCCGACGAACCGCCGCTCATCCGCGTCGGATCATGCGGATTGCGCGACGGGCCGTCATGCACGTTCTCGCCGGTGAAGTCGTAGGCGTATTCGCCCATGTTGAGCGCCCCGACCAACACCGCGCCGGCGGCTTCCATCCGCGCGATCAGCGTCGAGTCCCGCGTCGCCGCCGGGCGATCGCGGTTGATCCTGGAGCCGGCCCGGGTCGGCAGCCCCGTGACGTCGAACAGGTTCTTCACCGCAAACGGCACCCCGGCGAGCTGGCCGACGGGCTTGCCCGCAGCGATGGCCGCATCCACGGCGCGCGCCCTCGCTCGCGCACGCTCGGCGGTGATGTCCGTAAAGGAATTCAGCACACCATCGCGCGCCGCAATCCGCGCCAGCGCAGCGTCGGTGGCCTCGACGGCGGAGAGCTTGCGGGTGGCGACTGCGGCCGCAATCGCGCGCGCGGTCATGTCGGCAGGATCAAGCGGTGAAGACACTGGCAGGCTCGGCTTCGTCAGGCAGGGAGAATTCGTCGACCAGCTTCGCCATCTTCAGCGAGACCTCGAGATTGGCGCGAATCGCCGGGCGCCACGCGTCCTCGATCGGCAGAGCCAATGCATGCCCGACCGCGTCGATGTAATCGTCCAATGGCTCCGCCATCAGCTTTTCTCCTCAAGCTTTCACGCTCAATGCGCCGGCAATGGCGGGTGCGGAATCGCCGTCAGCAACTCCCGCGTATAGTCATCCTGCGGATGACCTAGCACACGTTCGGAGGTGCCCTCCTCGACGATTCGGCCCGACCGCATCACGATCACACGATCGCACAACAGCCGCACCACATTCAAATCATGGGAGACGAACAGATAGCTCATACCTAATTGCTGCTTGAGGTCCTGCAGCAGATTGAGCACGACCGCCTGCACGGAGACGTCGAGCGCCGCCGTGGGCTCGTCGAGGATGACGAGCTTCGGGTGCAGTGCGATGGCGCGGGCGATGCCGACGCGCGCCTTCTGGCCGCCCGACAATTGGTGCGGAAAGCGGTCGAGCAGATCGAGCGGCAGGCCGACCATGGTGGCGAGCTCCTCGCAGCGCGCACGAAGCGCGTCGCGGCCCTTCATGTCGCCGAGCTGCAGGATCGGATCGGCGATGGCACGCGCCGCGGTGAAGCGCGGATTGAGGCTGTCGGTCGGATCCTGGAACACCATCTGGATGCGGCTGCGCAGCGGAAGCCGGGCAAAGGCCTGCGGCAGGATGTTGCCGATCTCCTCGCCATCGAAGCTGATGCGGCCCGAGCTCTGGTCGAGCAGCCGCATCACCATCATCGACGTCGTCGACTTGCCACAGCCGGATTCGCCGACCAGGCCGACGCTCTCGCCATGACCGACCGTGAAGCTGATGCCGTCGACGGCGCGGAACATCTCCGGCTCGACCGCCGGCTTGCGGCCGAACAGCTTTGACAATGTCGCCGAGGCGCCCTGGCGGGGATACTCCTTGACCAGCTTGTCGACGAGAAGGAGCGGCTTGATGCTCCTCGCACTCCGGTCGTCCTCCCCACTCCGCTCGTCACCCCCGGGCTTGACCCGGGGGTCCATCACCTTCGACGAGTCTCGCGCAACGGGATGGATGGCCGGGTCAAGCCCGGCCATGACGGAGTGAGGTTGCTGCGACGCCTCCTCCTCCGGCAGCAATTCGCGCAGGGACACGCCGAGCCGCGGCGTCGCGCGCATCAGCTTGCGCGTGTAGGGATGCTGCGGGTTGGCGAAGATGTCGGCGGCCCTGGCGGTCTCGACCACCCGGCCCTTCTCCATCACCACGACGCGATCGCAATAGGCAGCGGCGAGACCCAGATCGTGCGTGATCAGGATCGTCGACATGCCGCGGCTCCTGGTCAGCTCGACCACGAGATCCATCACCGCCTTCTGCGTGGTGACGTCAAGGCCGGTGGTCGGCTCGTCCGCGATCAGCAGCTGCGGATTGCAGGCCAGCGCCAGCGCGATGACGACGCGCTGGCACATGCCGCCGGACAATTCGAACGGATAGGCGTGGTAGCGCTCGCGCGGGCGGACGATCTTGACCTGCTCGAGCGCTGCGATCGCCTTTTCGGCGCGATCAGTCGCGGCCGCCTGGGCGTGCTGCCTCAGCACGTCCTCGATCTGCTGGCCCACTTTCCGGATCGGATTGAGGGCCGCGCGGGGGTTCTGGAAGATCATCGAGATCTCGCGGCCGCGCAGATCGCGCATCGCGCTTTCCTCGGCCGCCTTGACGTCGATCCCCGAGAACATCACCGAGCCCTCGGCGATCCGTCCGGCACGGTCGAGGATGCGCATCACCGCGTAGGACGTCACGGACTTGCCCGAGCCGGACTCGCCGACGATCGCGAGCGTCTCGCCCTTGGCGACGGAGATGTCGACATGCTGCACGGCCTTGACGATACCGCGCCGGGTGGAGAATTCGACGGTGAGATCGCGAACGTCGAGCAGCGGCTGGGCGGTCATCCATGGCTCCGCTTGTTACGACCGTCATGCGCGGGCTTGACCCGCGCATCCATCAAGCCAGGGAAGGCCTGTTCCAAGGGATGGATTGCCGGGTCAAGCCCGGCAATGACGGAGTCTCTTTGTGGCGCGCTCATCGCTTCACGTCCTGCGCTGCGGATCGACGATGTCGCGCAGGCCATCGCCGAGCAGGTTGAAGCAGAATACCGCGATCATCAGCGCAAGGCCCGGAAACAGCGCGATCCACCATTCGCCCGACACCATGAAGGAGGCACCCTCGGCGACCATGATGCCCCATTCCGCCGTCGGCGGCCGCACGCCGAGGCCGATGAACGACAGGCCTGCGGCATTGAGGATCGCGTAGCCCATCGTCAGCGACATCTGCACGATCATGATCGGCATGATGTTGGGCAGGATGTGGCCGAGCAGAATGCGCAGCTCGCTGTTGCCCGACAGCCGCGCCGCCTGAACGAAGCCGGCGTTGCGGCGGACATTGGCCTCGGCGCGCGCGACCCGCGCGTAAAGCGGGAAGTTCACGATGGCCGTGGCGATGATGATGTTCTGCACGGTGTTGCCGAGCGCGGCGACGATGCCCATCGCCAGCACGAACAGCGGGAACGCCATGATGGTGTCGGCGATGCGGCCGACGATGCGGTCGGTCCAGCCGCCGAAGAAACCGGCGGCGACGCCGGCAAGTCCGCCCATGAAGAACACCAGCGCCACCGAGGCGACCGCGATGAAGGTGTCGAGCCGGGTCGCGACCACGACGCGGCTGAAGATGTCGCGGCCGAGCTGGTCGGTGCCGAACCAGTGCGCCGCCGACGGCGGCTTCAGCGCCGACGCCGTGTCGCTGGCGAGCGGATCATACGGCACGATCCACGGACCGAAGACCGCGGCGAACAGGATCACGACCAGGAGGCCGAAGGCGAAGCCCGTGACCTTGTTCTCGGCCAGCACATAGCGCGTGTGCCCGATCAGGGCTGACAGTCCCGACATTCGCGAGGGAACGGTGGCAGGCTCAATGGTCGGCGCGACGGTGCTCATCCTTCCAGCCTCACACGGGGATCGATGACGCCATAGAGAATGTCGATGACGAGGTTCAGGACGACGTACATCACAGCCATCGTCAGCACGAAGCCCTGCACCGGCGCGAAGTCGGAGGCAATCAGCGCCTCGACCGCGTAGGAGCCGATGCCGGGCCAGGCAAACACCTTCTCCACCAGCACATTGGCGCCGAGCAGGAAGGAGAACACCATCGACAGCGTCGTGATGACCGGCAGCATGGCGTTGCGGAACGCATAGGTCACGGTGACCGTCGCGGGCGACAGGCCCGAGGCGCGCGCCGTGCGCACGAATTCCGACGACAGCACCGACAGCATCGAGGCGCGCGTCATGCGCGCGATCGGCGCCAGCGAGAAGATCGCGAGCGTGGCGGCGGGCAGGATCAGCTGACTCAGCGCCGAGCGAAACGCCTCACCGTCACGCGCGATCAGCGTATCGATGAGGTAGAAGCCGGTCACGGGGTCCGGCGCGCTATAAAACACGTCGAGCCGGCCGAGCGGCGCCGGTGACCAGCCGAGCCGGAAATAGAACACGTACACCAGCACCAGCCCGGTGAAGAACACCGGCAGCGAAACGCCCGCTGTCGTGACGACGCGGCAGGTATGGTCGATCCACGACCCCGGCCGCGTCGCCGCGAGCACGCCGAGCGGCAGCGCGATCGCGACCGAAACCAACAGACCGAGCAAGGTCAGCTCGGCCGAGGCCGGCAGGCGGTTGCGGATCTCGCTGGCGACCGGCTGCCCTGTGGTCAGCGAACTCCCTAGATCGCCATGGGCGAGATCGACGGTGTAGCGGAAGAACTGCTCGACCAGCGGCTTGTCGAAGCCGAGCTTCTTACGGATCTGCTCGACGGCCTCTTTGGTCGCCGCAGGGCCGGCGAAATACGCCGCGGGATCGCCGGGCAGCGCACGCGTGAGCAGGAAGGTGACGATCACGACGCCGATCAGGGAGGGAATCGCGAAGGCGAGGCGCTTGGCGATAAGGCTCAGCATGGGCAGCCCCCCGCCCGAATTGGCCCAGATCCCACAGCACGGCGCAGTCTGCTCCCTCCCCCCTTGTGGAGGAGGGTTGGGGAGGGGGGTAAGCCGCGGCGGCAGTGGGTGCGGCTACCCCCCTCCCTGCCCCTCCTCCACAAGGGGGGAGGGAATGAGAGAGCTGGGCTCACACCACCAAGGTCACCCACGTCCTCACCCCTTCACCAGAGCCCGATAGTCGAGCCGGCGGTGGAACCAGTACTGATAGCCGGAGATGTTCTTCTGCATCGCGACGTTGACGAACGGCTGATATAGCGGAATGCGCGGCACCTCGGCGAAGGCGAGATCGACGAAGCCTTTCACGTCGGCGTCGTACGTGGCCTTGTCCCCGGTCGCGGCGGCGTCGCGCGCACCGTTGATGAGCTTGTCCATCTCGGGCGACTTGTAGCTCATCGTGTTGAACACGGAATTGTTGCCGTGATAGCACCAGTAGAAAAAGTACTCGGGGTAATCGAGCCAACCGGAGAAGATGTTGGTGAAGAGCGGCATCTCCTTCTTGTTCAGCTCGGTGCGCCAGTTGGCGCCGGGTACCTTGTTGATGGTGGTCTTGATGCCGAGCCGGGCGAGGCTCTCCTGCACGAGCACGCATAGCGGCTCGTTGACCTGCGCGAAATTGAGGTCGAACGAGATCGTGGTCTCGAAGCCGTTGGGGTAGCCGGCTTCTGCCAGCAGCGCCTTGGCCTTCTCCATGTCGGTGACATACTTCGTCGGCTGCGGCCACGCCACCTCGGTCGCCTTGTCGGACGGCGCACCGAACATCGGATTGGCAAGGCCGAACATCACGGCGTCGATGATCTTCTGATAGGGCATCGCATAGGCGAGCGCCTGCCGAACCTTGGGATTGTCGAACGGCGGCTTGGTCACGTTCATGCCGACATACTGGATGCCGTTGGAGATCGGCAGCGAGATCACGGTGTGCTTGCCGTTCGACTTCATCTCCTGGAAGTCCTTGTTCGGCAGCTCATAGGAGATGTCGGCGTCGCCACGCTCAAGCAGCGCGCGGCGGTTGCCGGCCTGCGGCACCATGCGCCAGATCACGCGCTTGATCTTCGGCAGCGGACCGCACACCCAGTCATCGTTGCGCTCCATGATCACTTCGGTACCGGCGGTCCACTTCGTCACCTTGTAGGCGCCGGAGCCCGCGGTCTGCTGCTTGGTATATTCGAGCCCCCATGGGTCTTTGTCGGTCGCGTTCTTCTTCACGAGCTCCGAGTTGACCACGCAGGGTACGATGACGGCGAGATCGGGGATCGTCAGCCGGTCCTTCTTCAGGAAGTCGACGCGCACGGTGTGGTCATCGACGATGACGAACTGCTCCGGCTTGGTCAGCGAGCCCGCGCTCATCTGGAAGGTCGGGAAGCCACCGACGCTGACGGCGCGATCGAGCGACCACTTCACGTCCTTGGCCGTGACCGGCGTGCCGTCGTGGAATTTGGCGTTCTTGCGCAGCTTGAAGGTCGCCGACATGTCGCCGATGGTCATGTCCTCGGCGAGCTCGGGCTTGAACTTGTCGCGGTCATAGTACGGCACCCCGCCGGGGCCGCTCTTCATCTCGTGGCTGATCAGGCGATCATAGCAGTTCCAGGACACCTCGTAGCCCGGTACGTTGGTGCCGACGCCGTGGATGTCGAGGTTGTTGGGACCGCCTTCGGACACGATCAGCAGCGTCTCGGACCGCGCATCGGCCTTGGCGGAAGACATGATGGCCGGCGCCATTGGCAGCGCGGCCCCCGCAGCCAGACCGGACACGGATTTCAGAAAATCGCGACGCTTCATCAAATGCTCCCGAGAATAACGACTGTCGGGAACAGTGATCGCAAGCTTCGTGCCAAGCCCGGCCGAAAGCTAAGCTATTGAAATATCGACGCGCCTTCACCGAGTGGCACAGCTCGATGCCCCCTATTGCATACAAAGCTGCATATTTGCTGCATTTATAACCACCTCAAATAGCCTGCGACAGATTTACGCAACGCCTGTTGGACCGCCGCCCCGGTTGGGGATCACTCCGGCCAGATCAGCGCCTGCAGCTCGTCGAAGTCGCGGACCTTGGCCGGCCAATCCGGAATGCAGATGTGGCGAACGGGATCGCTCGCCTGGTGCAGTAGCATCAAGGCGAGCAGCCGTCGCTTCAACTGCCAGTTGATGTCCTCCAGGGCAAATCCGTAACCATCGAACAAGGCACGCACGCGCCCGGGCTGACCCGCTGCCATGAAGGCGCTCGGCCCGAGCAGATCATATTCGCCAAGACCGGTCATGACGTCTCCGAAGTCGAACAGCCCGCTCAGCTGCCAGCCATCACCGCTGCGCGTGACGAGGAAATTCTCCGGAATGTATTCACCGGTCAGGATGACCGGCGGCGGATCCTTCGGCAGCAGTGCTGCGGCCTCGCGCAGGAGATCGTCCAGCCCGGCGAGCAGCGTCGGCGGCAAGCCGAGCCTCTGATGGCGTGCATGACATCCGGCCATCTGCATCCTCAAAAAATCCGACCAGCGCGGACCGAGCGCGAGCAGCTCGCCAGGCGGGACCCGCTGCACGGCGGCGATCAGACGACCGACCTGCCTGAGCAAGAGCTGCTTGTCCTGCTCCTGTAGTTGCCGCCAGACATCCGAAGCAGGCATGCCGCCGAGCCTGGTCATGATCAGATAGCACCAGCCGTCGCGCTCCCCCTCATGGCGCAGGTCGGGGGTACGGACGTCGCCGACGCCACCGGCGAGCACGCGCAAGGCCGCCCGCTCGAACTGAAACTTGCCGCGATGAAACGGCGGGAAGACTTTCAGGATCAGTCCGTCGTTCAGCGCGAGAACCAGATTGGTGCCCGCCGCGAACGGCGCCAGCCGCGCGTCGTCGTAGCCATGGTCGCGCGCAATATCGCGTGCAGCCGGCAGCCAGCGCGTCGCGTCGGCACGGAGGCGCCGGAGCTGCGCGCTATCGGCGACCGGTGGCAAAGCCATTTTCAGCGATCCGGGCTCGCGCGCTCGAACTGGCGCAGCAGACGGTTGCCGCGGTCGACGGCCGCATCGATCGCCGCCTGCGCCGGCTTGCGGCCGCTGAAGGCCTGCTCCATCTCGTCCTCGATGGCATCACGGATCAGCACGAACGAGCCCAGCCGCAGGCCGCGCGAATTCTCCGTGGGAGGATTGAGCGTCACCTGCTCGATCGAGATCGCTGCTCCCGGATTACGGTCGTAGAAGCCCTGCGCGCGCGTCAGATCGAATGCCGCCTGCGTAATCGGCAGATAGCCCGTATTCTGGTGCCAGGCGGCCTGAACATCGGGCCGCGACAGATAGGCGAAGAACCTGGCGACGCCCTTGTACTCGGCCGCGGGACGGTCACGCAGCACCCACAGCGTCGCGCCGCCTATGATCGAATTCTGTGGCGCGCCCGCAACGTCAGGCCAGTACGGCATCATGCCGTAGCCGACCTCGAACTTCGAATTCGCCTTGATGTCGGCGCGCGTCGCCGAGGAGCCGATGAAGATGCCGCACTCGCCCTTCTGGAAACGCGGCTCGGCTGCCTGGCCGCGGCCGCCATAGTCGAAGACCTTGCTCTTCTGCCATTCCGCAAGCTGGGCGATGTGCCGCGTGACCTGCGGATTGTTGAACGTCAGCACGGCGTCCAGTCCGGCAAAGCCGTTGGCGCGGGTGGCGATCGGCAGATTGTGGAAGGCCGAGAAATTCTCCACGTTGATCCAGGCCGGCCATGACGTCGTGAAGCCGCAGGCGACGCCGTTGTCGCGCAGCCGCCGGGCAGCCTTGCCGAGCTCGGGCCAGGTCTTCGGCGCCGCGCCCGGATCCAGCCCGGCGGCGCGAAACTGATCCTTGTTGTAGTAGAGGATCGGTGTGGAGGCGTTGAACGGAAACGACAGCATGTTGCCGTCGGCGTCGGCATAGGTGCCGGCGATCGCGGGCAGATAGGCCGACGGCGAAAAGCTCTCCTGCTCGTCGCGCATCAACTCGTAGACGGGGTAGATCGCGCCCTTCGCCGCCGTCATCGTCGCGGTCGCGATCTCGTTGACCTGCACGATGGCCGGCTGGCTGCGCGAGCGGAACGCGAAGATGGCCGCCGTCACGGTCTCGGTATAGCTGCCCTTGTAGCTCGGCACGATGCGATAGTCGGACTGTGACGCATTGAAGTCGGCGGCCAGTCTGTCGACCTGCCTGCCGAGCTCACCCGACATCGCATGCCACCACATGATCTCGGTCGCGGCCTGGGCCGTGCTTGCGCAAACAACCGTCCAGAGCAGGATTGCAGACGAAACAGAGCGTAAGGGGACCGTCAACGGGAGCCAACTCCAATTCGATGAATGAATCTGCCCGGGCTGAGATCGCAATCGGACCGAAAATGGGGCCCAACAACCCAAGGCTGCAATAGCCTATCAACAAACCATTGACGCGTATCGCTTTGACGTCAGAATGGCCTTATAGCACCTGTTCGGGAGTGCATTGAACCTTTTCATGTCCGGGCCGACCTCATCATCAGGGGGAAGAGTGTTGCCTGTGTACCGCGCCCATCTTTCGTCGATCTCGAGAGTGGACGTCACGCCGGTGCTGATGCGCGCTGAGGCGGGCGCGCGGTACCGCTCGTCCCTTTCACGCCCGTCATGCTCGGCGGCGCGACTGGCTGCGCCGCAGCATACAAGCGCGGCAGAGCGCGGCAGAGCGGACGCAGGCAGGCTCCGCACGACCGGCCCGAGGTAGCGATCGTGGCGCGATCCGAGCAGCGGAAATCCGTCGCGCGGCCGCTCAGTCTGGCGGTCCTGGGGCGGGCACGGATCGTTCGCGCGCTGCGGGCGGTTCCGATCCGCTGGCGGATCCTCTCGATCGCCGCGCTCAACTCGGCTGTCGTGATCGTGCTGGCGGCGCTGATCTGGAACGGCGCGACGGTGCTGGGCACAGCCTGGGACGACGTTCGCCAGGTCCGGGAATCCGACAAGGTGCTGGCCCTGCTCGAAAGCGAGACGAGCCGGCTGCAGAACCTCATTCATCGCTACATCAATCAGCCGAGCCCGGAGCTGTTCGCCGAGATCCTGCTGCTGCGCGAGGCCGTGCTCGGGACGCTCACGACGCGCGCCTCGACCGACCCGATGCTGTCGGGGTCGGTCGAGGAGCTGGAGCGCGTCACCGTGCGTTTCCTGGACGGCTTCGGCGAGTTGCGCAGTCTGCAGGCGACGATCTCCAAGACCTATGAGGAAGAGGTTCTCGGCCCCGCCCGCGACATCGCCGGGCTCTATTCGGTGATCGAAGGCGCGACCGGCCATCGCGACGCGCAGATCTGGCCCTCGCTCGGCAAGTCGCGCGAGGCCTTCACCGCGATGCTGGTCGCGGCCAATTCCTACTATCTGTCGCTCGCGCCCGCCTCCGCCGACGACGCGCGCCGCAACACGGAGACGATCGAGAAGACCATCCCGGTGATGTCGAGTCTTGCGGACAATGATCTGCAGCGGCTCGCGCTGCAGCGACTGTCAGCCCGGACCGCGGCGCTGCGCGCAGGATTCTCCAAGCTCACCGATCAGCTCACCAACCGCACCGAACTGCTGCGCAACACCATCGATGCGAGCCAGGCCGAAACCATCGGCGCCATCGACGGCCTGTCGGTGAAGATGCGCCAGCACGAGCAGAAGGCGCAGGCGACTTTCGATCGGACGTTGAAGGACATCTCCCGTCGCGTCCTCTCGATCGCCGTGATCTTCCTGGGAGTCATCCTGTCCGCCGGGGTGCTGATCGCCTTGTCGATCAGGCTGCCGTTGCAGCAGATCATGGCCTCGATGCGCGCGATCATGCTGGGCGACTACGACCGCGAGGTCCAGGGCACCGAGGCGCGTGACGAGGTCGGCGCGATGGCCCGCGCCGTCGAGACCTTCCGCGAGAACGCGATCGCCAAGCGCAAGACCGAGGACGAGCTCCGCGCCGCGAAGGAAAAGGCCGAGAGCGCGCTGCTCGAACTCAACGCCGCGCAGCGCAACCTGATCGATGCCGAGCGGCTGGCGGCGCTGGGCGGGCTCGTCGCCGGCGTCGCACATGAGGTGAACAACCCGATCGGCATCAGCCTGACGGTGGCCTCCAGCTTCGCGCGCCGGGTCGAGATGTTCGAGGCCGCACTGCGGTCGCCCGAAGGCGGCCTGCGCCGGTCGCAGTTGGAGGAGTTCGTGCGCTCCTCGCGCGATGCATCCGAGCAGCTGGTCGCCAATCTGCAGCGCGCCGGCGAGCTGATCCAATCGTTCAAGCAGGTCGCGGTCGACCGCTCCCACGCGGAGCGACGGACCTTCGTCCTGAGCGAGGCGACCGATCAGATCATCACCAGCCTCAAGCCGGTGCTCAAGCGCGCGCCGATCACGCTTGCGGTCGACGTCCCCGAGGGACTTTTCATCGATGGCTATCCCGGGTTCTACGGTCAGATCCTCACCAACCTGTTCCTCAACGCCGTCAATCATGCCTTTGTCGACGGACGCGCGGGCACCATCTCGATTACGGCGCGGCCGCGCGGCGCGGATGACATCGAGATCATTTTCGCCGATAACGGGGCCGGCATGACCCCCGACGTCCAGCGTCAGGCCTTCGATCCGTTCTTCACGACACGCCGCAACGAAGGGGGAACGGGGCTCGGGCTGCATATCGTCTACAATCTGGTGACGCAGCAGCTCGGCGGCCGCATGATGCTGGAATCCCGCGAGGGACAAGGCACCACCTTTCGGATTATCATGCCGCGGGTCGCCAAGGGCGGCGCCGAGACAGCAATGGGCGACGGAACGACGCAATGGCCGAACAGGACGATGTCCTCCAACTGATCGAGGATGCCGGTTTCGACGAGGATGACGGTTCGGCTCGGAAATGGAAGATCGCCGTCATCGACGACGACCATGCCGTGCACGAGGGCACCCGCTTTGCGCTGTCGGATTACAGCCTGAACGGCCAGGGGCTCGAAATCCTGTCCGCCTATTCGGCGGCCGAAGGCCGCGCGCTGATGCGGGAGCACACCGACATCGCGGCCGTGCTGCTCGACGTCATCATGGAGACCGACGTCGCCGGGCTCGAGCTCGTCGAATACATCCGCAACGAGATCAAGAACGAGACCGTCCGCATCATCCTCCGCACCGGACAGCCGGGTCAGGCGCCGGAGCGGCGCGTCATCGTCCAGTACGACATCAACGACTACAAGGCCAAGACGGAGCTCACCGCCGACAAGCTGTTCACCTCGCTGACGGCGGCGCTGCGCAGCTACCAGCAGCTCGAGCGCATGGTACAGACCCGCCGCGGCCTTGAGATCATCATCGACGCCGCCTCGACGCTGTACGACTTCAAGTCGATGCAGCGGCTGGCCGAGGGCGTGCTGACCCAGATCGCTTCGCTGCTGAACGTGGATTGCGCAGGCATCCTGGTGCTGCGCGACGACGGCAGCCAGACCGACGATTTTTCGGTGCTGGCCGGCTCCGGCTGCTACAGCCGCTTCTCCGGCGCCGTCACCTCGCGCTCGCTCGATCCGGATCTGCGCGACATGGTGGAGGCCGCCTTCAGGCAGCGCAGCAACGAATTTGCCGACCATCGCACCGTGCTCTATGTCCGCACTGGCTCGGGGCGCGAGGTCGTGGTGCTGCTGCAGGCGGAGCGGCCGCTGTCCGAGACCGATCGCTCGCTGGTCGAGATCTTCTCCAGCCGGCTGTCGATCGCCTTCGACAACGTGATCCTCTATCAGCAGCTGCATGAGGCCAACACCCAGCTTGAGGACCGCGTCGCCCAGCGCACCCGCGCGCTGATGCAGGCCAACCGGCGGCTGTCGGCGCAATGGCTGCGGCTGCAGCGCGCCAACGGCTTCAAGAACGAGATTTTGGGCACCGTCGCCCACGACCTGAAGAATCCGCTCGGCGTCATCCTCGGCCGCACGGAAATGCTGACCGAGCTGATCGCGACCGGCGCCTCCGCCGACGGCATCACCAGCCAGGTCGGACATATCCGCGATGCCGCCAAGCGGCTGACCTCGATGGTCGACCATCTGATCTCGGATGCGATGGCCGACGCCTTCGACATCACCATCCGCCGTGAGCCGGTCGACATCGCAGCCCTGGTCCACGAGGTGGTCGAGGCCAACCAGCCGCTCGCGCTCAACAAGCAGCAGGTCATTGCCGTGTCGGCGCCGCCGCATCTGTCGACCATGTGCGACATCGACCGGATCCGCGAGGCGATCGACAACCTCCTGAGCAACGCGATCAAGTACAGCCCGATCGGCGGCAGGATCACCGTGAATGCCGCCGATGACGGCGACAACACCATCATCGGCGTCACCGACCAGGGCGCCGGGCTGTCGCCGGAGGATCTCGGCCGCCTGTTCGGCCGGTTCCAGCGGCTGTCGGCCAAGCCGACCGCCGGCGAGAGCTCGACCGGGCTCGGCCTGTCGATTGTCAAACGCATCGTCGACATGCATGGTGGCGAGGTGACGGCCAGGAGCGATGGGCCGGGATCCGGATCGACCTTCACGATCACACTGCCGGCGGCCGAATTGTCATGAGTCAGAGCCAGCACATCATCATCGTCGACGACGAGGCCCCTGCCCGCGAAATGGTGGGTGATTACCTCAAGATGCACGGCTTCGCGGTGACGCTGTGCGACGGCGGCAAGAGCCTGCGCAGCGCCATCGAGACCGGCCCGGCAGATCTCGTCGTGCTCGACCTCAACATGCCCGAAGAGGACGGCCTTTCGATCATCCGCGATCTCAAGGGCCGCACCAATATCCCGGTGATCATGCTGACCGCCACCGCCAGCCCGATCGACCGGGTGGTGGGGCTCGAGCTCGGGGCCGACGATTACGTCGCCAAACCGTGCGAATTGCGCGAATTGATGGCCCGGATCCGCTCCGTGCTGCGCCGCAGCGGGCCGGCCAAGACTGCGGCGGCCGCTACGGACTCCGCTCCCGCCCAGGCGAAGGACCCGCAATTGGTGCGGTTCGGCACCAAATGGCTCGATCTCGATGCCCAGGCGCTGCGGGATGATGAGGGCAACGAGCACCCGCTGACGGCGTCCGAATTCGGCCTGCTCAAAGTGTTCGCCGCCAACCCGAAGCGGGTGCTGTCGCGCGAACGGCTGCTCGAGCTGGCGAATGCCCGCGATGCCGAGGCATTCGACCGCGCCGTGGACCTGAGAATCATGCGAATCCGCCGCAAGATCGAGCCGGATCCGACCAAGCCGGCGGTGATCCGTACCATCCGCGGCGGCGGCTACCTGTTCTCGCCGGCGGGCGAGAAGGCCTGAGGACGGCCGGTCGGCGGCGGTGGAAGCGGCCTCTGCTTCCACATCCAGTTCCGTATCTTGGAATAGGGCACAATTCCGCCACGAGTGTTTCGCGATGTGCGCCGCGACGAAACATTTCCGCAGGCGCACGAAACCATTTTCCTGTTTTCGTGCAGACGTCCCGAAACGGGCGCTCCTTAACAATCCCTCCCGTCGAAACGCCGCAAGGGGGCGGCGGAACGGGAGAGTGCCATGCAGAACGTCGTTGCCATCAATTCCGCAGCCAGCCAGGGCATCATCGCAGCCCAGGCGACCACGGACGGCATGCTCCTGGAGAGCATTGCCGATGGCGATCGCACCGCGATGCACACGCTTTATGCGCGCCACAATGTGCGGGTCTATCGCTTCATCCTGCGCATCGTCCGCGACACCACGATCGCCGAGGACCTCGTCAGCCAGGTGTTCCTGGACGTCTGGCGCACCGCCAGGCAGTTCGAGGGCCGCTCGCAGGTCTCGACCTGGCTGCTGTCGATCGCCCGCTTCAAGGCGTTGACCGCGCTGCGCCAGCGCCGCTTCGAGGACATCGACCAGGACGAGGTGCGCGAGATCGCCGACGACTCCGACACGCCGGAGACCTCGCTCGAGCGCTCC
This sequence comes from Bradyrhizobium sp. SZCCHNR1093, assembly GCF_032381175.1. Taxonomy (NCBI): domain Bacteria; kingdom Pseudomonadati; phylum Pseudomonadota; class Alphaproteobacteria; order Hyphomicrobiales; family Nitrobacteraceae; genus Bradyrhizobium; species Bradyrhizobium sp. SZCCHNR1093. Next base: position 53,852 of record NZ_JAUHJJ010000013.1, read on the forward strand.
ACCACCAGCGCCATCCTGCGCGCCTGCGTCGCCAAGCTGTCGCCGGCCCATCGCGAGATCATCACCCTGATCTACTACCACGAGAAGTCGGTGGAGGAGGTCGGGCAGATCATCGGCATTCCGCAGAGCACGGTGAAGACGCGCATGTTCTATGCCCGCAAGCACCTCGCCGAACTCCTGCGCTGTGCCGGCGTCCACAGCCTCGCCGCCTGACCAAGGTTCATTCTCGTCGGGGCTGATGTCCCGACGGGTTCCAAAGACGACGCACGAAAATCACCGAACGAAACAATTGAAACAATCGGCGAAATCACCTGGAAAATTTCGGCCGCTAGAACGTTATCCATCGACCGAGCCTCAGTCCCCCAGCTGATCTCGGTTTCGAGCGAGCAAATTCAAGGATAACCTCCACCTCCCAAGGTTGCTCCGAAGACCCGGCGGATGCCCCCGCCGGGTCTTCGTCGTTTATGGACCTGCAGCGCCGCCTTGGTCGATTTGACCATTTGATATCGCGCGTTGCCGGTGCAATCTTCCGTCATGGGGCGATGCGACAAGCCCCGTGGCAATGACGGACGGTGCTGATGTTCGGTTTGGATGCGGTTGAGCTGGCGCGCGCGCAGTTCGCCTTCACGGTCACCTTCCACATCATCTTCCCCGCCTTCTCGATCGGGCTCGCGTCCTACCTCGCCGTGCTCGAGGCGCTGTGGCTGTGGACCGGGCGCGACGTCTATCTCAACGTCTTCAATTACTGGCTCAAGATCTTCGCCATTACCTTCGCCATGGGCGTCGTCTCCGGCATCGTGATGTCCTACCAGTTCGGCACCAACTGGTCGGTGTATTCCGACAAGGTCGGACCGGTGATCGGCCCGCTGATGGCCTATGAGGTGCTGACCGCGTTCTTTCTCGAGGCCGGCTTTCTCGGCGTCATGCTGTTCGGCCTCAGGCGGGTCGGCCCGAAGCTGCATTTCCTGGCCACTCTGATGGTCGCGGTCGGCACCCTGATTTCGGCGTTCTGGATCCTCTCCGCCAATTCCTGGATGCAGACGCCCGCCGGCTACGCCGTCAACGCCGACGGCCAGTTCGTCTCGGTCGACTGGCTCAAGGTGATCTTCAATCCGTCCTTCCCCTATCGCCTCGTGCACATGGTGCTGGCGGCGTATCTGACGACCTCGCTCGTGGTCGGCGCCGTCGGCGCCTGGCATCTGCTGCGCAATCCGCACCTGCCGGGCCCGCGCGTGATGTTCTCGATGGCGATGTGGATGGCGGCGCTAGTGGCGCCGCTGCAAATCCTGGTCGGCGACCAGCATGGCCTCAACACGCTCGAGCACCAGCCGGTGAAGATCATGGCCATGGAAGGCCATTTCGAGAGCCACAAGGACGGCGCGCCGCTGTATCTGTTCGGCTGGCCGGACCAGGCCAAGGGCGAGCTGACATGGGCGCTCGGGATCCCTAAGTTCGGCTCGCTGATCCTCAAGCACCAGATCGACGCACCGATGGCCGGCCTCGACACCGTGCCGCGGCAGGACTGGCCGCCGGTGGCGATCACCTTCTGGTCGTTCCGCATCATGGTCGGCCTGGGGCTGTTGATACTGGCGCTCGGCCTGTTCAGCCTGTGGGAGCGCTGGCGCGACCGGCTGTACATCAATCGCGGCCTGCACCGCTTCGCGATTGCGATGGGACCAGCGGGATTCATTGCCGTCATGGCCGGCTGGATCACCACCGAGACCGGCCGGCAGCCGTTCACCGTGTACGGGCTGCTGCGCACCACCGATTCCGTTTCCCCGCTCGCGGCCCCGGCCGTGGGTGCCTCGCTGCTCGCCTTCATCATCGTGTATTTCATCATCTTCGCCGCCGGCGTGCTGTACATCCTGCGCCTGATGGCCGAGCCGCCGCATCCCGGTGAGCCGGGCCCGAGCAGCGAGCAGCCGGTCCGCACGGCCGGCATCACGCCGGCCGCGGGCGTCGTGCAGGGAGCCGTCGGATCATGAGCGTTGCCGTCGATCTCGCGACCCTCTGGGCCTTCATCATCGCGCTCGCCGTCTTCATCTACGTCGTGATGGACGGCTTCGATCTCGGGCTCGGCATCCTGTTTCCGCTGTTCCCGGGCAAGCAGGACCGCGACGTCATCACCAACACGGTGGCGCCGGTGTGGGACGGCAACGAGACCTGGCTGGTGCTCGGCGGCGGCGGCCTGATGGCCGCCTTCCCGCTCGCTTATGCGATCCTGATGCCCGCGCTGTATGCGCCGCTGATCGCGATGCTGGTTGGGCTGATCTTCCGCGGCGTCGCCTTCGAATTCCGCTGGCGCACCCGCGCGCAGCGCAATCTGTGGGACCTCGCCTTCGCCGGCGGCTCCTGGGTCGCGGCGCTGGCGCAGGGCATCGCGCTCGGCGCCATTCTGCAGGGCGTGCATGTCGAGGGCCGGCACTATGCCGGCGGCTGGTGGGACTGGCTGACGCCGTTCAGCATCCTCACCGGCGTCTCGCTCGTGGTCGGCTACGCGCTGCTCGGCGCGACCTGGCTGATCCTGAAGACAGAGGGCGACCTGCGCGACAAGGCGTATCGCATCAGCTGGGTCCTGCTGTTCGCGATGCTGCTCGCCATTGCCGCCGTCAGCCTGTGGACGCCGCTGCTCACCATTCAATATTCGGACCGCTGGTTCAGGTGGCCGGCGATCATTCTCACCGCGCCGGTGCCGCTCGCCGTCGTCGGCGTCACCGTGCTGATGATGAAGAACCTCGCCCAGAAGCACGATAGCTGGCCGTTCTTCCTCGCGCTGGCGCTGTTCCTGCTGTCCTATGCCGGCCTCGGCATCAGCATGTACCCCTACATCGTGCCGCAGAGCATCACGATCTGGCAGGCGGCGGCGCCGGAGCGCAGCCAACTGATCATGCTGCCGGGCGTGCTCGTGCTGGTGCCGCTGATTCTCGGCTACACCGGCTGGGCCTATTGGGTGTTTCGCGGCAAGGTCGGGCACGACAGCGGCTATCATTGATGCCGTCCGAGCAGCCTACTCCGCTCGCGAAGCGCCTCGCCTGGTTCGTCGTGCTGTGGCTCGCCGGCGTGGCGGCCGTCGGCACCGTCGCCTTCCTGCTGCGGCTCTGGATGAAGCTTGGATGACGGCGGGCGTCCCGCGCTCACCTTGACTTTGCTGCGAATATGCCCCTGAAATTTGGCGGGTGATTTTAATCGGGCGAGCTTCGCAGGGGTCCGTTGAGGAGAGCTTTGAATGCCGAGTTTCCGTCGCCTGCTGTGTACCACCAGCGCCATCATCGCGCTGGCGCTGTCTACGTCGCACAGTTTCGCCCAATCCGAGGATCCCGGTGATCAGCCCGGCCTCGTCGCCGATGACGGCTACGAGCTCGATCCCGAATGGCGCAAGCAGGTGGTGTATTTCCGCACCACCGAGCCGCCAGGCACGATCATCGTGTCCACCGCCGAACGCCACCTCTATCTGGTGCAGCCGGGCGGCCGCGCCATCCGCTACGGCATCGGCGTCGGCCGTGACGGCTTCCAGTGGCAGGGGCTGCTGTCGATCACCAAGAAGGCCGAGTGGCCGGATTGGACGCCGCCGCCGGAGATGATCCAGCGCCAGCCCTATCTGCCGCGCTTCATGGCCGGCGGCCCCGGCAATCCCTTGGGCGCGCGTGCGATGTATCTGGGCACCACCGTGTACCGCATCCACGGCACCAATCAGCCCTGGACCATCGGCAGCAAGATTTCCTCCGGCTGCTTCCGGCTGGTGAATGCCGATGTCGCCGATCTCTATGACCGCGTGCCGGTCGGCACCAAGATCGTGGTGCGGCAGAAGCCGGAACTGTGACGGCGGCGCCCGCCGCCGGACGTTCAGCCTTCGCTTCATCCTGACATTTTTTCGAAAGAGATTGACCATGCGCACTTTCCGAGGCGGCCTGCTGATCGGGCTCGCCGTCGCCGTCCTCGTCGCGGCGCTCGCCGTCACCTATGAGATGTACGACACCCGCACCTTGAAGCGGACCATCCGCCGCGGCGAGGTGCTGTGCGGCGTCAACGCCGGGCTGCCCGGCTTCTCGATTCCCGACGACAAGGGCAATTGGAGCGGCTTCGATGTCGACTTCTGCCGCGCCGTGGCGGCTGCGATCTTCGACGATCCGAAGAAGGCGAAGTTCGTGCCGCTCGACGCCAGTGAGCGCTTCAAGGAGCTGCAGAGCCGCAAGGTCGACATCCTCTCGCGCAACACCACCTGGTCGATGGCACGCGAGCAGAATTACGATCTGTATTTCCCGGCGGTCGCCTATTACGACGGCCAGGGCTTCATGGTGCCGCGCGCGCGCAAGCTGGAGACCGCGCTGGACCTCAACGGCAGCAAGGTCTGCGTGCAGGATTCCACCACCAACGCGCTCAACGTCGGCGACTATTTCCGCACCAACAACATGAAGTACGAGGAGGTGAAGTTTCCCAAGCTCGACGACGTCATCAAGGCGTATGACGGCGGCAAGTGCGACACCTTCACCGCCGACGTCTCGCAGCTCTACGCGCTGCGCCTGACGCTGTCGAAGCCCGGCGATCACGACATCCTGCCCGACCTGATCTCCAAGGAGCCGCTCGCGCCCGTGGTGCGCCAGCGCGACGACGACTGGATGATGATCGTGAAGTGGACGCTGTACGCGATGATCAATGCCGAGGAGCTCGGCATCACCTCCAAGAACATCGACGAGGCGCTGAAGTCGAAGAAGCCGGACGTGATGCGTCTGGTCGGCAACGAGGGCAGCTATGGCCAGGACCTCGGCCTGACCAAGGACTGGGCCGCGCGCGTGATCCGTCACGTCGGCAATTACGGCGAGGTCTATGAGCGCAACGTCGGCAGCGAGTCGAAGCTGAAGATTCCGCGCGGCATGAACCAGCTCTGGAACGCCGGCGGCGTCCAGTATGCACCGCCGATCAGGTAAGGATTTCTGCACACTTCCACCGTCATCGCGAGGAGCAACGCGACGAAGCGATCCAGGGCTGTTGTAAAGACTCTGGATTGCTTCGCTTCGCTCGCAATGACGGAGCATGGCCTGACCTTCTCGCGACGCCTCACGCGTCCGAACTTTGCAAATTCGTCCGCCCTCTGGAAATCGAGGGCGCAGGGAAGGCCGGGCCTCGGCTGAGGCCCGTGGCCCGCCTGCGAAAAAAATGCAGGCGGCAGGAACCACAGGTACAGCCGGAACGACCCGGCCCTCCCTGCGCGATGGCTTTAACGGTTATGGCGCGCTCTCCCCGGTGTCCGGCTTGTTAGTTGTGGAGCCTCAGGAGGTTGTCCTCGGTTAAACCGAGTCTGCTGATAGGCGGCTGGGAGTTTATGCCGCCGTGAGGCCGGTGCCAATTATACTGGTGCAGCCAGATGGGCAGTTGCGCGGCGCGCTGATCGGAAGTGGGATAGGTGTGTGCATAGGCCCACTCCCGGAGCGCTGTCTGGATAAAGCGCTCAGCCTTGCCATTGGTTCTGGGCGTGTAGGGCTTGGTGCGGATATGCTTGAGACCAATATCGCGGCAGGCCTTATCGAAATCGAAGCCGATATAGCAGCCACCGTTGTCGGTCATGACGCGGGTGACGGTAACGCCCAAGCTCTTGTAGTGAGCGACAGCGGCTTTGAGAAACGCAACAGCACTCTCGGCGGTCTGATCAGGCTTGAGCTGTGAAAAGGCGACACGGGAGTGGTCATCGATGCAGACATGCATGTACTCCCAGCCAAGTCCGCGACAATGACTATAGCCGTTCCGATTGCCGGTGACGCGATGGCCGCTTTGCGCGAAACGGCCGAGCTTTTTGATATCGATATGGATCATCTCGCCCGGCGCAGCGTGCTCATAGCGACGCACGGGTTCGATCGGTTCCAGATCACGGATTCGGTTCAACCCCAGTCGTCGCAGAACGCGGCTGACCGTGGCCGGCGACACCTTAACCTCAGCCGCAATCTGCTTGCCCGTGTGGCGCTGACGGCGCAAAGCCTCGATAGCGGTACATGTGGCAGCAGTGGTTTGGCCTGGCGATGAGTGCGGTCTGGAGGAGCGATCGAGCAATCCCTCGACACCTTCCTCGCGGAACCGCTTCACCCATTTGGCTACGGTCTTCGGCGTCGTATTGTACTGGTAAGCAGCTTCAGCATAGCTCAGCCCACCCTCAACGACACTCCGCACCATCGCCTCTCGACCTTTCGGTGTCATAGGCGCATTCTTGTGGACGTCCATCTGGTCTCTCCTTGGAACACTGAAGCTTCGCAACCTCAGCTTCCTCGGTTCAGACCGGATGGACAACCTCCTGGAAGACCACAGTTAGCCACCGTCGCCGGCAGGATCATCATCACCCGCCGACTTGACGCCAGCATCGAGGCGCCAGGACCACACGTCTTCCCGTCCGCATCGCAATCGTTCGTCGGCGCGATAAGCTCACGCTGCGATCCGATGCGGCCATCGCATCATCAGCCCGACACTCGTGACGACCGCGAAGCGTCCCTCTTGTGGGCCAAGACAGCGGGGAATGTGCCGGTGATTTGCCCGACGACACAACGCCCGTCGGGTTGCGACAAATTGGCACGACGGGCAGTTCGCTCGCGCGGATCGGCCAATTAGTTCAGCGGATTCATCCGCCTCGCGGCCTCCATATACCGCGCAGATGCGCAGGCTCACGAGTTCGTGACCACCCCTGAAAATCCATCCGGGCCCACCGATCGTAACGAGGATGACCAATCCGGTCGGGGTGATGCGACCCTGGATCACAGGGCGAACAAGGGCCGCAAATCCTGTTTGCGCATCAGCCAACTCATCAGTTCAGTTCACAGGGAAAAAATCGAATGACGCTGGGATTTCGTTCGCTCGTGGCTGGCGCGTTGATGCTGGGCGCGCTCGCCATGTCAGCAACGGCGGCACGTGCTGCCGACATCGTCGATACCGCCGTCGGCGCCGGCCAGTTCACGACGCTCGTCGCCGCCGCCAAAGCCGCCGGCGTCGTGCCGGTGCTGAAGAGCAAGGGCCCCTTCACCGTGTTCGCGCCGACTGACGCGGCGTTCGCCGCGCTGCCGCCCGGCACGGTCGAGGATCTCCTGAAGCCGAAGAACAAGGGCAAGCTCGCCGCGATCCTGAAGTATCACGTGATCCCCGGCGCGGTGAAGGCGGGCGACGTCGCCGGCAAGAAGCTGAGCGTAAAGACCGCGCAAGGCCAGCCGGTGGCCGTCGACGGCACCTTCTTCGGCGTGCAGGTCAACGACGCGCATGTGGTGCAGGCCGACGTCATGGCCTCGAACGGCGTCATCCACGTCATCGACAAGGTGCTGCTGCCACCGGCCAAGACCGCGATGCATCATTGATCGAATGAGAGCGCGCCATCGGTGATGGCGCGCTCTTTTTTTGCGAACTCTGCTGTTGCCGTCGATAGTCACTGTCGTACCCCGCGAAGGCGGGGTACCCAGTACGCTGTGGCTTGTCGGTCAATCACACCTCTCTCGGCGTACTGGATCGTCCACCTTCGCGGACGATGACAGCTGAGCGTGTGGAGTCGGCGGGGTGCCGACAAGCGGCCTTGCTTAGTACCCCCTGAGCTGAGCCAGCTGCGCTGCGTGATAGTTCGCATCGCCCAGCATCTCCTCGCAGACCCGGGCGCGCTTCATGAAGAAGCCGATGTCGAACTGGTCGGTCATGCCCATGCCGCCATGCATCTGCACGCCCTCCTGCACCGCGCGGGTCGCGGTCGCGCCCGCGCGGGCCTTGGCGACGGCCACAGGGGCCGTCGCGCCGGCGGAATCGGCGTCGAGCGTCTGCAGCGCCTTCAGCACCGCGGCGCGGGTGATCTCGATCTCGATATAGAGCTGCGCGGCACGGTGCTGCAGCGCCTGGAATTCGCCGATGGCCTTGCCGAACTGCTTGCGCTCCTTGAGATACGCGACGGTGCGTCCGAACACCTCCTCGCTGAGACCCACCATCTCGGAGGCGACCGCGCCGCGGCCGAGATCGAGCACGCCGCTCAGCACGGCCGCGCCACCATCGACCTCGCCGAGCACATGATCCGCGGTGACCTCGACATCATCGAAGCCGATGCGCGCCGCGTTGTGCGCGTCGACCATGATGGTGCGCTCGATGGCAACGCCCTTGGCCTTGGGATCGACCAGGAACAAGGTCAGGCCCGCGCGCTCGCCCGGCGCGCCCGCGCTGCGGGCGACGACAAGCAGGAGATCAGCGACGTGGCCGTCGACCACCATCGCCTTGGCGCCGTTCAGTTTGAAGCCATTGCCTGAGCGCACGGCCTGCAGGGCGGTGTGCAGAGGACGATGCTTGGCGCCTTCGTCGAGCGCGAGCGCAGCCAGCAGCGCACCGCTGGCGATCTTCGGCAGATACTCCGACTTCTGCGCCGCCGAGCCGGCGCGCGTGAGCGCCGAGGCTGACAGCACCGCGGTCGCCAGGAACGGCGACGGCATCAAGGTGCGGCCGATCTCCTCCATCACGACACCGGCCTCGACCGCACCGAGGGCGGAGCCGCCATGCTCCTCCGGCACCAGCAGGCCGGCGAAGCCCATCTCGGCGAAGGTGGCCCAGAGCTCTTTGGAGAAGCCGGTCTCGTCGCGGCTGTCGCGCAGCTTGCGCAGGTGCGACACCGGCGCGTGATCTGAGATCAGGCCGCGCGCGCTGTCGCGCAGCATGGATTGTTCTTCGGTGAGGAGGAGAGGCATGGCACGAATCCCTTGAAAACTGCGTCTGACCGGTTCGCTCTCAACCCTCATGGTGAGGAGGCGCGCAAGCGCCGTCTCGAACCATGAGGCCAACGTCCGGGCCTCATCCTTCGAGACGCGCGCCGAGAGGCGCGCTCCTCAGGATGAGGGGAAATAGTTCACGCCCCCGGCAGATCGAGGATGCGCTTGGCGATGATGCCGAGCATGACTTCGGACGTGCCGCCTTCGATCGAGTTGGCCTTGGTGCGCAGCCAGGCACGCGGGCGGGCGCCCTCGCTGGAGCGCTCGCTTTCCCATTCCAGCGCGTCGATGCCGCCGGCCGCCATCAGCAGCTCGTGCCGGCGTTTGTTGAGCTCGGTGCCGTAATACTTCATCGCCGACGAGAACGCCGGATGGCCCTGCCCCGCCTTGGCGAGATCGACCATGCGCTCGGCGGCGGCCGCGAGCGCAGCCTCGTCGACGTCGAAGGTCGCGATCTCGGCGCGCAGCAGCGCATCGTCGAGCCGGCCCTGCCCGTCGCTGCCGACGGAGTCCGCCGCGACCTGGCCGAGCGGCCGGCTGCCGCCGCGCTCGCCCATGCCGGAGATCATCGCGCGCTCATGCTGCAGCAGATATTTGGCGACGTCCCAGCCGCGATTGACCTGACCCACGACATTGGCCTTGGGCACCCGGATATTGTCGAAGAAGGTCTCGCAGAAGGGCGAGCGACCGGAGATCAGGAGGATCGGCTTGGTCGAGACGCCCTTCGACGTCATGTCGAACAGGATGAAGCTGATGCCGTCATGCTTCTTCGCCGCGGGATCGGTGCGCACCAGGCAGAAGATCCAGTCGGCGTAGTTGGCGTAGGACGTCCAGATTTTCTGGCCGTTGATGATGTAGTCGTCGCCGTCGCTTTCAGCGCGCGTCTGCAAGGAGGCGAGATCGGAGCCGGCATTCGGCTCAGAATAGCCCTGGCACCAGCGAATGAGGCCGGCGGTGATCTTGGGCAGGTGCTCGCGCTTCTGTTCGTCGGTGCCGTATTTCAGTAGCGCCGGCCCGAGCATCGAGATGCCGAACGACGTGATCGGGGCGCGAGCGCCGATCGCCGCCATCTCCTGGCGCACGATCTTGGCCTCCTCGCCGTCGAGACCGCCGCCGCCATATTCCTTCGGCCAGTGCGGTACCGTCCAGCCCTTATCGCGCATGCGCTCGAACCAGACGCGCTGCGGCTCGGAGGAGAATTTTGCATTGCGGCCGCCCCAGAACGTGTCCTCCTCGGAGGTCATCGGGCGGCGCATCTCTGGCGGACAATTGGCCTCCAGCCAGGAGCGCGTTTCGCGGCGGAATGTGTCGAGATCGGCCATGTCTGGTCCTCGCGCGTTTCCATGATTGCTGTCGTTGGCAACGACCTAACCTCAGCGCTTCCTGGATTTCAACATCGATGTCGCCGCAAGGGCGGTACGCCCTCGCCTTGCATGGCGTTCTATGGTCATGATGCCGCCGCCCGAAATATGAGGACACCGACATGCGCCTGAAACTTCTTTCGCCCGGCGAAATGAGCGCCGACCAGCGCCAGACCTATGACGAGTCGATCGCCAGCAAGCGCGGCGCGCCACCGCCGCCGATGATGGCCTGGCTCAATAGTCCGGAGATGGCGCGGCATGCGACACGGCTCGGCGCCTTCCTGCGCTACGACACGGTGTTTCCCGCAGCATTGTCGGAGATCGCGATCCTGGTGACGGCGCGGCACTGGACCGCGCATTACGAATGGTACGCGCACAAGCGCCTGGCGCTGGCGGGTGGCCTCGACATCAAGATCATCGACGCCATTCGCGACCGCCGCACGCCGGCGTTTTCCGATCCCAAGGCGAAGATGATCTACGACGTTGCCAAGTCATTGCATGAGGGCCACGGGCTGACCGATGCGCTGTACAAGGAGGCGATCGCGCTGCTCGGCGAGCGCGGCCTGGTCGAGATCATCGGCCTGTGCGGCTACTACACGATGGTCTCGATGACGCTGAACGCGTTCGACTTCAACCTGCCGGAGGGCGAGGTGTCGGAGTTGAAGTGAGGCGTGAATGTGCTGAAGAGCGGTGCTGATAAGTACGCCTCTCCTTGTAGGAGAGCGACTATTGCGTACACATTTTCGCTCATTGGAGTCGCCATTTTGCCGCGACCGCGGTGAACTCCCCTCCCCCTTGCGGGGAGGGGTTGGGGGGTGGGGGTCCACGCGCGCTGAACGTCGTTGAGCACGCCTTTTGACATGTCCAGGGCCTCAGTGCTTCAGAAGCGTAGAAGGCCTTCCAGCCACCATGATCCTACGCGCACAGGGACAACAGAGGCGCTCGATGGGGTCGATCTCTCACGGAGAGAGCACGACTCGTGGACCCCCACCCCCGACCTCTCCCCGCAAGGGGGAGGGGAGCATACTGTGTACGCCGTGCGAGCTCGCACCGCCTCTACCCCCGCTCCGCCACATCCACTGCCGCGAGCCGCGCATCACGGCGCTTCGACGACCACACCAGTGCCAGCACGCACAAGCCCAGCAGCACCGGTGGGAAGACCACGAGGTTCACCGCCGACCAGCCGAAATTCGCGAGCAGTTGGCCCGACGAGAACGAGCCCAGCGCCATCAGGCCGAAGATCAGGAAATCGTTGAACGCCTGCACCTTGTTGCGCTCGGCGGATGTATGCGTCTCCAGCACCAGCGCGGAGGCGCCGACGAAGCCGAAATTCCACCCCACCCCGAGCGCCACCAGCGTGGCCCAGAAATGCATCGCGGTGAGGCCGGACAGACCGATCACCGCTGCGACCGCTTCCAGCGCGAGGCCGACCGCGACGATGACGGGCGCGCCGAAGCGCGCGATCAGCGATCCCGTGAAGAAGCTCGGGCCGTACATCGCGACGATGTGCCATTGCAGGCCGAAATTGGAATCCGACACCGTGAGCCCGCACATCTGCATCGCCAAAGGTGCCGAGGTCATCACCAGGTTCATCACCGGATAGGCGATGGTGCCGCACAGGGCGGCTGCGATGAAGCGCGGCTGGCGCACGATCTCGGACAGCGGCCGGCCGCCATGGAGATCGGCAGCTTCAGGCTTCGGCAGATCGACGCCGGCGACGATCCCCATCGCGACCAGCGCGACCGCCGCCTGGACCAGATAGCTGAACGCGAACAGATAGGGCTGCCAGACGTCCATGGTCCACTGCACGAGCTGCGGACCGAGCAGACCGGCGAAGATGCCGCCCGCCATCACCCACGACACCGCCTTGGGCCGGAACGTCGCGCTGGCGCCATCGGCCGCCGCGAAGCGATAGGATTGCGCGACCGCGCCGTAAAAACCGCCGAGGAAGGTCGCCAGGCAGAACAGCGCGAACGAGCTGCGGAGAATGGCGAGGCAGCCGAGCACGCCGGTGACGGCGCCGCAGCCGGTGCCGATCAGGAAGGCCGCCCGGCGGCCATAGCGGCGCGAGATCGCGCCGGTCGGCAGGGTGCCGGCGGCGAGGCCGACGACGTACATCGAGATCGGCACGGTCGCGAGCCCGATGCTCGGCGCGATCGTGACGCCGACGATCGCACCGGTGGCGAAGATCACGGCCGAGTTGGCGCCGGTCAGCGCCTGGGCGGCCGCGAGCCGCGCCACGTTGCGGCGGGCGCGGGCATCATCGGAGGTGTCTTCGCTCACGGTCAGATCGATCATCTCGGGTATCCGGAGGCGTGGGGCGCACGCTCCCGCTTTGCTGGTTTGGCCGCACTATTGCGGGAAGCGCGCGCCCGAGGCAACGGGCGCGAACGGAGACAAGCCATGCGGGCGGCGAACGCGCCACGGAGCGTGATTCGACACTCCCGGCCGGCCCGGCTAATCAAATGGTATTCTCGCGTCAACGGCGCCCGCGGAGCTTGAGCCATGTCAATCGACGATCGTCCGACCATCGCGGCGCCCGATGACGATCCGTATCTGTGGCTCGAGGAGATCGACGGCGAGCGTGCGCTCGCCTTCGTCACAGCGCAGAACCAGCGCACGCTCGCCGCGTTCGGCGACGCGGCCTTCGAACACGACCGCGACGCGCTGGCCGCCATCCTGGACCGGCCGGACAACATCCCATTCGTGAGCCGCCGCGGCGGGCTGCTGTACAATCAATGGAAGGACGCGGCGCATCCGCGCGGCGTGTGGCGGCGCACGACGATGGCGGAGTTCCGCGAGGCGCAACCGCAATGGGATGACCTGCTCGACATCGACCGACTCGCTGCCGACGAAGGCGAGGACTGGGCGCTGAACGGGGTCTCGAGCCTGCCGCCGGCGCATGAGCGCGCCATGCTGAGCCTGTCGCGCGGCGGCAGCGACGCCGTGGTGCTGCGCGAGTTCGACCTCGCGACGAAGCACTTCGTCACGGGCGGCTTCACGCTCCCGGAGGCCAAGGGCGGCGCCGCCTGGCTCGATGCCGACACCCTGCTGCTGGCGAGCGCGTTCGGCGCGGGCATGGCGACGCCGTCGGGCTACGCGCGGACGGTGCGGCGCTGGCGGCGCGGCCAGCCGGTCGAGCAGGCGGAGGTGATCTTCGCCGCCGAAGGCAGCCAGTCGACATGGGTGCATGTCGGTGTCGATCGCAGCGTCGCGCCGGCGCGGGTGTGGTTCGCCGAGGGCATCGACTTCTTCAACCAGCATCTATGGCTCGGCGACGGCAGCGGCGCGCGGACCAAGCTCGACCTGCCGACCGACTGCTGGATGTCAGCGCATGGCGATTGGATGGCGGTCAAGCTGCGCCAGCCCTGGACCGTCGGCGAGGTCACCCATCCTGCAGATGTGGTGCTCGGCCTCCGGCTGTCGGCATTCCTTGCCGGGCGCCGCGATTTCACCCGGGTGTTCGAGCCGGCGCAGCGACGTGCGCTGCAGGGCCTGTCCTGGGCCGGCGACCGGCTGGTGCTGTCGATCCTCGACGAGCTCAGGGCAAGGTTCGAGGTGTGGACGCCGTCACCGGAAGCGTGGAGCTGCGAGCGGCTCCCCGGCCTGCCGGAGATCGCGACGGTCGACGTCTGGCGGCTCGACACCGACGAGGCGGAAAGCAATGGCGACCTGCTCGCCAACATCCAGGATCCGCTGACGCCGCCGTCGCTGCTACTGATCGAGGGCTTGGCCGCGCCGATCGTGCTGAAGCAGGCGCCTCGCACCTTCAGCGCCGAGGGGCACGTCGTCACGCGACACGAGGCGATCTCGGTGGATGGCGAGCGTATTCCCTACACCCAGACCGGGCCGGCCGAGCTGACAGGCGACGCGCCGGTGCACATGAGCGCCTATGGCGGCTTCGGTCACACGCTCCGTCCGGCCTACAATGCGGCGCTGGGCAAGCTGTGGCTCGAGCGTGGCGGTACCCTGGTCGAGGCCAACATCCGCGGCGGCGGCGAGTTCGGCACCGCCTGGCACGACGCCGGCCGTTATGCCGGCAAGCGGCTCGCGCATGATGATTTCGCCGCCGTTGCGGCCGATCTCGTCCGCCGCGGCGTCACGGTGCCGAAGCGCATCGCGGCGCAAGGCGGCTCCAATGGCGGCATCCTGATCACCAACATGCTGGTGCGCTACCCCGAGCGCTTTGGCGCATTGTTCTGCACCATCCCGCTGATCGACATGCGCCGCTACAGCAAGCTGCTCGCCGGCGCGAGCTGGATCGCCGAATATGGCGATCCCGACAGCGACGAGGATTGGAGCTGGTTGTCGACCTACTCGGCCTATCACACCGCAACGTCCGGCCAGGCCTATCCGCCGATCCTGATCGCGACCACGCGGCGCGACGACCGCGTCCATCCGGGCCACGCGCGCAAGATGACCGCCAAGCTGCAGGCCATGGGCTACGATGCCTGGTTCTACGAACCCGCCGCCGGCGGCCATGGCTACGGCACCGACAACCGCGAGCGCGCCGGCTTCATCACGTTGGGCACGCGGTTTCTGGCGCGACATGTCGGGCTGGAGATGGAGTAAACGGCTCTCTTCACGGTCATCGCGCGGCGCCGAGGGCGACGACGCAGCCTTCAAGCAGCCCGCGCGAACACCAGGATCATATTGTTGGCCGGCATCTCTATCGTCTCGCGCAAGGCGAGCCCGTGGCGCGCGGCAAGCGCTTCGAGGTCGGTGATGTCGCGCACCCCCCAGTCCGGATTGTGCTCGCGCAGGGAGGTATCGAACACGGCATTGCTGACCGCGGTGTGCTTGCCGGCGCGCTTGAACGGGCCGTAGAGCACGAGCACGCCGTCCGCCGACAGCGCCTGCCCGGCGCCGGCGAACAATCCCTCCGCCACCGACCACGGCGCGATGTGAATCACATTGGCACAAAAGATCGCGGTGAGCTGCGAAGGCCCGCCCGCGGCGCGGAACGCCGCAGGCCAGCCGGGATCTGACAAGTCGATGCGCTGGGCATCACGGATGTTCGACAGCCCGGCATGCCTTCGCCACGCCGCGATGCTGGCGAGGTGGTTGGCGTTGAGGTCGCTCGGCCACCACGTCAGATCCGGCCGCTGCGAGGCGAAATGCACGACATGCTGGCCGGTGCCGCTGCCGGCCTCCAGCACGTCGCCGGTCTTGCCCGCGAGCAGCCGTCCCAACACCGCCCAGATCGGCTGGTGGTTGCGGTGGAAGGCGGCCGCGTCCAGCCGTCCGTCCGGTTCCACCGGCCGGCCGTCCCGGCCGAACTCCACGACATACTCCGCCATGCCCATTCTCCCGGCCGCCCCATGAACGGCCCTCGTTAACCGCGTTGCGGCGGCCACCATAGCTGCATTGTCAGCCGATGGTCTTTATGCTTTGCAGCGCCTATATTGCCGAGATCACCGAGACGTCGGAACTCCACCTTGATCACACCTGTCCTGCGTACCGCCCTGGCGATGGGGCTCTCGCTCGCCATGTCCATGGCCGCTCACGCCCAGTCCGGTGCCGTCGACGGCCAGAAGCTCGCCTTCGACCGCGGCAAGGGCAACTGCCTGACCTGCCACGAGATCAAGGGCGGCGACCTGCCGGGCTCGATCGGCCCGAAGCTCGAGAACCTCAAGGCAAGATACGACCGCGCCGAGCTGATCGCGATTCTCAACGACGAGACCAGGCGCAATCCGCTGACGGTGATGCCGCCGTTCGGCCGCAACCGCATCCTGACCGAGCAGGAAATCAGCGCCATCGTCGACTTCCTGCAGACCCTCTGATTCCGTTTGGAGACCGCCATGACTGCCTCGTTCGGCCCGTTGGCCCACCGCCGCCTGTTCCTGAAGGGCGCCGGCCTCGTCGCGCTGATCGGCCTCGGCAACGCCGTGCTGCACGCCGCGCCCGCCTTCGCCGCGACCAACGACAACAAATATCCGGAAGATGCCTTCAAGCAGAAGAATGCGTCTGACGCGGTCAAGGCGCTGTACGGCCGCGACCACGAAGCGTCCGACAAGATCAAGCTCGACGCGCCGGAGATCGCCGAGAACGGCGGCGTGGTACCGATCGCGGTGACGACGTCGCTGCCGAACGTGACCTCGATCGCCTTCATCGTCAGCGAAAATCCATTCGCGCTGGCGGCGTCGTACCACATCCCCGAGGGCACCGTGCCCGCGGTGGCGAACCGGCTCAAGATGGCCAAGACCTCCAACGTGATCGCGCTCGTCGAATCCGGCGGCAAGCTCTACAGCGCGACCAAGGAGGTCAAGGTCACCGTCGGCGGCTGCGGCGGCTAAGGTCAGGAGATCATCATGGCATCGAGCATCCGCGTCCGCGCCGTCTTGAACGGCGACATCGCCGAGGTCCAGACCCTGATCCAGCACCCGATGGATACGGGCCTGGTCAAGGACGCCAAGGGCGAGTTGATCCCGGCGCACTACATCCAGCAGCTCACCTTCGTGCACAAGGACAAGACGGTGTTCCTGGCCGATTGGGGCACCGCGGTGTCGAAGGACCCCTATGTCAAGTTCGCCTTCAAGGGCGCGGCCAAGGGCGACGAGCTCAAGGTGAGCTGGGTCGACAGCAAGGGCGCGACCGACAGCCTGACGGCGACGATCCAATGAGGGCGCTGCGCCTCGCGCTGACTGTCGCGGCCGCGCTCGCTCTCGGCGCCTCCGGCGCTGCGGCCGCGGACAAGCCGAACCCGGCTGCCGACGCCAAGGCGTTCCAGGATTACTTCATCAAGAAGTTTCCGAAGGTAGCGTTCGACGATTTCGTCAACGGGCCGTATTCAATGAACGCCGACATGCGCAAGCAGTGGGAGGAGAAGGAGCAGTTTCCGCCTTACGAGTTCGCGCTCGATACCGGCAAGGAGATGTTCGCCAAGCCGTTCAAGAACGGCAAGACCTATGCCGACTGCTTCCCGAACGGCGGCATCGGCATCCGCCAGAATTATCCCTATTTCGACGACAAGGAAGGCAAGGTCATCACCCTCGAGCTGGCGCTGAATCGCTGCCGCGAGGCCAATGGCGAGCAGCCCTACTCCTACGTCAAGGACGAGATGGCATCGCTGACCGCCTACATGGCGTACACGTCGCGCGGCAAGCGTTTCGACATCAATATCCCCGACGATCCGCGTGCGCTCGAGGCGTTCGAGAAGGGCAAGGAATATTTCTACACCCGCCGCGGCCAGTTGAACTTCTCCTGCGCGAGCTGCCATGTGCAGAGCCCTGGCGAGCGGATCCGCGCAGAGATCCTGGCGCCGGCGCTCGGCATCCTCAACGCGATGCCGATCTACCGCTCGGAATGGAGCGGCATGGGCACGATCAGCCGGCGCTTCGTCACCTGCAACAGCCAGACGCGCGCCGTGCCGCTGGAGCCGCAATCGGACGAATACCGCAACCTCGAATACTATCTGTCCTACGTGTCGAACGGCCTGCCGGTTTCAGGACCGGGAGCGCGGCCATGACAAATGTCAAGACAGCAAGCGTCATGAAAAAGATCGTGTTCGCCATGATGGTATCAGCGGTCGGCGCCGGCTCCGCGCGGGCCGCGTCGGAGGCCGACTATCTCGCGGCTGTCGCGGCGGCCGAGAGCGCCAACAAGGAAGCCGGACGTCTGCGCAACCAATGGACCGTGACCCAGGCCGCACTCAATGCCGCGAAGAAGGCAGCCGATTCCGGCAATTTCGATTCTGCGCTGAAATCGGCGCAGGAGGCCGAGGCGCTCGCCAAGGCATCGATCGTCCAGGCCACCAGCGAGAAGCAGCGCTGGAAGGACATGGAGATCAGGTAGAGCATGATCCGGAAAAGTGGAAACCGGCTTTCCCTCGCACAAGCGCCGAAGGCGTTTATGCGGAGATCATGCTCAAGCAAAGGGATAGCTCACGACGCGATTCCATGGAATCGCATCGTGATCTAGGACGCGAGCCATGATTCGGCGCCGGGACTTTCTGCAAGCATCAGTTGCCGCCGCGCTCGCCGCGCCGGCGCTGCTGCGCAACGCCCGCGCCGCCGACACCGTCAGCCTCTACGACATCGAGAAATTCGGCAACGCCCGCATCCTGCACATCACGGACACGCATGCGCAGCTTCGACCGCTGTTGTTCCGCGAGCCCAGCGTCAATCTCGGCATTGGCGAGATGTGGGGACGGCCGCCGCATCTGGTCGAGCGCGCCTTCCTCGACCGCTACGGCATCCGGCCCGACAGCGCCGAGGCTTACGCGTT
Source organism: Bradyrhizobium sp. SZCCHNR1093 (assembly GCF_032381175.1). Taxonomy (NCBI): domain Bacteria; kingdom Pseudomonadati; phylum Pseudomonadota; class Alphaproteobacteria; order Hyphomicrobiales; family Nitrobacteraceae; genus Bradyrhizobium; species Bradyrhizobium sp. SZCCHNR1093. The sequence continues at coordinate 72,141 of NZ_JAUHJJ010000013.1, forward strand.
CACCTCGTTCGAGTTCGAGAAGTACGCCGGGCGCTTCGGCCGGATGGGCGGCTTCGCGCATCTGAAAACCCTGGTCGACAAGCTGCGCGCCGATGCCGGAGACCATCGCTCGGTGCTGCTCGATGGCGGCGATCTCTGGCAGGGCACCGGACTTGCCAATGCGATGCGGGGCGCCGACATGGTGAGCGCCGCCAACCTGCTCGGCATCGACGCCATGACCGGGCACTGGGAGTTCACCTATGGCGAGGAGGCGCTGCGCGCCAACCTCGCCCGCTTCAAGGGCGAGTTCCTGGCGCAGAACGTGTTCCTGACCGAGGAGGCCGCGTTCAACGACGCCAAGGCGTTCGATCACGGCTCCGGCCGCGTATTCAAGCCGGCCACCATCAAGGAGATCGGCGGCGCCCGCATTGCCGTGATCGGCCAGGCCTTTCCCTACGTGCCGATCGCGCATCCGCGCCGCTTCACGCCGGACTGGACGTTCGGCATCCGCGAGGAGGAGCTGCAGAAGCTGGTCGATGGCCTGCGCGGCGCCGACAAGGTCGATGCCGTGATCCTGCTGTCGCATAACGGCATGGATGTCGACCTCAAGCTCGCGGGCCGCGTCACCGGCATCGACGTCATCCTCGGCGGCCATACCCATGACGCGGTTCCGCAACCGGTCGCGGTCAGCAATGCCAAGGGCGCGACGCTCGTCACCAGTGCCGGCTCCAACGGCAAATTCCTCGCCGTGCTCGATCTCGACGTCGGCAAAGGACGCGTCGCCGACGCGCGCTACCGGCTGCTGCCCATCTACTCGGAGCTATTGAAGCCCGATCCTGCGATGCAGGCGCTGATCGACCAGACCCAGCAGCCGCAGGTCGCGGCCTGGAGCGAGAAGCTCGCGACGTCGGACCGGCTGCTGTACCGGCGCGGCAATTTTGAAGGCGCGACCGACGACCTGATCTGCGCGGCGCTGCGCCGCGAGCTCGATGCCGAGATCGCGCTGTCGCCCGGATTCCGCTGGGGTCCGACGCTGCTCGCGAACCAATCCATCCTGCTGGAGGACGTGCTGGCGCAGACCGCGATCACCTATCCCGAGACTTATGTGCAGCGAATGACCGGTGCAGAGATCAAGGACGTGCTCGAGGACGTCTGCGACAACCTGTTCAACGCCGATCCCTATCTGCAGCAGGGCGGCGACATGGTGCGCACGGGCGGCCTGTCCTACCGTTGCGCGCCCGCCGAGCCGATCGGCCGCCGCATCTCCGATCTCACGCTCGACGATGGCCGTCCGCTGGACGCCCGCAAGAGCTACAAGGTCGCCGGCTGGGCCTCGATGAACGCACAGGACGGCAAGCCGGTTTGGGATGTGGTCGCGAGCCACCTGCGCAACGGTCAGCTGGTGCTGGTCGGAACTAACAAGGTCACGCTCTCGGGCGTCGACGGCAATCCTGGCTTTGCATCGCTGTCCTGAGCGGCGTGGCGCATGCATTGCGCCAGAATGGCTGGCCGAATCGTCGCCGTGCACCGAAAATGCCGGCCGGCGCGCGCAGGTGCCATGCGCGCGCGTTCGTGGACAATGAACCGTAATCCGATAGTGTGGCGTTGTGTCGCGCGCCCATTATTCGGCAGCCCTTGGTGATTTGCCGGCAACGCGCCCTTCAGGACCATCACTGACGCCGGGAGCCAAACGGATCGACCATGGCTGACGTTCTTGCCGCATCGCAACATGCCGGTGCTCCGGTCCGAACCGCCTCGCCGCTGCGCACATTGGCGCTGATCTCGCTGGCGCACTGGGTCAGCCATCTGCACATGCTGGTGCTGCCGATGCTGTTTCCCTACCTGAAGGAGAAGCTCGGCGTCGGCTACATCGAGCTCGGCTTTCCGCTCACCGTGTTCGCGGTCGTCTCGGCCCTGACCCAGGCGCCCGTCGGCTATCTGGTCGACCGCGCCGGTGCCCGCCGCATCCTGCTGATCGGCCTGACGCTCGGTGGCCTGTCGCTGGCGATGCTCGGCGTTTATCTGAGCTATGCCAGTCTTGTCGTCTCGGCGGTGCTGCTCGGCCTCGCCAACGCGGTCTACCATCCCTCCGACTACGCGCTGCTGGCCGCGCACATGGAAGAGAAGCGCATGGGCCGCGCGTTCGGTGTGCATACCTTCGCCGGCTATCTCGGCGGCGCCGTCGCGCCCGCCGTGATGGCGGCGCTGGTCACCACCGTCGGCGGCTCCGGCGCGCTGATCGCGGCCGGCCTGGTCGGACCGCTCGCCGCGCTGCTGCTGCTCGTCGGCAACGTGCCCGAGGTGCCGCCGCATCCGCATCACACCGGCGCCGACGGCAGCAAGGTGAAACAGCCTAGCCTGCTGACGCCGATGCTGATGCTGCTGACCGTGTTCTTCATGCTGCTCAGCCTGTCCAACGCCGGCATCGCCAGCTTCGGCGTTGTCGCGCTCATGAACGGCTACGGCATCTCGTTCTCGACCGCCAACATCGCACTGACCGCGTTCCTCGGCGCCAGCGCCGTCGGCGTGCTCGCCGGCGGCCAGCTCGCCGACCGCATCCGCCATCACAATCTGGTCGCGGCCGTCGCCTATGCGATCAACGCCGTGCTGGTGCTGATGATCACTTTCATCAACCTGCCGACCGTGCTGCTCACGACGATCATGCTGGTCGCGGGCTTCATGAGCGGCGTGATCGCGCCGTCGCGCGACATGCTGGTGCGCAACGCCGCCCCTCCGGGTGCCGCCGGCCGCGCCTTCGGCATCGTCTCCACCGGCTTCAACTTCGCCGGCGTGGTCAGTCCGCTGCTGTTCGGCTGGATCATGGACATGAACGCGCCGCGCTGGGTGTTCGGCGCCTCCGTCGTGTTCATGCTGCTGACGATCGTGCTCGCGTTCTTCACCGAGCCGAGGAAGGCGAAGGCGTAGGTTTCTTGTAGGGTGGGCAAAGGCGCCTGGCACGCTCGTCGTGATTGACGACAGCATCGCGCGCCGTGCCCACCATCCCGCTCGCGGTGGTGGGCACGCGCCGCCTATGGCGCCGCTTTGCCCACCCTACAATCAGGTCGCTGACGCAAGGCTGCTGCCTCTTCCCCGTATGTTGACATCATCGCCTTCCCGCCGATGATGTGCCCATAACAACAACGACCGGGGAAGACACGCCATGACGCAGCCAGATCTCGTGATCCGCGGCGGAACCGTTGCCGATGGCTCCGGCGGCGATCTCTACGACGCCGATGTCGCGATTTCGAACGGTCGCATCATCGAGGTCGGCAAGGTCGGCGGCGCCGGACGCGAGGAGATCGACGCACGCGGCAAACTTGTGACCCCAGGCTTCGTCGACGTTCACACCCATTACGACGGCCAAGTGACCTGGAGCCACGACATCTCGCCGTCGTCGCAGAACGGCGTCACCACCGCGATCATGGGCAATTGCGGTGTCGGCTTCGCGCCGTGCCGGCCAGCCGATCATCAGCGGTTGATCCAGCTGATGGAGGGCGTCGAGGACATTCCCGAGCCGGTGCTCGAAGCCGGCATTCCCTGGGAATGGGAGAGCTTTCCGGACTACATGGAGTGGCTCGGCAAGCGCACCTTCGATCTCGACATCGGCGCGCAGCTGCCGCATGCGGCGCTGCGCGTCTATGTCATGGGCGAGCGCGGCGCGCGCCGCGATCCGGCCACCGCCGACGACAACCGCGCCATGGCGGCGCTGGCACGCGATGCGGTCAACGCCGGCGCGCTCGGCTTCTCGACCTCGCGCACGCTCAACCATCGGACATCGACCGGTGACTACACGCCGACGCTCAAGGCCGGCGAGGACGAGTTGACGACGATCGCGCAGGCCATGCACGGCGCCGGCCGCAGCGTGCTGCAATTCGTGCTCGACATCTCCACCATCCACGAAGACCTGCCGATGATGCTGCGCATCGCCGACACGACGAAATGCCCGATCTCGTTCTCGGTGACGCAGAACGACCGCGCGCCGCAACGCTGGCGGCAGACGCTGGCCGAAATCAACGCCGCCGCCGCGCGCGGCCTGTCGGTGACGGCGCAGATCGCGGCGCGCCCGGTCGGGCTGCTGCTCGGGCTGGAGCTGTCGCGCAACCCGCTGCAGACGCATCCGAGCTACCAGGCGATCGCGCATCTGCCGCTGGCGGAGCGCGTCGCGCGGATGCGCGATCCGGCGCTGCGCGCGGCCATCCTGAGCGAGCAGGCCAGCGCGACTGACGACCCGCTGTTCTTCAAGCCGAACTACGACAAAATGTACCTGCTCGGCGATCCGCCGGACTATGAGCAGCCGCCGGAACGGTCGCTTGGCGCCCAGGCCCGCACGCGCGGCTGTCGTCCCGAGGAGCTGGCCTATGACGCGATGCTGACGGACAACGGACGGGGCATGCTCTACGTGCCGTTCCTGAACTATTCCGACGGCAATCTCGATGCCACCTATGAGATGCTGCGCGATCCGCGCAGCGTGCCGGGCCTGAGCGATGGCGGCGCGCATTGCGGCATCATCTGCGATGCCAGCTTCCCGACCTATCTGCTGACGCACTGGACCCGCGACCGCAAGCGCGGCGACAGACTGTCGATTCCCTTCGTCGTCGCCGCGCAGTCGCGCAAGACCGCGCTCTCGGTCGGCCTCGACGATCGCGGCCTGCTCGCGCCAGGCTACAAGGCGGATATCAACGTCATCGACTACGACCGGCTGCACCTGCATCCGCCCAAGGTGCATTACGACCTGCCGGTCGGCGGTCGCCGCCTGATGCAGGATGTCGACGGCTATGAGGCGACGATCGTGTCGGGCGTGGTGACGCGCCGCCACGGCGAGGCGACGGGCGCGCGGCCGGGTCGACTGGTCAGGGGTGCGCGAAGCGGGGTGCAATAAGGCTCTCGGCTGTCACGCTCCTGGCCGCCCGCGAAATCCTCAGTGTCGTCCCGGACAAGCGCGCGGTACGCGCGCGCCGATCTGGGACCCATAACCCCCGGGAAAAGTTCGGGGCACGATGGCCGCCCCATCTCGCCCAGCCACATCCGCCGCGGCGTATGGATCCCGGGTCGGCGTCCGCCAACGCTGTGCGTTGCCGGACTTGCCCGGGACGACACCGAGTGTGAGGCCCACATTGCGGCATGGCGGCGCTACGCTCGTCGTCGTCATGCCCCGCGCAGGCGCGGGTATCCGCTATACGGCGGCTTGTCGGCCCATGCACAACCGCCTCTGGAATACTGGGTCCCCCGGGTCAAGCCGGGGGACGACGGTCGTGATCATGGCAACCTGCGTTGCCCAAGGCCGAGTTCTAAACCAGCGCTCACGCAAATTCCGGCGCGACAGCCTGATGCGCCTGCAGGCGGGCGCGTTCGCTGTTCGGCCAGAGCAGGGCCAGGCCGAGGAGGCCGGAGATCACCATGATCACCGCGTTGATGGTGAAGCCGGACATGTAGCCTTCGAGCAGGCTGCCGGAGGCCTGGATCATCTTGCCCATCACGAGGGGCGCAACGATGCCGGCGAGCGTATAGAGCGCGCCGTAGATCGCCATGGCGGCGCCGCGCTGCGTGACCGGGGTGAATTCGCCGATCATCGGCGGGCAGACGACGTAGATCGAGCCGCACAATCCCGATCCGACCACGAGCAGTGCGATCTTTGCCGAAGCGGCGTCGACATGCGGCATCATCGCCATCAGCCCGCCGCCGATCACGAGCGGCGTCGCGCCGAGCACGCCACGGGCCATGCGCGTGGAGACGCCACGCGCCATCAGCGTCTGCGACACAAAGCCGGTGGTCAGCACCACGCACGCGCCGAAGATCCAGGGCAGGATCGAGATGAAGCCGGCCTGCTGCTGCGAGAAGCCGAGGCCTTTCACCAGGAACGGCGTGAACCAGGTCAGCCCGAGCGACAGCGCCCAATAGGCGCCGAAGGTCGCGGCGACGCAGCCGACGAAGGTCCGCGACGTCAGCAGTTGCAGATAGGGAACGCGCCGCTCGCGCAATCCGGCGAGCTCGACCTCCGCCAGCGGTCCTTCCTTGCCCAGCCACAGCCACGCCACGCTCCACATCAGCCCGACCACGCCGAGTGCGCCGAAGGCATAGTGCCAGCCGTGATTCACGATGATCCAGTTCAGCGCCGGCACCGCGAGAATGACGCCGAAGGCCGAGCCTTGCGACAGGATCGCCGTGGGCATCGCACGTTTCTCGTCGGGGAACCATTTGTAGACGGCGTGCACGGCGACCGACGCCGCGGGACCTTCGCCGGCGCCGAGAATGATGCGGCAGATCAGCAGCGTGGTGAAGCCGACGGTGCCGACCATCGGGAATTGCGCCAGCGCCCAGATCAGCGCCAGCACCAGCAGCACCCAGCGCGTCGGAACCCGGTTGACGACGAAGCCGACGACGATGGCCGAGATCGAGAACAGGAAGAAGAAGGACGAGCCCAGCAGGCCGAACTGCTCGGCGTTCAGATTAAGCTCGGTCATGATCGGCACGCCGGCGAGCCCGACCACGATCTTGTCGGCGAAGTTCACCAGCATGAACAGGAACAGCAGGAAGGTGATCTTCCAGGCGCCTTTCGGCGTCGCGCTTGCGCGGGATGTGCCCTTCAGCGTCGTTGGCGCGGCCATGGTCCTTCCCCATTCTGTCATGATCCGCCCCTGTCGTCCGGGCGTTTTGACGATGCTACCCACGAAGCGGCTTTGCAGGCAACCGGCTGGCGAGCTAAGTTATTGCTGCAACGCGGGAATCCGCCCCCCTTGGGCTGCATCGCGATACCCTCGCAACCTGATGCACGCGGCCGGCATCACATCGGGGGCGTCATGAAGAACGAGCGCGTGATGTTCGCGTTGGCCCTTGTTATGTTGTGACGCAACAACCCCGATCATGCTCGTGCTCAGCGTCCGTCATCTCACCAAGTCCTATCGATCCGGCGGCGAGCCGATCCACGTCCTGCGTGGCGTCGACCTCGACGTCTCCTCCGGCGAGCGCGTCGCGCTGACCGGTGAATCCGGCTCCGGCAAGAGCACGCTGCTGCATCTCATCGCCGGGCTCGATGCCGCCGACGGCGGCGACATCCTGCTCGACGGCGCTTCGGTCGGCACGCTCGACGATGCTGGACGCGCGGCGGTCCGGCGCGAGCGGCTCGGCCTCGTGTTCCAGCAGTTCAATCTGGTGCCGAGCCTGTCGGTTCAGGACAATCTCAGTTTCCAGGCGCGGCTGGCCGGTCGGCATGATCCGGCGTGGCACACCGAGCTTGTCGAGCGGCTCGGGCTGAAGTCGCTGCTCAAGCGCTATCCGGAGCAATTGTCGGGCGGACAGCAGCAGCGCGTCGCGATCGGCCGCGCGCTAGCCGTCAAGCCGGTCCTGCTGCTCGCGGACGAGCCGACCGGCAATCTCGACGAGGACACCGCCGACGAGGTGATGGCGCTGACGCGCGACCTCGTCGCGCGCACCGGCTGCGGCTTCCTGATGGTGACGCACAGCACCAGGCTCGCCGCGATGCTCGACCGCCATGTGCATCTGCATGCCGGACGCGTCGCATGAGACGCGCGCTCTGGATTCTGGCGGTGCTGCTCAGCCACTGGCGGCGGCATCCGATGCAGCTCGCGACCCTGCTGATCGGGCTGATCTCGGCGACAGCGCTGTGGAGCGGCGTGCAGGCGCTGAACCAGCAGGCGCGCAGCTCCTATGACCGCGCCGCCGCGATCTTCGGCGGCGCGCGCACGCCGATGCTGGTCGCGACCGACGGCAAGATGCTGCCGCAGAGCGTGTTCGCGGAATTGCGCCGCGCCGCCTGGCCGGTGTCGCCGGTGCTCGAAGGCCGCGTGCAGATCGACGGCCGCTCGATCAGACTGCTCGGCATCGAGCCGTTCAGCATTCCCAGGGAGGTCGGCGAAGCGCCGATGGTCGGCCGCAGCGAGCTCGAGGCGTTTCTGACACCGCCGCATCGCACGCTGATCTCGCCGGAGACACTGGCCGATCTCGGACTCAAAGATGGCGCGATGCCGCGACTCAGCAACGACGCCATGCTGCCGCCTTTGATGGCGCAGCAGCAGCTCGCACCCGGCGTGCTCGTGGTCGATATCAGCGACGCGCAGCGGCTGCTCGGCAAGCCCGGCCAGATTTCGCGGCTGCTGGTCGGCAAGACGCAAGGCCAGCGACAGCCGTTGCAGTCGTTGGCGGACGGCCGGCTGCAGCTCGTGCAGCCGGAGGCCGAGACCGACCTGGAGCGGCTGACCGACAGCTTCCACCTCAACCTCACCGCGTTCGGCCTGCTGTCCTTCGTCGTCGGCCTGTTCATCGTCAACTCCGCCATCGGGCTTGCCTTCGAGCAGCGCCTGCCGGTGCTGCGCACCCTGCGCGCCTGCGGCGTGTCGGCGCGCCAGCTCAATGGCGTGCTGATCGGCGAGCTCATCGCATTCGCATTGGCGGCCGGCCTGATCGGGCTGGTGTGTGGCTATTTCATAGCTGCGGCGCTGTTGCCGAACGTGGCAGCGTCGCTGCGCGGGCTGTATGGCGCGCAGGTGCCGGGCGAGCTGAGCCTGCAACCCGAATGGTGGTTTGCGGGCCTCGTCATCAGCATCGCCGGCGCGCTCGCAGCCGCGACGACGAGCCTGATCAAATCGATGCGGCTGCCGATCCTCTCCACCGCACAACCCTATGCGTGGCAGGAGGCGCAGCGGCGCTGGCTGCGATTGCAGAGCGCGGTCGCGCTCGCCTTCTTCGTTACCGCCGGCCTGCTGCTGTGGCTCGGGCAGTCGCTGCTCGCCGGCTTCGGCGTGCTCGCAGCCATGATGCTCGGCGCCGCGCTAGTGCTGCCGGCGATCCTCGAGCTGGTGCTGCGGCTCGGCGAGCGCGGCGCGCGGGGGGCGCTGGCACAATGGTTCTGGGCCGACAGCCGCCAGCAGATCTCGGGCCTGTCGCTCGCGCTGATGGCGCTGCTGATGGCGCTCGCCGTCAATGTCGGCGTGGCGACGATGGTGGAAACCTTCAGCCGCACCTTCCTGGTCTGGCTCGACGGCCGGCTCGCCGCCGATGTCTACATCAGCGCCGCGGATGAAGCGCAGGCGCGCGACATCCAGACCTGGCTGCGCGCGCGGCCCGATGTCCAGGCCGTGCTGCCGGGCGGACGCGCCGAAACGCAGCTTTCAGGCGCGCCGGTCGACATTCTCGGCCTGCCCGATCACGACACCTATCGCGACCACTGGCCACTGCTGCAGGCCGTCGACAACGCGTGGAAGCAGTTGGTGCGTGGCGACGCCGGCTTCGTCAGTGAGCAGCTGGCGCGGCGGCTCAATCTATCCGTTGGCGACAGCCTGGACCTTCCCGCGCCCGGCGGCGATTGGCGCATCACCGTCGCCGGCATCTATGCCGACTACGGCAATCCCAAGGGCCAGATCACGGTCAACGTCGCCGCGCTGACACGCCGCTTCCCGGCGACGCCCATGACGCGCATGGCCGTGCGCGCGGCGGCCGCCGACGTGCCGGGGCTGATCACGGGGCTCACCAACAAGTTCGGCCTCGATGGTCGCAACGTCGTCGACCAGGCCACCGTGAAGCAGGAATCGAAACAGATCTTCAACCGCACCTTTGCGGTCACCGGCGCGCTCAACACCTTCACGCTCGGCGTCGCCGCGATCGCGCTGCTGACCAGCCTGCTGACCTTGGCGAACTCGCGGCTGCCGCAGCTCGCACCCTTATGGGCAATCGGGCTGACGCGGCGGCGGCTCGCCGAGGTCGAGCTGTTGAAGACGCTGTCGCTTGCCGGCCTCACCGCGCTGCTGGCGCTGCCGCTCGGGCTTGTGGTGGCGTGGTGCCTGATCGCGATAGTCAACGTCAAGGCATTCGGCTGGCGGCTGCCGTTCGACGTGTTTCCGCTGCAGCTCATCCGGCTCTTGCTCGTCACGCTCATCGCGGCGCTGATCGCCTCGCTGCTGCCGGTGCTGCGGCTGGCGCGGATGCAGCCGGCCGATCTCGTCAGGACCTTCACCATTGAGCGCTAGAGCGACCATTTCGCGACGCATGCTGATCGGCGGGCTCGGCCTGCTGGCGCTGCCCCGCCTCGCGCGCGCGCAGGGCTTTGCGGGACTGAGCGATAGCGCCGACGGCTTTGTGCCGGTGACGCCCGGACGAGAGTTCAGCTTCCCTGCGGATCACGGGCCGCACGACGATTTCCGCATCGAATGGTGGTACGTCACCGCCAACCTCGCCGATTCCAGCGGCAAGGCCTATGGCCTGCAATGGACCCTGTTCCGCTCGGCGGCCCGGCCGGGGCCGCAGGGCGAAGGCTTCGACAATCAGCAGCTCTGGATGGCGCATGCCGCGGTGACGCGTGCCGACAGTCACCGCTCGTCCGAAAAATTCGCGCGCGGCGGCGTCGGCCAGGCCGGCGTCGAGGCCAAGCCGTTCCAGGCGTGGATCGACGACTGGCAATTGCGCGGCACCGCCGCGACCGACGATCGAGCGCTGGCGCCTCTGGACATGAGCGCCGTCGGACCGGACTTCTCGTATGCGCTGCATCTGGAGGCGGACCGGCCGGTGGTGCTGCAGGGCATCGGCGGCTACAGCCGCAAATCCGAGCGCGGCCAGGCGTCGTACTACTACAGCCAGCCGTTCTACCGCGCCCGAGGCCGCATCAGCTTCGACGATCAACCAGTCGAGGTCTCAGGGCTGGCCTGGCTCGATCGCGAATGGAGCAGCCAGCCGCTGGCCTCCGACCAGAGCGGCTGGGACTGGTTCGCGCTGCATTTTGCCGGCGGCGAGAAGCTGATGCTGTACCGGATGCGGCAGGGCAATGGCGACTACACGTCGGGAACCTGGATCACGGCTGACGGCGCCTCGCATGCGCTCGGCCCCGGGGGCATCGTCATGACGCCGACAGAGACGGTTGCGATCGGCGAGCGCAGGCTTCCGGTCGGCTGGCGTGTCGAGATATCAGCGCTCGGCATCGCCATCGACACCGCAGCGCGCAATCCAAACGCCTGGATGGGCACGCGCGTGCCCTATTGGGAAGGGCCGATCAGCTTCAAGGGCAGCCACACCGGGGTGGGCTATCTCGAACTGACCGGATATTAAGAAGCCGTCATCAGGGGGAACCGCGCATGTATCACTTCACCGCACTCGTCACCGTGCTCGCGCTCATGCTGTATTTCTACATGGCCGTCCGCGTCGCGCAGGCGCGCGCCACGTTCGGCGTGAAGGCGCCCGCGACCACCGGCAATGCCGATTTCGAGCGCACCTTCCGCGTGCAGATGAATACGCTGGAATGGCTGCCGATCTTCCTGCCGGCACTGTGGCTGTTCGCCATCTATGTCAGCGATGTCATCGCCGCACTGATCGGCCTGGTCTGGATCGCCGGGCGCGGGATGTACATGGTGTCCTACGCAAGGGCCGCCGAGAAGCGCGGCCCCGGTTTTGGCGTGCAGGCCCTGGCAGGCTCGATCCTGCTGGTCGGTTCGCTCATCGCCGTCCTCTGGCGCATGCTGCACGGCTGACCGCCCAGTCCCCCGCTGTCGTCCCTGCGAACGCAGGGACCCATAGCCACCGACGGATGTTTGTTGCGCGGCGGGTCGACGTGCAGCCTACCCTGTTCAGAGATCACGCGGTATGGGCCCCGGCTTTCGCCGGGGCGACACCAATGTTCTGGCGCGCGATCACTTCGTCAGCGGACAGCCGCTCTCCTTGGCGGTGAAGAACGCCTTGTCGCCGGGCACCGTGGCGAGCTGCTTGTAGTAGTCCCACGGCTTCTTCGACTCCGACGGCTTCTTGACCTCGAACAGGTACATGTCGTGGACCATGCGGCCGTTGGCGAGCACCTTGCCTTGCGCGAAGGCGTCGTCGACCGGCAGCTCCTTCAGCTTGGCCGCGACCGCATCGGAGTCCTTGGTTCCGGCGGCCTTCACCGCCTTCAGATAGGACATTGTCGCGGAATAGGTGCCGGCGTGGATCATGCTCGGCATCCGGCCGGTCCGCTTCATGAAGCGCTCGCTGAAGGCGCGGGACTTGTCGTCGCGATCCCAGTAGAAGCCTTCGGTGAGGATCAGGCCCTGCGCCGCCTCCAGCCCGAGGCCATGCACCTCCGACAAGGTCATCAGCAGGCCGGCGAGCTTCTGGCCGCCCTTGACGATGCCGAACTCGGCCGCCTGCTTGATCGAGTTGGTGGTGTCGAGGCCGGCATTGGCGAGCCCGATGATCTTCGCCTTCGAGCTCTGCGCCTGCAGCAGGAAGGACGAGAAGTCCGACGAGTTGAGCGGGATGCGCACCGAGCCCAGCACCTTGCCGCCCTTCGACGTCACGATGTCGCTGGTGTCCTTCTCCAGCGCATAGCCGAAGGCGTAGTCCGCGGTCATGAAGAACCAGGTATCGCCGCCGGACTCGACCAGCGCCCCGCCGGTGCCGACCGCGAGCGCGCGGGTATCATAGGCCCAGTGGAAGCCGTAGGGCGTGCAGGCATCGCCTGATATGCGCGAGGTCGCGGCGCCGACGACAATGTCGATCTTCTTCTTTTCCTTCGACAGATCCTGGATGGCGAGCGCGACCGACGAGGTCGTCAGCTCCGTGATCATGTCGACCCCCTCGGTATCGTACCAGCGCCGCGCGATCGACGAAGCGAGGTCCGGCTTGTTCTGGTGGTCGGCGGTGACCAGCTCGACCTTCTGCCCCAGCACCTCGCCGCCGAAATCCTCGATCGCCATCCTGGCGGCCTCGACGGAGTACTTGCCGCCGTAGTCCGCGTAGACGCCGGACTGGTCGTTGAGGATGCCGATCTTGACCTGTGCCGACGCCGGCGCCGCCACGAGCAGCGCACCGACGGCAGCAACAGCCAGCAAGCCCGATTTCATATGATCTCTCCCGGAGTTTCTTGGCTTTGACATGTCATTCGTTGGAATGCCTGACCATGTTATGCCAGAACCCCGGCCGCGCCCATCCCTTCCCTCCTCAGCCAAAGGGCTGAGAGGCCTGTTGAGAGCCCGGAACCTGTCCGCTAGATTGGCCGCAAACAACGACATGCCGTCCCGTAAGGATGGTACGCGCGGAAGGAAACGGCCCGAGGGCGCGACGAGAACATCGTCGGCGTGACGTTTGCCCTATGGCCCTCCACCACCGTACCTCCGGCCGGCGTCGGAAGGGAGGACACATGTACACCGGCAAGCACGCCCGGCTGCGCCCATTGCAGCCCGCCTTCATCATGGCCTCGACCGGCGAGGCCGTGACCTACCGCGAGCTGGAGGCGCGCAGCAACCGGCTGGCGCATCTGTTCCGCCAGCGCGGCCTGAAGCGGCTCGACCACTATTCGATCTTCATGGAGAACAACAGCCGCTATCTGGAAGCGTGCGGCGCAGGCGAGCGCTCCGGGCTGTATTTCACCTGCGTGAACTCCTACCTCACGCCCGGCGAGCTGGCCTACATCCTCAACAACAGCCGGTCGCGGCTTCTGATCACCTCCCTCGCCAAGCTCGAGGTCGCGCGCGAGGCGCTGAAGGAGGCGCCCGACATCGAGCTCTGCATCGTCGCCGACGGCCCCGGCGAGAGCGAGCGGATCGTCGGCCTCGCGGAGGCCACCGCCGGCCTGCCGGCGACGCCGATTGCCGACGAATGCGTCGGCACCGCGATGCTGTATTCCTCCGGCACCACGGGCCGGCCGAAGGGCATCCTGCGGCCGCTGCCCGAGCAGCCGCCAGTGCAGCAGCTGCCGATCTTCGATTTCCTGGAGAAGCTGTGGCGCTACCGCGAGGGCATGATCTATCTGTCGCCGGCGCCGCTCTATCACTCCGCGCCGCAGGCCGCGGTCAACCTCACCATCCGCGTCGGCGGCACCGCCATCATCATGGAGACGTTCGATCCCGAACGCTACCTGCAACTGATCGAGCAATGGGGCATCACGCATACGCAATTGGTACCGACGATGTTCTCGCGCATGCTGAAACTGCCGGAACAGATCCGCACGCGCTATGACCTCTCCTCGCTCGAAGTCGCGATCCATGCCGCCGCGCCGTGCCCGGCACAGGTCAAGGAGGACATGATCAAATGGTGGGGGCCGATCATCCACGAATATTACGGCGCCACCGAAGGCCTCGGCTTCACCGCCTGCGACAGCGCGGAATGGCTCGCGCATCGCGGCACCGTCGGCAAGGTGCTATTCGGCGACCTGCACATCCTCGATGAGACCATGCAGCCGTGCCCGACCGGAACGGCCGGCACGGTGTGGTTCAAGACCGGATCGCCGTTCGAGTATTTCAACGACCCCGAGCGCACCAAGGAGGCACGCTCGGCCGACGGCACGATGAGCACGGTCGGCGACGTCGGCTATGTCGATGCCGACGGCTATCTCTATCTCACCGATCGCGCCACCTTCATGATCATCTCCGGCGGCGTGAACATCTATCCGCAGGAATGCGAGAACCTGCTGATCACGCATCCGAAGGTCGCCGATGCCGCCGTGTTCGGCGTGCCCAATCCCGATCTCGGCGAGGAGGTGAAGGCGGTGGTCCAGCCGATGTCGGGCATCATGCCGGGGCCTGAGCTGGAAGAGGAGCTGATCGCGTTCTGCCGGCAATCGCTGTCGCGACAGAAGGTGCCGCGCTCGATCGATTTCGAGAAGGAGCTGCCGCGGCTGCCGACAGGCAAGCTCTACAAGCGCCTGCTGCGCGACCGCTATTGGGGCAACAAGACTTCTAGGATCGTGTAGGGCGGCACGACCTCGGATTGATCCTGGTCAAGCGCGCGCGATGCCGCGCAGCTATTCTCCGCCGATTGCGATCGCAGCACGAGACGACGACATGCGCGCTCATCAAATCATGACCAGATCCGTGATCGCGGTGACGCCCGGAACCCCGGTGGCCGAGGCGGCGCGGATCATGCTGCGCAACCACATCGGCGGGCTGCCGGTGGTCGACGCGTCCGGCACGCTCGTCGGCATGGTCACGGACGGTGATTTCCTGCGCCGCGCCGAGCTCGGCACCGAACGCAGGCAAGGCCGCTGGCTCGACCTCCTGGTCGGCCGCGGCCGCATCGGCGCCGACTTCGTCCATTCCCACGGCCGTACGGTCGGCGACATCATGAGCCAGCCTCCGGTCACGGTCAGCGCCGATGCCAGCCTGGCGGAGATCGCCGAGATCATGGAGAAGCGCAACATCAAGCGTCTCCCTGTGATGAGTGGCGACCGGCTGGCCGGCGTGGTGACACACACGGATTTCCTGCAAACCGTGGCCGACCTCGCCACTGCCGTTCCGGGCCCTACCTCCGACGATGACGGGATCCGCAGCGCCATTCTCGATTCGCTCGACCAGGCCGCCTGCAAGCATTGCCGCTTCAACGTCGTCGTCCGCAACGGCATCGCGCATCTCACGGGCGCGGTTCGCAACGAGAAGGAGCGGGCCACGGCGATCGTGGCGGCCAAGAGCGTCCAGGGCGTCAGGAACGTGCGCGACCACATGTGGGTCTATCCGCCGCCGGAGGACGAGTTCGGCGGCGGTGACATCGTCTCGCTGCAGGACCAGCCGTCGACCGACGACGACCAACCGCTGTGAGGAGAGCCGGGCGTGCGACGTGCCTCCGTACCATCACTGCTGCTGCTGGTCCTGCTCTCCGCCTCGGCGGCCGCCGAGGATCTCGACCACGGCCGCCAGCTCGCCGAGCGCTGGTGCGCCGCCTGCCATGCGGTGGCCACCGAGCCGACCAAGTTCCGCCGCGCCCGGCCGTTCGTCGCCATCGCGGCCAGGGACGGAGTGACGAAGGACATGCTGGTCAAGTTCCTCCTGCTTCCCCACGCGACGATGGCCAACAATCCGCTCAGTGCGAACGATGCGACCGATCTGGCGGGCTATATCCTCAGCCTTAGGAAGTAGTTGCGGCCAAATTCGCCTTTGGATTGCGCCGCCGCCCCGTGATCGGCGGCGTCCGGACGCAAGAGTGGGCCCTGGCGCCCGATGATACGGCACCTCGCCGGCAATTTAGCAAGATCCTCCGGAACGAAACGCTCAAGCCTGCGTTCTGTGTGTTCGCCGTCGTGAGCTGGAGCACGTCGCATGGCCCCAAACGGGTCTGCTGACGGCAAATCGCCCTGTCCTCGTTGCCGGGAAGACCAACAACAAGCAGCGATCGAGATAGCCCTTGCATTTGCACACAAACAAGTTGGTAATCTGGTGCACGGCGTCTTCTCTACCGACCTGTTAGCAAGGAGCCTGCGACGTGCACGGAATGCCCGGCGCCTCCCCCGCCCCACGCGCGACCGACGACGACACGGCCTATCTGGCGGCGATCGTAGAGTCCTCGGCCGACGCCATTGTCAGCACCACCGCCGACGGCGTCATCCGCAGTTGGAACGCGGCCAGCGAGCGGATGCTGGGGTTCACCGCGGCTGAAATGATCGGCAGATCCGTCTCCGAGATCGTTCCCCCCGAGCTGGCGGAAGAGGCGAACGCCTTGCGCGCCAGGGTCAACGCGGGCGAAGCGGTCGAGAGCTTCGAGACCGTCCGGCTGACCAAGCAGGGACGCCCGATCGAGGTCTCCATCACGTTGTCACCGATCCGCAGCAGCACCGGCGTGATCGTCGGCATCTCCGGAATCATCCGCGACGTCACGCTGTCGAAGAAGGCCGAGCGTGCGGCGGCGATGCTCGCGGCCATCGTCGCCTCGTCCTCGGACGGCGTCGTCAGCAAGACGCTGGACGGCACGATCACCAGCTGGAACAAGAGCGCCGAACGGATCTTCGGCTTCTCGGAAGGCGAGATGATCAACCGCTCGATCCGCACGATCATCCCGCAGGAGCGCCAGGCCGAGGAGGACCGGATCCTCGCCACCGTCCTATCCGGCGCGATCATCGACAATTTCGAGACCATCCGCCTGCGCAAGGATGGTGCGCTCATCGACGTGTCGGTCACGGTCTCGCCGGTCCGGGATTCGAGCGGCCGGATCATCGGCGCCTCCAAGATCGTGCGTGACATCACCGACAAGCGCCAGACAAGGGAGCAGTTGCGCACCTTGCTGGCCGAGGTGAACCACCGCAGCAAGAACCTGCTGTCGCTGGTGCAGGCGATCGCCCGGCAGATGACCCGTCACGGCCGCCAGCTCGACCTCAACCGCTTTCTGGAGCGCCTGCAGGCGATCGCGAGCAATCAGGATCTCCTGATTCAGAACGATTGGCGTTTCATTCCACTCGGCGGCCTGGTCCGCTCGCAGCTCGGGGCGTTCAGCGACTTGATCGGCGACCGCATCGCGATCGACGGACCGCCGATCGAGCTGACGCCAGAGGCAGCGCAGTCGATCGGCATGGCGGTCCACGAGCTCGCCACCAACGCCGCCAAATATGGTGCGCTGTCGAACCACGACGGACGGATCGCGGTCCGCTGGACACGCATCGACGACAGCTTCGACATGACCTGGGTCGAAAGCGGCGGACCTGAGGTGGCGCCGCCCGAGCACACCGGCTTCGGCAGCCGGGTGATTTCCGACCTGGTGCGCGCTGGCCTGGATGGATCGGTCGAGGTCCAGTTCCTGCCGGCCGGACTGCGCTGGCACCTGAGGTGCCCCCTGCAACGCCTCAGCCGCGACCATCATCATGCGCGCCAGTGAGAAGACTCACCTCCTGATCGTCGAGGACGATCCCCTGATCGGCTTCGACCTCGCGGTCGAGCTCGAAGCCGCAGGATTCACGGTGGTCGGCGTGGCGCCGACCGTGCACAAAGCCCTCCATCTGCTCGAGCGGAATCATTGCGATCTTGCCGTGCTCGACGTCAATCTCGGGCGGGAAACATCGGCGCCGATCGCGCGCGCTTTGGCCGCGGCCGGCGTGCCCTTCGTCGCCGTCACCGGCTATTCCGTCGATCAATGCCCGGAAGAATTCGCCACGGCACCGCTGCTGTCGAAGCCGTTCCAGACGTCACGGCTGGTCGCGGCGCTGAGGCGGCAATTGCATCCGTGAGGCGCGCGTCGGCCGCGCAACAGAGCCACGATCGGCATTGTTGCCGTTTGAAGGATTAGGGGTCGGCACCGCGCCCTTGAAACAGCGCAGTTGATTTCACGTCTTTGATGGCAGAATTGCCCCCTCGCCTCGACAGCAATGCACTCCCCTCCCCCTTGCGAGGAGGGGTCGCGGGTGGGGGTCCACGTGTCGCGCTCCACGTGATCTGCGCTCCCACCGTGGACGATGTCGACGATGACCTGCGCAACCGGCGAACCGCCTACTTTGAGTGTTGCAGAATGCAGCGGCGGGACGCTGCATGTCGCGAAGCGACGACTCCGTGAGAATATCGAAGTCGCATACAACAGCGTTCAGCGCGCGCGGCCCCCCCGCCCCGCAAGCGGGAGGGAGGTGCAGCATGCCTCGAGCTAACTCACGCCCACTTGCGCGACGATCAGCCCGCAATCTCCACCACGATCCGACCCGTCGTCACCTGGTCGCCCTCGGCGACCTCGATCGCGGTCACCGTTCCTGCGATGCCAGCAGTATGAACGTGCTCCATCTTCATCGCCTCGAGCGTCACCACCGGCTGTCCCACAGCCACGCTGTCGCCCGGCTTCACCAGCACCGCGACCACGCGACCGTTCAGGGCCGCACGGACCTTGCCATCACCTCCGGTGGCGGCCGAGGATTGCGGCCTCGCCAACGTCAGATCGCGCACTGCCAGCGTCTGACCGCGATGCTGGACGAACAGCCGATCGTCGTCACGGACGAAGCGCGCGCTCTCGACGATCTCGGCGTGATGAACGCGGATCGCATCATCCGTGAGCGACACGATCTCGAAGCGATGCTCTGCATCGCCACGCCTCACGCGATAGCTTCCGTCACGCTCGCGCAGTAGCTCGCACTCGGCCACCTCGCCGGCGATCTCGAACCGGAGCGGCGTCGCGAAGGCGGCCGCGAGCGAGCGACCGCGGCGGACGGGATGTGCGAGCGGATGGCTGACGGGGAGCAGCAGCGCGACCAGCGCGAGGTCTGCCGCTTCGACGGCCGGCGCACGCAACTCGTCACGATGCGCCGCGATGAATGCGGTGGTTGCCTTGCCCGCGGCGAAGGCCGGATGCCGCAGGCATGAAATCAGGAAGGCCCGGTTGGTCGGGACGCCCAAAGCAACGGCCTGCTCCAATCCGGCGATCAGCCTTGCGCGCGCCTCCTCACGAGTCGCAGCATGGCTGATCAGCTTGGCGATCATCGAATCGTAGTGGGGCGGGATCTCCGCGCCGGACTCCAGCGCATGCTCGACCCGGATCATCCCCGGCATCTGCCACAGCGCCATCCGCCCCGATTGCGGCATGAAGTCGTGCGCGGCATCCTCGGAGCACAGCCGCACCTCGATCGCATGACCCGAGAAGCTGATCTGGTCCTGGCGCAACGGCAGAGGCTCGCCGGCGGCGACGCGCAATTGCCATTCGACGAGATCGAGACCGGTCAGCGCCTCCGTCACGGGATGCTCGACCTGCAGCCGCGTGTTCATCTCCATGAAGTAGAACTGGCCGTCGGCATCGAGCAGGAACTCCAGCGTGCCGGCGCCCTCATAGCCGAGCGCCTTCACCGCCTGCACCGCCACGGCGCCCATGCGCGCGCGCAGCTCCGGCCCGACCGCCGGCGACGGCGCCTCCTCGATCAGCTTCTGATGCCGCCGCTGCACCGAGCAGTCGCGCTCGCCGAGATGGACGGCATTGCCGTGGCTATCGCCGAATACCTGGATCTCGATGTGGCGCGGATTGGCGATCGCCTTCTCGAGGATGACGGTGCCGTCGCCGAACGCCGTCGCCGCTTCCGAGCGGGCGCTGCGCAGCAGGTCGGGAAAGGCGTCCGCATCCGTCACAAGCCGCATGCCGCGGCCGCCACCACCGGCGACGGCCTTGATCATTACCGGGAAACCGATGCGGCGCGCCTCGCGCAGCATCGCGTCGTCGCCCTGGTCCTCGCCCTGATAGCCGGGAACGCAGGGCACGCCGGCGCAACTCATGATCACCTTGGCGCCGGCCTTGTTGCCCATCGCCTTGATCGCCTCGGGCGATGGCCCGATGAACACCAGACCGGCCTCCTTGCACGCTTGCGCAAAATCCTCGTTCTCGGCGAGAAAGCCATAACCGGGATGCACGGCATCCGCGCCAGTCGCCTTTGCGGCGGCGATGATCGCTGCGATGTTGAGATAGGACTGTGCGGGCGGCGGCGCGCCGATGCGGACGGCCAGATCGGCGAGCCGCACATGCGGCGCATCGGAATCGGCGTCCGAATAGACCGCGACCACGCCGTGGCCCAGCCGGCGCGCGGTGCGCATGATCCGCAAGCCGATCTCACCGCGGTTGGCGATCAGCACCTTGTGGAACGGCCTGCGTTGCATTCCCGGCATCTCTCCGCTCATGGCCTGGACACCGAGAACTGCATGCGCTGCGGCTGCCGCGCCTCCGCCTCGCGGCAGATCGCCAGCACCTCCGACAGCACCGCGCGGGTGTCGCGCGGATCGATCACGCCGTCGTCGAGCACGCGCGCCGAAGTCGCAAACACGTCCATCTGGCTGTCGAACACGCCGATGATCTGCGCCTTCATGGCATCGAGCTTCTCGCGCTCCACCGGCTTGCCGCGGCGCGCCGCCGCCGCTTCAGTCACGATCGCCATCGTCTCCGCCGCCTGCTCGCCACCCATCACGGCGGTCTTGGCGTTGGGCCAGGAGAAGCAGAAGCGCGGGTGGAATCCACGGCCGCACATGCCGTAATTGCCCGCCCCGAACGAGGCCCCGCAATAGATCGTGATCTGCGGCACGCTGGCCGAGGTCACCGCCTGGATCATCTTGGAGCCGTGCTTGATCATGCCGGCCTCCTCATAGGCGCGGCCGACCATGTAGCCGGTGGTGTTGTTGAGATAGAGAATCGGCGTTCGGGTCTGGCAGCAGGACTGGATGAAGTGCGTCGCCTTGTTGGCGCCGGCCGGATCGAGCGGGCCGTTGTTGGTGACGATGCCGATCGCCTGGCCCTCGATGCGGGCATGGCCGCACACCGTCGCAGGCCCGTAGTTTGGTGCCATTTCGACGAAGTCGCTGTCGTCGACGATCCGCGCGATGACCTGCCGCATGTCGACGGGGCGCTTGTGGTCGAGCGGCATGATGCCGAGCAGCTCCTCCTGGTCGTAGCGCGGCGGCTTCACCGGTGACGACTCGTGCGATGGCCGATCCCAGTTCAGCTTGCCCATGATCTCGCGCGCGATACGCAGGGCATCGCGGTCGTCCTCGGCGAGATAGTCGCCGAGACCCGAGATCGCGGTGTGCATCTCGGCGCCGCCGAGCTCTTCCTCGGTGGCGATCTCGCCGGTCGCGGCCTTCAAGAGCGGCGGCCCGGCGAGGAAGGCGCGGGTGCGGCCGCGCACCATCACGATGTAGTCGGACAATCCGGTCTGATAGGCGCCGCCCGCGGTCGACGACCCATGCGTCACGGTGACGACCGGAAGGCCCGCCGCCGACAGCCGCGCCAGGTTGCGAAAGATGTTGCCGCCCCGCACGAAGTCCTCGACGCGGTAGCGCAGCAAATTGGCGCCGGCACTCTCGACCAGTTGCACGTAGGGCAGCTTGTTCTCCAGCGCCAGCTCCTGCACGCGCAGGGTCTTGTCGAGGCCGTAAGGCTGCAGCGCTCCGGCATCGATGCCCGCGTCATTCGCCGAGACCATGCAGCGCACGCCGGACACGAAGCCGATGCCGGCGACGACGCCGCCGCCCGGCACGCTCTTGGCCGGGTCCGGCGTATCGAACATGTAGCCGGCAAGCGTCGACAGCTCCAGGAACGGCGCACCGGGATCGAGCACCAAGGCGACGCGCTCGCGCGGCAACAACTGGCCGCGCTGATGGAAGCGCTCCTTTGCCGCCGCAGAGGCATTGCGCGTGCGCGCCTCGAGATCGCGCATCCGCGCGATCAGGCCGAGCATGCCATCACGATTGGCCTGGAAGGCGGCGCCGGAGGGAGAGATGGTGTTGTCGATGGTGGCCATCAGTTCATGCTTTCGTCATTCCGGGGCGCGAGTGCGCAGCGAGATGGACGGGCCATCTTGCTGCGCGGGAGCGAACCCGGAATCTCGAGGATCACCCCTCACGCGCTCTTCGCCACGAAATGATCGCCATAGGCCTGGCGCAGCTCGACCTTGCGCAGCTTGCCGGTGGCGGTCATCGGCATCTCCTCGAGCACCCGCACCAGCTTCGGCACCTGGAAGCCGCCAAGCGACTTGCGGCAGTGCTCGAGCAGCTCGGTCTCACTGGCCTGTGCGCCGGGCTTGAGCTTGACGAAGGCCGAGACGGCCTCGCCCCATTGCGGATGCGGCAGGCCGACGACGGCGGCATTCTGCACCGCCGGATGCGCCAGCAGGGTCTCCTCGATCTTGACCGAGGCGACGTTCTCGCCGCCGGATTTGATCATGTCCTTCTTGCGATCGAGGAACAGCACCTCGCCCTTGTCGATGACCGCGAGATCGCCGGTATGGTGCCAGCCGAACTTGCGGGCGTCCTCGGTCGATTTGGGATCCTTGTAGTAGCCCAGCATCACGTTGGGCCCGCGATGCACGAGCTCGCCGATCTCGCCGGGCGGCAGCAGGTTGCCGGCATCATCCATGATCGCGGTCTCGTTGACGAACAGCGACTCGCCCCAGTAATTGCCGAACCGATTGAGCTGCACCTCGGGACGCGACATCGTCGTCGCCGGATACATCTCGGTCTGGCCGCTGGTCAGCACGAAGTTCGGGCACAGCTCCCTGATGGCGCGCTCCAGCAGCGGCCGGCCCATCGGCGCCATCGTGTAGAGGCAAGTCCGCAAGTGGGAGAGGTCGAACTCCTTGCGGCGCGGATGATCCAGGATCGCCTGGTACATCAGCGGCAGGCCGACGAACACGGTGAGGCGGTCGCGCACGATCGCCTCCATGCAGGCGACCGGGTCGAAGCCGCGCATCAGCGCCATGCGGCCGCCGACCGAGAGATAGCTGAGCAGCAGCACATGGCCGGCGCAGTGGAACAGCGGAAATTGCCCGGTGATGCCGTCGTCGCGCGAGAGCTGCATCTCGATGCAGTTGCTCATCACGGCCATCACCACGGCGAGGTGACAATGCATCGCGCCCTTCGGCCGCGACGTCGTGCCCGAGGTGTAGATGATCATCGCGAGATCGCGATCGTTGATCTCGATCTCGGGCTCGACGTCCGAATGCCCCTTGATGAGGTCGTTGAAGCCGGCGAGCCCCGCGGCCTTCGCCGTCCCGGTGAGATCGACGGCGATCAGCTCGACGCCCCGCTTTTCCAGCGCGGCGCGGCGGTCCGCCTGAGCAAACAGATTGTCATCGATGAGCGCGAAGCGAACCTCGGCATGGCCGAGGATGTAATCCATGTCGGCGGGCCCGAGCATCGTATTGATCGGCACCCAGACGAGACCCGCGCGATGGATGCCGAACAGCGCTTTGACGAACTCGATCGAGTTGTTGCAGACGGTCGAGATCTTTTCGCCCGGCTTCAGCCCCTTGGCGACGAGATAGTTCGCAAACCGGTTGGCATCGCGCTCCAGCTCGGTGAACGTCACCTGACGGGCGCCATCGGTGATCGCCACCCGCTCGGGAAAGCGCCGCGCCGCGCGCTTCAGGAGATCGCCGATCGCGACCCGGCCGATGCGGCCGGGACCGGACACGCCGCCGGTGGCATCGAGATTGGTCATTGGTCTGTTCCCTCCCCATCCACGTCATTGCGACGAGCCGAAGGCGACGAAGCGATCCAGGGCGTCGTGCAGAACTCTGGATTGCGTCGCTGCGCTCGCAATGACGGCGTATGCCGCGTCAATTCACCGTGCCAAACATCTGCCGGGCCTCGGCGGGACTTGCGATCTCGCGGCCCGCGCGCCGCGCGCACGCCGCGATCGCCTCGATCAGTTGGCCGTTCGAGGTCACCTTGGTGCCGTCGCCGAGGTAGAACGTGTCCTCCAGCCCGGTGCGGAGATGGCCGCCGAGTTCGGCGCAGCGCTGGTGCAGCGGCCAGATCTCGGCGCGGCCGATTGCCGTGACCTGCCAGTGCGCTTCCGGCAGCTTCAGCTTGAGCAGGATCGGCAGCAGCTCGGGATCAGCCGGCATGCCGGAGGCAACGCCCATCACGAAATTGTACTCCAGCGGACCGCCATACATGCCGGTCTGGCGATACATCGCGACACAGCGCACGATGCCGACGTCGAAGCATTCGAATTCCGGGATCGTGTGCGCGTCCTTCATCGCGGCGAGATAGTCCTGGATCTTCTCGACCGAGTTGTCGAACATCATCGGCGGCCAGGCCCAGTTGTTGTCGGCCTTGACCTTGAGATAGTTCAGCGAGCCGGCATTGCAGGCCGCGATCTCCGGCCGGGTCTGCCGGATGCAGTCGAGCGCACCTTGATAGTTCGGTCCCGACACGCCCGAGGTGTGATTGATGATCACGCCGGGACAGGCCTCGCGGATCGCCTGCTGGATCTCGCGGGAGACGTCGACGTCCCAGGACGGCAGATGCCCCTTGCCCGGCGCCTGCTGGCGCAGATGGATGTGCATGATCGCAGCACCAGCGTCATAGGCGCGCCGCGCCTCGCGCGCCATCTCCTCGGGCGTGACCGGCACATGATGCTGCCTGGGATCGGTGAGCACGCCGTTCAGCGCGCAGGTGATGACGGCTTTGTCGCTCATGGCACTCGTTCGATGGCTTCGCGCAAGCGGCGCTGTGCTGATCCGGCCCGTATATGACGGCGTCTCCGCCTGATCTGCTTGCGTTGACTCGCTGGTTGGAGGCCGCGCAACCCGCTATTGCTCTGCATCAAGCGCCCGGACGGGATCGGCGCTAACTGGTTCCCATGTTTCTCGTCACGGGGCGTGCAATGCCGATCGACACACAACCGGCGCCGACATTTCCGAACGGCCTGAGCGCGGCCGAGGCGGCACGGCGTCTGACGGCGGAGGGATTCAACGAGCTGCCGCAGACCGGCAAACGCTCGATCCTGCGCCTCGTCGCCGACGTGCTGAAGGAGCCGATGCTGCTTCTGCTGCTCGCCGGCGCGGGCATCTATCTCGCGCTGGGCGACGCGGCGGAAGCGATGCTGCTCGGCGTGTTCGCCTCGGCCTCCGTCTTCATCACCATCGTGCAGGAGGCACGGACCGAGCGCGTGCTGGAATCGCTGCGCGATCTCTCCAGCCCGCGCGCCCTGGTGATCCGCGACAGCGAGCGCATCCGCATCGCCGGCCGCGAGGTGGTGCGCGGCGACCTCATCGTGCTCGCCGAGGGCGATCGCGTCGCGGCCGATGCGGTGCTGCGGGAGTGCGACGATCTGCTGACGGATGAATCGCTGCTGACAGGCGAATCCGTGCCGGTGCGCAAGCGCCCCGCCCCGGCCGAGCCGATCGACACGCCCGCTGCGGCGGCCGGCGGCGACGACCAGCCATTCGTGTTCTCCAGCAGTCTCGTCGTCCGCGGCGGCGGCATTGCCGAGGTGACGGCGACCGGGCCGCACACAGCGATCGGCAGGATCGGCCAGTCGGTGACCGCCCTGGAGACCGAGACGCCGCGGTTGCGGCAGCAGACCCGGCGCCTGGTGCTGGCGTTCGCCATCGGCGGCGGCATCGTGGTTGCGATCACGGTCGTGCTCTATGCGGTGTACCGCGGCGGATGGCTGGAGGGAATCCTCGCCGGCATCGCGCTGGGCATGTCGATGCTCCCCGAGGAATTCCCGGTGGTGCTGACCGTGTTCCTGGCGATGGGCGCCTGGCGCATCTCGCAGGCGCGCGTGCTGACGCGGCGCGCTTCGGCGATCGAATCGCTCGGCGCCGCCACCGTGCTGTGCACCGACAAGACCGGCACCCTGACGCAGAACCGCATGATGGTGGCCCGGCTGGTGCTGCCGGACGGCAGCGTGCTGCAGCCTGCGACGGCGACGGCGACGCCGGATGCCGTCGCGCCGCCCTTCCGCGATCTCGTCGCCACCGCCGTGCTGGCCTGCGACCCGCAGTCGCATGATCCGATGGAGAAGGCGCTGCACGTGCTCGGCGCCGACGCCACCGCAGGCGCCACGTTGCAGCGACGCTACGGCTTGCGCCCCGACCTGCTGGCGATGACCAACGTCTGGTCGCGCGACGGCGCCGGCGTCGTGGCGGCCAAGGGCGCGCCGGAAGCGATCGCATCGCTCTGCGGCGTCGACGGCGGCGAGCTGGCGGCGCTGCAGGCGCGCGTCGAGACGCTCGCCGCCGAGGGCCTGCGCGTGCTCGGCGTCGCCCACGCGAGCTGGAGCGGCGAGGCGCTCCCCGACATACAGCAGGACTTCGCGTTCTCATTCCGCGGTCTCGTCGGCTTCGCCGACCCGCTGCGTCCGGAGGTGAAGGATGCCGTCGCCGAGTGCCGCTCCGCCGGCGTCCGCGTCATCATGATCACCGGCGACTATCCCGCGACGGCCACCGCCATTGCGCGGCAGGCCGGGATCGATCCCGAGCGCGTCATCGCGGGCCCCGAGCTTGCCGATCTCGACGACGACGCCCTGGCGCTTGCGGCGCGCGCGCCGACGGCGTTCGCGCGCATCATGCCGGAGCAGAAGCTGCGCATCGTCACCGCGCTCAAGGCCGACGGCGAGATCGTCGCGATGACCGGCGACGGCGTCAACGATGCGCCGTCGCTCAAGGCGGCGCATATCGGCATCGCGATGGGCGGCCGCGGCACCGACGTCGCGCGCGAGGCCTCGGCGATCGTGCTGCTCGACGATGATTTCGGCTCGATCGTCAAGGCGATCCGGCTCGGCCGGCGCATCTACGACAATCTGCGCAAGGCGATGAGCTTCATCCTTGCCGTGCACTTTCCGATCGCCGGGCTGGCGCTGCTGCCGCTCGTCACCGGTCTGCCGCTGCTGCTCGGGCCCGTGCACATCGCCTTTCTCGAGATGATCATCGATCCCGTCTGTTCGCTGGTGTTCGAGGCCGAGACCGAGGAGAGCGACATCATGCGGCGGCCGCCGCGCGATCCGCAGGAGCCATTGCTGCCGCGGCCGCTGGTGCTGTGGGGGGCGCTGCAGGGCATCCTGGCGATGCTCACCACGGGCGGCGTCCTGCTGCTGGCACACCGCAACGGCATGCCGGACGACGAGCTCCGCGCGCTGGTGTTCTTCACCCTGGTGTCGGTGATCGTCAGCCTGATCTTCGTCAACCGCTCGTTCTCGAGCTCGCTGCGCGAGGCGCTGCTGCGGCCGAACCGCATGCTGCTGCTGGTGATCGGCTTCGTCGTCGCCGTGCTCGCCACCAGCCTGACGCTGCCCGCCGCCGCGGCGCTGTTCCGGTTCGGACCGCTGCACGCCGACGATCTCGCGCTGACCGCGGCAGCCGCGCTGACCACGCTGATCATGCTCGAACTGTCGAAGTTTCCGCTGCGCGCCGCGCTCGCGCGGCACGCAGCCAGGAAAGATCAGGTCAAGGCGACCTCGCCCGCGCGGTAGATCGCGAGATCGCGCGAGCCGGAGAAGATCGCGCGCGGCTTCAGCCCGTAGAAGCGGCGGATCGAATGGCTGAAATGCGTCGAGTCGGGATAGCCGATGTCCTGCGCGAGATGCGCGAGGTTGAGGTCCTGGTTGGCGTAGTTGAGCAGATGCCGCGCGCGCTTCCAGGCCCGGAACGAACGGAAGGAGATGTCGGTCTCCTCCTTGAACAGATGCAGGAAGCGCGACGTCGACAGCCCCACGGCGGCGGCGCAGCTCTCGGCCGTGGCCGGCTCGCCGGAGAAGCGGCCGATCAGACCGATCGCCTTGACCACGCGCGGATCGAGCGTCCGCTGCGGCAGCACCTCGCCGAAGCACAGCCGGTCGAACACGGCGCTGGTGACGTCGCCGCTCAGCGGCCGCTGCACCAGCTCCTCATAGGCGGCGCGAATGCGGCAGGCGAACGCCTCGGCCTCGCGGGCGACGCGGCTGGTGAAGCGGTCCAGCGTGCCGATCGGCACGCTCTCCGGCTCGATGGTGACGACGATGACGGTGCGATAATCGCTCTCGATGGTGTGCGGCCGGTTCGGCGGCACGACCAGCAGCTCGCCGCTGCGCTCTTCGGCTCCTTCGGCCAGCAGCCGCAGGCTGCCGGTGAGCGCGACGTAGATATGGCACGCGCCCGAGCAGCGCTGGCGCGGACGACCGAGCAGCCCGGCGTAGAAGACGCGCTCGGGCGTGATCAGCATGAGATGGCCGGAGTCCCGGCGGGTCACATCCATGGTCTTCCTCCTGAGGCGCGGCTCTGGCGGCCGCTTCTTTGGAGGAGAACCATAGCGCAATTCGCGTCGCTGTCATCGGCGACGACTGCCGATTTTTGTCGCGGTTAACTCACCGATTCGAGATGATCGTCGTTCCGGGGCGCGCGCGAGCGCGAACCCGGAATGACGTGCCCAAAGCTACGGCCTGACCCGCGGCTTGATGCCCTGCTCGATCCCGGCGCGCTGCTCGGCCGCACGCGCGCGGCTGTAGCCTTCACGCTGCTGCAGGCGCGCCCAGTAAGCAGCCACATTCGGCCCAAAATCCTTGGCGAGCCCAAGCGTGTCTGCGAGACGCAATGCATAGCCGATCACGATGTCGGCCGCGGTGAAACGACCCGCGCACAAGAACTCGGCATTCGCCGTCGCTGCCTCCACGGCGCGCAGCCGTCCCAGGAACCACTTGGCATAATCGGTGGCGACCTGCGGCGAGCGCCGCTCCTCCGGCTCGAGCTGAGTGTATCGCAATACCAGCGTCTGCGGGAACGTCAGCGTGGCGTCGGAGAAATACATCCAGTTCAGGAACGCGCCGTAGTCCTTTTCCTCAGGCCCGACCATCAGCGGCGTGGGTCCGTGCTTGACGCCGAGGTAATGGCAGATGCCCGAGGACTCCGTCATCTTCGTCTCGCCGTCGATCAGAAACGGGATCGTGCCGAGCGGATTGATCGCCAGATACTCCTTCGCCAGCACCCGCGGCGGGAACGGCAGCATCTTCAACTCGTAGTTAAATCGAAGCTCTTCCAGCATCCACAACGGGCGAAACGAGCGGGCGCCGTCGCAATGATACAGCGTGATCATCAGGCGTTCCCCGCTTTGCCGCTGCCTGGCAAGGTCCCCATCATCTTGCACAGGATGGTCAGCATCACCTCGTCGGCGCCGCCGCCGATCGAGCTCAGGCGCGAATCGCGGTAGGCGCGGCTGACCGGTGTCTCGTTCATGAAGCCCATGCCGCCCCAATATTGCAGGCAGGCGTCGGTGAGTTCGCGCCCCAACCGGCCGGTCTTGAGCTTCACCATGGTCGCGAGCCGCGTCACGTCCTCGCCGGCGATCAGCGCCTCTGCGGCCTGATAGGTCAGCGCGCGCAGCAGCTCGACCTCGGTCTGCATTTCCGCGAGCTTGAAGTGGACGACCTGGTTGTCGAGGATCGAGCGGCCGAACGCCTTGCGGTTGCGCGTGTACTCGATGGTCGCATTGATGATCGCTTCATGCGCCTTCAGGCAGGCGGCGCCGGCCCACAGCCGCTCCTCCTGGAACTGCATCATCTGATAGGTAAAACCCTGCCCCTCCTCGCCGATGCGGTTGCGCTTGGGGACGCGAACGTTGTCGAAGAAGATCTGCGCCGTATCCGACGAGCGCATGCCCATCTTGTCGAGCTTGCGCGCGACCTGCACGCCCTTGCTCTTCATCGGCACGCAGATCAGCGACTTGTTGCGATGGACCGGGCCGTCGCTGGTGTTGGCGAGCAGGCAGATGAAGTCGGCCTGGGTGCCGTTGGTGATCCACATCTTGCCGCCATTGATGACGTAGTCGTCGCCATCGCCGCGCGCCTGGGTCTTGATCGAGGCGACGTCGGAGCCCGCGCCGGGCTCGGAGACGCCGATGCAGGCGACGTAGTCGCCTGAGATCGCGGGCGCCAGGAACTCCTTGCGCACCTCGTCGGAGCCGAACCGCGCCAGCGCTGGCGTCGCCATGTCGGTCTGCACGCCGATCGCCATCGGGATGGCGCCACAATTGATGGCGCCGAGCTCTTCCGCCATCATCAGCGC
Organism: Bradyrhizobium sp. SZCCHNR1093; assembly: GCF_032381175.1. Taxonomy (NCBI): domain Bacteria; kingdom Pseudomonadati; phylum Pseudomonadota; class Alphaproteobacteria; order Hyphomicrobiales; family Nitrobacteraceae; genus Bradyrhizobium; species Bradyrhizobium sp. SZCCHNR1093. The sequence continues at coordinate 102,067 of NZ_JAUHJJ010000013.1, forward strand.
GTAGGAATAATCCAGCCCCTGGCCGCCGAACTCGACCGGCTTGTTGAGGCCGAGAAAGCCGAGGTCACCGAGCTTCTTGAACAGCTCATGCGCCGGAAAGATGCCGGCCTCCTCCCATTCGTCGACATGGGGATTGATCTCGGCAGCGATGAACTTCTGCAGGATGCGGCGCGGTTCGTCGTGGTCGGCGGTGAAGAGCATTCTTGATCGAGCTCCTGTCGTCTCTTGTCTTGACGTCATGGCCGGGCTTGTCCCGGCCATCCACGTCGTTGTTCTTGTATGGCGTACAGCATGGATGCCCGGGTCAAGCCCGGGCATGACGAGCGGACAGAGTGCGCGTCACAATCCCATCTGCCGGCTGGCCAGATCCTTCATGATCTCCTCGGTGCCGCCGCCGATGGCGTTGACCTTCACCTCGCGATAGATCCGCTCGACGCGGATGCCGCGCATGAAGCCGGCGCCGCCGAAGATCTGCACCGCTTCGGAGGCGCAGTAAGCCATCGTCTGCGTCGCCTGGTTCTTCATCATGCAGATCTCGGCGACCGGATTGTCGCCCTGTTCGAGCCGCCACGCCAGCATTTCCAGCATCGCCTGCGACGCCGCGACGCGCTGCGCCATGTCGACCAGCTTGTGCCTGATCACCTGGTGCTGCGCGAGCGGCTTGCCGAAGGTCTGGCGCTCCTTGGCGTAGGCGATCGCATCGTCGAGGCAGACACGGGCGAAGGCCGTGCAGCTCGCCGCCATGCCCATCCGCTCGCTGTTGAAATTGTGCATGATCAGCTTGAAGCCCTGCCCCTCCTCGCCGATCAGGTTCTCGACGGGCACGCGGCAGCCATCGAAATGCAAGGACGCGGTGTCCGACGCCCACCAGCCCATCTTGTCGAGCCTGGTGCGCGTCAGCCCCGGCGTGTCGCCGGGCACGAGCAGCAGACTGACGCCCGCCGGTCCCGGTCCGCCGGTGCGCACCGCGACCGTGATGTAGTCAGCCCGCATCCCGGAGGTGATGAATGTCTTCTCGCCGCTGACGACATAGTGATCGCCGTCGCGGACGGCCCTGGTCCTGAGATTGGCAACGTCGGAGCCGCCGCTCGGCTCGGTGATCGCCAGCGCCGAGATCTTGCGCCCGGCAAGAATCTCCGGCAGCACGCGCGCCCTCACCTGCGGCTGCGCGGCGCGCGCGATCGGCGGCGCGCCGATCGTATGGCTCATCAGGCTGGCGCTGATGCCGCCGGCACCCGCACGCGCCAATTCCTGCGACGTCACGATCTTCATGAACTGGTCGGCCGGCACGCCGCCGAATTCCTCCGGGAAGCCGAGCCCAAGCAGGCCGATCTCCGCCGCCTTCAGATACAGCGCGCGCGGAAATTCGCCGGCCTCGTCCCACACGCTCGCGAACGGCGCGATCTCCTTGTCGACGAAGCGCCTGATGACGTCGCGGAAGGCCTCGTGCTCGGCCGTGTAGAACGGGCTTTTCGTCATGGCGGCGCCGGGAGGATCCTGCTTCGTGCGCGGGAGAAGATGCGCCGGAAACGCCCGTATCAACTTGCGTGGAGTGGCTGGCCGGCAAAATCACCTGCGGCGCGCCCGATCGGCCCCCGCCAGGTTCCCAAGGCCAGCGCCTGGACGCAAGACAGTGCATTGCACACATCTGCCCACTCGATTGCGGTGAGCGGCCTCCCATGGCCACCATCGCCGCAGGCCAAGAGCAAAAACGACAATCACGAAAATTCAATCGAGGAAGCCCAGGGATGTTGCCGATGACGACCAGGACTCTGCTCACATTCGCGGCCGCGGCCGCCTTTTCCGTACTGGCGAGCCAAAGCGCGCTTGCGCAGAAGAAATACGACACCGGCGCCACCGACACCGAAATCAGGATCGGCAACGTCGAGGCCTATAGCGGCCCGGCCTCGGCCTACGGCATCATCGGCAAGACCGAGGAAGCCTACTTCAAGATGATCAACGATCAGGGCGGCGTCAACGGCCGCCGGATCAACTTCATTTCCTATGACGACGGCTACAGCCCGCCGAAGACGGTCGAGCAGGTGCGCAAGCTGATCGAGAGCGACGAGGTGTTCCTGGTGTTCAATGCGCTGGGCACGCCGACCCAGACCGCCGTGCAGAAATATCACAACGCCAAGAAGGTGCCGCAGCTGTTCCTGGCCACCGGCGCCAGCAAATGGAACGACCCGAAGGAATTCCCCTGGACCATGGGCTTCCAGCCGAGCTACCGCGTCGAGGCGCGGATCTTCGCCAAGTACATCCTCAAGGAGAAGCCGAACGCGAAGATCGCGATCTTCTATGCCAATGACGATTTCGGCAAGGACTACGTCCTCGGCATCAAGGAGATGCTCGGCGACAAGGCCAAGACCATGATCGTCGCCGAGGAGAGCTACGAGACGACCGAGCCGTCGATCGACTCCCACATCGTCAAGCTAAAGGGCACCGGCGCCGACGTGTTCGTCAACATCTCCACGCCGAAATTCGCCGCGCAGGCGATCAAGAAGATCGCCGAGCTGGAATGGAAGCCGATGCATCTGATGACCGACGTCTCGATCTCGATCGGCGCGGTGATGAAGCCGGCCGGCCTCGAGGCGTCCGAAGGCGTGCTGTCCGCCGGCTATCTCAAGGATCCGTCGGACCCCCAGTGGAAGGACGACGAGGGCATGAAGAAGTTCATGGCCTTCATCGACAAGTACATGCCGGGCGCCAACATCTCCGACGCCAACCTCGCCTATGGCTATGCCGCGGCCCAGACCATGGTGCAGACCCTGAAGCAGTGCGGCGACACTCTCACCCGCGACAACGTCATGAAGCAGGCCGCCAGCCTGAAGGATTTTGCGCCCGACACCCTGATCCCCGGCATCAAGGTCAATACCGGCCCCAATGATTTCGCCCCGATCGAGCAGCTCAAGATGATGCAGTTCAAGGGCGGCAAATGGGACCTGTTCGGCGACATCATCAGCGCGGACGTGGGGGGATAGGCGGACAAGATCGTCCCGTGTGCTTCAGCCAACCCGTTTCGCTGGTCTGAGCACACGGGCTTGGCATTGGCCTCGCTCTCGCAACGACGGCAGTGTGCTCCCCTCCCCCTTGCGGGGGGGTTGGGGGTGGGGGTCCCCGCGCACCGACCCGCATGAAGGCCCCCGCGCCTATCGACGTCGTCGCTCGATATCAGCTGCTCTGGACCTCAGCCTCCCTTGCCCTGCCGCGAAGCTGTGCTCGCGTCTCTCAGAGATCCCCGCTCATCACATCGAGCACGACTCGTTGGACCCCCACCCCCTCCCCGCAAGGGGGAGGGGAGCTGACCGACATCGCGGCAAGAGCCTGCTGTTCACGAAGAAAACCGATGTTCGGCCTGCCCCCGGATTCTGATAAAAATAATTTACTTGCGATTTTTCGGAATTCATGATTGTATCCCTGCATCCCGCCTCACCGCAGAGGGGCGTTGCGCGCGATCGTCACGACACGCGAGGTGGGGATGCGATGGCCGCGAGAGATCGCAGCATTCTCCTCAACGAGGATGCGGACGAACGATCGCTTGCGGACGTGAAGTCGCAGCGTCCTGACACCCCGATGCTGGTGTCCCGCGCAATGCGTAAGCATTGTCGCGAATGGTGGCCAACAAGCCCGGCGCACCAGGGAGACTGCGTATAAGCGTTAAACCCATCGCGCAGGGAATGCCGGCGTGCTCGGCTTTGCCTGTGGTACCTGCCGCCTGCATTTTTTTCGCAGGCGGGCCATGGGTGAGGCCTTCACCCGGCATTCCCTGCGCCCTCTGCATTTGAGGAGGGACGAACTGATCGCAGACCTCGGGCATGATGTGCCGCGGGAATGCGTCGACATGTCCGTCGTCTGCTGTTCGATCCGTTCTGCTGTTTAGGCCTTCTGCTGTTTGAGCCGTGAATCCGCCCACCCACCGCTGTCGTTCCGGCGAACGCCGGGACCCATACTCCGCGGCGGTTGTGTTGGGCAAAATGCCAATGACCAGCCAGCCTCAAACCCCTCCCTGGGGGATGGGTCCCGGCGTTCGCCGGGACGACAGCGTATTTGTGGGAGCACCGCGTCTCCCACACGCACCGTCCTAGCGAACGCGGCGACGGAGTCAGCTGCCGTAGGGTGGGCAAAGCGGGCGCCCGCAGGGCGGTTGCGTGCCCACCGTCCGTCGGCGCATTCGGAGCGAATGGTGGGCACGGCGCGCGGTGGAGCGCAGCATGCAACACGCACCGGGGCGCGCCTTTGCCCACCCTACACCTAACAACTCACGGCACGCCTTGCACGAACAGTGCGAACGGCTCCTCGACCGTCTTGCGCAGATGCTCGCGGTACGCCCCATAGTGTCGATCATCCGTGCCGAGCCGGCCGAAGCTCGGTTCCTCCACATTGCGCAACGGCAGCAGCGCGATCGGCGCGGCGATCGGCGTCAGCAGCGAGCCGCGGCCCGCCAAGAGCGTCGTGATGATGCCGTACATCTCGCCGGTGATGGTCGGCCGCGACACGGTGATCAGGCGGTGCTGACCGTGGCGGTTGGTGACGAGGTAGACGAAGCCGGACTGGTTGGGCACGGCGACCTCGCCGAATTGCGTGAACGCCGCATCGAGCCGCGCGCCCTCGCGAAACACCAGCGACGACGCCGCATCGTCCCAGGCGATGTCGGTGCGGTAGGCGTAGATCGCGTCCTTGTCGCCGAATGACGGCCGCAAGGTGACGTAGGTGCCCTCGATCCATTCCACCGCCCGCCGCGAATAGGAGCCGAGACTGTCCGGCGCGATGCCGCCGCTGGTGGCAGGCGCGGCGAGAGGCGCGTTCGGCGCCTTGCGCAGGGACATCCCGAGCGCCTGCTCCAGCCGGACGATGGTCGCGAGCGTGAATGGGCGGCGGCCGCCGAGCGCCTTCTCGAGGGTCGACAGGCTCAGCTTGGCCTGCTCGGCGAGGGCCTGCCGCGACATCCGGCGCCGCGCGATCTCCTCGCGGATCGTCTCCGCAACCTGCCGGCTCTGCTCGTCGGAAAGCTCGTTGTCCGGTATCGACATCCTGTCCCCTGCCATGTGGCGCGCGTCCTTTTAGCAGACGGACAAATCAGCACAAACCCGGACAGATCAGTCGCGCTCTCGACCTCCACCGGACATGCGCGGGCGGGCGGCGGCCGAACAAGACCGACCATTCCGCTCGCGGCGCCGGCGCGCTGCGCTCAGTGTCGGCATGCCGAAATTGTTCGTTGCGGAGCCAATGATGAGCGAGACGATCGACCACGATATCAGAAGCAGCACCCATCCGGTCCGGTCGTGGATCGTGACCATGCTGCTATTCCTGCTGCTGCAGGCCGCCGCCGTGCTGCTGGTCGGCTTCACGGCGCTGTTTCTCAGCGTCACCCCTGGCTGGTCCGCCGAAGGGCCGCTGGCGCCGCTGACCAGGCCGGGCGATGCCCGCTCCGGCGCGCTGCTGTTCAAATCCGACGGCAGCTATGCCGAGGCGCCGCGGCTCGGCATCGACGTCGACATCGTCGTTTCAGGCCCGACGGCGCGGGCGCGCGTGACGCAGCTGTTCAAGAACACGAGCTCGCAATGGATGGAGGCGGTCTATGTCTATCCGCTGCCGCCCGACAGCGCGGTGGACACGCTGAAGATGATCGTCGGCGACCGCGTCGTGGTCGGCGACATCAAGCCGCGCCAACAGGCCAAGGTGATCTACGAGCAGGCCAAGCGCGACGGCAAAAGCGCGGCGCTGACCGAGCAGGAGCGGCCGAACATCTTCACCAACTCGCTCGCCAATATCGGCCCCGGCGAGACCGTGCTGGTGCAGATCGAGTATCAGCAGCCGGTGGCGCAGGCGGCCGGCGAGTTCTCGCTGCGGGTGCCGCTGGTCGTCGCGCCGCGCTACAATCCGGCGCCGATCGTGCAGAGCGTCGATTTGCGCCCTGATAGCAACGGCTGGGGCGCGGCGAGCAGCGATCCCGTCCCTGATCGCGACCGCATCTCGCCGGAGGTGCTCGACCCCGCCAAGAATGACCCGGTCAATCCAACCAGGATCGCGGTGCGGCTGCAGGCCGGCTTCGCGCTCGGCGAGGTCAAGAGCCACCATCACCAAGTGACGATCGACAGCCCCGATGCGAAGACGCGAGTCGTCACCCTGGCCGAGGGCGTGGTGCCGGCCGACCGCGACTTCGAGCTGACCTGGAAGCCGGCCGCTGCGGCGATGCCGTCGGTCGGGCTGTTTCACGAGCAGGTCGGCGACGCCGATTATCTGCTCGCCTTCGTCACGCCGCCTGCCGTGGCAGCGCCGGCGCAGCGGCCGCAGCCGCGCGACGTCATCTTCGTGATCGACAATTCCGGCTCGATGGGCGGCACCTCGATCCGCCAGGCCAAGGCCAGCCTGCTCTACGCGCTGGGCCGGCTACAGCCGGGCGACCGCTTCAACGTGATCCGCTTCGACGACACGATGACCGTGCTGTTTCCGTCCTCGGTGCCGGCCGATGCCGAGCATGTCGGCAGCGCCACCAGCTACGTGAGTTCGCTGGATGCGCGCGGCGGCACCGAGATGGTCCCTGCGATGCGCGCGGCGCTGACCGACGACGGCAGCGACAGCGCGCGCGTGCGGCAGGTGGTATTCCTCACCGACGGCGCCATCGGCAACGAGCAGCAGCTATTCGAGACCATCACCGCAATGCGCGGCCGCTCGCGCATCTTCATGGTCGGTATCGGCTCGGCACCGAACACCTATCTGATGACGCGCGCCGCCGAGCTCGGCCGCGGCGCCTTCACGCATATCGGCTCGGTCGAGCAGGTCGAGGAGCGCATGCGCGGCCTGTTCGCCAAACTCGAGAACCCGGCCGTGACCGCTCTGACCGCGACGTTTTCGGAAGCCTCAGCGGATCTCACGCCCGCGGTGCTGCCGGACGTCTATCGCGACGAGCCGCTGGTGCTCGCCGCGAAGATCGACCGTCTCGCTGGATCGCTGCAGCTCAAGGGCCGCATCGGCGACCAGCCCTGGACCATCACGCTGCCGCTGTCCGGCGCCGCCGAAGGCAAGGGTCTCTCCAAGCTGTGGGCCCGGCGCAAGATCGGCGATGCCGAGGTGGCACAGACGATGCGGCAGATGACATCAGAGGAAGCCGACGGCGCGATTCTGAAGCTCGCGCTGGAGCATCAGCTGGTGACGCGCCTGACCAGCCTCGTCGCCGTCGACAAGACGCCGCGGCGGACCGATGGCGAGCCGCTGAGGCTCGCCGAGCTGCCGATCAACCTGCCGGCGGGCTGGGACTATGAGAAGGTGTTCGGCGAGCGCGGTGGGATGCCGGCGATGCGGAAGGACCGCCGCGCCGAAGCCGACGGCGACATCCAGCTCGCCGCGCTGAAGCGGCCGGTGGTGCCGGCGGCGCCCGCCACGATCACGCTGCCGAAGACGGCAACCGATGCCGAGCTCAGCATGCTGCTCGGGCTGGGGATCCTGATGCTCGAACTGATCTGGCTCGCCGCCCTTCGGCGGCGGGCTGCCAACCAACTAACGGCGTCATTGCGAGGAGCAAAGCGACGACGCAATCCAGGGGCGACACGACGGCTCTGGATTGCTTCGCTTCGCTCGCAATGACAGATGGAGAGATGATGCCCCGCTTCCTCATCCCACTCGCGATCGCCCTGGCTGGCCTCGCCCTGTTCGGCCACGGCGCCCTCATCCACGCCAAGGCGATCGTCGCACAAGTACTGCTCGACCGCGCCTTCACTAGGACCATCGCGACGGGACATCCGGTCAAGCCGTGGTCCTGGGCCGACACGGTCCCGGTGGCGCGGATCGAGGTGAAGCGCCTCGGCGTCTCCACCATCGCGCTGGCCGGCTCCAGCGGCCAGGCGCTCGCCTTCGGCGCCGGCCATGTCGAAGGCAGCGCCGAGCCGGGCCAGCCGGGCATCGCGGTGTACTCCGCGCACCGCGACACGCATTTCCGCTTCCTGCGCGACATCAGGATCGGCGACGAGATCGACATCGTCAGCCGCGACGGCAACACCTTCCGCTACCGCGCCGACGCCGCCCATGTCGTCCGCTTCGATGCCTCGGGCATCGATCCAGGGACCGACAGCGCCGAACTGGTGCTGTCGACCTGCTGGCCATTCGACGCCCTGACACAGGGCCCGGAGCGCTACGTGCTGCATGCGACGCTGGTCGCGGCGGGTGAATGATGGCTGGTCTTGGGAACCAGGCACCGAATGACCATTTGTCACCGTGCCGCCCGCATGGGATGATCCGGCGGGGACGCAAGGCCCACATCTCAAGCGCTTTCGACATGCATTCCCAGGTCCAATATCTGCCGATCACGCCGGCCTTCTTCGCCATCCTGGTGCTGGCGTTCGGCGTCCTGATCGTCCTGATCCAGTTCGGCATCCTGCGCTACGCCTACATGAAGCTCGGCGTCAGCTCGGGCACCGCGATGCTGCTGCTGTTCGGATCGCTGATCGGCAGCTATTTCAACATTCCGATCACCATGCTGCCCGGGCAGGTCGCGCGATCCGGCGAGATCATCGACTTCTTCGGCATGCAGTATGTCGTGCCGCTGGTGCATCAATGGCCCGGCACCCTCCTCGCCGTAAATGTCGGCGGCGCCGTGATCCCGACGATCATGTCGACCTATCTCATGTTGCGCTACCAGCTCTGGCTGCGCGCTGCGATCGCGGTGCTGGTGATCGCGGTGATCATCCACGCGATGGCGACGCCGGTGCAGGGTGTCGGCATCGCCGTGCCTGTGTTTGCGCCGGTCGTCGTGACCGCGATCCTGGCGTTCCTGCTGTCGCGCGAATATGCCGCGCCGCTGGCCTATATCGGCGGCTCGATGGGCACGCTGGTCGGCGCCGACCTGATGAACCTCGACAAGATCGGCAGCCTCGGCGCGCCCGTCGCCTCGATCGGCGGCGCCGGAACCTTCGACGGTATCTTCCTGACCGGGATTCTCGCGGTGCTGCTCGCGGGCCTCGCCGCCCCGTCCCGGCCTGGGCTCGCGCGCTGAGCTTCCAACCGGGAGACTTAACGGCTAAAATCGAGCAGAGGCAGCGACGGACACGGAATGCGCGCGATCAATCTCATCGTCGGAACCCTGACGATCGCGGCCGTTGCGGCCGGGATCAGCGGCGTCCTGATCAAGCAGAAGGCGCGGATCGCCCAACAGCGCAGCATCATGCGCGTCGTGTTCGACGGCGGCTCGGCGGCGGGCCTACGCAAGGGCGGCCCGGTGAATTTCGACGGCGTGCAGGCGGGGCAGATCCTCTCGATCAACCTCGAAAGCCCGCGCAAGATCGTTGCCATGATCACGCTCGACAATTCCGCACCGATCCGCAAGGACACAACGGCCGGCATCGAATTTCAGGGCCTGACCGGCATCGCCGCGATCTCGCTGGTCGGCGGCGCGCCGACGGCGCCGCCGGTGCCGTTCGATCGCGACGGGGTGCCGGTACTGACGGCCGACCTCAAGGACCAGGAGACGATGGTCGAGACGGTGCACAACGTCGACAAATTCATCGTCAGCAATGCACCGGCCATCAAGGAGGCGCTGCAGACCTTCGAATCCGAGACCGCCTCGCTGCAGGAGAAGACGGCAGCGATCGACGCCGCGATCGACAAGGCCGAGGACGTGTTCAAGGGCTTCGACACGCTCGTGACCAGGATCGACGGCGCCATTCCCGGCTTCGCGGACGGCAATCCCGGACAGCTGTTCGATCAGATCAAGTCGATGCGCGAGCTCGTCGACAGCTTCAAGCGCAAATCGGCCAAGGTCATCGACGAGAGCCGCAAGACGCTGCTCGACATCAGCGACGGCGCCAATGCGATGACCGTCAAGTTCGGCGGCCAGCCGGCGGGTCCGGGTCCGCGCCGCGTGCCGGCGTCACGCTGAGGGGCGGGAGCGCCGCCCCTCGCGCTCAATGGCTGATCATCCACGGCCGCGCCGTCGGAAAGCCCTTGGCGCCGCTCCTGGTCTTGGTCATCAACCGCGGCGACTTCTTCGGCGAGCAGCAGCCGCAGCCCGGCCCGTGCTTCGCCTTGTATTCCGCGACCGTCTGCGGCGCGTGGCGGCTGCGCTCATTGGTGGCATGCGCCGTGCGCCGCTCCGCCGGCATGCAGGCGAAGGCGGGCGCGGTGAGGATCACGCGCGGCGCCATGTCCCGGCATTGCGGACAGGTCTGCGGCTCATCACATTCAGCCATCGGGCGCATGTCGGTGAATGGTCCGCATGTATCACAGAGATATTCATAGACCGGCATCGTTTCGTCTCCTGCGCAACAATCATCTCCATCTCACGCGGCGGATGCGGGGCGGCCGATACGCTGCCGTCCCGCACCCATCGCGCAGGGAGACCGCTATTTGTCCGGCGAGATCGGCATCTGGATATCGCCCGTGATGTGCTTGATCGGCCCCGCCGACGACGGCATCACGTCGAAGTCGAAGATCTCGGTCGGCAGCCACAAGGTGGCGCAGGCGTTGGGCACGTCGACGACACCGGAGATGTGGCCCTGCACCGGCGCGGTGCCGAGGATCGAATAGGCCTGGGCGCCGGAATAGCCGAACTTCTTCAGGTACTCGATGGCGTTGAGGCAAGCCTGGCGGTAGGCGATATGGACGTCGAGATAATGCTGCTTGCCGGCCTCGTCGACCGAGATGCCTTCGAAGATCAGGTAGTCGCGATAGTTCGGCGTGATCGGCGACGGCTTGAAGATCGGGTTCTTGATGCCGTATTTCGCGACGCCGTCCTTGATAACGTCGACCTTGATGTGCAGCCAGCCCGCCATCTCGATGGCGCCGCAGAACGTGATCTCGCCGTCGCCCTGGCTGAAGTGCAAATCGCCCATCGAGAGGCCGCCGCCGGGCACGTAGACCGGGAAATAGATCTTCGAGCCGCGCGACAGGTCCTTGATGTCGCAATTGCCGCCATGCTCGCGCGGCGGCACGGTGCGGGCGCCTTCGGCACCGATCTTGGCCTTGGCGTCGCCCTTGGCCTGGCCGGCGTGGGCGGTCGGCGCGAACGGCGGGTTGGCGAGGCCGGGCACGCGGGTCGGGTTGGTCGCGATCAGCGCGGTCTCGCGCTCGTTCCAGGTCGCGAGCAGCTTCGGATCGGGCAGACAGCCGATCAGGCCGGGATGGATCAGACCGGCGAAGTTCACGCCGGGGACGTGGCGCGACGAGGTGTAGAGGCCCTTGATGTCCCAGATCGACTTCTGCGCCAGCGGGAAGTGATCCGTGAGGAAGCCGCCGCCATTCTGCTTGGAGAAGAAACCGTTGAAGCCCCACAGGCTCTCCTTCAACGGTCCGACGTCGAGCAGGTCGACGACGAGCAGATCGCCGGGCTCGGCGCCCTTGACGCCGATGGGACCGGACAGGAAGTGAACGATCGACAGGTCGATGTCGCGCACGTCGTCAGCGGAGTCGTTGTTCTTGATGAAGCCGCCGGTCCAGTCATAGGTCTCGATGATGAAGTCGTCGCCGGGATTGACCCACTCCACCATCGGGATATCCGGGTGCCAGCGGTTGTGCACCTTGTCGTTCTCGTAGGCCGATTTGGTCAGATCGACCTTGATCAGTGTGTCTGGCATCAGAAGCTCCCCTTGTTCCTTGCTTGGACGGAGTGGTTAGACGGACAGATATTTGGAGACCTGGGCGGCATCGACGGAGTCGCGCGGATCGTCGCGGACGATCTCGCCGTTCTCGATCACCAGCACGCGGTCGGCGATGTCGAGGGCGAAGCTCAGCACCTGCTCGGAGACGACGATCGACAGCCCCTTCTCGTCGCGGATGCGCTTGAGGGTGCGCGCCATGTCCTTGATGATCGACGGCTGGATGCCCTCGGTCGGCTCGTCGAGCAGCAGCACCTTGGGCTTGGTGGCGAGCGCGCGTGCAATCGCGAGCTGCTGCTGCTGACCGCCGGAGAGGTTGCCGCCGCGGCGGCCCTTCATCTCCAGCAGCACCGGAAACAGCTCGTAGATGTCGCCGGGCACCTCGGACTCGCCGGAGACGACGAGGCCGGTCTCGATGTTCTCCTTCACCGTCATGGTGGAGAAGATCATGCGGCCCTGCGGCACGTAAGCGAGGCCCTTGGCGACACGCTCATAGCTCTTGAGGCCGGACAGCTCGGTGCCGTTCATATCGATGGAGCCGCTCTTGGACGGCAGGATGCCCATCAGCGACTTCATCAGCGTGGTCTTGCCCATGCCGTTGCGGCCCATGATCGCCACGATCTCGTTGGGCGCGACCTTGACGTTCAGGCCATGCAGCACCTCGCTCTGGCCGTAGGCGACATGGAGATCGGAGATTGCGAGCATCAATGGCTCCTGCAAAGTGATGAACTTGGATGAGGCTGCAGCAACATCGGCAGAGCGCTCCCTCCCCCCTTGTGGGGGAGGGTTGGGGAGGGGGGTGGCCCCAAGCGAGACTGCCGCCGTGGGCCCCCTCCCCTAACCCCTCCCCACAAGGGGGAGGGGAACGCGGCGTCATTCGGAGCGAACAGGATCGCGATCATCGCTCAGTGCCCCAGATAGACTTCGACGACCTTGGGATCGTTCTTGACCCGCTCCATCGTGCCTTCAGAGAGGATCTGACCCTGGTGCAGCACGGTGACCTTGTGCGCGATGTCCTCGACGAACTTCATGTCGTGCTCGATGACGAGCACCGACCGATCCTTGATGATGCGGTTGAGCAGCTCGGCGGTCTTGGCGCGCTCGCTGACGCTCATGCCGGCCACGGGCTCGTCGAGCATCAGAAGGTCCGGATTCTGGATCAGCAGCATGCCGATCTCGAGCCACTGCTTCTGGCCGTGGCTGAGCTCGGCGGCCGAGGTCTTGAGACGGTCCTTGAGGAAGATCATCTCGGCGACCTCCTCGACGCGGTCCTTGACGACCGAGTCGCGCTGGAAGGTGAGCGAGCCGAACACGGTGCGGCCGCGCGGAAACGAGATCTCGAGATTCTCGAACACGCTGAGATCCTCGAACACCGACGGCGTCTGGAACTTGCGACCGACACCCGCCTTGACGATCTCGTTCTCGCGCAGTTTGGTCAGCTCCTTGCCGCGGAACTGGATCGAGCCGGAAGTCGCTTTGGTCTTTCCGCAGATCAGGTCGAGCACCGTGGTCTTGCCGGCGCCGTTCGGGCCGATGATCACGCGGATCTCGTTCTCCTCGACATAGAAGGAGAGATCGTTGACCGCCTTGAAGCCGTCGAAGGAAACCGTGAGCGCTTCGACCGCGAGCAGGAAGTCCTTGGGCTGGTGACCGATGAGCATCGCTGTCTCCTCACTCTGCGGGGGCGCCGTTGGCGACGAGCCCGCCATTGCCGGATTTCTTGGTGCGGGACGCCAGCAGGCGATCGATGCGCGGCTGCACGTGATCGCCCCAGATCCCGGCCAGCCCGTTCGGGAAGGCAAGGACCACCGCAATGAAGAGCGCGCCGAGGCCGAACAGCCAGAGCTGCGGGAAGGTTTCCGACAGGCTGGTCTTGGCGAAGTTGACCAGGATCGTGCCGTAGACCGCACCGAAGATCGACAGCCGGCCGCCGACCGCGGTGTAGATCACCATTTCGATCGACGGCACGATGCCGACGAAGGACGGCGACATGAATCCGACTTCCAAGGTGAACAGGGCACCGCCGACCGCGGCGAACACTGCGGCAGCGCAGAAGGCAAAGATCTTGAAGTTGGCGACGCTGTAGCCGGAGAAGCGGACCCGATCCTCCTGCTCACGCATCGCCACTAGAATGCGGCCGAGCTTGGTCAGGCGGATGAACTGCGCCACCAGGATGGCGACGAACAGCAGGAACACTTCGACGAAGTAGAGGATGAGTTTGGCGTGATCGGTGCGGATGTCCCAGCCGTGCAGGGTGCGCAGATCGGTGATGCCATTGATGCCGCCGGTATAGCCCTGCTGTCCCACGATCAGGATGGTCAGGATGGCCGCGATCGCCTGGGTGATGATCGCGAAGTAGACGCCGCCGACGCGCCGCTTGAACATCGCGGCACCGATGATGAAGGCGAAGATCGCAGGCACCAGGATGATCGCCGCCAGCGCGAACGGGAAGCTCTGGAATGGCTTCCAGAAGAACGGCAGCTGCGTCAGCTGATTCCAATCCATGAAGTCGGGGATGCCCGGCGTCGACTGGATCTTGGTGTTGGCGACGCTAGAGGCCTCCAGCTTCAGGAACATCGCCATGCAGTAGCCGCCGAGGCCGAAGAACACGCCCTGGCCGAGGCTCAGGATGCCGCCATAGCCCCAGCACAGCACCAGGCCGATCGCAACGAAGGCGTAGGTCAGATATTTCGCGACCAGGTTCAGGCGGAACACATCGAGCGCCAAGGGCAGGATGACGACGAGCAGGAGCAGCAGCGAGACGAAGCCGATGAGTTCTGATCTGTTGAAAAAGCGCGAGTTGATGATCATGACCGTGCTTTCTTGTTGGGCTGTCGGAGCTGGCTCACTTGCGGACCTTGAGGGCGAACAGGCCCTGCGGCCGCATCATCAGGATGGCGACGATCGCAAGCAGCGTGAGCACCTTGGCCATCGAGCCGGACATGAAGAACTCCATGGTCGACTGCGCCTGGGAGATGGTGAAGGCGGAGGCGATGGTGCCGATCAGGCTGGCGGCGCCGCCGAACACGACGACCAGGAAGGTGTCGACGATGTAGAGCTGTCCGGCCGTCGGACCCGTCGAGCCGATCATGGTGAAGGCCGAGCCCGCGACGCCGGCAATGCCGCAGCCGAGGCCGAAGGTGTAGCGGTCGACCTTCTCGGTGTTGATGCCGACGGCGCCGGCCATCACGCGGTTCTGCACCACGGCGCGAACCTGCTTGCCCCAGCGCGACAGGAACAGGACGTAGGCCACCACGAGCGTGATCAGGATGGTCAGGCACATCACAAACATGCCGTTGATCGGGATCTGGATGGCGTCGGTCGCCTGCCAGGAGCCCATCATCCACTCGGGGAGCTCGACGCCGACCTCGCGGGCGCCGAACACCGAGCGGTAGGCCTGCTGCAGGATGAGGCTGAGGCCCCAGGTCGCGAGCAGTGTATCGAGCGGCCGCTTGTAGAGTCGGCGTATCATCGCCCATTCGACCAGCATGCCGAGCGATCCGGAGGCGATGAAGGCGAATATCATCGCGACGAAGAAGTAGCCGGGAAACAGCGAGGGGAGGAAATGCTGGAAGGCGTTCGACGTCATCCAGGTGACGTAAGCGCCGAGGATCATGAACTCGCCATGCGCCATGTTGATGACGCCCATCTGGCCGAAGATGATGGCGAGCCCCAGCGCCATCAGCACGTAGACCGAAAACAGGATGAGGCCCGCGAAGCCCTGCATCGCGAAGATGGCCCCGAGGTCGCCGATGGAATAGTCACCGAACATGATCCGTCCTCTCGTGATGCCCTGCTGCAAAATGGATCGGCGCCGGCACAGCGTGTCCGCAGCCAAGATCGTTCCCTCCCCCCTTGTGGGGGAGGGCTAGGGAGGGGGGCCTCCACGACGAGCTGTGGGTGGGGTACCCCCCTCCCCCATCCCTTCCCCACAAGGGGGGGAGGGAGCGCACTTCCCGCGCAGCAGCGTCAGCGATCTCATTCGCCTGTTGCTATGAGACGCGACAGATCAGCTTACTGGTAGCCCTTCGGGAACGGATCTGGCTCGACCAGGTCGGCGGTCTCGTAGATCAGCTCGTACTGACCGTCCGCCTTGGCGCGGCCGACGCGGGTCTTGGACCAGAGATGGTGGTTCTCGTGGATCCGCACGTAGCCTTCCGGCGCGCCCTTGAACTCGATGCCAGGCGAGGCGGCGGCGACCTTGTCGATGTCGAAGCTGCCGGCCTTTTCCACCGTCAGCTTCCACAGCCACGGACCGAGATAAGCGGCTTGCGTCACGTCGCCAATGACGGTCTTCTCGCCCCACATCTTCTTGAAATCGGCGACGAAGGCCTTGTTGTTCGGATTGTCGAGCGACTGGAAATATTTCATGCAGGCATACGCGCCCGCGATGTTCTCACCGCCGATGCCGTCGATCTCGTCCTCGGTCACGGAGATGGTGAGCAGCGTCTGCTTCGACATGTCGATGCCGGCGGCCTTGAGCTGCTTGTAGAACGCGACGTTCGAGCCGCCGACGATGATCGCGTAGATCACATCCGGCTTGGTCAGCTTGATCTTGTTGATGACCGAGTTGAACTGAGTGTGGCCGAGCGGGAAGTATTCCTCACCGACGACCTTGGCGCCCTGCAGATGGCCCTCGATGTGCTTGCGCGCGATCTTGTTCGAGGTGCGTGGCCAGATGTAGTCGGAGCCGAGCAGGTAGAAGGTCTTCGCGCCCTTGGTCTTGTTGACCCAGTCGAGGCCGGCGATGATCTGCTGCGTGGCCTCCTGGCCGGTATAGATGACGTTCTTCGACTGTTCGAGGCCTTCGTAGAAGGTCGGGTAATACAGCATGCCGTTGTACTGCTCGAACACCGGCAGCACCGCTTTGCGCGAGGCCGAGGTCCAGCAGCCCATGACGGCGGCGCATTTGTCGTTGACCAGCAGCTTCTTGGCCTTCTCGGCGAAGGTCGGCCAGTCGGAAGCGCCGTCCTCCTGGATATACTTGATTTTGCGGCCGAGCACGCCGCCGGCGGCATTGATCTGCTCGATGGCGAGCTTCTCGGCCTGCACCGAGCCGGTCTCCGAGATCGCCATCGTGCCGGTGACCGAATGCAGAATGCCGACGGTGACTTCGCTATCCGTGACTGCAAGGCCGGTGGTGTTGACTGCAGAGGTTGCAGGGCCGGCGCCGAAGGACGGCCGCGGCATCATGGCGAGCGCCGGGATCGCGGCCATTCCCATCAGCAATTGGCGCCGAAGTGGCGACTTCAGGCCCTTTTTGGTTTCGTCTGACATGAGCACCCCATTCATTGGTTCGAGGACACGCGTTGGGTCGGACGAAGGATGGCGCGCTTTGTGCAACGCACGGATACGCAAGATTGCGTATACTGCACCGCAAAAGCGCGACGTAGGCTCTGCGTAGGTCTTGCGAGCGGCAGGACAAAGCGTGCGGGCGATCCGCTTCGCGTGAGGAGTTCGAGAGTGGCAGGGCGGCAGCGGATCGACCGCGTCAGGCGCCAATACAACCAATGGGTCGCCAACCAGACGTTGGAGGACTATGCGCTCCGTTTTACGGCCAAGAGCGCGCGGCGCTGGTCCGCCGCCCGCGTCGCCAACACGGCGTTGGGCGCGATCTCGTTCCTCGCACTTGAGGCGATCGGCGGCACCATCACCTTGAACTATGGCGTCACCAACGCGACCGCCGCGATCCTGGTCGCCAGTGTGATCATCTTCTGCTGCGGCCTGCCGATTGCCTACCATGCGGCCAAATGCGGCATCGACATCGACCTGCTGACCCGCGGCGCCGGCTTCGGCTATATCGGCTCGACCATCACCTCGCTGATCTACGCGTCGTTCACCTTCATCTTCTTCGCCATCGAGGCGGTCATCCTGGCTTCGGCGCTGGAGATGTGCTTCGGCATTCCCCGGCCGATCGGCTATCTCATCAGCGCCGTCGTCATCATCCCGCTCGTCACCTACGGCATCACCCTGATCAGTCGCTTCCAGCTGTGGACACAGCCGCTATGGGTCGTGCTGCACATCCTCCCCTTTGCCGCGATCGCCTATGCCAGCCCGCACTCCTTCGTCGAATGGCAGCAGTTTCCCGGCGAGCACGGCGATCCCATGGGCCATCTCGATCTGGCGCTGTTCGGGACCGCCGCGGCGGTCGTGTTCTCGCTGGTCGCCCAAATCGGCGAGCAGGTCGACTTCCTGCGCTTCCTGCCGCGTGACCGCCGCACGTCCAAACGGTCGTGGTGGATCGCGTTGTTGTCGGCTGGCCCCGGCTGGATCGTGCTCGGGGCACTGAAGCTGCTGGCAGGCTCGTTCCTCGCCTTCTTCGCGCTGAGCCACGGCGTCTCCGCCGACCACGCCGCCGAACCGGCGCACATGTATCTGGAGGCGTTCCGCTACGTGTTGGCCCGGCCGGATTTGGCGCTTGCGTTGACCGGCACCTTCGTGATCGTCTCCCAGATCAAGATCAACGTCACCAACGCCTATGCCGGCTCGATCGCCTGGTCGAACTTCTTCTCGCGCCTGACGCACAGCCACCCCGGCCGCGTGGTTTGGCTCGTGTTCAACGTCGTCGTCGCGCTGCTGCTGATGGAGATCGGCGTCTACAAGGCGCTGGAGCAGACGCTGGCGCTGTACTCCAACATCGCGATCTCCTGGGTGGGCGCGCTGGTGGCCGACCTCGTGATCAACAAGCCGCTGGGCCTGCGCCCGCCGCAGATGGAGTTCAAGCGCGCCCATCTCTACGACATCAACCCGGTCGGGGTCGGCGCGATGACGATCGCGACGATCGTCTCGATCAGCGCCTTCTATGGCCTGTTCGGGCCGACCGGAAAGGCGCTGTCGACCTTCGTCGCGCTCGGCGTCGCGCTCGTCACCGCGCCTGCGATCGCCTAT
The DNA here is from genome assembly GCF_032381175.1 of Bradyrhizobium sp. SZCCHNR1093. Lineage (NCBI taxonomy): Bacteria > Pseudomonadati > Pseudomonadota > Alphaproteobacteria > Hyphomicrobiales > Nitrobacteraceae > Bradyrhizobium > Bradyrhizobium sp. SZCCHNR1093. The sequence continues at coordinate 120,540 of NZ_JAUHJJ010000013.1, forward strand.
CTGACCGACGGCAAATACTATCTGGCGCGCAAGCCAAAGCGGAGCTGGCAGAACATCGAGCAGATCCAATGCTGCATCTGTGAGCATCACTTCGAACCGGAGGATACCGCCTCCTGCCCGGCCTATGCCGGTCCGATCTGCTCGCTGTGCTGCTCGCTCGATGCGCGCTGCCACGATCTGTGCAAGCCGCACGCGCGGGCCCATGCTCAGGTCGCAGCGGCGCTCAGCGGCATGCTGCCAGAGTCGTTGCTGGCCAAGTTCAACTCGCAGCTCGGTCATTATGTCGGTGTATTTCTGACATCGGCCGGGCTCGTCGCGCTGACGCTCGGCATGATCTATCTGGAGACGTCGGCGGCGCTGCCGGGCTTCAAGGGCATCATCTCCGATGTGCTGTGGAAGGTGTTCTTCGCCCTCTCCATCATCATCGGTGTCGTGACGTGGCTGTTCGTGCTGGCCCAGCAGAGCCGCCGTGCGGCCGAAGACGAGACGCGGCGGCAGACCCAGCTGTTGATTCAGGAGATCGAGGCGCACAAGCGCACCGATGCAGAGTTGCAGCGCGCCAAGGAAGTTGCGGAATCAGCCAATCTCGCCAAGAGCCGCTATGTGGTCGGCCTCAGCCATGAGCTGCGCTCGCCGCTGAACGCGATCTCCGGCTATGCGCAACTGCTCGAGCAGGACACGAGCCTCGCACCGAAGCCGCGGGACCAGGTTCGCGTCGTCCGCCGCAGCGCCGATCATCTGTCCGGCCTGATCGACGGAATTCTCGATATCTCCAAGATCGAAGCCGGGCGGCTGTATCTGTCGCGCGACGAGGTCCGTCTCAGCGAATTCCTGGATCAGCTCGTGGGCATGTTCCGATTGCAGGCCGCGGCGAAGGGCGTCGACTTCGTATTCAAGCGGCCGGCGGTCCTGCCGCTGGTCGTCTATGCCGACGAGAAGCGGCTGCGCCAGATCCTGATCAACCTGCTGTCGAATGCCATCAAATTCACCGGGGAAGGCAGCGTCCAGTTCGTCGTGCACTATCGGAGCCCGGTGGCCGAGTTCGAGGTGGTCGACACGGGTCCCGGCATCCAGCCTGACGATCTGGAGCGAATCTTCGCGCCGTTCGAGCGTGGCGCGCTCGGGGCCGCGCAGCCGCAGACCGGCACGGGACTGGGCCTGACGATCAGCCGTCTGCTCGCCGGTGTCATGGGCGGCGACATCAAGGTCGAGAGCAGCGTCGGCGCCGGCAGCACCTTCAAGGTCAAGATCCTGCTGTCCGAGGTGACAAACCCGACGCGGCATGCGCCGGTGAAGGCACCGGTGGCCGGCTATCTCGGGCCGCGCAGGACGATCCTCATCACTGACGATGATCCTGTGCATCGCGACCTCCTGCGCGAAGTACTGACGCCGCTCGGCTTCATCCTGCTGAGCGCGCCCGACGGTCCCGCCTGCCTCGCGCTCGCACAACACTGCCAGCCGGATCTGTTCATTCTGGACATCTCGATGCCCGGCATGGACGGCTGGACAGTGGCCGAGACCTTGCGCAACAGCGGTCATCACCAGGCCCGGATCCTGATGACATCTGCGAGCGCGCTCGAAGCTCATGGGCGGCCGTTGGCGCAACCCTTTCACGACAGCTACCTGATGAAGCCGATCGACATCCCAAGGCTGCTGGAGGCAATACGTCAGTTGCTGAAGCTCGAATGGAGCTACCAGACCGACACGCCCGTGGCCCCGCCACGCTGGCGGCCGGACACAGGATCCCGGCCGCCGCTCAAATATGTCGAAGAGCTGATGAGCCTCGGCCAGATCGGCTACATCAGGGCCATTCAGCTCAAGCTCGACGAGATCCGCAACGCGCATCCCGAGCATGCCGACTTCGTCGCCCAGATGCGCACGCTCATCGACCGCTTCGATCTCGATCAGTACATGGCAACTCTGAAGACCTTGCACGCCTATGAGCATTGACAGCAAGAAGCGCGACGTCGCTCTGGTCGTCGACGACTCGCCGGAGACGCTTCGGCTGCTGACGGACGCGCTGGATGGGGCCGGCATGACCGTCATGGTTGCGCTCGATGGCGCCGCGGCCATGCGCATTATCGACCAGATCACGCCGGACATCATCCTGCTCGATGCGGTCATGCCCGGCATGGACGGCTTCGAGACCTGCCGCAAGCTCAAGCGCGAGACAGGCCTCTCCAACGTCCCCGTGATCTTCATGACCGGGCTCGCCGACACCGAGCACATCGTGCAGGGACTGGAGGCCGGCGGCGTCGACTACGTCACCAAGCCGATCGCCGTCTCGGAGATGCTGGCGCGCATCCGCGTGCATCTCGCCAACGCCCGGATGACGCAGAGCGCGCGCGCCGCGCTCGACGTCTCCGGTCGCTTCCTGCTCGCCGTCAACCGCGAGGGACGGCTGATGTGGGCGACGCCGCAGGCCCAGAAGCTGTTGTCGGACAGTTTTGGCACGGCGGAGGAGCTCGTGCTGCCGGAAGCGCTGCGGCTGTGGCTGGATCAGGCGCAGAACGGCAAAGGCGGCGCCAAGGCCGCCGCTTCGATTCCCGATCATCCCGAATTGCGCCTCTACTACATGGGTGGAGCCGGGTCGAACGAATTCCTGCTGCGGCTCGCCAAGGAGTCCTCCGGTGAGCTGCCCAAGCAGTTCTCCAGCGCGTTTGGTCTCACCACGCGCGAGGGCGAGGTGCTGTCCTGGCTCTCCAAGGGCAAGACCAACCGCGACATCGCGCAGATCCTGGGACTGAGTCCGCGCACGGTCGACAAGCATCTCGAGCAGATCTACGCCAAGCTCGGCGTCGAGAACCGCACCGCCGCCGCGGCTGTCGCGACCGGTGTGGCGCGGCGGGAGAATTGAGGCGAGCCGAATCGCGCGTCCCTACAAGACTGTCGTCCCGGGCAAGCTCGGCGACGCGGAGCGTCGACGGGCGCCGACCCGGGACCCATACCGCGTGATGTGTCTTGAGGCAGGCTACGCGTTGACCCTTTCGCCGACCAGTACCCGCCGGTGGTCATGGGTCCCCGCGTTCGCGGGGACGACACCGTATTTGAGGCTCCAGCGAGACTCAGAAAGTCATCGCCTCACCCGTACACGAACGCCGGATCATCCAGATCGATCGCCGGGATCTGATCCTTCTCGCTCCAGTAGTCCTGGCTGTGCTGCCACTCCGGCTTGTCGCCGCGCTTAGGCAGCAGATGCATGTTGCGCATCATGTAGCCGGGGTTGAAGTTCTCCGGGTCGATCCATGGCAGCAGCGGCATGTTGTGATCCTCCGGGCGCAGCGCCGGCACGACCTTGCTCACACCTTTTTCTTTCATGTGCGCGAGCAGGCGGCACACGAAATCCGCGACGAGGTCCGTGCGCAACGTCCAACTGGCGCGGAAATAGCCGAACACCCAGGCCAGGTTCGGCACGCCGGTGAACATCATGCCGCGATAGGTCACGGTGTCAGCGAAGTCGAGCGGCTTGCCGTCGATCGTAAACGCGATGTCGCCGAGCACGCAGAGATCGAAGCCGGTCGCGGTGATGATGATGTCGGCCTTGAGCTCGTCGCCGGACTTCAGCTTGATGCCTGTCTCGGTGAACCGCTCGATCTCGTCGGTCACAACCGAGGCCTTGCCGCTCTTGATGCCCTCGAACAGGTCGGCATCCGGCACGAAGGCGATACGCTGCCGCCACGGGCGGTAGCTCGGCGTGAAGTGCTTGGCCGTATAGTCGGGTCCGAGGATGGCGCTGATCTGGCCGATCAGCTCCTTCTTCACCTGGTCGGGCTCGGTCAGGCAGCGCTTGGTGAACCAATCCTGTTCGAACAGGATCTTGCGCCTGACGATCTCATGGATCCATTCCTCCTTCACCTGCAGTCTCCGCAGCTCCTCGGCCAGCTCGATCGCATTGCGGCCGACGCGGAAGTAGGTCGGCGACCGCTGCAGCATCGTCACATGCGCGCATTGGCCGGCGATCGACGGCAGGATGGTCGCGGCCGTCGCACCGGAGCCGATCACCACGACCTGCTTGCCCGTGAGATCGAGATCCTCGGGCCACAGCTGCGGATGGACGATGCGGCCCTTGAACTTCACCATGTCCGGCCACTCAGGCGTGTAGCCCTTGGAGTGTCGGTAGTAGCCCTGGCACATCCAGAGAAAATTCGTTGTAAAGGTGACGGGCTCGTGATCCCTGCCCTTCACCGCTTGGACCGTCCAGAGACTGGTCGCGCTCGACCAACTCGCGGACAGGATGAGGTGGCCATAGCGAATGTGGCGGCCAAGGTCGTTCTCCTCGATCACGTCGCCCATGTAGTTGAGGATCTCTTCCGCGGTCGCGATCGGCGGCCCGACCCATGGCTTGAAGCTGTAGCCGAACGTATGCAGGTCGCTGTCGGAGCGGATACCGGGATAGCGGTGCGTCCGCCAGGTGCCGCCAAAGCTGTCCTGGCTCTCCAGGATCACGAAGCGCTTGTCGGGCATCTGCTTGGTCAACTGATAGGCGCTGCCGACACCGGAGATGCCGGCGCCGACGATCAGCACGTCGAAATGTTCGGTCGCGTGCGAGGACGCGGCCTCCCGGATGGGCGCGATGACGTTCATGGGAGTCCCTGGGCTTTGGTCTTGATGTTGTTTCCTCGCGCGACAGGCTGAACCCGATCACGACGATGGTCAACCCGCGACCGCGAGCCGCAACCCAGCCCTGAACGATCTCAATTTCCGCTGAGCGGCATGCCCCATTGCCGCGCGGTCTGTGCGACCCAGTCGCGATACAGCGTGAGCGGCGTGACGCCGGTCATGCCGCCGCAGCCGTCGCCGAGATTCGGTCCGGTCGACCATGAGATGACGCCGATCAGCACCTGACCTTGCGGCTGCGTCTCGAAAGCAGGCCCGCCGGAGTCGCCGGTGCAGCCGCCCAATCCGGGCCGCACGCCTTGCGTCGCCGGATCGACGAGCCGGATCTGCAGCGTGCCCGGTTTGCCCGTCGCAACCAACGCCGCCCCGCGCACCATGCCGCCGCTCTTTCCGTCGCCTGGGACAGCGACACCGATCCCTGCGACCGTGAACGCATTGCCGGCGGCAAGCGGCGGCTGCGGCACGCCAAGCGCCGCCGGCACGCGCGCCTCCGCGGGCGCCTCCAATTCCAGCAGCGCGACATCGGCGGTGGCGCGATGCGCCAGGATGGCCTGCACGCTGAAGCTCGGATGCACCGCCACCCGCCGGACCGTCTTGAGAACCGGCTTGCGGTCACGATCGTATTCCACGATGCGGTAATCGAGCCCCGGCTGCACGCAATGTCCGGCGGTCAACACGAGCTTCGGGGCAATCAGTGCGCCGCTGCAAAAATTGCCGCGCGAGCCGACGATCGTGACCACGGAGCGCCCGATGCCATCATTCAGCGCGGGCGCATTGCCGACCATGGCAAGGGTTGGCGATGGTGCCAGCAGAGCGGCGGCTGCAGTGATTGCGTGAGATAGCTTCATCGCGGCAGCAATAGCGGCTGCGACCGATATCGCCAAGTGCGGCGTCCCATGCTAGCGATCATCCGGGGATCGAACGAGGATGGGACTGACATGGTCGAGGCGGTGATCTTTGATTTCGGTGGCGTGATGACGACATCGCCGTTCGAGGCCTTCGCGCGGTTCGAGAAGGAGCGCGGCTATCCCGTCGACATCATCCGCAACACCAATGCTGCCAACCATCTCGAGAATGCCTGGGCGAAATTCGAGCGCGCCGAGATCGACCTCGACACTTTCGACCGGCTGTTTGCGGAGGAGTCGCTGGCGCTCGGCGGCGCAGCGGTCAGCGGGCGCGAGGTGCTGCCGCTGCTCGCCGGCGATCTCCGGCCCGGCATGGTCGAGGCGCTCCGCCGCATCAAGACGGAATGCAAGACCGGCTGCATCACCAACAATCTGCCGGCGAACGCAATCGGCAGCCAGGGCGGCCGCTCGTTGTACGTCGCGGAGGTGATGGTGCTGTTCGATCACGTGATCGAATCGGCCAAGATCGGGCTGCGCAAGCCCGATCCCCGGATCTACCGGATGATGACCGAGACGCTCGGCGTCAGCCCCGCGGACTGCGTCTACCTCGACGATCTCGGCGTCAACCTGAAGCCGGCGCGCGAGATGGGCATGACGACGATCAAGGTTGTCAGCGCATCGCAGGCGATTGCGGAGCTGGAAGCCGCGACGGGACTGCGCCTGCGCTGATCGTCATTGCGAGGCGCTCCTGCGCCGAAGCGAGCCGGGGGCTTCGCGGGATTCTGGATTGCTTCCGCCTTCGTCCTTTGGGCTTCGGCGGACACGTAGCTGCGCTCGCAATGACGAGGATCTCAATAGTTCGTTTGGTTCGCCCGCTCGGGAAATGCGGCCGCCAGCGCCGCTCCGTCAGCCTGCAGCACGCCGCGCTCCGTGATCAACCCCGTCACCAGCCGTGCCGGGGTGACGTCGAAGCCGTAGTTCGCAACCGGCGAGCCCGGCGGAACGATGCGCACGGTCTCGATGCGACCGTCGGCGGTGCGACCCGTCATCTCAGTGACCTCCTGCGCGCTGCGCTGCTCGATCGGGATCTGCCGTCCTTCGGCGACGGCGAAGTCGATCGTCGGCGACGGCAGCGCGACATAGAACGGCACGCCATTGTCGTGCGCGGCCAGTGCCTTGAGATAGGTGCCGATCTTGTTGCAGACGTCGCCATTGGCGGCGACGCGGTCGGTGCCGACGATGGCGAGATCGACCATCCCATGCTGCATGAGATGGCCGCCGGTGTTATCCGGGATGACGGTATGCGCCACGCCGTGATGCCCGAGCTCCCAGGCGGTCAGCGAGGCGCCTTGATTGCGCGGCCGTGTCTCGTCGACCCAGACATGGATCGGAATGCCGCGATCGTGCGCAAGATAGATCGGCGCGGTCGCCGTGCCCCAATCGACGGTCGCAAGCCAGCCGGCATTGCAGTGGGTCAGCACGTTCACGACTTCGCCCGGCTTCTTGCGCGCCGCGGCCGCCTCGATCAGCGCGAAGCCATGCGCGGCGATGCCCTGGTTGATCGTGACGTCCTCGCCGGCAATGTCGACGGCGCGCGAATAGGCCGCATCGCGCCGCTCCGACGGTGCCAGCCGGCGCAGCATCGTGCTCATCGTGTCGAGCGCCCATTTCAGGTTGATCGCCGTCGGCCGCGTCGCGATCAGCATCTCGTAGGCGCGGTCGATGCCAGGATCGGAGCGGTCGTCGCGCATCGCCAGCGCCATGCCGAACGCGGCGGTGGCGCCGATCAGCGGCGCACCGCGGACCAGCATGCCGCGGATCGCGTCCGCCGCCTCCTCGCATGTCGTGATCTTCGCCACCACGAACTCGTGCGGCAATCGGCGTTGATCGATCGCGCAGACCGACCAGCCGTCGGAGTCGAGCCAGATGCTGCGATAATGCCTGCCGTCCACCTTCATGTTCGATCCCCCCTCAACCACGCAAGATACGGCCTGCGACCGCATCGAGCTTCTTCAGAAGCTCGGGATCGCGCGCCTCCGGCGCAGTGATCAAGGCGGTGTCGAGCGCTCGGTCGGAGCCGATCGGGCACGGTTCATGCTCGCGCGGAAACTCCCGGGCGAGCCGCGCCACCAGCGATTTCGCCCTGTCGGCGTTGGTGGTGAGCACGCGAATGATATCCTGCACGGTGACGGCGTCGTGATCCGGATGCCAGCAGTCGAAGTCGGTCACCATCGCGACCGTCGCGTAGCAGATCTCGGCCTCGCGGGCGAGCTTCGCCTCCGGCATGTTGGTCATGCCGATGACCGAATAGCCTGACGCCTTGTAGGTCATGCTTTCGGCATAGGTCGAGAATTGCGGCCCCTCCATGCAGACATAGGTGCCGCCGCGCGCGATCGCGATGCCCTCGGCCTCGGCCGCAGCCGCGAGATGAATCCGCAACCGCGGTGAAACCGGATGCGCCATCGAGACGTGGGCGACACACCCCCTGCCGAAGAACGAGCTCTCGCGCTTGTAGGTGCGATCGACGAACTGATCGACCAGCACGAAGGTGCCCGGCGGGAGCTCTTCCTTGAACGAGCCGCAGGCCGACAGCGACACCAGGTCGGTGACGCCCGCACGCTTCAGCACGTCGATATTGGCGCGGTAATTGATGTCGGACGGGGACAGTCGGTGTCCCTTGTCATGGCGCGGAAGGAACACGATCGGCAGGCCCGCGATCGTCCCCCGGCGTACCGGCGCCGACGGCTCACCCCAGGGACTCGCGATCACCTCTTCGCGCGCATCTTCCAATCCCGGCAGATCATAGATGCCCGAGCCGCCGATAATGCCAAGCACAGCCTTCGTCATGACGTCCCCATCTCCAGCGGAGACGAGAATGCCAGCTTTGCGGCGAATTGAAAACAGCGACGCGGTGATCCGCGGGGCATGGCAACTGGGTCAGGCGGCCTTCGCTGCCGCCAACTGACCGCTCACCAGCCGCTCCAGCGTTGCGACCGACTGGAAGTTCTCCGGCGTGATCAGCTCCTGCGGAATGGTGAAATCGAACTCCGCCTCGATCGCCAGCATCAGGTTGACCATGTCCATCGAGGTCAGCCCGACATCGACGAGCTTGGCATCCGCCGCCACGTCGGCGGCCGTAGAATTCTGCGCGAGGATATCACGCACGAGCGCCACGATCCTGCGACTGACATCGACATCGAAACTCGGCATGGGGTCCTCTTCACTCGCGACTTGTTCCGGCGCGTCGGATCTGATCGACGCACGCGCAGGGGAGATAACGCAATTCGGCGTCGAAAGAGTTACGCCGCATCCCCATTCCAGTCTGAACTCGTCTTAACGCTAACGGCTTGGTCCAAAATTCTCGGATCGAACCAACCGGAAATTAACCCCCACCCGTCGATTGCGCGGCGTTTACCCTGAATTTCGTCGACGCATTTGAATCAAATCCATACCCTGCGTTGCAGCCCAAAGAAGGCGCAGCGCATCGGCCTGCTACTGCGGATGCGCGTGCCGCTCTCTCAAAGAGACAAGATCCGGAGTATCGATCGACCATGACTCTCCAGGGAACCGCGCTTCGCAACCCGATCCCCGACGACGGCGACAGCCTCCTGCTCGATCGCAGCTCCTTATTCGTCCAGCGGACCGCCGCTGTTGCGACGCAGGCCGCGGCGGAAGCCGAAGAGGTCGACCGTGACGGCCGCTTCCCGAAGGCCGCGATCGATGCGGCACGCGAGCACAAGCTGCTCGGGATGCAGATACCCGTCGAGTTCGGTGGCTTCGGCGCCTCGATCCACGACATTGCCGACGTCTGCTATGAGCTCGGCCGCGCCTGCGCCTCCAGCGCCATGATCTTCGCTATGCACCAAACCAAGGTCGCCTGCCTGGTTCGTCACGGCCGCGGCAATCCCTATATGGAATCGCTGATGCGCCGGATCGCCGCCGAGCAGCTGCTGATGGCCTCCTCCACCACCGAAGGCCAGAACGGCGGCAATATCCGCGCCAGCGCTGCGGCGGTCGGCCACGAGGGTGACCGTATCACGCTGAAGCGCGACGCCACGGTGATCTCCTATGGCGCGGAAGCCGATGGCCTCGTCACGATTGCCCGGCGCACCGACGGCGCCGCCGCCTCCGATCAGGTGCTGCTGGCGCTGACCAGGGATGACTACACAATTTCGCGCACCCTTGGCTGGGAAACGCTGGGCATGCGCGGCACCTGCTCGACCGGATTCGCGCTCGAGGTGAGCTGTCCCTCCGACCGCATGTTCACCGAATCCTATGGTCGCATCCACGGCCAGACGATGACACCGTTCGCACATCTGTGCTGGTCGTCGGCCTGGGCCGGCATCGCTGCGGCTGCCGTGGAGCGCGCCCAGCGCTTCCTGCGCAAGGCCGCACGCGGCGCCGGCGGACAGATGCCGCCGGCAGCTGCGCATTACACCGCGGCGAAGATGGCGCTGGCCCGGCTGCGCGCAATGATCGTCACCAACATGGATGCCTTCGTCGCCCACGAATATGACGAGCGGGCGCTGAGCTCGCTCGACTTCCAATCCTCGATCACGCTGTTGAAGGTGCAGGCCTCGGAACTTGCCGTCGAGACCGTGATGCACGCCATGCGCGCCTGCGGCCTCTCGGGTTATCGCAACGACGGCGAGTTCTCGATCGGCCGCCACCTCCGAGACGTTCTGTCGGCGCCGATCATGATCAACAACGACCGTATTCTCACAAGCATTGCCACGGCCAACTTGATGAGCACGGTACCGACCTCGCTCCATGAATGATCACGCCGATCGCAGCCATTGCCTCCACTCAGGATTTGCACAATGACGATTCCCGTTCTTCCGCAGTCGCCCGAGATTGCGCCCCAGCCGGCCGACGCGCTCGATCATTTGACCGGCGCCCTGTTCCATCGCATGGGCGCAGATGGCGTCTATGCGCGGACCGCGCTGTATGAAGGCGTGGTGGAGCGGCTCACGACGCTCATCACGCGACATCGCGAGCCCGGCACGGAGGTCATGCGCTTTCCGCCGGTCATGAGCCGCGCCCAGCTCGAAAAGTCGGGCTATCTCAAGAGTTTCCCCAACCTGCTCGGCTGCGTCTGCGGCCTGCACGGCACCGAGCGGGACATCCATGAAGCCGTGGCACGGTTCGACAAGGGCGGCGACTGGACCACCTCATTGTCACCAGCCGACCTCGTGCTGTCGCCCGCGGCCTGCTATCCGGTCTATCCGATCGCGGCGAGCCGCGGCGCCCTGCCGGTCGGCGGCCTGCGCTTCGACGTCGCGGCCGATTGCTTCCGCCGCGAGCCGTCGCGTTATCTCGACCGCCTGCAGTCGTTCCGGATGCGCGAATATGTCTGCATCGGCACGCCCGACGACGTCTCGGCATTCCGTGACCGCTGGATGGTGAAGGCGCAGGCGATTGCCCGCGATCTCGGCCTGTCGTTCCGGGTCGATCACGCCAGCGACCCGTTCTTCGGCCGCGTCGGCCAGATGAAGGCGGTCAGCCAGAAGCAGCAGGCGTTGAAATTCGAGCTGCTAGTGCCTCTGCGCTCGGAAGAGCAGCCGACCGCCTGCATGAGCTTCAACTATCACCGCGAGCATTTCGGCACCACCTGGGGCATCATCGACGCCGATGGTGCACCGGCGCACACCGGTTGCGTGGCTTTCGGCATGGATCGCCTCGCGGTCGCGCTATTCCACACCCACGGCATCGATCCGACGCGCTGGCCGTCGCGCGTACGGGAAGCGCTGCAGTTCGAGCGCCAGGCAAGCACCGTCGGCTGACGCCACGAAGCCGCCGTCGAGGGATCGGCAGAACATCTCATGGGCGCGCCCAAGCCGCCGATCCGGTGCCGCGAGATCGGAGACTCCGATCTGGACGCGATCACCGATCTCTTGACACGCGGCTTCCCCCGGCGGCCCCGCGGCTATTGGTCGAGCGGCCTGCAGCGGCAAGCCGCGCGCCCGACGCCCGACGGCTATCCACGCTACGGCTATCTGCTCGAGCAAGACGGCAATGCGGCCGGCGTCCTGCTCGTCATCCATAGCGATCGCGGCACGCCTGCGGAGCCGCAGATCTGCTGCAATCTGTCGAGCTGGTATGTCGAACCCGCCTTTCGCAACTACGCGACGATGCTGACGAGAATCGCGCAGCGTCGGCCGGAGGTCACTTACGTCAATATCAGCGCCGCAAGGCAGACCTGGCCGATCATTGAGGCGCAAGGATTTCGCGCCTATTGCAGCGGCCTGTTCTTTTCGATGCCCGCGCTGTCACTGGCTGGCCTCAGTTCGCCGGTTGAGAAGGTCAGGGCAGACGCCCGCTCCGTGGATGGCGTTCCGTCGGATGAGGCCGAATTGCTGATGCGCCACGCGCGCTATGGCTGCCTCAGCATGGTGGTGCGATCGACGGCGGGCCCCGTTCCGCTGGTGCTGCAGAAGGTCCGCATCCGGCAGGGACGCTTCGCATTGCCTGCGATGCAGCTGATCTACTGCCGCAGCATCTCCGACTACGTTTCCTGCGCCGGTACCGTCGGCCGCCTGCTGCTGCGTCGCGCCGCCGTTTCTGTCATCATCGACGCTAACGGGCCGATTGACGGTCTCGTCGGCATCTACACCGAGCGGCGCGGCCGGAAGTACATCAAGGGACCGCAGCCGCCTCGCCTCGGCGATCTCAGCGACACCGAGCTGCCGCTGTACGGCCCCTAGCTCAGGCGGCCGCCCTGACCTCATGCGCATAGTCCCAATACAGCCGGCGCGCACGGCTGAACACCGGACCGATCGGCAGGGCCCGGTCGTCGATGCGAATGACTGGTGCGACCTTGGCGAAATTGCCCGACGAGAAGATCTCGTCGGCGGCCAGGAAGTCTGCATAGCGCAGCGTGGTCTCGACCACGCTGACGCCGTCGGCTCGCAGCAGCTCGGCCACGCGCTGGCGGGTGATCCCGTTGAGAAACGTGCCGTTCGGCACCGGCGTGAACACCACGCCGTCCTTGACCATGAACACGTTGGCATTGCCGAACTCGGCGACGTTGCCGAGCAGATCGAGCATCAGGCAATTGTTGAAGCCGCGCGAGGCCGCCTCGATCAGCGCGCGCGAATTGTTCGGATAGAGGCAGGACGCCTTGGCATCGACCGGCGCGCACTCGGCGGTCGGCCGCCGGAACGGCGACAGCGTGATGGCGTTGCCCGTCGGCTGCGGCATCGGCGCTTCATAGATGCAAAGGCACCAATTGGTGGTCTCGGGATCGAACAGGACACCGCCGCCGGCGCCATGCTGCGCCCAGTACATCGGGCGGATGTAGAGCTCGGCTCTCGCTCCGAACCGCGCGATCCCCTCCCGCGCCAACCCCATCCAGGTCTCGACGTCCACCACCGGCTTGAGCCGGAAATTGATCGCGGACTGATTCACGCGCGCGCAGTGCCGATCGAGATCTGGCGTCACGCCTTCGAATGCGCGCGCCCCGTCGAACACGGTCGATGCGAGCCACGTCGCGTGGGTCCGGACGCCCATGATCGGCGCATTGCCCTCGCGCCATTCGCCGTCGAAGAAGGTCCAGGTCTGCGAGTAGCTGACAGGCTTGACGATGTGGGTCATGGCGGCGCTCCCGTTCGGCATCGATCGTGTCTGCACTTCTGGCGTGAACATTTTAAGGATTTCCCTGTCGCGACCTGCTGCTCACGATCGATTCACTGCTGATGGGCACAATGCCCGATGCCTTGGTTAATTGGAGCTGTCATGCCGCTCGACCCTCGCGCCCAGCGCCTGCTTTCGATGGTGGCGGCCGTTGTGACGGAAAGCCGGGAGCCTCCGAGTCCCCGGCAACGCCGGCAGTCGCTGGCAAAACTGATGCAGTTCGCGCGCAACGACTGCGGCGCCGTCATCACGCGGGACGGCAATTTCTCCGGGCCCTCCGGGCTGCTTCGTTATCGCCTGTATACGCCTGCAGCAGGCCCGGATGATACTGGGGCGCCCCTCCCCGGCTTCGTCTACTTTCACGGCGGCGGTCTCGTGGCAGGCAGCATCGACACGCACGACAAAGTCGCCGCCGCGCTTGCCGCCGCCTCCGGCTGCCGGCTGCTCTCGATCGACTACCGCCTCGCGCCTGAGCACAAGTTCCCCGCAGCGATCGAGGATGCGATCGCGGCGGTTCACTTCGCCATCGATCGCGCGGCCGCGCTCGGCATCGACGGCGGTCGGATTGTGATCGGCGGCGATTCCGCGGGCGCCACGCTCGCCGCCGCCGTTTGTCAGCAGGCCGTCGGCAGCACCGATCTCAGGATCGCGCTGCAGTGCCTGATCTGTCCGGTGCTCGATTTCTCCAATTTCTGGCCGTCGCGCGAGCTGTTCGGGACCGGCCACCTGATCGACAGGGCGACCTGGCAGGCCGACCTCGCCGACTATCTGGTTGGCGAGGTCGATGTCGCCAATCCACTGATATCGCCGTTGTGCCGTGAGACGCTGGCCGGGCTTCCCCCCGCCGTGATCCACACCGCGGAATTCGACCCGATGCGTGACGAGGGCAATGCCTACGCGGCACGGCTCGCGGAAGCTGGTGTCACGGTCGCGCATGTCTGTCACAACGGCATGGTCCACAATTTTCACGCGCTCGGTGCGATCCTGCCGCAGGCCAAAGCAGCACTGGATCTGGTCGGACAGCAAATTCGGTCCCTCCTCCCGGTCCCAACCGCACGCTAATTCGAAGCTTATCGGCCACACATCGTTAGGGTTATTTCGTCGTTCTTGTCGCGAATTATTGCCCGCTTCACGCCTGCGCTCCTACAACGACACCCCTCGCGGAATACGTGCAACCTGCATTGTGGACGGATGCTGGAGTGGAGATCGCCGATGCGCAATGAGACGATTGCAATCCACGCCGGCTATGAACCGGAGGCGACCACCAAGGCCGTCGCGGTTCCGATCTATCAGACCGCCGCCTACGCCTTCGACAGCGCCGATCACGGCGCCGCGCTGTTCAATCTCGAAGCCGAGGGCTACCGCTACAGCCGTATCTCCAATCCGACCACGGCGGTGCTCGAGAAGCGCGTCACCGAGCTTGAGGGCGGCGTCGGCGCGCTCGCCGTCGGCACCGGGCAGGCCGCGCTTCACTTCGCATTCGTCAATCTGGCCGACAGCGGCGGCAACATCGTCTCGGTGCCGCAGCTCTATGGCACCACGCACACGCTGCTCGGGCACATCCTGCCGCGCCAGGGCATCACCGGGCGCTTTGCCGAAAGCGATGCGCCCGATGCCATCGAACGTCTCATCGACGAAAACACCAAGGCCGTGTTCGCCGAGACGATCGGCAATCCCGCCGGCAATGTCTGCGACATCGAGGCGCTGGCGAAGGTCGCGCATCGCAACGGCGTGCCGCTGATCGTCGACAACACCGTCGCAACACCGATCCTGCTGCGGCCGTTCGATTACGGCGCCGACATCGCGGTGCATTCGCTGACCAAGTTTCTCGGCGGTCATGGCACGACGCTGGGCGGCATGCTGGTCGACAGCGGCAACTTCCCCTGGAAGGATCATGCCGACCGTTTTCCCGCCTTCACCCAGCCCGACGCGTCCTATCACGGGATGGTCTACACCGATCATTTCGGCCGCAGCGCCTACATCCAGCGCGCGCGCAGCGTCTATCAGCGGACCATGGGTGCCGTGCTGTCGCCGTTCAACGCATTCCTGCTGCTGCAGGGCATCGAGACGGTCGCGCTGCGCATGGAGCGTCACGTCGAAAATGCGCGCAAGGTCGCCGAATTCCTCCGCAACGATCCGCGCGTAGAATGGGTCAACTACGCCGGCTTCGCCGACAGCCGCTATTACCCCCTGGTCCAGAAATATCTCGACGGCCGGGCGTCGTCGCTGTTCACGTTCGGGATCAAGGGCGGCATGGAGGCGGGCAAGGCGTTCTACGACTCCCTGAAGCTCGTCACGCGGCTGGTCAATATCGGCGATGCGAAATCGCTGGCCTGCCATCCCGCATCGACCACACATCGGCAGATGCCGCCGGACGACCAGCGCAAGGCGGGCGTCCTCCCCGAGACGATCCGGCTGTCGATCGGCATCGAGCATGTCAGCGACATCATCGAGGATCTCGACCAGGCTCTCGCCCAGGCCTGCCCTCGTCCGCGTCAGTTGGATGCGGCGGAGTAGAGCGATCAGCCGATGACCCTGCTGTTCGACCGACATCGCAGGATCGCGAGCCCTGCCCTCGCACCCGCCGAGTTCGACGACCGCGGAGGGCGCCCGATCGAGCTTTCGATCGGCCTCGTCAACAACATGCCGGACAGCGCCCTGAAGGCGACCGATCTCCAGATCGCCCGCCTGCTGCAGCAGTGCGCGCCGCGGCACGTCCGCATCCGCCTGCACTGCTTCTCGCTGCCCTCCATCTTGCGCTCGCAAGCGGCCAGGAGCCACGTCGCCCAGTCCTACGCGGACATCGGGTCGCTCGATCGGCTCGGCATCGACGGCCTGATCGTGACCGGCGCGGAGCCTGTCGCCGCGACATTGCGCGACGAACCTTATTGGTCGGACCTCACCTCCGTGATCGACTGGGCCAGAACCAATACGCGCTCGACGATCTGGTCGTGTCTCGCGGCCCACGCGGCCGTGCTGCACCTGGACGACATCGAGCGGCAGCGGCTGGCGAGCAAATGCTCCGGCATCTTCGACTGCGTGAAGGTCCAGGACGACTGGCTCACGCACGGCATCCATTTGCCGCTTCAGGTGCCGCACTCCCGCCTCAACGCCGTCAACGAGCCGCTGCTGGCAGAGCGCGGCTACGACATCCTGACGCGGTCGGAGGAGGTCGGCGTCGACATTTTCGCGCGCTCGACGCCGAGCCGGTTCGTGTTCTTTCAGGGCCATCCCGAATATGACGCGCTCTCCCTGCAGCGCGAATACATGCGTGACATCGCGCGCTTTCTCGCCGGGCAGCGCGACGACTACCCGCGGCTGCCGAAATCCTATTTCAGCGCCGAGAGCGAGGCGGTGCTCAACGCGTTCGAGTGGCGGGCCAAGGAAAGGCGCGACCCGACGCTGGCGGCCGAACTCCCGGGATTGACGCTGCGGCCAGATCTCGCCGCCGAAAGCGCCGCCCAGACGCTGTTCAGGAACTGGATCGGCCATCTCGGGCAAACCGGATAGCGCCACAGCCCGCGTCCCATCGGAGCGATCGCACATCGGCGCGCCATCTGTTAGATTGGCGCGACACACCTCCTCTGCAAGGTTCCGATGGCCCGACGCACCGGCAGCGCCGATCTTCCGCTCCATTCCGGACGCGTCCCGGCCTGGCTCGGCGCGCGCATGGCCTCGCTCGGCGCCATCATCACCCAGGCGATCGTGCATCACTACGGCCGCGACGAATTCCTCGCGCGGATGTCGCATCCGTTCTGGTTCCAGTCGTTCGGCGCCGTCATGGGCATGGACTGGCATTCCTCCGGCATCACCACGAGCGTGATCGGCGCGCTGAAGCGCGGGCTGAAGCCGCTGTCCGGCGAGCTCGGCATCTACGTCTGCGGCGGCCGCGGTGAGCATTCGCGCAAGACGCCCGACGAGCTGCGCCTGCTCAGCGACCGGCTCGGCCTCGACAGCGAGGAGCTGGTCCGGACCAGCAAGCTCGTCGCCAAGGTCGACAGCGCCGCGGTGCAGGACGGCTTCGACCTCTATCTGCACGGCTTCTTCGTCACATCGGACGGCAAATGGACCGTGGTGCAGCAGGGCATGAATGGCGACGCGCGCCAGGCCCGGCGCTACCATTGGCATTCGCAGCAGCTTGCGAGCTTCGTCGACGCGCCGCACAGCGCCATCGATGGTCCCGTCCAGGGCGAGATCGTCAACCTCACCGACAAGCGCGCCGCGCCGTCGCGCCACGCCCAGCTCGAGCTGCTCACCGATCTCGGCCCCGACCGCGTCGTCACGGAGTTCGAACGGCTGAGCACGCCGGAGCCCGCCCAGGGCCTGCTGCCGCATCTCGTCATGCCCGCGCATCACGACGTCAGGCCGAAGGACGTGTTCGCCCGCCGGCTGCGCGGCACGCTCGCGGCGGCCGCCGAGCGCGGCCCGGTCGACTTCCCCGACCTGCTGCTGACGCCGGGCGTCGGCGCCCGTACCGTGCGCTCGCTCGCCATGGTCGCCGAGGTCGTGCATGGCGCGCCGTATCGATTCAGCGACCCGGCACGGTTCTCGCTGGCGCATGGCGGCAAGGACCGGCATCCCTATCCGGTGCCGATCAAGGTCTATGACGAGACCATCCGCGTGCTCAAATCGGCCGTCGGCAACGCCAAGCTCGGCCGCGACGAGGCACTGTCGGCGCTGAAGCGGCTCGACGACCAGGCCCGCCGGCTGGAGCGCAGCGCGACCGGCCCCTCGCTCGATGCCTACATCGCGACCGAGCGCGCCGCCTCGCCAGAGCTCGACGGCCGTTCGGTGTTCGGCTGGGAGCGCGACCTCATCCAGCGCACCGGCGAGGCATAAGGCGATGCCGGCACGCAGCGCGGGCGTGCTCGCCTTTCGCAGGACCTCCAACGGATTGGAAGTGCTGCTGGTGCATCCCGGCGGCCCGTTCTGGCGCAACAAGGATCTCGGCGCCTGGTCGATCCCGAAGGGCGAGTTCGGCGCCGGCGAGGCGGCCGAGGCGGTGGCGCGGCGCGAATTTGCCGAGGAGCTCGGCACGACGCTGACGGCGTCGCTGCTGCCGCTCGGCGAGATCAAGCAGCGCGGCGGCAAGGTGGTCGAGGCGTTCGCCGCCGAGACCGACCTCGATGCCGGCAGCATCACCAGCAACGCGTTCGAGCTCGAATGGCCGCCGCGCAGCGGCCGGATCCAGCGCTTTCCCGAGGTGGACCGCGCCGCCTGGTTCGACCTCGCCGAGGCGAGGGTCCGGATCAATCCGGCGCAGGCCGCGCTGCTCGACCGTCTCTTGGAGATCGGCGGAGGGTGAGCTGTCACCATCCGCCGCCGACATCACGCCGCGCGGACGTTGCCGAGGAATCGCCCGGTCTGGGTCTTGAGCTGATCCGACTGGCTGCCGAGCTGCGAGGCCGCACTCAACACCTGTGCCGCTGCGGCGCCGACCTGGCCGGACGCCTCGCGCACGCCGACAATGTGCTGCATGACCCCCTGCGTGCCCTGCGCCGCCTGCTGCACGCTGCGGGCGATTTCCTTGGTCGCAGCGCCCTGCTCCTCGACCGCGGCTGCGATCGCGTCGGTGATCTCGTTCATCTGCCCGATGGTCGCGCCGATCTCGCGGATTGCGTTGACCGTCGAGCCGGTGGCGTCGCGGATGGCTTCGATCTGGCTGGTGATCTCCTCGGTCGCCTTGGCGGTCTGCGCCGACAGCGCCTTGACCTCGTTGGCGACGACCGCGAAGCCCTTGCCGGCCTCGCCGGCACGCGCCGATTCGATGGTGGCGTTCAGCGCCAGCAGGTTTGTCTGCCCCGCGATGGTCTGGATCAGCGCCATCACCTCGCCGATCTTCTGCGACGCGTGGACCAGCCTGTCGACCATCGCCTCCGTCCGCGTCGCCTGCCCGACCGCGTTCTGGGCGATCGACGACGACTGCGTGACCTGCTTGGCGATCTCCTGGATCGATGACGACAACTGCTCGGCGGAGGCCGACACCGTCTGCACGTTCTTGGCGGTCTGCTCGGCGGCCGCGGCCACCTTCGCGCTCTGGTCCGTCGTGCCGGCGACGATGCTCGACATCGATTGCGCGGAGGTCTGCAGCTCGCCGGCCGCGGTCGCGGTGGTCTGGATCACGCCGCCGATCGAGCGCTCGAACTCGTCGGCGATCCGCACCAGCACCGTGCGGCGCTCCTCGGCGGCCTGCTGCTTGGACTGCTCCTGCTCGGCCCGGAGGCGCTCGCTCTCGGCGAGATGGTCCTTGAAGATCTGCAGGCTGCGCGCCATGCGGCCGATCTCGTTCCTGCGATCGGTGAACGGCACCTCGAGGCCCAGATTGCCCTTGGTCAGCTCGTCCATCACGACGCAGGTGCGGTCGAGCGGAACGACGACGCTGCGTCCGAGCCAGAAGGCGACGACCGCGGCGACCAGCAGACCGGCAAGCGCGCCGAAGCCGGCCCACATCGCACGCTGATAGACGACTGCGTCGATGTCGTCGACATACACGCCGGCCTGGATCGCCAGCATCTTGTCGCCGCTGCCATAGGCGCCGACGTAGGACATCTTCGGCAGCTCGGTCGTCCCCCCGGCGCGCGGCACCTTGTACTCGACGAAGCCGCCGCCGGCGCGCGCCGTGCGCACGATGTCCTGGATCAGGAGCTTGCCGGTGGAATCCTTGAAGTCCCAGCGGTTGACGTTGATGTATTTCGGGTTGGCATGGACATAGGTCACGCCCGCATCCGACGATCCGGTTCCGTAGACGCCGAGATAGTCGTTGTACTGGCCCCAGCGCATTGCGCCGATCGCGGCGTAGGCCTGCTGCCGCGCCTGCTCCGGCGCGACCTTGCCGGCGGTCGCCGCGGCGTCATAATAGCTCAGCACCTTGACGGCGGACTCGACGAGGTTGCGGACCATGGTCTGCCGCTCCTCGAGAACGGTTCCGCGCAGCATCAGGATCTGCATGGCGGAGACGGCGAACAGTGCGATCGACATCACGGCGATGATCGCCGCGAGACGCTGATAGACAGTCAGGTGTCGCATTTTCTGGTTCTCGTTGCGTGGACTGTATGCACGATACCAACCCTACATTAATGGTTTGCTATCCGTGCCGTCCGAACGCCGGCGAACTAATTAGTCTTTGGACTGGAAACGTCCGTTCACGCGAACTTATGCCAGAGAACAACCAGCGCGGCATTGCGCGACGATCGCTCGAATTAACATGCGATAATTGAAAGGGCCGGTTCGCACCAGTTCCACCCGATTGGGTGTCGAGTCCCCACGGAGTTGCGTTGTCGCGACGCGTCAGGCGCCCGAGCTTTGTGCAGCGAAGCCCTCACGTCATCGAGGGCGCAGGGAAGACCAGGCATCGGCTGATTCCTGCGGCCCCCGTGCGGAAAGGAATGCACGGGGCAGGAACCACAGGTTCAACCGGTTCTGCCCGGCCTTCCCTGCGCAATGGTGTTACGGCTGCTTCGCACTCTCCCCGGGGACCGGCGTTCTTGCCCCCGTTTGCGACAACGCGCCAAAGGCACGCCACGCAGGCATCAGCATCGGGATGCCAGGACCATGCGACTTGACCGTCCGTGCCGGCGCCGCTCGTCAGTCGGCGCCTGCCCGTCCATCACATCCCACCCCAACGCTCCTGACGATGCGCAGCGCCCCTCGTCGATGAGGCGGGACAGCGATAGAGAAGCACGAATTCCGATAAAACGAAAGAACAAAATTTGCGCAGGCGGGCGCGGCTGCGGCGATGTCGTTGAGACGGCGAATGAACTTCGTGTTTCGGCGCAGGGCGAATGCGGCATGTCCCGGCGCTTCCGGCGGGCGCAGGTCCGCCCCGACGGGCGACTCGGTCGGACGTCTCAGGACGAGACCGCCGCGCGCATCGGACGGCGCTGCCGCAGCAGCAACAGGATGACCACGGCCGCGCATGAGCATGCCAGGCTCAGCGCCAGCGGCGCGTTGCTGCCGTAGCGGGTCAAGAGCTCGACGAGGATGGGCGCCGACACCGCCGACAACAGGTTGAGCGGCAGTCCGATCTGGGCGGACGCCTTGGCGAAGGCCGCCTTGTCGTAGAACACCAGCGGCATGGTGGCCCGCGCCACGGCGAGCGCGCCGCTGCCGAGGCCGTAGATCAGGATGAAGGCGCCGATCGCGGCATGCGAGCCGTCGCTCAACATCAGCAGCAGCATCGCCACCGGCAGCGCCAGGCCGGCGACGATCGCGGTGGTGATGCCGTCCCAGCGGCCGCCGCCGAGAAAATCGATGGCGCGGGCGCTGATCTGGATCACCCCCAGCATCGAGCCAAAGCCGACCGCTTCGGCCGCCGACAGGCCTTCGGCCTTCAGGAGCTCGATCAGCACGGCCCCCATCCCGAACGCGACGAAGGCGTTGAGGCCGGAGGCGCCGACCAGCAGATAGAACGTGCCGCGCGACGGCGTCGCTGCGGGGACGGACGCCGCCGCATCCGATGATGACGGCGGCAGATGATCATGGACGCGCCGCGGCAGCAGGAACACGAACAGCGGCAGCGAGACCAGCAGCAGCAGGCCGGCGTAGACGAGACAGGTGCTGCGCCAGCCGATATGCGCCGAGAGGGTCGAGGTGACCGGCCAGAAGATGCTGCTCGACAGCCCCGTGACCAGCATCAGCGCGCCGATGGCGCTGCGCGCGCGCAGGCCGGCGATCTCGTTGAGCACGATGTAGGAGGCGGTCGAGAGCGTGGCGCTGCCGGCCACGCCGAGCAGCAGCCATGCGGCATAATAAGAGAGAGCGCCCTGCGCGGCTGACAGCAGCGCATAGCCCGGCGCGGCCAGCAGGGTGCCCGCGATCATCACCCGCCGCCCGCCATGCTTGACGAACGGCCGCGCCAGCAGCGGCGAGCACAGCCCCATCGACATGTACAGCACCGAGGTGCTGGCGAAGATCGCCGTCAGATCCATCTCCAGATCCACCGCCATGGCCCGGCCGATCACCGCCGGCAGGCTGAGCGTGCCCCAGGCGATGAGCTGGGTGATGGCGAGCACGATCAGGACGCGCAGGAGGGAGGGGTCGGCGATGACGGGGGGCATTTCGGGCGGGGGCACTGCACGGAGGTGACGCGCGACGCGCGTTGCAATTATAATTCTAGACCATTCGCGCCGAATCAGCCCCGCTGTTTGGGAATTGCCGCCCCGCCACCGGCGGGGTGCTCGTGCCAGGTGCCGGCAACTGCACGCACGGGCCGCCGGCCCCGGAGCAGGAGCAGCATGAGCAGCGCCGCACGGGAGCAGCCGATCGTCAGCCCCCATGGGTCTCAAGGCGATGCAGAGCGGCCCTCCTCACCATGACGGTTTGGATTTGGCCGCGAAAAGACCCTCATCCCGAGAGGCCGCCGTAGGCGGCCGTCGCGAAGGGTGGCTGCGAAACGAGCGCTCGCCACAGCTTGTTGCCTCATCTGCGATCGCCTTACCCTACCTCCGGAGCTCGAGCTTCGCGCGCCTACAGGAGGTGTGATAGGAACCAGTCACGCGCAGCCGAGGATGATTGTTCGAAGTGCTGGACATAGGGCGCGAAATGCCCGCAAGGCAGACTGACAAACTGCTTTGGCTCGCCGGCGCATGCGAACGCCTCCCGGGACGCCTCAATCGGCATCAGCATGTCGCCCTCGGCCGCGATCCACATCAGCGGCCGCGGCGCGATGCGATGCAAAAAGGCGGCCGGCTCGAAGCTGAAGGTGAGCTCTAGGCTGCGCACGGTAACCTCGTTGCGCCACAGCGGCGAGATCTTCGCCGCCTCCATGCACCAGTCGTAGGCGTCCGACGTCCCGAGGATGCACGGCGTCGTCGCCGGATCCTGCGCCACCACCTGCATGGTCATCGGCGGCTCGCCCGCGGCACGGGCCAATCGCTCGCCGACGAACAGCTGCGACAGCTGCGCCTTTGTCTCCGCCGGAATGTGGCTCCAGATCGCGCCGCCGCTGAGGAACGAGACCTGCACTGCCACGCAGCGGATGCGCTGATCGATCGCCGCCGCCTGGATGGCGACACCGCCGCCATAGCTGGAGCCCCAAGCGCCGATCCTTCTGGGATCGACGCGCGGCAGGGTCATCGCGAAGGTGATGGCATCGCGGTAGTCGGCCAGCTGCTGCATCGGGTCGATCTCCTGCCGGACGCGTCCTTCGCTCTCGCCGAAATTGCGGGGATCATAGACCAGCGCGCCGAGACCGGCCGCGCTGAACGCGGCCGCATATTTATCGAGATAGCTTTCCTTGAGCCCGCTGAAGCCGTGATGAAGCACGACGATGGGCGCTGTCGGCGCGTCCCCCTGCGGCGGCACGTGCCAGCCGCGCAGCACCGTACCATCGTCGGCCTTGAAGGCCACCTTCTCGAACCCAGCCCGCAGATCCGAACCGACCATTGCAACCTCCCTTTGCTCTCGCCTCTCCGCCTTGTCTGCACGGCGGTCTCGGCCTAGCTGTGGAGCCTCAAGAGGTTGTCCTCGGTCAACCCGAGTCTGCTGATCGGCGTTTGAGATTTTATACCACC
>NZ_JAUHJJ010000014.1:0-132007 GCF_032381175.1 Bradyrhizobium sp. SZCCHNR1093
GGGCAAGCGCGAAGCGCGCCGACCCGGGATCCATAACCACAGGGTTCAGTTGTCTTGCACGGGACTCGCAGCCTGCCTCTTACAAACATCGCGCGGTATGGGTCCCTGCGTTCGCAGGGACGACACCGGTTATTTGGCGCGCGCTCGGCCCTCACGATCCAAACAAAAAGAAAGGGGCCCCAGCTTGCGCTGGAGCCCCTCAACGGTCAGGGCATTGCCGGGTATTTGCCCGAACCGAAGTTGCGGACCCGGTCGCGTACGACCAAGTCCCGGGAGAACTCAGTAGTTGTAGGCGCGCTCGCCGTGGTCGGTGATGTCGAGACCCTCGCGCTCCTGCTCCACGGTCGGGCGCAGGCCGATGACCACGTCGACGACCTTGTAGAGGATCGCCGAGCCGACACCCGACCACACCAGCGTGGCGACGACAGCCTTGAGCTGCGCCAGCATCTGCGTGGCGAAGTCGTAGGTGCCGGCGTTGTTGCCGGTGATGTTGGTGTAGTCGGTGATGCCGACGCCGCCCAGCGCCGGGTTGACCAGGATGCCGGTGGCCAGAGCGCCGATGATGCCGCCGATGCAGTGCACGCCGAACACGTCGAGCGCGTCGTCATAGCCGAGCGCGTTCTTCACGGTGGAGACGAAGAACAGGCAGACCGGCGAGACGATCAGGCCGAGCACCAGCGCGCCGATCGGGCCGGCATAGCCGGAGGCCGGGGTGACGGCGACGAGGCCTGCGACCGCACCCGAGCAGATGCCGAGCAGCGAGGGCTTGCCCTTGACCGCCCATTCGCAGAGCAGCCAGGACAGCGCCGCACCGGCGGTGGCGACCATGGTGTTGACGAAGGCCAGCGCGGTGACGCCGTTCGACTCCAGGTTCGAGCCGGCATTGAAGCCGAACCAGCCGACCCACAGCAGCGCGGCGCCGATCATGGTCATGGTCAGCGAGTGCGGAGCCATCAGCTCCTTGCCGTAGCCGGTGCGCTTGCCGATCAGAACCGCGCCCACCAGACCGGCAATGCCGGCGTTGATGTGAACGACGGTGCCGCCTGCGAAGTCGAGGGCGCCAGCGCCGGCGAGCCAGCCGACAGCGCCGGTGACTTCGTCGAGCTTGGCCTGGGCAGCGGTCTTGGCGGCAGCGTCGCCAGCGGCAGCGAGAGCCTTGGCAGCAGCAGCGATGTCATCGGGAGCTGCGATGAACCAGACCCAGTGCGCGATCGGGAAGTAGATGAAGGTCACCCAGAGCAGGATGAACAGCATCACCGCCGAGAACTTGATGCGTTCGGCGAAGGCGCCGACGATCAGGGCCGGGGTGATCATCGCGAAGGTCATCTGGAACACGAAGTAGGCCAGCTCCGGGATCACCACGCCGTTCGAGAAGGTCGGAACGGTCGAGTTGGCGTCGACGCCGTGCAGGAAGGCCTTGGAGAAGCCGCCGACCCACGAGGTCATGCTGCCGCCGTCGGTGAAGGCGAGCGAGTAGCCGTAGAGCGTCCAGATCACGCCGACCATCGCAACGATGGCGAACACCTGCGTGAGGACCGAGGCCATGTTCTTGGTGCGGACGAGGCCGCCATAGAACAGCGCGAGGCCGGGGATGGACATCATCAGGACGAGGGCGCTGGACACGAGCATCCAGGCGACGTCGCCCTTGTTGGGAACGGGGGCGGCTGCGGCAGCGGCGGCAGGCGCGTCCTCGGCGAACGCCACATCGACGAGGCCTGCGACGCAGAGCCCTGCAATTGCGAGCGTAACCCATCCCGCGCTGGTTGGACGCTTGAACGTCATTTTATTGTACTCCGTAAGTGTTCTGGTTTGAGCGCGAAATCAAAGGGCCGCAGCGTCCGCTTCGCCGGTGCGGATGCGCACGGCGTGGTCGAGGCTGATGACGAAGATCTTGCCGTCGCCGATCTGACCGGTCTTGGCGGCCGAGCTGATCGCATCGATGGTCTTGTCGACCTGGTCGGAGGGGATCGCGACCTCGATCTTGATCTTGGGCAGGAAGCTCACCGCATATTCGGCGCCGCGGTAGATTTCCGTATGACCTTTCTGACGGCCGTACCCCTTCACTTCCGTCACCGTGAGACCATGAACGCCGATGGCGGTCAGGGCGTCCCGGACTTCTTCGAGCTTGAATGGCTTAATGATCGCCATAACAATTTTCATGGGTCCTATCCCCGCTTGGGCCCGGCACGGACGTTACCGAGCGCTTCCTGTCGACTGAGGTTCACCACGCGGAGAGAGCTTCACGACGCGGGCACAGCCGGGAGCGATAGAATCAAATGCCGTGCCAGACGGCTGGTCAGGGCTAACGAGCGGTGAATCCTGACCTTTTCACCCCTCACCGGGGGCATCAAAGGCTGCGCTATTCCGTCGCGCTCAAGGAATGGGCAGGCATGCGCAAAAGTTACGCATGTCAGGCTCAAGACACAATGCTGCTCACCGCGCGGGCAGAATCCCGCGACGCCGAACAGGTCAATTGGCGCCAATTGCTGCAGCTATTGCAGCGCCTCGCCATGCTGGGAGATGTCGAGTCCTTCCAGCTCGTGCTCGCGCGACACCCGCAGCGGCACGAAGGCGCTGACCAACTTCAGGAGCCCCCAGGTGACGCCGCCCGACCACACCAGGGTGACGGCGACGCCGTAGAGCTGGGCCGCAAGCTGCTTCGGGTTGCCCTCGATCAGCCCGGCTGTGCCGCCGATCGCGGCGGTCGCGAACACGCCGGCCAGCAGCGTGCCGGTGAGGCCGCCGACGCCGTGGACGCCGAACACGTCGAGCGAATCGTCATAGTTGAAGCGGTGCTTCAGCGAGGTGCAGGCCCAGTAGCAGATGATACCGGCGAGCGCGCCGATCACCAGGCCATGCCAGGGGGCGACGAAGCCGGACGCGGGCGTGATGGTGCCGAGGCCGGCCACCGCGCCGGAGATCATGCCGAGCACCGACGGCTTGCGCCGCGTCGACCATTCCAGCGCGCCCCAGGTGACGGCGCCGGCGCAAGCGGCCAGATGCGTCGTCAGGATCGCCATCACCGCATGCGCATTCGCCCCGAGCGCCGAGCCGCCATTGAAGCCGAACCAGCCGACCCAGAGCAGGCCGGTGCCGACCACCGCGAGCGACAGATCGAACGGCGAGAGGTTCTCGCTGCCATAGCCCTGGCGGCGTCCCATCACCAGCGCCGCGACCAATCCCGCGGTGCCCGCGGAGAGATGCACGACGAGACCGCCGGCGAAGTCGACCACGCCGGCCTGCGCGAGAAAGCCGCCGCCCCAGATCCAATGCGCCAGCGGCACATAGACGAAGATGAACCATGCGATGCTGAACAGGAGGTAGGCCGAGAAGCGCATGCGGTCGGCGACCGAGCCCGCCACCAGCGCCACCGTGATGATCGCGAACGTCATCTGGTACAGCATGAACAGCGACTCGGGGATCGTCCTGGCGCCGGGATGGACGCTGTCCATGCCCATGCCGGCGAGGAAGGCGCGGTCGAGCGAGCCGATCCAGGTGCCGTCGCCGACGAAGGCCAGCGAGTAGCCGAATGCGACCCACAGGATCGAGATCAGCATCACGGCTGCGAGGCTCTGCGCCA
This sequence comes from Bradyrhizobium sp. SZCCHNR1093, assembly GCF_032381175.1. Lineage (NCBI taxonomy): Bacteria > Pseudomonadati > Pseudomonadota > Alphaproteobacteria > Hyphomicrobiales > Nitrobacteraceae > Bradyrhizobium > Bradyrhizobium sp. SZCCHNR1093. The sequence goes on from NZ_JAUHJJ010000014.1 coordinate 3,581, forward strand.
TCGTCGCCAGCACGTTCTTCTTGCGCACCATGCCCGAGTAGAACAGCGCCAGACCCGGAATGGTCATCATCAGCACCAAAGCGGTGGCGACGATCATCCAGGCGGTGTCGGCCGGTTCGATCGTGGACGGCGCTGCCGCTGCTGCTGGCGTGGTGAAGGCAATCGCGCCCGCTGCAGCCAATGCTGCAGACGCGCGCAGGCAACGAGACGCGCAGGTCTCCATGACAGTCCCCCCGGCATGTCAGATGTTAGGATCTTGCAGTTCGCCGCGCCGTTGCGGCGGGCGTGCAGCCGTTGCGGCTGCTTGACGGGCTTAGAGTGCGTCGGTGTCGGTCTCGCCGGTGCGGATGCGGCGGGCATGATCGATTGGCGTCACGAAGATCTTGCCGTCGCCGATCTGGCCGGTGCGCGCGTGCGTCGTGATTACCTCGACCGCCTTCTCGGCGATGTCGGAGTTGACCGCGATCTCGATGCGCAGCTTGGGCAGGAAGTTCACGATATACTCGGCGCCGCGGTAGATCTCGGTATGGCCCTTCTGGCGGCCGTAGCCCTTCACCTCGGTGACGGTCATGCCGTGGACGCCGATCGCGGTGAGGGCCTGGCGCACCTCGTCGAGCTTGAAGGGTTTGATGATCGCGACGACGAGCTTCATGGGCGGGCCTTGGTTTCCTCGGGTCGAAGCCGCCTGTTTCGGAGGCAGGCTTGGGACGGCCGTTTTGGCCTGTTCCTAGGCAAATGGCACAAAATCAGCGCAGCGTTAAGCGAAAACGTCAAGGAGTGACGGATATCACTGAACGGAACGCGACATCGCCCGACAGACTGAAGACGTTTTCCTGCCATCCTCCACTCAAGGACATCCCATGTCGAATCGTTCCTGGTATTACGCGGCGCAAGGCCAGCAACAGGGCCCCATTTCGGAAGACGAACTGCGCGACCTGATCGCCCGGGGTGTCGTCACGGCCGAGACGCTGCTGTGGAGCGACGGGATGGCCGGCTGGGAGAAGGCCGGGCACATTCCCGGCCTGATGTCGGGCGTGCCGAGCATGTCGCCGGCCACGCCGCCCGCGTTCGATTCCGGCGGCGCCGCCTCGGCCGGCGCGCTCTCGGTCACGCTCGAGACCTGGTCCTATCTCGGCTGGACCTTGCTGTATGTCGTCGGCCAGTTCCTGATCGTCATCACGCCGTGGACCGCCGTCTACCTCTACCGCTACGTGATCGAGCGGATGAGGGTGCCCGGCCGGCCGAACCTGACCTTCACCGGCCAGCCGCTCGACATCTGGTACGTCTTCATCGCCATGGGCGTCCTGGCCTATGTCGGCCTCAGTGATCGGCCGATCCTCAACCTGATCTCGCTGGTCGCTCCGGCGTTCCTGGGCTGGATGGTGCTGCGCTGGCTTCTGAGCAACCTCGCCTCGAATGGCGAGCGGTTGCCGATCCATTTCGAAGGCAGCCCCGTCGTCTATGCCGGCTGGTACCTGCTGATGATCGTGTCGGGCATCACCATCATCGGCTGGGCCTGGGTGCTGACCGCCTGGATGCGCTGGGTCTGCCGCAACATCCAGGGGACGCGGCGCGAGGTCGTGTTCACCGGCTCGGGCCTGCAGGTGCTGTGGCGCACCTTCGCGTTCGTGCTCGGCTGCTCGGTGATCATTCCGATCCCGTGGCTGCTGCGCTGGTACAGCGCCTGGTACGTGTCGCAATTCGCGGTCGTGCCGCGGACGGCGCAGCCAGTGTGAGGCTGCTACGTCCGGCGCTCGCGGATCGAGCCCTCCTGCGCGACGGAGGCGACCAGCGTGCCGTCGGGCTTGAAGATCGAGCCGCGGGTGAGCCCGCGGCCGCCCTGCGCGCTCGGCGAATCCTGCGCATAAAGCAGCCATTCGTCGGCGCGGAACGGCCGGTGAAACCACATCGCATGATCCAGCGAGGCCGGCATCATGCGCTTGTCGAACAAGGTGCGGCCATAGCGCGCCATGACCGCGTCGAGCAGCGAGAAGTCCGACGCATAGGCCAGCGCGCACATGTGCAGCGCCGGATCATCGGGCAGCTTCGCCGCCGTCTTGATCCAGACGTTGATGCGGCCATCCTCGATCTTATGGCCGAAGTACCGGTTCAGTTCGACGGGGCGCAGCTCGATCGGCCGGTCGGATTCGTAGTAGCGGCGGATGAAGTCCGGCATCCTTTGGAAGACTTCCTGAAACATCGGCTGCTTGGAGATCTCCTCCGCCGTCAGCTTCTCCGGCGGCGGCACGTCCGGCATCTTGTCCTGGTGGTTGAATGCGCTGTCCTCGTCGCTGTGGAAGGACACCATGATCGAGAAGATCGCATTGCCGTGCTGGATCGCGGTGACGCGCCGGGTCGCATAGCTCTTGCCGTCGCGCAGGCGCTCGACCTGGTAGATGATCGGCACCTGCGGGTCGCCGGGCAGGATGAAATAGCAGTGCAGCGAATGCGGCAGCCGGCCCTCGACAGTGCGGCACGCCGCCATCATCGCCTGGCCGATCACTTGGCCGCCGAACACGCGCTGCCAGCTCGTCTTCGGGCTGTTGCCGCGGAACAGGTTCACCTCGATCGGCTCGAGATCGAGGATCGAGATCAGGTCGATCAGTCCCTTGGACATGGCGTGGTGCTTTCGCTGGCTCGGCCGTCAGCTCCGGCCCCGTTCTAGCGGGATCAGGCATCCGGAAATGACGGTCTCGGAGGGCAGACCTTGTTTCACGCTCCTGTTTCGCCCAGCTATACTCCACTCGCAAGAGTAACCGTGAGCAGGGCGGCATGACGACACAGCGAAGCATTGTCATTTGTGGCGGGGCGTTTGCCGGCCTGGCGCTGGCGTTGGCGCTCCGTCAGGGGCTTGGGCCCGAGGTGCCGGTGATCGTGGCCGATCCGGCGCTGGCGAACCGGCCGAGCCGTGATCCGCGCGCCAGCGCCATCGTCGCGGCCTGCCGCAAGCTGTTTGACGCGATCGGGGTCTGGGCCGATGTCGCGCCCGAGGCGCAGCCGATCCTCGACATGGTCATCACCGACTCCAAGCCCGAGGATGCGATCCGCCCGGCGTTCCTGACCTTTGCGGGCCAGGTCGAGGCCGGCGAGCCGTTCGCGCACATGGTCGAGAACCGGCTCTTGATCGACGCGCTGGTCCGGCATGCGGAGGCCGCAGGCGTCGAGCTCAAGGCGATGCCGGTGACCGGCTTTGCGACGCGGGCCGACGGCATTGCGGTGACTCTGGGCGACGGCAGCCAGCTCGAGGCGAGCCTGCTGGTTGCCGCTGACGGCGCGCGCTCGAAGCTGCGCGAGCGCGCGGGCATCCAGACCCATGGCTGGGACTATGACCAGTCCGGCATCGTCGTGACCATCGGTCACGAGCGCGACCATGGCGGCCGCGCCGAGGAGCATTTCCTTCCGCCCGGACCATTCGCGATTCTGCCGCTGACCGGCAAGCGCTCCTCGCTGGTGTGGACCGAGCGGCGCGCCGAGGCGAAGCGCCTCGTCGCGCTCAGCGCGGATGAATTCCAGGCCGAGCTGGAGAAGCGCGCCGGCCTGCATCTCGGCGAGTTGAAGGTGCTCGACCAGCCGCGCGCGTTTCCGCTGTCCTACTTCGTCGCCCGCTCGTTCATCGCGCCGCGGCTGGCGCTGGTTGGCGACGCCGCCCATGTGATCCACCCCATCGCGGGGCAGGGGCTCAACATGGGGCTGAAGGACGTCGCCGCACTGGCCGAGGTCGTGGTCGATGCGGCAAGAATGGGAATCGACCCGGGGCAGGTCGATGTCCTCGAGCGCTATCAGCGCTGGCGCCGCTTCGACACGATGGCGATGGGCGTCGCCACCAACTCGCTGAACTTCCTGTTCTCCAATAAATCGACGCTGTTGCGGGCCGTGCGCGACATCGGCCTTGGGATCGTCGATCGCGCGCCGCCGTTGAAGGAGCTGTTCATCAAGCAGGCCGCGGGGCTCACCGGCGAGATGCCGCGGCTGCTGAAGGGCGAGGCGCTTTGAGGTTCAGCGCGGGCCTGCGGCGGCGATGAAACCGGCGACGGCGTCGATCATGTCGGGGTCGAGCGGGCGGTCTGGATCGTTGTAGGAGGCGAGGTTCTCGTCCTCGTTGGCGACGTCGACCAGAACGTGGTTCATCTCCAGCAGCCACAGCGACTTGGCGGCCGGTGCGGCGGCGGCGAGCGCGACCATGTCGAGGCGTGCGATCTGGTGGTCGCGGGCGCCGCCGACGATCAGGATCGGGATCGTGAGTTGCTTGAGCGGATCAATCGGATCCTCGGCGAAGGCGGAGCCGATGCTCGGCTGCATGCTCGGGGCGATCGGCAGTTCGGGCGGTGGCGGGTCCACGATCTGCCCGGCCATGATGGCATCGATCGCCTTGGCGACCGGCTCCATCTTCGCGGCCGGCAGCTTCTTCTCGAGCTGCGCCTTGAGCAGATCGCCCTGCCGCCGCGCCGACGACGCGAGCAGGACGAGACGGTCGACCGGGGTGCGACGGGCGGTGAGGATGGCGACCAGGCCGCCCTCGCTGTGGCCGACCAGGACGATCCGGGCGAACTTGCCGCGCAGGAAGTCGACCAGCGCGGCGGCGTCGCCGACATAGTCCTTGAAGCGGAAGTCTTCCGGGCGGCCGAACTCCGCCTTCCAGCCGCGCGCGCCGCGCTTGTCGTAGCGCAGGCTGGCGATGCCCTGGGCGGCGAGCCGCTCGGCGAGCTTCTTCAAGGTCGCCGGCTTGAGCTGCGGCCCATTGCCGTCCCGGTCCGTCGACCCGGAGCCGGCGATCAGCAGCGCCACCGGAGGGCGCTCGACGCCCGCTGGCGTGGTCAAGACGGCGTCGAGTGCGCCAATGCGGACGGCGCTCTCCTCGGCCGAGACCACCGAGGTGAGGGCCATCAGCGCCACGGCGAGTGCGCAGCGGATCACGACGGGCCGCATCGGTCAGTCGATCTTCCGCGCTTCCTCCGGCAGCATGATCGGGATGCCGTCGCGGATCGGGTAGGCGAGCTTCGCCGACCGCGAGACCAGCTCCTGCTTCGCCGCGTCGTATTCCAGCGGGCCCTTGGTCATCGGGCAGACCAGGATCTCGAGCAGCTTGGGATCGACGGAATTGGCGGGGCGTTCGAGCGGGGCGTTCATGGCAAGGGTCTCCGGCGGGCGCCTCTGTAGCATATCGTCCGCCTGGTTGTCGTCCTTCAAGGCTTGTGCAGGGCGATCCGGATCAGCTCGTCGATGACCGTGTCCAGTTGCTGGGCCGGCAACGGCCGATCCGACAGCGCGTGGCCGAGGAAGGCCCAGTACAGCACCTGGGCGCGTGCGTGCGCGATCGCCGGCATCAGTCCTTCGGCTGAAAGCAGGCTCTCGACATAGCCCAGCCGGCGTCTGTCGATGGCCTGGACGGCCTGGCGCGCGGCGGGGTCGGATCCGGCCCAGCTGCGCACGGCGCGCTCCAGGGTGAGTCTGACGGTGAACGCGCGCCGGAGGAGCACGGCAATCGCCGGCTGGTCGCCGGCGCTCGCCTCCACCCCGGTGATGATCTGCTCGGCCGCAATCTCCCGCCACTTTTTGAGGAGGGCGGCGTGAAACGCGGCCACATCGGCGAAATGCCAGTAGAAGCTGCCGCGCGACACGCCCATGGCTTTCGCCAGCGGCTCCGCCTTCAGCGCGGTGAAGCCCCGGGTGGCCAGCACCTTCAATCCCTGTGTCAGCCAATCGTCGGCGGAGAGCTGATCGGTCATGTCGTCACCATCAGGGCGACCATACATAACTGTATTGACGGCCGCCAGGGCTTCGTGCATCTTCCATACATAACTGTATGGAAGGCGTGCCATGCGCGATGCGCTGCTCGTAACCGCGGGGCTGATGGCGATCACCGTCGCCGTGATCCATGGCGTGCTCGGCGAGACGATGGTGTTCGCGCGTGCCACCATCTCGCCGGAGCGGTTGCGAACCCTGCTGCGGCTGGTCTGGCAAACGGGCACGGTGGCGTGGATCGGCTGTGGCGTGCTGCTCACGGCCGCCCCGCGAATGGCGTCGGAGTCGGCGCGGCATTGGACGGTGGTCACCGTCATCGTCGTGTTCACCTTCGCTGCAGGCGCCAATGCGCTGGCGACGCGCGCGCGGCATTTCGGCTGGATCATGCTCGCCGGCGTGGTCCTCCTCGCCATCGCCGGCTACTGACGCTGCGCATCCGGTCGACATAGCCGCGGCACAAACTCGGCGAGATGACGGCATTGCGACGCTTTGCAACCGCTGCATCGCCTTAACTGCCGTTCGGCCGCACTCCGTTCACCGCGAGGCCACTGCCACGACACATTCGCCAAGAATGGTTCTAACTTAGAAGGAGTCTCTTTGCAGACACGGCGACGAGCCGCTTAGTTGTTCGTCGTCGCGAACGGGTGCCCGGCGTCGACATCGATCCGGGCGCGCAACCGTTCTCCGATTTGCTTGTCGGGATAGGAGAGGGGACGGATCGATGTTGGTCGACGTGGTGCGGAAGTTGGTCGTCGTAGGTGGAAGCGTCGGCATGCTGCTGATGGCAGCGCAGGCGCACGCTGGGGAATCGAACGAGATCTGCCTCACCTATGCCAATGGTCAATTCGAGCCCAAGGAGCCGACCGTTCCTGCCGACGCGCCGCTGACGATCCGCGTCAAGAACATGGAGAGCAAGGCCATCGAGTTCGAGAGCGAGACCCTGAAGGTCGAGAAGGTGATCGCGGCCAACAGCGAGGCGGTGCTCAACGTCCGCGCCATGAAGTCCGGGCGGTACGAGTTCTATAACGACTTCAACGAAAAGGCCCGCGGCTTCGTCAACGTCCAATAGGTCCAGATCCCATGCTCGCCGCCCTGATCATCGTCTTCCGCGAAGTGTTCGAAGCCGGCCTGATCGTCGGCATCGTGCTCGCCGTCACCAGCGCGGTCCCGCATCGCCTGCGCTGGATCGGCGCGGGGCTGTTTGCCGGCCTGGTCGGCGCATGCATCGTCGCGGCGTTCGCGGGCACGCTGACTCAGCTATTCGAAGGCATGGGACAGGAATTGTTCAATGCAGGGGTCCTGTCGGCTGCCGTGATCATGCTGACCTGGCACAATGTCTGGATGGCCCGGCACGGCCGCGAGATGAGCAACGAGTTGCGGACGATGGGCCAAGCGGTGGCCGAAGGCGCCAAGCCGCTGGTCGCGCTGGCGACCGTGATCGCCATCGCCGTGTTGCGCGAGGGCAGCGAGGTCGCGCTGTTTCTCTATGGCGTGGCGGCCTCCGGTGACGGCGGCGGGCGGGCGCTGCTCGGTGGCGGCGTCCTCGGCCTGCTGCTCGGCGTTGCCGTCTGTCTCGCGACCTATCTCGGCCTGATGCGCATCCCGCCGCGCGCCCTGTTCAAGACCACCACCGTGCTGATCACCCTGCTGTCGGCGGGAATGGCCGCGCAGGCGGTGTTCTTTCTCGCCCGCGCCAACTGGCTGACAACGTTCGACCAGGTGGTGTGGGATTCGAGCGCGGTTCTGCCCGAGCGTGGCGTCGCCGGACGGACCCTCAAGGCCCTGATCGGCTATACGGATCAGCCCACCGCGATGCAGCTCGCGGTTTACATCGGGGTGATCCTCGCCACCATCGCGCTGATGCGTCTCACGGCGGCGCCGCCAGCGCCGCGTGCGGCCGCCGCCGAATGATCATTGCAGCGGCGGATCGCCCGAGGTCCGCTTCTTGGCGAGATCCATCTCGGTCACGGCGATGAGGATTTCGGCGCGGGTCTTGAGGTCCGGCGCCTCGAGCATCGCCTGCTTCTCCGCCGGGCCGTAGGGCGACATCATCGCCAGCGCGTTCACGAGCGCTTCGTTCGGCGCCGCTTCGATGCCGGCCCAGTCGACCTTGAGATTGTTCGCTTTGAGGAAGTCGGTGAGCACCGCGAGCAGCGCCTCGCGGTCGACCGCGTCCTCACCCTTGCGCGCCGTGAAATCATCGACGAACGGGAAATAATCGACCTTGCACTGCCGATAGGGCGTGAGCACCGTCATTTCCTCGACCACCTTGAAGCGGGACACGCCCGTGAGCTCGAGGATGTAGCGGCCATCGCCGGACTCGGCGAGCTGCGTGATCCGGCCGACGCAGCCGACCTTGAACAGCACCGGCCGCTCCTCGCTGGAGGAATGCGTGACGTCGGGCTGGATCATGCCAATGAGCCGATGGCCGTCGCGAAGCGCATCGTCGACCATCGCGAGATAGCGCGGCTCGAAAATGTTGAGCGGCATTTGGCCGCGCGGCAGCAGCAAGGCTCCCGCCAATGGAAACACCGGAACGATCTCCGGCAGCTCGGCGGGACCGCGATATTCGGCATTGATCGGCATGCGATACCTCGTGTCCGCTGGAACGAGCGCGCGTCCCGTCCAGCCGGGTTACGAAAACAGGATCGTCGACAGCCGCTTGCGGCCCTCGATGGTGGCCTCGTCTGCGCCGCCCCAGGCTTCGAAGAACTGCACGAGCTGCTTGCGCGCGCCGTCGTCGTTCCATTTGCGGTCGCGCTTCACGATCTCGAGCAGCTGGTCGGTGGCTTCCTTCCGCTTGCCCGCGGCGTTCAGCGCCGTCGCCAGGTCAAAACGCGCCTGGTGGTCGAGCGGATTGGCGGCGACCTTCTGTTCGAGCTCGCCGACCGGCCCGAGCGACTGGGCTTGCTCGGCCAGATCGATCGCGGCCTGCACGGCGGAGACCGCCGAATCGCTACGCTTGGCGTCCGGGACCATCGCAAGCGTCTGCTTGGCCTCGTCGATCGCGCCGAGCTCGACCTGGCACTTCGCAAGCCCGGCGATCGCCGGGATGTTGGCGGCATCGACCGCGAGCACCTCGGCATAGATCTCGGCCGCGCCAGCCGCATCGCCCTCGGCGAGTGCGGCTTCGGCTTCCTTGAGGATTTCGGCGATGTCGGGCTCGCCGACGCCCGGAACGCCCTTGGTGATCTTTTCGATGAAGGCGGCGACCTGGCTCTCGGGCACGGCACCCATGAAGCCATCGGCGGGCCGTCCGCCGACGAACGCGATCACGGCCGGAATCGACTGGATCCCCATCTGGCCGGGAATGGCCGGATGCTCGTCGATGTTCATCTTGACCAGCTTGACCTTGCCGTTGGCGGCCTTGACGGCCTTTTCCAGGATGGGCGTCAGCTGCTTGCACGGTCCGCACCACGGCGCCCAGAAGTCGATGAGGACCGGCTGCCGCTTCGATTCCTCGATGACGTCCTTCACGAAGCTCTGCGTCGTGGTGTCCTTGATCAGATCCGGCACCTGCGGCGCCGCTCCGCCGCCCTGCTCAACAATGGTCACGGGGTCCCTCGTCCGAAAAATTCCGATGGACGGCGACCGGGAACCGGCCGCCGCCGCGCCTCAATACACGTTTTCTCTCACTTTAAGTGGCGGTCCAGCTGGAAATTTCAATCAGCGCCCATCGCGGCCCGGTGATGGGCAGGTTTGGGCCCGGTTCGGCCGGCCCCGACCGCAAAAATTTGAACGTCGTCGGCGTACGAAACCTGTCGCAGACCTGTTGCATTCGTCCGCGGCATTTGGCATAGGTCTGCCCGTCGCTGGCGGCCACGCCGCCAAGGCGTCACGGATGCGGGTGTAGCTCAGTGGTAGAGCACGACCTTGCCAAGGTCGGGGTCGAGGGTTCGAACCCCTTCGCCCGCTCCAAAAATTCCGCTCCGTTCCCCTCTCGCCTTATGCCTCATCATTTCGTCGGCGGGGATTTGTCCCAGGCCGCGAGTGCGTCGGCGAATACCCGATCTCCACTGGGACCTTTGCCGATGGCGAGGATGCCCCGGCGCTGGTTCGCATAGACGACCGGGATGTCGAACCATTCGCGCCGTGCGAGGAGTTCCTCGTTGCGCGCGCGATCGGCCTCGACGTTGGACAAGCCCACCAGGAATGAACCTTCGGTGATCTTGACGGAAAGCCCGGCAAGCGGCGTCCCGCGCGACTTCTCATCCGTCTTCATCAGCATTCCCGGGACGCTGCTGATGCCGCCACCGACGAAGTCGGCAGCGGGCCTGAATGTGAGCTCGGCGACATGGCTGGCCGGCAGGCTGGGATCGTCGTTGCGGCGCAGCTGCAGGCTGACCTTCAGCTTGCGCTCGGGAATGTCGATCTCGCCACGGATCACCGGCATGAGCCGTCCTGATTGTGCGTTCTTGACCGTCTCGGTCCGCCAGGTGATCGAGCCGGAATAGCGCCTACCCTTGGGGTCAGAGAGATCCTCATCATACAGCACGGCAAGTCCGGGCGTCCGCGCATCTGCCGCGTCGGACGAGGCGGTCGGGCTCGAAACGGGAGCGCTGCTCCGGGCGGCGTCAGGGCCGGCCGGCTGCGTCGGCTTCGCGGCGGCGGCGCTCAGTTGAGCGCCGCTGTCTATCGACGTGAACATCACGAGCGGCCGCTGCGCTCCGCTGGTGGCGCGCTCCACCGCGGCGTCGGTCTGGTTGAGGATCTCGATCAGACGTTGGCCAGGCTGCTGGAGCGCCTCTGCAAGGGCTGCGGCGAACACGCCGTGGCCGTCCGGGCCGCGCTGTCCCGCCGTCCCGGCCTGTGCGGCAAAGGAGATCACGGTCCGTGCGGAAACGTCGACCGGGACGAGGCCGGCGGCAAGTCCGGCGATGCCGCGCCCGGCGAACGGATTGGAGCGGAAGGCGTCGAGAATGATCACGTTCTGCCGGGGGTTCGATCCGCCCAGCTCGCGCAGAATCGCAGTCAGGTCGCGCAGCTCGGTGTTGAGATCCGCAGCTGTCGCCGGTGCCGCGTCGACCGGGACGAGATAATCGGCGCCGCCCAGGTTGAGCCCATAGCCGGCATAATAGATCAGCGCGACGTCGGCGTCGGCGATCCTGCCCTTGAACTCGGCAAGCGCGCGATCGAAGCCTCGCCTGTCGAGGTCGATCTGCGCGGCACCGCCGCTCAGGGTGAAGCCGAGCCGCGACAGCCTGTCGGCGATCAGCCGGGCATCCGCCGCCGGCTCGTCCAGCAGCGGCGCGCGCTCGTGAATGGAGTTGCCGATCACCAGCGCCACGCGCTTGTCGGCGGCAGCGGGCCCGGTCGAGATCAGGATCGCGCCGACGACAAGAATGGTTGCAGATAGTAGCTGTCCAACTCGGCCGATCACCCGACGCATGCCAACGATCTCCTGTCACCCGATCTGTGCGCTTGTACGACGATTTTACCGCATTTCGAACAAAGCAGGAACAAGAAACGTGGCAGGAAAGAGAAATCGCCGTGGGCTGTCGGCGGCCTAGACGACGACCGGCGTGCGCACCCGGCCGGCATCGCCGAACACGCGGAGATAACGGGCGATCTCGGCGGGATCGCCGGTCGCCTTCTCCGGGTTGTCGGACAGCTTCACGGCGGGATGCCCGTCTGCCGACGTCACCTTGCAGACCAGCGAGATCGGATCGAGGTCGACCGAGCCGTCCGGCGAGCAGCCGACGAAATCGTTGGTCAGGTTGGTGCCCCAGCCGAACGACAGCCGCACCTGATCGGAGAATCGATGATGGAGCTGCTCGATCGATTCGACGTCCATCGCGTCGGAGAACACGAGCAGCTTCTGCTTGGGATCGCGCCCCTTCGATTTCCACCAGGCGATGATCTCCTCGCCGGCCTGGATCGGCGGCGCGCTGTCGGGACGGAAGCCGGTCCAGTCGGCGACCCAGTCGGGTGCGTCGCGCAGGAAGGCCTTGGTCCCGAACGCGTCGGGCAGCGCGATCAGCAGGTTGCCTGCGTAGGTCTGCCGCCACTGGTCGAGAATGCGATACGGCGCGAAGCGCAGCTCGTCATCGTCCTTGGCAAGTGCCGCCGCAACCATCGGCAGCTCATGCGCGTTGGTGCCGATGGCCTCGAGGTCGTTGTCCATCGCCAGCAGCACGTTGGAGGTGCCGGTGAACGACGAGCCGAGACCTTCCTTGACGGCCTCGACGCACCAGCGCTGCCACAGGAAGCCGTGGCGGCGGCGGGTGCCGAAATCCGACAGCCGCAGCCCCTCGAGCTTGCGCAGCCGCTCCACTTTGGCCCACAGCTTGGCCTTGGCGCGGGCGAACAGCACGTCGAGTGCGAACCGGCCCTGGCCCTTCATGGCCTGGCGCGAGCGCAGCTCGTTGACGATCGCGAGCGCCGGGATCTCCCACATCGTGGTGTGGGTCCAGGGTCCGTGGAAATGCAGCTCGTACTGGCCGTCGGACTTGCGCAGCTCGTATTCGGGCAGGCGGAAATTGGCGAGCCAGGCGATGAACTCCGGCGAGAACATGTGGGTCTTGCCGTAGAAGGTGTTGCCGGCCAGCCAGATCAGCTCCTTCTTGGCGAAGCGGATGGTGCGGGCGTGATCGAGCTGGGCGCGCAATTCGCCTTCGTCGATGACGTCGCCGAGCCGCACCCGCCGGGTCCGGTTGATGACCGAGAAGGTCACCTGCTGACTCGGGTAGAACTCCCGAATCATCTGCAGCATCAACAACTTGTAAAAATCGGTGTCGAGCAGGCTGCGCACGATCGGATCGAGGCGCCAACCGTGATTATAGGTTCTGCTCGCGATGTCTGTGACTGTCATGTGATCGTTTTACAGCGCTGGCCGCAAACCCGCCACTGGGCTTGTCGCAGGAGGCCATCGTGGCGCAGCGGTATCCTTGCTCGGGGTTCGTGGCGGCTATTTGCGCGCCAGGAGCGGCACGCCGGGGTCGAACGCCAGCACCGCTTCGGCCCATTTCGCGACGCGGAGCACATGGAGGTCGTTGCGATAGGGGCCGGCGATCTGTACGCCCAGCGGCAGGCCGTTGTTGCCGAACCCGGCCGGCAAGGAGACTGCCGGCGCTCCGACGAAGGTCCAGGGCGCGCAATATTCGGCGTCCCCCGTCCAATCCAAGCCGCGCGGCGCTTCGCCGAACGCCGGCAAGGTGAGCACTGCGTCGAAGCCGTCGAGCTCAGCGGCGAGCGCCTTCTGCCTGAGGGCCTGGGCCGCCTTCGCGGCGAGATATTCCATGGCCGTCTTGCTTCGCCCGCTCTCGACGTGGCCCTTCATGACCTCGCTGACCCGGTCGGGATGGCGCGCGATCAGATCGGAGAAGATCGTGGTCGCCTCGCTGAGCATGATCGTGGTGATCGCATGCCCGTTCACCGCGTCGAGCTCTCTCAGTTCGATCTCGGTGATCGTCGCGCCGGCGCTGCGCAGCTTGTCGATGACGGACTCGAATACGGTCTTCTGCTCCGCCTCGGCGCGCTCCCATTTGGCGAAGCGCACCACCGCGAGCCGTGGCGTGCGGTGCGGCGTGAGGCCCTGGTCGATGCCGACGGTGAAGCCCGGCAGCGGCCGGCCGTGGCGATCATCTGCGCTGGTGCCTGCCAGCAACGAGAGGGCGAAGGCCACGTCGTCGACGCGGCGGGCGAAGAAGCCGACATGGTCGAGCGACGGGCTAAGCGGATGCACGCCGCCGCGTGGAATCGCGCCGAAGCTCGGCTTGAAGCCGACGACGCCGTTGAAGGCCGCCGGTCGGATCACCGAGCCGAGTGTCTGTGTTCCCAGCGCCAGCGGCACCAGGCCGGCCGCAACCGCGGCGGCTGATCCGGACGATGAGCCGCCCGGTGTGTGCTCGGGGTTCCATGGATTGACGGTGGGACCTGGATGGCGCCAGGCGAATTCAGTGGAGACCGTCTTGCCGAAGATGGTTGCGCCGAGATTGCGCAGCCGTTCGACCACCCAGGCGTCCGCATCCGGCACGTGATCGCGATAGATTTGCGAGCCGTTGGTGGTCGGCATGTCCGAGGTGGCGATGATGTCCTTGATGGCGACGGGAATTCCACCGAGCGGGCCGGTCTTTGGAACGACATCCCGCGGCAGATATTCGAATGCTTTCAGCTGCGGTTCGATCGCCTGCGTCTTCTTCAGGCATTCTTCACCATAGGTGATGGCCGCTGCGGGGTCGGCTGCGAACCGCCGCAGCAGGTCGAGGACGCCGGCACCGGCCTTCGGTGTGGACACAGGGAAACGCTCGGACATTCATCGATCCTGTCGACTTGATCTCGTTGCCGGGCGGTGAACGGCCGCAGCGTGTTGTTCCGATCCTATCGGCTGTTCAAGCACACGCCAATCGTCCGGCCGATCGGCGCATATGAATACAGCGCATGGCGGCAGGCCCGTGCCGCGTGGCGGACAATCGCCGATGCGGCGCAGGCACGCGCACGGACACGCGCATCTGGCATGGCATGAGTGGAGCGGCATCATTTGAGCCTCGCGCGAACCTGGCAGCAATCCGCTTCTCACCCGCTCAGGATGTGCTACCATTTTCGAGCAGGACCACTGATGTGGTCGGCCAAAGGACGTCTTCAGATACGTTCCGATAAGTAGACGCAGCCACATGAGCTGCCTCATGGGAGTGAAGCGATGACATCGGCTTTTCACCGAAGCATTCTTGCGCTTGCAACAATAGGTCTCCTCGCCGGCACCAGCATCGCCGGCGCGCAGCAGCAATCCGATCAGGGGAAGGGCCTGAAGAAATACGAATCCGGCACCAAGGAGTTCTGGACGCATCCGCCGGACGACTGGTTCCTCGGCGACGAGACCGAGGCGCAGAAGGGGCTGGCGCCGCCGTCGGGCCCGCCGACCGGCGCGTCCGATGCCGAGCTCGCGAAGATCGTCAAGCAGGTGAAGCTGCCGGACGGCTTCAAGATGGAGGTCTGGGCCTCGGGCGTGCTCGCCGCGCGGCAGATGGCCTGGGGCGACAAGGGCACGCTGTTCGTCGGCTCGTTCGGGCTTGGCAACGTCTATGCCATCACCGACAAGGGCGGCAAACGCGAGGTCAAGACGGTCCTCAAGGGCCTGAACATGCCGACCGGCCTCGCCTTCCAGGACGGCAATCTCTACGTGATCGCGGTCGACAAGCTGATCAAATACGAGAATGCCGAAGCCAGTCTCGACAATCTCGGCCAGGGCAAGGTCGTCTACGACGACATGCCGTCCTATGCGGCGCATGGCTGGAAATACATCGCGGTCGACAAGGAAGGCTGGTTCTATATCCCGTTTGGACCGCCCTTCAACATCGGCATCCCGCCGACGTCAGTCGCGCAGATCCGCCGAGTCGATCCGCGCACCGGCAATGCCGAGATCTATGCGCTCGGCGTCCGTAACAGCGTCGGCGGCGACGTCGACCCGCGCACCGGCAAATACTGGTTCACCGAGAATGCGCGCGACTGGGTCAGCGACGATCTGCCGAGCGACAAGCTCAACATGATCTCGAAGATCGGCGAGCATTTCGGCTATCCCTATTGCCACCAGGGTGACCTGCCGGATCCGAAATTCGCGATGGGTCACAAGTGCTCGGAGTTCACACCGCCAGTGCTGAACCTCGGTCCGCACGTGGCGCCGCTCGGCATGAAGTTCTACACCGGCGACCAGTTCCCGGCGGAGTACAAGAACAACATCCTGATCGCCGAGCACGGCTCCTGGAACCGGCACAAGTACCAGGGCGCACGGATCATGCGCGTCATCGTCGGCCCCGACGGCAAGGACGCCAAGCAGGAGGTGTTCGCCTCCGGCTGGCTCGAGGGCGACCAGGGCTATCTCGGCCGCCCCGACGACATCATCCTCGCCAAGGACGGCTCGATCCTGGTGGCGGACGACTGGGCCGGCGCGATCTATCGCATCAGCTACGAGAAGAAATGAGCTCGTCGTGAAAGCGGGGCTGCGCGCTGCCTTACGGCGGCCGCAGCCCCAACTATTTTGAATGTCGCGCGTTGATCAAGGACGACGTGCCGCACCCGGTCGCGGGTTTCGGGCATCGTCCGCGCGCCAAAGCAATGATGGGAGCGAGAACGCCTGCGATGAATCCAGGGACCTCCAGAATGCACCTGGTGATGGCCGCCGCGCTGATGCTCATGCTTGCGGCGCCTCCGGCCGACGCCGCCGATATCGAAGCGGGCAAGGCCAAGGCCGAGCTCTGCGCCGGCTGCCACGGCGAGAACGGCATCTCGCAGACCGAGAACATTCCTTCGCTCGCCGGCCAGCAGGATCAGTTCATCCAGTGGCAGCTCGTGTTCTTCCGCGCCGGCACGCGCAAGAACGAGGCGATGAAGCCGATCGTCGATCAGCTCACCAACGAGGACATCCGCAACCTCGGCGCCTATTTCGCCTCGCTGCAGCCGGCCAAGGCGCCGCCGGACAACGATCCGGATCTGTCGGCCAAAGGCGCGCAAGCCGCCGCCGGCCGGCGCTGTGCCTCATGCCATCTCGACAGCTATGCCGGCACCAAGGGCGTGGCGCGGCTCGCCGGCCAGCGCGAGGAATATCTCGTCAAGGCGCTCCACGACTACAAGTCCGGCCAGCGCGTCGGCGGCAGCCAGGCCGCGATGACCGATGTTGCCTATCCGCTAAGCGACGAGGAGATCACGGCGCTGGCGCATTATCTGGCGCATCTGTAGTTGGGACGTCGCCCAGATCACAACTGTCGTCCCGGCCTTGCGCCGGGACCCATACCGCGGAAGCTATCGAGGGACGTCGGTGAGAGTGGCCTGCTTCACTACGGACGGTGGCTATGGGTCCCGGCGCAAGGCCGGGACGACATCGGAGTCTGTGGCGCCGTCGTGCCTGACCAACGGTTCGGCGAACACCGAGGCGATACCAAGAGCTACTTGCCCCGCTGAGCCTCGTACACCTTCAGCTGCGTGTAGGATATGCGCAGGCGCGGCACCGGGACCTTGGCGGCATCGGCGCGGGCGACGAGATCGCCGATGACGTGATCGGCCTCGACCGGAAGGCCGGCGCTGAGATCGCGGAACATCGAGGCGGTCATCGGTGATCCCTCCGCGGTGAGCATGCCGGAGACGCGCTGGAAGAACGCGCCGGCTGGGGGGTAGCCTGCGGCCGCAGCGGTGGCGCTGCATTCGTCGAGCATGCCGAGCAGGAAATCCTTGCCGCCCGGCGCGGTCAGGATCACGCCGACCGGCGCACGCATCAATGTGGTCGATGCAGCGAGCGAGGACAGGAACACCCACTTCTCCCACATGTCCTGCATGACGTGGTCGCTGGCCGACGCATTGAAATTCCCGCGCCGGAAAATCTCGAAGATCGCGCGGACGCGGTCCGACGATCCGCCGTCGCGCTCGCCGAAGCTCAGCGATTGCATCGGCTGCAACTGCACGACCTCGCGCTGCTCGTTCAGGGTCGCGGCGATGGCGCAGAGCCCGCCAAGCACGCGCGCGCGCCCGAACCTGGCGTCGAGCACGTCGAGATGCTTCATGCCGTTGAGCAGCGGGATGATCGCGGTGTTCGGACCCACGGCCGGCGCGAACGAGGTGATCGCATCGTCGAGGTCGTAGGCCTTGCAGCTCAGCAGCACGACGTCGAAGTGCTGCTTCAGAGTGTCCGCCTGTACGGTCGGCGGATTGGGGAGGGTGACGTCACCGGTCGGACTGCGGATCACGAGGCCGGCACTGGCGAGTTCAGCCGCGCGGCGCGGGCGGACCAGGAAGGTGACATCGGCGCCGGACTGCAGCAGCCGGCCGCCGAAATAGCCGCCGATGGCGCCGGCGCCGACGACGAGAATACGCATGGGTAGGTCCTCTCTCTCAGCGAGGTCTCATCATGCAGGAGCGAATAGCGAATGGCGAGTAGCGAATGGGGATGGCCACCATGCCCTACTCGCTACTCCCTGTTCGCCATCGCTTCTCACCATTTCTCGCCAAACGGACGGATCTCCATCTCGAAGGTCCAGGCGCTCTTCGGCTGCTGGTAGAGCTGCCAATAGGCACCCGCGACCGAGGCCGGCGGCATCAGCAGGTCGGGATTGTCCAGCGCCTCCTTGCCCCAGAGTTGGGCGCGGCGCTCGCGCACCCAGGCGGTATCGACGCCGGAATCGATGATCAGGTGGGCGACATGGATGTTCTGCGGCATCAGTTCGCGCGCCATCGCCTGCGCCACCGCGCGCAGGCCGAACTTGGCCGAAGCGAAGGCGGCATAGCCGGAGCCGCCGCGCAGCGAGGCGGTCGCGCCGGTGAAGAAGATCTTGCCGCCGCCGCGGGGCAGCATCAGCCGGGCGGCCTCGCGCCCGGTGACGAAGCCGGCCCAGCACGCCATCTCCCAGACCTTGCGGAACACGCGGTCCGTCGTCTCGAGGATCGGGAAATTGACGTTGGCGCCGACATTGAAGATCACGACCTCGAGCGGCGCATGCCTGTCGGCGTCGTTGAGGAAGGCGGTGGTCTCGTCCTCCTTGCGGGCATCGAGCGAGCGCGCCACGATCCGCCCGCCAGCGGCCTCGACCTCCGCGACCAGCGGCGCGAGCTTCTCGCCATTGCGCCGGCCGGCGAACACCGTGAAGCCTTCGGACGCGAATTTCTTGACGATCTCGGCGCCGATGTAGTCGCCGGCCCCGACGATCGCGACGGTAGCGTTGCGCTGTTGCATGCTTGCTCTCCCGATCTCACTTCAGCGTCATTGCGAGGAGCGAAGCGACGAAGCAATCCAGCCTTGCTTTGCGGCGGGATCGCGTCGCTGCGCTCGCGATGACGACAATCACTTGCCCAGGATGTATTCCTCGACGTCGCGCAGCTGTTCCTTGCCGAAGAACATCTCATTGCCGACGAAGAACGTCGGCGAGCCGAACGCGCCGCGCTCGACCGCGCGCTGGGTGTTCTCCACGAGCTTCGCCTTCACCTCGGGCTCCTGCGCCCGGGCGAACAGCTTGGCCCCGTCGAGCCCCGACGACGTGATCGCAGCCACCGCGACATCGGGATCGTCCATCTTCTTTGGCTCGCGCCACATGTGGTGGAACGCCGCGTCGACATAGGCCTCGAACACGCCCTCGAGCTGGGCCGCGATCGCCGCGCGCATCAGGTTCAACGTATTCACCGGGAAGTACGGGTTCCAGACCCAGGGCTGCACCTGGTAGCGCTTGAGGAAGCGCTGGGTCTCGACCTCGTGGAATTCACGCTTGTTCCTGATGCCGGCGAGTGACTCGGCCGGTGACTTGTTGTTGGTCGCCTTGAAGATGCCGCCGAGCAGCACCGGGACATAGTAGAACTGGACGCCGATCCGCTTCACGATCGCTGGGATCGCCTCATGGCTCAGATAGGCGTTGGGACTGCCGAAGTCGAACATGAATTCTGGCGCAGGACGGCTCATGGGCGGTCTCCTCGGTTTTTCACATTGTGGTCCAGCGCAGCAGCTCCGTCCAGGGTTTTATGACGGTCATCATATTCCAGCGGCCGGAAGACGCCGGTGGTGCGTCAGATCATCCGGCGCACCGTCCGCTTGCGCCACACCAGGAGATAATAGCTCATCTGCAGCAGCATCATCGCGGCGAACGTGATGGGATAGGCGAGCCAGACGCCGTCGAGCCCGATGCTGCGGCTGAGCCAGGTGGCGGCGGGCACCTCGATCGCGGCGATTGCAAACGCCGAGATCGCCAGCGGCATCCACACCGTCCCGGAGGCGCGCATCGCCGACGAGAACGTGATGGACATGCCGAACAGCACGGAGCTCCACAGCACGATGTGCAGCGAATGCTGCGCCACCTCGATGACGGCAGGGTCGGTGATGAAGAGTCCCATCAGCACCCGTGAGAACAGATAGCCGATCGCGACCAGGCCGCCGGTCAGCACCACGTTCATCTCGATGCCCGTCCGCACGATGTCGCCGATCTGCTCGGCCTGGCCGCGGCCGATCGCCTGGGCGCCGAAGATCGAGACCGAGATCGCGATCGACAGCGCCGGAAACTGCACATAGCCGAGCACCTGGTTGACCGCGCCATAGGCCGCCGTCGCGTCCGAGCCGAAGCCGTTGACGAGGCCGATCAGCACCATCTCGGCCAGCGACATCACGATCATGCCGATCGCGGCGGGGATGCCGAGCCGCAACACCGCCCGCAACAGTCTCGGATCAGGCAGCATGCCCCGCAGGAATGCCGCATCGATCGCCAGCGGGTGCTTGCGACGACGCAGATGGACATGGAGCCAGGCCAGCGTCGTCAACGTCGAGATCGCCGAGGCCCAGGCGGCGCTGGCGACGCCGAGGACGGGCGCGCCGAGCCAGCCGCGGATGAAGACCGGGGTGAGCACCAGCCCGAGCGTGGTCGATGCGGCGAGCGAGGCCAGCGGCGTCACGGTGTCGCCGACGCCGCGCATCTGCGACGACAGCAGGATGTAGGCGAAGGTCAGCGGCATCGTGATCATCATGATGCGGGCATAGCCCGCGGTTGCATCAAGGATGTTGGCGGGCGTGGCGAGCGCGGTCAGCAATTGGCGGCTGAACACGCCGCCCAATACCGCGATCAGGCCGCCGAGCAGCAGCGCAATGGTCAGCGTCGTGCCGGCGACCTGCTTCACCTTCGCGGGCTCACCGGCGCCCCAGGCCTGGCCGATCAGAACGCCGGCACCTGAGCCGAGGCCCATGACGAAGGAGACGAAGAAGAACATCGCCGGGAAGAACACCGAGACCGCGGCGAGCGCATCGACGCCGATCATCTGGCCGAGATAGACGTTGTTGATGGTGCCGAACAGCGACTGCAGGATGTTGCTCAGCATCATCGGAACGACGAACGTCAGGAACGGCTTGCGCAGCGAGGCGGTTGGCGGCGACACGGCATGTTTCTCCGTCGACCGCTCTTCATTCGGAGTACGGTCGCGTTGCGAGGAATTGGAACGAGAGCCGCCGCGAACGGCCGCTCTCATTGACTGTTGAAATCAGCCGATCTCACTCGGCGCGGTGGCGGTGCGCGAGCGCGACGGCGTGGTCGCGGATGTCGGCCGGCCAGTCCGCGATCAAGGCGGCGAAGCGGCCGAGATCGCCGGCGAACAGCGCCCGCGACGCCTCCTCGAACTGCGGCAGGTTGCTGCCGATCCCGGACATGAAATGATAGGCCGCATCGCGTGCCTCGCGGGCGCGATCGGTGTCGCCGCTGGCGCGGCGGGCGTCGTGGACCAGCTTGCGCAGTGCGACCGAGGCGCCGCCCGGCTGCGCGTTCAGCCAGTCCCAGTGCTGCGGCAGCAAGGTCACCTCGCGGGCCACGACCCCGAGCTTCGGCCGGCCGCGGCCACGCGGCTCGCTCGGCCCTTGGTTCGCGGCCGCGCCGGCTTCGACCGGCAGGCGCGCCAGGATCTCGCGGTCGCTGCCGCGCAGATCGAGGTCGATCGGCTGCCCGGTGCGGTCGCTGAAAATCACGATCGGCTCGGTGCCCGGCGCGGCGTGTTTCAGCACCAGTGCCACCTTGGGCAGCGGCCCGGCGGCGACCCGGGTTTGGCCGGCAAATGCGGTGAAGGTGTCCATATCGGCAGTCCCATGTGATCACCCCAATAAGACCCGGGTGAAATTAAAGTCAATATTACCCGGGTAATTATTTCATGCCGGGGTGAGGATCCCCGCGCCTCGCCGAACCCGTCCTGTCCTGCTACGGAACGGCGCCCGCCACCCGATCCGTCCCTGGAAACCCCATGCTGACCGTTCACCACCTCAACAATTCCCGCTCGCAACGCGTGCTCTGGTTGCTCGAGGAGCTCGGCGTGCCCTATGAGATCATCCGCTACGAGCGCCAGCCCGACATGCGGGCGCCGAAGGAGCTGCGCGCCATCCACCCGCTCGGCAAGTCGCCTGTCATCACCGACAACGGCAACACCGTCGCGGAGTCCGGTGCCATCGTCGAATATCTGATCGAGACCTACGGCAATGGCCGCCTGATCCCGCCGCCGAAGACACCGGAGCGGCTGCGCTATTCCTATTGGCTGCATTACGCCGAGGGCTCGGCGATGCCGCTGCTGCTGCTGAAGCTGCTGTTCAACATCATGCCGAAGCGAGCGCCGGCGCTGCTCCGTCCGATCGTGCGCAAGGTGTCGAACCAGGCCTTGAGCACGCTGGTCAATCCGCAGCTGAAGCAACACATGGCGTTCTGGGAAAGCGAGCTGCAGAAAAGCGAGTGGTTCGCCGGCGATTCGTTCACCGCGGCCGACATCCAGATGAGCTTCCCGCTGCAGGCGGCGGCATCGCGCGGCGGCCTGGAGCAGGGCCATCCGCGGGCGATGGATTTCCTCGCGCGCATCGAGGCGCGGCCTGCCTACAAGATCGCGCTGGAGAAGGGCGGGCCCTACGAGGTCGGCCGCTGAGCGCTATTTTGTGGCCGTCGCCGGCGCCGCGGTCGCCGCAATCACCTCGCGCACCAGCCGGGCGACGCCCTTGATGTCGCCGTTCGGATCCACGGAATCGCCGAGCCGGACCACGACCATGCGCTGGCTCGGCATGATCACCAACCGCTGGCCGAGCAGGCCGAAGGCGAAGAACGCGTCCGGCGGAATTCCCGCGCGGGCACGTCCCTGCGCGTGAAAATGCTGGCTGCGGTTGGTCCACAGCCCGGCGCCGTAGTCGGTGTCCAGCGTCGCAGTTGCCGACATCGCGACCCAGCCTTCCGGGAGAATGCGCCGGTCGCCGACGACGCCGTCGCCGAGATAGAGCAGTCCGAGCTTCGCCCAGTCGCGCGCGCTCGCCAGCATGTTGCCGTAGCCCTGAACGGTCCCGCTCCCATCGTATTGCAGCGTCGCGCTGCGCATGCCGAGCGGGTTGAACAGCTCGCGCCAGGCCAGCTCGATGGTCTGCTCCGGTCCCCCGGCGGCGTCGCGGATGATGCGCGCCAGGATCTGGGCGCTCGCGCTCGAATAGGCCCAGCGCTGGCCGGGCGGCGCGATCAACGGCGCATGCACCGCGAACGCCGCCATGTCGCGGTGGATGTCCATCTGGCTCGACGGATCGAAGCCGGAATTGGTCTCGTCCAGCGCCAAGCCTGATGTCATGCGCATCAACTGCTCGATCGTGATGTCGTGGCGCGGATCTCTGGCCTCGCGCCACTCCGCGACCGGCGCCGGGATCGACGGGCTCAGCTTGCCCTGCCGGGTGAGGATGCCCAGCAGGGCATTGGTGACCGTCTTGGTCATCGAGAAGCCCACAAGTGGCGTATCGACGCCGATGCTCGGCGCATAGCGCTCTGCGATCAGGTGACCATCCTTGACGACGACGACCGCCTTGGTGCGGCGGAACGGCGGGTTGGCCGGCTCCTCGAAGGCATGATCGAGCGCCGCCTTCAGCGCGGGATCGCTGGGCTCCACCGCCGTGTTTTCCGCGAAGTCGGGCAGGGCGGGAGCAGGCCCCGCAGCACGCAGCGCAGCGACGTCGGTGTGCGGCAGGTAAGGCGGCTTCTGGCCCTGGAGCGTCACGCAACCGAGGCCGTCGTGAAACGAGGCGCGGGTGGCGTGCAGGCCGAGCAGCGACGCCTCCACCAGGCGCATGTCGGGCTCCACCCGGTAGCGCATCACGGCCCGCAACCGGCGCAGACCGGGCCGTTCCATGGTCTCCGCAAACACCGTTTGCGGATCGAGGCCGGAGACGTAGGTCTTGGCGCAGATCATCTCGGCGACCGCGCTGGTCGCAACGCGCAGCGCCCGGTCAGGCCGATAGGTGAGCCACCCCGCCACCAGCAGGGCCGCAAACACCAGCAGACCGACCACGAATCTTCGCAAATGCACCAGAACGTCCGACACCGTCTCGCGGGCGAGCCTCGCTGCGCCCTGGTATACTTCTAACGCGCCTCGGTCACCACGCCAACGGAGGGAAGCGGGTGAAGGGCCCCGCCGGGCGGCGGCAAATCGTCATCCGGGGCCACGATGTCCGACATCGCCTGGGAACCGGCGCCTCAGCGCCCGGCTGCGGTGGCGCCCTTGCTGCGCGGATCCGGCGCGCCGACGAATCCATCGGACGTCACCAGGATGGAGTTGGCCGAGGTCCGTCCCATCGGCTCCTCGATCTTGTGACCTCGGGCGCGCAGACCGGCGAGCACGTCATCGGCAAAACCCTTCTCGATTCGGACCTCGTCGGGCATCCATTGGTGATGCAGGCGAGGCGCGGTGACGGCCTGTCGGACGTCCATCCGATAGTCGAGCACGTTGACGGTCACCTGCAGCACGGTCGAGATGATGCGGCTGCCGCCCGGGGAGCCCGTGACGAGCACGGGCTTGCCGTCCTTCAGCACGATGGTCGGTGACATCGACGACAGCGGCCGCTTGCCGGGGCCGGGCAGATTGGCTTCGAAGCCGACCAGGCCGAAGGCGTTGGAGGCGCCGGGCGCGGCGGTGAAATCGTCGAGCTCGTTGTTGAGCAGCACGCCGGTGCCCTCGGCGACGAGGCCGACGCCATAGGGGAAGTTCAGCGTGTAGGTGTTGCTGACGGCATTGCCGTCATTGTCGACGACCGAGAAATGCGTGGTGTTGCTGCCCTCCCGCAGCGGCGTGGTGTTGAGCACGTCGCCGGCGCTGGTGGCGTGCGCGGGATCGATCCCGGCGCGCTGGCGCGCGGCGTAGTCCTTCGACAACATCGCGCGCACCGGCGCGTCGACGAAGGCGGGGTCGCCGAGATAGCGCGCACGATCGGCATAGGCACGCTTCATTGCCTCGATCAGCAGATGCAGCGACGCGGGCGAGCCCTGCTTCAGCTCAGCGAGCGGAAAGCCTTCGAGGATGTTCAGCATCTCGACCAGCACGGTGCCGCCCGACGACGGCAGCGGCATCGACACGATGTCATAGCCGCGATAGGTGCCGCGCACCGGCGTGCGCAGCACCGGCTGGTAGGATTTGAGATCGTCCGCTGTCATGATGCCGCCGGCATCCTGGATCGCCTTGGCGAGCTGGTCGGCGACCGGCCCTTCATAAAATCCGCGCGGGCCCTGCTCGGCAATGGCGGTGAGCGTCGCCGCCAGATCGCGCTGGATCAGCCGGTCTCCTTCCCTCAGCACCGTGCCGTCGGGACGAATGAAGATCGCGGCCGACGATTTCCATTTGGCCAGCCGCGGCGCCATCATCGGCAGGGTGACGGCAACGTCGTCGGTGACCGGGATGCCGTCGCGCGCCAGCACGATCGCCGGATGCAGCAACTGCGCCAGCGTGAATTTGCCCGAGCCGTATTTCTCCAGCGCCAGCGCGAGACCTGCGACCGATCCGGGCACGCCGATCGACAGCGCGGAGTCGCGCGACTTGGCATTGTCGGGCTTGCCATCGGCGCCGAGGAAGATGTCGCGCGTGATGGCAGCGGGGCCGGTCTCGCGATAGTCGATCGCCACGTCCTCGTTGGTCCTGGCGATGTGAATGACCATGAAGCCGCCACCGCCGATGTTGCCGGCAACGGGATAGGTGACCGCCATCGCAAAGCCGGTGGCAACGGCGGCATCGACTGCGTTGCCGCCGAGCGCGAGGATGCGCTGGCCGACTTCGGCTGCGATCCTCTCCTGTGCCACCACCATGCCATGCGCGGGCGGCTGCGCCGGCGCGGCGACACCGGGTGGCTGCGGGATGTCGATGGCTTGCGAATCCAGCGCCCGCGCCGGCAGGCAGCCGGCCAGCAACAGCATGAAACCCGCAAGGAGCCGTCGTCGATCAATCGTGAACGTGGTCATCGCAATTCCGCCGTTGCTGACATCCGCCTGGGATCGTCAGATGTTATAGGGCCGCGTCGCCGGCGTAAAACGCGACACCGTGATCGTCGCAGGATGCGACGCCGTGATCGCAAAGGATCTTCGAATGGCCGTCACCACGATCGAGACCTCTGGCACTGCCGACGGCCGAATCTATCCCGGGCGCGCGGCCGTCGTCAGCTGGATCTTCTTCGATTGGGCGGCGCAGCCCTATTTCACGCTGATCACGACCTTCGTCTTCGCGCCCTATTTCGCGGCGCATGTCGCGCCGGACGCGGCGAGCGGCCAGGCGCTGTGGGGCTTTGCGACCGCCGCGGCCGGCATCGCCATCGCGCTGCTGTCACCGGTGTTCGGCGCGATCGCCGATGCCACCGGCCGCCGCAAGCCATGGATCGCGGCGTTCGGCGCGATGCTGGTGATCGGCGCCTCGCTGATGTGGATCGGGCGTCCCGGCGCGCCCGATCTGATCCCGCCGCTGCTCGCGGCCTATGTGATCGCCACCATTGGAGTCGAGTTCGCCACGGTGTTCAACAACGCGATGATGCCGACCTTGGTGCCGCCGGAACGCATCGGCCGGCTGTCCGGCACCGGATGGGCCACCGGCTATGTCGGCGGCATCCTCTCGCTCGTCATCGTGCTCGGCTTTCTCGCCGCCAATCCCGATAGCGGCCGCACGCTGTTTGGATTCAAGCCGCTGTTCGGGCTCGATCCGGTGAGCCATGAAGGCGACCGCATCTCCGGTCCGCTCACCGGGCTCTGGTTCATCGTGTTCGTGCTGCCGATGTTCCTGTTCACACCGGACTTTCCGGCGCGGCACCGGTTGGGCGCGGCCGTGCGCGAAGGCATCGGTCAGTTGAAGGAGACATTGCGCAGCCTGCCGCAGCAACGTGACGTTGCGTTCTTTCTCCTCGCCAACATGATCTACACCGATGGGCTGGTGTCGCTGTTCGCGTTCGGCGGCATCTATGCCGCCGGCACTTTCGGCTGGAACACGATCCAGATCGGCACCTTCGGCATCATCCTCGCCGCTGCCGGCACGTTCGGCGGCTGGCTCGGCGGCAAGCTCGATGATTTTCTTGGGCCGAAGCGCGTGATCGCCGGCAGCATGACCTTGCTGCTGCTCGCGATCATCGCGATTCTCATGGTGAGCCGTGATTCGGTTCTGTTGATTGCGGTCACGCCGGCGGTGCCCGGCGGCCCGCTGTTCGCCTCGCTGCCGGAGCGCGCCTACCTGCTGCTCGGCTGCATCATCGGCGCCTGCGGCGCGCCGCTGCAGGCGGCCTCGCGCTCGCTGCTGATCCGGATGGTGCCGAAGGAGCGCGTGGCGCAATATTTCGGTCTGTTCGCGCTCACCGGCAAGGTCACGTCGTTCATCGGCCCGCTGCTGATCGGCACCATCACCGCGGCCACCGCAAGCCAGAAGGCGGGCATGGCCGTGCTGGTGCCGTTCTTTGCGACGGGATTGCTGTTGCTGGCGCGAGGTGGTCGTGCGGGGCAGGGCGCCTGAAACTTGCTCCGCCGTCATTCCGGGGCGCCCGCAGGGCGAGCCCGGAATCCATACTCACGATCGTGGTTATGGATTCCGGGCCTGCGCCTTGCGGCGCATCCCGGAATGACGGCGGAGATTGTGGGCGCAATCAGTGCCGGAAGTGCCGGACGCCGGTCAGCACCATGGCGATGCCGTGCTCGTCAGCCGCCTTGATGACCTCGTCGTCCTTCACCGAGCCGCCGGGCTGAATGACCGCGGTGGCGCCGGCTTCGATGCAAGCGAGCATGCCGTCGGCGAACGGGAAGAACGCGTCGGAGGCGACCACCGATCCCTTGGTCAGCGGCTCGGCGAGCTTGAGCGCGCTCGCCGCATCCAGCGCCTTGCGGGCGGCGATGCGCGCCGAATCGACCCGGCTCATCTGCCCCGCGCCGATGCCGACGGTCGCCGAATCCTTGGCGTAGACGATCGTGTTCGACTTCACGTGCTTGGCGACACGGAAGGCGAAGCGCAGGTCGCGCAGCTCGGCCTCGGTCGGCGCGCGCTTGGTGACGACCTTCAGATCCATGTCGTCGACGACGGCATTGTCGCGGCTCTGCACCAGAAGTCCGCCGGACACCGTCTTCGCGGTCAGGCCGGCCTCGCGCGGATCGGGCAGGGCGCCGGCGAGCAGCAGCCGCAGGTTCTTGCGGCCGGCGATGATGGAGATCGCCTCCTCGGTCGCGTCGGGCGCGATGATCACCTCGGTGAAGATGCCGGTGATGGCACGCGCGGTGGCAGCGTCGAGCTTGCGGTTCATCGCGATGATGCCGCCGAACGCCGAGGTTGAATCGCACGCCAGGGCCTTCTGGTAGGCAGTGACGAGGTCGGGACCTTCGGCGACGCCGCAGGGATTGGCGTGCTTGACGATGACACACGCGGCGGTGCGCGCCGGGTCGAACTCGGCGATGCACTCATAGGCTGCGTCGGTGTCGTTGATGTTGTTGTAGGACAGCTCCTTGCCTTGGAGCTGGCGTGCGGTGGCGACGCCCGGACGGCGGCCGGGAAGCGCGTAGAATGCCGCATGCTGATGCGGGTTCTCGCCATAGCGCAGCGACTGGATCAGCTTGCCGCCGAAGGCGCGGTAATCGGGCGCGTCGTTCTGGATGGTGGCGGCGAACCAGTTGGAGATCGCGGCGTCATAGGCGGCAGTGCGCGCATAGGCCTTGGCAGCAAGTCGGCGGCGCAGCAGTAGCGTGGTCGAGCCGTCATGCCGCGTCAGGTCGTCGAGCACGGCGTGATAGTCGTTGACGTCGACCACGACGGCGACGTCCTCGTGGTTCTTCGATGCAGCGCGGATCATCGCCGGGCCGCCGATGTCGATGTTTTCGATGCAGTCGTTGAACGGGGCGCCGCGTTCGACCGTGGCCTCGAACGGGTAGAGATTGACGACGAGCAGATCGATCGGCGCGATGTCGTGGCTCTTCATCGCCGCCGCATGCTCATCATTGCCGCGGATCGCGAGCAGGCCGCCATGCACCTTGGGGTGCAGGGTCTTGACGCGGCCGTCCATCATCTCCGGAAAGCCGGTGAGGTCGGAGACGTCCTTGACCTTCAGGCCGGCCTCGGAAATCGCCCTGGCGGTGCCGCCGGTCGATACGAGCTCGACACCGCGCGCGGCAAGCGCGCGCGCGAACTCGACCAGACCGGTCTTGTCGGAAACGGATAACAGGGCACGGTGAACGCGACGAAGCTGATTGGTCATGGGCAGAGTCCTTGTGCAGGAGTTCAATTTGCCCAGGCGCACGGCGGTCAATCCCGCGCTCCCCGATGGTGCTCCATCCAAAGTCGCCAGTCGCGCGAGAGCGGGCCTCATATCAGCTTTTGCCGCCCGCGACAACGGCTGGGCGATCGAACGATCATCTTGGCCGCACAGCTCACCATGAGGGTGCACGGTCTCGCCCGAACATCGGCCGCGTCCCGAGGGCCCGCCGAAGGCGGACGGCTCGGGACGGTGATGTGAGATGATGTGAGAAGCGTTACAGCGGCAATTCCGGCTCTCTCCGAGCATTGCGGCGTCCGTTGGTCTCGGTCGGCGACGCCGACGAGCGCACGAAGCTCCAGCGGATCGACGGGGCCTGCTGCGCGTCCTGCCGGACCACCAGTTGCGTGGTGCGGCGCGGACCGTCATTGCCGGCGAGAAACACGCTGTCCTCGAGATCGACGCGATCGTCGAACGTCTCGAACGTCCAGACCTCGCGATTGGGCAGCACCAGCATGGCGCCGCGGCCGTCGCTGAGCCGGCTGGCCTTGACGGCCGGATGCAGATGGAAGCGCAGCGCGTAGTCCGAGCCGCCGCCGCGAAGTCGGGCGCCTTGCGCCGGCGTCACGGTATCCTCGCCGTCGAGCCGGGAGCCGTCCTCGGCCGCCACCAGCACGCGGCGGTGGACGAGGCCGAACTTCGCCGCGTAGCCATTGTGCGAGGTCGACAGCACGGTGCCGTCCGGCACGACCTCGCGGAAGTTCTCGACCCGCGTCGGACCCGACACGATCGGCGCGCCATGCAGCAGGCGCTTCATCGCCGACATCTCGACGAAGGTGCAGGACGAGGTGTTGTGATAGGTCAGCGTCGAATGCGCCACCGTGCTGCGCGCGAAGGCGCGCCAATTGTCGCGGCCGGTGGACGGCATGCCGCAATTGATCACGATGCGGCACGGTCCGGAGGACATCTCGAAGGCGAGACAGCCGGCATGGGCCTCATGGCTCAGATGCGGCGGCGGCGGCGCACCGGTGTCGACGATCACCGTCATCGGTCCGGCGTCGAGCCGCTGGAAACCGGAATGCGGCATGCTCGCCATCGGCGTGCCGTGGGTGTCGTCATAGGCGAGCAGGGTCGCCAGCAGGTCGGACGGGGTGCCGCCCATGCCATTGAACAGCGCCATGTTGCCGTCGCCGTGCCGGAAGAAGCGCAGCATCGGCATCATGCGGTCGATGGCGTTGAGCAGCGCCGGCGGCGGGGCGATGTTGCGGGCCGCAAACGTCTGCCGCAGCGGCAGCAGGTCGATCAGCAGCTCGATCAGCGCGCCCGGATTGCGCGACACGTGGCCGCCATCGGGCAGGATCTGCCGCTGCAATTCGTCGGAGAGTTTTCGGGTCGCGCTGCGGATGTGCTTGGCCTGGTTGGCGAGGCACAGCGCCGCGTAACACAGTGCGATCAGCACCTGCAGCCGCGGCGCTCCATCGGGGATGTCGATGGTCGAATAGCGCAGATAGCGGATCTCGCGGGTCAGCCCCCGAAGATAGCGGCGGTAGAACTTGCCGTCGGAATCGGCCAGCACCAGCGGCGCCTGCGATAGCAACGAGATCACCCGCCGGGCCAGCACGTCGGCGCGCCGGCTCAGCGGATGGCGGCCAATCTGGTTGGTGATCCAGTCGTCGACCAGAGCACGGGCGTTGGCGCGGGTCAGCGCGGTGTCGGCTGCGCGCAGATGTCGCAGCCAGCCGAAGCCGAGCAGGGCGACCTCCCAATCCTCCGATGGCGGCTCCAGGTCGAAGATCGAGCGGCCATGGCAGGTCACGATCTTGCCGGCGAAGACGAAGCGGCCGGCATAGATCTCGGCGGCCCGCGTCGCGTCCGAAGTGCGCAGGTCATGCGGCGCAATGATGAGTCGGTCCGCCCGTCCGGGCCACAAGCCGGACACGGATACCGATACACCGCTGACGTTGGACATCAGGCTGCGCGCAAAGCGGCCCATCACCAGCGTCGATATGCGTCTGCGTTGAGCGGCGGACACGCCAAGCCTTGGATTCAGAGGGGGATTCGGTTGCGCATCCTTCATAGATCGCAACTGCCGCCGATACACCATTTTTGGCCCCGGTGCAGCACCATCGCGGGACCAGAATCTGGTGCAAAATCAGGATTTAACGGACTAACGCAACGCCGACGCCCTCAACCCGCGACCGACGCAGGGCCGGCGCACGGCGCGCACGATGACACGCTCACGGCCGCCGCTCCAGTCTCGCCGCATAAAATCCGTCGAGACCGCCAAGCCGGGGGTCCTGGTGTGGCAAATGGCAGGGCAGAGTGCGTAGGTCGCCGGCCGGGGTGACCAGCTCGGCCAGTCCTGCCACCTCGCCAGGGGTGACGGGGACGCGGCGCAGCTCGGTGGTTTCGGCCAGCACGCGCTCGACCACCTGCTCGCCCTCCTCGGGCTCCAGCGAACAGGTGCAGTAGACCAGGGTTCCGCCCGGCTTGAGCAGGCCGCTCGCTCGGGTCAGCAGCCGCGCCTGGAGTGCGGACAGGGCGGTGATGTCAGCCTCGCTGCGCAACCAGCCCACATCAGGATGGCGCCGAATGGTGCCGGTCGAGGTGCAGGGGGCATCAAGCAGCAGGCCGTCGAAGCCGCCGCTTTCGGCGGGCTGCCATTCGGCGGCATCGGCCACGACCGTCTCGGCCGTGAGCTGCAGCCGGGTCATGTTGTCCTTCAGCCGGTTCATCCGGGCCGGCGACCGGTCGACCGCGGTGACGCGGGCGCCGGCGTGGGCGAGCTGGGCCGTCTTGCCGCCGGGTGCGGCGCAGAGGTCGGCGATGGTCTTGCCGCCGACGTCGCCGAGCAGCCGTGCAGGCAGGGCGGCGGCGGCGTCCTGCACCCACCATTGTCCCTCGGCGAAGCCCGGCAGGACTGTCACCGAACCATGCAGCACGGTGCGCACGGTGCCGGTCGGCAGCACCTCACCATGCAGCCGCGACGCCCATTGCGCCGGGTCCGACTTCACTGTCAGGTCGAGCGACGGCTCCTGGCCGAGCGCCGCGGCGATGTCCTTCGCGGTCGCTTCGCCGTAATGATCGATCCAGCGCTTGAGCAGCCAGGGCGCGATGTCGAGTGGCTGGCCGGTGGCGTCGTCGAGCAGGCCCGCGCCCTCGCGCGCGCAGCGCCGCAGCACCGCGTTGACGAGCCCGGCATATTTCGCGGCGCGGCGGTCGGCCTGGACCAGGCGGACGGAGAGGTCGACGGCGGCGTGGTCGGGGACGTCCATCCACAGGATCTGGGCGGCGCCGATCAAGAGCGCGCTCTGCGCCCGCGGCGCGTCGGTCGGCACGCCGCGATCCAACAGCCGCGACAGCACGTGGCCGAGCGTTCCGAGCCGCCGCAGGGTGGTGGCGACCAGCCGGCGCATCAGCGCGCGGTCGCGGTCGGCGAGATGCTTCAGTCCGGGATGCGCGCCGGTTCCGTCGAGCTGATCGTCGAGGGTGCGATGCTTGTGCAGCACGCCGTCAACCACGTCGGCGGCGATGCGGCGTGCCGCCAGGCCTGGGACTTCGGAAGGGGTCGCAAAACGCGGCGGAGGCATGCCTGGGAATTACTCGCGAAAGAAGAAAGGCAGTTCCGCGACGATCGGGTGCATGCCATCAGCTTGCGGGTCCTCTGTCACCGGAATATGCCAAATGTAAGAATCGGCTCCGCATTTTTTAGACCTGTTTTATCGCGTGCGCTCACACGATCTGATGATATCGGGAACGATCCGGTTCAACGGTGGAATGGTACGATGAGTAACGAGCCCAAGAGTGAGTCCAAGAGCGGGCCTGAGACCAGGCCCGCATTGTCGGTGGTCGCCAGCAACGACAATCCGCGCAAGCCGCTGACGCCGGCCGCGCAGCGCGCGCTGGCCGAGGCTGAGGAACGCCGCCGACTGGCAGCAGAACAGACGAAGCCGATGCCGACGGAGTTGCAGGGGCCGAAAGGGCCGGAGCCGACCCGTTACGGCGACTGGGAGAAAAAGGGAATCATCTCGGACTTCTGACGGGATGTCCGCGCGCGACGTTCGCGGTTCGGCGCCGGGCTTGTCGGTCCCGCGTTCTCCGCGCTCCCGGATCGCAGCGGTGACTCAGCGCGTGACCACCACAGTTGTGCCGATCGATACGCGCTCATAGAGATCGGTGATGTCGGTGTTGAGCATGCGGATGCAGCCGTAGGACACGTAGCCGCCGACCGAGTTTGGCACGTTGGTGCCATGGATCGCATATTCGCCGCCGGCGAGCGTCATGGCGGCGACACCCATCGGGTTCTGCGGCGAGCCGCCGGGGATCACGTCGGGGATGTTGGGCTTGTCGCGCTTGACGTCGGCCGGCGGCGCCCAGGCCGGATATCTGTACTTGCCGTCGATCTTGGTGGTGCCGGCCCATTGCCGGCCGGCCTTGCCGACGCCGACCGTGTAGCGCATGGCGTGGCTGCCATCGAGCACGAGATAGAGCTTCCGCTCGCCGGTCCTCACCACGATCATGCCCGGCGAATAGTCGCCGGCGATGGCGACCAGCTCGGGACGGGCCGACGCAGAGTCGGCCGTCGTGACCATGGCTCCGACCACCGACGCGGCCAACATCGCGGCCTTCATTGTCAGCCTGCCCGCCCCAGTCCGCATCGCCATCCCCTCACCTGCCGTCAAGGTGCCCGCTCCCCGGCCGGGAGCACGCGGATGGCTTGAGGAAAGAAAAACTTCGTCTGCAAGTAAATGACCTGAAAACAACACTCCCGCGGAATCAGCCGCGGGAGTGCGATGAGCCTTGACGACTGCGGCGAGCGCGTCTCGCGCCCGCCGGGCACGGCGTGCCTACGCCTGCTTCTCCTTGCGGTTCTGACGGTGCTGCACGAGGTCGTCGACCACGCCGGGATCGGCGAGGGTCGAGGTGTCGCCCAGTGCGCCCGGCTCGTCCTCGGCAATCTTGCGCAGGATGCGGCGCATGATCTTGCCGGAGCGGGTCTTGGGCAGGCCAGGGGCGAACTGGATCTGGTCGGGCGAGGCGATCGGGCCGATCTCCTTGCGCACCCAGGCGACGAGCTCCTTGCGCAACTCCTCGCTCGGCTGCTCGCCGGCCATCAGGGTGACATAGGCGTAGATGCCCTGGCCCTTGATGTCGTGGGGATAGCCGACCACGGCTGCTTCCGAGACCTTGGCGTGGGCGACCAGCGCGCTCTCCACCTCGGCGGTGCCCATGCGGTGGCCGGAGACATTGATGACGTCGTCGACGCGGCCGGTGATCCAATAGTAGCCGTCGGCGTCGCGGCGGCAGCCGTCGCCGGTGAAGTACTTGCCCTTGTAGGTCGAGAAGTAGGTCATCTCGAACCGGGCATGGTCGCCATAGACGGTGCGCATCTGGCCCGGCCACGAGCGGGTGAGGCAGAGATTGCCTTCGGTCGCGCCCTCCAGCGGCTTGCCGTCGGCATCGACGATCTCCGGCACGACGCCGAAGAACGGCCGCGTCGCCGAGCCCGGCTTCAATTTGGTCGCGCCCGGCAGCGGCGTGATCAGGATGCCGCCGGTCTCGGTCTGCCACCAGGTGTCGACGATCGGGCAGCGGTCGTCGCCGACGACGCGGTGATACCACTCCCAGGCTTCCGGATTGATCGGCTCGCCGACCGAGCCGAGCAGGCGCAGAGACGCGCGCGAGGTCTTCTTGACCGGCGCGTCGCCGCCCTGCATCAGGGCGCGGATCGCGGTCGGCGCGGTGTAGAAGATGTTGACCTTGTGCTTGTCGATGACGTTCCAGAACCGCGAATTGTCCGGATAGTTCGGCACGCCTTCGAACATCAGCGTGACAGCGCCATTGGCCAGCGGCCCATAGAGGATGTAGCTGTGGCCGGTGACCCAGCCGACGTCGGCGGTGCACCAGTAGACGTCGCCGTCGTGATAGTCGAACACGTATTGATGCGTCATCGCGGCGTAGACGAGATAGCCGCCGGTGGTGTGCAGCACGCCCTTGGGCTGGCCGGTCGAGCCCGAGGTGTAGAGGATGAACAGCGGATCCTCCGCATGCATCGGCTCGCACGGGCACTCGGTGGTCACCATCTCCGCGGCCTCGTGGTACCAGAGGTCGCGGCTCGGGTTCATCTCGATCTTGCCGCCGGTGCGCTTGACCACGACGACCCAGTCGACGTTGTCAACCTTGTTCAGCGCGGCATCGACATTGGCCTTGAGCGGCACCTTGCGGCCGCCGCGCAGGCCCTCGTCGGCGGTGATGATGATCTTGGAATCGCAGTCCTTGATGCGCTGGGCAAGCGAGTCCGGCGAGAACCCGGCGAACACCACCGAGTGGATGGCGCCGATGCGGGCGCAGGCCAGCATTGCATAGGCGGCTTCCGGGATCATCGGCAGATAGATGGTGACGCGGTCGCCCTTCTTGACGTTGCGGTTGCGCAGGATGTTGGCCATCCGGCACACCTCGTCGTGCAGCTCGCGATAGGTGATGCGCTTGGATTGCGAGGGGTCGTCGCCCTCCCAGATGATCGCGGTCTGGTCGCCGCGGGTGGCGAGGTGACGGTCGACGCAGTTGTAGGCGGCGTTGAGGACGCCGTCCTCGAACCATTTGATCGAGATGTTGCCGGGGGCGAAGGAGACGTTCTCGATCTTCGTCGGCGCCTTGACCCAGTCGACGCGCCTGGCCTGCTCGGCCCAGAAGCCGTTGGGATCCTTGATCGAGCGCGCGTACATCTCCTGGTACTTCGCGTCGTCGACAAAGGCGCGTTTCGCCCATTCGGCCGGAACGTCGTAGATCTTCTCGGACATTTCACACCCTCCACATGCGGCCCGCCGTGGTCCAGCGCAGGCCGTCGTTGTTCCCACTATGCGTCCGCGTAACCGGCGGCGACAAGGCAAGACAAGTAGAACCTTCGGCGGGGACCCGGTCTGCGCAGGATCAAAGAATTGTGCGCGGAGGTTGCGGCAGCCGGCCGCGCGGCAGAGGTCGCGACAATCAGCAGCATCAAGGTTACCCAGAATCGGGTCGCTGCCCGGTATTTTGAAACCGCTTTGCCCAAAATTAGGGACTCGCTATCCGGCCCATCACGCCCTAAATCGCCTTGAAGCTGTGGATAACTGGGCCGGAACCAAACCGGACTCCGGGGCATTGAGCGGATCAACACGACGGCAGGGCGTCTAAAGCAATGATGGACCAGCAGAATTTCGAGAGCCCGCGGGTCGGCCCGGCCGACGCCGAGGTCGCGCTCGCGAAAGCGCTGGGCCAGTGGCCGTCCAAGCCGCCGCGCCGCAAGCTGACCTTGAAGGATCTGGCCCACGCCAGGACCGCCGACGCCCAGGGCAATGCCAAGACCTCGGTCGAGGAGCTCGCCAAGCGCATCGGGCTGAAGCTCGGTGACCAGGCCGAGCTGACCATCCGCCGCATCAAGCGCGGCAAGAGCTATACCTTCATCCGCGCCAATGGCACCCCGATCCGCCACGCCGGCACGATCCGCCGCCTGCACGCCATGGCGGTGCCGCCGGCCTATCGCGAGGTACGCTACGCCCCCGACCCGAGCCTGCACCTGCAGGCCGTCGGCGTCGACGCCGCCGGCCGGCTGCAATACCGCTATCACGCCGACTGGGAGAAGGTGCGCGAGCATCGCAAGGCGCATCGCCTCGCCAAGCTCGTCGGCGCGCTGCCGCGCATCCGTCGCGCGGTGTCGAAACATCTCGCCGGCGACGAGCCGACGCGCGAGTTCGCGCTCGCTGCCGTGATCGAGCTGATCGCGCGCACGGCGATCCGCCCCGGCAACGAATCCTATGCGCGGCTGAACGGCACCCGCGGCGCCACCACGCTCTTGAAGTCGAACGTCGCGCTCGAGGACGACAGCCTGGTGCTGACCTTCAAGGCCAAGGGCGGCAAGGCCGTGCGCAAGGAATGCGACGCCGCCAAGTTGGTGCGGGCCGTCGGCATCCTGCGCGGCGTGCCCGGCCGGCGCATGTTCCAGTATCGCGACGCGCAGGGCGTGGTGCGTGCGGTCTCGACCACGCAGGTCAATGCCTTCCTGCGCGAGATCGCCGGCATCAAGATCTCGCTGAAGGATTTCCGCACGCTGATGGCCTCCGCCGTCGCGCTGGAGACCTTGTCGCGGATCACGCCGGCGGCGAGCGCGCGCGGCCGCAAGAAGCAGATCCTGGAAGCGATCCGCGCCGCCGCCGACGAGCTCACCAACACGCCGGCGATCTGCCGCCGCAGCTATGTGCACGACACCATCGTCACGGCGTTCGAGGACGGCATTCTCGAACGCTTCGCCGCCACCATGAAGGGCCAGCGCTCGCAGACGCGGCGCGAGCAATTGCTGGCGCAAGTGGTGACGGCCGTCTCGGCCTGACACAGCTAACGATCAAGCCTGGCAGCGCGCCCCGATCTTGGCCGACGCAAGGAAGCGGGCGATCGGATCGAGCTGCCGGCACGGCACCGCCGCGCTCTTCACCGTCGCGGCCTCGCGCTTGGCCGGCCGCAGCACGGTCGACTTGCTGGCCGGCTTGGCGCGGCGGGCAGCCGACGCACCACGTCCCTCCGCGCGCACGGCCCGCGAGAGCAGCGGCAGGCGCGCGCCTTCGTTGAGATCGAGCGGCGGTGTTTCGAAACTGCGATCGGTCTCGTTCAACGTATCAACGCCGGGAATGGGCTCGCGGATCAGCGACGACGTCGCTTCGCCCGCGATCACGCCGGGCGATACCGCGGCAAGCACCATCTTCGTTGCAAGCAAGCAGCAGATTATCACGAGGCAGAACCCCGCAATCCAGATCGTTCTGTTCACTGTAGGAAACCCCCGCCGATCGCGCCGGACAGTGCGGGACATCCCCTTCCCGCAGCCGGCGCCGTGCCGACCAATCAACCTTAAGAAAGTCTTACTCGCAATGTTTTCGGCAGGTTCGGCCGGCCTCGGCTCGCATCGTAGTTAATGGCGCTGGCGATCGCGCATCGATGTCGGCCAATGACCGATGTGGAGTGATCAGTTCGCAGCAGGCTGCGACATTGCGGCGCGGCTCTCGTTCAATGAGTCGGTGAGACGATCTCGATGCCCTGAGGTTTCACGGATCACGTTAAGTTATTCGCCGAAACCAGCTTCCAAAAGCGTCCGTAGCTCGGCCCGACATGACGCGAGAGCAACAGCGCTCTCCAACGCGTCGATGTCGCAGTCGAACTCATCGTGCGGCTCTGCCGCCGTCTTCATTAGGGAGCTACCCATGTCCAAGCGCATTGCCTTTCTCGCTGCCGCCGCCTTCAGCGCGCTGTCGCTGACCTCGGCCTTCGTCGCGCCTGCCAGCGCCGAGGAGAAGACCGTGATGGTCGGAGGTGCGGCGATGTATCCGTCGAAGAACATCGTGCAGAACGCGGTCAACTCGAAGGATCATACGACGCTGGTCGCCGCGGTGAAGGCCGCCGGCCTCGTGCCGACGCTGGAAGGCAAGGGTCCGTTCACGGTGTTCGCGCCGACCAATACCGCGTTCGGCAAGCTGCCGGCCGGCACCGTCGACAGCCTCGTCAAGCCGGAGAACAAGGCGACGCTGACCAAGATCCTCACCTATCACGTCGTGCCCGGCAAGCTCGAGGCGTCCGACCTGAAGGATGGCCAGATGCTGAAGACGGTCGAGGGCGAGCAGCTCACCGTCAAGCGCGAGGGCAAGAACGTCGTGATCGTCGACGCCAAGGGCGGCACCTCGATGGTGACGATCCCGAACGTCAACCAGTCGAACGGCGTCATCCACGTGGTCGACACCGTGCTGATGCCGGCGTCCTGAGGCCCGGCGCGACACCGGACACATCCGTTTCTTCCTCCTCCTCCTCGCGGATGTGACCAGGAACGAGCCGGGGCCACCCCCGGCTCGCTTTTTTGTGAACGCGATAGTTTCTGCGTATCGTTTTGATCGGCGCCGCGGGTGTAACGGAGCCCGCCGAGCCGGCGTATACTTGGCGTGACGAATGCAAGCGACGGAAATGCAAGCGACGGAGCCGACCGCCATGACGAGCGCCACCACCAGCGCCCCCTCGACCCTCGCGGCGACCGGGGGACCTGTAACTGGAGTCGCGACCAAGGTCGTTCAGCCGGCCTGGGTGCGCGTCATGCATTGGATCAACGCCGTCGCGATGATCATGATGATCATGTCGGGCTGGCAAATCTACAACGCCTCGCCGCTGTTCGACTTCCGCTTCGACCGCAGCTTCACGCTCGGCGGCTGGCTCGGCGGCGCGCTGCTGTGGCACTTCGCGGCGATGTGGCTGCTGATGCTGAACGGCCTTGCCTATCTCGTCACCGGTCTCGCTACCGGCCGGTTCCGCCGCAAGCTGCTGCCGATCTCGCCGGCGTCCGTCATCGCCGACCTCAAGGCCGCGCTGACGTTCAAGCTCGCCCATGACGACCTCACCGTCTACAACGCGGTGCAGAAGCTGCTGTATCTCGGCATCATCGGCGTCGGCATCGTCGTCGTGCTCACGGGCCTGTCGATGTGGAAGCCCGTTCAGCTGCATTGGCTGGTGAGCCTGTTCGGCGACTATCCGGCGGCGCGCTACATCCATTTCGTCTGCATGGCGCTGATCTGCGCCTTCCTGGTGATCCATATCCTGCTCGCGCTGCTGGTGCCGAAGAGCCTGCGCGCGATGATCATCGGCCGCTGAGAGGAGAGACAACCATGGCGAAACGTCCGTTCCTCATTCCCGGCGTCGACAAGCGGCTCCTGATCAAGGACTCGCTGAAGGTGATGCCCGATCTCACGCGGCGCCGCTTCATCACCGGCGGCGCCAGCCTCGGCGCGCTGACCTTGCTCGCCGGCTGCGACGTCGTCGACGGCGACACCGCCGAGGAGCTGCTCAAGAAGGTCTCGAAGTTCAACGACGCGGTGCAGGCCTGGATGTTCAATCCGGACGCGCTGGCGCCGACCTTCCCGGAGAGCGCGATCACAAAACCGTTCCCGTTCAATGCCTACTACACGCTGGACGAGGCGCCGGAGATCGATGCCGCCGACTGGAAGCTCGAGGTGCGCGGCCTCGTCGACAACAAGAAATCATGGACGCTCGACGAGCTGCACGCGCTGCCGCAGGTGACGCAAGTGACGCGCCACATCTGCGTCGAGGGCTGGAGCGCGATCGGCTCCTGGACCGGCACGCCGCTGCGCGATTTCCTCAAGCTGATCGGCGCGGACACCCGTGCGAAATATGTCTGGTTCAACTGCGCCGACAAGGACGGCTACAACTCGCCTTTGGACATGCGTACCGCGCTGCATCCGCAGACCCAGATGACGTTCAAGTTCGCCGACCAGATCCTGCCGCGCGCCTACGGCTACCCGATGAAGATCCGCGTCCCCACCAAGCTCGGCTTCAAGAACCCGAAATACGTCGTCGCGATGGAAGTCACCAACGATTACAAGGGCGGCTACTGGGAGGACCAGGGGTACAATTCGTTCAGCGGGAGTTGATCTCCCGCCAATCGAGCCCGAATGACGGCCGCAATCTCCGCTGTCGTCCCTGCGTTCGCATGGACGACACTGTCGATCAGGCTCGATCGGCGGCTTTCAACTTCCCCTGCATCGCCGCCATGACCGCCCCTAACAGCAACAAGGCCGCCGAGACGTTCAGCGCATAGGTCAGGCTGCCCATCGCATCGGTGATCGCGCCGACCACGAATGGACCCAACGTCTGGCCGATGCCGAACACGATGGTCAGGGCCGCGATCGCGCGCGACCACGCCGCCTGCGGCAGGTTGAAGCGCACGAACGCGGTGGTTGCCGTGGTGACGGTGGAGAAGGCGACGCCGAAGATCGCGGCCGACAGCGCCAGCATGGCTGGCGAATGGCTGAGAGCCGGCAGCGCGGCGCCGATGGCGTTGATGGTGAGGATGATCGCGGCCGGCATACCGCCGCGATCCAGCGCCAGCACGCGGCGCCACACCCACGGCGTGGTGAAGCCGGCCAGCCCGATCAGGCACCAGAACGCGGACTGGGCGGCGGCGCCGCCGCCGAGGTCGCGGACATAGGCGATCATGAAGGTGAGATAGGCGATGTAGCCGGCGCCATAGAGGAAGTAGCCGAACAGATAGATCGTCATCGGCCGCAGCGAGACCGGACCCGCGCTGCCGCCCGTCATGGCCGCCATCGCCGGGATCGATGTCAGCAGCAGCGGCAGGATCAGCACGCAGCCCAGCGCCGTCAGCGCCAGCCATACCATCCACCACGAGCCGGGCCCGAACGCCTGCAGCACGAACGGCGCCACCAGGCCGGAGGCGACGATGCCGAGCGGCGGTCCGGCATAGAACAGGCTGAGGATGAAGCTCGCCTGGGCCGGCCGCGATTGCGCGATCCGCGCCGCCAGCGTGCCGCCCGCGACGAAGGCGACGCCCGCGCCGACGCCGGTGATCAGCCGCGCCAGGCTGAGCGAGACGAAGTCGCCTGTCAGGGCGCAGACCGCGAGCGAGGCCAGCGCCGCCAGGGTTCCGCCACGCACCGTCGCCGGTGCGCCGATTCGGCCGATCAGACGCGACGCAATCAGCGCGCCGATCAGATAGCCGGCGGCGTTCACGGTGTTCATGAAACCCGCGGCCGAGTACGACCAGTGCAGCGAGTCCCGCATGTCCGGCAGCACCAGCGCATAGGCAAAGCGGCCGATGCCGAGGCCGACGATGGGGCCGAGCGAGAGCGTCAGGTTGAGCCGCGCCGGATGGGCCGGAGGCGGATCGGGCGTGGGATTCAGCAAGACATGCTCCGGCGCAGTGATCGTCCGGCAGTCCATGCTCTCTAGCGGCGATCCTGGAGAACATAGCAGCTCGGCGCGCCGGTCCAGAAGACGTGCGGCGGCAATGGTGGCTTGCCAACCGTGCAGGAGGGCTTTAGCACTCCGCGCGGATTTTCGTTCCCGTCATTGCCGGTTTGGCCGGCAATCCGGCCAAGAATGCTGGATGCCCGCGCAACGCCTGGGCATGACAAGCCCCGCGAGGACAACGACCATGGCGACCCAGAAGCTCCTTTTGCTGCCCGGCGACGGCATCGGCCCCGAAGTGATGGCGGAGGTGAAGCGGCTGATCGGCTGGCTCAACGCCAAGGGGCTCGCCTCGTTCGAGACCGAGGACGGGCTGGTCGGCGGCGCGGCCTATGACGCCCACGGCGCGTCGATCTCCGAGGCCGACATGGACAAGGCCAAGGCGGCCGACGCCATCATCTTCGGCGCCGTCGGCGGCCCGAAATGGGATGGCGTTCCCTACGAGGTCCGCCCCGAGGCGGGCCTCTTGCGCTTGCGCAAGGATCTCGGCCTGTTCGCCAATCTGCGCCCCGCGGTGTGCTACCCGGCGCTCGCCGATGCCTCCAGCCTGAAGCGCGAGATCGTCGAGGGGCTCGACATCATGATCGTGCGCGAGCTGACCGGCGGCGTGTATTTCGGCGAGCCCAAGACCATCACCGATCTCGGCAACGGCCAGAAGCGCGCCATCGATACCCAGGTCTACGACACCTATGAGATCGAGCGCATCGCCCGCGTCGCCTTCGACCTCGCGCGCAAGCGCCGCAACAAGGTGACGTCGATGGAGAAGCGCAACGTCATGAAGTCGGGCGTGCTCTGGAACGAGGTCGTCACCGCGGTTCACAACCGCGAATACAAGGACGTCACGCTCGAGCATCAGCTCGCCGATTCCGGCGGCATGAACCTGGTGAAATATCCGAAGATGTTCGACGTCATCGTCACCGACAACCTGTTCGGCGACATGCTGTCGGACATCGCGGCGATGCTGACCGGCTCGCTCGGCATGCTGCCGTCCGCTTCGCTCGGCGAGGTCGACGCCAAGACCCACAAGCGCCGCGCGCTGTACGAGCCGGTGCACGGCTCGGCGCCGGACATTGCCGGCAAGGGTCTCGCCAACCCGATCGCGATGCTGACGTCGTTCGGCATGGCGCTGCGCTACTCCTTCGACATGGGCGCGCTCGCCGACAAGCTCGACGCCGCCATCGCCGCCGTGCTGGCGTCAGGCCTGCGCACCGCCGACATCAAGGCCGAGGGTTCGACCCCCGCCTCGACCGCGCAGATGGGCGAGGCGATCATCAAGGAGCTGGAGAAGCTCACGGCGTAGGTGGAGCCGAGGTTCCCCGCGCTGAAGGTGCACTCCCCTCCCCCTTGCGGGGAGGGGTTGGGGGTGGGGGTCCCCACCCAGCGACACGGCCGTGTGCACCATCTCACCTTGCCCAGACCGTCCTGTTCATTATCGACCTCGAGGCGTTTCATCCGAAGCACCTCTATCGCTCGTCTCAAAACGAACTCATCAGAGAGCATCGCCCGGGGACCCCCACCCCCGACCCCTCCCCGCAGGGGGGAGGGGGGCTCACCGTCGTTGTCGAGATCGCGCAAATCCAACGCACGACGTGTTCGATCTCGCCACCGGGCGCGTCGTCGCTATTCCGCGGTCGCGTCCTGCATGCGCATCGCAAGGCCTGTCGATTTTACCTATAGACTTTCATCCCCGGATGAATAGCCTGACCACAACGCCGCGCCATTGAATGGACGCGGTCTCGTACGCGTTCGACATGATGCGTGCGAAGGCCGGGGAGGATGAATGTGATCGCGCTTGCGATGCGATATGTCGCTCGCCGTGCATGGTGTCGCCGCCAATGTCGCGACCATCGCCCCGTGGCGATTGTACGCGACCTCCCTCACCACATGCGCTGACGCATGAGCGCGCCGCTCATCTCCGTTCACGGCCTGTGCAAGAGCTTCCCCGGCGTCCGGGCGCTGCACAATATCAGGTTCGAGCTGCGCGCAGGCGAGGTCCATGCCGTGATGGGCGAGAACGGCGCCGGCAAGTCGACCTTGATGAAGATCCTCGCCGGCGTCTACCGCAAGGACTCCGGCGAGATCATCTACGACGGCGCCAGCGTCGATTTTCCAGGACCGCGCGAGGCGCAGGCCGCCGGCATCGGGATCATTCATCAGGAGCTGCAGCTGATGAACCACCTCACGGTGGCGCAGAACATCTTCATCGGGCGCGAGCCGATGAAGGCGTTCGGGCTGCTGCTCGACGAGGACAGGCTCAACCGGCAGGCGGCCGAGCTGCTTGCCCAGCTCAATCTGTCGATCGACCCGCGCACGACAGTCGGCGGGCTGACGGTGGCCAGGCAGCAGATGGTGGAGATCGCCAAGGCGCTGTCCTTCAACTCGCGCGTCCTGATCATGGACGAGCCGACCGCCGCGCTGAACAATCGCGAGATCGCCGAGCTGTTCAAGATGATCCGCGCCTTGAAGGCACGCGGCGTCGGCATCGTCTACATCTCCCACAAGATGGACGAGCTGAAGCAGATCGCCGATCGCGTCACCGTGCTGCGCGACGGCGAGTATGTCGCGACGGTGCCGGCCGAGAGCACCACGATCGAGACCATCATCGGCATGATGGTCGGGCGCAGCCTGAGCGATGCGCGCGTGGCGGGCACGGCGCCGGCCGGCGAGATCGCG
Organism: Bradyrhizobium sp. SZCCHNR1093; assembly: GCF_032381175.1. Lineage (NCBI taxonomy): Bacteria > Pseudomonadati > Pseudomonadota > Alphaproteobacteria > Hyphomicrobiales > Nitrobacteraceae > Bradyrhizobium > Bradyrhizobium sp. SZCCHNR1093. Next base: position 47,703 of record NZ_JAUHJJ010000014.1, read on the forward strand.
CTCGAGGTGCGCAGGCTGAATTGCGGGCCGCTGGTCCGCGACGTCAGCTTCACCTTGCGCAAGGGCGAAATCCTCGGCTTTGCTGGACTGATGGGCGCCGGCCGCACCGAGGTCGCGCGCGCGATCTTCGGCGCCGACGCCGTTCCGTCTGGGGATATTCTCGTCGACAATCGCAAGGTGACGATCCGCTCGCCGGCGCATGCGGTCGCCCACGGCATCGGCTATCTCTCCGAGGACCGCAAGCGCTTCGGCCTCGCCACCGGCATGGACGTCGAATCCAACGTCGTGATGTCGAACCTCGCGAACTACCTTGCAATGAAGTTCGTGCTCAGGAAGCGCGCGATCCGCGACACCGCTGGCCGCTTCATCCGGATGCTGAACATCCGCACGCCTTCGGTGTCGCAGCAGGTTCGCCTGCTTTCCGGCGGCAACCAGCAGAAGATCGTGATCGCCAAATGGCTCGATCGTGATTGCGACATCCTGTTCTTCGACGAGCCGACCCGCGGCATCGACATCGGCGCCAAGAACGAGATCTACCGCCTGCTCCGCTCGCTGGCCGACCAGGGCAAGGCGATTGTGATGATCTCGTCGGAGCTTCCCGAGGTGATCAGGATGAGCGATCGCATCGTCGTGATGTGCGAGGGCCGCATCACCGGCGAATTGTCGCCGGACGAGGCCACGCAGGAGCGGATCATGCAGCTGGCCACCCAGCGCGAAACCATGAAGGCAGGCTGACGGCATGAGCGACCCCGCATTGGTCAAGGATCAGGTCAAGGATGGCCTCGCGCCGAGCGGCGCGATGGCGGCGCTGCGGCGCCGTCTGCTCGGGCCCGCAGCGCTGCAGAAGCTGCTGGCGTTCGCGAGCCTCGTGCTGCTGCTGGTCTATTTCAGCTTCGCGTCGCCGGCGTTCATGCAGACCGACAACATGATCAACATTCTGCAGGCGACCGCGGTCAATGGCGTGCTGGCGATCGCCTCGACCTTCGTCATCATCACGGCCGGCATCGATCTGTCGGTCGGCACGCTGATGACCTTCTGCGCGGTGATGGCCGGCGTGTTCCTCACCTATTGGGAGCTGCCGATGTGGACCGGCATCGTCGCGGCGATCGTGACCGGCGCGATCAGCGGCGCGCTGTCGGGCACGGTCATCACCAAGATGAAGGTGCCGCCGTTCATCGCGACGCTCGGCATGATGCTGGTGCTGAAGGGGCTGGCCCTGGTCGTCTCCGGCAGCAAGCCGATCTATTTCACCAACACCGAGAACTTCTCGATGATCTCGCAGGACTCGCTGCTCGGCACGCTCGTGCCGGCGCTGCCGATTCCTAATGCAGCCCTGATCCTGTTCGTGATGGCGGTGCTGGCCTCCGTCGTTCTCAACCGCACCGCGCTCGGCCGCTACACCTTCGCGATCGGCAGCAACGAGGAGGCGGTGCGGCTCTCCGGCGTCAACGTGGACCGCTGGAAGATGATCATCTACGGCGTCGGCGGCGCCATCTGCGGAGTCGCGGGACTGCTGATCGCGTCGCGCATCAACTCCGCGCAGCCGGCACTCGGCCAGGGCTATGAGCTCGATGCGATCGCCGCCGTCGTCATCGGCGGGACGTCGCTGAGCGGCGGTACCGGCACCATTCTCGGCACCATCATCGGCGCATTCATCATGAGCGTGCTGACCAACGGCCTGCGCATCCTGTCGGTGGCCCAGGAATGGCAGTTCGTCGTCACCGGGGTCATCATCATTCTCGCTGTTTACGCCGACATGCTCCGTCGAAACCGCGCCTGACCCTTCAAGGAGGACCAGCTACCAGCACCGCTACGACGTCGCGCTGAAGATTGCGCTGCCCGCCGACAGCGAGCGGCCACGACCACGATCATCGATGTAACGATAAGGTCACTGAAGAGAGCAGAGGAAACACCAATGTTGAGCAAGCATCTCCTCGGCGTCGCGCTCGGCGCCATCATGGTCGCGGGAGTGTCCGCGAGCGCGCGCGCCGACGATGTCTACATCCCCCTTGTCTCCAAGGGCTTCCAGCACCAGTTCTGGCAGGCCGTGAAGCTCGGCGCCGAGCAGGCCGCGAAGGCCGCTAACGTCAAGATCACCTTCGAGGGGCCGGAGACCGAGGCCATGGTCGACAAGCAGATCGACATGCTCTCGGCGGCGCTCGCCAAGAAGCCGCAGGCGATCGGCTTCGCCGCGCTCGATTCCAAGGCCGCCATTCCGCTGCTGAAGAAGGCGCAAGCCGCCAAGATCCCGGTGATCGCCTTCGACTCCGGTGTCGACAGCGACATTCCGCTGACCACCTGCACCACCGACAACGTCGCCGCGGCGGGCCTCGCCGCCGACAAGATGGCGGACATGATCGGCGATGCCGGCGACGTCGCCGTGGTCGTGCACGACCAGACCAGCCGCACCGGCATCGACCGCCGCGACGGCTTCCTGAAGCGGATCAAGGACAAGCATCCGAACATCAAGATCGTCAGCGTGCAGTATGGCGGCGGCGATCAGTTGAAGTCGACCGAGATCACCAAGTCGATCCTGCAGGCCAATCCGAACCTCAAGGGCGTCTTCGGCGCCAACGAGGGCTCCGCGATCGGCGTGCTGAACGGCGTCAAGGAGATGAAGAAGAAGATCGTCGTGATCGGCTACGATTCCGGCAAGCAGCAGAAGGCGGCGATCAGCTCGGGCGAGATGGCGGGCGCGATCACGCAAAATCCGATCGGCATCGGCAGCTGCACCGTGGAGTCAGCGGTCAAGGCGTTGAAGGGCGAGAAGCTGCCGAAGGTCACCGACACCGGCTTCTACTGGTACGATAAGTCCAACATCACCGATCCGAAGATCGCGGCGGTGCTGTATGATTGAGACGGGTGCGAGGTCGGGCCGGATGATCGCATATGATGATCTGAGTTTGTGGCGGTCCATCTCCGCGTCGTCATGGCCGGGCTCGTCCCGGCCATCCACGTCGCGAGGCGGGAAGGACGTGGATGCCCGGGACAAGCCCGGGCATGACGGAGTAGCCCACTCGGACGCCTGCTTGTCGCGACTGCCCGTCGGGCAAATCGGATCAGCTCTCGGGTGCGATCGATGCGATTGACGGAGGTTGCCGGTCGTTCCGTGGCTCTATTCCCTTCGCGGCGAAGAACTTATTTCGCCCGCGATTTCAAGCTCGTCCGCTTGATCAGTCGGCCTCCGCCAAAAATTTCACTTTCGTTTTTCCAGAATCCATGGTCTTCTCCCTCCATCCCGCTTCGCTTGCGAGGGGCGTTTCGCGATCGTCACGAGGCGCGAGGCGGGAATGCGGTGGCCGCGAGGGCTCGCAGCATGTCCTAGGGGCATGCGGACGAACGAGGCTCTTGCGGACGTGAAGCTGCGTGGTCCTGGCGCCCCGATGCTGGCGCCAAGTCGTCGGGCGATGATCCCGAAGGCGACGGTGGCTAACAGGCCGGACACCGGGGAGAGCGCACATAAGCGTGAAAACCATCGCGCAGGGAAGGCCGGGTCGATCCGGCTGTACCTGTGGTTCCTGCCCCGTGCATTTTCCCGCACGGGGGCCACGGGCCTCAGCCGAGGCCCGGCCTTCCCTGCGCCCTCTGCAAGGAGAGGGCGATCAGACGAGCAAAGACTCGGACGCGAAAGCGGGTGCGAGGATGACCAGTCGTGCCGAAAATTCCGGTGTCGTCCCGGCGAACGCCGGGACCCAGACTCCCCGACATGGGTGTGAGGCACGCTGGAGCAATGAGACCGGGCGGTCATGCCGGCCGGTGGTTATGGATCCCGGCGTTCGCCGGGATGACACTGAGGGGTGGGAGCAGGCTGGCCTCCATCGGCGTGTAGCGATGTGTCAGCCATGTCTCCGAACGGTCGTCTCACACGTTCGAAATCGAGCAGTGACCAGCTCATGATCGATGACGACGCGATGGAACGTCAGCGCGGCAAAACAGCAAAAAGCCGGGCGGGGCCCGGCCTTGATGATCTGACGATGCAGCCGCCCTCAGTAGGGGATCGGGATCCGGGTCGGATAGCCGCCGAGATCGGATGGTGCCATCAGCGGCTGGCGGTCGATCGGCCGGTTCAGATTCTCGCGCGCGAACGACGGGTAGCCGACAGCCGGCGGGAACGCATAGTCCGAGAACTTGCGGTCGCCCGGAAGCACCTCGGTGCCGCCGTCGAGGAACGAGCGGCGGGTGATGTAGATGCGGGTGCGCGGGCCGGACTGGTAGGAATAGTTCGGATTGCCGTTGTTGGTGACGGCAACGGCACGGCGCTTGGTGGTGGCGGCATCCGCCGAGGTGGCGGCAAGAGACGTGACGGCAAGGCCCGTCGCGGCGATCACCGCCAAGGCCATGACCCGGGTCGCAGCAGGAAATTCGATCATCACGTCCTCTTCCTCGCGCCAAAAGGGGCGGGCGCTCGCCATGCGCATGATTTGGCCCGCACAATATCTGGGTCGGCTGTGGCATCACAAGGTCATTCCCGCGGCGAGGGGCAAGATAAATCCCTGCTGTGGCGGGAAAGTTGCATCAATATCCGTCACTTGCCCGTGGGTTTGACGGGTCGAATAGGATGCGGTCACGCCCAGCAACATCCGGACGCAGGCAGACATTCACAAGGCGCCGCGCAGCCTCGGATTGGCGGTCGAAGTCACCCAATCGCCGCTGCCGCTGGCGATGGCGGGTTCGTCGCAGCCGCCGCGCCGCTGATCGGTCCCCATGAAAAGCTGGCTCAGGGCCCGGTTCTGGTCGGGCGCCAGCAGGGTCAGCCGGTTGAGCATGCAGCCGACCATGGCGCGGCGCGCCGGCATCGTCACGCCCTGGCACGACCAGCCGGAGATCCGCAAGCTCGGCTCGGCGATGGTCTTGAGAAAGCCGAGGCAGGCTCCGGCGCCCTCGGGAGCCCCAGCCCGGCGAACCAGACTGACGGGGCCGAACCGGCTGTCGATCACGCCGGCGGTCTCGAGCTCGGAGGCGGAGTTGCGCCCCATCCGGACCGCGAGATCGGCCCGGGGATCACGCCTTGCATCGCGCTCCGGTCCGAACCGGTAGACCTCGAGCTCGGCAGCGGGGCGATCGGCGGGTTCGCCCCAGCGCAACACGTCCTTGCGGCCGCCTTCGGGATGGATGAGCACGGTGTAGGTGGCGGTCCTGTCGGGCTGGTCGGCGAGACGGAGCGAGAACGCCGGCACTGCGGCGTCGGCGAAGGTCCAGCCGGCGCGGCCGGGCGACGTGTCATCGCCGCCGTCGAGATGGTTCCAGCCGGCCACGCCGAGCATGGCGATCAGCGCCAGAGCCCCCACATAGGCGAACAGGCGCGCAAATGTGCCGCAGACCTCGTCCGCGAAGCTCTGGAGCCCCTGCAGGACGGACGCGGATCGGGGCGCTGCGGCTGTTCTGGCCGAATCGGACTGCATCGAATGCGAGACATCGTGGTAACGTTGTGTCAGGGACGTTTCTCGCATAGAAGCGCTGCCGCTTCCGTTTCCGCCTGGTTGCGCGATCGGCCATATTTCTTCGGAGAGTGAATGATGGGTTACAAAGTCGCAGTGGTCGGCGCGACCGGCAATGTCGGACGGGAAATGCTCAATATTCTCGATGAGCGCCAGTTTCCGGCGGACGAGGTCGTGGCGCTGGCGTCACGCCGCAGCGTCGGCGTCGAGGTATCTTATGGCGACCGCACCCTGAAGGTCAAAGCGCTCGAGCACTACGATTTTGCCGATGTCGACATCTGCCTGATGTCGGCCGGTGGTTCGGTGTCGAAGGAGTGGTCGCCCAAGATCGGCGCCGCCGGCGCGGTCGTGATCGACAACTCGTCGGCCTGGCGCATGGATCCCGACGTGCCGCTGATCGTGCCGGAGGTGAATGCCGACGCCGCCGCCGGCTTCAACAAGAAGAACATCATCGCCAACCCGAACTGCTCGACGGCGCAGCTCGTCGTCGCGCTGAAGCCGCTGCACGACAAGGCGAAGATCACGCGCGTCGTGGTGTCGACCTATCAGTCGGTGTCCGGCGCCGGCAAGGATGCGATGGACGAATTGTTCTCGCAGACCAAGGCCGTCTACACCAATGACGAGCTGGTCAATAAGAAGTTCCCCAAGCGTATCGCCTTCAACGTCATTCCGCAGATCGACGTCTTCATGGAAGACGGCTTCACCAAGGAAGAGTGGAAGATGATGATGGAGACCAAGAAGATCTTGGATCCGAAGATCAAGCTGACCGCGACCTGCGTGCGCGTGCCGGTGTTCGTCGGCCACTCCGAAGCCGTCAATGTCGAGTTCGAGAATCCGATCACGGCGGATGAGGCCCGCAACATCCTGCGCAACGCGCCGGGCTGCCTCGTCATCGACAAGCACGAGCCGGGCGGCTACGTGACGCCCTACGAGGCGGCCGGCGAGGACGCGACCTATATCAGCCGCATCCGCGAGGACGGCACGGTCGAGAACGGTCTCGCCTTCTGGTGCGTGTCCGACAATCTGCGCAAGGGCGCGGCGCTGAACGCGATCCAGATCGCCGAGGTGCTGATCAACCGCAAGCTGATCACCGCGAAGAAGAAGGCGGCGTAACGGACTCGGTCAACACGCAACGTCTTCGGGGCGGGGGCGCGGGACACGATGAGCGAGAAGACCACGCCGGAAGCCGCCAAGCACGTCCCGGGTCCGGTCGAGCGCGGCCTCGAAGGCTTCCTGTTCAAGAGCCGCTGGCTGATGGCGCCGTTCTATGTCGGCCTCGTCATCAGCCTCGCGGTGCTCTTGTTCAAGTTCGTGTTGCTGCTGTGGGAGAGCGTCATTCATCTGCCCACCGCCAAGGAAAGCGACATCATCCTCGGCGTGCTCAGCCTGATCGACGTCTGCCTGACCGGCAATCTCGTGCTGATCGTGGTGTTCTCGGGCTACGAGAACTTCGTCTCGCGCATCGATCCCGGCGGCCATCCGGACTGGCCGGAATGGATGACCAAGGTCGACTTCGCCGGGCTGAAGCAGAAGCTGCTCGCCTCGATCGTCGCGATCTCGGCGATCCAGCTGTTGAAGGCGTTCATGAATCTCGACGCCGGCTACGACTCGACCAAGCTCGCCTGGCTGGTCGGCGTGCACATGACCTTCGTGGTGTCGACGGTGATGCTCGCGCTGTCGGACCGCTGGTCGGGTGATCATTGAACACGGACGAATAGCGAGGAGCGAATGGCGAATAGGGCCGGTGAACTCCTCGCTACTTCCCATTCGCTATTCGCCAGCGCGCGCGCTCTTGAATTCCTTGGCCGCCTTGTCGAGCACGAACAGCGAGCCCTCGGCGACGCCGAAATAGGCCCCATGGAGCTGCAGGTCGCCGGCCTCGACCCGGCTGCGGACGAAGGGGAACGTCATCAGGTTCTCGAGGCTACGGAACACCGCGGCCTTCTCGATCCGGGTGACGAAGTCCTGGAAACTCTCATGCGTGCGCTGCTCGACGACCTCGCCGGGCTTGATGAACATCGACATCCAGCGGCCGATGAAGTCGCCCGGGGACAGCGGCGCCGCCTTGTCGACGAAGGCGCGGATGCCGCCGCACTGGGCGTGGCCCAGGATGACGATGTGCTTCACCTTCAGCACGGTGACGGCATATTCCAGCGCCGCCGACACGCCGTGCGCGTTGGCGTCCGGCTGATAGATCGGCACCAGATTGGCGATGTTGCGGAGCACGAACAATTCGCCGGGGCCGACGTCGAAGATCACCTCGGGCGAGACGCGCGAGTCGCAGCAGCCGATCACCATGACTTCGGGCGACTGGCCGCGCTCCGAGAGCTCGAGGTAACGGCTCTGTTCGGTCGGCAGGCGTTGGGTGGCGAAGGCGCGATAGCCTTCGAGCAGGCGTTGCGGAAACGAGATCATGGACCTTGCCTAAACACATGCGCCTTCCGGGAACAAGCCTTTCGGCCTGGCTCTCGAAATGGTATCGCGGACCGCGTCGATAAACCAAGGGAAACGCCGAAATGATCCGCCCGCGCCGCAGTCTCCTGTTCATGCCCGGCTCCAATGCGCGTGCGCTGGAGAAGGGGCGGAACCTGCCGGCCGACGGGCTGATCCTCGATCTCGAGGATTCGGTGGCGCCGGATGCCAAGGCCGCCGCCCGCGACCAGATCGCCAAGGCGGTGGCGGCCGATGGCTACGGCAAGCGGGAACTGCTGATCCGTATCAACAGCCTGGATACGGCGTGGTGGAGCGACGACGTCGCCATGGCGGGACAAGCGGCGACCGACGGCATCCTCGTTCCCAAGGTGTCGACCGTCGAGGACCTTCGTCTGGTCACGGATCGTCTGGCCGAGGTCGGGGCAGATCCGGCGCTGAAGGTCTGGGCCATGATCGAGACGGCGCGCGCCGTGCTCGATGCCGATCTGCTCGCGGCCACGGTGCACGAGCCGGGCTCGCGGCTCGCCGGCTTCGTGTTCGGGCCCAATGACATCTCGCGCGAGACCCGCATCCGCATGCTGCCGGGCCGCTCCACGATGCTGCCGATGATCAGCCACTGCATCCTGGCGACGCGGGCTCATGGGCTCGAGATTCTGGACGGGCCTTACAGCGACTTCGCCAACACCGACGGCTTCGCGCAGGAATGCATCCAGGCCCGCGATCTCGGCTTCGACGGCAAGACGCTGATCCATCCCGGCCAGATCGATGCCTGCAACGCGATCTTCACGCCGCCGGCCGACGAGGTCGCCGCGGCACGCAAGATCATTGCCGCGTTCGAGCTGCCGGAGAATGCTTCGCGCGGCGCGATCCAGATCGACGGCCGCATGGTCGAGCGGCTGCATGCCGAGATGGCGCGGCGCACGATCGCGATCGCCGATGCGATCGCGGCTGTGGCGAAGTGAGGCGTCAGATGCGGCGGAGACTGAGGATGTAGTTGACCAAGTCGCCGCGCTGCTCGGCGGTCAGGATGACGTTGGGCATCGTCGGGTGGCTGCTCTGCAGGAACACCTTGAGCGACAGCTCGGTGGTCGAGGGCATGTTGGCGACGGCCACAAAGTCGGGGGCGGTCGTGGTCTGGCTTCGTGCGCCGCTGGCGTCGATGGCGTGGCAGGTGCTGCACCAGGCCTCCGCCAGCTTGCGGCCGGCCTGCACGCTGTCGGCCGCGGGCGTCACGCCGCCGGCATTGTGCAGCCGGATCAGCAGCATCGCGCCGAGCGCGAGCAGGATCGCGACGCCGACATGGAGCCAGGTGTTGCGGTACAGTTTGGGCAGGCTCATCGCGTTGCTTCGCTCAGTGGGAGGGAGACGGCGATCAGTGCTTGACCGCGGCGGTGCCCAGGCGGTCGATGGTCGGGGCGTTGAGGCAGTACTCCTCATAGTGCTCGGCGCTCGTGCCGGCGGCAAGATCGCGATGGCAGCGCGGCTTGTCCTTGCACATGGCGCAGACGCGCTCCATGTCGCGCAGCACCAGCGGCTCGGCGCGCCCCAGCGAGGCTTCGTCGATGCCGAGCGCCTTCAGCATCCGGGGCAGCTCGTCGGCGGCGTGCTCGCCGTGACGGACCAGCTCGTCGAGATCCGCCGGTGTGACCTGCAGGTCCATCGCGATGCGCTCGAAATCGTCGCGGTCCAGCTGCCGGATCTCGCTCAGCTCACGCCGGTGCCGGAGCCATTGTGCGAACGTATCGATCAGGAACTGAACCCGCGGATAGGGCTTGGCGTCTACGGTCATGACACGTCTCCGATGATTGTTCGCAATCAATCACCGGGTGGACGCGCGGACGTTGCGGTAGATCAAGCAGCGAATCGGTCCTGCGCAGGCCGCAAAGCTGCGCGGCGAAGGTCAGCGCGGGGCAAATCGCTCGGCCGCCCACGCATAGAGGCTGCCAGGGATCGGCGCCTCGCCGCCGCGGCCCTTCGGCGAGATGTGCAGGCCGATGATCGCGGGATCGCCGATCAGGCCGGAGAAGTCAGAGGGATCGAAGAACGCCTTCGGCTCGGCATGGACAGCGTAGAAGCTGCGCTTCGGCAGCGCGTGGCGCAGCGAGCCGTGGCGGCGGGCCAGCGCCGTCAGCGCGGCAGGGCCGAAGATGGCGACGCGGATGTCCGAGAGGCGGTCGGAGCCGCCGCGCAGGCGGCGCATCGCATAGGTGAGGCGATGACGCAGCGACAGCCAGTTCGGCGTCAGCTCGTCCTGCGCCATCAGCGCAGCGAACTCGGCGACGATCGGATCGTCCGGCGGCAGGTAGAGCACGGAGTTGCCGAGCTGCCGCGGACGCTCCCAGGCGAAGTAGGGCAGAGCCGGATCGATCTCGACCGGCCTGAGCAGCAGCACGTCGGCATCGAGCCAGAGGCCGGCGCGCTGTGCCATCAGCCGCATCCGGAAGAAGTCGCTGAACTGCAAGGTGGTCCAATCGCGCCAGCTGCCGTCGGGCTGCGGCGGCCTGAGACGTTCGGAGAATGCGTAAGGAAGGACCGCCTCGGCCTCGGCATTGCCGACGCCGTCGGGCAGGCCGGGCAGCGGATCGAAGCTGTAGACGGTGACCTTGTGGCCGGCGGCGAGCTGCGAGCGCAGGCAGGTCTGGCGCAGCCGGTCGAGCGGCCCGCGCCAGAAGGTGACGACCTCGGGCAATACACGCGTCAACGGCGGACCTGCTGGGCTGCTCTCGAAACAAGGCCCCGGACGAGGTCCGGGGCCCGCGAACTCTCTGCCTTCAAGCGGGGCTCAGGCCCAGGCGCGCTCGGCCAGCTTGGCCTCGTAGCTGTCGATCGAGGCCTTCTTCTCCAGCGTCAGCCCGATGTCGTCGAGCCCATTGAGCAGGCAGTGCTTGCGGAACGGATCGATGTCGAACTTGACGGTGCCGCCGTCGGGGCCGCGGATCTCCTGGTTGGCGAGATCGACCGTCAAGGTCGCGTTGGCACCGCGCTCGGCGTCGTCGAACAGCTTGTCGAGATCGGCCTGCGACACGCGGATCGGCAGAATGCCGTTCTTGAAGCAGTTATTGTAGAAGATGTCGCCGAACGAGGTCGAGATCACGCAGCGGATGCCGAAATCGAGCAGCGCCCAGGGCGCGTGCTCACGGCTCGAGCCGCAGCCGAAATTGTCGCCGGCGACGAGGATCTTGGCGTTGCGATAGGCCGGCTGGTTGAGGACGAAATCCGGGTTCTCGCTGCCGTCGTCCTTGTAGCGCTGCTCCGAGAACAGGCCCTTGCCGAGGCCGGTGCGCTTGATGGTCTTCAGGTACTGCTTGGGAATGATCATGTCGGTGTCGACATTGATGATCTTCAGCGGCGCGGCGACGCCTTCCAGCGTGGTGAACTTGTCCATCGGGGCACCTTCGAGAATACGGGCAGGCCGCTGTTTAGCCCGATTGGCGGGGCGGATAAAGTCAAAATCCCGGTGCTATCGGCCGGGTCGTCAGTCGACGGACGCCTCGATCGCCTCCATGTCGTCGTCGGACATTCCGAAATGGTGGCCGATTTCGTGGATCAGGACGTGGCGGACGATGTGCCCAAGACTCTCGTCGTGCTCGGCCCAGTAATCCAGGATCGGACGGCGGTAGAGCCAGATCATGTTGGGCAGCCGGGGCAGGTCGTCGTTGCTGCGAAACGGCAGTCCCGTGCCCTGGAACAGGCCGAGCAGGTCGAACTCGCTTTCGGCCTGCATCTCGTCGAGCACCTCCTCGGTCGGAAAGTCGTCGACCCGGATGATGACGCCCTCGCAAAGCCTGCGAAAATGCTCGGGCAGACGCTCGAACATCTCGTGCGCCATGACTTCCATGTCGGCGAGCGATGGGGCTTTCAGATCCGTCCACATTGCCGCCTTCTAGCCCGGCTTTGATCATCTTGCATCTTGGTTCTATGACATGTGGGGCGGCGCCGGTTGACGCAGGGGATGAAAACGGCGACCGTCTTGGCGCGCGAATTGGGGGTTGGGGACAGATGAGACAGATGTCGATGGTGCTGGCCGGGACGGCGCTGGCCGCGGCGGTCGTGATCTCGATCTCGGCGGGAGCGCAAGCGGAGCAGGCCGCGGGCGTACGCGGCGCCGTCCAGAGCGAGATGAGCACGGATCTCTCCGCACAGCGCCGGCAACGACGAATCCAGATCTATCCGCGCTACGAGGGTCATTGGCAGCCGGACGTGGTGCCGCGCTTCAATCCGGGTCCGAACGCAGTTCGTGTATGCGATGCCACTTATGTTCCGGAGCATCGGCCGAGCGGCACCGTGATCGTCCCGCATATGAGTTGCGTCTGGCGGCGCGGCTGACCGCTGGTCCCGCGCACTGCGCTGCTTGGCGGCGCGGCGAGGCGCGGATCGAGCGCGGCGACGTCACCGTCCGGACACAGTGCCGATATGTCGCGCACTGCGGTGGAACCATGTGCGACATATCGGCATTCTGCTCTTGCGCAGGTCTTCATGTCCCATTCACGTCGCTCGTTCGAGACTGGTCTGCGTCGCGCTGCTGCGGCCGCCCTTCAGGCAACTGACAAGGCGGAATGTACGGTGCCGGACGTGATGTCAGGCGATCGAGGGAGAAGTTCATGACTGTGATGAAGCTGTTGGGCATCGCGGCGGTTGGCGCCGTTCTCGCGATGGCTGCCCCCGCCGAACGCGCGCAGGCGCTGTCGCTGATCAATCCGGGCGCCGCGACCGCGGTGCAGCAGGGCACGGTGCAGGAGACCACGCAGGTGCATTGGCACGGCCGCCACCATTGGCATCCCCGGCGCCACTACTATCCTCGGCATTACTATCATCCGCGGCATCACTGGCGGCCGCATCACTACGGATATCGCCATCACGGCCGCTGGTAAGCCGCGCTTTCCGGCCGATCGAGACAATGACCGAAATCAAACAGGCCCGCTTTGCGGGCCTGTACGTTGATGGGGGCTGGCAACGAGGTTCGCCATGAAACCATCAGTCAACAGAACCTGGCTCGGGATCGGCATCGTCACGGTGGCGATGCTGCTCGCGAGTTCCGCTGCCACCTCTCCTGTCGCCGCAGGCCCCGCCGTCACGCAGGCGCGTCAGACCGCAACGGATCCTGGCCCGCGCCGGGAGGGTCGCAGAGTGAAGCCCGTGGTGTCGACGGCGGAGGTGCCCCACTATCTTGACCGTCCCACGGACTACGCGCCGGCCTATCCGCCGGGCCCCTTGGTTCTGTTCACGCCGTTCTACGATTGAGGCCATGTCAGCGGGGCGCGTCGCGTTCGCGGAGCAAATGCCTGCGCGTGGTTAGTTGCGAAGTCCCCGCACGTGCATCTCCTCTGCCGCGACGCCACGCCGCAGATGCGCGTGCACCGTGCATCACTGACGAGCATCATTCATGCCGCATTCACGTCGCTATCTCTACGTTCATGTTGGGGCGCGCCAATCCACCGATCGGACGACCAGCATCGGCGCTGCATGGGTCCATCGTTGCACGGCATTCAGGGAGAAGGGACCATGATGAGGATGAAGGACCAGCGCGCTGGTCTGGCTCGTCGCCTCAGTCTTGCGGCGGCGACATTGTTTCTCTTGGCCGGCGCGTCCGGCCGGCCGGCGCTTGCGATGTCGCCGGTGAGTCCCGGCGCCGGGCCTGCGACGCAGGCGCCCTCCGACGTGTTGGCCGTTCAGGTCCGAGGACCCGGCGGCCATGGCGGGGGTGGCGGCGGCGGACATCCCGGCGGTGGTGGATTTCACGGCGGACCGGCCTTCCACGGCGGCGGCGGTGGCCCGGCGTTCCATGGCGGCGGCGGCCACGCCTTCGGAGGCGGTGGTCCGCGTCCCGTCTTCCACGGCGGCGGCCCGGCCTTTCACGGCGGATTCGGCCCGCGGCCGGTGTTCCATGGCGGCGGCTATCATTATCGTCCGCACTATGCCTACCGGCCGTACTTCCATCACCACCGCCGGCACTTCTACGGCTATCGCAGCTACTACACGCCGGTCTATACGTCGGGCTACTACTATCCTTATCGCCGTTGTCGCGTCGTCTGGACCTATTACGGGCCGCGCCGCATCTGCCACTATCGGCATTGGCGGGGTCATCACTGGCGTCCTTATCACCGGTGGCATCATCGCCACCACCGGCACCATTGGCGCTACTACTGACGGTGTCTGAAGTTCGAACGAGACAGGGAAGGACGCTCAACGGCGTCCTTCTCTCATTTCAAGGGGATGAGTGGGGCGCGGCGGTCAGAGCCAGTCCTTGAACTGCCAGTTCCTCACGCTCAGCTTCCAAGGCACCAGCGTCTCCAGGCGCCATTTGGCAAAGCGGCCGGGCGGCCAGTTCGACAGCCGCCGCTCCTCCTTCGGAGCCTCGGGCTGGGCAATGATCTTGGCGGGCGGTGTCTTCCGGCGCTGGCGCGTCGCATCACGGATGAGGTCGACGTATTCCGGCTTGTCGGCCATGTCAGGCTCCTCGGCACGTTCCTCTGCAGACGCAGCGCGTCCGGCGGTAGAATTGTGCGCGCTGAGACTTAAGAAGCCATTGCCGAACTGTGTCGATGTTGAGGTGAAATGAAAAACGCGACGGCTTGGTGAAGCCATCGCGCTCGTTTGTAGACCGGCCGCCGTGCCGGATGTGAAGCAGCGAGATGACGTCAGCGCCAGTCGCGCACGTCGACGAAGTGTCCTGCGATCGCGGCCGCCGCAGCCATCGCCGGCGACACCAGGTGGGTGCGGCCCTTGAAGCCCTGGCGTCCCTCGAAATTTCGGTTCGAGGTCGAGGCGCAGCGCTCTTCGGGCGCCAGCTTGTCCGGGTTCATGGCGAGGCACATCGAGCAGCCTGGCTCGCGCCATTCGAAGCCGGCCTTGATGAAGATCTTGTCGAGGCCCTCGGCTTCCGCCTGCTCCTTGACGATGCCCGAGCCCGGCACGACCATCGCATTGACGTGGCCGCTGACGGTCTTGCCTTCGGCGATCTTGGCTGCGGCGCGCAGATCCTCGATGCGACCGTTGGTGCACGAGCCGATGAAGATGCGGTCGAGCTTGATGTCGGTGATCTTCGTGCCCGCGGTCAGGCCCATGTACTTCAGCGCGCGATGCTTGGAGATGCGCTTGGCCTCGTCGGCGATCTTGTCCGGATCGGGCACAACGCCGGTTACCGAGATCACGTCCTCGGGCGAGGTGCCCCAGGTCACGATCGGCGGCAGCTTGGCGGCGTCGAGCCGGAGCTCATGGTCGAAATGCGCGCCGTCGTCGGAGCGCAGCGTCTCCCAGTAGCGCATCGCCGCATCCCAGGCCGCGCCCTTCGGCGCCTTGGGACGGCCGCGCAGGAAGTCGAACGCCTTCTGGTCGGGCGCGACCAAGCCGGCTCGTGCGCCGCCCTCGATCGACATGTTGCAGACGGTCATGCGGCCTTCCATCGATAGCGCGCGGATCGCCTCGCCGGCATATTCCAGCACGTAGCCGGTACCACCCGCGGTGCCGATCTCGCCGATGATGGCGAGGATGATGTCCTTGCCCGTCACGCCGTCCGGCAGCACGCTGTCAACCGTGACGCGCATGTTCTTGGCCTTCTTCTGGATCAGGGTCTGCGTCGCCAGCACATGCTCGACCTCGGAGGTGCCGATGCCGTGCGCCAGCGCGCCGAACGCGCCATGGGTCGAGGTGTGGCTATCCCCGCAGACGATCGTGGTGCCGGGCAGCGTGAAACCCTGCTCGGGGCCGATGACGTGAACGATGCCCTGGCGGCGGTCGAACTCGTTGTAATATTCGATGCCGAATTCCTTGGCGTTCTCGGCGAGCGCCTTGATCTGCTCGATGCTCTCCGGATCAGGGTTCGGCTTGGTGCGGTCGGTGGTCGGCACGTTGTGGTCGACGACGGCGAGCGTCTTCTCCGGTGCATGCACCTTGCGGCCGGTGGCGCGCAGGCCTTCGAACGCTTGCGGCGAGGTGACCTCGTGCACCAGGTGACGGTCGATGTAGAGCAGGCAGGTGCCGTCCGCGGCTTCGTGCACCAGATGGTCGTTCCAGATCTTGTCGTACAGCGTGGTCGGTTTCGACATGAGCGAATGCTCCCGGGAATTTAAGGTTTGAAACAGGACGCGTGAGGGGCACGCGTGAACAATCAGGAATGGCGCTGCGGCTTACAGCGCGCGCCTAAGCTCTGATGTTGCCGAGGTGGCGAAGCGTCCGAAGAACCGCCCGGGCAGCCGGCGGCGATCGTCGATGACGACGCGGCGACAGGCCATGCTGGTGCGATCTAGAACCATTTCAGAGGGATATATAGCACGCACGCCGGGGAGTGCGAGATGCGTTTGTCGCGGTGAGGACGCGCGATCTCTCCGCCGCCATTCCGGGCGCGTCGAAGACGCGAACCCGGAATCCCGAGGTGATCAGGCCATCTTGAGATTCCGGGCTCAGCCCCTTCGGGGCTGCCCCGGAATGACAGCAGCGTAAAAGAAAAAGCGCGGGACCAGCCCGCGCTCTCCGTCAACCCACTGAAAGCAACGATTACTCGTTGACGGCGGTCTGCTGCCGGTCCTGCTTCTCGACGATGCGGGCCGACTTGCCGCGCAGCTGACGCAGGTAATACAGCTTGGCGCGACGCACCTTGCCGCGGCGCACGACCTTGATCGAATCGATCATCGGGGAGAGGATCGGGAACACGCGCTCCACGCCCTCGCCATAGGAGATCTTGCGCACGGTGAAGCTCTCGTTGATGCCGCCGCCGGACCGGCCGATGCAGACGCCCTCATAGGCCTGCACGCGCGTGCGCTCGCCTTCGACCACCTTCACGTTGACGATCACGGTGTCGCCTGGGCCGAACTCCGGAATGGTCTTGTTGGCGGACAGCTTGTCGAACTGCTCTTTTTCGAGCTGCTGAATCAGGTTCACGGGTAAATCTCCATCGGCGGCGCGCCCAGCCGGGTCACGCGGGGGCTGCGCTTGTTCCTGCCGTCACTTGCGGAATTGGGCGCTCCTATAAGCCAAAGCGCGAGGCTTGTCACCCGTCTGTCGTGCTTTTTGGCTCTTTTTGGCCGGTCCCTCTTTGTTCTCGGCCGTCGCGCGCCTGCCATTCGGCCCACAAATCCGGCCTTCGCGCTTCAGTCAGCGCCTCGGCCTGGGCGCGGCGCCAAGCGGCGACCTTGGCGTGGTCACCCGAGGTGAGCACATCCGGAATGGTCCGGCCTTCGAATAGTTGGGGCCGGGTGTATTGCGGGTATTCAAGTAGGCCATCGGAAAAACTCTCGTCGGTGCCCGATTCGAGCTTGCCCATCACGCCTGGGAGCAGCCGGACGCAGGCGTCGATCAGCACCAGGGCGGCGATCTCGCCGCCCGACAGCACGTAGTCGCCGATCGAGACCTCGGTCAGCGAGCGGGCATCGATGACACGCTGGTCGATGCCTTCGAAGCGACCGCAGACGATCAGCGGGCCTGGGCCAGCGGCGAGGTCGCGGACGAAGGCCTGTGTCAGGGGCCGACCGCGCGGACTCATCAGCAGTCGCGGCCGCTCCGGCGCGATGGCAGCGGCGTCGATCGCGGCGGCCAGCACGTCGGCCCGCAGCACCATGCCGGGCCCGCCGCCGGCGGGGGTGTCATCGACGCTGCGGTGCTTGTCGGTGGTCGACGCCCGGATGTCGCGCGCCTCCAGCGCCCAGATGCCGGACGCCAGCGCCCGGCCGGCTAGGCTGACGCCAAGCGGCCCCGGGAACATCTCGGGGAACAGGGTGAGCACGGTGGCGTGCCAGGGCGTGGGAGGGGCGGAAGGCGAAGCGGTCATGATGCTCTGTTACGGCACCGGCGCGGTGAGATCGAGCCCCCGCAGCGGCGCTGGCCAACTGATGCAACTCTCCATTACCGGTGTCGTCCCGGACAAGCCGTGACGCGCACCCGCGCGTCGCGGCGCCGATCCGGGACCCATACCGCGTGATGTTGGAAATGGGCACGCGGCCAATCCCGCGTGAACCAACCAGCTGCGGTGGTTATGGGTCCCCGCTTTCGCGGGGACGACGAGCGGAGTTTGAGGCGGCAGCGTCGTCTTGATCCGAGGCCAACTCATCCGAGGCCGATTCATCATCGCCCTCGATCTCCGCCGGCAGCTCGATGATCACGCGCCCACCCGCGAGATCGACCATCGGCACCACCGCATTGGTGAACGGCAGCATCAATGTGCTGCCCGAGGGCGGGGCGATCTCGATGATGTCGCCGGCGCCGAAATTATGGATGGCGAGGACGCGGCCGAGCGGTGCGCCGGCCGTGGTCTCGGCGGCGAGGCCGATCAGGTCGGCGTGGTAGTATTCGTCGTCGTCGGTCTCGGGCAGGCGGTCGCGCGGCACATACAGCTCGAGCCCGTTGAGGCGCTCGGCCGCGTTGCGGTCGGTGACGCCCTTGATAGTTGCGACCAGATGGTCCTTGGCCTCCCGCGCTTTCGCGACTTCGAACGAGCGGCTGCCGTCCTTGGTCGTGAGCGGGCCGTAATGCAGCACGGCCAGCGGATCCTCGGTGAAAGTCCATAAGCGAACCTCGCCGCGCACGCCATGCGCGGCGCCGATTCTGGCGACACAGATGAGCTTGGACATCAGCGTGCCTCGTCCTTCGAGACGCGCTCAAACGCGCGCTCCTCAGGAGGAGGAGCCAGTTCCTCATGCTGAGGAGCACGGCGCAAGCCGTGCGTCTCGAAGCATGAGGCCGCGCTCGTCAACGACCTTAGCCCTTGGCGGCGGCTTCGGCCTGCGCCTTGCGCTCCTTGCGCGGCACGGCCTTGATCGGGTTCTGGCGGGCTTCGCGCTTCTTGACGCCGGCGGCGTCGAGGAAGCGGGCGACGCGGTCGGACGGCTGCGCGCCCTTGGCGAGCCAGCCCTTCACCTTCTCCATGTCGAGCTTGAGGCGCGCCTCGTTGTCCTTCGGCATCAGCGGATTGAAGTAGCCGAGACGCTCGATGAAGCGGCCGTCACGCGGGAAGCGCGAGTCGGCGACGACGACGTGATAGACCGGGCGCTTCTTGGTGCCGGCACGGGCGAGACGGATAACGACGGACATGAAAGTTCTCCTTTGAGGTCGATATATCGGTTTGAAAGTTGGAAGAGGTCGTCATTGGGAGCGAAGCGAAGCAATCCAGAGCGGCGTGCGCGACTCTGGATTGCTTCGCCGTTTCGCGCCTCGCAATGACGGGAGTGAGATCATTTCTTCTTCCCCGGAGGGAGGCCAAGACCAGGAAGCGTCGGCTTGCTGCTGAGACCGGTGAGGCCGGGGAGATTCGGCAGTCCGCCGCGCAGGCCGGCGGGCAGATCCTTCGGCAGGTTCGGCAGCCCGCCGCCGGGCATGCCACCCGGCATCTTTTCCGCAAGCGCCTTGAGCTGATCCGGTGACGGCATGCCGCCACCGCCGCCAAAACCCATCGCCTGGGCGATGCCAGCCAGCGGGCCGCGCTTGCCGGAACCCATGGCCTTCATCACGTCGGCCATGTTCCGGTGCATCTTGAGCAGCTTGTTGACGTGCTCGACGCTCTGGCCGGAGCCGGCGGCGATGCGCTTCTTGCGGCTCGCCTTGAGCAGGTCGGGATGCTTGCGCTCCTCGCGCGTCATCGAATCGATGATCGCGACCTGGCGCTTGAGGATCTTGTCGTCGATGCCAGCGGCGGCGATCTGGTTCTTCATCTTCGAGATGCCGGGCATCATGCCCATCAGCCCGCCGATGCCGCCCATCTGCGCCATCTGCTGCAGCTGCTCGCGCATGTCGTTGAGGTCGAACTGGCCCTTGCGCATCCGCTCGGCGGCGCGCGCGGCCTTCTCGGCGTCGATGTTCGCCGCGGCCTTCTCGACCAGCGAGACGATGTCACCCATGCCGAGGATGCGGCCGGCGATGCGCGAGGGATAGAAATCCTCTAGCGCGTCGGTCTTTTCGCCGGTGCCAAGCAGCTTGATCGGCTTGCCGGTGACCGCGCGCATCGACAGTGCCGCGCCGCCGCGGCCGTCGCCATCGATGCGGGTTAGCGCGATGCCGGTGAGGCCGACGCGCTGGTCGAAGGCGCGGGCGAGATTGACGGCGTCCTGGCCGGTCAGCGAATCCGCGACCAGCAGCACCTCGTGCGGGTTGGCGACCGCCTTGATCTCGGCGGCCTCCTTCATCATGTCCTCGTCCAGCGTGGTGCGGCCGGCGGTGTCGAGCAGCACCACGTCGTAGCCGCCGAGCTTGGCGGCCTCGATGGCGCGGCGCGCGATCTGCGGCGGCATCTGGCCGGCGACGATCGGCAGCGTCGGGATGTCGAGGTCGCGGCCGAGCACCGCGAGCTGCTCCATCGCCGCCGGACGATAGACGTCGAGCGAGGCCATCAGCACCTTGCGCTTGTCGCGCTGGACCATGCGGCGCGCGAGCTTGGCGGTGGTGGTCGTCTTACCCGAGCCCTGCAGGCCGACCATCATGATCGGCACCGGCGGCACGGCGTTGAGGTCGATGGTCTGGCCGTCGTCGCCAAGCGTCTTGACCAGCTCGTCATGGACGATTTTGACGACCATCTGGCCGGGGGTGACCGACTTGACGACGGTGGCGCCGATCGCCTGCTCGCGCACGCGCTCGGTGAAGCTGCGGACAACTTCCAGCGCGACGTCGGCCTCGAGCAGCGCCCGGCGGACCTCGCGCATCGCGGCGTCGACATCGGCCTCCGACAGGGAACCACGCCCCGTCAGCCGATCGAGAATGCCGCCAAGCCTTTCCGACAGATTGTCGAACACTTGCTTCGTCCTTTGTCCTGCGCGATGCAGGCAGTTGAATGTCTCCGCCGTCATCACCCGCGAAGGCGGGTGATCCAGTGCTCCGAGGCAGCGCGGCTCGATTCGAGGCGCTGCGGCGTACTGGATGCCCCGCCTGCGCGGGGCATGACGATCATCTATGTTGCGGCAGTTCTGCCGAAACCCGATCGTCCAAACACGTTTACGCCCGAGGGCGCACAGCGCTGTCGGGCGTTGACCTCCGGCCTCGAGGACCGGGCGGTGGCTCGAAAAGTGATACTTTCCGAAATTCGGGCGGGTTAAACCCTCGCGGGCGGGAAAAGTCAAGGAAACTTGCTTCTCGCCGTCCCGTTGCCGGACCCTGTGGGGGCGCTTACCTCTTGCGCCAGTTCAGCTTTCCCTTGCGAGGACGACCTTGCTGCGCCGTTCCAGGACCTATTCCGGCCCCGTCACCGACCATTTCGACGGCAAGCGCTTCTACGATCCCGACGGCGTTCCGCCCAAATCCCTGTCCCAGGTGCTGCGCTGGCAGTTCGACCGCAACCGCAAGCGTTCCCGCTGGCCGTCCTGGGCGGCGAGCCCGCACGCCGACACGCCGCCGCACCGGATCGACGGCGAGACAGTGCGGCTGTCCTTCATCGGCCACGCCAGCTGGCTGGTCCAGACCGGCGGGCTCAACATCCTGATCGATCCTGTCTGGTCGGAGCGGGTGTCGCCATTCGCGTTCGCCGGTCCCCGGCGGCACAATGATCCCGGCATCGCCTTTGAGGGGCTGCCGCATATCGACGTCGTGCTGGTGTCGCATGGGCACTACGATCATCTCGACATCCGGACCTTGTCGAAGCTGACCGCGCGCTTTTCACCGCGCGTCGTCACGCCGCTCGGCAACGACCTGACGATGACACAGGCGGACTCCAAAATTCGCGCCGAGGCCTATGACTGGCACGATCGCGTGACCCTGAACAAAGAGGTCGCCGTGACCCTGGTGCCGACGCGGCACTGGACGGCGCGCGGGCTCTTCGACCGCAACAAGGCGTTATGGGCGAGCTTCGTGCTGGAGACGCCGCGCGGCAGGCTCTACATCGTCTGCGATTCCGGCTATGGCACCGGCGCGCATTTCCGCCGCGTGGCGGAGCAGCACGCGCCGATCAGGCTCGCCATCCTGCCGATCGGCGCCTACGAGCCGCGCTGGTTCATGCGCGACCAGCACATGAACCCAGAGGACGCCGTCCAGGCGCTGCAGGATTGCGGCGCGGAGGCCGCGCTGGCGCATCACCACGGCACGTTCCAGCTGACGGACGAGGCGATCGATGCGCCGGTCCACGCCTTGCACGCCGCGCTCGACCAGGCCGGCATCCCGCGCGAGCGGTTCGGCGTGCTGAAGCCGGGGCAGGTGGTGGAGATCTGACTCGCTGTCGCAACCACAAAAGGTGTCGTCCCGGCGAACGCCGGGACCTATCACCACCGGATCAAGTTTTGCGAAGATCAGCCGCTCCATCTCGCACGACAACATCCGCCGCGGATTATGGGTCCCGGCGTTGGCCGGGACGACACCGAGTTTGTCGTCGCGCTGTGGGTTCACGACCGCGCGTGAATGGGCCGCGCCGAAGGGAGTGCGCCTTACTGCCCCGGCTTGATCGCCCAGGTCACGTTAACCGTGATCGCCAGCGTCTCCTCGCCCTGTGCCACCGGCGTCGGCGTCGCGGCCATCGGTGCGGCGAAGGTCTTGGCACGGAACACCGGCGCCGGAGCGCCGTCCTCGGAGATGCTGAGCGGCTGGCCCAGCGTCACGCCGGCGGCCTTGGCGTAGATCTCGGCCTTGCGGCGCGCGTCTGCGACGGCCTTCTCGCGCGCCTGGTCGAGCAGCTTGGACGGCTCGGCGACGCTGAAATAGATGTTGCCGACATCGTTGGCGCCGGCGGCGACCAGCGTGTCGATCACGCTGGCGACCTTGGCGACGTCGCGCACCTTGATGGTGACGCGATTGCTGGCGCGATAGCCGGTCACGGCCGGCTGGGCCGGCCGGTTCTGCGCATATTGCGGCTGCAGCGACAGCCGCGAGGTCTGATAGTCCTTGTCGGCGATCCCCGCCTGCTTGAGCGCCTGCAGCACCTTGGCCATAGCGGCGTTATTGGCCTCGGCCGCCTCGCGCGCGGTCTTGGCGTCGGACGCCACGCCGGCGTCGATCTGCGCCAGATCCGGCGGCGCCGACACGCTGGCTTCGCCGCTGACGGTGATCGCCGGCGTGTCCTGCCGGGCGATGTCATCCGCGAGGGCGGGCATTGCGAAGCTGGTCGCGAGCGCGACCGCGAGGATGGGTCTGATGATCATGGTGCTCACTTCAGCGGCACGTAGACGTTGATGACGAGCTTGTCTTCGGCCGTCTTCAAGGGGTCGGTCAGGTACTCCTCGATGAAGGTGTCCTTGGCCTCCAGCCGGCGCTCGTCGAGGTGGTTGGTGATCGCCTCGTAGGTGTTGTCCATGTTGTCGTAGGAGCCGCGATGGACGAACTTCAGCGCCTTGCCCTCGGGCGACTGGCCGATGCTCATGCCCTTGCCGAGCGTCTTCGGCTCCTGCTCGATCGGCATCTCGGCCAGGAAGGTGAAGCCGGTGTCGTCGGTCGAGGTGTAGACGATCATGCCGTTGCCGGCGGGCTTGATGCCCTGCTTGTCCAGAGTGGCCGACAGCGTTTTGAAGGAGTCGATCAGCGTTTCGAACGCATTGTCCCAATTGGCGGTGCCCTTGACGAGGACAACCTTCTTCGCCTCGAGCTTGATCTCGTCGCCGAAGGCGTCGGCCGCCTGGGCTGGCGCCGCGGCCGGCGGCGACGTGGCCGGGGACTGGGCTGCGGTCGGAGATGACGACGGCGAGGGGCTTGCGCTGGCGGCCGGCATCGGGCTGGTCGCGGGCGCCGGACTGGCCGACGCGGCGGGCGCAGGAGAGGCCGGCACCGCCGGGGCCGGTAGCGCGCTCGGGGCCGGTGCGGGCGTGGCTGAGGCCGCCGGAGCCGGCGAGGCCGACGGCGCCTGGGCCCGGGCGAACGTGCCGCCGAGCAGAAGCGCGACCGAGCTCACGGCCAGAACGAGGCGGAAAGTGCTGAGATTCATTCGACTATTCTCCAGTGGCCGTGCTGCTTTGCCCGGTTCGTGCCGGCGAATGAACCGGTCCTAACATGCTCGGCGGCGCGGCGTCCCATGACAGATGCGTCATGTCGCTCTGCAGGCTGGTCAATGCCGCGCCATTCGCCATATAAGGCGGACACAATTTGGATATTTTCATGAGCGCGCTGGCCAACCACAGCTTCGTCAAGATGAACGGGATCGGCAACGAGATCGTCGTGGTCGATCTGCGCGACGTGAAGCATGTCGTCACGCCGGACGAGGCGCGCGCGGTGGCGGCCCGCGTCCCCTACGACCAGCTGATGGTGCTGCAGCCGCCGCGGCTCGACGGCACCGAGGCCTTCATCCGCATCTACAACAATGATGGGTCGGAGTCCGGCGCCTGCGGCAACGGCATGCGCTGCGTGGTACGGCAGGTGTTCGGCAAGACCGGCCAGACCAGCGCGACGTTCGAGACCCGCGCCGGATTGTTGAACTGCTGGCAGGGGCCGGCGCCCGACCTCTACACCGTCGACATGGGCGTGCCGAAGTTCGGCTGGCAGGAGATTCCACTCGCCGAGGAGTTCCGCGACACCCGCTACATCGAGCTGCAGATCGGGCCGATCAATGCCCCGATCCTGCATTCGCCCTCGGTCGTCAACATGGGCAACCCGCACGCGGTGTTCTGGGTCGACGACGTCAATGCCTATGATCTGGAGCGCTTCGGGCCGCTGCTGGAGAACCATCCGATTTTCCCGGAGCGTGCGAACATCACGCTCGCCCACATCGTCGATCGCGACCACATCACGATGCGCACCTGGGAGCGCGGCGCGGGGCTGACCAAGGCCTGCGGCTCGGCGGCCTGCGCGACCGCGGTCGCGGCTGCCAGGCTGAAGCGCGCCAACCGGATCGTGCAGATGACGCTGCCCGGCGGCGAGCTCACGATCGAGTGGCGCGAGCGCGATGATCACGTGCTGATGACGGGCACCGCCGCATTCGAGTTCGAGGGGCGGTTCGAGCCGTCGATGTTCGCCAGCGTCGCATGAGCGTCGACGTCGTCACCTTCGGCTGCCGCCTGAACGCGTTCGAATCCGAGCTGATCGCGAAACATGCCGAGGCGGCCGGCGCCGATGACACCATCGTCATCAATAGCTGCGCCGTCACCAACGAGGCCGTGGCGCAGGCGCGGCAATCCATCCGCAAGCTGAAGCGCGAGCGCCCGGCGGCGCGCATCGTCGTGACCGGCTGCGCCGCGCAGACGCAGGCCACCATGTTCTCTTCCATGCCCGAGGTCGACCGCGTCATCGGGAATGACGACAAGCTGCAGCCCGACGCGTGGCGTGCGACGACACAGGCGCTGGCCGTGCCACGCTTCGGCATCGATGCATCCGAGAAGGTCGCCGTCTCCGACATCATGGCGGTGACGGAGATGGCGCCGCATCTGGTCGATGGCTTCCAGCGGGGCCTGCCGCGTGTCTTCGTCCAGGTGCAGAACGGCTGCGACCATCGCTGCACGTTCTGCATCATCCCGTTCGGCCGCGGCAATTCGCGTTCGGTGCCGATGGGCGCCGTGGTCGATCAGGTGCGTGCGCTGAGCGAGGGCGGCCATGCCGAGATCGTGCTGACCGGAATCGACCTCACGAGCTATGGCGCGGATCTGCCGGGCGCACCCAAGCTCGGCCGGCTGGTGAAGCAGATCCTGCGCCACGTGCCCGAGCTGAAGCGCCTGCGCATCTCCTCGATCGATTCGATCGAGGCGGATGCCGACCTGCTCGATGCCCTCGCTGATGATGCGAGGCTGATGCCGCATCTGCATCTGTCGCTGCAGGCGGGTGACGATCTGATCCTGAAGCGCATGAAGCGGCGGCATGCGCGCGCCGATGCCATCGCATTCTGTGCTCAGGTGCGCCGGCTGCGGCCGGACATCGCGCTTGGCGCCGATCTGATCGCGGGCTTCCCGACCGAGACCGAGGAGATGTTTACGCGCTCGCTCGATCTCGTCGAGGAATGCGGGCTGACCTTCCTGCACGTCTTTCCCTATTCGCCGCGGCCGGGCACGCCGGCCGCGCGCATGCCGCAGGTGGACGGCACCGTCATCCGCGAGCGGGCGCGGCGGCTGCGGACTGCGGGAGAAGCGGCGCTGCGGCGGCGGTTGGAGCAGGAGATCGGCTGCCTGCGCGAGGTGCTGATCGAGAGCGAGACGCAGGGCCGGACGGAGCATTATCTGCCGGTGGCCGTAGCGGGTCACACGATGGGCACCGTGCAGCGCCTCACGATGTCAGGTCATGATGGGGGCAGGCTGTTAGTCCCGCCCCCGCCGTCATCGCCCGGTTGAACCGGGCGATGACGGCGGTAGGTGTGGTGCGAGCCCAGGTCTCGCTTGCGCCTGATGCGGCGGCTCACTCCCCGTTCCACCCGCACATCCTGAGTCGCTCATGCATGTGCACCGGCGCCGGCGCCACCACGTGTACCGGCGGCTTGTTTTTCGACAGCGGGATCGAAATCTCGCGCGCGTGCAGATGCAGCCGCGGCTCGCCGAAGCGCGGGCCATTGCCGTAGATGTTGTCGCCGACGATCGGCCAGCCCGACGCAGCCGAATGCACGCGCAATTGATGGGTGCGGCCGGTCACTGGTTCCATGGCGAGCCAGGTGAGCCGCGGACCGCGAGTGGAGTGCACTGACTCTACACCTGGCAGCTGCGCTCCCTCCCCCCTTGTGGGGGAGGGCTGGGGAGGGGGGTGGCTCCAAGCGACACTGCCCGTGGGGACCCCCACCCCCGACCCCTCCCCGCCGGCAGGCGGAGGCGGGTCGTTGCCACGAGTGGGAGGGGAGTTCAGGGATTGCCTGGCAGGCGAATACGACCGCCCCAGCACCCGCCATTTCGTCACCGCCGGCTGCCCTTGCGGATCCGGCTTCTGCCACCAGCCGCGCTCGGCGTTGAGCTTGCCGAGCGGCAGATCGATCACGCCCTCGTCAGCGTCAGGCCCGCCCTCGACCACCGCCCAATAGGTCTTCGAAATCTTGCCGTGCTTGAACAAAAGCCCGAGCGAGGCCGTTGCCTTGCGATGACGGCCGAGCACCAGACAGCCCGAGGTTTCCTTGTCGAGCCGATGCGCCAGCACCGGCGGGCGCGGCAGGCCGAAGCGCAGTGCGTCGAACGAGGCTTCGAGATTCGGTCCGCCCTTTGGTCCCTTGTGCACGGGAATGCCGGCCGGCTTGTCGATCACCAGCATCAGCCCGTCGCGATGAAGCACGCGGGCGAGCATCTCCTCGTCGCTGGGTTGGTTAATGTCCATGGAAACCGTAACGCGGGTGTGAGCTTTCGTTTGCGAATGGAAAGGGCTAACACCACGCCATGAACGATACCACCTCCGAAACACCCAAGCTGTCGTGGTGGCGGCGGCTGTCCGCGGGCCTGAAGCGCACCTCCGGCGCGCTCGGCACGGCCGTGGCCGATCTCGTCACCAAGCGCAAGCTCGACCGCGCGATGCTGGACGACATCGAGGACGTGCTGCTGCGCGCCGATCTCGGTACCCAGGTCGCTGCGCGGATTGCGGAGGCCGTCGGGACCGGCCGCTACGACAAGGCGATCAGCGCCGACGAGGTGAAGGCGGTGGTCGCGACCGAGGTCGAGAAGGTGCTGTCGCCGGTGGCGAAGCCGCTCGAGATCGCGCCGGGCCACAAGCCGTTCGTCATTCTCGTCGTCGGCGTCAACGGCTCCGGCAAGACGACCACCATCGGCAAGCTGGCCGCGAAATTTGCGTCCGAGGGCAGGCAGGTGATGCTGGCGGCGGGCGACACGTTCCGCGCCGCCGCCATCGAGCAGCTCAAGGTCTGGGGCGAGCGCACCAAGGCGCCGGTCATCGCCGGCGCGCAGGGCTCGGACTCGGCCAGCCTTGCGTTCACCGCCATCACCGCGGCCAAGGAGCAGGGCCGCGACATTCTGTTGATCGACACCGCCGGTCGTTTGCAGAACAAGGCCGAGCTGATGAACGAGCTCGAAAAGGTGGTGCGTGTCATTCGCAAGGTCGACGCGTCGGCGCCGCATGCGGTGCTGCTCGTGCTCGACGCGACGGTGGGACAAAATGCGCTGTCGCAGGTCGAGGCGTTTCATCGTACGGCAGGCGTCACCGGTCTCGTGATGACCAAGCTGGATGGCACGGCGCGTGGCGGCATCCTGGTGGCGCTGTCGGAGAAGTTCAAGCTGCCGGTGCACTTCATCGGCGTCGGCGAGGGGGTCGACGATCTCTCCCCGTTCGCCGCCAAGGATTTCGCGCTGGCGATTGCGGGAATCGAGGATTGACGTCACGGTGCGGCGCGCCTGCGAGCCCTTCCGCCCGTTGCGCGCCTCCTCCGCCACGAGACATCAGAGGCTACTGGATCGTCCGCGGCCGCGGATGATGACAGCCAACGGGACATGGAATGGACAAGACCCAGCCGCATCCGCTGTTCAAGCTCGCGACCGAACTCGGTCCGCTGATCGTGTTCTTCGTGGTCAACGCCAAGTTCAATCTGTTCGCTGCGACCGGCGCGTTCATGGTGGCGATCATCGCGGCGCTGATCGCGTCCTATGTGGTGACGCGGCACGTGCCGCTGATGGCGCTGGTGACCGCCGTCGTCGTCATCGTGTTCGGCACGCTGACCCTGGTGCTGCACGACGAGACCTTCATCAAGGTCAAGCCGACCATCATCTACTGCCTGTTCGCGGCCGTGCTCGGCGGCGGTCTGCTGTTCAACCGCTCCTTCATCGCGATCATGTTCGATCAGATGTTCAACCTGACGGCCGTGGGCTGGCGCATCCTCACCTTCCGCTGGGCGCTGTTCTTCGCGGCGATGGCGGTGCTGAACGAGATCATCTGGCGCACGCAGAGCACCGATTTCTGGGTCGGCTTCAAGGCTTTCGGGGTCGTGCCGCTGACCATGATCTTCGCCATCGCCCAGATGCCGCTGATCAAGCGCTATCATCAGGACCCCGCGTCGCTCGAAGCCAGCGATGCGGCCGAGGGGGATGTGAGCAAGGGGTAGTACGCGGTGCTGTCATTCCGGGACGCTCGCGTCGGCGAGCGGACCCGGAATCTCGAAGTTCCGGGTCCGATGCTCCGCATCGCCCCGGAACGACAAGCGCGAACTGATCTCGCAAGACGCCGCGCGCCTCAGCGCCTCACTCTCAGTGTCATCATCCGCGAAAGCGGATGATCCAGTACGCCGCGGCAGTCGTGAGTCACCGCGCAGTCACGTCGTACTGGATCGCCCGGTCAAGCCGGACGATGACAGCGAGGATTCGACCAACAGCTTCGCTCGCGATCACGAGAAAATAACTGCTGGTCTTTCAGCAAACTACCCGCCCGCCTTGAGCGCCTTCTCGATCTCCGGCTTCAACACCGCATCGATGTTCTGCGCCGTGATCGGGCCGACCAGCTTGTAGACGATGGTGCCCTCGCTTCCGACCACGAAGGTCTCGGGCACGCCGTAGACGCCCCATTCGATGCCGGCGCGGCCATTGCCGTCGACGCCGACGACGTCATAGGGATTGCCGTAGCGGCCGAGGAAGCGGCGGGCGTTGTCGGCGCCATCCTTGTAGTTGATGCCGATGATCTGAAAGCGCTTGTCGCGGCCGAGCTCGACCAGCAGTGGCGCCTCGTCGTGACATGGCACGCACCACGACGCCCAGACATTGACGATGCTGACCTTGCCCTTGAGCGCGGCCGGATCGAGTCCGGGCACCGGTGTGCCGTCTCTGGCCAGCTCCGGCAGCGGCGGCAGCGGTGTGGCCGGCGCCGGACGGCCGATCAGCGCCGACGGAATGCGCGACGGATCGCCGTTGCCGAGGCGCGACCAGAACAGCGCCGCCAGCCCGAGGAACACCACGAGCGGCAGCAGCATGAGGAATGAGCGGCGGCGCGGCGCCGGCTCTGTCGCGGCCTGTTCAGTCATTGGATGTCCGTTGCCGCGCGGCCGGAACGGCGGCTGATGCCGCTGTCCTCGAGCGCGCGCAAGCGCGCCTTCTGGGTGCGGTAGTCGATGGCGATCCAGCCGATCAGCACCACCACGACCAGCGCCGCCGCAAGATAGGAGGTGGCGATGAAGGAGGTATAGGGGCCGAGGTCCATATCAAGCCGCTCCCGCGATCTGGCCTGCCGGATCGTCGGCTGGTGCGGTCGTTGTGTAGGCGCGCGCCTGCATCATCTGCAGGCTGCGCACACGACGACGCAGGATCTCGTTGCGCATCGCCGCGACATGCAGCGTCACGAACAGGAACGTGAACCCGATTGCCATCACCAGCAGCGGGATCAGGAATGATTTGTCGAGCGCCGGACCGCCCATCCGCATCACCGACGCGGGTTGATGCAGCGTGTTCCACCAGTCGACTGAGAACTTGATGATCGGCAGGTTGATGGCGCCAACCAGCGTCAGCACGGCGGCAGCACGGGCGGCGCGGGTGGGATCCTCGACCGCGCGCCACAGCGCCATCAGGCCGAGATACATCAGGAACAGGATCAGCACCGAGGTCAGCCGGGCATCCCACTCCCAATAGGTGCCCCACATCGGCCGGCCCCACAGCGAGCCGGTGAGCAGCGCGAGGAACGTGAAGCTGGCGCCGATCGGGGCGGCGGCCTTGGCGGCGACGTCGGCGAGCGGATGCCGCCATACCAGGGTGCCGAGCGAGGCGATGCTCATGACGCCCCAGACGAACATCGACAGCCACGCATTGGGCACGTGGATGAACATGATCTTGACGGTCGCGCCCTGCTGATAGTCGTCGGGCGCCAGCGCCGAGAGGTACAGGCCGGCAGCCAGCAGCGCGGTCGTGACCAGCGCCAGCCACGGCAGCAACCGTGCGGCGAGGCCGAGGAACCGGGTGGGATTGGCAAGGTCGATCAGCGACATGAGACCCTTGTTAAAGGCGGAAGCGGTTGCAGGCAATCAGCACGGCGCCACCAGGTAAGAGTTGATCATGGTCAAACCTCGGCGGGCGGTGGGTCAATCCAGCCCGTTCCGCAAGCTTGTCGCAGCGGCGAACGGGCCGATCACGAAACTCACCAGCGACAATGCGCACAGGATCGAGAATGGCGCCCCGAACGGCAGCGGACCGACGATGGCCGCCTGCGACGCCGCGACGCCGAAGATCAGCACCGGGATCGATAGTGGCAGCACCAAGACCGCCAGCAGCAGCCCGCCGCGGTGCATGGTCACCGCCAGCGCCGCACCGATCATGCCGATGAAGGTCAGGGCAGGCGTGCCCGCCAATAGCGTCAGCGCGACGGCGCCGGTGGCGGTGGCGTCGAGATTGAGAAGCAGTCCGAGCACGGGCGTCGCGATCACCAGCGGCAGGCCGGCGGCGAGCCAGTGCGCCAGCGCCTTGGCGGCGCAGGCCAGCTCCAGCGGTGTCCGGCTCATCACGACCAGGTCGAGCGAGCCGTCCTCGTGGTCGGCGGTGAACAGCCGGTCCAGGGTGAGCAGGCTGGAGAGCAGGGCACCGAGCCAGAGGATGGCGGGGCCGAGCCGGGTCAGGAGCGCCAGATCCGGCCCGACCGCGAATGGCATCAGCACCACGACGGTGAGGAAGAACAGCACGCCGATCAGCGCGCCGCCGCCGATGCGCAGCGCGATCCGGATGTCGCGGCGGATGAGGGCACCGAGCGCGGTCATGCGGGGAGGGCCTTGGCTGATTGCTTGATGGCAGATGGTGAGCCACGCTCCCTCCACCCGCAAACTGCGCTCCCTCCCCTCTTGTGGGGGAGGGCTGGGGAGGGGGGTGGCTCCGGGTGACGCTGCCGTTGTGGACGCCCACCCCCGACCCCTCCCCGCAAGGGGGAGGGGTCGGCGTGCCGATGGGACGTTGGTTGGTGCGACCGAATCTCGTCAAACAAGTTAGAGCGCGTCGTGGGGCACCCCCCTCCCTGATCCTCCCCGACAAGGGGGGAGGGAACGGAGAGAGCGGTGGGTGGGACTGCGAAGAGGCGAGAGGGAATCATCGAGCCTCCCCGATCCGCAGCTCGCGCGTGGCGATGCCGAGCGGTCCATGTGTCGCGGCCACGATCAGCCCGCCGCCAGCGAGATGCTCGCGCATCAGGCCGGCGAACATCGCCTGTCCGGCGATGTCGAGCGCGGCGGTCGGCTCGTCCAGCAGCCACAGCAGGCGCGGCACCGCCAGCAGGCGCGCCAGCGACAGGCGGCGGCGCTGGCCGGCGGAGAGATAGGCGGCGGGCAGGTCGATGGCGTGCGCGATGCCCACCGCCGCCAAACAGTCGGGGATCGGTCGCGTGACGCCGCCGCCGAGGAATTCGGCCCAGAAGGTCAGGTTTTCGCGGACGCTGAGCGCCGGCTTCAGCGCGTCGCGGTGGCCGAGATAGTGCGCCTGCTCGGGCACCGTCAACTCG
The DNA here is from genome assembly GCF_032381175.1 of Bradyrhizobium sp. SZCCHNR1093. Lineage (NCBI taxonomy): Bacteria > Pseudomonadati > Pseudomonadota > Alphaproteobacteria > Hyphomicrobiales > Nitrobacteraceae > Bradyrhizobium > Bradyrhizobium sp. SZCCHNR1093. The sequence goes on from NZ_JAUHJJ010000014.1 coordinate 79,763, forward strand.
CCTTCGCCGCCCTCGATGGCGATGGAGCCGCCCGCCGGCAGCAGTAGGCCGGCAATCAGCCGCAGCAGTGATGTCTTGCCCGCACCATTGTGTCCGGTCACCGCGAGCGCCTCGCCCGCGACCGTTTCGAACGCAAGGCCTGCGAACACCTCGCGACCGCCGCGCACGCATCTGACGTCGCGGCCGAACAGTTTCGGAGACAATGTTGGAGAAAGCTGCATGGCCCGTCGTGACAGCCCTTACGAAATTGATGGCTAGCGCGTGAGAATTTGTGGGTGATGCCACGTCGCGGCTTGCTTGTGGCTGTGGCGGCGCAGTTAGAAAGCTTCTATAAGCCCGACCTTGATGCAGCACACAATCGCCCGCTGCAAGCCATCCGGCGCCTCGCGCTGACGGTTCTTAAATACCCCCTCCGGGTATACAGATCAATTGGGATTTCCACGCATGACCTCGCTCGACAGCTTCAAGTGTCGCAAGACCCTCAAGGTCGGAACGAAGAGCTACATTTACTACAGCTTGCCCACAGCCGAGAAGAACGGTCTCAAGGACATCTCCAAGCTGCCCTATTCGATGAAGGTGCTGCTCGAGAATCTGCTGCGCAACGAGGACGGCCGCACCGTCACCAAGGACGACATTGTCGCGGTGTCGAAATGGCTGCGCAAGAAGTCGCTGGAGCACGAGATCGCCTTCCGTCCGGCGCGCGTGCTGATGCAGGATTTCACCGGCGTGCCTGCGGTGGTCGATCTCGCAGCGATGCGCAACGCGATGCAGAAGCTCGGCGGCGACGCGGAGAAGATCAACCCGCTGGTGCCGGTCGATCTCGTCATCGACCACTCGGTGATCGTGAACTACTTCGGTGACAACAAGGCGTTCGGCAAGAACGTCGCCGAGGAGTACAAGCAGAACCAGGAGCGTTACGAATTCCTGAAGTGGGGCCAGAAGGCGTTCTCGAACTTCTCCGTCGTGCCACCCGGCACCGGCATCTGCCACCAGGTCAACCTCGAATACCTTGCGCAGACCGTCTGGACCAAGAAGGAGAAGATGACCGTCGGCCGCACCAAGGGCACCTTCGAGGTCGCCTATCCGGATTCGCTGGTCGGCACCGATTCGCACACCACGATGGTCAATGGTCTGGCCGTGCTCGGCTGGGGCGTCGGCGGCATCGAGGCTGAGGCCTGCATGCTCGGCCAGCCGCTGTCGATGCTGCTGCCCGACGTCGTCGGCTTCAAGCTGACCGGCGCGTTGAAGGAAGGCGTGACCGCGACCGACCTGGTGCTGACCGTCACCCAGATGCTGCGCAAGCTCGGTGTGGTCGGCAAGTTCGTCGAGTTCTTCGGCCCCGGCCTCGACCATCTCTCGGTCGCCGACAAGTCGACCATCGCCAACATGGCCCCCGAATATGGCGCGACCTGCGGCTTCTTCCCGGTCGACGCCGCCACCATCGACTATCTCAAGACCTCGGGCCGCAAGGGCCCGCGCGTCGCGCTGGTCGAGGCCTATGCCAAGGCGCAGGGCCTGTTCCGCACCGCCAAGTCGGCGGACCCGGTGTTCACGCAGACACTGACCCTCGATCTCGCCGACGTCGTGCCGTCGATGGCTGGTCCGAAGCGTCCCGAGGGCCGCATCGCCCTGCCGGCGGTGGCCGAGGGCTTCGCCACCGCGCTGGCCGGCGAGTACAAGAAGAGCGATGCCGCGCAGCGCTTCCCCGTTGAGGGCAAGGACTTCGACATCGGCCATGGCGATGTCGTCATCGCCGCCATCACCTCCTGCACCAACACCTCGAACCCGAGCGTGCTGATCGGCGCCGGCCTCTTGGCCCGCAACGCCGCCGCCAAGGGCCTCAAGGCCAAGCCGTGGGTGAAGACCTCGCTCGCCCCGGGCAGCCAGGTGGTCGCCGAGTATCTGGCTAACTCCGGCCTGCAGAAGGACCTCGACAAGGTCGGCTTCAACCTGGTCGGTTTCGGCTGCACCACCTGCATCGGCAATTCAGGTCCGCTGCCGGAGGAGATCTCGAAGTCGATCAACGACAACGGCGTCGTCGCGGCGGCCGTGCTGTCCGGCAACCGCAACTTCGAAGGCCGCGTCTCGCCGGACGTGCAGGCCAACTACCTGGCCTCGCCGCCGCTGGTCGTCGCCTACGCGCTCGCCGGCACCGTGACCAAGGATCTTTCGGTCGAGCCGATCGGCATCGGCAAGGACAAGAAGCCAGTCTACCTGAAAGACATCTGGCCGACGACCAAGGAGGTCAACGACTTCGTCAAGAAATTCGTCAAGGCGTCGATCTTCAAGAAGCGCTACGCCGACGTGTTCAAGGGCGACACCAACTGGCGCAAGATCAAGACGGTCGAGAGCGAGACCTATCGCTGGAACATGTCGTCGACCTACGTGCAGAACCCGCCGTATTTCGACGGCATGAAGAAGGAGCCCGAGCCGATCAAGGACATCGTCGAGGCCCGCGTGCTGGCGCTGTTCGGCGACAAGATCACGACCGACCACATCTCGCCGGCCGGTTCGATCAAGCTGACCTCGCCCGCCGGTAAATTCCTCAGCGAGCACCAGGTCCGCCCGGCCGACTTCAACCAGTACGGCACGCGCCGCGGCAATCACGAGATCATGATGCGCGGCACCTTCGCCAACATCCGCATCAAGAACTTCATGCTCAAAGGTGCCGACGGCAACATTCCGGAAGGCGGCCTGACCAAGCACTGGCCCGACGGCGAGCAGATGTCGATCTACGACGCCGCGATGAAGTACCAGGAAGAGGGCGTGCCGCTGGTGGTGTTCGCCGGCGCCGAATACGGCAACGGCTCGTCGCGCGACTGGGCTGCGAAAGGTACCCGGCTGCTCGGCGTCCGCGCCGTGATCTGCCAGAGCTTCGAGCGCATCCATCGTTCGAACCTGGTCGGCATGGGTGTGCTCCCGCTCACCTTCCAGGAAGGCACGTCCTGGTCCTCGCTCGGCCTGAAGGGCGACGAGAAGGTCACCATCAAGGGCCTGCAGGGCGACCTGAAGCCGCGTCAAACCCTGACCGCCGAGATCGTGTCGGCCGACGGGGCGGCGCAGCAGGTGCCGCTGCTCTGCCGGATCGATACGCTGGACGAGCTGGACTACTATCGCAACGGCGGCATCCTGCACTACGTGCTGCGCAAGCTTGCTGCTTAACCAAAGCGCGACGCGACAGTTTGGCTCACTCTGAAGTGAGTAGCGGGTGATGAAGGAGGCGGCCTATGACAAAGGCCGCCTCCTTTTCGTTTGCAATCTATTAACTACGAGGGCGGCTTCGCAGATCATTGACGCGGCAGGGCGCAGCGGACCATGTTCCAGACAGGACAGTGACGATGAGTGGACAGATGTCGTGGTGGTCGCGCGCGGCGCTGAGTGTCTGTGCGGTCATCGCTTTCGTCCGGCCGGCCGCGTCCGATCCGCGTGCGGTGATCGAACTCTTCACGTCCCAGGGCTGTTCATCCTGCCCGCCGGCCGACAAGATCCTCGGCGAGCTCGCCAGAGATCCCTCGGTCATCGCGCTGTCCCTGCCGATCGACTACTGGGACTACCTGGGCTGGAAGGACACGCTGGCCGACTCCCGCTTCACGGCCCGGCAGCGGGCCTATTCCAGGGCGCGTGGCGATCGCGAAGTCTATACGCCGCAGGCGGTGGTCAACGGCTCCGTGCATGTGATCGGCAGCGACCGCGAGGCGATCGAAGGCGCCATCGAGGAGACTGTCCAGGGTGGCAGGGTGATGTCGGTGCCGGTGAGGCTGTCGGTCGACGGCCAGGACCTCACTGTCTCCGTGGCCGCGGCCAACGACCAGATGCCGCGCAAGCACGGCGAGGTCTGGGTCTGCTCGATCTCGCGGGTGGTCCCGATCTCGGTCGGCCGCGGCGAGAACAGCGGCCGTGATCTGACCTATTACAATGTCGTTCGCGGTCTTCAGAAGCTGGGTGACTGGAATGGTTCGCCGGTCAGATGGAGCGTGCCGCTGGAGAAGATCGCCCGCGAGGGCGTCGATGGCACCGTCGTCTATGTGCAGGACGGCAGTCGCGACCGCCCCGGTGCGATGCTCGGGGCCGCCTTTTCCGAGTTGCCATTGGTCGGACGGGCTTCAGCAACGGCGCGTGCTCCCGAGCGCTGATCTTCCATCGTCCTGATCTTCGTTTCCGTTGACCTGCGGTAGGCGCGTCACGTCCATGGGACGGAGGCGCGCCACAACATGTTCCGTGCAGCTCACGCCAAAAAAGCAAAAGGACCAACTTGCGTTGGCCCTTTGCCTTACTTGTGAATGGACCCGATCCTGACGACCCCGGGGGGCTGGGGGCTGAGGAATCCGGAACCGAAAGGACCGGGCCAACGCACACGAATCTTATGCCTAAGGTCGGGGGCGGTCGGTGGGCGGAAAGACGGCGCGATTATGATTCTGCTAACGATCCCGTGACGCTTGCGTGTTCGCGGAGTTCGCGCGGTTGGCACGCGTGGCCGAACTTCAACAATGAAAACGGCCCCTTGCGGCTTCCGGCGGATGGCGCGATCATGTCACACAGATGACAGGAGGACGCTCATGAACCTCACTCCGGAGGATGCCGACCCCAGCGAGAACCGCGCGGCGGCGCGCAACGCGGCCGCAGCGCCCAACCGGGTGACGTTCGATCGCCTCGAGCTGAATCGTATCCTCAACCTCTACGGCCGCATGGTCGCCGACGGTGAGTGGCGCGACTATTCGATCGACTTCCTGCGTGACCGGGCCGTCTTCTCCGTGTTTCGCCGGGCGTCCGAGGTGCCGATCTACCGCATCGAGAAGGACCCGCGGCTGGCGCGTAAGCAGGGCATGTACAGCGTGGTCTCGGCCACCGGCCTGATCCTGCGCCGCGGTCATGAGCTCGAGCGCGTGCTGCTGGTGATCGCGCCGAAGCCGGCGCTGGTCTGATCCCACGCGCTCCGGCTGATCCTGACATTCCGACTGGCGTTGCTTACGCCGGGACGTCGCTGCTCCCGGCCCCGAGCGGGCGCTGCATCATCACAGTATCGAGCCAGCGGCCGAATTTCAGGCCGACGCTCGGGTGGGTGCCGATCATCTGGAAGCCGCAGGCGGTATGCAGCCGGACCGAGCCGGCATTGGCGGAGTCGCCGATGACGGCGATCATCTGGCGAAAGCCTCCCTCCTCACAGGCGTCGATCAGCCGCCGCATCAGTCGCATTCCGATGCCACGACGCTGGCTGGCGGGGGCGAGATAGATCGAGTTCTCCACCGTGAAGCGATAGGCCGGGCGAGGCCGGTAAGGCCCCGCATAGGCATAGCCAACCACCTCTCCGTCCAGCAGGGCGGCGAAATAGGGAAAGCCGTCGTCGGTGAGCGCCCGGAAGCGGCGCGTCATTTCCGTCAGATCCGGAGGGTCGAGCTCGAAGGTGGCCGTGCCCTCGCGGACGGCCTGGCCGTAGATGGCGGTGATGGTGGGAAGGTCGGCCTCCCGGGTGGGCCGGATCTCAATGTCGGACATGGTGGAAACATACCAAAGCGGACGCGGCGATCAATCCGGCCTCGCGGCATGGCTGCCGTCGCGCCCGCGCCGCGGTCGCAATTGGCTTGCGCAAACGAAAAGCCCCGGCGGTGAGGCCGGGGCTTCGAAGGTCGCTCGTGTGAGCCGCTGGCTCAGTCGCGCTGTCCGAGCAGCTGCAGCAGCAGCGTGAACAGGTTGATGAAGTTCAGGTACAGCGACAGGGCGCCGGTGATCGCTGCGCGCTCGGCAATGTCGCCGCCCGCGGAAGCGTAGCCGTAGATGTACTCGTTCTTCAGACGCTGCGTGTCCCAGGCGGTCAGGCCGGCGAACACGAACACGCCGATCACCGAGACGATGAACTGCAGCATCGAGCTCGCCAGGAACAGGTTCACGAGGCTCGCCAGCACGATGCCGACCAGGCCCATGAACAGGAACGAGCCCATGCCGGTCATGTCGCGCTTGGTCGTATAGCCGTACAGGCTGAGCGCGCCGAACGTCGCCGCGGTGATGAAGAACACCCGCACGATCGAGGTGTGAGTGTACACCAGGAAGATCGACGACAGCGAGATGCCCATCAAGGCCGAGAACACCCAGAACAGGATCTGCGCGGTCGACGGCGCCAGGCGGTTGATGCCGGCCGAGATCGCGAACACCATGACCAGTGGGGCCAGGATGAACAGCCACTTCAGCGGGCTCACGAACATCGCGTAGCCGAACTGCGTCAGGTACGCGTTGCCGAACTTGAATACGCCGGCAGCCGGATCGCCGGTCACCGACGCCATGTAGACGCCCAGCGCCGCGAGGCCGGTGATGGCCAAGCCGATGCTCATGTAATTGTAGATGCGCAGCATGTAGGCGCGCAGACCGGCGTCGACGGTCGCGGCATCGGCGCGCCCGGCCACCCGGCCAAAGGGTGAAGCATAATTGCGGTCTAGGTCCGACATGGTCGATTCCCGTTGGTTGCCCGGCAGTCCGGTCCTGGCAGGACCTTTAGCCGGTTCTCGAAAAACCCTATCTCATACCCACTGCCACAGATATTAAATTTGCGTCATCGGCAAAATCGCCATCTTTTGGCAGGTCTCTGAGCCCATTCCCTAGATGGGAAACTAGCATATCCGCCGCAAGCGTCCACGCGCGGCTGAATGTCGCTCCGCGCGCGTCCCAGCCGTATAAATCGCGTTAACCGTGCGGCATGAGCGCGCAAGCCGCTAGAGATTCCGAAGGACCGTCGCCGGCTTCTGGTTGAGCGCAAGGAGGGTGCCGGCCAGACCGAGGCCGACCGTCACGATCAGCGCGGTCAGGACGACCAGCGCGGCGCTGCCCGCCTGCCAGGCGAAGCTCAAGGTCATCAGCCGGGTCACGATCAGCCACGCGGCGACCGACCCCGCGACGACGCCGAAGGCGGCGGTGGCGAAGCCGATCATCAGATATTCCAGTGCGTAGGCGCCGAGCAACCGCAGCCTGGTGGCGCCCAGCGTCTTCAGGATCACGGCATCGTAGACCCGGTGGCGGTGGCCGGCGGCCAGCGCGCCGCCCAGCACCAGGATGGCCGAGATCAGCGTCACCGCGCTGGCGCCGCGGATGGCGAGCGCAAGGTTGGAGACGACCGAGCCGACCGTCTCCATCACCTCGCGGACCCGCACGCTGGTCACCATCGGGAAGGCGTCGGCCACCTTGCGGATGACGCGCGCATCCTCGACGGCATCGGAGCGCGCCTCGGTCAGGGTGGCGACATGGGTGTGGGGCGCGCCCTTGAAGGCATTCGGGGAGAACACCAGCACGAAATTGATGCCGAGCCCCTGCCAGTCGATGGTGCGCATGTTGCCGATCCGCGCCGTGATGTCGCGTCCGAGCACGTTGACCACGATGTCGTCGCCAAGCTTGAGGCCGAGACCGTCGGCGATCCGCTTCTCGATCGAAACCAGCGGCGGGCCGCTGTAGTTCTCGCCCCACCACGCGCCCTCGACGACCTTGGATCCCTTGGGAATCTCGGCGGTATAGGTCAGGCCGCGGTCGCTCTGCAGCACCCATTCGGTGTCCGTCGTCGCCTTGAGGTCCTCGGCGCGCACGCCGCGGGCGGAGACGATGCGCCCGCGCAGCATCGGCACGTCTTCGACTGCCGATTGAGGGGCGAGGTCCCTGAGGAAGCCGCGGAAGCGGTCGGCCTCGCCCGAGGGGACGTCGATGAAGAAAAACGACGGCGCCTGCTCCGGCAGCTGTGCCAGGAACTGGCGTCGCAGATTGCCGTCGATCTGGGTGATGGTGACCAGCACGGCGAGCCCCAGCCCGAGCGACAGCACTACGGACGGTGTCAGCGCGCCTGGGCGATAGATATTGCTGACCGCCAGCCGCAGCATCGGGAAGCGGCTGCGCGGCAGGGCGCGCGCAATCGCCATCACCGCGGCGGCAATGCCGCGCAACAGCACGAACACCAGCGCGGCGGCGACGACGAACACCGCGGCGATGCGCTTGTCGTAGGACAGGCCGATCACCACCGCGATCAGCAGCGCGACCGTGCCCGCGATCAGCACCAGATAGCTCCAGCGCGGCCGGTGCCATTCGGCGATGACCGCCTCGCGGAACAACGCCGCCACCGGCACGTCACGCACGCGCCCGAGCGGCCACAGACCGAACGCGAGCGCGGTGAGCAGGCCATAGACGAAGGACAGCGCCAGCTCGTCCGGATGAATAGCCGGGATCACGGGCAGCGGCAGGATGTTGCCGAACAGCCCGACGATGGCAAACGGCAGGGCCGCGCCGGTGCAGAGTCCGATGATCGAACCAATCGTGGCGAGCACCATCACCTGCACGAGGTAGATGCCGAACACGTCGCGGCTGGTGGCGCCGAGCGCCTTGAACGCCGCGATCACCTCGGTGCGGCGGTCGACATGGCTCTTGACCGCATTGGCGACACCGACGCCGCCGACCAGCAGGGCGGCGAGACCGACCAGGGTCAGGAACTGGGTGAAGCGGCCGATGGTCCGCTCGAGTTGCGGCGAGGCGTTGCTGCGGCTGCGGATCTCCCATCCGGCCGACGGCAGTGTCAGGCGGGTATCGGCGATGAAGGACGCCGCGGCGTGATCGTCCTTGGCATTGTCGGGCAGCCTGACCCGGTAGGTCCAGCGCACGAGACTGCCCGGCTGCAGCAGCGGCGTCGCCCGCAGACCCGCCTCGCTGATCAGGAAGCGCGGCCCGAGGCCGATGCCGCCGGACAATTTGTCGGGCTCGGCCTGCAGCGCGCTGCGAATCTGGAAGCGGACCGTGTCGATCGTGACGATGTCGCCGACCTTCAGGTCGAGCCGGGCCAGCAGCGCCGGATCGGCTGCAGCTCCGTAGACGCCGTCGCGCTCGGCCAGGATGTCGGCCATCGGCAGATCGGGCTGGAGCTCGGCCTTGCCGAGCAGCGGATAGGCGTTGTCGACGGCCTTCAGCTCGACCAGGGCCAGCTTGGCGTCGCTGGAGCGCACCATCGCGCGCAGGGTTGCCGCCAGCGACAGCTGTCCACGCGAGCGCAGGAAGTCGATCTCCTCCGGCTTGGCCTCGCGCTGAAACAGCGAATAGGCAACGTCGCCGCCGAGCAGCGTGCGTCCTTCGCGAACCAGGCCGTCATTGAGGCTCGCCGCCACCGAGCCGACGCCAGCGATGGCGAGGACGCCGAGCGCGATGCAGGCGATGAAGACGTAGAAGCCGCGCAGGCCGCCGCGCAGCTCGCGCAGGGCGTAACGCACCGGCAGCGCCGCCATGCGACGGCCCGCGATCGGCTCTGACACGGCGCTCATGCGTCAGCCGGCTCGCGGGCGTCGCTCTCGCTTTCGATCCGCCCCGAGCGCAGCCGCACGACGCGGTCGCACCGGTGCGCGAGGCTGCTGTCGTGGGTCACCAGCACCAAGGTCATGCCGCGCTCGGCGTGCTTGGTGAACAACAGATCGACGATCTGCCGTCCGGTGGTCTCGTCGAGATTGCCGGTCGGCTCGTCGGCCACGAGAATTGCAGGATCGGGAGCGAGGGCGCGGGCCAGCGCCACGCGCTGCTGCTCGCCACCCGACAGCTGGGTCGGATAGTGATGCAGCCGGTGGCCCAGCCCGACCGAGTCGAGCTCGCGGGCCGCGCGCTCGGCGGCGCCGGCGTGGCCGGCCAGCTCGAGCGGCACCGCGACGTTCTCCAGCGCCGTCATGGTCGGGATCAAATGAAAGGACTGGAAGACAATGCCGACCTGGCGGCCGCGGAACCGGGCCAGGGCGTCCTCGTCCAAGACATTGAAAGCGGTCCCGTTGACCACCACCTCACCGCTGTCAGGACGTTCCAACCCCGCCATCACCATCAGCAATGTGGACTTGCCAGAGCCCGACGGTCCGATCAGACCGATCGTCTCGCCCTGTCCGACCCGCAGGCTGACGTCCTTGAGGATATGGACCCGCGCCGCGCCGGCGCCGAGCGAGAGGTTGACGTTCGAGATGGTAATGGTGTCCGGCGCGAGGCCGGCCAAACGCGAGGTTTCGATGAGACTGTCCATGGCTCGGTCATATGGCAACTCCGCAAGCCGGGTCGAGAGGCGCGGACACATCTTCGTGCACATACTCGTGTTGATGCTCGCCTTGATGACAGTCGGGTCCGCGTTCGCCGCCGCCGAGGCCGTCAAGCCGATCAAGCTGGTCGTTCTCGGCGATTCCTTGAGCGCGGGACTCGGCCTGTCCGCTTCAGATGCGTTTCCAGCCAAGCTGCAGAAGGCCTTGCAGGCCCAGGGGCTGCCGATCGACCTCACCAATGCCGGCGTATCCGGGGACACCTCGTCCGGCGGCCGCGACCGGCTCGACTGGTCGGTGCCGGAGGGGACCGAAGCGGTCATCGTCGAGCTCGGCGCCAATGACGCGCTGCGCGGCATCGATCCCGCCGTGCCGCGCAAGGCTTTGAGCGAGATCGTGACCCGGCTGAAAGCCAGGGGCATCGCCGTCATGCTCTGCGGCATGCTGGCGCCGCCGAACTACGGCAGCGACTATGCCGCGAAATTCAACGCGATCTATCCCGAGCTCGCCAAGGAATTCGGCGTGCCGCTGTATCCGTTCTTGCTCGACGGTGTCGCCGCCGACCCCAAGCTGAACCAGGCGGACGGCATTCACCCCACCGCAGCGGGCGTCGACATCATCGTGTCCAGGCTGTTGCCTACGGCGGAAGCATTCCTGCGTCCGCTTCGTGGGCAATGACGAAACGAAGCCCTGCGCCGATCATTTGCGATAGCCTTAAGGGCCGGGTTTTCCGCAGCTTTTACCGGCGTTAACCCACCTTCCGTCGCGGAGTCATATAAGTTCGGTAGGAATTATGCATTGGCGATTCGTCGTCGATCATTTCTCGAAGGCATGATCTCGTCAATTTTCGAGATCAGCCTCCAGCATCGGGAGTCCTGAAACGATGCCGCGTCTGTTTACTGGACTGGAAATCCCGGCCGAGGTTGGCCACACGCTTTCCGGTTTGCGGGGTGGCCTCCCCGGCGCCCGCTGGATCGATCCCGAAAATTACCATGTGACGTTGCGTTTCATCGGTGACATCGACGGCGCCTCCGCCAACGAGATCGCCTCGATGCTCTGGCGGGTGAACCGCAAGCCGTTCGAAGTGACGGTGCAAGGTCTCTCCAGCTTCGGCGGCCGCAAGCCGCGCGCTGTCGTCGCCAACATCGCGCCGAGCCGGCCGCTGATCGAGCTGCAGGCCGAGCTGGAGCGGCTCATGCAGCGGATCGGGCTCGATCCCGAGGGACGCAAATTCGTCCCGCATGTCACGCTGGCGCGACTGCACGATGCGTCGAGCCAGGACGTCGCCGACTATCTCTCCGTCCGCGGCTATTTCCCGAGCCGCGTGTTCATGGCCGAGCGCTTCGTGCTGTTTTCGTCGCGTGCCTCGACCGGCGGCGGGCCCTATGTGGTCGAGGACGCCTACGATCTCTCCCCGGGATGAGGTCTGCAGCGCGGTCGTTCAAGCCGGCCGTTCGCTGAGGCCAAGAGCGAAGACGAGCGTCGTTAGCCCCGGGCTAACGATCACGGCGGCGTTTGCGTGCCATATACCAAGACATCACGGCTCCGACGCATGGCGGCTTCCACCATTTGCGGATTGCATTTTACGTAAGTCTCGTGACCTAGAGTGGACTCATGCTGTCCACTCCCTCAGACGCGTTCCGCGCGCAATATCAGTCTTTGGTCGATACTGGTGCGATCGAGCCCGACCCCGCCCAGGCCGAGGTCGCCGACGCGCTGGCGGCGCTGGAGCGCCGGCTCTCCACCTACAAGCCCTCGCGCAAGCAAGGCTTGTTCGGCCGCCTTTTTGCCGACAAGAGCGAGCCGCCGAATGGGCTCTATGTCCATGGCGAGGTCGGCCGCGGCAAGACCATGCTGATGGACCTGTTCTTCCAGAACTGTCCGGTTGAGCTCAAGCGCCGCGCGCATTTCCACGAATTCATGGCCGAGGTGCATGAGCGCATCTACGGCTACCGCCAGAACATCGCGCGCGGCGAGCTCGCCGATGCCGATGTGATCGGGCTCACGGCGCAGGCGATCTTCGACCAGGCCTGGCTGCTCTGTTTCGACGAATTCCATGTCACCGACATCGCCGACGCGATGATCCTGGGCCGTCTGTTCGCCAGGCTGTTCGAGCTCGGCACTGTGGTGGTGGCGACCTCCAACGTCGCGCCTGAAGACCTCTACAAAGGCGGCCTCAACCGCGCGCTGTTCCTGCCCTTCATCAAGCAGATCGCCGACCACATGGACGTGATGCGGCTGGACGCGCGCACCGATTTCCGGCTGGAGAAGCTGGCCGGCGTGAAGATGTGGCTGGTGCCGGCCGATGTCGACGCGCGGGCGGCGCTCGACAAGGCCTGGGCGCGGCTCACGGGTCATGCCAAGTGCAAGCCGCGCGACATGACGATCAAGGGGCGCATCCTGCATGTCCCGTGCTCCGCCAACGGCGTCGCCCGCTTCGGCTTTGCCGATCTGTGCGGAAAGCCGCTGGCAGCCTCGGACTATCTGCGGCTCGCGCACGACTATCATACGATCCTGATCGATCATGTTCCGGTCATGGATCTGGCCGAGCGCAATGCCGCCAAGCGCTTCATCACCCTGATCGATACGCTCTACGACAACGCCGTGAAGCTGATCGCCTCCGCCGAGGCTGACCCGGTTTCGCTCTACATCGCGACCGAGGGCGTGGAGGCCATGGAGTTCAAGCGGACCACCTCGCGCCTGATCGAGATGGGCTCGGACTCCTATCTGGCCCTGCCGCACGGGCGGAAGGACTCGGCGGCATCTGGGACTTCCACGGGGTTGGTCGAAACCTGACAACCACCGGAGCTTTGGCGAGCGCCTGCCGCCGGGCACACAGCCGCGAAAAGGCCACGTCAATCATGCTGAAAGGATCATCAGCGCCCGTCGCCCGGTCCTGATCGAAATCAAGGCACGCCCGCCAATTGGCCATAGCGTGACTTGAACGGCCCGGGCGAAAGGGATAACCACCACTCGACTTTTCAACCTCCCTCACTCCTTCGGGTTCAAAGGAAAATTTGCCATGGCGCGCGACAAGATTGCTTTGATTGGCTCCGGTCAGATCGGCGGAACGCTGGCTCACCTCGTTGGCCTTAAGGAGCTCGGCGACGTCGTGATGTTCGACATTGCCGAAGGCGTTCCGCAGGGCAAGGCGCTCGACATCGCCCAGTCGTCGCCGGTCGACGGCTTCGACGCGCACTACACCGGCGCCAACTCCTATGAGGCGCTCGACAACGCCAAGGTGTGCATCGTTACCGCCGGCGTGCCGCGCAAGCCCGGTATGAGCCGCGACGATCTGCTGTCGATCAACCTCAAGGTGATGGAGCAGGTCGGCGCCGGCATCAAGAAGTACGCCCCGGACGCCTTCGTCATCTGCATCACCAACCCGCTCGACGCGATGGTCTGGGCGCTGCAGAAGGCCTCCGGTCTCCCGGCCAAGAAGGTCGTCGGCATGGCCGGCGTGCTCGACTCGGCGCGTTTCCGCTACTTCCTGGCCGATGAGTTCAACGTCTCGGTCGAGGACGTCACCGCCTTCGTGCTCGGCGGTCATGGCGACACCATGGTGCCGCTGACCAAGTACTCGACCGTTGCCGGCATCCCGCTGCCCGACCTGGTCAAGATGGGCTGGACGTCGCAGGCCCGCATCGACGAGATCGTCGATCGCACCCGCAACGGCGGCGCCGAGATCGTCAATCTGCTGAAGACCGGCTCGGCCTATTACGCGCCGGCGGCGTCGGCGATCGCGATGGCCGAGAGCTATCTGCGCGACAAGAAGCGCGTGCTGCCCTGCGCGGCGCATCTCAACGGCGAGTTCGGCGTCAAGGACATGTATGTCGGCGTGCCCGTCGTGATCGGCTCCAAGGGTGTCGAGCGCATCGTCGAGATCGAGCTCGCGGGCAAGGACCGCGAGGCGTTCGACAAGTCGGTCGCCGCCGTGCAGGGCCTCGTCGACGCCTGCAAGAAGATCGCGCCCGACCTGCTCGGCCGCTGATCAGGGGTCATTCACGGGGCGTAATCTCGCCCACATCGAGTTGCAGGATGTTTGGTATATGGTATACCAGACATCCTAACAACAATTCTGGTCGTCACCCCATCGCGGGTTCGGGGAGCAAGCGCTTATGAACATTCACGAATATCAGGCCAAGGCACTGCTGCACGAGTTCGGCGTGCCGATTTCCAAGGGCGTGCCAGTTCTCCGTCCGGAGGACGCGGATGCGGCGGCGAAGACGCTCGGCGGCCCGGTCTGGGTCGTGAAGAGCCAGATCCACGCCGGTGGCCGTGGCAAGGGCAAGTTCAAGGAGGCCTCGGCCGGCGACAAGGGCGGCGTCCGCCTCGCCAAGTCGATCGACGAGGTCAACACTTTCGCCAAGCAGATGCTGGGCGCGACGCTGGTGACGGTGCAGACCGGCCCCGACGGCAAGCAGGTCAACCGCCTCTACATCGAGGACGGCTCGGATATCGACAAGGAGTTCTATCTGTCGCTGCTGGTCGACCGCGAGACCTCGAAGGTCGCCTTCGTCGTGTCGACCGAAGGCGGCGTCAACATCGAGGACGTTGCTCACGAGACCCCTGAAAAGATCGTCACCTTCTCGGTCGACCCGGCCACCGGCGTCATGCCGCATCACGGCCGTGCCGTCGCCAAGGCGCTGAAGCTCTCCGGCGATCTCGCCAAGCAGGCCGAGAAGCTCACCACCCAGCTCTACAATGCGTTCGTCGCCAAGGACATGGCGATGCTCGAGATCAACCCGCTGGTCGTCACCAAGCAGGGCCAGCTCCGCGTGCTCGATGCCAAGGTGTCGTTCGACTCCAACGCGCTGTTCAAGCATCCCGAGGTCGTCGCGCTGCGCGACGAGACCGAGGAGGACGCCAAGGAGATCGAGGCCTCGAAGTACGACCTCAACTACGTCGCGCTCGACGGCACCATCGGCTGCATGGTCAACGGCGCCGGCCTCGCCATGGCGACGATGGACATCATCAAGCTCTACGGCATGGAGCCCGCCAACTTCCTCGACGTCGGCGGCGGCGCCAGCAAGGAGAAGGTCGCGGCGGCGTTCAAGATCATCACCGCCGACCCGAACGTGAAGGGCATCCTGGTCAACATCTTCGGCGGCATCATGAAGTGCGATGTCATCGCCGAAGGCGTCGTGGCCGCGGTCAAGGAAGTGGGTCTGAAGGTGCCGCTGGTGGTGCGCCTCGAAGGCACCAATGTCGATCTCGGCAAGAAGATCATCAGCGAGTCCGGTCTGAACGTGCTGCCCGCCGACAATCTCGACGACGCCGCGCAGAAGATCGTCAAGGCCGTCAAGGGAGGCTGAGCGCCGGTCCAGGCGCTCGCTCATTCCTCACCGCAACGCTTTTAGAGAAAGCACGATGTCCATCCTCATCGACAAGAACACCAAGGTCATCTGCCAGGGCTTCACTGGCAAGAACGGCACCTTCCACTCCGAGGCGGCGATCGCCTATGGCACCAAGATGGTCGGCGGTACCTCGCCGGGCAAAGGCGGCTCGACCCATCTCGGCCTGCCGGTGTTCGACACCGTCAAGGAGGCCCGCGAGGCCACCGGCGCCGACGCCTCGGTGATCTACGTGCCGCCGCCGGGCGCCGCCGACGCGATCTGCGAAGCCATCGATGCCGAGGTCCCGCTGATCGTCTGCATCACCGAAGGCATCCCGGTGCTCGACATGGTCCGGGTGAAGCGCTCGCTGCAGGGTTCCAAGTCGCGCCTGATCGGGCCGAACTGCCCGGGTGTCATGACCGCCGGCGAGTGCAAGATCGGCATCATGCCGGCCAACATCTTCAAGCCGGGTTCGGTCGGCATCGTGTCGCGTTCGGGCACGCTGACCTACGAGGCGGTGTTCCAGACCACGTCGGAAGGTCTCGGCCAGACCACCGCGGTCGGCATCGGCGGCGACCCGGTCAAGGGCACCGAGTTCATCGACATGCTGGAGATGTTCCTGGCTGACCCGAAGACGACCTCGATCATCATGATCGGTGAGATCGGCGGCTCGGCCGAGGAGGACGCGGCGCAGTTCATCAGGGACGAAGCCAAGCGCGGCCGCAAGAAACCGATGGTGGGATTCATTGCCGGTGTCACCGCCCCTCCCGGCCGTCGCATGGGTCATGCCGGCGCGATCATCTCGGGCGGCAAGGGCGATGCCGGCTCGAAGACGGCCGCGATGGAAGCTGCTGGTATTACAGTGTCTCCGTCGCCCGCACGGCTCGGCAAGACGCTTGTCGAAAAGTTGAAATCCTGATTCAGGACTTAGTGCTTTTCGGCGCGAATATTTACAATAAATAAGGTAGACGGTCCTAACCGGAGCCTGATCCGCTTTGTCAGCGGGTCAGGCATTGCGCCGTTTTGATTGGGCGCATCGAAATTACCAGGACGCCACCATGTCTCGCCAAGACGCGAACGCCGCCTTCGCCCTGTCGTCTTTTCTGCAGGGCACCAATGCCACCTACATCGATGAGATCTACGCCCGCTACGAGAAGGATCCCGCCTCGGTCGATCCCGAGTGGCAGGAATTCTTCAAGAGCCTGAAGGATGCGCCGACCGACGTGCAGAAGAATGCGTCGGGTCCCTCCTGGGCGCGCAGCAACTGGCCGGTGGCCCCGCGCGACGAGCTGACCTCGGCGCTCGACGGCAACTGGGCGGTGGTCGAGAAGAAGGTCGGCGAGAAGATCGCGGCCAAGGCGCAGACCAAGGGCGTCGAACTGTCGCTGGCCGACGTCAACCAGGCCACCCGCGACTCCGTCCGCGCGTTGATGCTGATCCGCGCCTACCGCATGCGCGGCCACTTCCACGCCAAGCTCGATCCGCTCGGCATCGAGGCGCCGCGCAACCGCGAGGAGCTCGACCCGCGCTCCTACGGCTTCACCGAGGCCGATTTCGACCGCAAGATCTTCCTCGATCACGTGCTGGGCCTCGAATACGGCTCCCTGCGCGAGATCGTCGCGATCTGCGAGCGCACCTACTGCCAGACGCTCGGCGTCGAGTTCATGCACATCACGAACGCGGCGCAGAAGGCCTGGATCCAGGAGCGCATCGAGGGGCCGGACAAGGAGATCTCGTTCACCCGCGAGGGCCGTCGCGCCATCCTGCAGAAGCTGATCGAATCCGAAGGCTTCGAGAAGTTCTGCGACGTCAAGTTCACCGGCACCAAGCGCTTCGGTCTCGACGGCGGCGAGTCGCTGATCCCGGCGCTGGAGCAGATCATCAAGCGCGGCGGCAATCTCGGCGTGAAGGAGATCGTGCTCGGCATGCCGCATCGCGGCCGCCTGAACGTGCTGACCCAGGTCATGGGCAAGGCGCACCGGGCGTTGTTCCACGAGTTCAAGGGTGGCTCGGCCAATCCCGACGCGGTCGAAGGCTCCGGCGACGTCAAGTACCACCTCGGCGCCTCCTCGGACCGCGAGTTCGACGGCAACCGGATCCATCTGTCGCTGACTGCCAACCCGTCGCATCTCGAGATCGTCGACCCCGTGGTGCTCGGCAAGGTCCGCGCCAAGCAGGATCAGCACGGCGATCCGCCGGACATGCGCATCTCGGTGCTGCCGCTGCTGATGCATGGCGACGCGGCGTTCGCCGGCCAGGGCGTGGTGGCGGAGTGCTTCGCGCTGTCGGATCTGAAGGGCTACCGGACCGGTGGCTCGATTCATTTCATCGTCAACAACCAGATCGGCTTCACGACCTATCCGCGCTATTCGCGCTCGTCGCCCTATCCGTCCGACGTCGCCAAGATGATCGACGCGCCGATCTTCCATGTGAACGGCGACGATCCGGAGGCGGTGGTGTTCGCGGCCAAGGTCGCCACCGAGTTCCGGCAGAAGTTCCACAAGCCGGTCGTCATCGACATGTTCTGCTACCGCAGGCATGGCCACAACGAGGGTGACGAGCCGGCTTTCACCCAGCCGGTGATGTACAAGAAGATCGCCGGTCATCCGTCGACCCTGGAGATCTACTCCAAGCGCCTGGTCGCCGAAGGCGTCATGACCGAGGGCGAGGTCGATAAGGCCAAGGCCGACTGGCGCGCCCGTCTCGACGCCGAGTTCGAGGCCGGCACCTCCTATCGTCCCAACAAGGCCGACTGGCTCGACGGCAAGTGGGCAGGGTTCAAGTCTGCCGACCAGGAAGAAGAAGCGCGCCGCGGCGTGACCGGCGTCGAGCTCGACCGTCTCAAGGAGATCGGCCGCAAGATCACCAAGGTGCCGGACGGCTTCCGCCTGCACCGCACGATCCAGCGCTTCCTCGAGAACCGCGCCAAGGCGATCGACAGCGGCATCGGGATCGACTGGGCGACCGGCGAGGCGCTGGCGTTCTGCTCGCTGCTCCTGGAAGGCCACAAGGTTCGTCTGTCCGGCCAGGACAGCGAACGCGGCACCTTCTCGCAACGTCATTCGGTCTTGATCGACCAGGAGGACGAGAGCCGCTACACGCCGTTCAACCATCTGGCGCCGGAGCAGGGCCATTTCGAGGTCATCAACTCGCTGCTCTCGGAAGAAGCCGTGCTCGGCTTCGAATACGGCTACTCGCTCGCCGAGCCCACTGCGCTGACGCTGTGGGAGGCGCAGTTCGGCGATTTCGCCAACGGCGCCCAGGTGCTGTTCGACCAGTTCATCTCGTCGGGTGAGCGCAAATGGCTGCGCATGTCCGGCCTCGTCTGCCTGCTGCCGCATGGCTATGAGGGCCAGGGCCCCGAACATTCGTCCGCCCGCCTTGAGCGCTATCTGCAGATGTGCGCTGAGGACAACATGCAGGTGGTCTATCCGACCACGCCGGCGAACTACTTCCATGTCATGCGTCGGCAGCTGCATCGCGAGATCCGCAAGCCGCTGATCGTGATGACGCCGAAGTCGCTGCTGCGCCACAAGCGCGCGGTGTCGCGGCTCGAGGAGCTGGCCAAGGGAACGACCTTCCACCGCATCCTGTACGATGACGCCCAGATGCAGGCGGACGACAAGACCAAGCTGGTGCCGGACGATCAGATCCGCCGCATCGTGCTGTGCTCGGGCAAGGTCTATTACGACCTGTACGACGAGCGCGAGAAGCGCGGGCTCAACGACGTCTATCTGATGCGCGTCGAGCAGCTTTACCCGGTGCCGCTCAAGGCGCTGGTCGCCGAGCTCAGCCGCTTCAAGAACGCCGAAGTGGTGTGGTGTCAGGAAGAGCCGCGCAACATGGGCGCCTGGCATTTCATCGAGCCGTATATCGAGTGGGTGCTGAACCAGACCGGCGGCAAGAGCAAGCGTCCGCGCTATGCCGGCCGCGCCGCGTCGGCGGCCACCGCCACGGGCCTGATGTCGAAGCATCTTGCGCAACTGAAGGCGCTGCTCGACGAAGCCCTGAACTGAACCTGCCTATAGAGGCGCCCCGCAAGCCATGCGGGGCGCAAGTACATCGCGTTGATCGTCCGTCCCGCATCGCTTGCTCGCCGCAAGGCGATGGTGGACGGACTTTATGGCCGCACGGGTTATTGAGGATAAAAGACCATGACTGAAATTCGCGTTCCGACGCTGGGTGAATCCGTCACCGAAGCCACCATCGGCCGCTGGTTCAAGAAGGCTGGCGACGCGGTTGCCGTCGACGAGCCCCTCGTCGAGCTCGAGACCGACAAGGTCACGATCGAGGTGCCCGCGCCGTCGGCCGGCACCTTGGGCGAGATCATCGCCAAGGATGGTGAGACGGTCGCCGTCGGCGCGCTGCTCGGCCAGATCACCGATGGCGCCGCGGCTGCCAAGCCGGCCGCTGCTGCTCCGGCTCCGGCAAAGCCCGCTGCCTCCGCGCCGCCGGCTGCGGCACCTGCGCCGGCCAAGGCGCTGCCAGCCGATACGCCGCAGGCCCCGTCGGTGCGCAAGCTCTCGGCCGAGAGCGGCGTCGATGCCACCACCGTGCCCGGCTCGGGCAAGGACGGCCGCGTCACCAAGGGCGACATGCTGGCCGCGATCGAGCGCGCCGCCTCGGCGCCGACTCCGGTCAATCAGCCGGCCGCCGCCGTGCAGGTGCGTGCGCCGTCGCCCGCTGACGATGCGGCGCGCGAGGAGCGCGTGAAGATGACCCGGCTGCGCCAGACCATCGCGCGCCGCCTCAAGGACGTCCAGAACACCGCGGCCATGCTCACGACCTTCAACGAGGTCGACATGACCAACGTGATGGCGCTGCGCAGCCAGTACAAGGACGTGTTCGAGAAGAAGCACGGCTCGAAGCTCGGCTTCATGGGCTTCTTCACCAAGGCGGTGGTGCAGGCGCTGAAGGACATTCCGGCGGTCAACGCCGAGATCGACGGCTCGGACCTGATCTACAAGAACTACTATCACATCGGCGTCGCCGTCGGCACCGACAAGGGCCTGGTCGTGCCGGTCGTGCGCGACTGTGACCACAAGTCGATCGCCGACATCGAGAAGGGCATCGCCGATTTCGGCCGCCGCGCCCGTGACGGCCAGCTCAAGATCGACGAGATGCAGGGCGGCACCTTCACGATCACCAATGGCGGCATCTACGGCTCGCTGATGTCGACCCCGATCCTGAACGCGCCGCAGTCCGGCATCCTCGGCATGCACAAGATCCAGGAGCGCCCCGTCGTGGTTGCCGGCAAGATCGAGGTCCGCCCGATGATGTATCTCGCGCTGTCCTACGATCACCGCGTCATCGACGGCAAGGAGGCGGTGACCTTCCTGGTGCGCGTCAAGGAGAGCCTGGAAGATCCGGCGCGGCTTGTGCTGGATCTCTGAGCGGAGGCGACGATGGAGGAGCCGTCACTGGTGCTGTCGTTGATGCCGTTTCTCCTTACGACGGTGATCTTCTTTGTTTTCACCATTCCGATCGCTCGGAGAAAGGGCAGGGGTCTCGGCTTCGCCGCTTTGAGCCTCATACCCTTCGTGACGCCCTTCATCCTGCTTTATCTAGTGAGTCTGACCGACAAGGCTGTTCTCGATCGCCTTGCAGAACTTGAAGCCAAGTCACAGTAGGAATCGGCCAAGTGGCCCGCGCAAGCAGTCCACTTGGCGCACTCAGCGGGGCTCCTCATGACCGACAGGGTTGCAGTAATCACCGGCGGTAGCCGCGGCATCGGCCGCGCGACCGCCATTGCGGCCGCATCGCGCGGCTTCAAGATCGTGGTCGGCTATGCCAGCAACGAGGCGGCGGCGCAGAGTACGGTGGCCGCGATCGAGGCCAAGAACGGCAAGGCCATCGCGGTCAAATGCGACGTCGGCCGCGAGCACGACATCCTCGCTCTGTTCAAGGCAGCCGACAAGTTCGGCACCCTCGGCGCTCTCATCAACAACGCTGGCATCGTCGGCCCCACCACGCGCGTCGACGAGATGAGCGCGGAGCGCATCGAGCGGTTGATGGCGGTCAACGTCACCGGCAGCATCCTGTGCGCACGTGAGGCCGTGAAGCGGATGTCGACGCGGCATGGTGGTCAGGGCGGCGTCATCATCAATTTGTCCTCGGTCGCGGCCAGGCTCGGCTCGCCCAACACCTATGTCGACTACGCCGCCTCGAAAGGCGCGATCGATTCCTTCACCGTCGGCCTCGGTCACGAGGTCGCGAACGAAGGCATCCGCGTCGCGGCGATCCGCCCGGGCCTGATCGACACCGAGATCCATGCCTCCGGCGGCGAGCCCGATCGCGCCCACCGCCTTGCCCCCATGGTGCCGATGAAGCGCGTTGGCACCGCGGAGGAAATCGCCAATGCCATCGTCTGGCTGCTGTCGGACGAGGCCTCCTATGTCACTTCGGCCATTCTCGACGTGTCGGGCGGACGCTGACGACCGTCGTCATCTTTGACTGCAAGCTTACGGAACATTCGATCATGGCATCTTACGATCTCGTCGTCATCGGCACCGGACCCGGTGGGTATGTCTGCGCCATCCGCGCGGCGCAGCTCGGCATGAAGGTGGCCGTGGTCGAGAAGAACGCGACCCTCGGCGGTACCTGCCTCAACGTCGGCTGCATGCCGTCGAAGGCGCTGCTGCACGCCTCCGAGCTGTTCGAGGAGGCCGGGCACTCCTTCGCCAAGATGGGCGTCAAGGTGTCGCAGCCCGAGCTCGATCTGCCGGCGATGATGAACTTCAAGCAGCAGGGCATCGACGGCAACGTCAAGGGCGTCGAGTTCCTGATGAAGAAGAACAAGATCGACGTGCTCGTGGGCAAGGGCAAGATCCTCGGCACCGGCAAGCTGCAGGTGACCGGCAATGACGGCGCGGTGCAGACCGTCGAGACCAAGAACATCGTGATCGCGACCGGCTCGGACATCGCGCGCCTGAAGGGCATCGAGATCGACGAGACGCGCATCGTCTCCTCGACCGGCGCGCTGTCGCTGGAGAAAGTGCCTTCGAGGCTGCTGGTGGTCGGCGCCGGCGTGATCGGGCTCGAGCTCGGCTCGGTGTGGCGCCGCCTCGGCGCCAAGGTCACCGTGGTCGAATTCCTCGACCGCATCCTGCCCGGCATGGATGGCGAGATCGCGAAACAGTTTCAGCGCATTCTCGAGAAGCAGGGCTTTGCGTTCAAGCTCGGCGCCAAGGTGACCGGCGTCGATACGTCCGGGGCTACGCTCTCGGCGACCATCGAGCCCGCCGCGGGCGGAGCGGCTGAAAAGATCGAAGCCGATGTCGTGCTGGTGGCGATCGGGCGCGTGCCCTACACCGACGGTCTTGGCCTGCAGGAGGCCGGCGTGGTGCTCGACAATCGCGGCCGCGTCCAGATCGATCACCATTTCGCGACCAGCGTGCCGGGCGTCTATGCCATCGGCGACGTCGTCGCCGGGCCCATGCTCGCGCACAAGGCCGAGGACGAGGGTGTTGCGGTCGCCGAGATCATCGCCGGACAGGCCGGCCATGTGAACTACGACGTCATTCCCGGCGTCGTTTACACGACGCCGGAAGTCGCGTCCGTCGGCAAGACCGAGGACGAGCTGAAGCAGGCGGGCGTCGCCTATACCGTCGGCAAGTTTCCGTTTACCGCGAACGGTCGCTCCAAGGTCAATCAGACCACTGACGGCTTCGTGAAGATCCTTGCGGATGCGAAGACGGATCGCGTGCTCGGCGCCCATATCATCGGCCGCGAGGCCGGGGAAATCATTCACGAGGCCGCCGTATTGATGGAGTTCGGTGGCTCTGCCGAGGATCTCGCGCGCACCTGCCACGCGCATCCGACGCGGTCGGAGGCCGTCAAGGAAGCCGCGCTTGCGGTGGGCAAGCGAGCCATCCATATGTGATGGACGCCCGGAGACGTCTTCGGTGGGTGCGACAAAACGCCCGCTGGTGACGCTGAACCGAACGGCAAGGCGCGAGGTCGTATCGTCATAGCGGCCTCAACCCGCGGGGCCTGGCGGAGATGGAGTCCGATGCTGCGCCGCCTGCTTCAGCCGTTCTGGGTTCTGCTTGCGATCATCTTCCTGATCGAGGCTTGGCTGTGGGACCATCTCGAGCCGATCGTGGCGCGCATTGTCGCCGCGATACCACTGCGTAGCTTCAAGCACTGGCTGGCCGGGCGCATTGAGACGCTGTCGCCGGCGCTGACCCTGATCGTCTTCGTCGTGCCGGTCGTGCTGCTGTTTCCGCTCAAGCTGATCGGCATGTGGCTGCTGATGCACCAGCAGTGGAAGTTTGCGCTGGCCACGATCGTGTTCGGCAAGATCGTCGGTGTCGGCGTCACCGCCTTCATCTTCGATGTGACGCGCAGCAAGCTGCTGCAGATGTCTTGGTTCGCGTGGCTCTACGAGGCCGTGCTCGCGCTGCGCCGGAAAGCCGCGGCGCTGGTCGATCCGATCAAGCAGCGCATCCGCGAGATCATCCGCGGCAATGCCGATGGCTGGTCATCGCGCGTGCTGCGCGTGATCATGCGCTTCCGCAGGAGCGTGCAGCAGGCGCGCTGACCTCGGACGTCATCACGCGGCTTCGTTCGACCGGGCCACATTCTTCGTCATTCCGGGGCAATCGGCTGCGTGCAGTCGCAACGCGGCTGCGCGCTGACGATTGAACCCGGAATCTCGAGATGAAAGAGAACGAACGCAAGCCAAGCTCGAGATTCCGGGTTCAAGGCCTGCGGCCTTGCCCCGGAATGACGGCTTTCCTGACTAATGCAGATGCAGCAGATGCGGCTGGAACAGGCCGAGCAACGTCATGGCAATACCGATCAGCGCGAGCCCTCCGGACGCCCAGGCCAGCACGAGCATGCCCGTGATGATCGTCGCTGACGCCAGCACGATGCCGATCTGGAAGGCGGCCGACGCCAGCTCATAGTGGTGGTACTTTGCGGTGGCGAGGTCGCGCTCGTGCTCGGCATGCTTGGCGCGTTCGGCCAGCTGCTCGCTGCCTTCGCCGGTCTCCGGCTCCGAGCGATAGCGCGCGGCATTCTTCTGCCAATCGTCGATCTGCTTCTGCAACGCCGCCTTCGCTGCCTCGTCAGGCAGCGCCGGCAAGCTCAGCTTGCCCTGCTCGGCGGCGGTCTGCACCACGGTGCGGCGAACGGTCTTGGCCTGGAAGAAGGCCCAGAGGTTCGAGGCCTCGACGTTCTTGCTGATCGATTCGGTCTGCGCGCCCTTGCCGAGCGTCTCCGACAGCGCCAGGAACAGGGCTATGACGGCGATCAGCAGCGCGATCTTCTTGTTTTCGCCGGACGCATGCTCGGCATGCTCCGCATGCTCCATGCTCTCATGTGCGCTCATCTGTTCCCCTCCGGATCAAGCAGCCAAGACGATTGCCGGAACCGGGGGGACAGCGCAAGCGAAACGATATGAACGAAAGATGTCACCGCCGCGGATGCGCTGACGCGTACACCTGCAGCAGGCGCTCCGAATCGATGCCGGTATAGACCTGGGTCGTCGACAGTGAGGCGTGGCCGAGCAGCTCCTGGATCGCACGCAGGTCGCCGCCGCGCGACAGCAGATGCGTCGCGAAGGAATGGCGCAGCGCGTGCGGCGTGGCGCTGTCGGGCAGGCCGAGCGCGCCGCGCAGCCGCTCCATCGTCAGCTGGATGATGCGCGGGCTCAACGGGCCGCCCTTGGCGCCGAGGAACATCGGCCCGTCCGCAGACAGCGGATAAGGACAAAGCTTGGCGTACTCGTCGATCAGCTGCAGCACATTCTGCAGCACCGGCACCATGCGGGTCTTGTTGCCCTTGCCGGTCACGACCAGCACGTCGCCTTCGCCCGGCCGTGGCACCTCGCGGCGCTTGAGGCCGAGCGCTTCGGAGATGCGCAGGCCGGAGCCGTAGAGCAGGGCCATCACAGCGGCGTCGCGCGCCAGCACCCAGGTCTCCCGGGTCTCGCCGGCGCGCTCGTCGGCATCGGCGAGCCGCTTGGCGGCATCCATCGGCAGCGGCTTGGGCAGGCTCTTGGCGATCTTTGGCGCGCGGATTCCGGAGAGTGCGCCGACCTTGCCCTTGCCCTCGCGCTCGAGGAAGCGGCCGAACGAGCGCAGGCCCGCCAAGGTTCGCATCAGGGAGCGTCCGGCGATGTCGTCGGCGCGGCGCATCGCCATGAAAGCGCGGATGTCGGCTGCCTCCAGCCCGGCGAAGCGCACCAGCGTCACCGGCTCGCCCCAATGGGTGCAGAGGAATTGCAAGCACTGCCGCAGGTCACGGGCATAGGCCTCGACCGTCTTCGGCGACAGCCGGCGCTCGCTGCGCAGATGCGCCAGCCACTGCATCATGACCCGTACCACGCCCTCGTCGGCGCCGATGAGGTCGGTGATGTCGGGCGTCTCCGCCGCTGATGTCGTGGTCGCAGCCATCGCGAACAGCTCGATCTCATCTCGTCGAGTCATGTATATCCCACTATCGTCCTTTACCGTTCGCTAACTTTGCCGGGCGGCTTTCGCTTCAGCCAGAGCAAGGCTATCTCCGGCCTCATGGACCGCCCGACCGATCTCTTTCCAGGTGCAGCCAGCGCGACCGGCGTGGTCGACGTGCTGGTTCCGGTCGCGCTGGACCACACCTATTCCTACCGTGTGCCGCGCGGCATGGACCTGAAGCCTGGCGATGTCGTCGGCGTGCCGCTGGGCCCGCGCGAGGTGCTGGCGGTGGTGTGGGCCGAGAATGCCAATCCCGATCCGCGCCTGCACAACCGGCTCAAGGACGTCAGCGAGAAGCTCGATGTGCCGCCGCTCAAGCCGGAGCTGCGGTCCCTGATCGACTGGGTCGCCAATTATACGCTGTCGCCCCGCGGCATGGTGCTGCGGATGTCCCTGCGCATGGGCGAGCATCTCGGCCCGGAGCGCGTTCGCCTCGGCGTCCGGCTGGTCGGCGAGCCGCCGAAGCGGCTGACGCCGTCACGCCGCCGCGTCATCGACGCCGTTTCCGACGGCCTGCTGCACGGCAAGTCGGATCTGGCGCGCGAGGTCGGCGTGTCCGGGGGCGTGATCGACGGCCTGGTCGACGAGGGCACCTTGACGGTGGAGGCGATGCCGCGGACGCTGGCGCCGCCGGCGCCCGATCCCGACTTCGCCCGGCCGGAGTTCTTCGACGCGCAGCAGGCCGGCGTCGAGGCGATGCGGGCGCTGGCGGCGAGCGGCACGTTCCAGGTGGCGCTGCTCGACGGCGTCACTGGGTCAGGCAAGACGGAAGTCTATTTCGAGGCGGTGGCCGAAACGGTCCGCCGCGGCCGGCAGTCGCTGATCCTGATGCCGGAGATCGCGCTGACCGGCCAATTCCTGGAGCGCTTCTCGCGCCGCTTCGGCGTCCGCCCGCTGGAATGGCATTCCGAGCTGACCCCGCGCAACCGTCAGCGCAACTGGGCTTCGATCGCCGCCGGCGAGGCGCCGGTGGTCGTCGGCGCCCGCTCGGCGCTGTTCCTGCCCTATGCCGATCTCGGCCTGATCATCGTCGACGAGGAGCACGACCAGGCCTACAAGCAGGACGAGGGCGCCCATTACCACGCCCGCGACATGGCCGTGGTGCGCGGCCACATCGCCAAGATCCCGGTGGTGCTGGCGTCAGCGACGCCCTCGGTGGAGACCGAGGTCAATGCCCGCAAGGGCCGCTACCAGCGCGTGGCGCTGCCGTCGCGCTTCGGCGGCCAGCACATGCCGCATATCGAGGCCATCGATCTCCGGCGCGAGCCGCCGCCGCGCGGCCGCTATATCTCGCCGCGGCTGGCCGGCGAGATCCGCACCGCGATCGAGCGCGGCGAGCAGGCGCTGCTGTTCCTGAACCGCCGCGGCTATGCGCCGCTCACCCTGTGCCGCGCCTGCGGTCACCGCTTCGCCTGCACCATCTGCGACGCCTGGCTGGTCGATCACCGCTTTCGCCAGCGGCTGGTCTGCCACCATTGCGGCTTCTCGATGCCGCGTCCGCAGACCTGTCCGCACTGCGCGGCCGAGGATTCGCTGGTCGCGGTGGGACCCGGCGTGGAGCGGTTGCAGGAGGAGGCGGCGGCGCTGTTTCCGGAGGCGCGCAGCATGGTGCTGTCGAGTGACCTGATCACCTCGATCGAGACCATGCGCGCCGAGCTGACGGAGATCGCGGAAGGCCGCGTCGATCTCATCATCGGCACCCAGCTCGTCGCCAAGGGGCATAACTTTCCGCGGCTCAATCTCGTCGGTGTGGTCGATGCCGATCTCGGCCTCGGCAATGGCGATCCGCGCGCCGCCGAGCGCACCTGGCAGCTCCTGAACCAGGTGATCGGCCGCGCCGGCCGTGAGCAGGGGCGAGGCCGAGGCTACCTGCAGACCCACCAGCCCGAGCATCCCGTCATGAAGGCGCTGGTCGCCTGCGACCGCGAGGCCTTCTACACCAGCGAGATCGACGTCCGCGAGCGCACCGGCTATCCGCCGTTCGGGCGGCTCGCGAGCCTGATCATCTCGGCCGGAGACCGGCCCACCGCAGAGGGCTTCGCTCGCCGGCTGGTCGCGTCGGCGCCGCGCGAGGAGGGTGTGCTGCTGCTCGGCCCAGCCGAGGCGCCGCTTGCGGTGATAAAGGGCCGCTACCGCTTTCGGCTGCTGCTCAAGTCGGCACGCAATTTCGACCTGTCGGATTATCTGCGCCACTGGCTGGCGCATGCCGAGAAGCCCAAGGGCAATCTCAAGCTCGAGGTCGACGTCGACCCGCAGAGCTTCCTGTAGCGCTCGGCGCGCTCTCCACCGTCATCGCGAGGAGCGACGCGACGAAGCAATCCAGAGTCCAGACCCGGCCCTGGATTGCTTCGCTGCGCCGCTGCGCTCGCAATGACGCGTAAATAGATTCTGGTGCCTTACGACACGACCTCAGCGGTGACGCGGCCGACGCCGGCGCGGGTCAGGCCGATAGCGCGGGCGGCGCCGGTCGAGAGGTCGAGCACACGGCCACGGATGAACGGGCCGCGGTCGTTGACGGTGACGATGACGCTGTTGCCGCCATGGGTCACGCGCAGCTTGGTGCCGAACGGCAGCGAGCGGTGCGCGCAGGTCATGGCGTTGGCGTTCATGCGCTGGCCGGAAGCAGTGCGGCTGCCGGACTCGTTGCCGTAGTACGACGCCATGCCGGAGAAGCTGCGGCCGGTGCCGGACGACGGCGTGACCGCTGCGTTGGAGTTCATCCACGAGGAGCCGTTGGACGACCATCCGTTCGAGAACGAGTCGGCCGCGGGCTGAGCAGCATGGCGCGACATGTGGTGATGGTGGTGGCGAGCGTGGTGCTGGTGGTGCCTGGATCGGGCCGAGGCTTCGGTGGCGCTGCCGCCGACGATCAGCGTCACGGCAACAGCGAGCGCGGTGCGCGAGCCGGCGATTTTGCCAGCCGAGATGTTCTTCAGTTTCAGCATCTATGTCCCTCGAACAGTATTGCCGCGTTCTGCGGCCAGTGAACCCCCGTCAGGTGTTGAGGCGGGCGCCGTTTGGTGGGGCAATGAGGCGTGAATGGGGCAGTAGAAATTGTTTCGCTCTGATCGAAACATCTTGCGTCGCGGTCTACTCATCACGGAAAATTCCGTAATCCGTTGCTTTAACGCTTTCTTAACGATCAAATACTTCAAAATACTGTTGATTTAAGTTCTCGCTTAGGACGCCAAGATGTCAGCAAGTAATGTCGATGCGGGCCGGCCGGCGGCCGCCGGGCACCGCCGACGGGAGTCAAGGCCAAACCGGCATGGCGGCCATGCAGCAACAGCTGGAACCTTGTCCAAAGTGATTGGTATTGGGGTCGGGTCGCGTGTTGGGCGCGATCAGCGTGTCCGTTGGACGGGCGCTTTCGCTCCGACCGCGGCGCGGCAACAAGGTGCCGAATAGCGGGCCACCGCTTGTTGCGGCTGCGCGTACGCTATGTTAGCAAAGCGCCGCTTTTCGTGATCAAGCTGCTCCCGCGGCGATCGAAAATCAAAGTCCTGCTTGAATTCCAAGGGCTTAACTGGTTTGCGCCGCAGCGGCGCGCCGGTGTCCCTCTTGTGGGTTGGGCACATATAAAAAGAGCACGTCTGTGGCTGCTGAAGATCCCTCCGTATCCGGTGTGTCCGGTCGTTACGCGACGGCCCTGTTTGAACTGGCTCGTGACGAAAAGTCCGTCGATGCGGTCAAGGCCGATCTCGACAGGTTCAATGCCCTCCTCGATGAGAGCGCCGATCTCAAGCGCCTTGTCCGCAGTCCGGTGTTCGGCGCGGATGTGCAGCTCAAGGCGCTCAATGCGGTGCTGGACAAGGCCGGCATCGCCGGCGTCGCCGCCAACGTGCTGCGCGTGCTGACCGCCAACCGCCGCCTGTTCGCGGTGACCGACGTGATCCGCGCCTTCAATGCGCTGGTCGCCAAATACAAGGGAGAGGCCACGGCCGACGTCATCGTCGCCGAGCCGCTCTCCGACAAGAATCTCGACGCCTTGAAGGTCTCACTGAAGACGGTGACCGGCAAGGACGTCGCGCTCAACGTGAAAGTCGATCCAGCGATTATCGGCGGGCTCGTCGTCAAGCTCGGCAGCCGCATGATCGATAGTTCGCTTCGCACCAAACTCAACTCGATCAAGCACGCGATGAAAGAGGCAGGCTGATGGACATCCGCGCCGCGGAAATTTCCGCGATCCTCAAGGACCAGATCAAGAATTTCGGGCAGGAAGCCGAAGTTACCGAAGTCGGACAGGTGCTGTCCGTCGGTGACGGTATCGCCCGCGTCTACGGTCTCGACAACGTCCAGGCCGGTGAGATGGTCGAGTTCGAGAACGGCACCCGCGGCATGGCGCTGAACCTCGAGACCGACAATGTCGGCGTCGTCATCTTCGGCGCCGACCGCGAGATCAAGGAAGGCCAGACCGTCAAGCGCACCCGCGCCATCGTCGACGCTCCGGTCGGCAAGGGTCTGCTCGGCCGCGTCGTCGACGCGCTCGGCAATCCGATCGACGGCAAGGGCCCGATCCAGGCGACCGAGCGCAAGCGCGTCGACGTCAAGGCCCCTGGCATCATTCCGCGCAAGTCGGTGAACGAGCCGATGTCGACCGGCCTCAAGGCGATCGACGCCCTGATCCCGGTCGGCCGTGGCCAGCGCGAGCTGATCATCGGTGACCGTCAGACCGGCAAGACCGCGATCGCGCTCGACACCATCCTGAACCAAAAGCCGCTGAACGTCGCCGGCGCTCCCGAGAGCCAGAAGCTGTACTGCGTCTATGTCGCGATCGGCCAGAAGCGCTCCACCGTCGCTCAGTTCGTGAAGGTGCTCGAAGAGCAGGGCGCGCTGGAATACTCGATCGTCATCGCCGCCACCGCGTCCGATCCGGCTCCGATGCAGTATCTCGCGCCGTTCACCGGCTGCACCATGGGCGAGTACTTCCGCGACAACGGCATGCACGCCGTCATCATCTATGACGATCTGTCGAAGCAGGCCGTCGCCTATCGCCAGATGTCGCTGCTGCTGCGCCGTCCGCCGGGCCGCGAGGCCTATCCGGGCGACGTGTTCTATCTGCATTCGCGCCTGCTCGAGCGGGCCGCCAAGCTCAGCAAGGACCATGGTCTGGGGTCGCTCACCGCGCTGCCCGTCATCGAGACCCAGGCCAACGACGTGTCGGCCTACATTCCGACCAACGTCATTTCGATCACCGACGGCCAGATCTTCCTGGAGACCGATCTGTTCTTCCAGGGCATCCGTCCTGCCGTGAACGTCGGTCTGTCGGTGTCGCGCGTCGGCTCCTCGGCCCAGACCAAGGCGATGAAGAAGGTCGCCGGCAAGATCAAGGGCGAGCTGGCGCAGTACCGCGAAATGGCGGCGTTCGCGCAGTTCGGCTCCGACTTGGACGCCTCGACGCAGCGCCTGCTCAACCGCGGCGCGCGCCTGACCGAGCTCCTGAAGCAGCCGCAGTTCTCGCCGCTGAAGATGGAAGAGCAGGTCTGCGTGATCTGGGCCGGCACCAACGGCTATCTCGATCCGCTCCCGCTCAACAAGGTGCGCGCGTTCGAGGACGGCCTGCTGTCGCTGCTGCGCGGCAAGAATGCCGACCTGCTGAACGCGATCCGTGACAGCAAGGATCTGTCCGACGACAGCGCCGCCAAGCTGAAGGCGGTGGTCGAAGGCTTCGCCAAGACCTTCGCCTGACGGCAAAGGATGGTCGGACTTCGCCCGGCCATCAACGTCGTCGACGTGGGACAACAAGACATCTCGTGTCCGGCACCAGGCCGGGCATGACCAATCTCGAGGGTTGAACGGCAAGGTCCCAAGGGGATCCGGCCGCCGGGGTGAGATCGACGAACAATGGCGTCACTGAAAGACATGCGGGTCCGCATCGCCTCGACCAAGGCGACGCAGAAGATCACCAAGGCCATGCAGATGGTCGCCGCCTCCAAGCTGCGCCGCGCGCAGCTCGCGGCCGAGGCGGCGCGTCCCTATGCCGAGAAGATGGACGCGGTGATCTCCAACATCGCGAGCGCCACCATCGCCTCCGCCGGCGGGCCGAAGCTGCTCGCGGGTACCGGTCGCGACCAGGTGCACCTGCTGCTGGTCTGCACCGGCGAGCGCGGCCTGTCCGGCGCCTTCAACTCCTCGATCGTCCGCCTGGCGCGCGAGCGTGCGCTCGCCCTGATGAACCAGGGCAAGGACGTGAAGTTCTTCTGCGTCGGCCGCAAGGGTTATGAGCAGCTGCGCCGTCAGTTCGACAAGCAGATCGTGGAGCATCTCGACCTGCGCTCGGTACGCCAGATCGGCTTCGCCAACGCCGACGACATTGCCAAGAAGGTGATCGCCCGCTTCGAGGCCGGCGAGTTCGACGTCTGCACCCTGTTCTACTCGCGCTTCCGCTCGGTGATCGCGCAGATCCCGACCGCTCAGCAGATCATTCCGCTGGTGGTCGAGGCGCGCCCGGCGAATGCGGCGCCGCTGGCGCCTTACGAATACGAGCCGGAAGAGGACGAGATCCTGGCCGGACTGCTGCCGCGCAATCTCGCCGTGCAGATCTTCCGCGCACTGCTGGAAAACAACGCCTCGTTCTACGGTGCGCAGATGTCGGCCATGGACAACGCCACCCGCAACGCCGGCGAGATGATCCGCAAGCAGACGCTGATCTACAACCGCACGCGGCAAGCGATGATCACCAAGGAACTGATCGAAATCATTTCGGGCGCCGAGGCGGTCTAACCGGATCGCGTCGCGCCCCGTTGAAGCGCAACCCTAGGACATATCCCGGTCGAGCCGACCGTGGTTTCGTATACGGATCGTAAGGAGAGAAATCCAATGGCTACCGCAGCCAACCAGATCGGTCGCATCACCCAGGTCATCGGCGCCGTCGTCGACGTGCAGTTCGAAGGTCACCTGCCGGCCATTCTCAACTCGCTCGAAACCAAGAACGGCGGCAACCGCCTCGTGCTTGAGGTCGCCCAGCATCTCGGCGAGTCCACCGTACGCACCATCGCGATGGACACCACCGAGGGCTTGGTTCGCGGCCAGGAAGTCAGCGACACCGGGTCGCCGATCAGGGTGCCGGTCGGCGTCGGCACGCTCGGCCGCATCATGAACGTGATCGGCGAGCCGATCGACGAGGCCGGCCCGGTCGAGGCCGAGGGCCTGCGCCCGATCCACGCGGACGCGCCGAGCTACACCGATCAGTCGACCGAAGCGGAAATCCTCGTCACCGGCATCAAGGTCGTCGACCTCTTGGCGCCCTACGCCAAGGGTGGCAAGATCGGCCTGTTCGGCGGCGCCGGCGTCGGAAAGACCGTGCTGATCCAGGAGCTGATCAACAACGTCGCCAAGGCGCACGGTGGTTATTCGGTGTTCGCCGGCGTCGGCGAGCGTACCCGTGAAGGCAACGACCTCTATCACGAGTTCATCGAGTCCAAGGTCAACGCCGATCCGCACAATCCCGATCCGAGCGTCAAGTCGAAGTGCGCGCTGGTGTTCGGCCAGATGAACGAGCCGCCGGGCGCGCGCGCCCGCGTCGGCCTGACCGGCCTGACCGTCGCCGAGCACTTCCGTGACCAGGGCCAGGACGTGCTGTTCTTCGTCGACAACATCTTCCGCTTCACCCAGGCCGGCTCGGAAGTGTCGGCGCTGCTCGGCCGCATCCCCTCGGCGGTGGGTTATCAGCCGACGCTCGCCACCGACATGGGCGCGCTGCAGGAGCGCATCACCACCACCAACAAGGGCTCGATCACCTCGGTGCAGGCGATCTACGTGCCGGCCGACGACTTGACCGACCCGGCGCCGGCGACCTCGTTCGCCCACTTGGACGCCACCACCGTGCTCAACCGCGCGATCTCGGAAAAGGGCATCTACCCGGCCGTGGACCCGCTCGACTCGACCTCGCGCATGCTCTCCCCGCTGGTCGTCGGCGAGGAGCACTATCAGACCGCGCGTCAGGTCCAGCAGATCCTGCAGCGCTACAAGTCGCTGCAGGACATCATCGCCATCCTGGGCATGGACGAGCTGTCGGAAGAGGACAAGCTGACCGTGGCCCGCGCCCGCAAGATCGAGCGCTTCCTGTCGCAGCCGTTCCACGTCGCCGAAATCTTCACGGGATCGCCGGGCAAGTTCGTCGACCTCGCCGACACCATCAAGGGCTTCAAGGGCCTGTGTGAAGGCAAGTACGATCACCTGCCGGAGGCCGCCTTCTACATGGTCGGCAACATCGACGAGGCGGTCGAGAAGGGCAAGAAGCTGGCCGCCGAGGCGGCCTAAGGGCGAATAGCGAATAGGGAGTAGCGAATAGACGAACTGTTCGCTGCTTCCTCCTTCACTACTCGCCATTCGCTATTCGCTATTCGCAGGTTTCCCAATGGCTACTTTCCATTTCGATCTCGTCTCGCCGGAAAAGATCGCCTTCTCGGGCGAGGTCGACCAGGTCGACGTTCCCGGCCAGGAGGGTGATTTCGGCGTGCTCGCCGGCCATGCGCCATTCGTGGCGACGCTGCGGCCGGGTATCCTGACGGTGACCGCTGGCGGCTCGCAGCAGAAGATCATCGTGCTCGGCGGCCTCGCCGAGATCTCGGACAAGGGTCTGACGGTTCTGGCCGACGTCGCGACGTCGCTGAAGGAGCTCGACCAGACCGCTTTCGCGGCCGAGATCGCCGGCATGGAATCCAAGCTGAACGAGAAGCAGGGCAACGAGCTCGATCGCGCGATCGAGCGGCTCGATCACTTCAAGACGATCCAGCAGCAGCTCAACACGACTGCGCTGCATTGATTCAACAGCACGACGTATGAATGGACGTTCATGGCCGGGCTCTGCCCGGCCATTTTCGTTTTCCGGCTCGAACGTCCGGGGCCGGCGGATGACTACTAGCAAGGGATGCCGGTTGCGTGCTCGCCGATCTGACGGCATGCTCCCGGCCGTTCGACTGGGCGTGGTGACATGGCAGGGCAGATCGTGTTGAAGCGCAAGATCGCGGCGATTTTTGCCGCCGATATTGCCGGCTATTCCCGCCTCGTCGCCGAGGATGAAGAGGAGACGCTGCGGCGTCTGGCGGCCTATCGCGAAGTGGTCGACGACTTCATCGCGCGCGCCGGTGGCCGCATCTTCAACACCGCGGGCGATGCCGTGCTCGCGGAGTTTCCCAGCGCGGTCGAAGCGGTGCGCTGCGCGATCGACATTCAGGAGAGCCTGCGCACGCGCAACATGGCCTATCCGCCGAACCGGCAGATGAGCTACCGCATCGGCATCACCATCGGCGACGTCGTCGAGCGCGACGGCGATCTGCTCGGTGACGGCGTCAACATCGCAGCCAGGCTGGAGGGGCTCGCCGATGTCGGCGGCATCTGCATCTCGCGCGCGGTGCACGAGCAGGTCGCCAATAAGCTGTCGGTGCAGTTCGCCGACATGGGTGCGCGGGAGGTCAAGAACATCCCGACCCCGGTGCACGCCTATCGGGTCGCGATGCGCCGCGAGGACGGCACCTACGCGCCGCCGGAAGAAAAGAAAGTCGCCCGCGGCGGCGGGCTCCGCCTGATCTGGCGAATTGCGGCCGCCCTGGTTGCGCTCGGAGCCGTCGGGGTCGGGACTGAGCTCTATCTGGACTACCGCGATCCGCATCCTGTGCAGCGCGATGCCGCCAAGGCGGCGGCGGAAGCGCTGGCCCGGCTGTCGGCCACGCCGGCTTCGCCTTCCTCGGCCCCGTCTTCATCTCCGTCCCCCGCGGCGACGCAGTCATCCGTCGCCGTGCAGCCCGCTGCCTCGCCGCAGCCGTCACCGCAACCTTCGTCCGTTGTCGCCGCCGAGAAGTTCGCACCTGAAGCCGTGCCGTTCGTGAGCGAGCGGACCCGCATTGCGCTGGCGCGCGACTACGTGCTGGCACCGGATCACAAGGCGTTCGCGACAACGATCAACGGCGTCAGCGCCTATGTCACCGGACAGGCGAGCGATGAGGCCGCGAAATCGGCTGCGCTGGAGCAGTGCCAGCAGCGCGCGGAAAACGCGAACGGACCGCGCAAATGCGAGCTCTATGCCGTCGGCGACAGCGTCGTCTACGTGCACAGCAAGCCACCGTTGCCGCCGCAGCCCTGGGTGCGCCACGACCCGATGACCGAGCGCGCCTTCAGCGCTGCAGAGATGCCGCTGGTGCGCGATACAGGCCGAGCCCGGCTCGAGGCGAACTACGGCACGGCGCGACGGACCAAGGCCATCGCGCTCGGGCCCGGCGGGCAGTTCTTCTATAGCGTCGGCGGCGACCTCGTCGACGACGTGGTTCGCCGCAATCTCGAAGCCTGCGGTGCCCAGGCGGGGACCGCCTGCATCATCGTTGCGCTCGACGATGCCTTCGTTGTGCCGGTGCCGACGGTGATGAAAGCCACCGGCTTCTTCCGCGCGGTCAACCATCAGGCGATCGCCCCGGAGACGCGTGAGGAGGTGGCGCGGCGCCTCGAGGCCGCGCCGTCGGGCTGGAATGCAGTCGCGGTCGGAACGGCTGGCCGTCCCGGCTTCGGCCTCAACGGCGATCGCGAGGAGACCGCGATCGGCGGCGCGCTGGCCGATTGCGCCACGCGCGACAGCGATTGCCGGGTGATCGCGATCGGCCCGTTCACGGTCGAGGACAATTAAGCCGGCGAACTCTCTCGACCTCGTCTTTCCGAGGCGCGCGGAGCGCGAGGCCGGAATGACGGTGAGCCTCACTCTTCGTTGATCAGTCGCCAGCTTTGGCGAGATGCGCAAAGGCCTGCGCCACCGCGCGGTAGACCTCTCGGCGGAACGGCACCACCAGATCCGGAATGCGCGCGAGCCGCTCCCAGCGCCAGGCGTCGAACTCGGCCGGCTGGTCGTTGCGCGGCGTCACCGGATCGATGTCGCCCTCGCGTCCGGTGAAACGCATCGCGAACCATTTCTGGCGCTGGCCGCGAAAGCGCGCGAGCCGGTGGTTCGGATCCTCGAATGGGGGAAATTCGTAAGTCAGCCAGTCGGTCTCGCCGAGGATGTCGGCGTCGCGAATGCCGGTCTCCTCCCACAGCTCGCGCCGCGCCGCCGCCTGCAGATCCTCGCCGGGGTCGACGCCGCCTTGCGGCATCTGCCATTCGAGGCCGGGCAGGACGATCTCCGGCCCGTCGTCGCGGAAGCGGCGCCCGAGGAAGACGAGGCCTTCGGCATTGAGCAGGGCGATGCCGACATTCGGCCGGTAGGGTCTGGTTTCGGTCATGCTCATATCCGTGGGGCTTCGTCTCGCATGGCAACGCATCGTGACGGCGTTGTCGCGACGGATCTGCAGAGATTCTTTGCAGTGCGAGCGTATGACACGGTTTCGGCCACGCGTCGCGGTCGGCCCGCGATCGCGAGTCAGCCGCCAGCCAGCGTGGCGAATTCCTTCACCACCCGCTCATAGACCGGCCGCTTGAACGGCACGATCAGCCCCGGCAGGTTCTTCATCGGCTCCCAGCGCCAGCTGACGAATTCCGCCTTGTGGTGGCCGCCGCCGGGCCGCTCGACGTTGATCTCGGCATCGGGCCCGGTGAAACGCAGCGCGAACCATTTCTGGCGCTGGCCGCGATAGCGGCCCTTCCAGGCGCGACCCGCGACCGTGCGCGGGATGTCGTAGGTCAGCCAGTCCCCGACCTCGGCCAGCTTCTCGACGGAGCGCACGCTGGTCTCTTCGTACAGCTCGCGTTTGGCCGCCTCCCAGGCATCCTCGCCGGGATCAACGCCGCCCTGCGGCATCTGCCAGACATGGGTGTCGTCGACATGCTCGATCCCGCCGGCGCGGCGACCGATGAAAACCAGCCCCTCCGAATTGATCAGCATGATGCCGACGCAGGTGCGGTAAGGCAGGTCCTCGTAGCGCGTCATTCCGGTCTCGGCCTTCCTGCGGGACCCTGCGCCTCGCTGCGCAGGCCTCACGCTGTCACGTCGCCAGTCGGGCCGGCGCACGTTCGTTCAGTTCGATTTTGATTTCAGCATCGCGGTTGTCAATGGCACCAGCAGAATGCCCTTGCGGTCGAGCCCCTTGATCCAGGTGCCGATGCGGTCGATCGAGACCGGCAGCGCCGACGCGGTCCCGACGGCGACGCCACGCTCCTTGGCCAGGCTTTCGAGCTTGGCGAGCGCATTGTCGATCTCGACCGGGGTCGGCACCGCGTCGATGGCGACGTCGCCCTTCGCGAACGGCATCGCGCGTCCCGTGGCCAGCGAGGCCGCCACGCTGCGCGGGGCTGCGCCATCGTCGAACAAGGCCAGGCCGCGCTTGGCGGCCTCGTTCACGATCGGCTGCATCGCCGCTTCCGTTGCGACGAAGCGCGCGCCCATGAAGTTGCCGATGCCGACGTAACCCTGCAGCCGGCTCATGTGCCAGAACAACCGGTCGATGTTCTGGTCCGGTGCGAGTGTAGCGAGCAGCGTCTGCGGACCCGGATCGTTGTCGGGATAGTCGTAGGGCTCCATCGGGACCTGGAGCAGGATCTCGTGGCGCTGCGCCCGGGCGCGCTCGGCGAGTTTGGTCGGATCGGAGCCATAGGGCGTGAAGGCCAGCGTGACCGCCGGCGGCAGCTTCATGATCGCGTCCACCGTCTTCGCGGCGCCGACGCCGAGACCACCGATCACGATCGCGACGGCCGGCATGCGCGCCGCCTTGGCGCGGTCAGCCTCGGCCGCATAGGCGGTGAACGGTTTCAGCCCGTCGGCCATCACCGGGATCATGCCGTAGCGCGACTTCTCCAGCAGCCGCGGGTCCACGCCGGGCATCTGGCTCGCCGGAGCGGCCGATCCAGGCTCCGCCGTCTCGCCACCGGCACCGATCGCGACCTCCTGGCGGGTGCCGCTGGAGCCGTCGATGATGGTGACCGTCTTGCGCTCGCCGCCCTCCTGCTTGGCCGCGGGGGCCGCGCCGTGATCGACCTTTGCCTCAGACTTGCCATCCGGCTTGGCGGCCTTGTCGTCGGCAGGCCTTGCGCCTTCGTTGATCGCGACGCGGGCGACCGGCTCGCCACCGAGCGGATTGTCGTTGAACATCGCAAAGCCGGCGAAGACGACCAGGAACAGGCCGAGCAGCATCGCAAGGGCCTGCAGGGCCGTGAAGGGAAGCCGAATGCGGCGCTTGCGACGCGTTTCCGTCTGTCCGAGCGGGGCGCTCAGCTCGTCGGCCGTCTCTGTCATCGAAATTCCCGAATCAATCGGGTCGACGATACCACGGCGAGGATTCGGACGCAGGGCCAGTCTCCCAAAGCCCGTAGATCGGCGGAGCGGGAAAGCAAGAAGCCAAAGAGAAGAGGAAAGGGCGGCCCGGAGGCCGCCCTTCAAACCCGATGCGCGTCTGTCGGCTGCCGCCTAGTTCGCAGCCTCTCAGTTCGCAGCCTTGGCCGGCTTGTCGGCCGCGGCCTTCTCGGTCGGCGCCGGCGTGTTGGCGCTGTTCTTGATGCCGTGGAGGAGGTCGGCGGCCATTTTGAGCGCCTTGTCGTCCTTGGCGTCCGGCGGCACGTAGGATTGCGAGCCGGTCTTCTCGTCGCCGTCGTTCTTCAGATGGCCGCGCAGCGAAGCCTCGCCCTTGGTGTCGGTGCGCGACTTCAGCTCATCCGGCACGTCCTGCAGCACCTCGATGTCGGGCACGATGCCCTTGGCCTGGATCGACTTGCCCGACGGCGTGTAGTAGCGCGCGGTGGTCAGCCGCAGCGCGCCATTGCCGGCGCCGAGCGGGATGATGGTCTGCACCGAGCCCTTGCCGAACGAGCGGGTGCCGACCAGGGTCGCGCGCTTGTGGTCCTGCAGCGCGCCGGCCACGATCTCCGACGCCGAAGCCGAGCCGCCATTGATCAGCACGATGACCGGCTTGCCCTTGGTGAGGTCGCCGGCATGCGCCGCACGGCGCTGCGTCTCCTCGGCATTGCGGCCGCGGGTCGAGACGATCTCGCCGCGCTCCAGGAACGCGTCGGAGACGGTGACCGCCTCCTCGAGCAGGCCGCCCGGATTGTTGCGCAGGTCGATGATGTAGCCCTTCAGCTTGTCACCGATCTGGTTCTGCAGGTCGGCGATGCTCTTCTTCAGGCCCTCGGTGGTCTGCTCGTTGAAGGTGGTGATGCGGACATAGGCGATGTCGTCGCTCTCGGTGCGCGAGCGCACCGAGCGGACGCGGATGTTGTCGCGGGTCAGCGTCACGTCGAGCGGATTGTCGGCGCCCTTGCGCACGACCTTCAGCTTGATCTTGGTGCCGACCGGGCCGCGCATCTTCTCGACCGCCTGGTTGAGGGTCAGGCCCTGCACGGCTTCGTCGTCGAGATTGGTGATGATGTCGTTGGCCTGGATGCCCGCCTTCGAGGCCGGCGTATCGTCGATCGGCGACACCACCTTGATCAGGCCGTCTTCCATCGTCACTTCGATGCCGAGGCCGCCGAACTCGCCGCGGGTCTGCACCTGCATGTCGCGGAAGCTCTTCGCATCCATGTAGCTCGAATGCGGATCAAGGCCCGAGAGCATGCCGCTGATCGCGGACTCGACCAGCTTCGAATCGTCGGGCTTCTCGACATAATCGCTGCGCACGCGCTCGAACACGTCGCCGAACAGATTGAGCTGGCGATAGGTATCGGCGGTCGCGGCGCGCGCCGTCGATCCCATCAACACCGCGCGCGGTTGCGAGACGAACAGGGTCAATGCCGCACCGGTGGCCGCGCTCAGGAGAATTACCGAAGTCTTACGCATCATCCGCGTACCTTTTCGCCTTCATTTGCGGCCCACCATGGGCCTGGATCGATTGGAGTGCCGTCCTTACGGAACTCGACATAGAGCACTGGTTGACTCGCGTTGGTAGCGAGAATGGAGGCGACCTGGGACGAGTTACCCATGGTCGCGACCGGTTCTCCCGTCTGAACAAACTGCCCGATGTTGACGGAAATGCGCTCCATCCCGGCGATCAGGACATGATACCCGCCACCGGCGTTGAGGATCAAGAGTTGTCCGTAGCTGCGGAAGGGACCCGCATACACAACCCAGCCATCACACGGGGTTGTGACCTGGGCGCCCGGCCGGGCTGCCAAAGAAATGCCTTTATCGGAGCCTCCGGCGCCGTCCGACGCGCCAAATTCGCGAATCTTGGTGCCGTTGACGGGAAACGTCAGCATGCCCTTGGTCGAGGCGAACGCGATCGCGGGCGCCTTGCGGCCCGGGTTGCGCAGCGCATTCGCGTCCGGCTTGCTGTTGACCGGGACGCCCTGCAGGCTTGCCGTCGACGCGGCCTTGGCGGCGCTCTTGAGATCGAGCTCCATCGTCGTGATCAGCCCTTGCAGCGAGTCGATCTGCTGGGCCAGCACAGCCGCGCGCGCGCTTTCGGCTTCCATGTCCTTCTCGGCCGAGCTCTGCTTGCGCTGGCGTTCCTCCACCAGGGCCGCGAGACGGGTCTGATCGGTCCGCAGCCTGTCGCGGTCGCCGGCGAGCTTGTCGCGTTCGCTGGCGATCGTCTTGCGGATGGCGACGAGCTCGCCGAGATCGGTCGAGAGCTTTTCGGCGCGGCCACGCATCTCCGGGATCACAGCGCCCAGCAGCATGGCGGTCCGCAGCGACTGCAGCGCATCCTCGGGACGGACGAGCAGGGCCGGCGGCGTGCGGCGGCCGGCGCGCTGCAGCGCAGCCAGAACCTCGATGATCTCGGTGCGCCGTGCCTCCAGTGAGGTGCGCAGATCCTGCTCGCGGCCGTCGAGCCCGCGCAGCCGCGTTTCGGCCTCGCCAACCCGCACCTCGACGCTGCGCACCTGCGCGGCGACGTCGATCAGCTGCTGATTGAGCTTGCCGCGATCCTCGCCGAGCGCGGCGATGTCGGCCTTCAGGCGCTCCTGGGCCTCGGCGGCGGCCTTCTGGGCCGCGCGGGCGGCCTCGAGCTCCTGCTCGCGCTGCTTCAACTGCTCGGGTGTCGCCGGTGTCGGTGAGGCGGTACCGGCGAGGGAAGGCCGAAGTCCGGTCTGCGCCGTCGCCGGCAGACCGGGAACGACGATCAGCAGCGCGACCAGCGACGCGCGGCACGACCGGCCGCTGCGGACGGTTCTTGAGGAACGGGAGAGGGGCCGCGCAGCGAACATCGAGGTCCTTATTGTGCTCCCATCGTCCCCTATTCAAGCGCGGTGATAGGGGTGACCGGCCAGGATCGTAGCAGTACGGTAAATCTGCTCGAGCAGCAGGACGCGGACGATCTGGTGCGGCCAGGTCGCAGCGCCGAACGCAACCCCAAGCTTGGCTCTGCGCCGTAATTCGGGCGAAAGTCCGTCGGCGCCGCCGATTGCGAAGACGGCTGCCGGAATGCCTTCGTCCCGCCAGCGTCCAAGATAACCCGCAAAGGTTGTACTGTCGACGTTCTGGCCACGCTCGTCGAGACACACGAGTACGGACTTGTCCGGGATCGCGGCCGACATCGCGGCGGCCTCCTCGGCGATGCGCGTTGCCGCGTCGCGGGCGCGGCTTTCCGGAATCTCATGAATGTCGAGGCCGCGAAAGCCGAGCTTGCGGCCGATGTCATCAAAACGCCCGCGGTAGCGCTCCGCGAGCTCCCGCTCGGGACCCTGCTTCAACCGGCCGATGGCGACCACGATCAGGCGCATGCGCACGGACTAGCACGTGCGCCGCACGATTCGCATCCGGCGCGGCGTGGGACCGCCTAGACCGTCTTCGCCGGGTTCGGCCCTTGAGTCCACAATCGCTCGAGATTGTAGAACTCGCGAACCTCGGGTCTGAACACGTGCACGATCACGTCGCCGGAATCGATCAGCACCCAATCGCAATTGGGCAGGCCCTCGATGTGGAGTTTCTTGGTGCCGGCTTCCTTCAGGCCCTTGGCGACGTTTTCCGCGATCGACCCGACGTGCCGGTTCGAGCGGCCCGTGGTGATGACCATGTAGTCGGAATACGCCGATTTGCCGTGAAGATTGATCGTGACCGTCTCCTCCGCCTTCATGTCTTCGAGGCGGGAGAGGATGGTGCGCAGGGTCTTGTCGGCGTCGGGTTGCGCCTGCAAGGCCGCATCTCGGGTCGACGTCTTACGCGCTGACTTGGCAGTGGCCGACTTGGTCGTCGTTGCCTTCGTCTTGGGTAAGGCCGACTGGGACAATACAGATGTGGTCAGGGACCATTCCTTTCACTGTATCGCAGGCCGAATCCAACCCGGCCTGCTGACCATACTAGGCATGTGGGGTTAACGGTTTCAACAATCCAGTGCCCCGACTGCCCGGCCCGACATTCTCGACCGGCCGCCCCGCTTCGGACCGTAACGGGACGGCAAGTTCCATGCACATCCGATGCCGCGCGACAGCGAGCGCGGCCGTTCAGAACGACTTCCAACTGCCGTCCGGGTTCCTCAGGCCCGTCGACGACAGGCTGAGCTTGAGGCCGGTGAGGTAGACCCAGGCTGGCGCGGCGCTGTCGGCGAGACGGCTGGCCTGCGCTTCGGGAATGCGATACCGCGCCAGGGCGCGTGCGGCGGGTGCGTTCAGGGCGCGGAAGCTGCGCGGCGGGCGGTCGACCACGGCCATGGGAACCTGGGCCGCGATGTGCTGCCACTTTTGCCAGCGATGGAACTGCGCGAGATTGTCGGCGCCCATGATCCACACGAAGCGCAGGCGGGAGGCGCGCCGGCGCAGATAATCGATCGTGTCGGCAGTGTAGCGGGTGCCAATGACGGATTCGAGACAGCTGATCTCGATGCGCGGATCGGCGGCCACTTTCCGCGCCGCCTCGGCTCGCTCGGTCAGCGCATGCAGCCCGCCATTGTTCTTGAGCGGATTGCCCGGTGTCACCAGCCACCAGACACGGTCGAGCTGCAGCCGCTTCAGCGCGAACAGGCTGATCGCGCGATGCGCCTGGTGCGGCGGGTTGAACGAGCCGCCGAGCAGGCCGATGCGCATGCCGTCGCTGTAGGGCGGCAGCGCCTGGCGGATCGCAGGCCGCATGGCTGTGGCGTCGGTCACGGCGGCCCCCGCCTGCTGCTCGTGTAGCTCAACCACAGGATGCGGCGGTCATGGCCGCGTCTGACCACTGCCGTGAATGCGGTATTTGAAGCTCGTCAGCTGCTCGACCCCGACCGGCCCGCGCGCATGGAACTTGCCCGTGGCGATGCCGATCTCGGCGCCAAAACCGAACTCGCCGCCGTCGGCGAACTGGGTCGAGGCATTGTGCAAGACGATGGCCGAGTCGACCTCGTTGAGGAACTTGTCGGCCGCGGCGTTGTCGTCGGTGACGATCGCGTCGGTGTGGTGCGAGCCGTGCGCGTGGATGTGGGCGATCGCGCCCTCCACGCCGTCGACGACCTTGGCGGCGATGATCGCGTCGAGATATTCGGTGTCCCAATCCTCGTTGCTGGCCGGCTTCACCCGCGCATCGGCCGCCCGCACCGCATCGTCGCCCCGCACCTCGCAGCCGGCGCCAATCAGCATGTCGACCAGCGGCTTGATCTTGTCGGCGCTGGCGCGATCGACCAGCAGCGTCTCTGCGGCGCCGCAGA
Source organism: Bradyrhizobium sp. SZCCHNR1093 (assembly GCF_032381175.1). Taxonomy (NCBI): domain Bacteria; kingdom Pseudomonadati; phylum Pseudomonadota; class Alphaproteobacteria; order Hyphomicrobiales; family Nitrobacteraceae; genus Bradyrhizobium; species Bradyrhizobium sp. SZCCHNR1093. The sequence continues at coordinate 124,045 of NZ_JAUHJJ010000014.1, forward strand.
CGCCGGTGCGTCGCATCTTCGCGTTCAGCACGATCGACTTGGCCATCTCGAGATCGGCGGCGCCATCGACATAGACGTGATTGACACCTTCGAGATGGGCGAACACCGGCACGCGCGCCTCCGCCTCGACGCGCGCAACCAGGCTCTTGCCGCCGCGCGGCACGATGACGTCGACGCCGCCGTTCAGGCCCGACAGCAGCAGCCCGACCGCGGCGCGATCGCGCGTCGGCACCAGCGTGATCGCGGCCTCCGGCAGGCCGGCTTCGCGCAGGCCATCGACGAGACATTCATGGATGGCGCGGCAGGAGCGGAATGAGTCCGAGCCGCCGCGCAGGATCACCGCATTGCCGGACTTCAGGCACAGCACGCCGGCATCGGCCGCCACATTGGGACGACTTTCGAAGATCACGGCGATGACGCCGAGCGGCACCCGTACGCGCTCGATGGTCATCCCATTCGGCCGCTGCCAGCTCTCGGTCACGACGCCAACCGGATCGGCGACGCCGCGTACCACGGCGATGCCGTCGGCCATCGCGGCGACGCGGGCCGGGGTCAGGGTGAGGCGATCGAGGAAGGACGAGGTCATGCCGGCCGCCTTGGCCTCGGCAACGTCCTCGGCATTGGCGGCGATGATCGCTTCAGTGCGGGCGCGGATCCGCCGCTCCATCGCCTCCAGCGCGCGGTTCTTCTGCTCGGCCGGCGCCAGCGACAGCACGCGGGCGGCCGCACGGGCGCGCTTGGCGAGGTCGTTCATCAGGGCGGGCAGATCGGCGCTGCCGTCGATGGCTTTCAAAGGCGCGGTCATGGGCTTTTCAACCTCGAATTAAGGCTCTCCAGTAGCACGGAACGAGGCCGTTTGCGAACGCCGGTGCCTTGGCCTCAGGCTGGGCCGGCGCCCGCCGGGCCGATCACCAGGTCGTCGCGATGAATCATCTCGGCGCGGCCGGAGACGCCGAGGATGATGGCCACGTCCGGCGACGAGCGACCCTTGATCCGCTCGGCATCATCGGCGTCGTAGGCGACGAGGCCGCGGCCGATCTCATGGGTGTCGGGGCCGCGCACCACGACGGCATCGCCGCGGGCGAACTGGCCGTCGACACGGATGACGCCGGCCGGCAGCAGGCTCTTTCCGGCGCGCAGTGCGGTCACTGCGCCGGCATCGATCGTCAGCGTGCCCTTCGGCTCCAGCGAGCCCGCGATCCAGCGTTTTCGCGCGGTGACCGGGTTCGCTGGCGTCAGGAACCAGGTGCAGCGGCCGCCATCGGCGATCGCCCGCAGCGGGTGCTCGATCTTGCCGGACGCAATCAGCATGTGGGTGCCGCCGGTGGTGGCGATCTTGGCGGCCTCGATCTTGGTGCGCATGCCGCCGCGTGAGAACTCCGAGGCGGCGCTGCCGGCCATCGCCTCGATGTCGGCAGTGATGCTCTCGACCACGGGGATCAGCCGTGCGTTCGGATCCTGCGCGGGCGGCGCGGTGTAGAGGCCGTCGATATCCGACAGCAGCACCAGCAGATCGGCGCTCGCCATGGTGGCCACGCGAGCGGCGAGGCGGTCATTGTCGCCATAGCGGATCTCGGCGGTCGCGACCGTGTCGTTCTCATTGATGACCGGCACTGCGCGCCATTCCAGGAGCTTGGCGATGGTCGAACGGGCGTTGAGATAGCGCCGGCGCTCCTCGGTGTCCTGCAGCGTCACCAGGATCTGGCCGGCACTGACGCCATGAGCACCGAGCACCTCCGACCAGGTCCGCGCCAGCGCGATCTGGCCGACCGCGGCGGCCGCCTGGCTCTCCTCCAGCTTCAGCGGTCCGCGCGGCAGTTTCAACCGGCTGCGGCCGAGCGCGATCGAGCCTGAGGACACGACCAGCAGCTCGCAGCCGCGGCTGTGCAGCCTGGCGATGTCGGCGGCCAGCGCTGTGAGCCAGGAGGCGCGCACCTCGCCGGCCTCGGAATCGACCAGCAGCGACGAGCCGACCTTGACGACGATGCGGCGGAAATTTTCGAGACGGGGTGCCATGGCGTGAACAGGGTCGGTTCGAGCCCTCGCATCGTGATGAGAGGTGCGTGGCTGACACGCGGTCCCACGGGACGGGGCTCAAGTGTTGATGGATGGCGGCGAGTGTCGCAAGCGAGGGCCTGCGAGGCAAGGTTGGCTTCAGTTCAGCCCTGCGGTGACGTTGGGGCCGCCCATGGCTCCTCGGTCGCCGCGCTCTCGGTCGTGCTCTTGGCCTTGAGGGACACCGGCTGTTCGCCGACCACGTCGGCGAGCTTGCGCAGCGCTTCCTTGACGCCCTCGCCGGTGGCGCCGGAGATCAACAGCGGCGTCTTCTTGGCGGCGCGCTTCAGCCGGTCCCTCTGCTTCTTCAGCTCGTCCGGGTCGACCGCATCGATCTTGTTCAGCGCGACGATCTCCACCTTGTCGGTCAGCTCGCCGCCATAGGCTTCCAGCTCGTGCCGCACCGTCTTGTAGGCCTTGCCGGCATGCTCGCAGGTGGCGTCGACCAGGTGCAGCAGCACACGGCAGCGCTCGACATGGCCGAGGAAACGGTCGCCGAGGCCGGCGCCCTCATGCGCGCCCTCGATCAGGCCGGGAATGTCGGCCAGCACGAACTCGCGGCCGTCGGCGTTCACGACGCCGAGCTGTGGATGGAGCGTGGTGAACGGATAGTCGGCGATCTTCGGCTTGGCGGCCGAGACCTTGGACAGGAAGGTCGACTTGCCGGCATTGGGCAGGCCGACCAGGCCGGCATCGGCGATCAGCTTCATGCGCAGCCAGATCCAGCGCTCCTCGCCGGGCTGGCCGGGATTGGCGTTGCGCGGCGCCCGGTTGGTCGGCGACTTGAAATGCGCGTTGCCAAAGCCGCCATTGCCGCCCTGGGCCAGCACGAAGCGCTCGCCGACCGCGGTAAAGTCGTGGATCAGCGTCTCCCGGTCCTCGTCGAAGATCTGGGTGCCGACTGGAACCTTGAGCACCACCGACTTGCCGCCGGCGCCATGACAGTCCTTGCCGGACCCGTTTCCGCCCCTCTGGGCCTTGAAATGCTGCTGGTAGCGGTAGTCGATCAGGGTGTTGAGGCCGTCGACGGCCTCGATGACGACGTCGCCGCCGCGGCCGCCATTGCCGCCGTTCGGGCCGCCGAACTCGATGAACTTCTCGCGCCGGAACGCAACGCAACCGTTGCCGCCGTCGCCGGAGCGCACATAGACCTTGGCTTCATCGAGGAATTTCATAGGGCTCTAGGTAGGCGAGGCGGGCCTCCGGGGCAACTCAAACCGCCGCGGATCGCGCGGAAAAGCGCAAGATTCCCGCCCCGGTCAGGGCCGAAGGCCGCTCGCGCAGCACCGCGACGACCTGCCGCTACGGCGGCTCGAGATCGCCGCCGCCCCTCTTTGCGATCTCCGCGATGTCGTTCGGGGACGGGACGGCGGTGGGCTGAGGCAAAGCCAAGCCGCCGCGCAATCTCGCAAATTGGCGCGCGAGTTGCGGAGCCGCAGTGCTCGTCCCGATCAGGCGCAGGACGGCGCCGCTCCGGTTACCCCCGGCACGGATTCCGGTGAGGGCGTTGTCTTCGTCACAGGGCAGCACGTAATCCGGACCGATGCGGTGGCCGCCGCGGGGCCGGCCCGCCGATGAATAAGGCGTCTTGCGGCCATCCGCCACCACGTACCCGCCTGCAACATGGACCCGGTGCTTCTTGCCGGTTGCGATCCCGTTCAGCGTCCCAAACCGATCCAACAGCGATCCGGTCCGATCGAACTCCCCGTCGATGCGCGTGCAACTGGCCCCAGCCGACCGGGTTTGCTCCCAGTTGGAATCGACAAAATGCGAGCGCTTGGCCCCCGTGCGCGCGCCCATGTTCGGATCGGTGCGCGCCACATAGGCGTGCATTTCGGCGTTTTCGGGAATGCCGTCGACCTTGATGGTCCAGTCGCCGTGCTCGTTGCTGGCCTGATCTTCTGGCCTCACCACGGTCGGGCCGACTTCGAGCAGCCACATCCTGTCTTTGCCCCAGACGATCGGGCCGATCAGCTGAGGGGTGGTGCCGCCCGGCTTCGGAAGCGTTGTTCCGATGACAGCACAGCCTGATGTCAGCTGAACTTTGCCGCTCGGCGACGTCAAGGTGACGGTGACTCCCTGGGCCTCATCGTCCTCCATCCAGATCTCTGCAAAGACCAGCACGGTATTGTCCGGCGGCAAACGCCAGATCCATTCGACGTGCTCGGGCTGCTCGCTGTCGCTGGTGAAGACGACGTGACCGTCGCTGAGATAGGCGTTGCCGGCGGAGAGCACGATGTCGAGCTTCGGCTTGTTGTTCTTGCCGTTGTATTCAGCAACCAGAGCCGACAAGGCGCTCTCGAGTTCTGCCGTGCCGTCATGCGGTCCGGTGGTCGGACCGTAGCTGAGGCTGATGATCACGTTCCTGGTCTTGACCGGGTCTGCAAACGACAGAATGTACTGGATGCCCTGGACGACATAGGTCTTCAGCCACACGCCAGTCGCATCCCGGATACATTCATCGGAGAATTGCACGAACACGACGTCAGCGTCGCACGCAGGATCAGTCGAGGGGCGACCAGGTGTCCAACTCGGCGGATCGCGGCGGTCCTTGCCTGGTTTCGACGGGCCGATACGAGAGGAAATCGGAACAGGCCCCGCCAGGACGTCCATGACATGGCCCCCATGCGAGTCCCGGCGTGCGAGGGTCGTGAACCCGGCGGCTGCGTAACAGCCATCCTCGTCGACGCCATCGGTAGCTGTCGCGTGCAGCGAGATCCAATCGTCGAGTCCGATCTGCTGCGGCTCTATGCCGGCGGCGAAATCGCGTCGGTACTCGAGACCGTAGGCAAAGTCGGTGAGCTCCATTCCGAACTTGCGCGTTCCGATCGCGACCGGCTGCTTATTCTGGTTCTGATCCCAGATGGCTCGGACCCGCGTGCTCAGTGGGCCGCTGGTTCTTAGGAAGCGCGCCGCAGAAAACGGGCAGCCATCGTCCAGCATGCCGATCAGAAGCGGTCCTGGCGCCTCCTTACCTTCCTTGAAGCGGTGGCGGATGGGCGCACTCTTTTGGAATGACTTGGGAGATGACGGTTTGACCGGCAAGGATAACGCGACCCGGTTGACATAATTGCCCCAGACGGACTCGTGCAATGCGCTATCCAGCACCGCACTCGCGCGGCAGCGCATCGTCAGGTACCGCGAGTCTGCCGCATAAGGCGCGAGTTCGATGCCGTACTTTGTCGTGGCGAACTCGGGCTGGGTTGGTTCCAGCTGGCCCGCCACTTTCGCGAAATCTGCGGCCGTTCCAGCCTCTTTCAGCTCGATCAGGAGCAGGAGCCTGTATTTGTCATCGTCGAAACGATCCCATTTTTCCTGGAGGTTTTCCTCGAAGTTCTTGAATTCCGTCGAGATCGCGTATCGGAGATAGGGATCGAAGCATCTCGGATAGCTCTTGGGCGCCCCGGGCTCGGCCATGGCTCGCTCTCCGCATGAATTATGGGTAGCTCGGAACGCCAAATCTGCCCTTCCACTCCGCTTGAGCCTCACACCAGACGTGATGCATCAGAGGGGACTGGGTGACGTTCACGCCGGCAGATTGCGAGAAGTAGAACGGACCCTGGTCGAGATCCTGGGCCGGGACGATCGTGGTGTTGAACGGATTGAAATCCGTCGTCGGGTATTGGTCGATTCCTGCCGCAAGGAAGGTCCGCTTCATGAAGGGCTGGCTCGTCTCGTTCCCATTGCAACGCCCGACAAAGTACTCGCCCAGGGCGACGCCCAGCATGCGTCCCGCCATGCTGTCAGCCGGAAAGTGGACGCCGGCGATGACGCGGTTGGTCGTGATCCGGGCACACACGCGATCGAGCTGATCGATGACCCATTTGTGCCGCGTCGGATCAAGCTTCAGCAACTGCTTCAACACGTAGGTGACCGCATAGGTCTGCGTCGCGTGCCCCATCGGGAAGCTTCCATGCCCCGGGGTCGTGATCATCGGCTGGACCTCGGCGTTGTATTCGACCGGACGGTAGCAGCCCAGCGCGTGCTTGACGCGCATCTCCACGTAGACGCAAAATTGCAGCACCATGTTGATGAGTTCGAATGTGCGCCGCGTCCGCTCGGCATGGAGGTAGACGATCGATGCCCAGAAAGCGAACTGCGGATCGATCTGCGCCAGGATTTCCGTGGCGCGCTCGTTGCGCAGTTCGGCCCAACTGAGGACCAGGGGGATCTGCTGTTCGAAGGTGGTTTGTGCCGGCCGCTGAATTTCGGCGATCAGCGATCTCTGTCCGGATACGGACGACCATATCTGGAAGGCGTCAGAGCTTGACGGTTGAGAGTTTGCCGTGATGCCCTGGAAGGTGATGCCTTGCAGCATCTCTCCGATAGCAACATAGGCGCGAACCCACGCCTCCCAGCGCTCCATTTGGGCGGGGTCATCGATGACCGGGAGCGCCGGCTCATAAAGCACGAGCGGTTTTTCGGTGACGATGCTGCCCTCGCGCACATGGATCAATGCATCGACCATCACCGGATTGGCATAGACATCGCCAAGCGTGCCGAGTACGGCACCGCCCGCGCCGCCGACGCCACCCGCGCCGCCTGCTCCGCCGGCGCCTCCAGCACCACCCGCGCCGCCTGCTCCGCCCGCTCCGCCCGCTCCGCCGGCACCACCTGCGCCGCCCAGTTGGCCCATGTCCGCCTCCTATGATTGAGTCAGCTCACAATGGTAGGGTCGTCCTTTCAGTTGCAGTTCGCCGGGCGATACTCACTCAGCTGTCGACCAGTTCACACGCCCGGATCCTTTTCGTCCTCAATGCCGCTTGGAGTTGCCGTTACCGGATGGCAGGCCGGCTAACGCCAGACAGCGCGCCCATTCCCGACCGGTTTCGAGCTGAGCGTTCGGCATGCGGGCAAGATAGGTTTCGACCGTCAGCGTCGGGTCGACCTCCCGCACCTTCGCTAGTGTCGATCGGGCCTCCTCCATTCGGCCCTGCAGCACGAGCGCAATGGTCAAGGCTCGCCACGTCGAGGGGTGCATGCGGTTGAGTGCCAGCGATGAGCGCGCAAGTCTTTCAGCGGTGGCATAGTCATGAGCGGAAAGTGCAGCCGTCGCGCTGAGCGACTCGAAGTAATAGCGCATCGGATCAAGCGGCGAGAGCTCCATGGCGCGCTGGGTCTCGTGCACTGCAGCGGCACCGTCACCCTTGAATGCGTCGACCGTCCCAAGGAACAGCCAGCCGAGCGCGTGGCTGGGGTTTGCGAGGACGGCCGCCTCGCAACGCCTGCGCGCCATGTCGAGGTCCTTGAACAGATGACAGTAGACGAACCCCTCGGCTGCGAGCGCGAGCGCGTCGGACGGGTCGCGATCAAGCGCGGCATGGGTCGTCGCCAGGGCCTCGGCTGCGTCGCGGGTGCGGTCCTCGGACCAGCCTCGTGTCAGTCGCAGGATGTACCAGTGGCCGAGCCAGGCGCGCGGGGCCGCAATACGGCCGTGCCGGTTGATCAGCTCCTCGAGGATATTGCGTGTCTGGAGAAACTCTTCCCTGGTGGACCTGTGCATGAGCTTGATTGCGCCGAGCAGGAGCGAGTAGCTCTCGAGCGTCGGCAGCGGCTGGGTCAGGATATGGTCGACCTCGGCGTCGAACACGGCGAAGTGTACGGCTCGTGCGATGCGATCGGCCATCTCGCTTTCGGGCCGAAGCAAATCCTCGACGGATCCGCTGAGCCGATCCGTCCAGATCACCTGATCGTCGCGGGCGGCGGAGAGCTCAGCAGTCACCATGATCTGGCTGCCGTTGGCCACATAGGCTCCACTGAGGACGTAGGCCGCACCCAGATGCGCCGAGACCTGGCCAAGGTCGCTGGTCCGACCGCGGAACACGGCGGTCGAAAGCCGCGAGATCACCTTGAGATTCGCAGACTTCGACAGGCGCCAGATCACGCCGTCGGCGATCAGGTTGCCGAC
>NZ_JAUHJJ010000015.1:0-120578 GCF_032381175.1 Bradyrhizobium sp. SZCCHNR1093
TGGAACACTGAAGCTTCGCAACCTCAGCTTCCTCGGTTCAGACCAGATGGACAACCTCCTGAGACACCACACCTAGCCTCTAAGCCAAGCGCGGCACCGACGTCCCGGACGGCAGCGAAGGCGAACCCGGACGACAGCGAAACGTGGGCGGACGCAGCCGCCGCAAGCGAGGGCCCCGGGCGGCCGAGGGAAAGCGTTGCAGATGCCGAACGTGCAAGGGTTTGCCTCGCTGACCGCGCCCACGACGTCCCTCGACCCACTGCTCGGCTGGACCATTCACGACGCCATCTCGCTCCGTCAGCAGTTGAGGCAGCTTGGCGATGCTCTCGTGATCGAAGCGCAGGTCGCGCAGGGCTGCGCCGGGACGCGCCGCGCCTCCGATGCCGGTCTGGTGGTCGTGATGATCGTGATCGAAGGCCGGGAGCGCGGCGAGGACTCCACCGGCACGGTGCTGTTCGAACCCGGCGACGTGATCGTCTGGAACACGCGCGAGACGCTCGCCTTCGCCACGCTCAGTCCGCTGCGCAAGATGATGATCGCCTGCCCTGAAGCGGTGATCCGGAATTTTCACCCCGACCTGATCGGACGCGGCCGCCTGCATCTGCCCGGCCGACACGGCTTCGGCGCCGCCGTGTCCGGTTACTTCGAGGGCTTCGCCGGCACACTGGCCGAGATGGACGACAGCGAGGTCCATGCCGCTGTCGATGCCGGGCTCGAGATCGTCGCCAGGGCGGCCCGCCTGGTACGCCGCGACGCGGCACCGCGACGCGCATCCGCGCAGTTCGCGCGCATCATGAGCTACATCGACGCACAACTGCACGACCCCGATCTCGACAGCGCCGAGATCGCCGCCCACTTCGGACTATCCGTCCGCTCCGTACAATTGCTATTCGCCGAGCACGGCACCACGCCCTCGGAATGCATCCGCCAGCGCCGCCTCGACCGCTGCCGCCGCGACCTCGAAGCCGCGCGCCGAACCGAGAGCATTACCGACATCGCCCTGCGCTGGGGCTTCAACGACCCCTCGCATTTTAGCCGCCTCTTCCGCCGTCGATACGGCGTGCCCCCGCGCACGCTCGCGCGGAAGATGCCGAAGGGCTGACAGCCCGCAGCGATTTCATCTTCTCGCAACTGAACGGAATGGCTGGGATGGCCGGCTGGCGGAGAGAGTGGGATTCGAACCCACGGTACGGTTTCCCGCACACACGCTTTCCAAGCGTGCGCCTTAAGCCACTCGGCCATCTCTCCGGCGGCCCTCTCTTGGCGGGGTCGGCGGCGTTTTGCAAGCCGGGCGGGGGCTCAAGGGCTAAATTTCCCCCAAATCGCTGATAAAAATCATCAATCCGCCCTGGTCGCGGGCTCGATCGGGAGGCCGTGCCGCCCGGCCGGCCCATCATGAACCGGCCGGCCGGGCGGCACGACCACTGTTTTGCAGCCCGTCGGTCCGGCTGCCGACTGAGGGATTCGCGATGCCGTCATCCTCCCCTGCCCGTCTCGCCATCCTGCTGACGGCGGTGCTCAGCCTCGCCGCCGGCCCGGCCCGCGCCGATCAATGCACCAAGCAGGGCGTCGACGTGACCTGCGACGACGGCCGCAAGGGGGTCTGGCAGGGCGATGCGATCCTGTGGCCGGACGGGACGAAGTCGAGCCTGAAGCCGCACCCGTCCGTCATCGTCGGCAACAAGGCATCGGTGGTGGTGGGACCCGGCGTGTTCGTCGGACAGGGCAACGGGATGGTGCCGATGGACAATCCGAGCTCGCCGAACAAGCTGCGCTGCGCCGTGCTCGACGGCGTCTCCTACTGCCATTGAGCCTCGCCGCGCGGAGCGACGAGGAGCAAGTCCGGTTCAGTGATAGCGCGCGCCAGGCGACAGCATGCGGCCGGCCAGAAAACCCGCCGGAGTGGCAGGCAGGGGTTCGATCTCGACCTCGGCAGCGTCACCGTCCTGCAGCGCCTCGACGAAGTCGGCAAACCATTGCTGGATCGAATGGCGGCGCAGCTTCGTCATCATGATCTCATAGCGCATGCGGCGCTCGTTGAGCGGCATCGACAGCGCCATCGCGATCGTCCGCGCCATGCCGTCGATGTCATGCGGATTGACGATCAGCGCCGCATCGAGCTCGTTGGCGGCGCCGGCGAATTTCGACAGCACCAATACGCCGGGATCGACCGGGCTCTGCGCCGCGACATACTCCTTCGCCACGAGATTCATGCCGTCTTGCAGCGGCGTGACGACGCCGACCTGGGCGCTGCGATAGAGGCCGGCCAGCACGCCCTGACCATAGCCCTTGTTGAGGTAGCGGATCGGCGTCCAGTCGACCTCGCCATGGCGGCCATTGACCTCGCTGACGAGGCGCGCGACCTCGCTCTGCAGATTGCCATAGGCCTCGATCGATTCGCGCGACGGCGTTGCGATCTGCAGCAGCGACGCGGCGCGCAGCAGGCTCGGGTGCATCGTCCACATCCGGTCGAAGGCGTTGATGCGGTTGACCAGACCCTTGGAGTAATCGAGCCGGTCGACGCCGATGGCGAGCTTCTCGCCATTCAGGCTGCGGCGCAGCCGCGACACATCCGGATGCGCCACCGCCTTTGCCGCCTGCTGCGCAAACTTGTCGGCGTCGATGCCGATCGGGAACACGGCCAGACGTGTGCGGCCGTGCAGCGACCTGACCACGCCGTCACGCACCTGCAAGCCGAGATCGGCGCGGATGCAGGCGGTGAAACTCTCGCGATCATCCTCGGTCTGGAAGCCGATCAGATCATAGGCGAGCATCGCGGTGACGAGATCGCGGTGATTCGGCACGCTGTCGATGACGCTGCGCGCGGGCCACGGCGTATGCAGGAAGAAGCCGATCGGGCTCTTCACGCCCAGCGTGCGCAACTCCGCGCCGAGCGACAGGAAGTGATAGTCCTGGATCCAGAACAAGGTGTCCGGCTTCTGGAACCGGAGCAGCGCGCGCGCCACGAAGGCGTTGACCTCGCGATAGGAGCGATAATCATCATGCGAGACGCTGATCAGATCGCTGCGTGAATGCAGCGCCGGCCATAGCGCCGAATTGGCGAAGCCTTCGTAGTAGCCGGCATAATGCGCAGCCGGCAGATCCAGCAGCGCGAGCGCGCCTTCACCGATCTGCTCGATCTCCGCGATCGGTTCCGTCTGCGCGCCGTCGCGCACCCGACCCGAGGAACCCACCCATACTGCCCCCGATTTCTCCACAACGGGCAGCAATGCTGCCGCAAGTCCGCCGGTCATTGGCTCATTGGCTTTGCCACGGGCCACCCGATTCGAAACCACGACGAGGTTCACAGCTCCCTCCTGTTGGTCATGTCGGTTAACAGCTGTTCATCAATATGGTTCCGGGCCACCCTTTCAACCAATTGAAACCAAATTCGGGCATTCGCGCGGTGTAATCACAGCGTCAAATCAAGTCAGAACTGTTCTAATCAACAGCGACGCATTCAACATGCGACCGCTTGGCGAATGGAACTAACAATGTAGCGATGCGGAACCACTGCACGGATCGCTAGGTCGATGAATTAGTTCCACCGCCGGCGAGGCGCGCCAGGAATGCGCGCACGTCGTCCGGTGCGTCGAAATGTCCGTCGACGCCGAGCGCACGGCGGCCGACGGAGAACGAGAGGCCGGCGAAATCCGGCATGATCGCGAACACCGTCTCATCCGTAACGTCGTCGCCGATGAAGAACGGCTTGCGCCCCTTGAACGGTGCGTTCCGCATCAGCTCGCGCACGCCGCTCGCCTTGGTGAAGCCGGCATGCTTGATCTCGCACACACACTTGCCGGGCAGCACCTCGATCGGCGCCCCCGGCAACTCGGCGCGGATGCGCGACACTTCTTCGTAGATCGCCTTCTCAGCCTGCGGCGCGAGGCGATAATGCAGCGCCAGCGAGTAGCCCTTGTCCTCGAGCAGAATGCCGGGGCTGAGCCGGGCGATCGCAGCGAGCCTGCGCTTCAGCTCCTTGTCCAGCGGCGGCGCCTTGATGGCGTCCGCCTCGCCGCCGCCGCCGAGCCGCATCTCCGCGCCATGGCCGCCGACGGCGGGATAGACCTCCGGCGCGAAGATGAGATCGATGTCGTTGAGCGAGCGGCCCGAGACCAGCGCCAGCGCGCCGGAGGTTCGTTGCAGCAATGCGTTCAGGGTCTCGGCCAGGCCCGGCGGCACCCACACCTCGCGCGGCGTCGGCGCGAGATCGAGCAGGGTGCCGTCGATATCGAGCAGGATCGCCACCTCGCGAAGATGCGGCACGAGACTGGTGGGCGCCGGAACGATCTCGGCGGGCTCCGACGCAGGAGAAGCGATTAGATCGGAGTTTTCGGACATCATCAACTACTCCATGACAGCGAGCGGACGCGCCACCTGTTCGAGCGATTTGCGCTCGGCCGCGATGGCATAGCGCCAAGCGACGAGCGCCGCCACCAGCATCAGCGCGGCACCGAACAGATAGCCGCCGAACACCGCGCCGCGCGCCCCGCTGTCGAGCAGCGCGCCGAACAGCGCGGGGCCCGCGACGCCGCCGATCCCGGTGCCGATGGCGTAGAACAGCGCGATCGCGAGCGCGCGCACTTCCAGCGGAAAATTCTCCGACACGGTGAGATAGGCGGCGCTCGCCGCCGGCGACGCGAAGAAGAAGATCACCATCCAGGCCGCAGTCTGCGTCGCGGCGCTCAGCACGCCGATCGAGAACAGATAGCCGGTGAGCGCAAGCAGCACGCCGGAGACGCCATAGGTGAAGGTGATCATGGCGCGGCGCCCGAGCGTATCGAACAGGCGGCCGAGCAGCAGCGGCCCGAGCACGTTGCCGGCCGCGAAGGGCAGGATGTACCAGCCGACATGATCGGACTTGATGCCGTAGAAGTCGGTCAGCACCAGCGCGAAGGTGAAGAAGATCGCGTTGTAGAAGAACGCCTGGGCGATCATCAAGGTGAGCCCGACCAGGGAGCGCTGGCGATAAACTGAGAACAGCGTATGCGCGACCTCTCGTAACGGCGTGTGGCTACGCATCCGCAGCCGCATCCTCGGCAATTCCTTGGCGCGCGCCTCGCGGTCGTGGCCGGTGACGTCGCGCTCGATCTCCGCGACGATCCGATGCGCCTCTTCAGGATGGCCGTGAATCATCAGCCAGCGCGGACTTTCCGGAATCCACATCCGCATGACCAGCACGACGAGGCCGAGACAGGCGCCGATGCCGTAGGCCAGCCGCCAGCCGACATCCGGGCCGGTGACATCGGGATCGAGCAGCACGATGGCGCCGACCGCGCCGAGCGCGGCACCCAGCCAGAAGCTGCCGTTGATCATGAGATCGGTCCAGCCGCGATAGCGCGCCGGCACCAGCTCCTGGATCGTCGAGTTGATCGCGGTATACTCGCCGCCGATGCCGGCGCCGGTCAGGAAGCGAAACAGCGCGTAGGTCGCGATGTTCCAGGACAAGGCGGTGGCGGCCGTCGCGGACAGATAGAGCGCAAGCGTGATGAAGAACAGCTTTCGGCGGCCGATGCGGTCGGTCAGCCAGCCGAAGCCGAGCGCGCCGAGCACGGCGCCGGCGAGATAGGCGCTGTTGGCAAGCCCGATGTCGAGATTGGAGAAATGCAGCGCCGGGCTCTGCTTGAGCGCGCCCGACAAGGCGCCTGCCAGCGTCACCTCGAGCCCGTCGAGCACCCAGGTGATGCCGAGCGCCAGCACGACGCGGGTGTGAAAGGCGCTCCAGCGGAGATCGTCGAGCCGGGCGGGGATGTTGGTTTCGATGACGCGATCCCGGCCTGCCATGTCGCCCGGCGGAGCGCCGGATTGCGGCGCTGACGTGACGACGCGGAGGTTGGGACAGGATGCCTGTCGGAGTGCCATGGAATCCCAATGCGACGGCGCGGGTCGCACCGCATGCTCGACCGAGAGGATGAAGCAAATGCGGCAGCGAATGCCTGCCGCTGCGACTCAACGTCTCGTCGCGCGCAGGGTTCCCGGAGTGGGGCGGGGTTCGGCGCTCGACCCGCCTGGGGCCGCAGCGTTTCCTGGGTGAGGCCCAGGCGCGCCTCATTTCAGCTGTCGTCCCGGGCAAGCGAGCGAAGCGAGCGCGACCCGGCATCCATACCGCGTGATGCAAGATTGGGGCACGCGATCAATACCGCCCGCCACACATCTGCCGCGGCGTATAGATACCGGCGTTCGCCGGGATGACAGCGGAGGGTTTGGCCGCGGGCTCGCCAACGCACTTGCGAGCGGCGTGAAGACCAGCCTGTCGCCGCAAAACTCACGCCGCGCGGATGTTGGCCATGAAGCGGTTGAGCTCCGCGCGCAGCCGCGCGCTCTCCGAGGAGAGCGACTGGGCCGAGCGCAGCACCTCCTCCGAGGCTTCGCCGGTCTGGGTCGCGCCGCGATTGACCTGCGTGATGTCGGTGGCGGCGGCCTGCGTGCCCGCCGCGACGCTCTGCACGTTCCTGGCGATCTCCTGGGTCGCGCCGCCCTGCTGCTCGACCGCGGTGGCGATCGACGCGGCGATGGTCGAGATCTGACGGATCGTGCCGCCGATCTGCTTGATCGCGGTCACCGACTCCTGGGTCGCCGCCTGCATGCCGGAGATGTGGTTGGAGATGTCGTCGGTCGCCTTGGCGGTCTGCTCGGCCAGCGACTTGACCTCGGAAGCCACCACCGCAAACCCGCGGCCGGCATCGCCGGCGCGGGCCGCCTCGATGGTCGCGTTCAGGGCCAGCAGGTTGGTCTGCTCGGCGATCGCGGTGATCAGCTTGACGACGTCGCCGATCTCCTGCGCCGCACGCGACAGCTTGCCGATGCGCCCGTCGGTCTCCTCGGCCTGGGCCACGGCGGACTCCGCGATGCGGCTGGACTCGCGGACCTGGCGGCCGATCTCGTTGACCGAGGCCGACAGTTCGTCGGTCGCGCTCGCCACCGAGTGGATGCGGCCCGTGGCCTGGTCGGAGGTGCCGCTGACGCGGCTCGCCAGCGACTGCGTGGTCTCCGCGGTGCGCGTCAGGGTCGAGGCCGCCTGCTCGAGGTGCTCGGCCGAGGTCGAGACGTTGGACACGATCGAGCCGACGGCGGTCTCGAACTCGTCGGCGAAGCGGATGAGCTCGGCCCGCCGCGCGGCGCCCGCCGCCTTGTTCTGGGCGTCCTGCGTCGCAGCGTCGCGCTCGGCCTTGGCCACCGCCTGGACCTTGAACTCCTCGACCGCCGCCGCCATCTCGCCGATCTCATCGGCACGCCCGAGGCCGGGCAGCCGGACGTCGAAATTGCCCGAGGCGAGCTCGCGCATCGCCTTGCACATCGTGATCATCGGCTTGGAAATGCCGTTGCCGAGCATCAGCGCCAGCACGGCGCCGAGCGTCAGCCCGCCGATCGCCAGCATTGCGATCAGCCGCTCGATGTCCGCGATGGTGGTGTTGGTGGCGGCCTCGATGCGCTGCTGGTCGGAGGCGACCTCGGATTTCAGCCCGTTCGACAGCGCGATGATCTCGGTGCCGACGACGCTCATCTCCTGTTCGAGCTTGCCGAGCGCCTTCATGTTCTCCGACAGCTTGATGAAGGCGGCGCGGTACTGCTTGATCAGGTCGCCGAGCTCGGCGACACGCTGGGTGATCTTCTCGTCATTGGCATAGATCGTCACCAGCGAGGTTTCCAGGAAGCGCGTGCGCGCGATGGCGCCGTCGGCCGTCTTGGCATCGGGCTTGGCGATGTAGGTCCCGACCAGCGCGGACACGGTCAGGTACTGGCCGGTGAGGTCCTTGGCCGTGGTCTGCACCGACGGCAGGCCGGCCAGCGCGGCGGTGTCTGCCAGATCATCGAACTTGAAGCGGATCTTGTTGCCGATGAGGCCGATCTGGTCGGTCGCCAGCTTCGCGTTCTCGCGGGTCAGAGCAACGATGCTCGAGAATGTCTTGGCGAAGGCCTGAAACTGCGCCTGCAGCTTGCCGACCTGCGCCCGCCGCTCGGCGCCGGTCGCCACCATGGATTTGTCGATCGCGGCCTGGAGTGCCTGCTGGGCAGCGGTGGCCGCCGCCTCGTCGTCGGCTTTGCCGGTCAGGGCATAATAACGGGCGAGCGCCTGGTACGAGACCAGCTCGCGATCGATGGTGCGGGTGGTGTCGGCTTCGGCAACGCTGCCGCGATAGGCTGCCACCGCTGCGGCGACCCGCTCGAATCCCAGATAGGAGAAGCCGATGCTGGCAGCAGAGATCGCCAGCACAACGGCGAAGCCAAGGACGATCTTGCCGCGAAAACGCAGGGTCAGAAAATTGGCACGCCGCGACTGCGGCGCAAGCTGCGCAGACATTCCCACCCCCGACACGCCATTCTTTATATTGGCCAGAAACCAAGCCGCCCGGCGGCAACGCACCAGAGCGTGATCAAAACTACGTCACAATGGCTAAGGGGCGGTAAATGGACGGCATCGGCCTACGGCCTGCGCTTCACCTGCGCCGGTGCCGGCCTCGCGTGGCGCGCCACATGCGACCGGATCGCCGATGCCGCGCGCAAGACGTCGCAATGACATCGGAGACGAAAATTCGAGTTGCAAAGTCCTGAGGGCGCTGTTTCTAATCAGAATAAGAATAATTCATCGGGAGGTTACTCGTGTCGACAGTCAAACTGACGGTGAACGGCAAGGCGGTCTCGGTCGAGGCCGAGGATCGCACCCTGCTCGTTCACCTCCTGCGGGATCATCTGAACCTCACCGGCACCCATGTCGGCTGTGACACCAGCCAATGCGGCGCCTGCGTCGTCCATATCGACGGCCGTGCCGTGAAATCCTGCACCGTGCTGGCCGGCCAGGCCGCCGGCGCCAACGTCACCACCATCGAAGGCATCGCCAAGGGCGACGAGCTGCACCCGATGCAGGCGGCCTTCCGCGACAATCACGGCCTGCAATGCGGCTATTGCACGCCGGGGATGATCATGTCGGCCATCGATATTGTGCACCGCCACGGAGGCGAGCTCGACGAGAGCACGGTGCGTGAGGAGCTGGAAGGCAACATCTGCCGCTGCACCGGCTATCACAACATCGTCAAAGCCGTGCTCGACGCTGCCGGACGGATGAAGGTCGCGCAAGCTGCCGAATGAGGCCGGCGAGAGCCGCCGTTTACCGCAATACCGAGACCACGACCGCTGCGCGCGATGGCCGCGGCGGGACAACAGAACTCCGGTAGGGGAGAGATTCGCATGGGTATGGAAGGCATTGGCGCCAGCGTCGTCCGCAAGGAGGACAAGCGTTTCATCACCGGCAAGGGCCGTTACGTCGACGACGTCAAGCTGTTGGGCATGACCTTTGCCCATTTCATCCGCAGCCCGCACGCGCATGCCAAGGTCAAGAGCATCGACTCCTCGGCCGCCGAGGCGATGCCTGGCGTGGTCGCGGTGCTCACCGGCCGCCAGATCGTCGACGACAAGGTCGGCAACCTGATCTGCGGCTGGGCCATCACCTCCAAGGACGGCTCACCGATGAAGATGGGCGCATGGCCGGCGATGGCGCCGGAGACCGTGCGCTTCGTCGGCCAGGCCGTGGCCGTGGTGATCGCCGAAAGCAAGAACCTCGCACGTGACGCCGCCGAGGCAGTCGTGGTGGAGTACGAGGAGCTGCAGGCCGTCGCCGACATGCCCTCCGCGCTGAAGCCCGGCGCGCCGCAGCTTCACCCGGAAGCCCCCGGCAACGTCGTCTACGACTGGTCGATCGGCGACGAGGCCGCGGTCAACGCCGCCTTCGCCAAGGCCGCCAACGTCGTCACCCTGGAATTGACCAACAACCGGCTGGCACCGAACGCGATGGAGCCGCGCGCGGCGATCGCCGAGTACGATGCGGCCGAGGAGCATTTCACGCTCTATACGACGTCGCAGAACCCGCACGTCGCTCGCCTGGTGCTGTCGGCGTTCTACAACATCGCACCAGAACACAAGCTCCGCGTCATCGCGCCCGACGTCGGCGGCGGCTTCGGCTCCAAGATCTTCATCTATCCGGAAGAGATGGTCGCGCTGTGGGCCTCCAAGAAGGTCGGCCGTCCGGTGAAATGGACCGGCGACCGCACCGAGGCGTTCCTGACCGACGCGCACGGCCGCGACCACATCTCCAAGGCCGAGATGGCGTTCGATGCCGACAACAAGATCCTTGGCCTGCGGGTCAAGACCCACGCCAATTTCGGCGCCTACATGTCGCTGTTCTCGTCGTCGGTGCCGACCTATCTGTACGCGACCCTGCTGTCGGGCCAGTACAACATTCCGGCGATCTATGCCGAGGTGATGGGCGTCTACACCAACACCACGCCGGTCGACGCCTATCGTGGCGCCGGACGCCCGGAGGCGAGCTATCTGCTGGAGCGGCTGATCGAGACGGCGGCGCGCCAGTTGAAGGTCGATTCGGCCGATCTCCGGCGGAAGAACTTCATCACCCAGTTCCCGCACCAGACCCCGGTGATCATGGCCTACGACACCGGTGACTTCAACGCCTCGCTCGACGCGGCGATGAAGGCGATCGACTATGCCGGTTTCCCGGCCCGCAAGGCGGCGGCGAAGGCGCAGGGCAAGCTGCGCGGCCTCGGCCTGTCCTGCTACATCGAAGCCTGCGGCATCGCGCCGTCGAAGGCGGTCGGCAGCCTCGGCGCCGGCGTCGGCCTGTGGGAGTCCGCGGAGATCCGCGTCAACCCGGTCGGCACCATCGAGGTCCTCACCGGATCGCACAGCCACGGCCAGGGCCACGAGACCACCTTCTGCCAGCTGATCGCCGAACGCCTGGGCGTGCCGATCAGCCAGGTCTCGATCGTTCATGGCGACACCGACAAGGTGCAGTTCGGCATGGGCACCTACGGCTCGCGCTCGGCCGCCGTCGGTCTCACGGCGATCCTGAAGGCGATGGAGAAGGTCGAGGCCAAGGCCAAGAAGATCGCAGCCCACGCACTCGAAGCGTCGGAAGGCGACATCGTCATCGAGAACGGCGAGTTCAAGGTGACCGGCACCGACAAGTCGATCGCGCTGCCGATGGTCGCGCTCGCCGCCTACACCGCGCACAACCTGCCGGACGGCATGGAGCCCGGATTGAAGGAGACCGCCTTCTACGATCCGACCAACTTCACCTTCCCGGCCGGCACCTATATCTGCGAGCTCGAGGTCGATGAGGCCACCGGCAAGACGTCGTTCGTCAACTTCGTCGCGGCGGACGATTTCGGCCGGCTGATCAACCCGATGATCGTCGAGGGCCAGGTTCATGGCGGTCTGGTCCAGGGCATCGGCCAGGCACTGCTCGAGCACGCGATCTACGACAGCAACGGCCAGCCGGTCACCGCGTCCTTCATGGACTACGCGATGCCGCGCGCCGACGACGTGCCGTCGTTCAAGCTGAGCCACACCACGACCCTGTGCCCGGGCAATCCGCTCGGCGTGAAGGGCTGCGGCGAGGCCGGCGCGATCGGCGCATCCGCCGCCGTGATCAATGCGATCACGGATGCGATCGGCAACAACAAGCTCGAAATGCCGGCGACGCCCGACCGCGTCTGGCATGCGATCCACGGTTGATCATCGCTCCGGGGCGCGCGCAGGCGCGGCCCCGGAATGATCTCGATGAAAAATTCAGGGAGATTCCCATGTACGAGACGACCTACCATCGCGCCTCCTCGGTCGACGAAGCGGCGGCGCTGTTCGCCAAGGGCAGCGAAGCCAAGTTCCTGGCCGGCGGCCACACCCTGCTTCCGGTCATGAAACAGCGCCTCGCCAGCCCGTCCGATGTCATCGACATCGGCAAGATCAAGGACCTGATCGGCGTGCAGCTGTCCGGCGACACGCTCGTGATCAAGGCCGCGACCACCTATTACGACATCATGACCAGTGCCGACGTGAAGAAGGCGATCCCCGCGATCTCCTATCTCACCTCGGTGCTCGGCGATCCCGCCGTGCGTCACCGCGGCACCATCGGCGGCTCGATCGCCAACAACGATCCGGCCGCGGATTTCCCGGCGGCACTGATCTCGCTCGGCGCGACCGTAAAGACCAACAAGCGCACGATCTCGGCGGATGATTTCTTCAAGGGCCTGTTCACCACGGCGCTCGAGGACGGCGAGATCATCACCGAGGTGTCGTTCCCGGTGCCGGAGAAGGCGGGCTATGCCAAGATGCGCCACCCCGCGTCGCGCTTCGCGCTGACCGGCGTGTTCGTGACCAAGACGAAGGGCGGCGACGTCCGCGTCGCCGCCACTGGCGCCTCGCAGAGCGGCGTGATGCGCGTGGCCGCGATCGAGGCGGCGCTGAAGTCGAACTGGTCGGCCTCGGCGATCGACGGCGTCAGCATCCCGGCGAGCGGCCTGCTCAGCGACATCCACGGCTCGGCTGATTACCGCGCCAATCTGGTGAAGGTGATGGCGCAGCGCGCGGTGCAAGCCGCGGGCTGAGCGCGCGACGCTGAACATTCCGCAAAACGGCACAACAAATTCCACACGGCGCGCAGCGATGCGCGCCGTTTTGCTTTGCGGCATACGGCGCGCTTGCGTTGGCCGGATACACGCGGGACAATCGCGGATCAGGAAACGCATCGCGCGTGATGATGTCTGATTGATGCGGACAGCAGCCAAGCACACCCACCCTCCCCTGGAGGGGGAAGGTGAAGGTCGCCGCGACCATCTTTGTCCGATCGACCTCATCACGCGCCGAAGCACCGCAGGGACAAGACAACGTGCTCGACAAGACCGCCCCACAGACCGAGACCCGCGCCACCGGACCGCTCGCGGGCTTTCGCATCGTCGAGTTCGCCGGCATCGGACCGGGACCGTTCGCCTGCATGCTGCTGGCCGACATGGGCGCGGAAGTGGTGACGCTCGATCGCGTCGGCGCGCGCAAGACCATGAAGTCGGTCGCCGGTCGCGGCCGCAAGGTCATCGAGCTCGACCTCAAGGACAAGGCCGTCATTGCCGAGGTGCTCGACCTGCTCGCCGGTGCCGACGCGCTGATCGAAGGCTTTCGTCCCGGCGTGATGGAACGCCTTGGCCTCGGCCCCGACGTCGTGCTCGCGCGCAATCCCAAGCTGATCTATGGCCGCATGACCGGCTGGGGCCAGCAGGGACCGTTGGCGCAGGCGGCCGGCCACGACATCAACTACATCTCGATCACCGGCGCGCTGGCCGCGATCGGACCCAGGGAGCGGCCGGTGCCGCCACTCAACCTGGTCGGCGATTTCGGCGGCGGTGCGCTCTATCTCGTCGTCGGCGTGCTCGCCGCACTGCTCGAAGCCTCGAAGTCCGGCAAGGGGCAGGTGGTGGATACCGCGATGTGCGACGGCGCGGCCTCGCTGCTCGCGATGTTCTTCGACCTCACTGCGATGGGCCGCTGGACCGAGGGGCGCGAGCGCAACTTCCTCGACGGCGGCGCGCACTTCTACGGCGTCTACGAATGCGCCTGTGGCAAGTTCATCTCCATCGGCTCGATCGAGCCGCAGTTCTACGCGCTGCTGCGGCAGCATGCCGACCTGTCCGATCCCGCCTTCGACGCGCAGATGGACCCGCGCGCCTGGCCGGCGCTGAAGGAGAAGCTGGTCGCCGTGTTCAAGAGCAAGACGCGCGAGGAATGGTGCGCGATCATGGAGGGCACCGACATCTGTTTCGCGCCGGTGCTGACGATGTCGGAGGCACCGAAGCACGCGCACATGGCGGCGCGCGGCGTGTTCATCCAGCGGCATGGCGTGACGCAGCCGGCCCCGGCGCCGCGCTTCTCGCGCACGCCGTCGACGATACGGGAGCCGGAGGTGGTGGAGATTGGGGCTGTCGTGAGTGCGTGGAAGGCTGGCGGGTAAGCGATTGCGGCGCGGTCGCGCCGATCAACGCTGCGCGACAATCCCGATGCCAGTGAGTTGACGACGCCCGCGCCTCACCCTCGGTGTCGTCCCCGCGAACGCGGGGACCCATAACCACCGGCCGCAGTTTGGCGAAAATCGTCTGCGACTATGCCCTATCGATAGATCACGCGGTATGGGTCCCGGGTCGGCGCCCGACGCCGCTGGCGCGTCGTCGGGCTTGCCCGGGACGACAGTTGAGGGTTTGGCGACATCCTGCCTCCAATCACGCCGTCATTGCGAGCGCAGCGAAGCAATCCAGGGTGCGGACGGAAGTCTGGATTGCTTCGTCGCTCTGCTTCTCGCAATGACGGGCGCATCTCCTCCACCTACTCCGCCGCCTCCACCTTCAGCACGCCGCGGCGGATCTGGTCCTCTTCGATCGATTCGAACAGCGCCTTGAAGTTGCCTTCGCCAAAACCGTCGTCGCCCTTGCGCTGGATGAACTCGAAGAAGATCGGGCCGATCGCATTGGCCGAGAAGATCTGCAGCAGCACCTTGGTATGACCGCCTGCAACGACCCCCTCGCCATCGATCAGGATGCCGTTTCTCTTCAGACGGGCGAGGTCCTCGCCATGCTTGGGCAGCCTGCTATCGATGCGCTCGAAATAGGTGTCCGGGGGCGACGGCATGAACGGCAGGCCCGCGGTCCGCAGGCCCTCGACGGTCAAGTAGATGTCGCGGGCGCCGCAGGCGACGTGCTGGATGCCTTCGCCGCGATAGATCTTGAGATACTCCTCGATCTGCCCGGACTCGCCGGCATCCTCGTTGATCGGAATCCGAATCTTGCCGTCGGGGCTGGTCAGCGCGCGCGAGAACAATCCGGAGGCGCGGCCTTCGATGTCGAAGAAGCGGATCTGGCGGAAGTTGAACAGCTTCTCGTAGAAGCCGGCCCAGACATCCATGCGGCCGCGATGCACGTTGTGGGTCAGGTGATCGATGTAGTAGAGGCCGGCCCCGGTCGGGCGCGGGTTGCGCTCGCCGGTCCACTCGAATTCGAGATCGTAGGCCGAGCCCTTGGCGCCATAGCGATCGACCAGATACAGCAGGCTGCCGCCGATGCCCTTGAGCGCGGGCACATCGAGCGCCTTCCGTGATGCGGGCAGGTCGGCCGGCTCGGCGCCGAGCGCGATCGCCCGCGCATAGGCCGCCTTCGCATCGACGACGCGAAACGCCATCGATGGCGCGCACGGACCATGCGCGGCGACGAAATCGTGCCCGTGGCTGCCCGGCTCCTCATTGACGAGGTAGTTGATGTCGCCCTGACGATACAGCGTGATCGCCTTGCTCTTGTGCCGCGCCACCGCGGCAAAACCCATCAGCTTGAACAAGGCATGCAGCTCACCGGCATCCGGATGCGCATATTCGACGAACTCGAAGCCGTCGGTACCCATCGGGTTGTCGGCGGAGATAGTGGCGGGCGACGCATCGTGCGGAAACGGACCCATGGGGAGTTCTCCTTCGGCTTGATGCACCCATCATCTCCCGGATCGGGCGCACGGGGCATGCAAACCATTGTCATTCCTGAGAGAATATGCACGATCCGTGCACCATCAGAGGAAATGGCGCATGGTTTCTGTCGACACCTTCGATCTCCGCATCCTGGCTGCGCTGCAAAACGACGGCCGGCTCACCAACCAGGAGCTGGCCGATCTTGCCGGCCTGTCGGCCTCGCAGTGCTCGCGGCGGCGGATGCGGCTGGAGCAGGACGGCGTGATCGCGGGGTATCGCGCGCAGCTCGCCAGTCAGGCGCTCGGCTTCGAGCTGATCGCCTTCATCCAGATCACCTTGGCAACGCACTCGCCCGACAACGCGCAAAAGTTCCGCACGCTGGTGGACCGGGTCGACGACATCCAGGAGGCCTACGCGCTGACCGGCGATTCCGACTACCTACTCAAGGTCGTACTGCGCGATCTCAAGAGCCTGTCCGACGTCGTCAACAACGTGCTGATGCCGCACCAGAGCGTGGCGCATGTGCGCTCCTCGATCGTGCTCGATCGACTCAAGGAGAGCGCGAAGCTGCCGCTGGCGGCGCTCCCGCATGGCTGACGCCGCCGTGGCGCAAATCGAGGGAAATGCGTCATTCACCGTCATCGCTCGCTCTGCGACACTCGCCGGGTTTCAATTACCCGCGAGACGACCATGGCCCTGCAGCTTCGCCCCAACTGCGAGTACTGCGACAAGGACCTGCCACCGCAGGCGCAGGACGCGCGCATCTGCTCCTACGAATGCACCTTCTGCGCCGACTGTGTCGAGACGAAGCTGTTCAACGTCTGCCCGAACTGCGCCGGCGGCTTCGCGCCACGGCCGATCCGGCCCGCGCGAGAATGGCGGCCGGGCGTCTGCACGGTGAAGCAGGTGCCATCGGACAAGCGCGTGCATCTGAAATATGCGGCCGAGGACGTCGCGGCCTTCGTGGCTGGTATCAAGAGCGTGGCGCCGGAAGAGCGCTGATCTCTATCCCCGTCATTCCGGGGCGCGCGCAGCGCGAGCCCGGAATCCATACTCACGATCGAGATTTTGGATGGAAGGCTTAGCCACGGGCGGCTCGCGTCACCACATCCGCCTGTGGTTATGGATTCCGGGCTCGGCCCTGCGGGCCGCCCCGGAATGACGGCGGTGGGTGGAGTGGCTACTCGGCCGCGACGATCGTGCCTTCGACCTCGCCGAAGCCGACCCGATAGCCGTTGCCCTGGCACCAGCCGCGCATGACGAGGGAATCGCCATCTTCCAGGAACGTGCGCTTGATTCCACCAGGGAGCTCGACCGGCTCGGTGCCGTTCCAGCTGATCTCCAGCAGGCTGCCGCGCTGATGCTTCTCCGGACCGGAGATGGTGCCGCTCCCCAGGAGATCGCCGACGCTCATGGCGCATCCGGAGGAGGCGTGGTGCATCAGCTGCTGCACGCTCGACCAGTACATGTATTTGAAATTGGTCTGCGAGATGTCCTGCGCAGCGTTGCTGCCGGCAGCGCGCAGCGCCACGTCGAGTCCGAGATCGTAGTTCTGCGCAGACGCCTGCTGCAGATAGGGCAGCGGCGTCGGATCCTGCGCCGGCCCTTGAACGCGAAACGGCTCCAGCGCCTCCCGGGTCACCACCCAAGGGCTGATCGAGGTCGCGAAGACCTTGGCCTGGAACGGGCCCAGCGGCACATACTCCCACTGCTGGATATCGCGTGCGCTCCAATCGTTGAGCAGCACGAAGCCAAAGATCATCGCTTCCGCCTGCGCCTCGCTCAGCATCTCGCCGAGCGGCGACGACTGGCCGATGACGACGCCCATCTCGAGCTCGAAGTCGAGCCGCTTGCACGGCCCGAAGCTCGGCACCTCGGCGCTCGGCGGCTTCAGTTGCCCGCGCGGCCGGCGCACTTGGGTGCCCGACACCACCACGGTCGAGGCGCGGCCGTTGTAGCCGATCGGCATGTGCAGCCAGTTCGGCTGCAGCGCATTGTCCTTGCCGCGGAACATGACGCCGACATTGGTGGCGTGCTCCTTCGACGAATAGAAGTCGGTGTAGCCTGCAACGTGGAACGGCAGATGCAGCCTGACATCCTGGCGCGGCAGCAGCGCGCGGCTGCGCAATGGCTTGTCGTCGCGCAGACGTGGATTGTCATCGCGCAGCAGCGCGCTGATGGCCGCACGGGTCTTCGACCAAACGGCGGGGCCGAGCGCCATGAAGGCATTCAGCGAGGATTGCGCGAATACCTCGTAAGCCGGCGACAGATCGAGCAGGCCTTCATCCTCGAGCACGGCAAGATCGAGCACGACATCGCCGATGGCGACACCGACGCGGGGCTTCGGCGAATCGGCCGCGGAGAACACGCCGTAAGGCAGGTTCTGGATCGGGAAGTCGGAGGTCGGCTCGACCGGGATGAAGGAGCGGAGCGAAGGATCGTTGGGGTGAGGCAAGATGCGTCTCCAAACCACGTCGTCATGCCCGGGCTCGTCCCGGGCATCCACGTCGCAAGGCGTCAAGAAGGTCGTGGATGGCCGGGTCAAGCCTGGCCACGACGGTGTCGAAATAATTCGCTCTACGGCTTGGTCGGATCGAAACGCTTCTCCAGCCCGTTCCAGCAATCCGCGTAGTCGCTCTGCAGCGTGCCGGACTCCGCCGCATGCCTGGTGATGCGCTGCGGGAAGCGCGTCTCGAACATGAAGGCCATGGTGCCGGTGAGCTTAACCGGCTTCAACTCGCCATTGCTGGCATGATCAAACGCCTCGCGGTCCGGGCCATGCGGCAGCATGCAATTGTGCAGGCTCATGCCGCCGGGCACGAAGCCCTGCGGCTTGGCGTCATAGACGCCGTAGATCAGGCCCATGAACTCGGACATGATGTTCATGTGGTACCACGGCGGACGGAAGGTATTGTCGGCCACCATCCAGCGCTCGGGGAAGATCACGAAATCGATGTTGGCGGTCCCGGCGGTCTCCGACGGCGACGTCAGCACCGTGAAGATCGACGGATCGGGGTGATCGAAGCCGATGGCGCCGACCGGCGAGAAGGTGCGCAGGTCATATTTGTACGGCGCGTAGTTGCCGTGCCAGGCGACGACGTCGATCGGCGAATGCTTCAGCTCGGTCTTGAACAGCGCCCCGCCCCATTTGACGTAGAGCTCGGTCGGCGTGTCCTTGTCTTCATACGAAGCCACCGGCGTCAGGAAGTCGCGGGCATTGGCGAGGCAGTTGGCGCCGATGGGGCCGCGCTCCGGCAGGGTGAAGGCCCCGCCATAATTCTCGCAGAGATAGCCGCGCGCAGGGCCCGCCGGAATCTCGACCCGGAACTTGACCCCGCGCGGGATCACCACGATCTCGCCGGGCTCGGCGTCGATGCGGCCGAACTCGGTGACGAACAGCAGGCGTCCCTGCTGCAGCACGAACATCAGCTCGCCGTCGGCATCGTAGAAGTGCTGGTCGACCATCGACCTGGTGATGACGTAGACGTGCGTCGCCATGCCGGCCTGCGTCGCGGCGTCGCCCGCCGTCGTCATGGTCTGCACGCCCTGCAGGAACGTCACATCGCCGGACGGAATCGGCGCCGGATCCCAGCGCAGCTGCTGCACCGTGATTTCCTGCTCATGGCAGGGCGCGGTCCGCCACAGGCCGGCATCGACCTTCGCAAAGCGTCCGGAATGCTTCACCGAGGGCCGAATGCGATACAGCCAGGAGCGCTCGTTGGAGCCGCGCGGCGCGGTGAACGGCGAGCCAGACAGCTGCTCGGCGTAGAGCCCGTAGGCGCAGCGCTGCGGCGAGTTGCGGCCGATCGGAAGCGCGCCCGGCAGCGCCTCGGTCTCGAACGAATTGCCGAAGCCGGACATGTAGCCCGGCGTGACCTGTCCCGATGCGCGGTGCAACCGGTCAGGCGATGTGTTGATGTTCATCATCCTTCTCCTTGCAGGCGGGCCCACATCTCGCGGTCGCGCTCGGCGGTCCAGATCACGGGATCGTCGATGCCGCTGGCTTCGTCATAGGCGCGCGACACGTTGAACGGCAGGCAGTGCTCGTAGATGGCGAAGCTCGAGAATTTCGGATCCATCACTTCGCGCGTGGCGGCCATGGACTCCTTGAGGCTGCGCCCCCTGGCGACCGACATCTCGGCCGCGCCATACAGCGACGAGACGAAGTCGCGCGTCATCGCGATCGCCTCGCGCACCGTGGTCTCGCCCTTCAGCGCGTCGCCGCGGCCGGGCGCGATCGCCTTGGGATTGAAGTCGCGGATCTCGTTCAGGGTCGACGGCCATTCGCGCAAATAGGCGTCGCCGCAATAACAGGCCGAGTGATATTCGATGAGATCGCCGGAGAACATCACCTCGGCGTCCGGCACCCAGGCGACGATGTCACCGGACGTATGGCCCGCACCGAGCTGGATCAGTTGCACCTCGCGCTTGCCGAGATGGATCGTCATCTCGCCTTCGAAGGTGAGCGTCGGCCAGGTCAGGCCAGGAATGCTCTCGGCATCCTGGAATAGGCGCGGGAAGCGGCCGTATTCGGAGTCCCAGTCCTGCTGTCCCCGCTCCACGATCAGCCGGCGCGTCTCCTGCGACGCAACAATGCCCTGCGCGTGATAGGCCGAGGCGCCGAGCACGCGCACCGCGTGGTAGTGCGACAGCACGACATATTTGATCGGCTTGTCGGTCACCGTCCTGACGCGCTCGATCACCTTGTTGGCCATCGCCGGCGTCGCCTGGGCATCGAACACGATGCAGCCGTCGTCGCCGACGATGACCGCCGAATTCGGATCGCCCTCTGCAGTGAATGCATAGAGATCCGGGCCGATCTCCGAGAAGGTGACCTTCTTCTCGGCGAGATCCGTGGTCGATGCGAAACCTTTCGCCATCACTTCATTCCTTGTGTGCGCAGCAGCCTATTGCTGCTGCTGTTGTTGCTGTTGGCCGGCATCCGCCATGCTGCGTTTCGCCAGCGCGATCGCCTCGCCCAGCACACCGATGTCACCGATGTGATTGGCGAGGATCAGGACCAATGCCGCATCGAGGTCGGCGCTTTCGAGGTCCGAGAGGCCCCGATGGACTTCGACGATGGCGCGAAAGGCATCGTCGGGCTTGGCGAAATTGGAGGCGGTCGAGAGTGTCATCGTTGCGGCTCCTCAGCTCAGGCCGGAGGCGCGTGCGACCGCCGCCGCGATCGCGGCGCGGCGCGGATGCCGGAAGCGCGCCGCGACATAGCCGTCCGGACGCAGCAGATAGGATGTGCCGGGTTCGGCCCCGTAACGCTTGCCCGCGAAACCCTCGCCATCGGCAAGTCCATTCGGACCGCCGATGCTGACGACACCGACATCGTCGGGCACATCGATCGCCTCACCATTGGCAAAGGACAGCAGGGTGAAACGCCGGCCCTGAGCATTGAATGCATCGGTGAGATGAACGTGCCGTCCGTCTGCCGTCTCGAGCGGCGCATCCGGCATCGATGTTCCCGGACAAGGGCCACTGCGCCAAGCCTCGTCGTCTTCGGTCGACAGCGGCGTCTGGTAGACCGAGGGAACCGACAGCCGGCCGCCATTGACCATGCGCTTGCCGAATTCGGTGTCCCTGGCGAGCGCGAGCACCACCTTGCGCAGCCGCGCCTCCTGGTGCGAGTTCGGCGCCATGAAATCCGTCGCCCGCGTGGACTCGCGAATGTTTTCGTCGGCCGCTGCGCTTCGCTCCAGATGATAGGTTTCGAGCAGCGCCGCGGGCGAGGTACCGCGCAGCACGCGATCGAGCTTCCAGGCCAGGTTCTCGGCATCCTCCAGCCCCGAATTGGCACCGCGCGCGCCGAACGGCGAGACCTGATGGGCGGAATCGCCGGCAAAAACGACGCGACCATGAATGAAGCGCTCCATGCGCCGGCACTGGAATTTGTAGAGCGAGATCCATTCGAATTCGAACTGATCATGGCCGAGCATGCGCGCGATCCGTGGCCGCACATTCTCCGGCTGCTTCTCGACGTTGGGATCGGCATAGCGGCTGAGCTGCAGGTCGATGCGCCAGACATTGTCCGGCTGCCGGTGCAACAGCGCCGAGCGCCCGGCATGGAACGGCGGATCGAACCAGAACCAACGCTCGGTGGGGAATTCAGCCGTCATCCTGACGTCGGCGATCAGGAACTGATCCTCGAACACCTTGCCGGAAAAACCCGCGCCGACCATCTGGCGCAGCGACGAGCGCGCGCCGTCGCAGGCGATCACATATTGCGCCGACAGCCGATAGGGGCCATCCGGCGTCTCGATCGTCAGCACGACATGATCGTTGCGCTGCTCCAGCGCCGTCACCTTGTTGCGCCAGCGCAGCGAGATCTCCGGCAGCGCGTTGACGCGATCGACCAGATAGGCCTCGGCGTAGAACTGCTGCAGGTTGATGAAGGCCGGCCGCTTGTGCCCGGGCTCCGGCAGCAGATTGAACTGATAGAGCTCGGACGGACCGTGAAAGATGCGGCCGACGTTCCACACCACGCCCTTGTCGACCATCCGGTCGCCGACGCCGAGGCGATCCCAATATTCCAGCGAGCGCTTGGAGAAGCAGATCGCGCGCGAGCCCTCGCCGATACGGTCGGCATCATCGAGCACCACGACCGCATGGCCGCGCTGCGCAAGATCGATCGCGAACGACAGCCCGACGGGACCCGCACCCACGACGACGACCGGATGCGCGGCCGGCGTGGCCTGATCCTGGTCTTCGTGCCGACGATAGCCGAACTGAACCTTCGCCTGGCTCGCGCCCTGCCCCGGATTGGCTTGCACCATGGCTTGCTCGCCTTGTGGTTTTCTTGGACTTTCGAAACGACGACTTTCGAAGCGACCGACATTTCCTCGGGCGAGGCCATTCGGCCGTCTTGCCAGATAGTCTCACCTGCAACTATTCTAAAGCCGACGGCTTCGGCCGCGTCAACTCAAAAATCGGAGCGCGATCTTGGCGAAGCCATCCAGCGCGGCGTCCGGGCGGCAGGCGAAGCCGGTCGAGGATGACCGAAATGCCGCAGTGCCGCAGGAAGACGAGCGGCTCGACCTGTTCAAGTTCGCGCCATTCCGGCTCAACCGTCTGGCCGCCGAGGTCAGCGCGGCGCTCGCCATCGAATATCGGGAGCGCTATGGGCTCGACATTCCGGAATGGCGCGTGCTGGCGACGCTCGGCTTCCGCCGCGAGGCCTGCAGCGCGCAATATGTCGCGGCGTGCACCCGCACGCACAAATCGACCATCAGCCGGGCCGTGACGTCGTTGCTGGAGCGGCGGCTGATCGAGCGCGTCGAGAACGCCGAGGATCGCCGCGAGTTCCGTCTGCGCCTGACACGTAAGGGCAAGACGCTTTACGAGGAGCTGATCCCGCGTTTGCAGCAGCGCGAGCGCGAAATCATGGCATGCCTGTCGGCCGACGAGCGCAAGACGTTCGACCGCCTGATCGGCAAGATCGAGGAGAGCCTCGATCTGATCCAGACCAGCGAGGAGGCCGATGCGAAGCAGGCCTATTGAGCCGCGCTTCGTCGGGTGGGCAAAGCGCCGAAGGCGACCGGTGCCCACATCCTTCGTCAAACGACAGCGATGGGCACGGGGGCGCGCGAGACTGCCGTCGACGACGAGCAAGGCGCCGCGCGCCTTTGCCCGCCCTACTTGTTAGTCGCCGACGATCGCCGCCGCTCCTCGACTTCGACCACGTCGGCGCCCTCCCCACGCCAGCGCAAAATCTCCATCGCCAGCACCGGGTGATTGAAGCCCTTGAGATGCAGGTCGTCGATCGGCCTGGCATCGACCGACTGTTCGACCACGCCGAACACCCGGCGCGACACGATCACTTGTCCTGCCTTGGCCTCGTCGCATAGCCGCGAGGCGAGATTGGTGACGCTGCCGATCGCGGCGTATTCGAGCCGGTGCTCGAAGCCGACCTGGCCGAGCGTCGCATATCCCAGTGCGATGCCGACGCCGAACCCCAGGCTGTGGCCGCGATTTTTCCAGCGCTCCGTCAATTGGCCGATCTCGTCGCGCATTTCGAGCGCCATCTTCACCGCGCGCATGGTGTGATCCTCGAACGGGATCGGTGCATTGAACAGGATCATCACGCCGTCGCCGGCATAGCGATCGAGCGTGCCCTCATATTTGAAGATCAGCTTGCCGAGCGCGGCGTGATATTCACGCAGCACGTTCATCGCCTCTTCGGGCTCGGTCGTCTCGGTAAACGCGGTGAAGCCGCGCAGATCGCAGAACACCACCGTGACCTCGCGGCGGTGGCTTTCCAGCAGCGCATCATGGCCGTCCGACGACGCGATGATCTGCGCGACCTGCGGCGCCAGGAAGCGCTCCAGCCGTCTGATCCGCTCGATCTCCGCCAGTTGCTTCTCGACCCGCTCCTCGAGCGACTTGTTCCATTCGCGCAGCTGCTCGGTCTGCTCGGTGAGCTTTTCGGCCTGCTGCTGCACCGTCGCGTGGGTCAGCGCGAGCTCGCGGCCCTTCTGATCGACCTCGGTGAACAGTCGTGCGTTGCGCATCGCCAGCACGGCCTGGTTGGCAAACGTTCGCATCAGTCCGATCAGGTTCGGCGGGAACGTGCCGGCCGACCGCCGGAGCACCACGAGCGCGCCGAGCACGCCCTGCTGATCGACCAGCGGCGTGAACAGCACGGCGTGAAAGCCGGCGGCGACCGCGACGTCGCGCAGCGGGTGATCGGGCGCGTTTTCGAGCTCGGCGATCGCGATCGGCTCGCCGCTGCGCACGGAGTCGGAGAGCAGGCTCGTCCGCTCGTCGAGCACATTGTGCGGGCCGTCCCGGTCGACACCCTTGGCCTCCACCAGCCTGAAGCGGCGTTCGGCGGCCTCATAGGAATAGATCAGCACGGCGTCGGTCTTGGTGATCTCCAGCGCCCGGGCCGCCACCGTCGGCAGCACGGCATTGAGATCGAGCGAGGAGGCCACCGCGCGGCCGACCTCCTCGAGCACCTTCAGCTCATTGATCGACTGAGCCAGATCGCGCGTGCGTTCCTCGACCTTGGCTTCCAGCACGGCATAGGACTGCGCGAGCTGGCCGGCCATGCTGTTGAACTGATCGGCGAGCTCCTCCAGTTCGTCATGCGTCTTCACCTCGATGCGCTGAGCGAAATCGCCGGCGCCGAGCTTGCGCGCGCCGGCGCGCAACGCGGTGATCGGGACGAGCATGCGTCGCGCCAGCAGCGAGCCCGCGAGGATCGCAACGGCAAGACCGAGCGCAATCAACAGCGCACCGCGCAACAGCTGATCGCGGATCGGCGCCAATGCGTGCGCGGTAGACTGTTCGAAGAACACGGACCAGCCGAGCTTGGGGAGCGTCGCGACCGCCGAGAGCACGGCGTGCCCGGCGCTGTCCGTGCCGGAGGCCAGCGGCTGGCCATCCGGCGTGAGCACCGCCGCGACCTGCGGCAGCTTGGAGAGGTCCTGACCGACCGCCGGCCCCCTCGCCGAGCTCGCCAGCACCTGGCCGCGCGGATCCACCACGTAGGCGGTGCCGACCTTGCCGATCTGCGCCTCGGTCATGAAGTCTTCGAGAAAGTCGAGGTCGATGTCGGCCACGGTCACACCGGCATTGAAGCCGGAATGCGCGACCGAGATCGACATCGTCGGCTGCGCACCCTTGAAGGTCACAGCGGAGAAATTGCTGCCGTGCGTGACCGTGTCGGTGAAGCGCAGGTCGCGCGACAGATCGTTGCCCGAGGAGAACGCGATCGAGGTGCGTGAGACCCGGAGCTGCTCGCGACCCTGGCCGTCGAGCTGATAGAGCTGCCGCACGGCCGGCGCCTGGCTCAGCAGTTGCACATAGTCGGCGCGGCGGAGCTCCAGCGTATTGGCGCTCGCCCGCGTCACCCAGCTGATCTGTCGCTGCAGATCCGAGAGCGCCTGATCGATCCGCCGGGCGCTGGCGTCGGCCTTTTCGGCCATGGCGGCGGTCAGGCTCGCCTTGGTGGACTGATAGCTGATCCAGGTTTCGGTCGCGCCATTCACGGCCAGGACGAACACGACGAGCCCGACCAGCGACACGACGTATTTGGCGAACAGGCCCTGCCGCAACGACCAGCCTCTGTTCTCGACCTCGTTCATCCGGACCCCTCACGCGCGTCATCGCCGAGGTCAGCCTCGGACAAGCGCGTCCGCTGCCGTCCTCGCGGCAGCGACACCTCGGAGACGGGACCGCTCGAGTGCGAGACGGTCCGTCGCCGGCATCCGTTTAGCACAGAATGACAAGCAGAGCCGCGCGCAGTGCGCGCACCCGCACCGGCCGTTGTTTGCGCGGTTGGCCTTGAACCCCTCCACCGCTCGGAGGAGATCCCTCCGGATTCGGTTGCCTGCGGTTCTATATTACCTATTGAAGATTCGCTTCAGTACATCGTTCATCGGCTGGCTGTCCTGCGCGCCGTCCTGCCGAGGCTCGGCGGGGGCGGCCTCCGCCGGGCCCTGGCCGGCATCGCCCGAAGACAGCGGAACAGCGCCGCCCTGGGGCGCAACCAGCGTACGGCCGCGGCCCTTGGCCTGCGGCTGCGCGCCCTGCTGCAGCCCTTGCTGAATCAGATTGCCGATCGCCGATCCGAGATCACCGCCGAGCAGGTCGGATTGGCCGGCCGCCGGGGCCTGCGCGTTCGGAGCCACCGTCGATGGCGCGCCATTCGAACCGGCGTTGGGCGCAGCATTTCCGATGAGGCCGCCGATGCCGTTGATCAGATTGTTCAGCCCGGCTCCGTCTTTGCCGAACAGGCCTTGGCCCATCTGCTTGAGCCTGGCGTAGGCAGCATCCGGATTGTCGAGGATGCCGGCGATGTCGGGGTAGAAGCGCGGCTGACTCCAGGGGCCGTCGATGACGACGGGAATCCCAAGGCCGATCGGCTCCGAGGTGCGGCCCTGCCCCTCGGTCGTCATCACGAGCTTCGGCTCGACGCGCATCGCCAGCGCCCGATTGCCCAGATCGATCGTCCCCGCACCGGTGACCTTGACCAGCGGTCCGACCAGGTTGAGGTCACTGGTGGCGGCCTGCCCGCGCTCGACCTGGAACGAGGCCGAGAGCTGCGTGAGATCGGTCGTCAGCTCCTTCGAATCCTGCCATCCCGATAGCGGATTGGCCGTCAATGAGCGGATCATCTGCGCGACGTTGATGCCGCGGATCGCGCCGTCCTGGAACAGCAGGAACGCCGAACCGCTCAGGTTGCTCATGAGAGCCTGCTGGCTGGCGCCGCTGGAGCGCAAGGCCAGCTTGCCCTGCATCCGCGCATCGAGCTTGTCGAATCCGGCGACGCTCGAGAGCAGCGGCAGCGCGCGGATGCCGACGAGATCGCAGTGCATCGCATAGGCCGGATTGCCCGTGGAGGCGTCGATCACGACCTCGCCACTGGCCTGCCCGTCATAGGCGCCAAGATTGGCGACGGTCGCCTTCAGCAGGCCGCCGGCCAGCGAGGCTTCGAGATCAAGCGGACCGAGGCGAGCCCCGGAGAGAACGACATCCGTCGCCGACAGCTTCACGCGCGCATCGACGTAGTTGAGACCGCGCAAGTCGATTGCCGCCGTGCTCCATCCCGACACGCCGGCAGAGCCCTGCCCCGCAGGCGCCCCCAAGTCGAGCCGGCGAACGTCGAGATCGACCTTCACCAGCGGCTTGCTCGCGAGATCGACCGAGGCCCAGCCGTTGAAATCGCCATCGCCAAGCGTACCGCTGAGGCCGTTGATCATCACCACCGGGCCATTCAGCCGAACGTCGGCGCGGCCAGCAAGGACTCCGCGAAATGCATTGGCCATGTCGATCTTGAAGTCGACCGGCAGCGTCTGGCGGTCGATTGGCAGTGCAGGCGCCGCCGCTGTGACGTCGAACGTCACCGGGCGGCCGCCGGCACGGGCCGCGCCCGTGATCTTGACCTTGCCGTCGGACAGAGACGCCGTCGCGCCGATGCCCTCGAGCCGATTCTCGACGCGGTCGCGCGGGTTGGAGAGGATGACAGCGCCGTCCCTGACGGTGACCCGTTCGATCCGGACCGCAGGCACCGCTTCCGACTTCGCCGAGGCACGGCTGCGCGGCGCGTTGTCCCGCAGCCGTTCGCGCAGCAGCGGCAGATAGAGTGTGGGCTTGTCGATGATGATCTCGCCGATGTCGGGCCGGCCGGACCACAGGCTCGACAGCGCCACGTCGGCCTGCAGCGTGCCGATCGTCAGCCGATTGTTGCCGTCCCGCTCCTTCGGATCCTGCAGGGTGATGTCCGTCAGGGTCGCATGCAGCGACGGCCACAGGCTGACGCTTGCCGAGCCGGCGATGCTCAGGCGATAGCCGGTGTCACGCTCGACGCGGTCCTGGATGGCGACCGTGAGGAAGCTCGCCGGAAGTCCAAAAGCGAGCGCCAGAGCGAGCACGACGATGACGGCGCCAATCAAACCGCCTGCGATCTTCAATGCCTTCATGTCGATGTCCCAAGCGCAAGGCGCGAGCGGTCTCCACGGGTTAGCGTGCGGCAACGCCGACCCGGTTCAATCCGAATTTTTCTCGGAACGAAGACCGCTCCGAGAGCGACCAACATAGTCGTGAGCACGTGCGCCATTATGTGACTTATGACACACTTCCGCCCGGGCGGATTCTGTAACTCGGGCTTTGAACCACTGCCGAAGGTATAGTGATGAGCAAGCAGGCCGAATTTGCGGTCATTCTGAAGATGAACCCGATGTTCGCCGACCTCGGCGCGGACGAGCTGCAGCGAATCTCGAGCCTCTGCCACACCCAGCATCTGTCGTCGGGCGAGGTGCTGTTCCAGAAGGGCGATCCCGGCAATGCCCTGTTCGGGGTGCGGCGCGGCCAGATTCGCATCGAGACCGGCGCCACCGACGGCAGCCGACTGACCCTCAACTTCATGGGACCCGGCGATCTGTTCGGCGAGGTCGCCGTGCTCGACGGGCAGGAGCGCACGGCGGACGCCACGGCCGGTGAAGCGTCCGAGCTGTTCGTGCTTCGCCGCGAGGATTTCCTCAGCTTCCTGGAACGCGAGCCCAAGGTAGCGATCAGGATCATTCAGCTGCTGTGCCAGCGCATCCGCTGGCAGAGCGAGCGAATGGAGGAATCGGTGCTGCAGCCGCTGCCGGTCCGGCTGGCACGCCGGCTGTGCGCGCTGGCGGAGGATTTCGGCTCCGAGGTTCATATCTCGCAGGAACAGCTCGGCGTCTTCGTCGGCGCGGCGCGTGAAAGCGTGAACCGCCAGTTGCAGGCCTGGCGCAAGGACAAGATCCTGGATCTGCAACGCGGCCGCATCCTGCTGCATGACCTGACGAAGCTGAACACGATCGCACGCAACGAGTAGCAAGCCGGGCGCCCAGCTTCGTTCACCGCGAATTTGTCGATTGCGGGTCCGGTCCATGGCGGGAACCGCCCGTCGTGCATCGTTTGGTATCGGCATCGGCCAAACATGATCGCAATTGGGCCACCACGCCTCACAATTTGCGACATGAACTCTTTTTAACAATTCTAACAGGGTTCAATCCGGCGGCGGAGAGTTCCATTTGCTCGCGCGCGGCTGCGCGCGGGTGGAGCTTTGCGCGCCAGGCGAGCGTGGTTGGAAGTAAAGTCATGAGTCTTGCGTTGCCGGCGATCGCGATCGAGGCCAGTGGTTCGGTTGGCCGTTGGCGCAAAGCTCTCGCGGTCTGGATCGACGCCGTGGAGGATGGTTGGGCCGTTCCGGCCTTGATCGTCGGGTTCGTCGCGGTCTGGATGGTGTATTTCTCGATCGCCTATCTGGGAGGCGATCTCCACCAGGACGTGATCGAAACCTGGTCGCTCGGACGCAGCTTCGACTGGGGCTCGACCAAGCATCCGCCGCTGATGGGCTGGGCCGCGCGGGCCTGGACCACCGTGTTTCCGCTGACCAACTGGTCGTTCAACCTGCTGGCGCTGACCAACGCGGCGGTCGGCCTCTGGGCCGTCGACCTCATCACCCGGCGTTTCGCGCGCGGTGACAAACGTCTGGTCGTACTGCTGCTGCTCATGCTGCTGCCGGTCTATCAACTGCATGCGCAGCGCTTCAACGCCAACGCCGTGCTGCTGTCGAGCTGGCCGCTGGCGACGTGGTGCTTCCTGCGCTCGTTCGAGACGCGTCACGTCGGCTGGGCCATCGCGGCCGGCCTGACCGCGGCGCTCGCCATGCTCGGCAAGTACTACGCGGTCTTCCTGATCGCGGGCTTCGCGGTCGCAGCGTTGTGTCACGGCGAGCGTCGCGCCTATTTCACCTCGTCCGCGCCCTGGATCGCGGCGCTGTCCGGCCTGGCCGCGCTCGCACCTCACATCTATTGGCTCGCCACGACCGGCGCCCAGCCGTTCTCGCATGCGATCGAGCATCACGTCGGCAAGACCGCCGCGGCCGCCCTGGTCGAGGGCAGCGGCTTCCTGTTGGCGATGGCCGGCATCGCCGGTATCCCCGGCCTCATATGGCTCGCCATGACGCGGCCTCGCCCCACCCGCCTGCTGAACGATGCGCTCAGCCTCGAACCCGGGCTCCGGCTGCTGGCGACAATCAGCATCGGGACCGTTGTGTTCCCCACACTGGTCTCGGTCGTGTTCGGCACCGACATGCCGCCGCTGTGGGGCCTGCAGGGCGTCTTCCTGTTCGTCATCGTGATCGTGTGCGGCGCGAGCTATCACGCTCCCCGCGACATCACGATCAATCTCGCCGCGGCGACGATCGCGATCGCGGCATTCGCGGCCACCGTCGTGGCGCCCCTCCATGCATTGTACCGGAACTACGTTCCGTTGAACGAGGGCCGCAACTTCTATGAGCCGGCCGTGACCGAGCTCGACCGCCTGTGGCGGACGGCGTCGAACGGCGTCCTTCCCGCTGTCGGCGGCGACGACGGCCTTGCTTTTGCCGCCGCGTTCTACAGTCCCGACCATCCGCGCTATGAAATGGCGCTGGTGCACCCGCACGAGCTGCAGCCTCCGTCCAAAGTGCTGACCGCGCAGGGCTGGGCGGCGCTGTGCTACGACTCCGACATCTCCTGCATCTCGGGCATGCAAGCTGCGGCGGCGCAGGCGCGACGTTCGGTGCGGGCCGACTTCACGCTCCGGACCAAGCTGTTCGGCCTGGAGGGCGCGAGCCAGGGCTTCGTTGCCCTGATCGTTCCGCCTGAGACCGCCGCGCCGCTCGAGAGCACGCCGAGCGAGGCCCACGATCTCAGCGCACGCCGCCGCATGCCCTCGACCGCGAACTGAAACAGCTCGTTCCGGCACGTCATCTCATTCCGCGGCCGGCGACATCGCCGACGGCGGCGGCTTTGGCTGATGCCCCACCTCCGGTTCATGGCCGGACTGCGCCTCGTCGGCGGCCTCGCCGGAGGAGACGATCAGCTTGCGGCCGAGCCGGGCGAACAACGCGCCGACATCGTCCATCACCAGGAACATCGCCGGCACGAACAACAGCGACAGCACGGTCGAGAACACCAGCCCGCCGATCACCGCCAGCGCCATCGGCGAGCGGAACTCGCCGCCGGCACCGACCGCGAGCGCGCTCGGCATCATGCCGGCGACCATCGCGATCGTGGTCATCACGATCGGACGCGCCCGCTTCATGCCGGCATCGATGATCGCCTCGTCGCGCCTGATCCCGGCATGGATCGCCTCGACCGCGAACTCCACCAGCATGATCGCGTTCTTGGTGACGATACCCATCAGCATCATCATGCCGATATAGACCGGGATCGTGAGCTGCTTGCCCGTGAGCATCAGAGCTCCGATCGCCCCGCCGATCGACAGCGGCAGCGAGAACAGGATCGTGATTGGCTGCAGGAAGGTGCCGAACAGCAGCACCAGCACGGCGTAGACGATCATCAGGCCCGCCGTGATCGCCGTGATGAAGCCGGAGGCCAGCTCGTTCAGGCTTTCGGCGTCATCGGACGGGATCAGCTTGACGCTGGCAGGCATGCTCTTTCTGACCGGCAGCTCATCGATCTGCTTGGTTGCGTCACCGAGCGCCGCCAGCCCGACGAGGTCGGCGGCGACGGTCGCCTGCCGCCCGCGATCGTAGCGGCTGATGCTGGTCGGCCCCTGGTCGAGCTTGATGTCGGCGACCACCGCCAGCGGCACGCCGCCCTTTTCGCCGTACTGGCCGAGCGGCACCCGCAACTGTTCGAGGATCTTCACGTCGCTGCGCGCTGCATCCTCGAGCTGCACCCGGATCGGGACCAGCCGGCCGCCGGCGTCATACTTCGCCAGCGCCGGTCCGACATCTCCGATCGTGGCGACGCGGATCGTCTGCGACAGGCTTTCGGTGGACACGCCCAGACGAGCGGCCAGGTCGGCGCGCGGCTGCACCCGCAATTCCGGCCGGTCGAGCGAAGTGTCCGACACCACGTTGGAGATGATCGGAATCCGCTTCATCTGCGAGGCGAGCTCGCTCGCAACGTTGTCGACCAGCTTGGGATCCGAGCCCGTCAGCACCAGCTTGATCGGGCGCAGACCGTTTTCGTCGGTGAACCAGAAACGGATGTCCGGAATGGTTTCGAGATCCTTGGTGATCTCGAGTTCGAGCTCTTTCTGGGTGATCTTGCGCTCGGTCTTCGGCGTGTAGTTGACGATCATTCCGGCGCGACGAACCTCCATCGCGCCCTGAAGCCGGCCGCCGTCGACGAACACGCTGCGGACCTCTGGCCGCTTGCGCAGGCGCGCGACGATGTCCTCGGTGACCTTCTCGGTGTAGGCGAGCTGCGCGCCTGGCGGCAGCTCGATCGCGAGCAGCGATCGCGCCGCGTCCTGGGCAGGCAGGAACCCTTGCGATAGCAGCGTCGTGCTCCAGATCGAGCCTGCGAAGATGCCGATGCCCAAGAGAACCGTGACAAAGTAGTGCTTCACCGACCATGTCACGATGCGCTGATACGCACGCAGGATGAATCCCGGCGGCGGATCGTCATGGTCGTGATGCTTGAGGAAGTAGGCCGCCAGCATCGGTGTGACGAAGCGCGCCGCCAGCAGCGAGAAGAACACCTGCACCGAGACGGTGATGCCGAACTGCTTGAAGAACTGGCCGGCAATGCCGGACATGAAGCTCGCCGGCGCAAAGATCGCGATGATGGTGAGGCTGATCGCGATGACCGCGAGCCCGATCTCGTCGGCGGCATCGAGCGCGGCGCGATAGGGCGACTTCCCCATCCGCATGTGGCGCACGATGTTCTCGATCTCGACGATGGCGTCGTCGACGAGAATGCCGGTCGACAGCGTGATCGCCAGGAACGAGACCATGTTCAGCGAGAAGCCGAGGATGTCCATCGCCCAGAAGGCGGGGAAGATCGACAGCGGCAGCGAGATCGCCGCGATCACCGTGGCCCTGAAGTCGCGCAGGAAGAGGAGCACGATGATGACGGCCAGGATCGCGCCCTCGAACAGGGTCGAGATCGCGGCCTCGTAGTTGCCTTTGGTGAACTCGACCGAGGTGTCGATCAGCTTCAGATCGACGTCGGGATGGGCGGCCTTCACCTGGTCGATGCGCTTCTGCACGGCGGCCGCGACGACCACGTCGCTGGCTCCCTTGGAGCGCTTGATGCCGAGCGCGACCACCGGCTCGCCGTTGAAGCGCGCAAAGGTACGGCGATCGGCGATCGTGTCGGTGACCGTCCCGAGATCGGCGAGCCGGACCTCGCCGCCGCCGAACAAGGGAATCATCGTGTTGGACAGCTCGTTCAGCGTTTTCGCGCCGGCAAGCGTGCGGATCGCCTGGTCGTTCTTGCCGATCTCGGCGCGGCCGCCGGCGACGTCGACATTGGTGCCGCGCAGGCTCTGGCTGACATTGACCGCGGTGAGCCCCATGGCCTGCAGCCGGTCGGGATCGAGCGAGACCAGGATCTCGCGCTCGACACCGCCGATGCGCTCGACCTGGCTGACGCCGCGCACGCCCTGCAGCTCGCGCTTGACCACGTCGTCCACGAAGAACGACAGCTGCTCCGGCGTCTTGCCCGGCGAGATCGCCGCATAGGTGACGATCGGCAGGCCGATCTTGTCGACGCGCGAGATCAGCGGCTCGGTGACGTTCTGCGGCAGATCGGAGCGCACCCGGGTCACGGCGTCCTTGACGTCGTTGATGGCGCGATCGGTGTTGGTCTCGAGCGCGAACGTAATCGTCGTCACCGACAGGCCGTCGGTGATCAGCGACTGGATGTGGCGCGCGCCCTCGACGCCGGAGACGCCGTCCTCGATGATCTTGGTGACCTGGGATTCAAGCTCCGAGGGCGCCGCGCCGAATTGCGCCACCGCGACCGAGATCACCGGAATGTCGGCGTTCGGCAGCCGCGTGACCGCGAGCTTGGTGAAGCTCATCCAGCCCAGGATCAGCAGGATGATGGAGAAGAGGATCGATGGCAGCGGGTTCCGGATCGACCATGCCGAAATATTCAGTGCCATCAGCGTACCCGCGTGCGATCGATGTCTTCGGCAAACATGGTCTTGATCTGGTCGCCGTCGTGCAGCGAGCTGCCGGCGTCGGCCACCACGATTTCACCCTCTGTCAGACCGTCGAGGATTTCGCTCGATGTATCCGACACCAGGCCGACCCGCACCCGGCGGGTCTCGATCGTGTTGCCCTTCACGACCTGGATGGTGAGATGATCGATCGCCGTGTTGGGCACGGCGACGCCGCAGCTCCGCCGGGCATCGATATTGGCGCGCGCGAACATGCCAGGCTTGAGCGACGGACTGCTGGTCAATGCGATGCGGACATGGCCCAGCTGGGTGGTCCGGTCGACCTGCGGTGCCACCACGCGCAGGCGGCCGACAATGTCGGGAAGGTTGTCACGGGTGATGCGCACCGGCGCGCCCGCGCCGAGCTTCAGGAGATGAATGCTCGGAACTTCGGCGTCGAGCTCCAGCTCGTTGTTGACGGCGATACGGAACATCGGACCGGCCTGCGGCGAGGCCGGCGCACCGGCGATCGTGCGGACCTCGGTGACGAGTCCTGCCGCCGGCGCACGCAGCGACACCGGCCGGTTCGCGGCCGCCGCCGGCGCTCCCGGCTGCGGCGGTGGCGGCGTCAGGCGCGCCAGCTCCTGGTTCTCGGTGACGGTGTCGCCCTCCTTGACCAGGACGTCGATGACTCGCGAGCCTTCCTGGTCGGCGCCGACCACCGCCTCGCGGCGGGCCATGACGAAGCCGGTGACGCGCACGAGATCGGAGAAGCAGGCCTTCACCGCCTTGGTCACCAGCACCTGGGCCTGCATCGGCGGCTCCTCGGCAGCGTGATGGGAACGATGCTCGTACCAGTAATAGCCGGCGAACAGAGCCACGAAGACGACCGCGCTGGCCGCGGTCTTGAGGGATTTTGGCAGCTTCATCGGCAGGTGGATCCGGTCGGCGCGAGATGCGGGTTATGGATGCTGCGAATTTGGCGCGGGGCGCCCCGACAAGGCGATGCGCCCCACAATCCTGCGGGACGCATCCGTTCACTTCGATCTCCGGCCACGCGACCCCCGACGGCGCTTGATGGACGCGGCGCTACTTGGCCGCCGCCGTCTTGCTCTGCATGTTGACGACCTGAACGCGGCGGTTCACCTCGGCGAGCGGCTGGCTCGGATCCTTCAGCTTGCTCTTGCCGTAGCCCACCGTCACCAGGTCGGCGCCGGCGATGCCGAACTTCTCGACCAGATAGCGCTTGATCGAATCGGCGCGGCGCTCGGAGAGGTCCTGATTGTAGGCCTCGCCACCGGCGGCATCGGTATGACCGGCGACGACGAAGGTCGACCCCTTCAGCTCGGCGTTCGTCAGCGCCCGGCCGAGCGCCTGCACCGACGGCAGCGACTTCTGGCTGATGTTGGCGGAGTTGTAGTCGAA
This sequence comes from Bradyrhizobium sp. SZCCHNR1093, assembly GCF_032381175.1. Lineage (NCBI taxonomy): Bacteria > Pseudomonadati > Pseudomonadota > Alphaproteobacteria > Hyphomicrobiales > Nitrobacteraceae > Bradyrhizobium > Bradyrhizobium sp. SZCCHNR1093. Next base: position 35,099 of record NZ_JAUHJJ010000015.1, read on the forward strand.
GGTGATCTCGAGATCGATGTTCGGCTTGGTCCTGGCGACCGCCGCGATCTCCTCGCGCTCGGCTGATGACAGCGAGCGCGTCGAGCGGCCGCGAATGCTCTGCAGGAACTTGTCCTGTTCCGGCGCGACCGCAGGCGCGGCCTCGGACGGTGGCGACATCGACAGTCCGCGGGTCAGCGGCCTCTTCGGCCCGGCCAACGCGCGGACGATCTGATCCTCGCTGACATCATCGGCCGCGAACGCCGGCATCGCGCTCAGCGACGCGGCTGCGCTCAGGACCGTCGCGGCCAGGAGAGCCGTCAGGCCGGCGGTCCTGGTCGAATTCGTTTTCGGTGCGGTCATTGCCATCCCTCCTCACGCGAACTGATCATCCCGGTGTCCGTCGCGAAGGCCCGCTCGCGACACCCGGCTGTCCGCTGTTATGTCGGTCCGGCCTGCCGCATGGTTCGAGCCGGCCGGCCGACGCGCGCAAGAAATCAGCGCACGCCGTAAGCTTCGAACTCGCGGACGATGTTGGGGTCCATCGCCTTGGCGTTGGCGATGTCGAGCGCGCCCTCCTGCGCGGCACCGTTGCGCTGCTTGGCGAGGCCCCGGCCGTACAATGACGACGTCAGCCGCGGATTGATCTTCAGCGCCGCATCGAAATCGGCGATCGCGTTCTTGACCGCGCCGCTCTTGAGGTTGACCAGCCCGCGGCTGTCGAGAGCGTCGACGAAATTCGGCCGCAGCCTCAGCGCCTCGTTGCAATCGCGCAGCGCAGGCTGCAGCTCGCCGACGACGGTGCGGGCCCAGCAGCGGTTGTTGAGCGCCTCGACGTCCTTCGGATTGATCCGGATGGTGTCGTCGAAATCGCGGATCGCCTGCGCGTAGGCGCCCTTGCTCGCATACACCTGGCCGCGCCGGTACAGCGCACCGGCATCCTCCGGATTGGCCGCGATCTTGGCGCTCAGGCTCTTGATCGTCGGATCCTCGGCGAACGGATCCTGCGCGGGCGCTGCCGGAGCGGCGGGGGCCGCGGGCGCAGCAGGCGCGGCGGGTGCCACGTTCGCGATCACAGGAGATGGCGCCGGCGGCGCTGGAGCAACCGGCGGCGGAGGCGGCGGGGTATCCACCTTCTGCACCGGCGTCGGCTGCGGCGCGGGCGGAGCCGGCGGCAGCGGTGACGGCACCGGCGGCGCCACCACGACCTGTGTCGGGGTCGGCGCAGGCGCAGGTGCAGGTGCGACACTGCTCTCGGCCGGCGGCGTCGGCCTGACGCCGTTGCCCGGCACGAAGGAGAAGTCCTCCGCCAGCGACGACGAGATCCACGGCACCTGCTCGCTGCGCGACGCGCGGGTGACGCCGACGCGGGTGCGGTTCAGCGTCTCCTCGGCGGTGAGATCGGGAACGCGGATCTCCTTCAGGAGCTCCTGCACGAACAGGCTGCGATCGCGCCCGCCATCCGTCACGACAGCGGACAGCGCCGCCGAGTACATCACCAAAGTACCGCTCGGTGCGATGACCGGAGCGAGCCCGGCCGAGGCGGTGCGGAACCTGCGCTCATAGGGATTGCGGCGGGAGGCATCGAGCAGCGCGATCTTCACGCCGGCGCCGCGGCTGTTGATCTCCTGCAGCACCTGCTCGAGGCCGATGCCGTCGCGCCGCACGTCGGCCTCCTGCCAGATCTGCGCGTCGACCGGGATCATGTAGCTCTGCCGGCTCGACTGGATGCCGTAGCCGGAGAAGAACAGCAGCGCCACCGAGCCCGGCTTGATCTTGCCATAGAGCCGATCGAGGCCGCGGCGCATCGCGTCGCCGCCGGCATTCTCCAGCGTCTCGACGCTGAAACCGTCGCGCTTCAACTCGTCGGTGAGATCGCGGGCATCGTTGACCGGTTCCTTGAGCGGCGCCTCGGCATCGGGATATTTCGCATTGCCGATCACCAGCGCGAAGCGGTCGCCGGCCGCGCGCGCGGGCCAGGAGACCACGGCCGAGACCACGGCCGAGAACGCGACGGAGAACATCAGGCCGAGCGGCAACAGCAGGCGGAAAGTCATCACGATGGCGGTCCAGCGGTCAGCAATCAGGCGCCGTCCAGCTTGCGCCGCGGCGACCATATCCCACGCGTCAGGCATTATCAAATCGCCGTGACGGCACGTCAACCGCTTGCAGAGGTTGACGAATCGTCTGAGGCGACGACCGCCCGCAGGAGCCTCTTGCGAGCTGCGGGTCATGACACGAGCGGACCATGCAACGATCCCAATGGCTTGAAATGTGAGATGCCTCACGCTGTGTCGCGGCAGCGCGCCGTCCGGTTCGACGAGCACCGCGATTGACCTCGATGCGATTGACCTCGATCCCTGCCGATGGCTCGATGGCGGCCGTGCCCAACCAACGAGAAGGCCATCATGGGGAACGCTGCCGAGATCTACGCGCTGCGCTATGCGACGATGTCGCCGCGCACGCCGCACATGAACTTCCTGCAGCCCGATCCGCACGACAGCACGGCGCAGGACCTCGACTATTTCGTGTGGCTGATCCGCCGTGACGGGCGCGACATCCTGGTCGATACCGGCTTCAACGTCGCGGAGGCCGAGATCCGCCACCGCACCCTGACGCGCGATCCGATCGACGCGCTCGCTTCCTTCGGCGTCGACGCGGGCGGCATCCGCGACATCATCGTGACGCACCTGCACTACGATCACGCCGGCAATCTCGACCGCTTCCCGAACGCGCGCTTTCATCTGCAGGAGCGCGAGATGGCGTATGCGACCGGCCGCTGCATGTGCAACGGCATGCTGCGCTACCCGTTCACGGTCGAGCACGTCACCACCATGGTGCGCCACGTCTATGGCGACCGCGTCACCTTCCACAACGGCGACGGCGAGGTCGCGCCCGGCGTCACCGTGCACCGGGTCGGCGGCCATTCCGACGGGCTGCAGGTGGTGCGCGTCGACACCGCGCGCGGCCCGGTGGTGCTCGCCTCCGACGCCGCGCATTACTACGCCAACCTGCAGCGCCGCAGCCCGTTTCCGATCGTGCTCAACATCGGCGACATGATCCAGGGCTGGGAGATCATCGAGCGCCTCGCCGGGCATCCGGATCGATTCATTCCGGGCCACGATCCGCTGGTGACCGAGCTCTATCCGCGCGTGAGCGAGACGGCCGATGCCTACGCGCTGCATGTGGCGCCGTCGCGGTCGTTTGCGAGATAGTGGCGCGGCAGGACCAGGTGACGTGACACGATGAGCGTCGTTTCCGCCATCTCGAAGCGCTGCCGATTTGCTGCGCCGTCATCGTCCGGCTTGATGGTAGCCCGGAGACATAGCCGACACCTGATTCGGCGCACGGGCTGTGCAAACAAATATGCCCCCGCGTTCTCGCGGCGCGTTTCGCGTCCGAGCTGTGATCATCGGGACACCCTCTTGAAGCAGAGGGCGCAGGGAGAGCCAGGCCTCGGCTGAGGCCTGCGGTCCGCCTGCGAGAAAAAATGCAGGCGGCAGAACCACAGGTACAGCCGGAATGACCCGGCCCTCCCTGCGCGATGGCTTTACGATTTATACGCAGTCTCCTCGGTGACCGGCTTGTTTGCCACCGTGGCGACAACGCGCGCATGACGCGCATTGCGCGGACCTCAGCGTCGGGAGGCCAGGACCCTGCGACTTCACCGTCCGCGGCGTGGCGTACGTCGGCATGCTCTCAGCACGCTGCACCACATCGCGGCCATCGCATCCCACCCCAACGCGTCGTGACGTTCGCGAAAGCGCCCCTCTTCAACGAGGCGGGACGGGCGTAAATCTCCACCCGATTTGCCCGACGGCGCAAGCGATTTCTTTTTTACCGAACATCTGGACAGGGCAAATCAGCTTGAAACGGCTAGACAAATTCGTCTTTTGCGACCAAGGATTGAGCGGTATTTCGATGAGACGATTTGGCCGCGATGGGGGCATTCTGTGGTTTCTCAGATCGCCGGCAGGACGACATCAAATCGAGAGCCTTGCCACCGGAAATCTGCTCGATGCGCAACATCAGTCAGGATGCATTCCGTCGCATCCGCCTTCCCTTTCCCCCAGGCGAGGTTCGGCGGGAATTGATCGGACGGCTGGAAGCAAGCTTTACCCAAGCCGACCGCCTCGAAGCCGAGGCGGCGCGCGCACGGGCGCTGCTCGACCGGCTGGAGGCGGCGATCCTGACCAAGGCATTCAAGGGCGAGCTGGTGCCGCAGGACCCGAACGACGAGCCGGCCAGCGTCCTGCTCGAGCGCATCCGCGCGCAGCGCGCGGCGGCCGCGCCCCCGAACGGGAAGCGAGGTCGGCGGGCCCCCCTGTCAAATGATCGGCTTTCGTTTTGAACGGGGGCGACCGCCCCCTCGAAGCGGCCGTCAGCGACTGACGAGCACTTGAGGAACTGGGTTTCGCATCAGCATGTACGTCTCCGAATAGAGCGAGCCGCTGACGTTGCTCATCGGTGCGGCGCCGATCAAGACCTCCTTCTGCTGTGACTCGCTGTCGGGCAGGATCACGTGGAAACGCAGGCAGGCCAGCATGAGATCGCCGTTCTTCGGCGCGGGTGTGAGATCGAAAGCAGTTAACCTGCCGTCCCGGACCTCGTAGCTGATCGCACGCGTGGGCCCCGAAAAGCCCGACGCGGCGGCGCCAGCTCCACCGTCCTCCAACGTGTCGAGCGCGAGGAGACTCATTTCACCTGGCTTGATCACCAGAGGCGTGAAGACATAGTTCAAAAGCGCCTTCATTCCATGCTCATCGCACGACGGCTCTGGCCTCTCGTTGCCGGGACGAAACCAGACGGTGAGGTTGATCTTGGTAACCGCCACAGGCCGGTTGCCAGCGTTGACGAAGACGAGATTTTAGCTCAGCCCGCTCAGCTCCTGCGCTTTCGACGACACCGACATGAATGGGATATTGTTGATGACCACGCGGAGGTCGTCCCTGGTCCTCACCACGGTCGCATACAGGCTCGCCGCCGATAGCAACAGCGCCAGCCACGCCACCGGCGAGCCGATCCACTTCGACCAATCGACACCTGGCTTGGGCGGCGGCCACAGGCGGTCGCGCAAATGCTCCGGGGTCATGTTCGGGCCAGCTTTCCGGTTGCGGTGGACGCGATTATGCGCGCTGGATGGGCGTTGGCAATGTCCGGGCGGCGGCGTAGCGCGTGCTTGTTTGGCTTTGCTACCGTCTCCTCATGAGTTGCGTCGTCATTGCGAGGCGCAGTTGCGCCGAAGCATTCCAGAATGGCCCCGCGGACATCGTCTGGATCGCTTCGCTGCGCTCGCAATGACGTAGGGTTGGCATGGTGCGCTCAGCCGTCGTCCCGGGCAGGCAGCATCGCGCGATGGCGCGGCGTGGCACTGACTAGGGCCCCCACGCGCCGCAGCGGTTGTCGGGGCGCGGTGTCAGCGCCCCGTCTGCCTCAAACGACTTCCTGGGGTTATGGGTCCCGGCTCAAGGCCGGGACGACGGCGGAGGTTGCCGATGCGGCTTGGGTCCATTGAAGGCCGGTGGAAATCGCAGCCACGTTCAATGCAGCTCCACCTTCGCCTTCTTCGCGAGGTGGTCGCCGAGGAATCGCACGTCCCAATTGGTCAGCCGCACGCAGCCATGCGACTCCGACTTGCCGACCTTGGACGGCTCGGCGGTGCCGTGGATGCCGTAGCCGATGCCGACCGACAGGCCGATCCAATAGGCGCCGACCGGGTTGTTGGGGCCGGGCTTGATGGTGAACGGCTTGCGCGCCTTCACACCCTTGAACTTGTAGTCGGGGTTATAGCGGTAGTTCGGGTTGGCATCGATCGAGATCACCTTGAAGCTGCCGACCGGCGTCGGCTTCTCTTCGCTGCCGACCGTGGCGGGAAACACCGCCACCAGCTTGCCGTCCCGGTCGAACGCCTGCACGGTGCCGGCGTCCTTGCTGATGTCGAGCCGCATGATTTTCGGCGCGGCGTCGTCCGGCTTCATCACATTGGCGACGGAGATCTGCTCGCCCTCCTTGTCGAAGCCGGCCTTCGGATTGAGCGCCGACAGCAGCGCTTCGCTCATGTGGAATTTCTCGGCCAGCGCCTCGCGCGGCGAGGTGTAGCCGAGCGCCGGCAGGTCCTTCATGTCCTCCATGTGATGCGGCAGCTTCTTCAGGAACGGCCCTTTCACATCGTCGCGGGTGATCGTGTAGGAGACGATGGCAGGCGCCTGGTCGCCGCGCAGCAACGCATCCCACAGCTCGGGCTTCAGCTTCGCATCACCGGCAAGGCCCTGATCGCCCGCAAGCCCCTTGGCGCGCGCGAACGCGGCGAGCGCCTTGCGCGCATTGTCGCCGAAGCGGCCGTCGATCTCGCCGGGCGAGACGCGCGCGCGATCGAGCAGCACCTGGGCGCGGATCGCCACTGGGTCCATCTTCTCCTCGGCCGGCGGCCGCTTGCGCAGCTCGGCACCGTTGACGGCGTCGGCGGTGAGCTCGGCGGAGACCGCAGGCGTGACGACGACGGCGCAGAGCAGAAGCGGTATCCAGGGCCGAAGCATGAGCGTGAGTCTCAAGTGGAGATGGCTGACATCGGCAGCGTCAACGTGGACGCTGCCGAGAAGTTCGGGGGGCGTCGGCTGAACGTCGCGGCGTCCTGGCGCGACTACCAGGGACGCGGGTCGGCTGGCCCGGCGGCTGCGCGTCTGCTATCCCGACCGCGGCCGCTGAATGAATGGATTTTCGCGAGGATCGGTTTCGCATGGGACATGCCGCAATTGCCGCCACGATGCGCCGGATGCCGATGCTCGCCGCCGCCGGCCTGCTGGCCATGATCCAGGCTGCGGCGGCAGCCGAGGACACCGCGCCGAGGGGCGCCGCGGTCAGCGTGCTCAAGGCGACCAAGGCCTGCTTCGACAACACCGTCGAGGTGTCCGGCATGGTGCTGGCGCGCGACGAGACCGCGGTCAGGCCCGACCGTCCCGGACTGAAGGTCGCGGAGGTGCTGGTCGATGCCGGCGACACCGTCACGGCCGGACAGAACCTGGCGCGGCTGACGCCGCCGGAGGGCGGCACGATCATGATCCAGGCGCCGGTGGCGGGCACCATCCTGTCGTCGAGCGCCACCATCGGCGCGTTTGCCTCCGGTCGCGGCGAGGCGCTGTTCTCCATTCTCGCCCGCAACGAATATGATCTCGTCGGCCTGGTGCCGAGCGCGCAACTCGCCAAGCTCGCGGTCAACCAGACGGCGCGGATCCGCATCGTCGGGGCCGGCGAGGTCGAAGGCAAGATTCGAAGGGTCGCGCCGACCGTCGAGCCGAACAGCCAGCTCGGCCAGGCCTTCATCGGCATCAACGGCACGGCGCGGCTGCTGGTGAATTCGTTCGGGCGCGCCGTGATCAAGATCGGCCAGAGCTGCGGCGTCGCGGTGCCGCTGACCGCCGTGCTGTACGACCCGGACGGCACGGTGGTGCAGGTGGTCCGCGCCCAGCGCATCGAGACCAAGCGGGTCGAGATCGGCCTGATGGCCGGCGGCCAGGTCGAGATCCGCGACGGCCTGGCCGAGGGCGACGTCGTGGTCACCCGCGCCGGCGCGCTGCTGCGCGAAGGCGATCCGGTGCGGCCGGTGATGGCGAGCAATTGACGGACACGGCCGAGTCCTGCGAGACATAGCGGGGAGACCGCGCCAGACGCGGTCCGCTCCCCTCCCCCGTGCGGGGAGGGGTCGGGGGTGGGGGTTCTCCGAGTCGCACTCGACGTGATAAGCGCGCGAGCTCCAGGGAAATCTTCAGCGATCTAGGACAGGGCCATGCGGGGAATCGCTATCCCTGCCAAAGCGGCTTGTAGGGAAGGCTCAAGCCAACGATGCGCGGCGCCTGCGAACCCCCACCCCCAACCCCTCCCCGCAAGGGGGAGGGGAGCTGACCGTCAGCTTGGTGAGAGCGGGGCAGACGCTCCGAGCGTCAGATGCGTTGGACGAGAGATGGAAAACCGCCGCCTCAACTGCCGGCGTTCGCGACGTCGGCGCTGAAGCGGATGTCCTCGACCAGCGAGGACGACACGGTCGGCACCTGCTCGCCGTCGGAGCTGCGCGCGATGGCGTTGCGGGTCTTGTTGAACACCGCCTCGGCGCTCGGGCTCTTGCCGAGCTGATTGAGCAGCTCGCCGACCAGCACGCTGTTCTGGCCCTTCGGATCGTCCAGCACCTTGCCGGGCGTCGCCGACGACAGGATCAGCGCATTGGCAGGCGCATTGATCGGCGCCAGGCCGTGCGAATAGGCGCGGAAGCGGCGCTCATAGGGATTGCGGCGCGCGGCGTCGATCACGACCAGCTTGGCGCGCGCACCCTGCTCGCGGACCGTATCGAGCAGGCCCTCGATGCTGGTGCCGTCGCGGCGCACGTCGGCCTCCTTCCAGATCTTGGCATCGACCGGGATCATGTAGCTCTCGCGTCCCGCCTGGATGGCGTAGCCGCCGAAGAACAGCATCACGACCGAGTCGGGCTTGATCCTGGCCTTGAGGCGCTCGACAGCGCGGATCATGTCGTCCTTGTTGGCATCCTCGACGACATCGACGTCGAAGCCGTCGCGGCGCAGCGCGCCGGTCAGCGCCCGGGCATCGTTGATCGGCTGGACGAGCGGCGCATTCGCATCGGGGTAATGACCATTGCCGATGACCAGCGCGAGGCGCGCGCCGTTGCCGGTCGCCACGCTGCTCTGCTCTGAGGCTGCCGCCTTGGGCGCCTCGAGCGAACGCTTGTTGAGGGCAGCATGCGCACCGATCGCGAGCGACACCGTGCAGAGAAGCGCGGCGGCGATCACGGCCGATCGGCGGGAGAGAGAAGGCTGCCTTGCGGTCATCACGTCAATCCTGGTCCGAGCCTGCCCAAGCGTGACCAAAGGGGCGCACCCTTTGGTCGCGCTGGCGCCTCTGAGGTTTGAGGGGTTGCGAGACGATGTGTCGTCGAATTGCGCGCAATTTGCGGCACCGCAACGAGGAAAGGCTTAACCCGAACCCGCATCCCAAGCAACATCGGAACAGCCTTGACTTTTCAAGCACTTGAAGAGAAACGCAAATTTAACCATGGCGCCGATCTCCAAAGGGCCCTGGGCGGACCGCCGGGAAGCCATATTGCCGCCCAATCCGCCTCGCGCCGTGACCGCCGTCACGTTGTCTTTGGCCGTCCAGCGTGTCAGTTTGCCTCATGCATGCGCGTGACGCGCCGTTGCCGGGCGTCTCGAGCAGCGCATGCCGTTCGTCCCGCCTCCGACAACCCGCGAGTCCTCGCTTGAGTTTCCAGTATTTCGCCGGCGCGGCCTGCCGCGCACTGACGGCCCGGAAGGATGGGCCGTCGCTGTACGAGGTCTGCGATCCCATCCTGCGCCGGCCCGGCAGCGGCGACCCGCATCTGTCGAAATTCTACCGGACCGCGCTGGGGAACCCCGCGCTGCGCGCATTGCTGCGCCGTGCCGGCCTGCCCGAGTTGAACGATCCCGCTGTTCTCAATGCGCTGCGCGACGCGCTGGTTCTCGCCCGCGACAATCCGACGCCGGACTGGGAGCAGGTCGGCCGCCCGATCGCCGATCTGGTCGACAGCGTCGCCTTGCATCACCCTGCCCCGCCGCGCCGGACCGCGGCGGCGGCCATGCCGCCGGAAGGCGAGATCGACCGCGTGATCCGGGCCTGTGGCGCCGACCTGCTCGGCTCGTTCAGCCGCAATGGCTTCATCCCGACCTATGCCGCCTTCAACCTGATCGGCGATCCCGACATGAAGGGCCGCGAGGTCAAGATGGCGCTGCAGGGGCTGGACGCGCGCGGCTACAAGAACTCGACGTTGCTGTTCAACCTCGCCCGCGTCTTCATCGCGCGCTCGCCGGCGGCGGCCGTCATCAATCCGCCGTGGCGCGGCATCGCCGAGCCGATGTGGGAGCCGGTGCAGATCCGCCACCGCTCGGCCTATTACGACGCGTTCTTCACCGAGGCGCTGCTGAGCTATCTGGAGACGGGCCTCGCCTCGTCGGAGCAGACGACCGCGGCGCGCACGGCGATTTCGGCCATGGTCGAGTTCTGCCTGACCGTCAGCCGCGAGGAGGTGCGCGGCGCGGACGGCAAGAGCTACGACGTCGTCACCGCGCTGGCGCCGCCGCCGCATCCGCGCTTCTCGCGCTTCTTCACCCAGATCAAGCAGGACCTCGGTTTCGGCGTCTACGTGCCGGATTGCGACACCACGGCGTGCTCGTTCTCGGCCGCGACGCAGGCCGGCTCGGACGATCCGATGCTGAGCCAGCCGCTGCTGGATTTCTATGCGGGCTACCAAGTGCGCGCCGGCGGCAACGAGCCGCGCGTGACGGTGCCGATCAACGACAACATCGACTATGAAGGCGGCGTCGCGACCTGGATCGACAGTCTGGCCGGCGAGCGGCCCTACGGCAATGATCTCGATCCGACGCTGAATCTCGACGTGCTCGAAGTGTCGTTCCGCAATCTCGGGCGCTGGCAGGTCCTGGAGACGCAAGCCCGGCTCGACGTCGTCAGGCGAATCGTCGGCTTCCAGCAGCGGCTGGTTCTGAGCGGCGCCTTCGCCGACCCGCGCGCGCACATCTATTATCTGCCGGAGCTGTATTGCGCCTATTTCGGCCGCTGCTACCACGCCTTCATGGCACTGCCGCCCGCCGCGCGGCGGGCGATCGATCCCGACGGCGCGTTCGAGCTCATTCGTCTGCGCGTGCTCGCTTATGTCGAGGACGAGCTGATCGGCCGCGAGATGAACCCGTTCGACGCTGCGCTGGCGTTGATTGCGCTTGGACATCTCGGCGGCGCTGCGGCGAGCTTCGCGCCCGCGGTGCATTGCATCGTGACGTCGTTCGGCGAAGGTGGCCGGCGGCATCCGTACCGCGCCTATGAATGGAACAAGATGAAGACCCCGACCCGCATCCTGGTCGGCGGCCCCGAGGTGACATCTGCCTTCGTGCTGATGGGCCTGGCGCTGGCGCGAAGGGTCGTGGTGCGGTGAGGCCGAAGCTCTGTGTCGACGGTGTCGGTCCACTCCCCTCCCCCTTGCGGGGAGGGGAGCGCACGACCGTCGTTGTGATAGCTTGAGTCGAAACGTCCCCACCATCGCGTGAAGTTGAGCGGGTCAGGCAATCACGGCGCTGGAACAACCGGGCGATCCGCCGCACAATTGCCCCAGCCCTCCCATCCCCAAGGACGATCCGCGCCCGTTCATGTCGATGAAACCAGCCCTGCTCGCGCTCCTGCTGCTGCTGCCGTCCGTCGCGTCCGCGGCCGACATCGCCGGGATTCCCAAGATCCGTGAGGCCGATGGGATCACGATCGGGACCACCCGCATCCGGCTCGGCGGCATCGACGCGCCCGCCGTCGATCAGCTCTGCCTGAACAAGAACGGCGAGCGCTGGACCTGCGGCGTGGCCGCGCGTGACGAACTGATCAAGCACACCGACGGCAAGAGCTGGACCTGTCATCCGCGTTCGATCGATCGCCGCGGTCGCCAGGTGGCGCGCTGCGACGTCGACGGCGAGGACATCCAGAAATGGCTGGTGCGCAGCGGCTGGGCGCTGGCCTATCGCACCATCTCGCACGACTACGAGCCCGACGAGGCGGAGGCGCGGGCCGCCAAGGCCGGCATGTGGCAGGGCGCATTCATCGCGCCGTGGGACTGGCGCGTGCGCAACAAGAAGACCACGATCCTCGGCGCCACCAAGCCGCCGGAGAGCGCCCGCAACATCCTGCTCGCCTCGGCTTCGGGCCCGGTGGCGCCGTCGCCGGACTGCACCATCAAGGGCAACGTCAACGGCGCCGGCGAGTGCATCTATCATACGCCGAAAAGCCGTTGGTACGCTCAGATCAAGATGCACGTCGCCAAGGGCACGCGCTGGTTCTGCTCGGTCGAGGAGGCCGAGGCCGCCGGCTGCCGCGAGACGAGGCGCTGACGACCTGACGCGCCGGCCTGCCGGGGCATGCCAGCCCCCCGGCTTCTCCGGCTTTTCTTAATGCGCCGCGCCACGTAAAACGACCATGGGCCAGCCGTGTGCGAGAGCCCGCCACCACCCTCAACCGCCAAACCACATCGCCGAGGACACTGACAATGACCGTTCGCGCGGGCCGGGAGTTTCTGGCCATCCCGGGACCCACCACGATGCCCGACGAGGTGCTGCAGGCGATGCACCGCCCGGCGCTCGACATCTACTCCAAGCAGATGGTCGAGCTGACCGACGGCATCATGTCCGATCTCGGCCGCCTGTTCGCGACCAAGGGCAAGACCTACATCTACATCGCCAACGGCCATGGCGCCTGGGAGGCCGTGCTCTCCAACGTGCTGTCGCGCGGCGACAAGCTGCTGGTGCTGGAGAGCGGCCGCTTCGCGATCGGCTGGGGCCATGCGGCGCGCGCGATGGGCGCCGAGGTCGAGGTTCTCAGGGGCGACTGGCGCCGCGCGGTGCGCCCGGCCGAGGTCGAGGCGCGGCTGCGCGCCGACAAGGAGCACACCATCAAGGCCATCGTGGTGGCGCAGATCGACACCGCCTCGGGCGTCGTCAACGATGTCGAGGCGATCGGCCGCGCCATCAAGGCCGCGGGCCATCCGGCGCTCTATATGGTCGACACCGTCGCCTCGCTCGGCTGCATGCCGTTCGAGATGGATGCCTGGGGCATCGACGTCGCGATGTCCGGCTCGCAGAAGGGCCTGATGACGCCGCCCGGTCTCGGCTTCGTCGCGGCGAACGCGCGCGCACTCGAGGCACACAAGCGCGCCAACATGCGCACGCCCTATTGGGACTGGAGCGAGCGCGAGGGCGCCGAGCACTATCGCAAATATGGCGGCACCGCCCCGGTTCATCTGTTGTTCGCGCTGCGCCAGGCGATGGACATGCTGTTCGCCGAGGGGCTACCGCACGCCTTCCGGCGCCATGCGCTGCTCGCCGAGGCCGTGCGTCGCGCCGTGGCGAAGTGGAGCGAGGGCCAGGTGATCGGCTTCAATATCGCAGACGCCGCGGAGCGTTCCAACACCGTGACCACGGTGCTGGTCGGCGGCGGCTATGATCCGGCCGTACTGCAGACCTACTGCAAGGAGCAGTGCGGCGTCGTGCTCGGCACCGGGATCGGCGACCTCCAGGGCCAGGCGTTCCGCATCGCCCATATGGGCCATGTCAACGCGCCGATGGTGCTGGGCACGCTCGGCGTGATCGAAATGGCGCTGGTGGCGTTGAAGATTCCGCATGGCCGCGGCGGCCTCGACGCCGCGATCCAATGGCTCGGCGAGAGCGTGACCCCGTAAAGGACGACATGACCGACAGCAGCACAAGTGCGCCGGTGGCGCCGCGCCGCCCTTATTCCTTCACCCGCCACGGCATCACCGTGAGCGACGATTATGCCTGGCTGAAGGATGCGCGATGGCAGGAGGTGCTGCACGATCCGTCGCTGCTCGACGCCGACATCCGCGCCTATCTCGAGGCCGAGAACGCCTATGCGGAATCCGTGCTCGGCCATACCGCACCGCTGCAGAAGAAGCTCGTCGCGGAGATGCGCGGCCGCATCAAGGAGGACGATTCCTCGGTGCCATCGCCGGACGGGCCCTACGCCTACTTCCGAAAGTACCGCGAGGGCGGCCAGCACGAGCTGTTCTGCCGCACGCCGCGCAACGGCGGGGCGGAGACCATCGGGCTCGACGGCGATGCTCTGGCGCGCGGGCATGAGTATTTCAAGTTCGGCGGCAGCCGGCATTCGCACGACCACAAGCTGGCCGCCTGGAGCGCCGACACCAAGGGCTCGGAATATTTCACCATCCGCGTCCGCGACTGGGACGGTGGAAACGATCTCGTCGATCTCGTCGAGGAGACCGACGGCGGCGTGGTGTGGTCGCGTGACTGCAAGAGCTTCTTCTACGTCAAGCTCGACGACAATCACCGCCCGATGCAGGTGTGGCGGCACAAGCTCGGCACCAACCAATCAGACGATTTGCTGGTCTATGAGGAGAACGACACCGGCTGGTTCACCCATGTGCACGAGTCGACCTCCGGCCGGTTCTGCGTGATTGCCGGGGGCGACCATGAGACCTCGGAGCAGCGGCTGATCGATCTCGATCATCCCGATGCGCCGCCGCGTCTGGTCGCCGCGCGCGAGAGCGGCGTGCAATATTCGATCGCCGATCGCGGCGACGAGCTGCTCATTCTCACCAATGCCGACGGCGCGATCGACTTCAAGATCGTGACCGCGCCGCTGGCCGCGCCCGAGCGCGCCAATTGGCGCGACCTCATTCCGCATCGCGCCGGCATCTATGTGCTCGACCACGATCTCTATGCCGGCCACCTGGTGCGGCTGGAGCGCGCCAATGCGCTGCCGTCGATCGTGATCCGCGATCTCGCGTCCGGAGAGGAGCACGCGATCGCCTTCGACGAGGGCGCCTATTCGCTCGACGCGATGGGCTCCTACGAGTTCGACACCACCAACCTGCGCTTTGCCTATTCGTCGATGACGACGCCGTCGGAAGTGTGGGACTACGACATGGTGACGCGGGCGAAAACCTTGCGCAAGCGCCAGGAGATTCCGTCAGGGCACAATCCGGCCGACTACGTCACCACGCGCATCATGGCCAAGGCCCAGGATGGCGCCGAGGTGCCGGTGTCGCTGCTGCACCGGCGCGACTTCAAAGCCGACGGGTCAGCGCCGCTGCTGCTCTACGGCTACGGCTCCTACGGACATGCGATGCCGGCGTCGTTCTCGGCCAACCGGCTGTCGCTGGTCGACCGCGGCTTCGTCTATGCCATCGCGCATATTCGCGGCGGCACCGACAAGGGCTGGGGCTGGTATCTCGACGGCAAGCGCGAGAAGAAGACCAACAGTTTCGACGATTTCTCAGCCTGTGCGCGGGCGCTGATCGCGGCCAACTACACGAGCGAGAAGCGCATCGTCGGCCATGGCGGCAGCGCCGGCGGCATGCTGATGGGCGCAGTCGCCAACCGCGCGGGCGAGCTGTTCGCCGGCATCGTCGCCGAGGTGCCGTTCGTCGACGTGCTCAATACCATGCTCGACGACAGCCTGCCGCTGACGCCGCCGGAATGGCCCGAATGGGGCAACCCGATCGAGAGCGAGAAAGACTTCCGCACCATCCTGTCCTACTCGCCCTACGACAACGTCGCCGCCAAGCCGTATCCGGCGATCCTGGCGATGGCCGGCCTGACCGACCCGCGCGTCACCTATTGGGAGCCGGCGAAGTGGATCGCCCGGCTGCGCGCGACGATGACCGGTGGCGGGCCTGTCGTGCTGCGCACCAACATGGGCGCCGGCCACGGCGGCGCCTCCGGCCGCTTCAACCGCCTCGACGAAGTCGCGATCGCCTATGCGTTTGCACTGTGGGCGGTGGGCTTGGCGGATAGAAGCGCGTGAGCGCGGCGACTGACAGCAACAGCGAGATGTGTAGCGGGATCTCGCCCGACTAACAGTGTCGTCCCTGCGAACGCAGGGACCCATAGCCACCGTCCCCGGTTGTTGGGCAGGCTGGAGCTACTTTCTTCGTAGTCACATCCGCCTGTGTTTCTGGGTCCCGGCTCAAGGCCGGGACGACAGCGGAGTGTGTGACGGTTACCTGCCGTTCTTCGCGCGCCACGCGGCGAAATCCGCCGGCGTCTGCGGATCGGTCGCCGGATAGAGGCCGAGGATGGAGCGGCCGTTCGCGACCTGCTCGGCAACGAAATCTTCGAACGCGGTCATCTCGAACGTCTCCTCGGCGATCTCGTCGGCGAGATGGGCGGGGATGACGATGACGCCGTCGGAATCGCCGAGGATGACGTCGCCCGGAAACACCGGCGCGTCGCCGCAGGCGATCGGGCCGTTGATCTCGATCGCATGATGCAGGGTGAGATTGGTCGGCGCGCTCGGGCGCTGATGAAACGCGGGGATGCCGAGCTTGGCGATCTCGGCCGCATCGCGAAACCCGCCATCGGTGACGACACCGGCGACGCCGCGCTGCTGCAGGCGGCTGACCAGAATCGCGCCGGCCGAGGCGGCCCGCGCGTCCTTGCGGCTGTCCATCATCAGCACGGCGCCGGGCGGACAATCCTCCACGGCCTTGCGCTGCGGATGGGCACGGTCGCGAAACACCTCGATGGTGTTGAGGTCCTCGCGCGCCGGGATATAGCGCAGGGTGAAGGCCTCGCCGACCATGGTCGGCTGCCCCGGATTGAGCGGGTGGACGTTCTGGATGCACTGGATGCGCAGGCCGCGCTTGAACAGCGCGGTCGCAACGGTGGCGGTGGAGACGGTCTTGAGCTTGTTGCGGGTGGCGGTGCTGAGTCTGGTCATGCGGTCGGTGCTCGCAGTTCTCCCCTCCCCCTTGCGGGGAGGGGTTGGGGGTGGGGGTCCACATCAACGGTGTCGCTTGGGGTACCCCCCTCCCCGACCCTCCCCCGCAAGGGGGGAGGGAGCGCACCGGGGGCGCGGAAACAGCGCGGGCTAACGCGGCGCTACTAATAAATCGCGGGCTCCCCGACCGGAGCGCCGAAGCCGGTCTCGAGGAAGTCGAAATCGCAGCCGTCATTGGCCTGCTTGATGTGGCGGGCGAACATCCAGCCATAGCCGCGCTCGAAGCGCGGCGTTGGCGGTGTCCAGGCGGCGCGACGGCGCGCCAGCTCGTCCTCCGGCACATCAAGATTGATGGTGCGCGCGGCGACGTCGAGCGTGATGCGGTCGCCGTTCTTCACCAGCGCCAAGGGACCGCCGACATAGGCCTCCGGCGCGACGTGCAGGATGCAGGCGCCGTAGCTGGTGCCGCTCATGCGGGCGTCCGACAGCCGCACCATGTCGCGCACGCCCTGCTTCACGAGCTTGGTCGGGATCGGCAGCATGCCCCATTCGGGCATGCCCGGCCCGCCCTGCGGGCCGGCATTGCGCAGGATCAGCACGTGGTCGGCAGTGACGTCGAGCTCGGGATCGTCGATCGCCTTTTTCATCGACGGATAGTCGTCGAATATCAGCGCCGGGCCCGTGTGCCTGAGGAAGCGCGGCTCGCAGGCGGAGGGCTTGATGACGCAGCCGTCCGGCGCGAGGTTGCCCTTGAGCACGGCCAGCGCGCCCTCGCGGTAGATCGGGTTGGATTGCGGACGGATCACATCGTCATTGTAGACGCCGGCGCTCGCGATGTTGTCGCCCAGCGTGCGGCCGTTGACGGTCATGCAATCCAGATGGAGATGCTCCGGCATCCGGCTCATCAGGCCGGGCAGCCCGCCGGCGTAGTAGAAGTCCTCCATCAGATAGGTGTCGCCGCTCGGCCGGACATTGGCGAGCACCGGCACCTTGCGGCTCGCGGCCTCGAAATCGTCGAGGCCGATATCGGCGCCGGCGCGGCGCGCCTGCGCGATCACGTGGATGATCGCGTTGGTGGAGCAGCCCATCGCCATCGCGACCGCGATCGCATTCTCGAACGCTGGCCGCGTCTGAATCTTCGACGGCGTCAGGTCCTCCCACACCATCTCGACGACGCGGCGGCCGCACTCCGAGCTCATGCGGATGTGCTCGGCATCGGCGGCGGGAATCGACGAGGCGCCGGGCAAGGTCATGCCGATGGCTTCGGCGATCGCGGTCATGGTCGAGGCCGTGCCCATGGTCATGCAGGTGCCATGGCTGCGCGCGATGCCGGCCTCCATCGCATTCCAGTCGGCGTCCGACAGTTTTCCGGCGCGGCGCTCGTCCCAGTACTTCCAGGCATCGGAGCCGGAGCCGAGCGTCTTGCCCTTCCAATTGCCGCGCAGCATCGGTCCTGCGGGGAGATAGATCGCCGGCAGGTTCATGCTGGTGGCGCCGAGCAGCAGCGCCGGCGTGGTCTTGTCGCAGCCGCCCATCAGCACGACGCCATCGACGGGATGGCTGCGCAACAGCTCCTCGACGTCCATCGCCAGCATGTTGCGATAGAGCATCGTGGTCGGCTTCAACAGCGACTCCGACAGCGACAGCGCCGGCAGCTCGATCGGGAAGCCGCCGGCCATCAGCACGCCGCGCTTGACGTCGTCGACCCGCTGCTTGAAGTGCATGTGGCAGGGCTGCGCGTCGGACCAGGTGTTGATGATGGCGATGACCGGCCGGCCCTTCCACTCCTCCTGGGCGTAGCCCATCTGCATCACGCGCGAGCGATGGCCGAAGGAGCGGAGATCGTCGGGGGCGAACCAGCGCGCGCTGCGCAATTGATCGGGTTGCTTGCGCTCGCTCATGATTGCGTCCCCCAGGTCAGCACGGTCCGGCGCTCGATGGTGCGGAAGACCAGGTTCTCGACCACGAGGCCGATCACGATCACGGTCAAGAGGCCGGCGAACACGGCCGGAATCTCCAGCAGGTTGCGATTCTCGAAGATGAACCAGCCGAGGCCGCCCTGACCCGAGGACACGCCGAACACCAGCTCGGCCGCGATCAGGGTGCGCCACGCAAACGCCCAGCCGATCTTGAGGCCGGTGAGGATGGCGCCGAACGCCGCGGGGATCAGGATGCGGATCACGTAGGAGAAGCCATTGAGGCCGTAATTGCGTCCGACCATGCGCAGCGTGTTGGAGACGCTCTTGAAGCCGGAATGGGTGTTGAGCG
This sequence comes from Bradyrhizobium sp. SZCCHNR1093, assembly GCF_032381175.1. NCBI lineage: Bacteria > Pseudomonadati > Pseudomonadota > Alphaproteobacteria > Hyphomicrobiales > Nitrobacteraceae > Bradyrhizobium > Bradyrhizobium sp. SZCCHNR1093. The sequence goes on from NZ_JAUHJJ010000015.1 coordinate 53,636, forward strand.
CGACCGGCCACAGCACCGAATGGATCAGAACGAAGACGAGGCTGCCGCTGCCGAGCCCGAACCAGATCAGGGCGAGCGGCAGCAGCGCGATCGCTGGCAGCGGGTTGAACATCGCTGTGACGGTCTCGAGAAAATCAGTGCCGATGCGCGTCGAGATCGCGAGCACGGTCAGGATGGACGCCAGCACGATGCCGGCGGCATAGCCCATGAACAGCACCTTCAACGACGTCCAGGCGCGCATCGGAATGGTGCCGTCGCGCACCTTCTCCCAGAGCGCGACGATGGTGTCGGAGAAGGTCGGGAACAGCAGCGGATTGTCGAGATAGCTGCCGTAGGCCTGCCAGATCGCGGCGAGCACGACGATGATCAGGGTCTTGCGCACGAAGCCGTCGTTCCACAGCAGCTCGAGCATGCTGAGCTTGCGCTCGACCTCGGCCGGGGACGCGCTCACCGCAGCCGTGTCGCGCAGGATAATCTTTGCGTCAGCCATGGGAGCGACCCTCAATGTGCCGTTGCGGGTTCAGAAAACAGCAGGTCATGGATCTGCTTCTCCAGGCGTGCGGCACTGCCATCCTCGGCCGAGACCTTGTCAACGTCGATGACCTCGGCCTTGACCCGGCCCGGATGCGGCGACAGCAACAGGATGCGGTTGCCGATCTTGATGGCTTCCGCGATCGAATGCGTCACGAACAGCACCGTGAACTTGGTCTCGTTCCAGAGCTGCAACAGCTCGTCCTGGCAGGTGCGCCGCGTCAGCGCGTCGAGCGCCGCGAACGGCTCGTCCATCAAGAGAATGTCCGGCTCCATCGCCATGCCCCTGGCGATCGCGACGCGCTGCTTCATGCCGCCCGACAGCGTATGCGGATAGGCATCGACGACGCGCGTCAGCCCGACCTTCTCGATATAGGCGCGGGCGCGGCTCTCAGCCTCCTTGCGCGGCATGCGCCGCGCCGTCAGCAGCGGGAACATCACGTTGGCGAGCACGGTCTTCCACGGCAGCAGTTGATCGAACTCCTGGAAGATCATCATGCGGTCGGCGCCGGGACCGGTGATCTCGCGGCCGTTGATGCGCATCCGTCCCTCGCTCGGCTTGATGTAGCCACCGACCGCCTTCAGCAGGGTGGACTTGCCGCAGCCGGACGGTCCGAGCAGCACGAAGCGATCGGAGCGGTCGACGGAGAAGCCGACGCGTTCGGTCGCCGTGATCACGGCGCTGGAGGTCTTGTAGCGCAAAGTGACGCCATCGACATCGAGCAGCGCAGACATCAGTTGCCCTTCAGATCATGGGCGACCGGCAGGTAGTAGTCGGTCCAGGCCTTGGGCTGGGTCTTGATGGTACCGATCTTGGCGAGATGCGCGGCGAACTTCATCGTGCCCTGCGGCTCCAGGTTCCACTCCATCATGCCGGGCTCCTTGAGCCAGGCGAGCAGATCCTCGACCGAGGTCTTGTCGCCGGTGATCTCCTTGTAGATCTCCACCGCCGTCCGGGTATCGCTGCGGATCAGGTCTTGCGCCTCCTTGGTGGCGTCGCGGACCGCCTGGATGATCTTCGGGTTGGCGTCCGCGAACTTCGTCGTGGTGAAGAACTGCGCCTGGCTGAGCGGTCCACCCATCACGTCGGGCGAATTCATCACAACGTGCGCGCCGGGGACGTTCTTCAATTCGAGGAACGTATAGGGCGGAATCGAGAAATGGTTGTGCACCTCGTGCTGCGGGTTCGACAGCGCCGTATAGGCGTCGGGGTGACCGAGCTGCACGGTGTTGGCGTCGAGCTTGTTCCACTGGTCGGCGCCGAACGCCTCGGCGGCCGCGATCTGCAGCACGATGGCCTGGGTCGAGACCTTGACGGTCGGCACGGCGATCTTGTCGCTGGGACCGAAGTCCTTGATCGACTTGATGTTGGGATCGCGGCTGATCAGGGTCATCGGCTGGGCCGAGGTCGCGACGATACCCTTCACGCCGCCGCGGGTACGGTCCCACAACAACAGCAGATTGCCGGTGCCGGTGTTGAGAATGTCGACGCTGCCCGACAGCAGCGCATCGGTCTGCGCGCCGCCGCCGGAGAAGGTCAGCCATTTGGTGGTGACGCCGGGCACGCCAAGCGCCGCGGCATGCTTCTCGATCAGCTTGTTCTTCTCGATGATGTGGCTCGGCATGTAGAAGATGCCGGGCTGGCGCGACAGCGAGACCTCGGTCTTCTGCTGGGCCTGCGCGGCGTCATTCCAGGCCGCCGCGACCAGCAGCGCGGCCAGCAGGCCGGCGGCTCGTGCGGCCGAGCGCCCGAACTTCTCGAACATGGGACATCCCTCCTCGCGTGCCGGCTCCTTCTTGACGGCCGGCGGAGAGATGCACTAATGCATTAGTGCATCTCTGACAAGGGCTGTTCTGCCCTGCGACATTCGAGCCGGACGTCCGACCAAATGGCATTGCCCGCGACGCCTGCTGCGGTTCTCCCGCCCGAACGGCTCGATCCGAGCCGGCGCGCGGCACCGCAAGTCTTCGAGCGGTTGCGCGACCAGATCATCGCGCTGGCGCTGCCGCCGGGAGCGCCATTGTCGCGGCCGGCGCTGCAAGCCGAGTTCGGCCTCAGCTCGACACCGATCCGGGACGCGCTGATGCGGCTGGCCGAAGAGGGCCTGGTCGACGTCTTCCCGCAGCATGCGACCCTGGTCAGCCGCATCGACGTGGCTCGCGCGCAGCAGGCGCAGTTCCTGCGCCAGGCGCTGGAGCTCGAGATCGTGCGGCTGCTCGCGCTGACACCGGCGGCGGCCCCGATCGACGAGCTGCATGCCCTGATCGCCCAGCAGAGACGGTTCGCCAAGGACGGCAACTTCACCTCGTTCACGATCGTCGACAACGCATTCCACGAGCGGCTCTACACCGCCGCGGACAAGCACGAGCTGTGGAGTCTGGTCCGCAGCCGCAGCGGTCACATCGACCGGCTGCGCCGGCTGCATCTGCCTTCGCCCGGCAAGGCGCAGACTATCCTGCGCCACCACAAGCAGATCGTCGACGCGATCGCCGCGGGCCGGCCGGACGAGGCGCAGACGCATCTGCGCGAGCACCTGACCGGCACGCTGAGCGACCTCGCGACCATTCGCGGCCGCTGGCCGGACTATCTCAGCAGCTAGCGGCCTGCCCAATCGGAGGACATAAGCGGTGTCACGCCGCACCCCGGCACGTCGCTCCTGTGGCCACTCCGTCCCGTGCAGGTCCGCATTGTCTCCACCCGTCGCGCCGCCCGGGATCGTCGACCTTAGACATGTGCTTAAATATTGTGCATTCAGCGGGACTGCCCTCGCCGGAACGAGGCGATTATGAAGCGCTCCGCGCCCTGCAACTACGGCGCGAGCGCCTCGAATGCAGGCACGGCGCCCGGATGGTCCACCCTTCGCCCGCACGGGACATCGATCACCGCGTCCCATCCTGCATGTGACTTGCGCGGCGAAGCGCTTGCGGCGCGCCGCGAATTGGGCAAAACCTTTACAACTGACCGTTGGTCTTGCTGCCAGCCAATCGGGAGATGCGGAGCGTGGCGAAGATTCTGGTCGTGGACGACGATCCGCTCATGCAGCTGACAATTCAGCGCGTGCTCGAACGCGCCGGTCACGTCGTCGGAATCGCCGGTGACGGCCAGAAGGCGCTCGTCCGCTTCAAAAGCGAGAGCTTCGACCTGGTGATCCTGGACATCTTCATGCCGGGCATGGACGGGCTGGAGGCGATGCGCATGATCCTCAAGCAAACGCCGGGTGTTCCGATCATCATGACCTCGGGACGTCCCCACACCCCGACCTCGATGTCAGAGCCCGACTATCTTGCCATGGCCACCAAACTGGGAGCGGTTTCCGCATTGCCCAAGCCGTTCAAGCCGGCAGCCCTCCTGACGATGGTTTCCGATTGCCTGGCATCGGCAGGCGATCAGGCTACTCGACCCAGGCCAGGCCACAATGCTGTTCCGAACTCCTGACAGCCGAAGCGAAGAGCCCCTGCTGAGCGGCGCGCAGCCCGCGAGCGAGGGTCCGCGGCTCGGCGGCCGCATCACGCTGACGACGCGACTGGCTGTCGCGATGATCCTGCTGGTCGCGATCGCGGTGTTCGCCGTCGGCTGGCTCGGCTACCGCAGCCTCGAGCGGGCGCTGCTGCCGCGCGCGCTCGATCGAATCGAGTCGCATTCGCGCCTGATGGCGACCGAGCTCGAAAACTATGTCGGCGGCGCCCGCAACGACATCAACGGCTATCGCGCCTCGCCAAATCTGGCAACGTTGATACGCACGCTGAAGACGGGGGCTCCCGATCCCCGCGAAGGGCTGCCGGCGCAGTCGTGGCGCGAGCGGGTCGCAATGCGCTACTTCGCCGAGCTGCAGGCCAAGCAGACCTACGCGATGATCCGCCTTGTCGGGATCGAGAACAATTATCGCGAGCTGCTCCGGGTCGACCGGCTCGGGCCGGGCAACACGGTGCGGATCGTTCCGGAGAACGAGCTGATCACGCGCGGCGAACGCAACTACATCAAGGAGACGCTGAGCCTGCCGCCCGGCGGCATCCGACTCTCGCCGATCATTCTCGACGGCAACACGACGGATCCCAAGACAGGCGTGCCGATGCTGTGCGTCGGCACGCCGGTGTTCGCGCCGGACGGCAAGCCGTACGCGATCCTGATGATCGATCTCGACATGCGCCCGATCTTTGCGCATCTGCGCGCCGCGGCCCGGCCGGGCGCCCAGCTCTACCTGGTGAACGCCCGCGGCGACTATCTCTTCCATCCCGAATCAGACCGGGAATTCGCCTCCAAGCGCGGCCGATCGACGCGATGGCAGGACGATTTTCCGACGCTCGCCGGCGCAACGGGCAGCGCCGAAGGTTTCGCGCAGATCCTGCACGACGAGGCCGATCGTCCCGGCGGCGTCGCCTTTGCTCCGGCGCTGCTCGCGGGACAGGAATGGGTGGCGGTGATCGAGACGATCCCGAACACCGCCTTCATGGCGCCCGCCCTCGCCATCCGCAAGACGGCGATCGAGGTCGGCCTGATCGCGATGCTGTGCGCAGCCGCGCTCGCCTTCGTGGTCGCGCGCTCGCTGACGCGGCCGATCAACCAGCTGACCCAGGCCGTCGAGGGCGTGGGCCGCGGCGAGGCGGTGAACATTCCGCTCGAGGCGGTCGGCGAGACCGGCGTGCTGGCGCGCGCCTTTGCCCGCGTGCTGGACGAGGTTCGCACCAAGACCGCCGAGCTCGAGCGCGAAGTCCAGGAGCATTACCTGACCGAAGCGGCGCGCGACCATTTCGCCGCCCGCGAACGGCTGTACAGTGCAGCGGTGGAATCGTCGAACGACGCGATCGTGACGCTGTCGCTGGACGGCACCATCACTGCGTGGAATCCGGCAGCCGAGGCCATGCTGGGCTACTCCGCCGAGGAGGCCGTGGGCCGCCGTGCGGATTTCCTCGTGCCGCCAGAGCGCATGGCCGAGGCCCAGGACATTCTGGCGCGCATGGCCCGCGGCGAGCGGATCCAGCACTTCGAGACGGTGCGGATCCGCAAGGACGGTGAGCTGGTCCAGGTCTCGCTCAGCGTCTCGCCGATCAAATCACCGACGGGCCAGATCATCGGCGCCTCCAAGATCGCACGCGACGTCACCGAGAGCCGCCGGACCGAGCTGGCGCTGCGCCAGCAGACCGAGGAGCGGCGGCGCATCTTCGAGACGTCGCGGGACCTGATCCTCATCACCGACCGCAATGGCATCCTGGTCCAGGTCTCACCGAGCGTGGAGACGATTCTCGGCTATACGCCGGCCGAGATGATCGGCCGCAGCGGCGCGGATTTCATCCACTCCGGCGATCTGCTCAAAGCACGCGAGGAGCTTCGTGCCTCGCGCCTCGGCCTGCGCGCACGCACCTCCGACTGCCGCTACGTCCACAAGGACGGCCGCGTGGTGACGCTGTCTTGGACCTCGAACTGGTCGGAGCCGGTGCAGCGCCACTTCTTCATCGGGCGCGACATGACCGAGAGCCGGCTGGCGCAGGAGACGCTGCGGGAGAGCGAGCAGCTCGCCCGCAACATCATCGAGACCGCGCTCGATGCCTTCGTCCAGGTCGACGACAACGGCGCCATTCTCAACTGGAACTCCCAGGCCGAGAAGATCTTCGGCTGGTCGCGCGCCGAGATCATCGGCAAGGACGTGTTCGACGTGATCACGGTCGGGGACGTCGGCGAGGAGCTGCGCGAGGCGCTCGGCCGCATCCTGATGACCGGACAAGCGAGCGCGCTCGGGGTTGGCCGTCGGCGCGAGGTCATGGTGAAGCGGCGCGACGGCCGCGAGTTCAAGGCCGAGCTCAGCGTGACCGCGCTGAAGACCCGCAACGGCTTCGTGCTGAACGGCTTCTTCCGCGACCTCACCGACAAGATCGCGACCGAGGAGCGGATCCGCCAGTCCGAGAAGATGGAGGCGATCGGCCAGCTCACCGGCGGCATCGCGCACGACTTCAACAACATCCTCACCGTGATCACCGGCACGATCGAGATTCTCGCCGCGGCCGTGGCCAAGGAGCCGCAGCTCGCCGCGATCACCAGGATGATCGACGAGGCCGCCGCGCGCGGTGCCGATCTCACCCAGCATCTGCTCGCCTTTGCGCGCCGGCAGCCGCTGCAGCCGCGCGAGGTCGACGTCAACACGCTCATGATCGACACGGCCAAGCTGCTGCGGCCGACGCTCGGAGAGCAGATCGAGATCGAGTCCGTCTTCCAGGACGAGACCTGCGTGGCGCATGTCGATCCGAACCAGCTCGCCACGGCGGTCATCAACCTCGCGCTCAATGCCCGCGACGCGATGCTGAATGGCGGCAAGCTCATCCTGGAGACCGGCTGGGCCGACCTCGACGAGAACTACGCAAGTCTCTACGACGACGTGCGGCCCGGTCGCTACGCGATGATCGCGGTGAGCGACAGTGGCAGCGGCATTCCGGCCGCCATCATCGACAAGGTGTTCAATCCGTTCTTCACCTCGAAGGGGCCGGGCAAGGGGACGGGGCTCGGATTGTCGATGGTGTACGGCTTCGTGAAGCAATCGGCCGGACACATCAGGATCTACAGCGAAGAAGGCCACGGCACCACGATCCGGATGTACCTGCCGCCGGGCAGCGAAGAGGCGGTCACGGAGCCATCGGGCGCCGCGCCGGCGATCCAGGGCGGCCAGGAGACGATCCTGGTGGTGGAGGACGATCGGCTGGTGCGCGGCTACGTTCTCGCCCAGCTCCATGCGCTGGGCTATGCGACGCTGGAAGCGGCCAATGCCGCCGAAGCGCTGGCGATCACCAATGCCGGAGAGCCGTTCGATCTGCTCTTCACCGACATCATCATGCCGGGGACGATGAACGGCCGCCAGCTCGCATCCGAGATCCAGCGGATTCGCCCGGCGCAGCGGGTCCTATTCACCTCCGGCTACACCGAAAATGCCGTGGTGCATCACGGTCGGCTCGACGAGGGAATTCTTCTGCTGCCGAAACCGTACCGCAAATCCGAGCTCGCCAAGATGATCCGCAAGGCGCTCGCCGCCACCGAGGCTTGAGCAATGCGGCTTGACCATGCGGCCTGACCAACGCGGCCTGGCGCTTGCGATTGCCGCTGCTCCAGAGCGAGGCCACGTGCGGGCGGCCCGGCCATCGGCTCAATTGGCGCGCGACGCCGTCATCACGATGCGGATCAGATCGGCCGCGTTGCGCGCGCCGAGCTTCTTCATGATGTTCGCGCGGTGATCCTCGATCGTGCGCGGGCTGATGCCCAGCGTGCGCCCCGCCTCCTTGTTCGAGGCCCCCGCCGTGAACTGTTCCAGGACCTCGCGCTCGCGCCGCGTCAGCGGCTCGCGGCCGGGGAAATGCAGCGAGCCGATCTTCGGCGAGGCGTTCTCCTTCTGCCGCCGCGCGAACGCGCCGATCGCCTCGTTCAGACGGGCCACGATCTCACTGCCGCGGAACGGCTTCTCGATGAAGTCGAGCGCCCCGTTCTTGATCGCGTTCACGGCCATCGGGATGTCGCCCTGGCCCGAGATCATGAAGATCGGAGCCGGATAGTCCTCGCCGTGCAGTTCCCTGAGAATGTCGAGACCCGACTTTCCGGGGATGTGCACGTCGAGCAGGATACAGGCCGGTGTCCTGCTCCGCGCCACCGCCAGGAGCGCGGCGCCGTCCGCAAAACAGATCACTTCATACCCACCCGCCGACAAGACCATCGAGAGGGTGTCACGCACGGCTGGATCGTCATCGACGACAAAGATCTCACCGCGGGAAGTTGTTTGTTCGGCCATGGGCGATTGCTCTTGCAAAGGAGAAGAAACAATGAAAGCGCGTCTTATGATACCATACTCGTCGGGTGCTTTGGGCACCCGTATTTGTACGGTTTATGATCCTAACCCACAAGTAGTAGCTGCAGATCGGTGACCGCCTTCACGAGACCACGATCTGGACACGATCTCAAGGCAGCCGTCGTGAGCGGCATGCTGCTTTGCAAAACACATCAACGTCGACAGCGTCATGATCGACATCAAGCTCTGATCGCATCGGCGTTGCCCGCTTGCACCACGCCGAACGGGCATGCTCGGTGCCAGACCAGTGCACGGCTCTTGCCACGAAAATCTGCACGGCATTTGACACAAGACGTGCAGCCGTCAGTCGGCCCTTGCCCTCGTCTTGATCAGAAATCGGCGGTATTTGGACGTTGCACAGGATGTGCACTCTGGACCGCGGCTTGTGCCGATGTAGGTCTCTCAGGACCGATGCTTCGCGGCAACAGTTTCGGCTGCGACGCCGCCCCAGGTGTGGACCACGGGCAGGCCGAGCGCAGTCTTGCCGAGATTGGCAAGGCAGATGCGCAGCGCCGCCAGATCGACCGGCTTCGGCAGACTCTGCAGGTCGATCCCGAGCGAGCGCGCGAGCAGCCGGGCCTCAATTCGCTTCGCCGCATCCATGCCGCTGATTACGATCACGGAACCGGCGAAGCGGGTATCTGCGATGACCTTGAGGACCTCGGTCCCGTCGCCATCCTCGAACATGAGATCGAGCGTCACGCAGTCGAAGCGCTTGTTGCGCACCTCGCGGATCGCGTCGCTGCAGGTGGCCGCGACCGTCACGGCATGGCCGGCCTGCTTGGCCGCCAGCGCGATCAGCGTCCGCTGCGCAGCGTCGTCGTCGACGACCAAGAGCTGCAACGCGCGCCGTCCGCCATCGTCCGCGCGCTCCGGCCGGCTGGGTGCAAGTTCCGAACTCATGACCGGCATTGGTCGTTCCTGGACAATTTGACCGAGGTCATTGTCATACACGCCCGACCCTGCGGCGGCGTAAAGCGGTTCTCCGAAAAAAGGCCCCCGGCCTTAGGACTTGCGCAGGATCCAGGGCGACGCGTCTCCTCGTCGCTTCGCGCGCGGAAGCTTCCCGAGCGGTGGGCGCGCAATGCGCCGCGCTGCCGGAAGACGAATTAGTTGACGGTCGTTTCCTGGCCGGCGGAAGCGTTGCCACGCTTCTTCTTGTTCTTTCCCTTGATGAACTGGATGTCCATCTCCGAGCCGTTGACCCGGACCAACTCGCAGCGGCGGTAGGCGAGCCCCGTCGAGGACAGCAGCAGAAAGAACTCCTTCAGGTTCAATCCCTGGATCGATCCTTCGACCGTCAGCACCGCGTCGTTGTCCGAGATGGCGTTGAGCTGGCAGTCCCTGCGCCAGGTCCCGTCGATGCCCATGATGCAGACATCGTAGCCGCGGCTGAAGGTGACGCGCTCCGTCCCTTTGTTCTCGTCAGACATCTTCGCGTCCTGCTCTGTTGGGCTGCGGGAACATCTAGTTGCCCGCGGCCGCGATCCTGGGCATTCCCGGAGCGGGCGCCTTCGCCGCGGAAGCGATCCCGCTCGGGCGATACAGGCCACGCCGGTCCGCGAGCGGCTTGAACACGTCGGTGAGGCCGACGACGGTCTCCGCAGCACCGAGTACGAGGAAGCCGTCCGGCTCCATCTGCTTGGCGAGCCGGCCGAAGATGTTGATCTTGGTGTCCTGATCGAAATAGATCAGCACGTTGCGGCAGAACACGACGTCGAACGTGCCGAGCTGGGAGAAGTCGTGCAGCAGATTGAGCTGCCGATGCTGGACCATGCCGCGCACGTCGGAATTGATCTGCCAGAGCTCGCCTGCCTGCTTGAAATATTTGACCAGAAGCTGGATCGGCAGCCCGCGCTGCACCTCGAACTGGCTGTAGAGACCCGCTTTCGACTTCTCGAGCACTTCCTGGGAGAGATCGGTGGCGATGATCTCGATGCGCCATCCACTGAGCGCAGATCCCATCTCCTTGAGCGACATCGCCAGCGAATACGGCTCCTGGCCGGTCGAGCACGCGGCGCACCAGATCCGGATCGACTTGCGATTGGCGCGGGCCTTGAGGATCTCCGGCATGATCACGTCACGGAAGTGATCGAACGGGACCTTGTCGCGGAAGAAGAACGTCTCGTTGGTCGTCATCGCTTCGACGACCTGACTGATCAGGGCGCTCGACCCGTCCTTCAGCTTCTGGACGAGATCGCTGATGCTGGCGAGACCGGCCTTGCGCGCGAGCGGAAGCAGGCGGCTCTCGATCAGATATTGCTTGTCGGCAGACAGATCGAGACCCGATTTGTCTCGAAGCAGCTTGCGCAGGAACTCATAATCAGGCTGGTTCACGGACGGCCTCTTCTGGGCAGACGAAGGGATCAGGCGGATTCGGCTGACAGCGCCTGGATGAGACCGACTTCCTGGAATTTGGCGGCGACAATCTCTTTGTCGAACGGCTTCATGATGTATTCGTTGGCGCCAGCGTTCAGCGCGCGCGAAATATGATCGATGTCGTTCTCCGTGGTGCAGAACACCACCTTCGGGCCTTCGCCGCCCGGCAGCCGGCGCAGGCGCCCGAGGAAATCATAGCCGTCCATGACGGGCATGTTCCAGTCGAGCAGAATGGCGTCCGGCAGGCTCTTGGTGCAGATCTCGAGCGCCCGCTCGCCATCCTCCGCCTCGACGACGGAGAAGCCCAGCTCCTCCAGGATACGGCGTGCGATCTTGCGCACGACGCTGGAGTCATCCACGACCAGACAGCTCTTCATTGTTGTCTCCCCTATGGGACGGTTGACGGACTAGGCGGCGATTGCTGCCTTCGGCAGGAGCTCGAGCACGCGATCGACATCGAGGATGACCATCAGCTGACCGTCGAGGCGGTGCACGCCGCCGGCGAGCTTCGCCATGCGCGGGTCGAGATTGACCGGGTTCTCCTCCCGGCTCTCCTCGGGCAGCCGCAGCACCTCGCCGATCTGATCGATCAGGAGACCATAGGACTCGCCACGCAGATCGACGCCGACCGCCATCGGCGGCTTGCCGTCCTCGGCGCGGGCGAGGCCGAGCCGCGCCCGCATGTCGACGACGGTCACGATGCGGCCGCGCAGGTTGAGGACGCCGGCGATCTCCGCCGACGACAGCGGCACCCGCGTCACCCGCTCCGGCATGAACACGTCCTGCACCCGGGAGATGGGCAGGCCGAACAGCTGACCGCCGATCATCGCAGTGACGTATTCGACGGCGGCACCCTCGGTGGTTTCGATCTTGCTGCTCATCGCACGCTACTCCTGTCCGCTTGCTGTCACGCGGCCCGCCGGTTGGCTTCGGCGCGCGCCCGTTCCTCGATCTGTTCCTTCAGCGCCGCGATCAGGCCGGGCCGGTCGAACTTGGCGATGTAGTCGTAGAGCCCGGCCTGGCGGCCGCGCTCGATCGCCGCCGGCGACACCAGCGACGACACCGCGATGACCGGCATCTGGTTCAGGTTCTGGTCGGCGCGGATCGCCTCGGTGAACTCGAAGCCGTTCATCTCCGGCATCTCGATGTCGGTGACGACGATGTCGAAGCTGTGCCCGGAACGCAGCGTGGCGAGGCCCTCGATCGCCGACGCCGCCGTGCGCACCTTGTAGCCGGCCGACTTCAACACCGGCGCCAGCATGTTGCGGAAGAACGGCGAGTCGTCGACCAAGAGCACCGACTGCGTCTGCGACTCGGTCGCCATCTCCTTGCGGATGAACCAGTCGGCGAACGCCATCGGCAGGAAGTGGCCGACGTCGATCACTTCCGTCGCCTGGCCCTTGATCACCGCCGAGCCGAGGATGCCGTCCTTGGCGCCGGAGACCTGGATGTTGAGCCGCTCCTCGACGATGTCGATGATCTCGTCGACCACGAGGCCCATCGCCCGGGTCTCGTCGGCGAACACCAGGATCGGCTGCGAGCCCGACGTCTGCACCGACACGCCTTCCATCTGCACCAAGGGCATCAGCTGGTCGCGGTACTGCACCATGTAGCGGCCGTTGGAGATCTCGATCTTGTCGGCCGCGATCTCCTCCAGGCGCGTGACCAGCGCCAGCGGCACCGCCTTGGGCTGCGCCGTGCCGGCGCGGAACACCAGCAGCGAGGTGAGCTGCTCGCCGCCGATCGCGTGATGCGCGGCGTGCTCGTCGGATACCGCCTGCGAGGCCGAACCGGCGGCGCCGAGCGCTTTCGCGATGCCGTTCGGATCGATGATCATGATCACGGCGCCGTCGCCCAGGATGGTGTTGCCCGAGAACATGTCGATGTGACGCAGCTTGGTCGACATCGGCTTGACCACGATTTCCTCGGTGTGGAACACGCAGTCGACCACGATGCCGAAGGTCTGGTTGCCGACCTGCGTCACCACGATGAAGCCGTTCTCCGGATCGGTCGACGAGCCGTCGTCGATCTTCAAGAGCTTCTTCAGATGCATCAGCGGCAGCAGCTTGTTGCGCAAGCGCAGCACCGCGGTGTCCTTGATGCGCTCGATGCGGTGCTCGGAGTTGGCGCGCGCGCGCACCAGCTCGACGACCGACAATTGCGGGATCGCGAAGCGGTCGCCACCGGCTTCGACGATCAGCGCCGAGACGATCGCGAGCGTCAGCGGGATCTTGATGGTGACCGAGGTGCCCTCGCCGAGCACCGACTTGATGTCGATGGTGCCGCCGATCTGGTCGATGTTGGTGCGCACCACGTCCATGCCGACGCCGCGGCCCGAGACCGAGGTGACGGCGGCCGCGGTCGAGAAGCCCGGCTCGAAGATGAACTTGTGGATCTGCGCTTCCGTCATCTTCTCGAGCTCGGCCTCGGTGACGAGGCCGTTCGCCAAGGCCTTGGCCTTGATGCGCTCGGTGTTGAGGCCGCGGCCGTTGTCGGCGATGCAGATGATGATATGGCCGCCTTCATGATAGGCGGACAGCCGGATGGTGCCCTGCTCGGCCTTGCCGGCCGCGGCGCGCTCGGCCATCGTCTCCAGGCCGTGATCGGCGGAGTTGCGCACCATGTGGGTGAGCGGGTCCTTGATCAGGTCGAGCACCTGGCGGTCGAGTTCGGTGTCGGCGCCGTGCATCTCGAGCTCGATCTGCTTGCCGAGCTCGGTGGCGAGGTCGCGGACGATGCGCGGCAGCTTCTGCCAGGCATTGCCGATCGGCTGCATGCGCGTCTTCATGACGCCCTCCTGCAGCTCGGCGGTGACGTTGGACAGCCGCTGCAGCGGCACCTTGAACTCGGTGTCCTCGTTGCGGCGGGCGATCTCGAGCAGCTGGTTGCGCGTCAGCACCAGCTCCGAGACCATCGTCATCAGATGTTCGAGCGTGTCGACGTTGACGCGGATCGACTGGTTGGCGACCTTGTCGTTCTCGTGCACCTCGCCATCGGCATTGGCCTTGGCGCGCGCCGCCTTCTTCGGCGCCTCGGCCCTGGCCTCTGCTTCCGCCTTGGCAGGCCCGGCCTTGGCGACCGGCGCCGGGGCAGCGGCCTTGGGCTCAGGCGCCTTCTCATGCGCGGGCGGCAACTCGATCGCGGTCTCGCGGAAGGCCCGCTCGAGCTCGTCGAGCGATACTTCGCCCGGACGCAGCGGACGCTCCAGCGTCTGGTCGATCAGCGAGCCGTGCGTGACCGCGGGCGCGGCCGGCGCTGCAGGCGCAAGCGGTGGCGCGGTCTCGCCGGCCATCGCGATCGGCTCCGCCGACGCGGCCATTGCCGCCATGCCACGCTCGACCATGGCTTCGAGCTCGCTGATGAGGTCGCGGTCCTCGCCCTCGGGCTCGGCCTCGTTGGCCTCGAGCTGTCCGAGGATGTCCTTGATGCGGTCGATGGTGGTGAGGATCAGCGTCACGGCCTCGCCGGTGACCGGCATGCCGTCGCGGAACTTGCCCATCAGGGTCTCGGCGGCATGCGCCAGCGCTTCGAGCCGCGGCAGGCCGAGGAAGCCGCAGGTCCCCTTGATCGTGTGCACCAGCCGGAAGATGTTATCGAGGATCTTGGCGTTGTTCGGCTCCTGCTCGAACCGCACCAATTGATTATCGACGGTGTCCAGGCTCTCGCTGGTCTCCGTCAGAAACTCACGCAACAGGTCATCCATGAAACTGGCCTTCCAAGAATTGGCGCCGCGGTCACGGGGCGACCGCTGATCCCTGTCAGAGCAACGGTCGGTCCCAGCCTTCACCAGCCGCGCGGATCGATACCCGGCCCTCGCTGACTGGGCTGAACAGACTTTCTGTCCGTGCCATCGTTAGGTGGGGCTTTTATCCGTCCCGTTAATTTTATTGTCCGTGCTAATACGGACGTAGCATCAACCTCTCAGGCTGCGGCGAGCCCGGCCCCTTCGGCGGCCGGAATGTCAAGGCATCGCTTCGGCCGGCGCGACTGCGCGATCCTCTCGCTCGATCAGCGCCCTGATCTCCTTCAGCGCCTTGTACAGCGCTCCTTCCGTGACATGGCGATCCACCGTCTCGGCTTGGCCGGCGGCTTCCGGAATCGCCCTGCGCAACTCGTTCATGCAGGCGAGATAGGACGCGCGATAGCGGATCGCGTCGTTCTTCAGGTACATTGTCTGGACGCAGAGATAGAGGCGCTTGGCCGGCGTATCGGCGGTCTCGGCGGTGACGGTGTCACGTTCGCGGAGTATAGGCGCGTCGCCTTCGACGATGAAGCGGGCGCGCGTGTTCGAATTCACGATGACGCTGTCGCCGATCACGATGCGCTCGAAAGGCTTCAGCTCGACCCGCAGGGGCATGGCCCAACTCTCCTCTCAGAAGGCTCCTCTCGGGAGTCTCCTCTCGGGAGCGGCGTCGTCGGCAGGCTGCATTCGCGTCGACACGACGTTGCTCTCGTGCTCACTGTCCGGCTGATCCGGCGCCGCAGACGCCGAAGCCGAGCGACGTCAATCTTCGAATATTCTAGAGCCGAAAACGGCGGGGCAAGCCCCGCCGCCTCCGATATTCGTGGGTGCCGCCCGCGCCTTAACGCAGGAGCTGCAGCACGCTCGCCTGCGACTGGTTGGCGAGCGACAGCGCGGACACCGCGATCGACTGGCGGGTCGACAGCGCCTGGCTGTTGGCCGCTTCCTCGTTGGTGTCGGCCAGCGTCAGGTTCGACGAGCCGGTCTGCAGCACGTTGATCAGGTTCTTGTTGAAGTCCTGACGAACCTGCACGACCGAGAGGTTCGAACCCAGCGTCGAGGCCTCGTTGCGCAGCGTGGAGCTCGCGGTGGTGAGCACGCCGATGACCTTGTTCGCCGAGCTGTTGTCGAGGAAGTCGGTGCCCGAGGTCAACGTCGAGAGGCCGAGGCCCGCCGAGTTGAACGTGACACCAGTGATCGACAGCGTCGACTTGCCGGTTTCGTTGAAGGTCAGCTTCAGCGTGTCGCCGTTCAGCAGGTTGATGCCGTTGAACGAAGCGTCAGCAGCGGTCGTGTTGATCTGCGCCAGCACGTTGTTGTACTGCGAGACCAGGCTCGCGCGCTGCGTCTGCGCGGTCGCATCCGCCACCGGAGCCGCCGCCGTCAGACCATTGAAGGCCTGGCTGGCCGCAGCCGACGTACCACCGATCGCGCCGATCGTGGCCGAAGCCGCGTCGTTGGTCGTGGTGATCGAGATCTTGCCGGTGGACGAGTCGACCGTGGCCTGCAGGTTGTTGGCTGCGAGCTTGGCGTTGAGATCGTTCAGCGACTTGACCTGTCCTGTCCCTAGACCGAACGTGATGCTGGTCGCGGTGCCACCTCCTGTGGCGCCGACCGTCAAGGTCTGACCTGACAAGCCATCGCCGACGGCAGTCAGCCCGAGCTTGCCCAAGGTGCCGGTGCTGCCCGAGAGCGTCAATCCCGCCGCCGGAGGCGTCAGGGTGATCGCACCCGCGGTGATCGACGCGGTCACGCCGGTCTGGGTCTGGATCGCCGACAGCAGGTTGCTGACGCTGTCGCCGATGCCGATGTTGGTGCCGGACGAGGACGTGCCGGTGACGAAGGTGAAGGTGGTGCCGTTGACGACCAGCGTCTCACCGGAGGTGATGCCGGTGGCGAGGTTGTTCGACGCGGTGCCCGCCGTGCCCGACAGCTTGGTCGAGCCGGTGATCGCCACCGCGCTCGAGGTATTGTCGTTGTTCACGACCGAGCCGGTCACAGCCGTCGAGCTGGAGCCGAGCAGGTCGGTGGCGGTCGCGCCGGTCAGAGCCGCCGAGGTCACGCTCGACTTGGTGGAGTAACCCACCGCGCTCTGCAGAACCTGGTTGGCGATCGACTTGGCGCTGTCGACGAGCTTCTGCAGCGAGGTGATGCCGGTATTGGCGGCCTGCAGCACCTGCACGCCGTTGCCGATGCCGTCGAGCAGATTGGAGATGTCGGAAGCGCGGTTGTCGAGACCCTGGGCGGTGAAGAAGTTGGTCGGATTGTCGAGCGCCGAGTTGACCTTCTTGCCCGTGGAGAGGTTGTTCTGCGTGGTCGCGAGGAGCTGAGCCGTCGACTGGAGCGAGAGCAGGTTCTGGCGAACCGACGCGGAGAGGACGATACCTGACATTGTCATTCCCTTCTGGATGAACATGAGTAAACATCGCCGCACCGTTCTGTCGGCGATGGCGCAGACTGGTCCGCGGAATCCTACCCGTTCGTTAAATTGATCCCGGAACGGCCGCGCGCGGCGTCCGCCACCGCCGTTAATCCTAATTGGCCGCTAATCAGTTCGATCAAATGCGCGCAGACCGCAGAGACTCGCGGTAAAATGGCGCGCTGACACGGCATCGCGGTTGGCGTGCGCCGATGCGCGGCGTGACCGTTAAGGCAGCGCTAACTATGAGCTTTGCGGAAGAGCGGCCGACTACGAGGGGACGCGGTCGGCGCGCGGGAGGACGATCTCGACGCCGGCGGTCCGGCCGCGCGGCTCCTTGAGCTCCAGACGTCCGTTCGAACGCCTGACGAAATCCTCGACCATGCGGATCTCCGAGAAGGCGGGATCGGCCGGAGAGGCATCCGCCGCGCTCACTGACGCCGTCAACACGATCAGCACGTCGGAGGAAATGCCGTCGGCACCCGAGGCGTCCGCACGCATGCGCCTTGCCTCGATGTCGATGCGGCCGCCATGCTCCAATCGATGTCGGGCCCCGATCGCAAGACACAGCAGTGCCGCCATCAGTTGTCCCGGATCGGCGAAGACGGCCGGCACGTCCGCGCCCACCGATGTCGTCACCTCGACCTCGGTGCCCAATGTCGGACGAAGCAGACGAGCGACGTCGATCAGGAGCTCGTTCAACTCCACCGCACATGGCAGCGGCGGCCGGCCTCTTGCGAACGACAGAAGCTGCGAGGTCAATCGAGCGCCACGAGTCGCAGCCTCGTCGATCAGACGCGCGACGGCCGCCAGTTCGGGCTTGTCCTCGACCGCTTCGGCGAGAATGTCGATGGTCCCCGTGATCACGGTGAGAATGTTGTTGAAGTCGTGCAGTAGCCCACCGGCAACCTGACCGACGATCGCCATTCCTGGGTGGATGTCCGGCGTCGCTGCGGCCGGAATGTCTACGCCCGCGCTCGGCAACGACTGGTTGGACCGCTGGTAGGTGGAAGAGGCCATGAATCCTGCATTACCTGTTGGGGGGGGAGGACGGCGGGGCTATCGGGACGCAAACGAACGGACGCCGCTGCAACGTTCAGCTTCGTCTTGGCGCTCAGTCTCATCGCTGACCATCGATCGCGCTCCAGCTGGATGCAGCATCAGGCGGACTCCTGCTCCTGCAATGACGACAACCTCGTCACCGCCAGTCGCAAAGCACCGGCCGATGCCTCCACTCGCGACGAGGGTTGCATCCGACAGAAAAAGATCCGTCAACGAATCAGCGCGCTTATTAGCGATTTTGGCTTCAAGATGTCCGCTGTCAATGCGGCCGCATGCTACGTGGTGTCCGTGCCCGCCGGAGCTGCGGCGGCCGGAGCAAGAAGGAGGCCCGCCGCAAGCGCGTTGCGCTGCTTTCACCAGCCGAGGCCGATGCGTGCCGACTGTATACAACAGCGCGCTATCAGATCAGCACATCGCACACATGTTGATGGCCAAATGCGCAACCGCGCATCCGCGCCCGTCTGCACGACAACGAGCACAGCAGGAACGAATGGCCTTTACTGGGAATATTACCCGTGATTCTTCTTGTCAGCGGATAGGACGCAGTTCTATGGAACCATGAGTGCATTGAGATCTGCGAGGCTCCGTTACTGCAATGCAGGAGATGGCTTTGGACCCCAGCTTGCGTTCTCCGAACGGCTTCCTGTCGTCACTGACCGACGATGACTTCGAGCTGATCCGACCCTATCTGCGGACCGTGGATCTGGTGCAGGACTCCATTCTCGCCGAGGTCGGCGAAAAGCTTTCGCGCATCTACTTTCCTCATCGCGGCGTCATCTCGCTGGTCGTGAACCTCGCGCGCGGAGAGCGTGTTCAGGTGGCGATGATCGGTCGCGATAGTCTCTTCGGAAGCATGTCCCTGCTCGCGGGCGGCGATCCGGTGGTGCTGAACAGCGCGGCGGTCCTCGTTCCCGGTGCTGCATCGGTCGTCGACATCGACAAGGTACGGGCGGCCGCCGAACAGAGCCCCTCGTTTCGCGCGCTGATGTTGCGCCACGCACTCGCCATCTACGTGCAGAGCCAGCAGACCGCCGGTTGCAACGCCGCCCACACCGTCGAGTCACGTCTCGCCCGTTGCCTGCTGCAGACGCATGACCTTTCAGGCGGCAACAAGCTCTACATCACCCAGGAGGCCCTGGCGCAGATGATCGGCGCCCGGCGCAACAGCGTCTCGCTGGTGGCGAGCACGCTGCAGCAGGCGGACTTCATCCACTATAGCCGCGGCCATATCGAGATCATCGATCTGGACGGGCTGAAGAAGACGGCGTGCGAGTGCTACGGTACGGTGAAGGCCCACTACGAGAATCTGGTCCGGCCACGCAGCGTGCCGTGAGCAGGCGTCGTTCCGGCCCTCGCTCGTCGCGCGCCGTTGCCTCGCCGAGCGCCCTTGCCTCCGTACAACTACGGCCCGTGGCATGATCCCCATCGTCGGCACCGCTGGAATTAACGCGCTGTTCAACGGGCGCTGATAATTGTCGACGTGCTGACGAGCGCGAGTTCCAAGAGGCGTCGAATAATCTTCGTGCTGATATACCTCGCCCGTGTTCGGCTTTTGACCAAACGCGCGGAGTAATGACATGGCCTTTGATCTGTCGATGCCGATCCTGGTGGTCGATGACTACGCCACTATGATCCGGATCATCCGCAACCTGCTGAAGCAGCTCGGATTTGAGAACGTCGACGACGCCAGCGACGGATCGGCCGCGCTCTCGAAGATGCAGGCGAAGAAGTACGGTCTGGTGATCTCCGACTGGAACATGGAACCGATGACCGGCTACGACCTGCTCCGGGAGGTGCGCGCCAGCCCGGAGCTGTCGAAGACCCCGTTCATCATGATCACAGCCGAGTCGAAGACCGAAAACGTCATCGCCGCCAAGAAGGCCGGCGTGAGCAACTACATCGTCAAGCCGTTCAATGCGGCGACGCTCAAGACCAAGATGGAAGCCGTGTTCGGCCCGGCCGAATAGCCGAGCTCCCTGGGAATGTCCTGCGCGGCGGCCGGACCGGTGTTCGGCCGCTTTCTCTTTGGCGGGCGAACTCCGCGTGGTTGACGACGGCAGGACGCATACATCGCCGTGCCCTCCCCGTAGTCGTACGGAAACCAAAATTTACGAGGGGGTCAGAGCCGGCCGATAGACATAATCCTGCTTGCCGATGACCGCGTCAGGGTGGCAACGGGACAGGGAATTCATGCGCAACGACCTCCTCGTGATCGAAGATGCCGCCGTGCATCTGTCCATCTTGCGAAAGATCGCAGCACAGGCCGGCTTCAACACGACGGACGTGAGCCCGGTCGACGCAGCCTCGATCGTCCTGCAGAAGAGGAACTTGGACTGCGTCATGCCGGACCTCTCGCTGGACAACCGCCCCGGCACCGAGGTTCTCGAGCTGAACATAGATCCTCCCTTCTCGAAGCCGATCGATCTGATGCGGCTCCGGCAGACTCTGAAGCAGATCGCGCAGGAGACCGATTGCCGGCGGCTGGTCAGAGCGGCGGGCTGGTAGCAGGCGATGAGCAACAAGAAACGCTTTCTGGGAGCGCCTGCAGCGATCGCGCTGATCCTCATCTGCGTCATTGCCGGCAGCAACCTGTTCTTCCTCACCAATCTGCGCGAGAACGCGCTTCAGCACGCCGAGGAAGATCTCAGCCGCCATAGCCTCACGCTTGCAGAGAACGCCGACCGCTCGGTGAAATCGGTCGACCTCGTGCTCACCAGCGTGCGCGACTACCTGGTGCGCGGCGGCGCCATCGACGCTGCGGCGTTTCGCAAGGTCGCGTCAGACCATCAGACCCACCTCCTGCTCAAGGAGAAAATCGCAGGACTGCCGCAGATCGATGCGGTGACGCTGATCGACGCACAAGGCGGGCTCCTGAACTTCTCGCGCTACTGGCCGATCCCGGACGTCAACATCGCCGACCGCGACTATTTCAAGGCGCTGAAGGCCGACCCTGCACTGCGGACCTTCCTCAGCACGCCGGTTCAGAATCGCGGCGACGGCACCTGGAACATCTATTTTGCCCGCCGGCTCGACGATTCCAATGGCGAGTTCATGGGCATGATGCTCGGCGCCATGTCCGTGCCCTATCTGGAGAACTTCTTCGGCTCCACCGCGCAGGGTCTCGATGCCGCGGTGTCGCTGATCCGCGAGGACGGTACGCTGCTCGCGCATTTTCCGCCCACGAGCGAGATCGGCAAGCCGACCTCCGGCTTCGGTCAGCGCGCACTGTCGGCCGGCGGCGTGCTGCGCGAACCCTCCGCACGAACCGGCGAGATGCGCCTGCGGGCGGCAAAGATGCTGCCGAACTATCCCGCGATGATCGTGGTGTCGGTGTTCGAGCACGACGTCCTGAAGGCCTGGCGCGACATGGCGACGCTTCTGGTCATCGTGTCCCTGGTGAGCGCGATGGCCGTGTTCGCGGCCGCCGTCCTGATCTCCCGCTGGTGGGAACGCCACGAGCACCTGATCGAGGCCGCCGAGGCCGCGAACGCGGCGAAGTCCACTTTCGTCGCGATGATGAGCCACGAGATCCGCACGCCGATGAACGCGGTGCTCGGCCTCGCCACGACGCTGCTGGAGACCAATCTCGATCCCGAGCAGCGCCGCTCGGTGGTGGCGATCCACAATGCCGGCGACAATCTGCTCGAGATCCTCAACGACATTCTCGACTTCTCCAAGCTCGAATCCGGCCAGCTCTCGCTCGAGGACATCGCGTTCTCCGCCGAGGCCCTGGTCCACAACACGCTGAGCATCATCGGTCCGCGGGCTTCCGCCAAGGACCTGAAGCTGAGGAGCGTCAGCGACCCGGCCGTGCCGCCGGCGCTGGTCGGCGACGCCGGCCGCATTCGCCAGATCCTGCTCAACCTGGTGTCCAACGCGGTCAAGTTCACCTCGTCCGGCGAAGTGGTCGCCACGACGCGCTGCATCGAGAAGGATGACGAGAAGGCGACGGTGGAATGGACGGTGACCGACACCGGCATCGGCATTGCCGCCGACAAGATCGGCTCGCTGTTCGCGAACTTCGTCCAGGCCGACAATTCGATCAGCCGCCGGTTCGGCGGCTCCGGACTCGGGCTGGCGATCTGCAAGCGCCTGATCGAGCAGATGGGGGGTGACATCAAGGTCACCTCGACGCTGGGCAGCGGATCCACCTTCTCGTTCCGCCTGACGCTGCCGATTGCCGAGACCATCGCGGTGCCAGAGCAGAACGACGACGGCATCTACACCTCGCTGCAGAACCGGATCGCGGCGTTCGGCCGGCCGCTGCGCGTTCTCGTGGTCGACGACAATCCGACCAATCGCCTGGTCGCGACCAAGATGCTCAAGGATTTCGACATCCAGACCGACACGGCCTGCGACGGCGCCGAGGCCGTCACCGCCGCCAGCCGCTTCAACTACGACCTGATCCTGATGGACGTCCGCATGCCGGAGATGGACGGCTTCCAGGCAACCCGGACCATTCGCGCGCGAGGCGAGCGCCGTTCCAACGTGCCGATCATCGCCTTCACGGCGAACGCCTTCATGGAGGATATTCGGGCCTGCCGGGAAGCCGGGATGAACGACTTCGTCGTCAAGCCGGCCCGCAAGAAAGCGCTCGTGGAAGCCATCCTGCGCGTGCTGCCCCTGCCCGTGCCGGTGCTGGACACCGTGGCGTCAGACGCCCCGCTGGTGCCGGCCCAGCCGGATGCCAGGGCCGCCGACATTGCCGCCGACACCGAAATTGCTCCCGAAGCCGCGCTCGACCGCGAAGCCTATGCCGAGCTGGTCGGCGAGATCGGAGACGAGGCCGCGGAGGAGATCCGCGACGTGTTCTTCAGCGAGACGGATGCGCGGCTGAAGCAGCTCCGCCAGCTGACGCTCGGCGGCGAGCGCATCAAGATCGGCCGCGAGGCGCATTCGCTGAAGAGCGCAGCCGGAACCTTCGGGTACCGCCGGCTTGCGGCCTACGCGCTCGCGCTGGAGAAGAGCGCGCCACGCCTGTCCGCCAAGGAGTATGCCGAGCTGCTCGACAACATCGAGGCCGCCTACGCCGCCGCCCGCGCCCAGGAGCTGCAATATTGAAGCGAGGGAGGCCGCAGGCCTCCATGGCGCAATCCGATCTGCGCGGCGTCTCGCACGCCGCACCGCCGCGACGGGCTCGGACGACCGAGATGGCAAACGAGACCTTCACGACGCGGATTCGCTGAACCTGATCTTCATATTCCCTTACAATAAGTTGACGCCGTACTTCTACGGCTCACGATTTTCACAATCAACTAATCATGAGCTGCGAGACTCGGGGTCACATAGGAGATGTGTCCCATGTTTACTTTTGAAACCGCCGACCAGAAGGAAGTCAGGCGTTTCCGAATTGCGCAGTTCAACGGCCGGACCGCGACCGTGAAATCCGGCGGATCGACGATCACCGGCCACGTCCGTTCAGTCATGGAGAACGAAGCGAGCGTACCGCCGCGCTGGACCATTACGATCGTGCCGGCACCGCCCAAGGCGCAGGCGCCGCTGCGCCCGACCTCCCGGGTTCGCCCCTTCGCCGAGGATTATTTCTGACAGCACGGACGTCCGCGTCCCGCTCAGCGCGTTCGACCGAGCCGGTCGGACGCCGATCTTCATTGCCTGCAGCGCGGGGCACCGCGGGGGTCGAAAGCGCGAGCGCGGCATTCGCGCTCGTCCGCCGTCATCCGATCTGGTTGAGAAGTGCTGCGCGAACGAGTTCGGCTGTGTTGCGCGCGCCAACCTTGCGCATGGCCTCGGCGCGATGGCTCTCGAAGGTGCGGGGGCTGATGCCCATGCGCAAGGCGCCCTCCTTGTTCGAATGCCCCTCACTGATCAGCTTGAGGACCTCGTGTTCGCGCGGGGTCAGCGACTTGCTGGCCCGGCCGGGTGGTCGTGCGGGCGCCGTGCCCTGCTCGTGAGCCGGCACCGTCCGCGACAGCGGTCTTAACTGCCCGTGCGCGCCGGACATCTGGTTGACCAGGGCGCAGATCCGCTCGGTCTGCAGCAACGCGTTGTCGACGACCACCTGAACATGCCGGCGCTCGCCGGGCGTCCTGGCGATCTCGTCGCTGCGCTGCTTGATTTCCTCCATGTAGAGCATCAGGGCGGTGAGCGAACCGTTCAGCTGACGCGCCAAAGCGAGCGTGCCCTGGTCGTCGTGACGTGCCATCGCGAGCGGCGCAGATGTGCCGGAACGGGTCGCCAGGAGGTCCGGGTCGTTAACTCCTTGGCCGCCCGGAGCAGGTGCGGCGTGAGCGTCGGAAAGGCTGTTGTTCAGCTGTGCCATGCCTCATTCTGACGCGGCGGCAACTTTAACATGGTTAATTATACCGTCCGTAGCAATACGGGATTTTTCCCGGCAACTCGCGCAACCGCCGCTAATTTTCCCAAAAGTTACAATCTGAAATGGTTAAGCCGGGCGTGATGCCGTGCTTCGGGAGACCCGTCCCCGGCGCGTGCCGCGACGCCTGTCCACGATGTCGTGCAATGCTACGATTGTTTACTGACATTAATTTCGCACCAACTGTTTCGTGCTTCGATGAGCTCCGTGCTCGTCCGTGGAGACGAGCGACCTTGACATATAGCTGACAGCCTGACGCCAATGGGACCGGTCGACCGGATCTGGGAATTCCTGCAGCGGTTGTCACCGCTGACACGAAGCTGTCTGCTCAGCGAGCTCGAACGGCTGGAGCTGAGCGGCGTCGACATGCCGGGATCCGCCGACCTCCAGGCCCGGCTGCGCGCCGAGATCCGCAACAACAATGGCGCCGGCGGCCACCGCACCATCAATCCTTCGCGCTACTTCTTCATGCCCGTCGAGCAGCTTCTCATCGACGGTTCGCCGGAGCACGCCAATGAGGGCCGCATTGCCCGCGGCTCCCTCACGCCGATCTGGGAATGGATCTCGCGCGATTTGCTGCCGACCATGGCGCGAGACTACAACGCGCAGATGAAGGACCTGATCGCCGGGGACAAGCAGCGCGAGATCCGCCAGGTCGCGAGCGCGTTCCAGACCAAGGTGACGAAGTCGCTGGAAGGCACGTTGGCGCGCGCCGAGGGCATCGAGCAGGTCCGCAGCAAGCTGAAGGCCTATACGGCCTCGCCGTCGGTGTTCGACGACGTCGTCAAGCTGTTGAAGGCGCTGCGCGCCCGCGAGGAACTCGCTAAGTTCGCCGATTCGCTGCCGGACCGGATCGTTGAGTTCGACGATCCGCAGGTGAAGAAGATGGTGCTGCTGCTCGATGCGCTGCGCAAGAGGCAGCCGGAAGCCGTGCCCTTTGCGTTGACGCTGGTCGCCAAGCGTCTGAAGGAGCCCTGGCAGGTGTTGCGGCTGGCGACCAAGGCGGCGCGCTCGAAGAACGTCGCGGATGTCATCGCGGCGCCCTACGCCATGACCGTGCCGATGGTGCTCGATCAGCTCGAGGACAAGCGGCTCGCGCTTCGTGTCGCGTTGAAGAACAACCGCGTCGTGACCGCCAAGGAAATCCTCACCAGCATCTATGACATCGAGTATGCGATCCAGGTCCGCATCGATCGCATCGACGAGTCCGAGTGGGGCACGCGCCTGAACGCCATCATGGCCAATACCGACAGAATGGTGCAGGCCGAGGTCAAGCGCTTCCCCGCAGAAGTTGGGCACGTGCTCGGCTCCAACAGGCTGCGCAGCCATCGCTCGTTCGGCGGCCGCCTCACCTATTTCGCCTGGAAGGGCCGTGACGCGATCAAGACGGTGCTGCGGTCGGCAACCGGTTGACGGCCGTGCGTTCAGAGCGCCCTTCCGGCCATCCTAGCCCTGAGCCATGCGCTCGCGCGCCGACTTGAATCCTGCCACGAAGCGCGCCAGCGTGTCCGAGGTCTTGCCGCGCGGCAGCATCACTTCGATCAGCGAGAAGCGTCCGCGCCGATGCACCGCGCGCTCCAACGCAGCGACGAGCTCGCTCCGGGTGGCGACGCGCTCGCCGGTGCCGCCGATGGAATTGGCGATGTCAGCATAGTGCCAGTCATCGAGATCGTTGAACCGCGACTCCGGCTGGAACACGCGCAGCATTTCCCAACTGCAATTGTTGAACAGCACGACGATCGGATCGAGGCCGTAGCGGCGACAGTTGCCGAGCTCCCATCCGGTCATCTGGAATGCGCCGTCGCCAACCAGGATCAGCGGACGAAGGCCGGTCGCGGCCACGCCGATGCCGGCCGGCACGCCGAAGCCCATCCCTGCGTAGTAGCCCGGCGCAGCCAGCGCCGTATTGTCGATCTCCATCGCGGTGAACAGGCAGTCGCCGATATCGGAAGTCATCGGCATCCGGCCATGGCGATCGAACATGTCGTTGATCGCGGTCGCGATGTCCGAAGGCGCGATCGGCGCGCCATCGGCCGCGAGACCGCGCGGATAGGCCGAGCGCTGCCGCGGCAGGCCGGACGCCGCGGCCCGCGGCGTCGCACGCTCGTCGAGCGCATCGATCAGATCGCCGAGCGGCATGTCGCGATAGGCGTGATGGCCGATCTGGACCTCACGGCTGGCGGCCAGGATCATGCGGCGCGGGTCCGGCGCCCGGTTGGACAGCGCGAAATTGGTGTCCGACAGGATGACGCCCAGCATCAGCACGAGATCAGCATTCTCGACCAGCTCCGTGATCGCCGGGTTGCCCGCGGCGCCAAGATAGGTGCCGGCGACGACATCGTCGGCCCTGTCGAGCAGGCCGCGGCCCATGAAGGTCGTCACCAGCGGCAGGCCCAGCTTGCGCGCGAGCGCGGCGATCCTGTCCTCGACGCCGTAGCGCCGGATTTCGACGTCGACGACGATCACGGGACGCTCCGCCTGCGCGATGCGGGCGAGGATCTCCTCGACGCATTCGTCGAGCGCCTCGCGGCTGGCCCGCCGCGGCGGCAGCGGCACCACCGGCTCGACCTCGGCATCGACCATGTCGCGCGGAAATTCGAGATAGACCGGCAGCGACATCTCCTTCGCGCTGCGCAGCACGCGCGCAATCTGGGCCGGCGCGGTGGCCGGATCGGTCAGCACCGCCTGATCGCAGGTGATCTCCTTGAACACCGCGAGCTGCGTGTCGACGGTGCGGGCCTGGTGGTGTAGCAGAAAACCGGAGACGCGCTCACGCGCGCCGGGCGCGCCCGCGATCACCACGACCGGCGAGCGTTCGGCATAGGCGCCGGCGACCGCGTTCACGACGTTGAAGGCGCCGGCGCCATAGGTGACGACGGCGACGCCGAGGCCGCCATGATAGCGTGCGGCCGCATCCGCGGCGAAGCCGACCGCCGGCTCATGGCTCAGCGTGACGCTCGGCAGGATGTTGCTCTCCTCGATGACCTTGAACAGCGGCAGCACGAAGTCGCCGGGAATGCCAAAGATCTCGCGGGCGCCGTGGTCCTTCAGGGCGGCAAGCAGCGCATGGGCAAGAGCAGGCATCCGGATCCCCTGAGCGTGGCGTGACGTTCAGCCGGTGCTACACGATGAGGGGCGGACTGCCAACCGCCGGCCGTTCGGTCTGCGAGCCGTACCGTCCGGATTGCCCCGTCCAAACTTCATGCTGGAGCGGCAAGGCCCGAGCTCACCCGCGCCACATCAGTTCGCCGTCAGCCGCAGAACCTGGGCGGAGGGTGCAACGCCATGCGGGACGGCAAGCGTAACCGTGAACAGGATGGCGACTGCCATGATCATGCAGAGCTTCATCATGACCGTCCTGCGATCGGTGATCGGCAGGAACAGGAAGAACAGCAGCATCGCCGCCAGCGCGAGTTCGAAAATGTAAGACATGGATGACCACCTCCGTTGCCAGGAGGATGGCGCAGGCCGGAAGCCCAGACTGTGCGTGCCGTCACATCGGTCCCATAGACCACGCGAGCCAGTATCCCGGCCGCCGCAGCGGGACCATGCAACCCAATCGATTGCCACCTCTCAGCCGTCGAACAGCGCGGCCTCGGTAAAGGCGAGATCGCCGAGACGCGGCGGATGCGGACCCTTGGCATATTTGCGTCCGCGCTTGTCCGAGTACCAGCCGGCCAGCCCGGCAACGGGCTCGTTCGCATCGAGCCGCACCAGCAGGCCGCCCCGCCGCAGCAGGAACCGGCCGATGTTGCCGGCCAAGCGCACGAGGTCGGCGACATCCCGGCAATACAGCAGGCGATACACCGGCAGCGCGTTCATCACCCGGTGCTTCTGAAACACGAACGGATACGCCGCATCGGCCTCGCGCGCGACGAGACTGAGACACCCCCATTGCGCATGCTGCCGCAACAGATCGGCCGCGTCGGGAGAGAGCCCATGCACATGGTCCTCGGAGAATTCTTCGATACGGACATCCGAGCGCGATCGCGACAGGGCCAGCGCGGCGTAGACCTGTCCCTTGCAGTAGACCGAAAAGCCCTGAGCCTCGACCTGTGGCCAAGTGTGCGGGGCCGGCGTGATGTTGAAATAAGTCACCGTCTTGTCGCGCGTCGCCGCGCGCACCAGCATCGAGCTGAAGGCACGGAACGCCGGCTCGACATACCAGCTCGAGACATTGGCCCTGACGATCGGCTTACCGCCGCTGTGGAGCTCGGAGAACAGCAGCAGGATCACGCCGACGGGAACGCCGCCATGGTCGAGACAATAGCCGAATGCCGGAAAGCCGGCCGGCCGCGGGCGCGCCGCGTGACGTTCGAGTCCGCGCAGCCAATAGGCCTCGCTGCGGAAGGCGAATCCGCGCGTCAGCAGCGCAGCGACCGCCGGCAGATCCGCCGTGCGGATCTCTCGGATGCGAACCCCGGTCACGGCCTGCGCCGGCACCGGCTTGTCGTTCGCAATCTCGGCCTTTTTGATCGGCTGCATTCCAGCATCACCCGAGAGAGGTCCAGCGCGTCACCCGTCGCGCGGCGGGATTGTCGTGGCTGCAATTATCGTAAAAAGGTCAGGTGGCAGTGAACCACGTCGCGCTGGCCTTACTTTTCAGTTAACGGGATTCGCGAACCACATCGAGATGTTGTCACTCGCCCCCTCACGGGGACCTTCGCGACTGGCGTCGTCACTCACGGCCGCGGCACGCGAAACATGTAGGTTTCATCGGCATTGAGGCCGTCGACGAAGAAACGTCCGGGCTTTGCCTCGATCTGGCGCCGCAGCCCATCCCAGCCCCAGACCTCGAGGCTGCGCGTCCATGCGGGCAGCTCGAGCTCGACCGCGCGGCCGGGCCGGTCGGTCCAGCCGGCAATGTTCTGCCACACGATCAAATCGGCATCCGGTCCGCGCAGCGTGTACAGCGCCAGCCGCCGGTCGATGGACACGATCCTCATGTGACCGGCGAGCTGCAGCACCGTCTTCACCACGAGGCTGCGCGCCTCCGGGGTCCAGGGATCCTTGCCCGTCGCCATTGCATAGGCCACACCGTCGACATCGGGCGTGTCGCCGAGATTCCAAGGAAACGCCAGCATGGACACCGGCATGCTGCCATCCTTGCCGACCACCGCAAGCTGGTCCCAGATCGCATTGAGAAACAGTCTCGCCGCGTCCGGCTCGCTATCCCATGCGCCGGCCCGCGCGACGTTGAACTCGGTTGCGTAGAAGTTGATGTCGCGGCTCAGCCCCATCGCCTGCTTGATGCGGTCGAAGCAGGTCTGCACCGAGAACTCGCGGCCGCGGGTCATCGGATACCATTTATCATGGTAGTAGGTATGCAGGTCGATGCCATCGAGACGGCCGTCCTCGAGCAGATCGGCGATCACCGGACCGTAGCCGCGCAACGTCGCATCGCCATGCGAGTTGCAGGTGGCAAAGCCGCCGGGAACGACCCGCAGCTTGGGGTCGACGCTGTGAACACCGTCGGCAAGCCCGGCTAGCGCGTCGTGATAGTCCCGGCGCGGGATCGTGGCCTGCACGTCGGGCTCGTTGATCGCGCTGAAGACGGTTGCGCCCCAATCGGGAAAGCCGTTCTCGCGGCCCCAATCGCCATCGGGACGGAAACGTCTCGCCATCGCCTGCCCGGCGGCGAACCAGTCCTGATAGGATCCGATCGGCTGCGGCGGATCCAACCTCTGATAGCTGCCTTCGTACTCCAGCAGGATCAGCGGCATGATACCGTTCTTGTGCGCCTCCAGCATGGCGGCATCGAAGTCGTGCGGCGTGGGCACCCGCGCCAGCGTCCGCCAGCCGTAGGAGTCCATTCGTCCCATCCTGGCACCGACGCCGTGCAGCGCCTGATAGATCTGCGTGCTCTTGCCGGCCAGATGCGTGACCAGATTGCCGCCGCCGATGCGCTCGTCGATCCGCAACGCCGAGGCGTTCGTATCGTTGGCGCGAACGGCGCTCGACCATGGCGACGTGACAAACGTTAACAGGGCTGTGCTAATGACCAGCAGATTGGAACGAAGTCGCAATGTCTGATCCCGTAGATTTCCGTTATGACGTTTGAGATTGTCCAGATCGTTCAAGAGATAAGCAATGCCGGCGGCGTGGAAACCGTTGCTATCGAGCTGGCGCGCGTTTTCGGCCGGAATGGTTTATCGAACGTCGTGCTCGCGAGCGCCGTCGCGGACAATCTCGAACACACGATAAGGGTCGAGCGCGTTGCGCCATGGCTGGCGCGGATTCCGACTCGCGGACTGTTTCGGCACATCGGCCGCGCCGTGGTCGTGCCGCTGTTCACGCTCGCCGCGACACGGGCGCTGGCGCGGCACCCCGATGCCGTCGTCGTCAGCCACGGCGATAGTCTCAAGGGCGACGTGCTGATCGTGCATGCGGTCAATGCGCAGAGCCTGGCCGAGAAGCGCGCCGCCGGCAGCTGGCGCTGGATGCTCAACCCGATGCATCTGTGGGTCGCGCTGCGCGACCGATTCATGATCGGAGGCCTGCGGTATCAGGCGTTCGTGGCGGTGTCCTCCCGCGTCACCGCGGAGCTGCAGCGCTTCTTCCGCGTGCCGGCCGCCCGCATCCATGTCATCTCCAACGGCATCGATCTCGCGCGCTTCAAGCGCGACGCCGTCGGCGGCCAGGCCATCCGGCGCGAGTTCGGCATCCCGGAGAACGCGCGCCTGCTGCTGTTCGTCGGCCACGAATTCAACCGCAAGGGACTGGCGCATGCGATCGGCGCGCTCGATCGGCTCGGCAACGACGTCTGGCTGCTGGTCGTCGGCTCGGACAATCCCGCGCCCTACCGCAGACTGGCGCGTAACGCCCAGCAACGACTGATCTTCGCCGGCCCACGCTCGGACCTGCCGGCGCTGTACTCGGCGGCCGATGCCTTCGTGCTCCCCACGAGCTATGAGACCTTCTCGCTCGTCTGCATGGAGGCCATGGCCTGCGCGGTGCCGGTGTTCGCAACGCCGGTCGGCGGAATCGAGGATTATCTGCACGACGGCGTCAACGGCTTCCGCATCGCGGCCGACGCCGACGACATCGCCGCCAAGCTCGCGGCGGTCTTCGCCGATCCCGCACTGATGCGCCGGCTGCAGGACGGCGCCCATGCGACCGCGCAGACCTATGGCTGGGACCAGATCGGGCTGCAATACATCGAGCTGCTCAAGCAGATCGATGCCGCCAAGCGACAGCCTGGCCGCGCAGCGATTGCACTGCCGCTGAAGGCCTAGCTAATTCGTCTGCAGCCGCTGTGGGCGGGCGAGGCGGGATGCGGTTCTCGACTGATGGGCCGCACGGCATGCCGTTTCAATCGCCGCCGCGACCGCATCATAGGTGAAGCGCCGGAGCACGTTTGCGCGGGCCGCCTCACTGCGAACGGCGAGCTCCGCCCACTGGCCGCTGAGCTCATCGATGAGCCGACACAGGCTGCCGGGATCCTGCTCCGGCACGATCCAGCCGCCGTCGCCGACGACATCCGGAATCGCTCCGCAGGTTGATCCGATCACCGGAATGGCGCAGGCCTGGGCCTCGATGATCACCCGGCCGAACTGCTCGCGCACCGCGTCCGTGGTTCGCGTCAGCAGCAGCAATGCGTCCAGGCCGCGCAGGAAGGCCGCGACCGCGGCGGGTGAAGCCCAGCCCTGGATCGTGACGCGCCCGTTCAAGCCGAGTTCGGCCACGCGCCGGCGCAGATGCGGCTCGTGCGGACCTTCACCCATGATGCTCAGCGTGGCCGCCGACTTGCTCCGTGCGAGCGCATCGAGCGCATCGTCGAGACCCTTCTCGGCCACCAGCCGGCCGACATAGCCGAGCCGCAGCGGCGAGCCGGTCGTCGCATTCGACGGATCATCTGCCGGCATGAAGGTCGCGAGATCGACACCATAGCCGATCGGGGTCACCGGACCCGTGTAGCCACGCGCCCTCACGACCTCAGTCGCATCGGGACTGCGCGACAGGATGTGAGCGGTGTGGCCGAGGACGAATTTGCGGATCGCCTCAAACGGCGGCGGCAGCCGTTTCAGGATGTTCTGGTCGACCTCGAGCACGAGCGCCGCACGACCGCGCAGCATCTGCGCCTGCAGCGCGACGATGCTCCAGGGCTCCTCCCAAAGATGAATCACGTCCGGATCGAGCTCGCGCAGCAGGCGGCGCAGCGCCGGATAGAAGTGCAGGTACCATTTCATCGGCCCGGCGTTCGGCAGCCGGATCGGAAGCCGATGGACGGGAAACCCTTCGTTGGAGTGAGGCGCGGTAATGGTGCGGCCGAATTCCTTCCACACTTCGGGCATCACAAGATGCAGATCGACGTCGGGCCGGGAGGCGAGATGGCGGTAGCGCAGCCGGCCGGCCTCGCTGCTGGTGGCAGGATGCGCAATCGAGACGATCCGCAAGCGGCCCCTGCTAGACACGGCCCATCACCTTCGCTGCAGTCCCGCTGAAGCCGGTGAGATGCAGCTCCATCGCCGCCAGCGTGCGATGCGCGCCGTTCATGGTGTTGCGCGGAATCGAAAACGCATCCTGCCCGGCTTTGACAAGGCCCTTGCGCGTGGTCGCAGCACTGGCGAATCCGGCCTGCCGCGCCAGCGCAAAGTCCCGCGGCCCGCAATCGGCGGCGCGCCCGTAAGGAAACGCGAAGTGCCGGACGTCGATGCCGAGCCGCTCGTTCAATCGCAGCCGCGCGCCGGCCAGCTCGCGCAGGGCGGCTTCCGGAGGCAGCGACGAGATGCGCGCATGCGAGACGGTGTGGGCTCCGATCTCGATGAGGGGATCCCCCGCCAGCGCTTCCAGCATGTCCCAGGAGATCGCATGTTTCCAATGCATTGCATCGATGTCGATGGCGTTGGCGGCACAGAACGCGGCGTAACGATCCGCGGCCTGCGGGCCATCCCAGCGCGAGGCGACCTGCGCAAACACCGCGCGGCGCTGCTCGGCGCTCGACAGCGCGATCCGCTCATCGTCGACCGTGACGTGGTCCCTGTGCAGCAGCGCATCCTCCAAGCCAGCGGCCCACAGCGGCAAAGTGCCGTCGGGAATGCCGGTCGTCACGAACAGCGTCACCGGCACCTTGTGCCTGCGGAACACCGGCACCAGCAGCTCGCACGTATCGCGGTAGCAATCATCGATCGAGAAGTTGACGTAGCGGCCGGGCGGCTCGGCGCTTGCCGGCCGGCGCAGCGCCTCGCTGATCGTCACGACATCCCAACCCTGGTCGAGGACATAGCCGAGGAAACGATCGAGAAAGTCGGCATCGACGTAGAAGTCGCGATTGGGCAGACGCTCCCATTGCTCCGCGGGCGCGGTGCGGTGGAAGGTCAGGCAGCAGCCGCGCGGGCCGAGCACACGATCGGCGGCCTTGGCGAGCGGAAGGACGAAGGCACCGGATGCCATCATGGCCTTGGCGGCAGCGAGGGCCAACAGGGTCAACTCAGCTCTCCCTTCATCTTGAACGTACGACGAACATGGCGGAGCGCCGTGCCCACCACGGCCGGCAGCAGGATGCCGATCGCGAAGGCCAGGCAGAGCATATAGGCCAATCCGCCGGCGAACAGGCGCGGCAGCAGGCCCGGCACGGAGGTCTGAATCATCAGGCCGAGCACGGCCATCAGTGCGGTCGGCAGCAGGGCCAAGCCGATCACGAGCAGGAGCTTTCGCGCATCGCCGAGCACGAACACCACGCCCGACAGCAGCACGAGGCTGCGGATCGCTTCGCCAACTCCGAGCAACTGCATGCCGGCCGCCGGCGACGGATCGAACAGCGGCATCAGCAGGTTGAAACCCATGTTGGCGAGATAGGCAGAGACGATGATCAGCGCGGCGACGCCGTTGCGCCCGGCGCCGTTGAGCAGGCGGATCAGGATCCAGCCGAGGGTCGCGGCCCAGACGCCGCAGGCGATGCCCTTGAGCGCATGCGAGGTCAGCAGCAGGGCCTCGTCGCCGAACGCGCCGCGGAAATAGATCAGGCGGACGATGTCGGTCGAGAAGACCAGCAGGAACGCCGAGGCCGGCAAAGTCAGTGCGAGCAGCGGCCGCAGCAGCGCCTCGGTCTGCGCGCGCGGATCGTGCGGGGCGTGCTGCGACAGCACGGCCATGCCGAGCGGCTGGCTGATCAGCAGCAGCGCGCTCTCGGTCAGCGAGCGCGCGTAGTCCAGCGAGGCGACGGCGCCCGTCGTCAGCCGCGACGCCGTGAAGCGCTCGATCCAGACATTGCCCTGCTCGGCCAGCGGCAGCGCAAGCAGGACGCGCAGCCGGCGGAAGAATTCGACACCCTTGTCGACCACCATGCCGGCGGTCAGGCCGGAGACGCTCAGCGCGCCCTCGCGCCACAGCGAGACCAGGCCCCAGGCGGCGAGGCCATTGAAAGCGACGGTGAAGGCGCAGGCGAGCATGTAGGCGTCGCCGGTCAGCACCAGCAGGCCGATTCCGCCGATCACTGCGACGTTGAGCAGGCTGGCGCGGACATTGGTCAGCCGCGTGCGCCCGAGCGCGATCTCGCCGGCCGCCAGAACGTTGAGGACCGCGGACGCCGGCATGCCGAACGCCATCATGCGCACGAAATGCAAAGTGAGCTCACGCCCCTCCGCCGAGAAGCCGCCGACGACGGCGTTCACCCAGAGCTCGCCCAGCAGCAGGATGATCGCGGTCACTGCGCTCGACACGATGGCAATGACGATCGTCAGCGCACCGAGGCTGCGCGCGGCATCCGGCCGCTGCAGCGCCTCGCGATGCATCGGGATCATGATCGCCGGCACGCTCTCGTTCTGCAGGAATGCGAGCGGGATGAGCACGGCCGCCATCGCGGCGCGAAAGCCGTCGGCGATGAGCGAGGCACCCAACACATGCGCCATCAGCACCTCGCGGCCGAAGCCGAGCATCTTGCTCGCCAGCGCACCGCTGATCAGCAGCGCGCTGAAGCGCTTGAGCGAAGGACCGGAGGCGCTCATGCGGCTTCCTCCGACACGGCCGGCGGCCCTTTCCATCGCGCAGAGACTTGTCCGTCCTCGAGCAGTTTCGGCCACGACAGCACCGGCGCGAGAATGGCGAACAGCGGGCCGAGCGGATCGTAGTCCGCGACGAGATCGACCATACGCCGCTCGGAGGACGGGGCAGGTGTGACGATCGTGCTCACACCGCCGCTCCCGCACCGACATTGCGGATCAGAAGCCCGATCGAGTCCAGCATGCGGGCAAGACTGTAATGGGTGCGCGCGCGGCGCGACGCGTAGTCGAGCTGTGGCGCGAGGATCTCGGGTTGAGCCAGCACCGCGTCCAAAGCCTCGGACAGCGCACGCGCATCACCAGGCGGCACGAGCAGGCCGGCCCGGCCATGTTCGAGGATGTCCGGCGCAGCGCCAGCGTCAGTGGCAATCACCGGCACGCCGGCGAGCATCGCTTCGACCAGGGTGCGGCCGAACGGCTCGGGATCGATCGACGGATGCACCATCGCGTCCACCGCCTGCATCAGCAGCGGCACGTCGCTGCGATGCCCAAGGAAGTGAACGCGATCGCCGAGGCCCAGCTCCGCGACCAGCCGTCTCAGGTCAGCCGCGTAGTCCTGCTCGCCGAACAGGGCATCTCCGACGATGATGCCGTGAACACCCGACAGTTTGGCCAGCGCTTCGATCAGGACGTGCTGGCCCTTCCACTGGGCGAGCCGGCTGAAGACGCCGACCAGAGGTGCGGACGGCAGGCCGAGTCGCTGCCGCAGCTCCTGCCGCGATGCGGGCACGGGTTCGACGGCGAGGCCATTGGGCACGATCTCGACGAGAGAGCGTCGACCTCCGGCCTCGATGAAGGCGGCTGCGGCGGCTTCGGAGGGGACGACGACCTTCGCCGCGAAGCGGTTGGCGAGAAAGATCTGCATGCGACGCTGCAGCGCGCCGAAGTGAGCCGGGCTGATGATGTCGTGCAGATGCCAGATCAACGGCCGCCGTGCCGCGATGTTGGCGATGGCCGACAGGACAAAGGCCTTCTGCGAATTGGCATAGAAGACGTCATGCTTGCGTGCGACATGCGCGAGCTCCGCGGTGATTGCCGCGAGTCGACCGAACAGCGGCAGCGCCTTGAGCCACGAACTGTCGCGTCTGAACTGCCCCAGGCCGCGGCCCCAGCGCGACGTGATGACCGACATCCCGCGCTCAGCCAGCACTTGGCCGAGCGGGCCCGGCTCGAACAGGAACACCGATGAATTCTTGCGGCCCTGGACGACATCGAGCAGGATCAACTCGGCGCCGCCGATCTGCCCGGTGTGATCGACGAACAGGACACGCTCGGTCGACATCACCCGGCTCCGGCGTAGGCTGCCACGGGCGCGGTCTGGACCACAGGCGTGCTGCGGTGCTCGACGTCGGTCATGGTGACGACGATGCCGACATCGCGGGCTCCGAGTGCCCTGCTCCTGTTCACCGTCACGACCGCCGGCTCGATCAACGACCGGTCACTGCGGACACAGACGATCGCCCAGTCCGTACCGGCAAGGAAGTCGTTCCGTTGCGACGGCAACGGCGTGTCGACGATCACGGCATCATAGCCATCGAGACCAGCGAGGAGACCGTCGAGGCTGATCGCGTCGAGAATGTCGCCGACCGGACCGGTCGTCGCACCAATCGGCAGCACGTCGAGCGAGGGATGCGCGGTCGGCAGAATCATGTCCCGGAGCGGCGTCCCGCGCTCCAGCGCGCCGAGCCATCCGGGGCTTGCCGGCAGGGCCATGATCTCGGCAAAGGCGGGATGCGAGACGTCGCACTCGACGACCAGCACGCGCCGGCCTGCGGCCGCGAGGTGCTCTGCCAGCGCACAGGCCGTGGTCGTCTTGCCATCTCCTGCATCGGGAGAGGTCACGACGATGCGCTGCGATCGCGCGGACCGCTTCAAACCGAGTTCGTGGACGAGATCATGCAGCGCATGCTGAAAATCGGTGTCCTCGGAGGCGAGGCGCAAGACGCGCGGGATCGCCAGCGGTTGATGGCCTTGCAGGATCGCGCCGAGCGCCGACATCTCGCGCAGGCTCTTCAGGCGCGGCAAGCAGGCCAGGATCGAAACGTCGGCGACGCTCGGGAGATGAGAGCTTCGTTCGGGCGGTGGCGTCGCCGTCTCCGGTGCGGTCGCACTCTCGGCCAATTCAGGGACGATGGCCGGAGCTTCGTCGACAGCGGGCGCCTCGACCTGCTGGGCCGGCGCTTCCGGAGTGACGGGCACGGGCAGGCTGATCAGGCGCGCGCCGAGCTGATCGGCGAGCAGCGCAGCACCGACGCCGAAGATCAATGCGAGCGTCATGCCGGCGGCGAGGAATGGGATCTTCTTCGGGAAAAACGGCTTGCTCGGCAGCTCGGCAAGGCTGACGAGACGCGTGCTGCCGCGCAGGACGCGCCGCTCGGTCTCGAGCTCGCTCGCCTTCTTGTAGAGCTCGGCATATTGCTGGCGCTTGATCTCGGTGTCGCGCACCATGCTCTCGATGGAGGCCTCATCCAGCGTGGCCGAGCCGGCCTCCGCCTTGGCGGTCTCCATCTGCTTCTTGAGCGAATTGACCAGCGCGGTGTTGGCATCGAACGCCTTCTGCGCGCTGGCCGCGATCGACTGCATCTCCTCGACGAGACGTTGCTGGATGCTCGCCTGCTCGCGGGTCAGCGCCAGGATCGACGGGTGTTTCGGACCGAGCACGCCGGCGGCGCTCGCGAGCTGCGCGCTCACTGTCGTGAGCTGCTGCTTGAGGTCGGCGATGGTCCGGCTCTGCAGCACCGAAGGCGCATCGGTCGGGCCGCGCTCCTGCTCCGACTTGATCTCCTGCAGCCGCGCCGCAGCCTCGGCCCGCGCGGCCTCCGCCTGCGACAATTGCTGGCCGATGCTCGTCAGCCGCTCCGAGGAGATCGGCGCGTTGGCGCCGCGCATCAGCCCCTTGGTGCGGCGGAACTTCTGGATCTTGTCATCGGCCTCGCGCAGCTGCTGATCGAGCTGCTTCAGCTCCTGCCACAGCCAGGAGCTCGCGACCTCGCGGCTGTTGGCGCCTTCGGTACGCTGATCCTCGAGAAACGTCTGCGTCAGTGCGTTGGCGAGCGTCTGCGCGACGTCGGGGAGACCCGACTGATAGGAGATGTTGATGACGCGCGAGCGGCCGGCGGAGGCGACGCTGAAACGGCTCTCGACGTGGTCGATGAACGCGCCGACATCCGTCTTGAGACGCTGGCACGCATCCGTCGAGCCGAGCAGGCGGCCGCGCTCGCATTCGCTGACGACCGCGTCGGCAACACCCGGCGACGAGATGATCTGCCGCAGCAGGCGCGGCGAGCGGATCACGAGCAGCTGGCTTTCCATGTCGGCGGGGTCGCCGACCTTCTGCGCCCACGCCGCCGAGGTGTTGGCGCCGGGCTCCTGCTCGGCGATGATCACCGAGGCGGTGGCGAGATAGCGCACCGGCAATACGACGAGGGCGATCACCGCAATCGCGAGGACGGCGCCGGCCACGATGGCGAACACGCCGCGACGGCGCCAGATCCGCCCCAACGCGTCGAGGCCGGACAAGGCTTCCGTAAGACCCGCCTGCCTCATGATCTGCACCCGCACCACATCCGAACGTTACGCAATCAGCCGTGTCGCGCGGCCCTGATGTCCCGCACGGAAATGCTCGAGCTCCTCGTTGACCGCCGCGACGAACTGGCTGCGGAAGCGCTCGGCCGAGAAGAAGCCGGCGCGCTGGCGGCAATCGAGACGCGAGATCGACTTCTCCTTGGCCACGAACGATCGCACGCAGGCCGCGATCGCCGCAGGCTCGGGCGAGCCGAAGAACATGCCGGTCGGCCGCGGCCCCGTGGTGAGGATCGACTCGCGCGCACCGCCGCGGCCCAAGGCCAGCACCGGCGCACCTTCCGACTGCGCCTCGACCGGGATGATGCCGAAATCCTCTTCCGCGGCGAACACGAAGGCGCGGGCGGTGGTCATGATGTCACGCAGCTGCTTGTCGGGCACGAAGCCGGCGAACTTGACGTTCGGCCCCGCGATCGCCTTCAGACGCGCGGCCTCCGGGCCGTCGCCGGCCACGACCAGCTCGAGGTCCGGCATGGTGTTGAAGGCGCGCACGATCGGCTCGATGCGCTTGTAGGGCACCAGCCGGCTGGCGGCGAGGAAGTGGTTGCCGACCGGCAGGATCGCATCGCGCTGCGCGATGGTCACCGGCGGATAGATCACCTTGGCATCGCGGCCGTAGATCTTCTTGATGCGGCGGGCGACGAACTGCGAATTGGTGAAGATGGCGTCGGGACCGTGCGCGGTGCGCGCATCCCAGATCCGCATCTTGTGCAGCAACGCGCGGGCGATGAGGCCCTTGATGCCGGTGGCGTAGCCGCTCTCCTGAAGATACTGGTGCTGCAGGTCCCAGGCGTAGCGCATCGGCGAATGCACATAGGCGACGTGAACCTGCTCCGGCCCGGTCAGCACGCCCTTCGCCACCGCGCAGCTCGAGGAGATCACGAGATCGTAGCTCGACAGGTCGAGCTGCTCGATCGCGAGCGGCATCAGCGGCAGGTAGGAGCGGTGATACTTCCGCAACAACGGCATCTTCTGCAGGAAGGTGGTGTGCGACTTTTCGAATCCCAGCTTGGCGCGGTCCTCGGGACGCAGCAGGTCGAACAGCGTGAAGACGTCGGCGCCGGGATAGCAGCGCAAGATCTCCTGCAGGACCTTCTCGGCGCCGCCGAGAACGTAAAGCCAATCGTGGACGATCGCCACGCGCATCGCACTCTCCCAATTCCCGGGGTATTTAATAAAACCCTTAAGGGAGGTATCCACGCGCACAACCAATTCCTAAACTTCTAGTTAATCGCCCTTGTCCTCCGACCCGTCGAATGAGCCATGATCAGGTAGGGATCGGTTAAGGATTTGCCAGCCGCTCCGCGTCTCATGTCGCGACAGGATCGTGCCGGACGCGAACGCCTGATGCGCGGCGGTCCCGCTTCGGCACACTCCAACACCCTAGGCCGTCTTGCTTAACAGGCCCTTGCCGTAGCGGACGCTCACCCGGTCCACCCTCGCCGCACACGATCGTGATCGCGCGCGTCCCGATCAGCCGGCGATGGCGAGCTGCGCGATCGCGTAGCCATGGCGGATCACGCGGTTCAGCACGGGATCGGCGAGCTCGAACTCGAAGCGGTCGGCGGGGCGGATGCCGCCCTTGGCGGCAAACGTGCCGCCGAACATCGCGGTGCCCTCGGGCAGGCCGGCCTCGCCGTAGCGGCGCGCGATCAGGTCGAGAGGCGCCAGCATGCCGCTCAGCGCGCCCTCCTGGTACAGCACCCGCTCGCCGCCGATGGTCGCGAACGCGCGCAGCATCAACTGGTCCCAATGCGCGGCGACGTCGTCGACCAGCCACAGCTCCGGCGCCACCGGCTTGTCGCACATCTGCTTGGAGACGGTGATGTTGTAGGTCTCGACCTTGCGGTCGGTATGGTCGGAGCCGACGCCGACCAGCAGTTTGCCGCGCGATTTCACCAGCACGAACTCGACCTCGCCGGAGGACTCCCCGCCGCTGACCTCGATGCTGTCGGATGTGGTCAGCCGGCTGGCCGCGGCCTCGTAATAGATCGGCGTCGTCGCCGGCCGGGGAATGCCGAGCTCTTCCAATTCGGCGATGTGCTTGTCGCGCGCGACCGGATCGCGCCCGGTCCAGCCGGCGATGACGAGGCGGCTCAGCGTGATCTGCTGCCGCGTCGCCCCGCCGCCTGCGTGAACCAGGAATTCGATTGTCGTGCCGCTCATCGTCTCATCGCCTCTGTCCCGTCAGACCGCCGCTTAGCCGCCTCGCCGCGCGCTGGCAAGCGCCGCGCGTCACTCGTGCTCGGTCTTCTCCGCCTCGTGGTCCTCCTTCAGATGCCGCTTGCGGATCTGGTGGGTCGTGAACCAGATCAGCGCGATGGCGACCGGCACGAAGGCGGCGGTGGCGAGCGTCGGTTCGACCGGCAGGCCGCTGTCATGTGCGCCCTTGGCGAGATAGCCGAACAGGCTGACGACGTAATAGCCGATCGCGGCCACCGACAGGCCTTCGACCGTGCTCTGCAGGCGCAACTGCAGCTTGGTGCGCTCGTTCATCGAGCGCAGGAGGTCGCGGTTCTGCTGCTCCAGCTCGACATTGACGCGGGTGCGCAGCAGATCGGCGGCGCGCGCGAGCTTGAGCGACAGGTTCGACTGCCGGCCCTCCAGCGCGTTGCAGGTGCGCATCGCCGGCGCAGTGCGCCGCGCCAGGAATGACGACCAGCTCGAATACGGCGCGACCGGCTCGCCCTCGATCACCGACAGGCGCGCCTGCACCAGGTCGTAATAGGCGCGGCTCGCGCCGAACCGGAACAGGCTGCCGGTGGCGCCGCGCTCCAGCAGCGCTTCGAGCTCGGTCAGCTCGCGGAGCAGGTGGTTGTTGAGCTTGAACGATTGCGCGCCCTGCATCTCCGCGAGCACCTCGACCAGACGGCGCTCGATGCGGTCGACGTCCGGCGCCAGCGCCAGCGCCGCCGGCAGGCCGAGCAGCGCCAGGGTGCGGTAGGTCTCGAGCTCCAGCACGCGCTGCACCAGCGCACCGAGCCGCTCCGGCGTCGGGCCATCGGCGCAGACCAGGATGCGGGTGAAGCCGTCGTCGTCGAGGCGGAAGTCGGAGGCGACCGCGCCGGCGCTGCCCTTGATCGCAACGATGGCGAGGCTGCTCTTGTCGAAGATCTCCTCGGCGCGCGCCACCGGATCGGCCGCATTCTCGACCTCGAGCTTGACCGCGACCAGCAGTTCGCCGGCCTGCGGCAGCGCCGCGATCAGCGCCTGCAGCTCGGGCGCGATGGCGCCGAAGCGGCGCGGGCCTGAGTCCGCGGGCGGGCTCCAGATCCAGGTCAGCGTGGCGAATTCCGAATGCTGCTCGAAGCGCAGCCTGACCGGGCCGAGATCGATCTGGTGATGCTTCACGCCCGGCTCCGGCGGCAGCGCACCATGCTGCGCGCAGAACGCGGCGAGGCTGGCGCGGTCGGTCGCCGCGCTGGCGCCTTTGGCCATGAAGGCGAAGCGGATCACCAGCACCGGCTGCGTCAGCGGCGTGAACGGCCGCGCATGCACCTCGTTCAGCACGCTCTCGCGCAGCGCGTGCGGCGTGAAGGCGGACTTGTCGAGCGACGTCATCGGCAGAGCCCACGCGTGAGAGCGACACCTGACGCAGACGATTGCGCTGCGCCTGAATTGATCACCCCCATCATGCCGTGCATCCCCCTGACTTCCATTGTCGCCCGCCGCCGACGCGCCGGCAGCATGTGACACCACTGTAGTGCAATTCAATGACGGCGCCACGGCTGCGGCGATGTCGTGCGTGTTGGCGGCTTTCTCAGCGCGCCCCCCTCCGCCGCAATCACCGATGCGATGTTGCACGATGAGGAGCGGGCATTCATTCGATCGATCATGACCAGCGCACGGCTGGGCTACCCCCACCCCCGACCGCTCACCGCAAGGGGGAGGGGCGCATCGGCTTCGCGGTGAGAGGTCGAATCCGACGGCGGATGTCCGGATGCGACCGGCGGTGGGCGGCGTGAGCAACACGCCCGTCGCCAGTCGCCGTCACCATCGCGCTTGAATGTAGTAACGTCTCTACATATGCTCTGCCGTCAGAGGGATAACGACCACTGCCAGGAGGCCGGCCATGACCACGCTGACCAGCCGCGAGTTCAACCAGGACACTGGCCGCGCCAAGAAAGAAGCGGCCAACGGGCCGGTGTTCATCACCGACCGCGGGCGGCCGGCGCATGTGCTGCTGACCATCGAAGACTATC
The DNA here is from genome assembly GCF_032381175.1 of Bradyrhizobium sp. SZCCHNR1093. NCBI lineage: Bacteria > Pseudomonadati > Pseudomonadota > Alphaproteobacteria > Hyphomicrobiales > Nitrobacteraceae > Bradyrhizobium > Bradyrhizobium sp. SZCCHNR1093. The sequence goes on from NZ_JAUHJJ010000015.1 coordinate 96,707, forward strand.
TCCGCCTGGCCGGCGGCGGCATGAGCCTCGCCGACGCGCTGGCGCAGCCGGGGGCCGATTTCGAGTTCGAGCCGCCACGCATTGCCGGGCCGATCGGCCGGCCCGCCGACCTCGACTGATGTTCCTGCTCGACACCAACGTCGTCTCCGAGCTCCGACGCCGCGACAAGGCGGACCGCAACGTCGTCGCCTGGGCGGCGGCGCGTCCGGCCGCGAGCGTCTTCCTCTCCGCGATCTCGATCCTCGAGATCGAGTTGGGCGCGCAGCGCGTTGCGCGCAGAGACCCGACCCAGGGAGCTGCGCTGCGGGCCTGGATCGACCAGCACATCCTGACGCATTTCGACGGCCGTATCCTCGCCATCGACACCGCGGTGGCGCAGCACTGCGCGCGCCTGCATGTGCCCGACCCGCGGCCCGAGCGCGACGCGCTGATCGCCGCGACAGCGCTGGTTCACGGGCTGACCGTCGTCACCCGCAACACCACAGATTTCGCCGCCACCGGCGTCGCGCTCCTCAACCCGTGGAGCGATGCAGACGGGGCGCCCTGAGCCACGCCCGGAGCACCGCGCATGCAGGGCACGCAGGCCAACCGCGCCTGCTCCGCAGAATCGTCACATCAGCCGCGACGGCGAGATGTATTATGGATCTCGACCATCACACCCTGCCTCTGTCTCATCCCACAGGACGTTTCATGACCCTCTCCTCCATCGTTGCGCGCGGTGTCGCGCTGGTTGGCAATGCGGCGCTGCAGTGGCGCAAGCTGCAGGGAGAGACGCCGCAGCCGGCGTGGGGCGCGCAGCCGCAGATCCCGGTGGCGAAGCCGCAGGGCCTGCTGCCGACCCTGAAGATGCCGACGGCGCGGGGCTGGCGCGACGGCGAAAAGCCGGTGGCGGCGGCGGGGCTGAAGGTGAATGCGTTCGCGACCGGACTCGACCATCCGCGCTGGATCTACGTGATGCCGGACAGATCGGTGCTGATCGCGGAGGCGACGCAGATTCCGAGCCCGGTGCGCAACATGTTCAGCTATGCGATGCAGGCGACGATGCGCCGCGCCGCAGCCCTCGGTGTCAGCGCCAATCGCATCACGCGGCTGGTCGATGCTGACGGCGACGGCACCGCCGAGCGCCGCAATGCTTTCATGGAGAATCTCAGCCAGCCGTTCGGCATGGCGCTGGTCGGCGACACCTTCTATGTCGGCAACACCGACGGCATCGTCGCCTTCCCCTACACTGCGGGCGCCGAGCGCATCACCGCGCAGGGCCAGCGGCTGACGACGTTCAAGCCGGGCGGACACTGGACGCGCAGCCTTTTGGTCAGCCCTGACGGCACCAAGCTCTATGCCGGCGTCGGCTCGCTCACCAACATCGCCGAGCAGGGCTTCGAGGTCGAGGAGGGCCGCGCCTGCATCTATGAGCTGGACATCGCCAGCGGTGCGAGCCGCATCTTCGCGGCGGGCCTGCGCAACGCGGTGGGGCTGGCGTTCGAGCCACAGACGCGGGCGCTGTGGACCGTCGTCAACGAGCGCGACGGGCTCGGCGACGAGACGCCGCCGGACTACCTGACCTCGGTGCGCGAGGGCGGCTTCTATGGCTGGCCCTATTGCTACTGGGGCAGGACGGTTGACGACCGGGTGCCGCAGGACGCGAGCCTGGTCGCGACCGCGCTGACGCCGGACTACGCGCTCGGCGGCCACACCGCCTCGCTCGGCCTGTGCTGGCTGCCGGCGGGCACCCTGCCCGGCTTCCCCGAGGGCATGGTGATCGGCCAGCACGGCTCGTGGAATCGCAGCAAGCTGTCCGGCTACAAGGTCGTGTTCATTCCGTTCGAGAACGGCAAGCCGTCGGGCCCGGCGCGCGACATCCTCTCCGGCTTCCTGGCGCCGGACGAGAGCTTCTCCTATGGGCGGCCGGTCGGCGTGACGCTCGGCCCGGACGGCTCGCTGCTGGTGGCCGACGACGTCGGCAACTGCATCTGGCGCGTGACGGGGGCGTGAGGCAGCAGGCCGCGACGATCGAGGCGGCGCGGCCTCGATCGTGCCTGCAGCTGTCATCCTCAATCGTGGCCGTAGTACTGGCGATTGCAGTAGCGGCGGCCCGCTTCGTGCTTGGCCGCGCGCTGGGCCGGGGTGGCGTTTGCCGGGATCAGGAAGTTGCCGCTCGCAAACAGCTGCAGGCAGTTGATGTAGTTCTTGTTGCCCAGCCATTCCCAGCCGGCAGACGCCGGCGATGTCGATGCTGACGCGAGCAGGCCCGCGCCCGCGACGATGGCGGCGGCGGCGAAAAGACGAATGCTGGACGTCATGACCTTGTCCCTCGTTGCTTGAGGCTGCCCCTGCAGCCCATGCGAGGATCATGACGGTCAGGGCGCGCTGCTTCCGTGACGGTCCGCACAGAGAGAGATGATGCCGCATGGACGGGGCCGCGGCGCTCAGCCGCGGAACAAGCATCACGCCCGCGACGTTGTCCGGCACAGCGACAGGAGAGTTCCATGGCCGACAATGTCAATCCCGATCGGAAGCAGCCGGGCGAGCATCGCGAAGGCAAGTTCCACTACAATCCAGGCAACCAGGCCGGCAAGACGGTCGAGGTCGGCAAGCCGGAGAACGAGCAGGTCAACAACAAGGACCGCATCGAGAACCGCGAGAAGCCGCAGTCGCGGTGAGGCGGACAACATTTTAGGTTCTCGTCATGCCCGGGCTTGACCCGGGCATTCATTTCTACCGCGCCAAAACAGCTGGATGGCCGGGGCGAGCCCGGCCATGACGGCGGAGAGAGGACTGTCCGCCCTATCCTTCGAGCAGGAACGCCAGCGCCTCGTCGCAAGGCGCTTCCACCTTTAGCGACAACAGATCATCCGCGCGGGTGCGGCCGAGATTGACGGCGGCGATCGGGATGGCGCGGTCGGCGGCGGCGCGGACGAAGCGGAAACCCGAATAGACCATCAGCGAGGTGCCGACCACGAGCATCGCGTCGGCCTGATCGACATGTTCGCGCGCCGTGGCGACGACCTCGCGCGGCACGGTCTCGCCGAAGAATACGACGTCGGGCTTGAGGATGCCGCCGCAGGCGCGACAGGCCGGAACGGAGAACCCGGCGAAATCGACCCCGTCGAGATCGGCATCGCCATCGGGCGCGGCGGCGGCATCATGCGCCAGCCAGCGCGGATTGGCGCCCGCCAGCTCGTCCTGAAACGCGGCCCGCGACAGCGTGGCGCCGCAGCCCATGCAGCGGACGCGGTCGAGCCGGCCGTGCAGATCGATGACATTGCTGGTGCCTGCGGCCTGGTGCAGCCGGTCGACATTCTGCGTCACCAGCAGCGCGCAGCGGCCCTGCGCCTCGAGCCGCGCCAGCGCGTGGTGTGCGCCGTTCGGCTGGGCGCGGCCGAAGCGCCGCCAGCCGACCATGCTGCGCGCCCAGTAGCGACGGCGCGTCTCGTCGCTGCCCATGAAGGCCTGATAGGTCACCGGCGGGGTGCGCTTCCACTGCCCGTCATTGTCGCGATAATCGGGGATGCCCGAATTGGTGCTGCAGCCGGCGCCGGTGAGCACGACGATCCGGTGGTGGCTGTCGATGAAGGATTTTAGCGCGAGAGGATCGATCATGGCGCAGATGTAGGCGGCCAGGCCGGGCCGCGCCAGTCCGTCACCAGGCCAAGGTCCGTCAGGTCGTGCCGGGTGGCGGCACGGTCGCCAGCCAGTGCCGGGCGATGTCGGCGCGCGGCGCGATCCAGGCCACGCCGCTGCCGGTGACGTGGGACAGGATGCGGTCGAGCGCGCCGATCCGGCCGGGGCGGCCGATCATGCGCAGATGCAGACCGATCGACAGCATCTTCGGCGTCGTCGCGCCCTCACGCGCGAGCCAGTCGAAGGCGTCGATGACGTAGTCGGCGAAGTCGGCGCCGCGGAAGCGCGAGCCGTTGTAGAATTGCATGTCGTTGCTGTCGAAGGCATAGGGCAGCACCAGATGCGGGCGGCCGGCGACATCGACGTAGTACGGCAGGTCGTCATTGTAGGCATCGCTGTCGTAGAGGAAGCCGCCCTGCTCGACCAGCAGCCGCCGCGTGTTCGCGGACGCCGCCGAGCGCGTATGCCAGCCGAGCGGATGCTGGCCGGTGACGCGCTGGATCGTCTCGACCGTGCGCGCGATCACGCGGCGCTCCTCGGTCTCGCCCATCCCGGCATGGCTCTGCCAGCGCCAGCCATGCGCCGACACCTCGTGGCCGCGCGCCACGGCATCACGGGCGAGCTCCGGCGAGCGCTCGACGGCGCGGCCGCAGGCGCTGACGGTGACCTTGACGCCGTGGGCGTCGAACAGGTCCATGATGCGCCACCACGCCGCGCGCGTGCCGTATTCGAAATGGCTGTCGATACAGGGGTCGGGGCCGTCCAGCCGATGCACGACCTCGTAGATCGCCTCGTTGCTCGGATCGCCGTCGCACACCGAGAATTCCGAGCCCTCCTCGAAATTCACCACCAGCGACACCGCGACGCGTGCGTCGTCGGGCCAGCGCGGATGCGGCGGCCTGCCGGCATAGCCCGTGAGATCGCGGCGGAAAACAGGCCGTGGGGTCATCGTGTCAATCCGCGGTTCCAGCCATGCGGTGCAGGCCGACCAGGCGGTCGCTGATCAGCAGCAGCACCAGGGTGCCGGCGAGAATGAGGGTGGACAGCGCCGCGAGCGTCGGATCGGGCGCCTCCTCGATATATTGCAGCATGCGGATCGGCAGCGTTTTCGAGCGCACGTCGGCGAGAAAGATCGAGACGGGATAGTTGTCGAACGAGGCCAACAGGCTGAACAGGCCGGAGATCAGGAACGACGGCGCCAGCGCCGGCACCATCACGCGCAGCACGCTGCCGGAATAGGTGCAGCCGAGCGTGCGCGCGGCTTCGATGAGGGTGAAGTCGAAGCGCGAGAGGCCTGCGATCATCGTGCGGGCGACATAGGGCAAGGTCACCACGAGATGGGCCACCAGCAGCGCGCTCCAGGTCGCGGTGAAACCGATCATGCGGAAATACTGCAACAGCGCGATGCCGAGCACGAGACCCGGCATCATCAAAGGCGATACGAGCAGCGTCCCGATCGCGGTTGCACCCGGCAGTCTGCCCCGGGCGATCGCGATCGCGGCAAGCGTGCCGGCGACCAGCGAGAGCGCGGTCGACAGCACGGCGATCTGCAGCGACAGAGATAGCGACGGCCAGAAACCGTCGAGCCGCCCGATGCGGCCGTACCAGCGCAGCGAGGCGCCCGACAGCGGCAGGTCGAACACGGGCGTCGGCGAGAATGACGCGGCCGCGATCACCACAAGCGGCAGCACCAGGAACAGCGCGAGGCCCATCGCGAGCAGCCAGCAGATGATGATGGCGACGCGCGTCGTCATTTCGGCTCCCGCGACGGCAGCGTGCTGAGCGCGACGACGATGACCGCAATCACCAACAGCACGACGCCGGCGGCGGCGCCGAAGCCGGGCTCGCGCGCCAGCAGATAGGCCTTGGCGATGGTGGTGGCGAGCGTCGGATATTTCTCGCCGATCAGAAGCGTCGGCACCACATAGGCCGACACCGACAGCGAGAACACCAGCGCCACGCCAGCAATGATGCCGGGCAAGGTCAGCGGCAGGATGACACGGAAGAACACCACGAGCGGCGAGGCGCCGAGCGTCGCCGCGGCTTCCGCGTAGCGGCCATCGAGCTGCGCGACGACTGCGTAGATCGGCAGCACCATGAACGGCAGGAAGATGTTGACGGCACCGATGATCAGCGCGGTCTGGGTGAAGATCATGCGGATCGGATCCTCGATGATCCCGAGCGCGATCAGCACGGTGTTGATGGGGCCGTCGCTGCGCAACAGGATGGTCCAGGCGAACGCCTTGACGATGACGGAGGCTGCGAGCGGCAGGAACAGGGTCGCCAGCAGGACCGAGCGCAACGCGCCGCGGGCGCGGGCGAGCGCGAAGGCGGCTGGATAAGAGATGAGGAAGGCGATCAGCGTCGTCAGCAGGCCGAGCCGCAGCGAATTCCAGATGATTCCGAGATAATAGGGCGTACCGAGCAGCCGCGTGTAGTTCGCCGACGTGATGCCGCCTTTGCCATCGAGCACGCTGACGCCGAGCAGCAGCGCCAAGGGCAGCACGAACGCCAGCGCGATGATCAGCGCCGATGGCGCGACGAAGCCGAACGCGGCGAGCCGCTCGCGATCGGGCGCGGGCTCAATGATCGGTGCTGGCAACACGGCGTCGGTCATGGTCAAGCCTCGGCGGCGAAGGCGAAGGTCTCCGACACCGGCCAGGCGAAGCGGACTTCGTCATTGACGCATGGCACCTCGGCCTCGCGTCCCGATAGCTCGGCGAGCAGATTGGCGCCGGCACCGGCATCGACGTCGACCAGCGTCCGCGAGCCCTGGAACACGACCGAGCGCACGCGGCCGGCGGCCGAGTTGGCGCCATCCATCGCGCCGAGACGCAATTGCTCCGGCCGCGTCGCGACGATCACCGACGCGCCGGGCTGAAACGCGCCGCGCGCCGACAGACGGCCGACCGGCGTCACGACGTCCACCGTGCCGTCATGCGCGCCGACCACCTGGCCCGCGATGCGCGTCGACAGTCCGACGAAGTTGAGCGCGAACAAGCTCGCAGGCCGGGCATAGAGCTCGCGCGGCTCGGCGAGCTGCTCGATGCGGCCCCTGTTCATGACCGCGACGCGGTCCGACATGGTCAGCGCCTCGTCCTGGTCATGGGTGACGAAGATCGCGGTCGCCTTGACCTCCTGCAGCAGACGGCGCAGCTCGACCTGCATCTCCTCGCGCAGCTTGCGATCGAGCGCCGACAGCGCCTCATCGAACAGCAGCACGTCGGGCTCGACCGCGATCGCGCGCGCCAGCGCCACGCGCTGCTGCTGGCCGCCGGACAGCGCCGAGATGCGGCGGCCGCCGAGATGGCCGAGCTTGACCAGCGAAAGCGCGCGCTCCACCGCGCGATCGATCTCGGCCTTCGGCGTGCCGCGCACCTTCAGGCCGAAAGCAACGTTGCCGGCGACGGTGAGATGCGGGAACAACGCGTAGCTCTGGAACACGACGCCGACATTGCGTCGATGCGGCGGCACATGGGTGACGTCGCGCCCGGCGAGCGAAATCGTGCCGGTGTCCGGTGGCGCCAGGCCGGCGATGGCACGCAGCAAGGTGGTCTTGCCGCAGCCTGAGGGCCCAAGCAGGGTGACCAGCTCGCCGCGGCAGATGGTGAGATCGACGCGATCGAGCACGGTCGCCGCACCGAAGCGCTTGGAGACTCCGCTGATGACGAGATGCGGCGCGGCGGTCATGTCATCTCCTTGCTCCAGCGATCGACCCAGCCGGCGCGGTTCTTGGCGATGAAGGCCCAGTCGGGCGCGAACAGCGAGGCCGGATCCGGATAGCCGGCCGGCAGCGGCGTCGCCTTGCTGGTCGGTGCGATGAAGGCCGTCTTGGCCAGGATGGTCTGCGCCTCCGGGCTGAGATAGAAGTCGATCACGGCGTCGGCGAGATCGCCGGCTGGCGCGCCGCTCACCTTGGCGATGCCCGACGGCATCGAGAAGCCGCCATCCCTGGGGATCGCGAGATCGACCGGCGAGCCGTCCGCTTTCCGGATCAGCGTGTAGGCCGAGAACTGGCCGCCGATCATCCAGGCCTCGCCCTGCTCCAGCAGATTGATGGCCTGCGGTGCGTTCGTATAGACGTTCAGCAGATTGGCCTTCAGGCTCTTGATCTTCTTGAATCCGGCATCGATCTCGTATTGCGCTTCCTTGTAGGGCTTGCCGGTCTCGAGATGCGCGGCGGCGAGCAGCGTCCAGAATCCTTCGGTGTTGGACAACGACGGCACGACGATCTTGGAGTCGTATTTCGCATCCCACAGCTCGGCCCAGCTGCCAGGTGCCGTCTTCATGCGCCTGGTGGAATAGGCGATGCCGACCCACGGCTTCTGGTAGTTGGCCCACATCCCGTCCTGGTGCACGGCGTCGTCGACGAGCTTGCCGAGATTGGGAATCGCCGACGACGACATCCTGGTGATCAGCCCTTCGGCCGCGGCCGGCAGCATCACCGGATCGTCCATGATCACGACGGAGATCTTCGGGCTGGCCTTGTCGGCCTGCATCTTCTGCAGATTGGTCAGCGAGTTCGTCCCCTCGTAGAGCACCTTGCAGTCGAGCTTCTTCTCCAGCACCGGAAACAGATCGGCGTTGAAATATTTGGCGGCACCGGCGGGGCCGCCGATCACGATCTCTTTGGGGGCGGCGCGCACCAGCGCGGGCGCGGCAAGGGTGGCGGCGAAGGCCGCACCGGTTTTCAGGAGGCTGCGGCGGGAGAAGGGGTGCATGAGAGGATCCCGTGTGAGCTGTCGCGTGACGTGTCACGAGGATCAGCAAGCGCCGTGCCAAATGTGCACATTTTTGGATTCATCAACGAGATCATTGCTCTGAGCTCTTCCTCGATCCGCTTCTCGACCGACCTCCTCCCCGGCCGCGAGCATAATGTGCACATTTTTTGGAGGTGACCTGCCGCGGCTTTGGGCCTAGCTACGGAGCATGGCGATGCGAGCGCAGCGAATCGGGAAGGCCAATCCCGCCGAGGACGAGGCGGTGTATCAGGCCATTCTGCGCGCGCTGCTGGAAGGCAAGCTCAAGGCCGGCACCAAGCTCGCCGAGACGCCGCTGGCCGCGGTCTTCGGCGTGTCGCGCGAGCGCATCCGCAAGGTGCTGCACCGGCTCGGCGCCGAGCGGCGGCTGGAGATGATTCCGAACCGCGGCGCGCGGGTGCCGCGGCCGACGCTTGATAATATCAGACGAGTCTATGAGGCGCATCGCGTGCTCGAGGCCGGCGTGCTCAGCCAGCTGGTGCTGCGGGTCGATGATCTCCTGCTCGCCCGGCTCGATGCGCATCTGGCAGAGGAGCACGCGGCGGCGCGGCGCGGTGATCGCGCGACCTCGGTGCGGCTGTCCGGCGCCTTTCATGTCCACCTGGTCGACGCGCTCGGCAATCCGGAATTGTCGCGCATGCTCGGCGACCTGCTCAGCCGCTCCTCGGTGATGGTGTCGGTGTACGAGCCGGCGGCGCAGTCGATCTGCGCGGTCGACGAGCACGGCGCGATCGTCGCGGCGCTACGCGACCGCGACCTGATGCGCGCGATCGCGGTGTCGCGCGAGCACTTCCTGCATGTCGAGGGCCGGCTGCGGCTCGACGAGTGCCCGGCGCCCGACGGCGCGGATCTCGCGGCGATCTTTGCGCCGGTCAAGCCACGCCGCAGGGTGCGATCAGGATCGTCTTGACGCTCCTGAGCGTCGGCCGTCACGTCCTCGGCGGGCTGTTCGGCGGCGCGCACCAGGGCAGCGCCATCCGTGGCATGTAGTGGCCGCTCCACGCGCAGACCTCCTCAGGCCCCCTGCGCTTGAGCGCCATCTTGACCGGCTCGGCCTGGCTGATGCCGACATGGAGCGCGAGCAGCGCCGCGCCGATCGGATAGGCGAAGCGGGAGAAGCGCAGGTCCGCCAGATGATCGAGCAGGACCATGCCGGCAATGATGATCAGGGGATCGGTGAAGACGAAGTACTCGACCTTCAGCCCGCGGCGGACGCCGAGCGTGTCGATGCCGATGGCCGCCAGCATCAGGAGGACGGCTTGGATGGCCGCCTGCCGCTCACCGCGGCGCCAGGCCATGACGATGCCCGGGATGATCAGCCAGGTCAGGAACACCGTGGGCCGCGCCGAAGTTTGCAGCACGAAGGTGTAGCGCCTGATGACCCCGAACAGCCCGGACAACAACAGCCCGATCGCACCGCTCAGGCTACCGGCGGCATCTGGCGCGTCGACAAAGGTGATCATCTTCTCCAGCGGATTGAGCACGACGACGACATCGTTGACGTCGTAGCTCAGATCCAGCGCGAGCAGGCCGATGGCGGCGCCGGCGACCATCGCCAGTAGCGCCGCAACAGTTTCGGCCGCGCTCACGCGCCACAGCCACGCGAAGACGACCATGCAGGCCGCGATCAGGCCGAGCAGCGCGAGCTGATAGACGCCGAAGCGGCCCAACAGCATGGGTTTGAGGCCGGCAGCCGTTGCGTTGACAGGATCGAAGCCGGCGACGATCAGGGGCCAGGCAGCGCTCAGGGCGAGCAGCGCAGCGATCCCGGCGACCAGCACGGCCGCCCAGGCGCGCGGCGATTGCCAGAACGCAACGCTTCGGCTCGTCGCCGTGCCGAACGGCAGCACCAGCACGGGGATCGCGGCGATCAACAGGATCGCATGGACCTTGTTCTCCAGACCGAGCGTGCAGAGCGTGGCGGCGAGCCCGATCGCAAGCGGACGCGCGAGGCTGGCGCGGCGCGCCGCCACGATCAGGATCATCAGCGCGAGAATGCAGAACGACGCCGCCATCATCTCGCTGCGCAGGATGCGCAGATGCATCTGCACGCCGCCGGAAAATACGAAGGCCGTGACGGCGAGCATGGCGATGCGCCAATCGGACACCAGCCGGCGCGCCAGCCAGGCAAAGGCCAGGATGAGGCCCGCCGCCGTCAGCAGCGCGGCGACGCGTCCGGCATGGACGGCGCCGGTCATCGCGACATCGAAGGCAGCGTGATCGGCGGGGATCGCCGACAATGTCCAGGCGTCGAGCAGGCCGAGCCGATGCAGCAACGCGAACCAGGTCTCGACCGACAGGATGGTGAGATAGGCCGGGTGATCGAAGAAGGCCTGCGCGCCGCCATCGTTGATCGCGAGCGCGTTGTAGATCACCATGAAGTCCATGTCGGCATTGCGCCAATAGACGGTGAAATAGCCGACGGCCAGGAACGACACGAGCGACAGCAGCAGCGCGACCGCGACGCCGCCGTGCCAGCCGAAGCGCGTCAGGCGATCGAAGGCGTCACGAGGCGGATTCGATGTTTTCGTAATCGTTTTCTTCGTCATGCGCGGGCTTGTCCCGCGCATCCACGTCGTCCTTCCTCGGCGAAAGAAGGCATGGGAGGCCGGGTCAAGCCCGGCCTTGACGACGTAGGTCGATTGGCGAACGATCGGCGCAGCCTCCTCTGAGGCTGGACACCGCGAACTCCCGTCATCCTCAGATCGCCTTGATCTTGAAGAACGCGAACACGACCATCTTGAGCAGCATCCAGCCGTGGCGGAAGCGGGAGATCTGGGTCTCGCCATAGCTGCGCGCGGCGTAGCGGATCGGCAGGTCGATCGATTTCAGGTTCAGCTTGGAGGCGCCGAAGATCAGGTCGAAATCGCCGAACGGATCGAAATCGCCGAAATAGGCCTTACCGGCCTTGAGCCTGACATAGTCGCTGCGGCGGAGCACCTTGGTGCCGCAGAGCGTATCGGTGTAGCGCTGGTTCAAGAGCCACGAGAACAGATAGGAGAAGGTCTTGTTGGCGATGAGGTTGAGGAAGCGCATCGCGCCCTCGTCCATCGGATAGACCAGGCGCGAGCCGTTGATGAACTCGCCCTTGCCCGAGCGCAGCGCCTCGAAGAACTTCGGCAACTGCTCCGGCGGCATGGTGAGGTCGGCGTCCAGAATCATCAGCACGTCGCCGCGTGCCGCGTCGAAGGCCGTGAACACCGCGTCGGCCTTGCCCTTGCCGGGCTGCCGCATCAGCTTGATGTCGTGGTCCGGGAACGCCTGGCGCACCCGCTCCATCTCCTCATAGGTGCCGTCCCTGCTGTGGCCCTCGATGAAGATGATCTCGATGTCCGGGCAGAACGCGGCGATGCGCTGCACCGCGGGCTCGATGTTGCCGCGCTCGTTGCGCGCGGGGATCACGACGGTCGCCGAGCGGACGTCGTCGCTCACGCAGCGGAGCGAGCGCGACACCAGATAGTGCCGCAGCGACAAGGCGCGCAGAATCGGGAGCACGCTGAGGAAGCGGTTGGCGAAGCGGCCGAGGCCGTAGAGCCGCAGCGGCGACAGCACGCGCTGCTCGGATTTCACCGGATCGAAATCGGCAAGCTGCGCGAGATTGCGCAGGTCGGCCGGCGACAGCACGTTCTGCTCCGGCTGCGGCATCCGCAGGCCCAGTGCCTCCGCAGCCTTCAGCAGCGGATACCAGAGGTGCGAGAAGTAGCCGATGACGAGGCGCGTCTCGCGCGTGCACAAGGGGTGCAACTGCTCGATGAACTGCTGGCAGTCGTCGAGCGAACCGATGGTGTCGAGCACCAGAATGACGTCGAACGGGCCGGTGGCGGCGGCGAGCGTGGCCGGATCCTCCGCGTCGCCCAGAATGAAGGTCAGCTCAGGATGCCGGCTGCGGGCGATCTTGATCTGCTTTTCGCTGAAGTCGATGCCGACGCCGTAGGACGGCGCGAGCGATGCCAGGGTGTCGCCGAGGCCGCAGCCGATCTCGAGCACGCGACTGCCCGGCGGGATCAGGAAGCGCAGATAGCACGCGTCCTCGCTGTGAAAGAACGCCGCCTTGTCGCGCCAGCCGGCGCGCGCATCGGCGAAATCGTTGGCATGGTCGAGGATGGCTGCCTTGCGCGGTGACAGCGCCTTCGTTGCCGGCGACAGGGTTGCGGCAACCTGCGACCGCTCGCGTTCGTCCTGCCGGACCTGCTCGTCCAACTCCGCCACCTGATACCACCCCTGTTAGGAACTACGTCCTTCTAGGCCAGCCCGGTTGGGCGGAGTCAAGGCGGCGGCAGAGAAGTCCTGCGCTCTGTTGGCATCGTGGCGCCCCCGCTCTGACGCGCGACGGAAACGAGCAGACATCGGCCAGCCACATTGAGGCCGCCGCGATCGTTCGCGCCGCATACCTCCGATCTTTGCATCTCATTCGCGCTCGCAACTAAGCGGGCGCGGGAAGACCGGTGACGCTGGACCGTCGTTGCCAGGTTGGCGCCGGCACCAACGGCTTGAGCGCCCGCGCGCCTGCCTTCGCGGGGCACGGAAGCACCTAACGAGCCCGCAGTCGCGCCCCCTCCTATCAACAGCTGCGCTCACCGTCCGCAGCAGAATTTGTATTTCTTGCCGCTACCGCACGGGCATGGATCATTGCGGCCGACCTTCGCGGTGACGGCCGCCCGCTTCGGCTGAGTGACGACGGCTCGCGCGTCACCCTCGACGAAGCGCCAGGCGCCGTCGTCGTCGCGGCGAAACTGTGAGACCTCGTGGTGCTCGATGGTCTTGCCGGCCTCGCGATAGGTTGCGACGAAGCTGACGACGCCGTCGGCGTCGCCGGGCTGGCCGCGGACCGACGAGACGATGCGCAGGCCGAGCCATGTCGCGCGCGTCGCCCAGGTTCTCGCCACGGCGGCATCGAACGCGCTGCGACGGTCGGCGGCGAGCGTCGATTCGATGTAGCCGATGTCGCCGCGCGTATAGGCCGTATAGCGCGAGCGCATCAGAGCTTCGGCCGTCGGCGGGCGATCATCACCTTGGAGATAGCGACCGCAACAACGATCGTAGGGAAAGCCTGAGCCGCAGGGACATTGCATGAGACGACGACGGAGCTCCACATTCGAGGTCCTACCATAGCGCGCCGCGAGGCCGAGGCCCCGAGCGTTCGTCCATTGAACAAGAAGGGCGTCACTTGCGGTTGTGACTGCAAAGACGCAGTTCTCGGTTGGCGATCATCCGATATGTGAACGAGGACCCGGCACCGTTTCGAAACCGGCGAATCCGTGTTAACCATTGGTTAAGAACAAGGGTGTTGGGCGCACGGCTGACCGGCCCGGCCCCGCGCGGACCAGAACCTTCCGGGCGCCGCCTCATTACGTGGCGCTTGTGACCGCAAGCCCTCCGCATCATCGGCGGATCAGGGCGCGTGAGACGCCAACGATTTCTTCGCGCGACGCCAGCCCGGCCGCAAGAACGAAAGCCCGCCTCGAGGCGGGCCGCTGCTCGATTCCCGATCAAACGTGCACCCGATGCGCGGCGCGAGACGCGCTGCGTGCAAACGCAGCGTCGCGCCCATCACCACCGATTGGAGCAGCCCCGATGGCTGATGAGTCCGTAGTCGCATCCATCATTCCCTGGCAGCAGCCGAAGACGGCCAAGCCGCGTCCGAAGCGGGCAAAGGTGGTCAAGCCGCGTCCGCGTCCCCGAGCCGACAAGGCGGAGAAGGCCAAGACGGCGGCGCTCGACGACGAGATGCTGGCCTCCGAGACGCTGATCATGCCGGACTTCCTGGAGTTCGTGAACGAGCCGGCGAAGAGCCGGGCGGCGGCCGAGCCGGCACGGACGGAGGCCGCCGCGAGCGCGGCCGCCGCGGCGATCCCCGCAGCAACCGCGCCGACGACAATGACACCGCGGGAAGCGGTGATCGAGGGCGAGGTCGTTCCGGCCGCCGCGCCGGTCACTCCGGCCAAGGTCGCACGCGGGCGCCTCACCGCTTCGTCGATCCTGCTGCAACTCGCCGCGCTGGCGCTGGCCGCGGTCGGCATGGCCATGAACGGCTGGTTCGCGCATTCGCTCGGCTCGAACAGCACGGCCGGCTGGATGTTTCTCGCGGTCGGCGTGACCGCCGACCTCGTCGCGCTGGTGATGCCGAGCTGCGCCGCGCGGCTGTGGCAGGGGCGCCATCGCGCCTCGGCACTGACCGGCTGGACGGTGTGGCTGATGACCTTCGTGTTCGCGGTCACCGCCGGCATCGGCTTCGCCTCGACCAACATCAGCGACGTCACCTTGGCGCGCGCCTCGCGGGTGACGCCCGCGGTGCAGGCCGCACAGACGGCGCTTGCGGATGCCATGACCGCGCGCGACCGCGAGTGCAAGGGCGGCGTCGGCAAGTTCTGTCGGGAGCGCGAGGCCGCCGTCGCCGAGCGCCGGCTGGCGCTGGACGCGGCGATGTCCACGGTCAGCCAGACCGCCGATCCGCAAACCGAGGCCGCGATCAAGCTGGTGGCCTGGGTGTCGCGCGGCGTGGTGAAGCCCTCCGCCGAGGACTTCATCATGCTCCGCCTGATCCTGCTGGCGCTGCTGCCGCAGATCGGCGGCATCCTGCTGATGGTCGGGCGGAGGGTGTGAGAACCTTTTTCGCCACCTGCGAATTTCGTTGCGGGGGCGGCTCAGCGCCTGTTGCGGCCGCGTGACCCCTGCGCACGATGCGCGGCGCGCCACGCGCTCTCGAGCACGGGGCGCAGGCAAGCGGCGTCGACATCGGCCAGCGACACGGTGGTCCAGCCCTGATCACCCCATTTGTTCGGGACCCGGCGAAACACGCCGGGCAGCAGACCGGCATAGTGCTCCTGCTCGTCGGGGGTGAGCAGGACGTTGGCGGATGCGCCATCGGCGGCCAAGGTCGCAAATGTCCGGTGCAGCTTGAATGCGGTGCGATCGAAGTGAGGCGCCTCGGTCGTTCCGGCGAGCGACAAAGCGAGAGCACGAAATTCGTCACCGGTCATCTCGACGCGCCTCGTGCGATCATATTCGAACGATAGGACTAGCACCGGCCATGGCGGCCCGCCATGCGGGGCGCACTGCCGCCCTGCACGCGAACGTGATGCCCGGCACCCCGGGGCCTTGATGCATGTCAAAACTATACGACGCCGTTTCTATATGGCTTGCCGCAGGATGGATCAGAGGAGAGCGGCCATGCCGGCACAGAGCACGATGCAGGTCTACCTGAACTGGGCCAGGGAGCGCCTCCACGAGATGGATGCCGCGCTGGCTTCGCTCGAAATCAAGGCGACCGAGGCCGAAGCGGCATCGAAGGCCAAGGCGCAGGAGATCATGGCGGACCTGAAGAAGCGCCGCGGCGATCTCGAGGCCCTGCTCAAGACGCAAGCCGAAGCCGGCGAAGCCGCGATGGCCAGCGCGAAGACCGAGCTGGACGCGCACTGGGCCGGATTCGAGGCGCAGATGAAGGCCTATTTCGACGCCGCCGGCAAGCAGGCCGCGCAGCAGCAGGCGACCTTCAAGGACATCGCCGCCGCGCAGGCAAAGGCGTGGCGGGAGTCGGCCGACAGGTTTCGCGAGGCGGCGGCCAAGGTGACGACGGTCGGCACCACCGATCTCGACGCCGTGCTGAAGCAGCTCAAATCCGACGCGGCGGAGGCCGGCGCCCATCTCGAGAAGCTGAAGCAGACCGGCAGCGAATCCTGGTCGGTGCTCAGCGCCGCCCTGAGCGAATCCCGCAAGGCGTTCGACCAGGCCAACCAGGCGGCCTGGAATGCGTTGAAGGGGCCGGGCGCGAAGAGCTGAGGGCATGCGCTACCGACGATTGCTGCAGCCAACGCTGGTGGCCTGCCCCATCAGCGGCCGATCGGGTCGGACATGCCAGCGATAAGGGCAACGACCGTTAGGGACTGAGTTCAGCTCCCTTTCGGTCCATTTCGTTGCGGCGCTCCGCTGACGCCCGGACTGATCGCGAGCGTGGTGCCCGCGGCACCTCCCGCTTCATAGGCCGTCGTCGACACCATCCGGCTCGTGCTGCGCGCCGACCGCAGCTTCAGATCGAGCTTGCCGAATTCGGCATCGACCACCGAGGTCTTGAGCACGACCAGGCCGCGACCGCTGCTCTGGTTGACTTGGTCCCGGGCCGCCTTCATCGCCACCAGTCGGTCGGCGATCGACACCACCATGCCGAGCGCGAAGGAGGCGTTGGCGAGATGCCGGTCCTGGTGCCGGAACCGGCGGTACTCGGCCGAGGCCTTGTAGCGGCCGAGCTCGGCGCGCACGGCGTTGTCGATCAATTCCGCCAGATAATGCGCAACCTCGACATCCGCGGGGAGACCGAAGAACACATAGCTCGCCTCGCCGGCCGGGTTCTTCTCGCGCCAGACCCGGCAATCGCAGAAATGCGCGATCGCGCCGATGCAGTCGTCGAGCGGAATGCGCTTCTTGCGATGGGTCTCGTAGACCTTGCGCTCGCACGCCGATGCCCGCAGCTCGAGGTCCGACAGCGACAGGTCGTGGCGATCGAGCAGCTCGGCGACCTTGGCGGCCGCGGACAGCGCCTCGTCCTCGGTGCAGCCATTGGCGATTGTCTTCGCGCGCAAAGCCTGAATGCGGGATTTCAGCTTGTCGAGCGCAACAGGATCGGAGGCGGCAGGATCGAACGTCTGGCTCACCGCTCAAGGCCCATGACAAGCCCCGCCGGGAGGTGGCCGAGGGAGGAACTGGCGGAGAGGGAGGGATTCGAACCCCCGATAGGCTTGCACCTATGCCGCATTTCGAGTGCGGTGCATTCAACCACTCTGCCACCTCTCCAGGCGCAAATCAGGGGCGAGCCCCCGGGTCGGGCGTCGTTCTAGGGCACGATGCAGGGGGTGACAAGGCAGCCGGCCGAATTTTTCCCCGGACCGTCGCGCGGCGCGCGCAGGCCGGTTGCGGTCCGCTCGGGGAAGCGAACCGCTCGCGCGGGTCAGTCGGCTATACCGCCCGACCCGCGCGTCCCGAAGGCCCGAGACTGACGCGTGGGCCCTTCGAACACCGTCGACACTGGTGCAGTCAGCGGAACAGGTCGAAATGGTAGTTCACGCCGGCCCGCACCGTGTGGATCTTGGCTGCCCGCCAGTCCAGCAGACCGTCGTGCTTGAGGTCGGTGTAGAGATATTCGAGCTTGGCCGACCATTTCGGCAGGAACGCCCATTCGGCACCGCCGCCCGCGGTCCATCCCATCTTCACCTTGTGGATCGGACCGTCCTTCAGCTCGCCGGCCGCGAGGCCCGCAGTGCCGTACAGAAACAGCCGCTGGTCGAGCAGCGCGACGCCGGCGCGGGCGCGGCCGGAGGTCAGCCAGGGCGCACTGATGGCGGGATTGACCAGGTCGCCCTTGCGCGACAGGCCGGTGAAGCCGAGGTCGTTCTCGATGCCGACCACGACGAGCGGCGAGAGCTGGTAGTTGTAGCCGGCCTGCAGACCGCCAATGACCCCGGACAGCTTGCCGCCATTGCCGCTCGCAGCATTGGCGAACCCATCATTGCCGGTGAAGGCACCGCCGACATTGGCGCCGGCATAGAAGCCGGTCCAGGAGAACGGCGCCGGCGCAGCCGCATAGGCCGGCGCCTTGTACGCGGTCGCCGGCAGGTCCGCCGCCCGCGCCCCGCCGCAGGCCAGCGCGGTCACCGCCAGGGCGGCCAGCCAAGATCTCGCGCCTCTGATCGTCATCTGTACATACTCCGTTGGGCGCGAGCGCGCCGTCAAAATCCCACCCCATTTGGGATGTCTTCTTATAAACCGACTAGACGGTTTGTAAATATGGACTGGCATCATGCCGAGGATTTTTTGGTCGTTGCAGGCCGCGATGGCTGGCGGAGGTCGAAAAGGACAAAGGACAAGCAAGAGGGTGGGACCGCCGTACGCTGACACATACCGGCGGTCCCGTGTCGCTACATCTTGGGGAAACCGACGGAAGAGACGGGGGTCAATCCGGCCGGCCTGAGCGACGCCGGCGACCCTGGGCCATCTGCGCGTGCATCGCAATGTGAACCGTTCCTTAACCTAACCAGTCAAGGTTACCGGGTTTCAGGCCATCCGATTGGTTGCACAGCGGTTTTTCGCACGTCTTGGACCGGGGAGGCACCCCGCTGCAACGCAGCATCGCTCCCTCCGGGCCGCCGAGAGACACGGTGGTGCGGCCGCGCCGACGCTCAATCCTTCTTCTTGGCCGCCTTCTTGTCGTCGCCCTTCTCGTCCTTCGACTTGTCATCCTTGTCCTTGCGACCGTTCTCCTTGCGACGGTTGGTGAAGCGGGCATTACCCAGCCCGGTGCCGATGGTCAGCACGCCCCAGCGCTCGAACTCCTGCATGTACGGCACCTCGGACAGGCCCTGGACGACGCCGTCATTGTGCATCAGCACCGCGGTGTCGTGATCACCGATCATCGGGATCGCTTCGACCAGGCTGGCCGGAAGATTGAACTTGCTGCTCTCCCAATTGCCCGGCAGGTTCTGCGCACCCTTCTCGATCGAGCCGTCCTCGCTGATCACGCCGGGACAGGCAATGCCGATGAACGGCGCGAGCCTGAGCCCCTCGGTATCGGCCTCCTCGATTAGGCCCTTCAGCATCTTGGCGAGCCGCTTGACGGCGCCTTCCCGCGTCGGCTCGTCATCGGCATGGCGCCACAGATCGGACTTCCAGACCGACGCCTTGGACAGGTCCGGCGCCTTCTTCCGGGCGGTCTCGACGACGCCGCAGCGGATGTTGGTGCCGCCGATGTCGACCGCGAGGATGCTGTCATGGGCCTCGAAGATCCACGACGGCGCCAGATGCAGCGCGCCGATCAGCCCGGCATCGTCGGGATGGTAGCGGATCGGCTCCAACTCGACGCCGAAGCCCTCGTCCTTGAGGATGATCTCGGTGCGCGCGATGGCGAGCTCGCCGAGCCGGGAATCCCGAAAGCCACCGCCGACCACGATGCATTCGGTCTTGGCCCAGGCCTTGGTGCGCAGGAAGCGCCGGGTCACATAAGCGAGCTCCTGGGCGAATTCCTCGATCGCCGAATGCACCACCGCCGAAGCCTCGGTGTCGTCGCCGACCAGGATTGCGTCCAGTGCCTTCTTGCTGATGGTGTCGCTGTCCTCGTCACCGAACGGGTCCTTGTCGGATTTGCGCAACGGCTTGCGCCAGCGCTCGAGGATCTTGCGGAACGCGCCCTTGGAGGCGCGATCGCCGAGGAAGCCATCTTCGTCCTTGAGTTCGATGTTGAAGCTGTCGATCTCGACCGACGGCAGCCGCGCCGCGCCGTGGCGGGCGATGCCCGTGGTGGTCATGACGTCGTCGGCCATCGGATCCCTGCCGTGCTGTGCGTTGGCCCGAACAACGGCGCAGGCGACAGTTTGGTTGCGGCGGGAGAGGCGAATGGCGAATAGGGAGAAGCGAATAGGGATCGAGGTTGGCCGCCACCTGCGTTCCCTACTCGCGCTACTCCCTATTCGCCCCTTTCCCTTGACTCGTCAGCCGACCCGGCTATAAGCACCCGATCGACCGGCGCGGGTGTTCTCGCGCCGTTTGTCGTTGCGCGTATCCGGCGGGTGTTGAGCCCAAGGGCGCGACGCCGGTCCCGATCGGGCCGGACTTCATGAACCATAACGACTGAACAAGAAGCCGACCCGGGGCCATGGTGCTTCGAGGCCGGGATCGAACACGAAGGATGAGAACGATGTTCGCAGTCATCAAGACCGGCGGCAAGCAATACCGCGTCGCCCCGGATGATGTGCTCGAGATTGGCAAGATCGACGGTGAGCCCGGTACGATCGTGCAGCTGAACGAAGTGCTGGTGGTCGGTGGCGACACCCCGGTGCTGGGCGTGCCCGCCGTGGCCGGTGCGTCCGTGGCCGTCGAGGTGCTCGACCACAAGCGCGGCCCCAAGGTCATCGCGTTCAAGAAGCGCCGCCGCAAGAATTCGCGCCGCAAGCGCGGCTACCGGGACGAGCTGACGCTGATCCGCGTCAGCGAAATCCTGACCGGCAACGCCAAGCCGACCAAGGGCCCGCGGCCGAAGAAGGCCAAGGCGGAAGTCCTGGCGGCCGACGCCGCCGAGTAAGCGTGCCGGCGCGATTGCCGCGCCGCATTGGCTTGAACCCTCATCGCGCGGATTTTTCGTCCGCGCCCAGCAAATGTGAATGATCCCTTGGCGGAATCGCGCTAAAGGTGATCGCGAGATCGGAGACGAGCGATGGCTCATAAAAAGGCAGGCGGTTCATCCCGCAACGGACGCGACTCCAAGGGCAAGCGCCTCGGCATCAAGGCGTTCGGCGGCGAGCGCGTGATTCCCGGCAACATCATTGCGCGTCAGCGCGGCACGACCTGGCACCCCGGCCTCAACGTCGGCATGGGCACGGACCACACCCTGTTCGCCAAGATCGAGGGCGTCGTCGAGTTCCATGACCGGGCCAACCGCACGTTCATTTCGGTGCGGCCGGTAGCCGCCCAGGCTGCCGAATAGAATAACGGTGGAACAACATGCGTCCGCCGGGTCCTGATGAACCGGCGGAGCGCCAGATGGCTCCAGGGGAGGCGG
Organism: Bradyrhizobium sp. SZCCHNR1093; assembly: GCF_032381175.1. NCBI lineage: Bacteria > Pseudomonadati > Pseudomonadota > Alphaproteobacteria > Hyphomicrobiales > Nitrobacteraceae > Bradyrhizobium > Bradyrhizobium sp. SZCCHNR1093. Next base: position 117,629 of record NZ_JAUHJJ010000015.1, read on the forward strand.
GACAACCGGCCTCCCCTTTTCTTTTTCGCTGATCAGTTGATCCCGAAGCGTCGATGGAGCCCGACATGCTGCAGGACATCACGACTCCCACCTTGCGCGAGGCGAGACCTTGCGTCCTCGAGACCCCCCGGCTGACGCTGCGTGCGCCGGTGCTCGCGGACGTGACTGCCATCGCCCGGCTCGCCGACGACCGTGTTATCGCCGAGAACACCCGCCGCCTGCCGCACCCATATTCAGAGGTCGATGCCGCTCGCTTCGTTCGCGCGCTGGAACAGACGGGTGAGACCGCCTTCCTGATCGAGCATCTGGACACGCCGATCGGCATGGTCGGGATCAATCGACCAGCAACGGGCCGCGCCGAGCTCGGCTACTGGCTGGGCGTTGCGCATTGGGGCCGCGGCTTCGGCACCGAAGCCGCGCGCGCCGCAATCGACCATTTCTTCGAGACGAGCGAGGACAATTTGCTGATCGGGCACGCCCGCGTCAGCAACCCAGCCTCGCGCAACATCCTGGAAAAGTGCGGCTTCCAATGGACCGGCGTCGAACTGCACCGCTTCGAGGTGATCGGCTCCTCCGCCCCGGTCGACGCCTTCCGCCTCACCCGCGGCGTCTGGTCCTCGCTGAAGGCCTGGGCCAATGCGGGACGGCGGAACTAGGCCGGGCCACCCTCCCCCTCCAGGGGAGGGTGGCATCTCAGGCCGGCGGATTCACCGCACCCTGTCCCTGCCCCAGGCTTCGTTCCCGCAAGTAGATGTACAGCCCCGCGCCGATGATGATGGTGGCGCCGACGATCGTCGCGGGATGCGGCACGTCGCCGAACACGACGAAGCCGAACAGCACGGCCCAGACGATCATCGTGTACTGATAGGGCACGACCACTGAGGCCGGCGCGAGCTTCAGCGAGCGGTTGACGCAGAACAGCGCGGTCACCGAGATGATGCCGGCGGCCGCGAACATCACCAGGCTGCCGGGCGTCGGCGTCACCCAGCCGAACGAGGACATCGCCGCGCCGAGCAGGAAGGTCCCGACGAATTGCGACGACGCCATCACGATGTCCGGCGTTGCGCGCAGGCTGCGCGTGATCAGCATCAGCACCGCGAACGACAGACTGCCGCCGAGCGCAATCAGGGCCGGCAGGCTGAAGGTCTGCGCCGAGGGCCGCAGCGCGATCAGCACGCCGCAGAAGCCGATCAGGATCGCGGTCCAGCGTCGCCAGCCGACATGCTCGCGCAGCACCAGCGCCGACAGCGCGGTGACGAAGATGGGACCTGCGAGATAGTAGGTGATGACGTCGGCAAGCGGCAGATAGACGGTGGCGAGAAAGAACGCCGCGACCTCGAGCGTCGACAGGATCACGCGCACCAGCTGTAGCCAGGGACGCTCGAGCTGCAGAAAGGCGGCTCGGTTGCGCCAGATGAACGGCGCGAGCAGCAGCAGCGCCGCGCAGGCACGCAGCCACAGCAGCTGGCCGACGGCGTAGGTCGACACCAGGAACTTGCCCAGGGCATCGCCGAACGAGAACATCGCGATCGACAGCAGCATCAGGCCGATGCCGGCCAGCCGCGCCGATCGTACATCGTTTTGGACGGAGATCCGGGAGAGGAGGGTCATTGCGCAATGGGCTGGTTGTTCTGGCTGAAGCCCGGGTGCGATATGGTCGCGGTATCCCGGCCTTCACTTCTTCATCGGCTCGTTTAGGAGTCGTGAGCGCGCGCGACAAGCCCTTGGCGGGAAGATGCACAAACACAGGCGCCGATCACAAGATCACGATTGAGCGAGCCGGGGTTCCGGCGCACCACACTCGCCCGGCCTCATACTGCAGCTTCTTTTCGATCCGGTTCTTCAGCCTGCGATTTTGCTGAACCATTCGGGCGCTCGGCAAAACCCATCATATGCAGTTGCATTTGGGACGAGGCGCTCCAAATCTGACGCGCGATGGCGGCTTTAGAAGCGGTTCGAGTATCTGGTCATGCCAACGCAGCATATCCCCATACCCACATTCGTCGGCAGCAGGGCAGCGCCGGCACCGCATCGCTTGAACCCGCGCGACATCTCGGCTGGCCGCCGCGTCATGAAACAGGGCGTGCGCCCGTTTCGAGTCCGATATGAGCAGTGATGCGGAGGGCAAGAACGAGCTGGATCTCCGGGCGGAACCGCCCGCGATGGGGAATGCTGCGGCAAGTCTGGTGCTGCAGCAGACCGTGGTGCTGTTGGTCGATGTGGTCGAATCCGTGCGCCTGATGAGCGCGCATGAGGCTGCTACCGTTCAGCGCTGGACCGAACTCATCCGCCTGATCGCGTCGGAAATATTGCCCCGGCATCAGGGCACTCTTGTGAAAAGCCTTGGCGACGGCTTGCTTGCTCGTTTCGAGACCGTCAGGGATGCCGTGAATGCCGTTGCCGAGATGCATCGAGCGGCGGCTGCGCAGAACGCCGGGCTCCCGGAGGATCGACATCTTCACTTGCGTGCGGGCATCAACGCCGCAATGGCTTGGAGCGATGGCGTCGACATCTACGGGACCGGCGTCAACCTTGCGGCACGGCTGGCAACTCTGGCCGGACCCGGCGAGACGATCGCAAGCGCATCGGCGCAGGAGGAGCTGGCTGCCGCTCTGGCTAGCCTCGCCAGCCCAGGCGAGACGATCGGGAGCGCCGCCGCGCGTGACGAATTGACGCATGGCGTCGACGCGGTCTGCGAAGATCTCGGCAACTGCGTTTTGAAGCACTTTGACAGGCCGGTTCGAGCATACCGCGTCGGTCCGCCGGGGCCGCAGCCGACCATCGCCGGGAGGCGCGACTACGGAGCGGCGATGCAGCCGAGCATTGCCGTGATTCCATTCGCAGCCCGAACCGAGGCGCCTGGGCTCGTGGACGTCGGCAACCTGATCGCCGACGGCGTGATCTGGCGCCTGTCGAAGTCTGCGAATCTCAAGGTGATCTCGCGGCTTTC
>NZ_JAUHJJ010000016.1:0-98440 GCF_032381175.1 Bradyrhizobium sp. SZCCHNR1093
TATCGGCGAGATCTTCAGTTTGAGCTTTGGCTCAACGCCGCGAGGTCCGATGAAATAGTGAAACATCGGCTGCAATTGCTTCTCTCGATCGCGATCTGGCAGGTATACGATCCGCCACTCGTCCTCCTCCTTGAAGCCTACGTGCTTGGTGAAAAGAGCGAATATCTTTATCCGCTCGAATAGTGCATGCGCCGCCAGATAAAGTTTGTCGTCCGGGATGTTTGCCGCAGCTAAAAGCACCTCAAAATTCGACAAAGTGGTGCGAAGCCAATCCATTCGAGTTTGTGTATTAGCGTACGTGACGTGGGCCATTATCAATGGGGTATTTTCAACGGGGTTTAGCTTAGCCGTATCAAAGACAATACATGCGCCGTTTCCGTCAGCTCCATATCCGCGCCACATCGACAATCTTCCGTCGTCATCGTCCGGCGAATGGTTCGAAAGGCAAAAGACATAGGTATCTAATACGTGCTCGTTGCCAAATCGATTGAAGCACGCGGTAAAATGATTCTTGAACAGTTCCGCTCTCTCCGCTGTCCTGCAAGCGTCTACTAATCGACTACTCGTCAATACGAGCTCATTTGCTTGTATAATTCCAAACCGCACTTCTTCAAGATCGTTCATAAAAAGCGGATTGGAAAACCAAACCTCGTTCGACGCCAAAATCTTTTCCAAGGTTTGGATCGTAGTATAGTGAGCTAACAGTGGCTTCTTAACGCCGAAGGCGTCCTCCGGGCGTAAGTCAGCCCATAGAGGCAGAAACGTCTGCATGATTTCTTGGTCGGTCATTGCCACGCATCTCACTGATTGAATCAGACCAATCAGCTTTTTAGCTTAGATATAGACGGCCGTCTCCGACTGCGCTTCAGTCAGCCCCTTTTCTCCACGCTAAGATGCTTACGCACGACATCTTCCATATCACCGGCTTACCAGCCGTCCGTCCGGTAGGACGTTCGGCTCTCCGTGCACAGGATCGAACAGGCGGACGCCCATGCGTCCGCGCGATGCCGTGCGGCACTCGACCACAATCACCTGGGCGACGCTCTCCAGGGTCGCCACGATGTCGTCGAGCACGGGCCGCTTGAGCCGGTTGCCAAAGTTGAAGCTGACGTCCGAGACCGTGATGCCGTTCTTCCCCGCTTGGCGGACATAGGCCAGCACGCGATCTTGGGGGCTCAGGTTCTTCGAGACCCGTTTGGCCTGGCTGTCCACCACCGGGGCCGGAAGGGCATCAGGGCCGCCCAGGGCGAGCGCTGGATGCCGGCGCACGATCAGGGGCATGATGTCCGCCTGATCGAGCCACAGCGCCTCACGGAGGCCTGCTAGGCGCGTCCCGTTGGCGGCCAGGAAGCGGCGGCAGAGCTTCATGATCCGATCGGACTGGCCGGCGATGCCGTCCGCCAGTTCGGCACGCAGCTCGGGGCGATCCCGCCAATCACTTGGCATGTCCCGGCGCATCTCTTTCAGCGACAGAAAGATCGGATGGGCTTCGGTGAGGAGCCCGACAAGCCGGGGGTCTAGCTTCGGCCCCATCGGCGCCACGCCGCTCGGCCGCCCCCGGAGCCGCGTCGCAGACAATGGCAGGACCCGGACATGGCCGAGCCGCTTCGAGACGAAGACCAGCCGCTTGCGGTGCAGATACCGAGCTGCCTTCTCGGCCCGATCCGGCGAGACCCGCAGGGCCGCGCCGAAGGCGCTCAAGGTCATCCCCTCCCCCGGCAACGCCATGCCGCCCATCGCGGTCACCCACAGCGCCGTCTCGTCCTTCAATTTCATCCGTTCTTATGTCCGTCGCGGAGTGGTTTCCGGGGTTTCGGGTTTCTACGTTATAACTCCCCCCTTATTGAGACTTCAACGGATATAAGTAAGTTACAAGAATACTAGATTCTTACATCATGAACCCGAAACCCCAAAAACCCCATTTCTGCGACCCCTATAGCGGAAGGTTTCGCCGGAAACCCCCGAGGTTTTCCGCGAAACCTATTCCTATAATTTGCGACTTTTGGCATTTCCTATAACGGACCTTTTGAAGGTCACCCGGAACGCCCTCCCCTGTTTTATCCACGGCTTGACGTTGCTACATCCATCACAAAGTTCTTGCCTGACGGATATAACGGATATACGTCTTGGCAGTGGAAGCCACCGACTCGGTGGCAGGTAGGGACACCACCCAAACATCGCTGGTCTGGAAGCGCGCCTTCTGCGCGAACGGGAGAACTTTGCCTATGACCTATCCGACTACGCCTGGATCGAAGGGCGGCGGGGCATCCGAGGATGCCGGGAAGAAGATCGCCGGGCGCGCCAAGATGCTGCGCGCCTCGATCGAGAACCTGATGCTCTCCGGCTATAGGCTGACCGCTGATGAGATCGCCGAACGCTTGCGCGAGACGCCCTTCGCGATCCGCCCCCGCTGCACGGAGCTCGTCAAGGCCGGGGTGCTGGTCAAGACCAAGGATTGTCGTCCGAATGCGAGCGGCATGGCGGCTCACCTTCTGCGCCACAAGGATCGCGAGACCGAGGTGGCTCTGCCCGCCGTCGAGCCAGGTCTGAAGCCCTCCAAGTCCGCCACGCGGGGAGTCAGCCGCATCAAGCGTGCTCCCGCTGTCCACGCCGATCAGAACGTCTTGTTCGGTTGAGGGTCGCACCGATGAAACTGAGTGACTTCGCCGCCGTCGCGGAGCTGATCAAGGAACGCGCCTACCTGTCCAGCCTCGCCTCCGTTATGCGTGGCTCCCGCCCCCGCGTCAGGATCGAGAGCAACGACATTCGGCCCGATCTTACGGAGCGCATGCTGCCCGACATGAGGCTGGTCTTCGAGCAGCAGATCGCGGTCGTGGACGAGAAGCTGACCGCCCTGGGCGTCATCAGCAATCGGGAAGCCGCCTGATCATGCGCGTGCTCACCAACGTAGACGTGAAGATCGTTCCACGGCTGGCCGCCAACGGCCACCCCTTCACCGAATTACTCCATACGTGGACCGAAGACGGGCTGCCCCGCACCGCGCTCTCACGTGTCAACCACGCGACGACCGATACGCCAGGCAATCGCGCGTACCACATTCAGATGTTCAAGCAGCGGCAGACGCGGAAGGAGGCGCACATAGGGCTATCCAAATGAGCACGCGCCGCGACCGCATCCGAGACAAGGTGATGTCTCGCGTCGATATCGTTCAAGGGACGGAGCTCGATACACCCTGCCACATCTGGACAGGGCCGACCTCGGGGAGCAGCGGGCGGGGAAAGGACTATCCGAGGATGTATCTCGATGGCGGCACCATGGCCGTCCATATCGTGATGTACGTGCTCGAACACGGTCCAATCCCTCCCCGCAAGCAACTCGATCATCGCTGCCGCACACGCCGCTGCGTGAACGCGGATCATCTGGAGATGGTGACGCACAAGGAAAACCAGCGTCGCCGCGACGAGGCCCGCCGCTTCGCTTGCGAAGAGATCGCGGCTTAGGAGAACTGGACATGAAGCGCCTTATCAGCGCGCTCGCTGCCGCGAGCGTGATCGCCACTGCCATGCCTGCATTCGCCGGGTCTGGACTGGATGAGTTGATCAATTCAGCCGCAGACCAGCACGGACTCTCGCGCAGCCTCGTGCATGCTGTCATCCGCGTGGAGAGCAATTACAACTGCCGCCTCACTGGACGCGCCGGTGAGCGCGGGATCATGCAGGTCAAGCCGGCTACCGCGCGGTCCGTTGGCATCACAGGGGATCTGTACGATTGCAGCACCGGCCTGCGCGCCGGGCTTCTCTATCTGAGGATCGCTATCAGCCGTGGCGGCGTTGGGTGCGCCGGCATCAGCCTCTACCAGCGCGGCGTCTATGGGCGGCCGATCTGCACTGCCTATGGTCGCAAGGTTCTGCGTGCGGCCAACGTGCATTCTGCGGAAGAGGCTGGACTGCAGATGGAGCGGGCGGCCGCTTTCCACAAACGTTGATCCTCCCGTGGGCTGCACTGTGGGTCAGCCGAGCTGCAACGACACGCTTCCATAACCTTCCCGAACAATTCCGGCCGCTTCCAATTGACGGGCAGTCGTGAACAGAAATACATCACGGTAACATTTTACTTCCATCACCAATCTAGGGCATTAGCCGCCGTGGGCATAGCCGGCCCAAAGTCGGCTCAAGGAGACGATCTAAAGTGACTAGCAAGGGCGACGCACTGGCTTTGGCCATTGCGCTTAGTAGTTCTGAAGAGACGTTGTTGGGGCCGACAGACAGTCAGATGTGCGCCACCGCATTACGACACTATGCGAGAGAGAGGAGCCGGACGAGGCTTCGCCGCATGGTGCAGCTCCTTGCCCTGTCGTGGGCTGTATTCACGGGGGCGTGCGCCTTCACTTATGAAGCGCCGGTGATCTCGGTCGCGAAAGGCGCTTCGTCGACAAAGGCAATTGCTTTTGGCAACGCCTTGCCAGTCCCGCATTTGTGGCTCGAAGCCCCCGCGCCAACCGAGGCAAGTAGGCTTATCTTCAATCGCCTACCGAGCAGCATCGAGGTTCAGTCAGCCGTAGCCGCTGCGACCGATGACGACGGCTGATCCTCCTCCCAACGTGAACTTGATACGAGCTTCGGTGAATTGAGAAGCTAGTATGCCGCCTTCGTCCAGCCTTCAAACGCAGAGCGAGCTTGGCTGACCTGAAGTAAAAGCGCGACCAGACGGAACAGACGTTCGATCTGCCCCCTCCTATATGCATCGAGAGCGCCTCCCGATCCGCGTCTAGTCTTGACGAAGGTGCCTCGATAGATGCTACATGGGACCTAGAGTATAAGCTGATTACCTGCTACTGGAGACCATTGCCCATGTCGTCGTCGTACAATTTAACAAGCAGAGCTGCTCAGGAATTTGAACGAGCGCGCCACAGGTACATCGATTTTGCTGAAGAAGTAGGACGCATCCTTGAGGATGCCCTAACGGCCGCGGAAATCAAGTACCAAGCTATCGAAAGTCGCGCCAAGACTGTCGATAGCTTTGACGCAAAGTGCAAAAAGATCAATCAGACCGGCACACCGAAATATGCCGATCCAATGACCGAAATTACCGATCTGGCAGGAGCACGAATAATCACTTATACGCTTGGTGACGTCGAACGGGTTTGTGCATTCTTGGAGAAGCATTTCGACGTTCGAGAGAAGAAGGACATTGGGGAAGAACGCTTAGACCTAGGCCAATTCGGATACCAGAGCATTCACTACCTTTGCCGACTCAATTCTAAGCGCTTGGAGCTACCTGAGTTTTCCAGATTCGGGGGGATGACTTGCGAAATCCAAGTGCGAACGGTGCTTCAACACGTGTGGGCGCAGATTGAGCATGGGGTTCAGTACAAGGCTAGCAGCGCCTTGCCGAAATCAATCAAACGGAAGTTTACCTCGCTAGCTGGGCTCCTTGAAATTGGAGACCGGGAGTTCCTAGCCATTGAGAATGAATTTGAGCGGCTGAAAGACGTTGTGAGGTCAGATTTCGAGGCCGACCTGACCAGGGAAGCTTTTGGCAATTCCAGCGCGAACGGAGTTGCGCTTCCAGAGGGGAGCCTTGACGAGGTTTTGCGAGTTCGAGATCTAGTTGCTGAAGGTCGCTATCCTGAAGCGATAGCAGCCTATGATGCAAAGATCGCTGAACAGCCCAAGAGCGTTACCCTTTTTATGGGGCGCGCGAAGGCCAAGTTCCTCAGCGGTGATGTCGCCGGCGCTGAGATGGACATTAAGGAAGCTGAGAGATTGCAGCCCAACAATCGCGCGGTCTTGGACCTTCGTGAAAGGATCGTTGAAGGCAACATCGCGACGGAAGCTTCAAGCATTAGTGCAAGCCAAGCGAACGAACTCACCAACCTTGGTCACGACGCACTGAGTCTCGGAGATGGCGAGCTTGCTTATCTTCGATACTCGGACGCACTGGATGCCGGCGCATCGCGTCCATTTTCAATCTTCAACAGAGCGATGGCTTGTGTTTTGGCTCGAGACCTTGCGGGAGCGTCGAATTTGTTGAGTGGCCTGCAAATTCGCCCCGGCACTCCGATGGAAATTAACATTCTTGCATTGAGAGCTGTCATCGGTCGCCTTTCGGGAGATGGTTCCGAACAATCTGCGATTGAAGCCTTACAACACGCCGTGCGGATAAAGGGGGATTTCTCTTTGCAGCTCTCCCCGCTCAGTAAGCTTCAGGCGGGGTTGTCGGCCAAGTACGGTTCGAGAGAACTTGGAAAATCCTTGGATGACATCTTTAATCTTTTTGATATGGCCCAGTCTTTTTCTGCACCTGAGCAAGAGAGCAGACTCTGAGAGGCCACTAGCTGTCTCGCTATAGGATGCAGATGGCACATCAGCTCATTTTGTCGCATGGCGGAATTTGGGCGATGCGGTGCAAGCTGATTTTGGCAAAGCACCGGCACGGCCGGTTTATGGGTTCTCCGCCTAAGCAGCGGCGTAGTAGCGGAATGCGGGCCTCCCGCCCTTCGGTCCCGTCCCCATACGGCCGCTCACCTGATTCGCATCCTGAAGCTGCTTGATGATCGACTCGTACCGGGCATTATCGAAGAGCCCGTTGATCTGTTGCTTCAGCGCGACCGTGGTAATCCCCGCCTGACCGGCTTCCTTGATCAGCCTCCGCACGAATAGATACTCCGCCTGCTTATCGTTCGATGCCAGCCGGTCCTTCATCTCGACGATGCAGGACTTGGTCGAAAGCTCGGTAAGCCGCCCCGCCCAATCAACCAGTTCGTCGGTGAGCATGGGCCGCTCCGGGTTGATGCCGATCGCAACGATATGAGCGATCCGCAGCATGATCTCGATCGAGCGGGTCCACAAGACCTTGCTGTCCTCGCTCGCCTCTTCGGAGCACTTCGCGAAGTGCTGGCGATACCACCTGAAGGCTTCGAAGCCGTCCCCGCCCCACTCGGCAACGATCGGATTGACCACCGGCTGCGACGCCATGTCCGGCAGGTTGGCACCACGGCGCGAAAGCTTGAACACGGCACGGCTCGCCTCGACGATCCGGTCCGGCGGCTGATAGGGCTGCGTCACCGGCTGATCGAGCCATGGCTTGCCCGAGATCGGCAGCACGAGCCAACGCGGCAGGAAGCCGTCGCCGACGCCGCGGCCGGACATCGACGGCCAGAAGTCGTGCGGCGTCGTGGTCCCATAGATCGAGAAGCACGGCTGATGGATCGGCGTCGCCTGTTCCTGGGCGGCTGCCGCGCCCGTGTAGACGCTGTTCGAGGTGGTGAAGAGCTGGAGGATCATGTGCCGCAGGTTCGATTGATGCGCCCCCGCCCGCCGGTCCATGATCTTGCTGATGAAGCCGCCGAACTCGTCCATCATCGACATCATGACCGGGTTCTGCTCGATCGTCTTGCGGAGCGCGGAGTCCGACAGGAAGTTCTCCGGAGCCATGAAGCGGAACAGCCCCGTCTTTGTCGCCAGCCGGTAGAGCGCTTGCCGCGCGTGGTCCTTGCCGTAACCAGGTGGCGCCAGGGTCACCACGTTGAGGTTGGTGCGCAGATCGGTCGGCCCGGCCTGATGACGGCCCGCGATCGTCCCGACCCAAAGCAGAGCAGGCCCGAGAGCGCACGGCCGCGACGGGCTCGAAGACGAACAGGCCATCCATTCGACAAGCTCGCCGACCAGTCCGGGGATGCCACGGCAAAGGGCCTCCAGCTCGGCCATAGATGGCGCTGAGGCGCTCTCCGCTGCGACGGGCTTCGCTTCCTCCACCAACTCACCAGCGGGCTCCGCTGGGGCCGCAGCGGGCGCGCTGGGCTGCGTGGAGATGTAAGCGGTAAGGTCACCACCGGCGGGATGCTCTGCAACCGCAGCAGGATGCCATTCGGGATGCGGCGGGGGCGTCAATGCCTCCTCGATCGCCGAGCGAACCGGCGGCTCCTCGCCGCGCTCACGGGCCTCGCGCTCGGCCAGGATCGCCAGCGTCTTCGGCCCCATGGTCAGGGTGATGTTCGGCGAGAAGTCATAGCCAAGGCAGCCGCCCAGCCACTGCACGGCAGCGTCCAACTCGGAGTCGGGGATCTGCAACGTCTTCATCACGACGTTGAGCGCGGTAAAGCTCTCGCCGGTGCCGAAGTCCTCAATGCCGCCCGGCGAGATCGAAAGGTTCGCCGAACGACGGCTCATGGCGCGGCCCGAGCCCGAGGCACGCCACGGGGCCACGGCGCGATAGACGCGGCCAAGGAAGCGGCCCTTTGGGAGGTTGAGCTTCGGTGCCCATGCCTCGATCCGGGCCAGCGCGTCCTCGTTGAGCTTCCGGAAGAAGTTCGAGGTATGGCTGCTCAGCGTGTCAGGATGAGCCGAACCGGCCGGATCGGCTGCCCGGTCGCCGTCCGGGTCATAGCCGAACGCGCGCAGCACCTCGCCGATCTGGTCGGCGATGTCGTTCGGCAGCTCGGTCAGCGCCGCGAGGCCGACATCGAGCAGCGTCTCATCGGTCCACCAGTAATAAGGTTCGCCGGTGTCGGGATGGATCGAGGGCGGCAGCACCGTTTGCTTGCCTTCGGCCAGGAGATCGACAAGGCCGACGCGATCGGGCGTCCGGTAGTTCTTCGAGCGGATGACATCTGTGTTGCCCTGATAGAAGAGCGAGATGCCCTTCCGGCCCTTCTTCTGCACGTAGGACACCGGCAGGATCGTGAGCAATGGCTCGATGATCTCTTCCTGATCGATGTCGATGCAGATCAGGCCACGGCCGCAGGCGATGCCGACACCCGCGTCCGACCATTTAGCCCACTGGTTGATCTGGAATTGCGATGGTCGCTCAACGCAGAACTCATTCCAGCCCTTGAACATGCGCCATTCGTCACCAACCATAAGGCCTGGTACCTTGTTGCCGGGCATGATCGGAATCGGCGAGTAGCCCTTTTCGAACAGGATCGGACCAACCTGGGCGAACGGAGATTCGGACATAGCGGCAGCCTTCAGAACGGAGCGGTGTTGGCGAGCAGGCGCGCGCGCATCCGCTCGCCATAGCTATTGAGGATGGTCTTCAGGAACGCCATCCACTCGGCCTGAGACAACTGCGTGAGATCGAACTTGCCGAGGCTTTCGAGGTACGCGCCCGCGGCCTCGCCAGCTTCGTCAAGCGCGAACAACTCGTGAGCACTAAGAGACTTTGGTGCCATATTGAAAACACTCTCCCCCAAAGAAATGCACGCCGCGTCCGTGCAGAACCAAAGCACCGGCCTGCCCTGCTTCGGCGCGTAACCGATCCCGACCGCAAGCCGCTTGCAGACGCCGCAGCAAACCGGCTCTGGATCAAACCTTGTTGTTGTCATTGCTCGCCTGACGTTCGCGAATAAGACGCTTCAGAACCGTGAGGGCATTGTTCGCAGCCCGGTGGTCGCTGGCGCTTGCTGAAAAGATCATTCGCACGCGCCTCCCCTCGCCGATGTAGACCTCAATGTAATGATGCTTGCCGCCGATCAGGGGCTCGTAGCGGTAACCTTGCGCCTCGCAGTACGTCGAGAGCTTCTGATAGATTTCATTGCGGCGAAGCAGCCGCTTTGCGTTCGGTGCGCTCATTTCCCCGTCTCCTCAGAATGGAATGTCATCGTCGAGATCGTGCTTGCCCCATGTGCTGGCGAACACGTCCCTGTCGGCCTTGGGCTCCCAGCTCGTGCGGAGCTGCGTCACCGGCTTCGCATGCCCCGGCATCGACGTCTTCGCCGCTGGAGCGCGGCTCGTGCCGGGCATCGCCGGGCGCTTGTTGTCATTCGCGGTCGCCCTGGCCGCGACCTGGGCCCGGTAGCGAGCCGCCTCTTCCGGCTTCCCGTTGAGTTCATAGTTTTGCGCGACGATCTCTTCACGCGAGGGCTGGACCGAGACGAAGTTGTCCTGCGTCAACTCGCTGGGCGCTCCCAGCTTCCGGCCGATCACCTCATAGTGCCGCCCGTTGGCGCGGATCATGATCTCTGTCGTCTCGCGCAGCACCCTCTTGCCTGCCGCCGTGAGCGTGTCGTGAATCGTGAACGGCGTATCGTCGCCGCCACCGTGCTCCTTCCACCACTTCTCGAACTTGACGCGCGCGAAGCCCTTGTGCTCCGGGCAAATCCATTCCTTGTGCACGGTGAAGCCGCACACATACTCGACGCGGACGCTGGGCGTGCCGCCCGGCTTATCGTGGCGATAGAACGTGCGCCGGTTGACCTTCACCCAATTGGGCTTCGAGGTGGACAGGATCGGCACGGCGTCCGCGGTTTGCTTGATGTTCTTCTCGACATCGCGCTCGAAGGCGTGGCCGCAATCCGGGCACTCGCGCAGGCCCGCGAAGATCAGCGAGTGACACTCCGGGCATTCCTTGACCGGGGCCTCGCCGCCACCCTTGCCGGGCTTCCGCACCTTCACCTGATCGACCGGACCATGCCGCCGGACATTGCCCGCGAAGTCGAGAACCAGGCAGTCGGCCTTCCCGTTGCGGATCGACTCGTGGATGTCCTTGCCCATGCAGCGGGTGCCGCGTCCAACCATCTGCACGTAGAGCGCAGTGGACTCAGTCGGTCGCAGCATCGCGAGCAGATCGGTGCGCGGTGCGTTGAATCCGGTGGTGAGCACGTTCGCGTTGGTCAGCGCCGTGATCTGGCCTGCCTTGAACTGCCGAATCCAAACGTCTCGATCGCCCGGATCGGTGTCGCCGTGGATCGCCTCGCACGTATAGCCGTGTCGCCGGACCTCGTCGCGGACATGCAGGGCATGATCGACGCCCGAGCAAAAGAATAGCCACGACTTGCGCGGATGCTCGTTGCTATTCGCGAAGGCGATCACTTCCTTGACCGCCGCCTCCGTTACCGGATGCTTATCGACGGCCGCCTGGAGCGCGCCGATCTTGAAGTCGCCGCCAGACCGGCCGACGCCCTTCAGATCGAACACCGTCTGCGTGGCCTTTGAGACCAGCGGACACAGATAGCCCATGTCGATCAGTTCTTTGATCGAAATTTCATAGATGATGTCATCGAAGAGTGCGTCGTCGCCTTCGGTGAGCATGCCCGAGTTGAGCCGGTAAGGCGTGGCGGTCAGCCCCAAGATCAGCATGTCGGGATTCACCGCGCGCAGCGCTTTGATAAATTTACCGTACATGGCCGCTTCGTCCGGCGGCACGAGATGCGCTTCATCGATCAGCAACACGTCGATGCGGCCGAACTTCTCGGCAACGCGAAACATCGACTGAATGCTGCCGAAGGTGATCTGGTTGTGATGCTCTTTGCGCTTCAACGACGCCGCATAGACACCGGCCGGTGCAAACGGCCAGATACCAAGCAACTCCTCAAAGTTTTGCTGCACGAGTTCCTTGACATGCGTAGCCATGATCATACGCGTCGTCGGCTCCATGCCGATGAACTCTTCACATATCGTGCCCAGGATCATGGACTTGCCGCCGCCGGTCGGGACGACGATGAGCGGGTTGCCCTTGGGCTTCTCAGCCCAATACTCGTAGGGCGCATCACACGCCTTACGCTGGTATTCGCGGAGGTTGACTGGCATCAGTGCAGACCCCCACGCAGATGCGGACGGGCGAGGCGCAGAATCTCAATGAGCGCCGACATTGGTGCCTCCGAAGAAGGTGTTGTCGTTTGCTGCTCGTGCCGGATAGCCGGGAAGATGGAACAGGTTCGGGGTGCCGCCGGTCTTACCGACTTCGTTGCCCCATTGGTGCCAGCCGGGTTGCGCGTGGCGGGCGAACATTTCGAGGTAAGGCCCCTCGACCAGTCGCTCGATCCGGCTGTAAGCCTCGATCGGCTTCGCGGAGTGTTGGCCGCGCGGAGCTAGAAGCGTTCGCTCGCTATGATCCAGATCGAGAACCAAGCGCTGGACATCCTTGCCCTTGCGCTTCGGACGGCCGCGCGTCCCGAAGATGCAAATCTCCGGGTTGGCTCGCGTCCAATAGCCCATGCCGACGTGCGGCTTCAGCGCACGGCCGAGCTTCACGTAGTAGAACAGGACCGTGCAGTAATCGAAGCCCCACCGCTTCAATGTCTCGATGCCCTTGTCGAGCAGCGGGTCAACGACCCACATGCCGCACGCGGAATCTTCGGCCGCGATCTCAATGATCGGCAGCCGCTGGATTTGCTCCAGCGACATGCAGTCATAGTGTTGCTCGGGCGAGTGATCCTTGCCCTCTTCCGACCACGTCTCGAATGTCCATGCCGGATCGGCGTAAATGAACGGAAACCTCACGAGACCAGCTCCGTCAGCTCCAGCTCGCCCTCATCGATCTCGACCTCGCAGACGGACTGGTCATCGTACCGGGCCGTGGTACGGCTCACCGGCGAGATCAGCTTGAAACAACGGCGATGATGACAGTCGCAGAATGACCGTTCGATGCCAGTTGGGTCGCCGCAAACGAAACCCTCCATACCGGACTCGCCGGGCAGAAAGAACTTGCACTGGCGGTGCGTCGCGTCGATGAAGCGGACGCGGTTAGGCTGGATCGTCATGGCGTTCCCCGGTTGAGTAGTACTTGGTGAGTTGTTCGAACTGCTCGGCTGAGACTTCCTCGACCAGCGCGGCATCAGCGCCGCCGCCTTCGCGAGGGTCCGGTTCGTCTGATTGCGTGGTGAACAGCGAGCTGCTTTCCGGATGGTGCCAATAGCGGCTCACCGGCTTAGAGCCGTCGCGCCATTCACGGCCATCGCGCAGCGTGTAAAGAACCCATTCCTCCTCTTCGTTGGAATCGACGACCTCGCCGGGCACGATCGCCGGAACGAAGAGATGCGCCGGGCATCCGGCCTTCTGCTCTGCGAGCGTGAGTGGCTTGCCCCACCGTGAGCAGGACCACGCGGCATCGCCGAAGTGCTCGGGCGTGGCATGCAGACACGACCGGCAGGACACACGGGCGAACTCGCCGTCGTGGCAGATCGCCTTGTGGCTGCACATCGTCCGACACTTGAAGGCGGCCTTGGCCTTCGGATCGTTGTGCAGCTTCATCGGCGGGTTTGCGTATTTGACGATCCGCTCTGCGCGCCGAAGCAGACGGACCGCCTCGACGTGGTCGGTGTGGATGCGCTCGCTGTAGACATCGCCGGTGTTCTTGTTCCGGCAGATGTAGAGGCCGCGTTCGAAGCCGAAGAGATGGCAATAGGTGTTGAGCTGGACCCAATGGGAGAGGTAGCCCTCACGAACGCCGTGCTTCTTCACCTTGTCCCAATAGGTGTCTTTCATCGATTTGCACTCGACGATGTGCCAAGTCTTGGGGGCTTCAGGGAGGCCGAGCACCTTGCCGTCTATCTTTCCGCGAACGTGTCCGGCGACGGCGCTGGCGCGATACTGCTTCCCTCGACTATCGACTTCGTCCACCTCGCAGCCGATCATGCGCAGCGCGTTGAGCAGACGCGTCTCTTCGATCTCGCCGGTCTCGAAGGTGATCGCCTTGAGCCCGTCGATGACTTCGGGCTTCGAGGCCCAGCGGAACGCGTACCAAAGGGCTCGTTCGCACTCCTCACCGAGCAGCGAGATCGAGATGCCCATCGAGTCCCAAGCCTGGGTGCGAGATTTCGCATACGCCTCATAGATCGCGGCCGTCGTCGGATTGTGGAGGACCGGGAACTCGGTCATCGGGCAAGCCTCTATCGTTCGCGCCGAAGAGCGCGTTGGGCAGACTGCAGTCTGTTGGGAAGGGGAGGTAGAAGCCGGGACCGAAGCCCCGGCTTAGGGTCAGCGGGCCTTAAGCGGAGCGCTTCCAAGGCATTGCACGTCCACCAGCGGCACCGCCACCCGTGGATGGAGCCGAACCGCCGTTCTGCGTCTGGCGGGCGGTCGAGGGGCTCGGCTGGCTGGCGTTCGCCGCGCTGGTCTGCGCGCGGCTGTTGTCGTTCGAAGCGGGCGTGGCCGGTGCCTTCTCGGACGGCGGCTCGGTGCTGGCGTTACCCTCGTGGATGAACGCGGCAAAGACGTTGCGTTCCTTGTCCTGGCCGTCCTTCTTGTAGATCTCGATATCGATGTCAGCGACGAACGGCTGATAGAGCGCCATGTCGGTGTTGGTGAACTCGCCCTTGCCAAAGCCCATCGCCATGCCGAGCGCCTGCAACTGCGCGTGGCCGTTGTTCTGCGCCCAGGCGCTCGGGTTCGACAGAACGATGGTGCCGTAGACGAAGGACTTGAAGAACGGGCCTTCGTCGGTACACTCGGCCTTGAACGCGTAGTTGTCGCCGTTCTTCTTCGAGTTTTGCTTGATCTCGCCCTCGACGATCTGGAAGCCGTAGCGACCGCGCGGGATGATGGGACCGCCACCGCCCGACGCGTTGCTATTGGCCGCGTCCACGTCGTTGAGGTTTACGCCGAAGTCTGCCACTTGATGCTCCCTTGGATGCTATGGCGCTGATGGAATGGGTGCTAGGCGGCTTCCCGCACCGGCGGCAGATACTTGGCGAGCGCCTTGTATCCCTCACCCTTGCGATACTGGAGTTCATGGGGCATGCCGAAGCGGTTGCCCGCAATGTGGCTGGGACGCTCTTCGAGGAACATCCAACGGGTGCCACCGCCTTCTGCGTGCGTGAGTTGCTTGTTGAAGCCCGCATCGACCTTCTTGATGCTGGCCTTGAAGTTGACGAACGCGATCACGTCGCTGTTCGCCTCGACGATATCGGCCGCATCCTTGTGGAGGTTGATGCGATAGCGCGAATATGGGTCGGTCGATGGCGAGTCGAAGCGCGAGATATCGCAGTGCCCGAGCTGCACGATCGACATATTGCGCTCACGGCGCAGGGTCATGATGCCGTCGATGTATTCGAGGAAAATGCCAGCGGCGATCTTGTAGCCCTTGCCGTAGCCGGGGTCTTCGATGTTCTTCCAACCGTTGCGAGCGCAAGCCTCGGCGCGGATGATGTTCTCCAGGCCGGTCGTCGAATCGAAGATCGCCGTACCGTAGTTGTGTTCGTCCGAGACGAGCACCGTGATTGCCTCGCACAACTCCGCATAGTTGCGGACTTCGAGCGTTTCGGCGACGACCCCCGCCGGAACGCTCTCGCCTTCGGCGGTCTGGATAAAGATCGGACGCGGAAACTCAGAGGCGAGCGACGACTTGCCCACCTTCGGAACGCCGTAGATCGTGAAGATCGGCTGCAACTCGGCCGCAGTCTTCTTTTTGATGCTCTTGAGTGAGATTGCCATCAGGCTCCCCGGTTTAGTGCGCGACGCAAGTGTCGAGCTTCAAGGTCTTCGCCCATACGAGCCGATCGACCAGCCGGTAGCCGGTCCGACTAATGGTCTCGATGGTGACGGAATGGTCCTCAGTCTTGCGACGGATGCGCGAGATGAAGACATCAACGGAATGAGTTTCACGGCCGTCCTGATCGGCTCCATAGAGGATGACCATCGCCATGGGCTTCGTGACCGTCTCGTTCGAGATCAGGGCCAGGAACAGATCGCGCTCTTTGGGAGTCAGCCTCCACCCCGTAGGCAGGGATGCCGCGAGGACCATAGAGCGACGCATGTCTTCGATGGTCGCAGTGAGTGCGGCAACCTTAACCACAAGCTCCTGCTTCGATAGTTCGGTCATTTATGTCCGTCGCCGCCGCTTGACATCCGTCGATTTTCCGGCTCTATGCCGAATCGATTGAGAGTTTCCGCTGATGCGGCTGAACATTGTCTAACGGACGAAACTCAAATAGTCAACGGATAAAACGGATATAGCGCCGTAAATTGCGACGCCCGAGAAAGCGGCGAACGATCCGGCGACGTTAGCCTTTGAAATTGTTTTGGATATTGGCAGGCAATGTCTACAAGTGATGGGGACCGCGAATATGGTATTGAGCTTCGGTCGTACGGGGAATGGAACTATGGCGAAGGCTGTGCAGCCCGGCCGAAAGCATCGGGTGCATCCAAAACTCGAAACCATAAAAGAGCGCGTCGAAGAGCGCGTTTTGGGCTTGAAGACTTCACGGAATGAACTTTCCCGTAGAGCTGGGCTCGGTCTTTCTTATTTGAATGATCTGCTTTCCGGGAAGTCCCTCAACCCAACTAAAGAGGGACTTACGAAATTGGCCCCGGTCTTGGATTGCGACTATGCGTACCTAGTCGGCGAGCAGGATACCCCGAGAACTGCAGCAACTGGCGTACTTCCTCAGAACGTTGAGCCCGTCACCCTGGTGATGAAGTCCATCACTCTCTACCAGACAGGCCTTACCGATCCCGATGGCTTCTTCGCTTTGAATGATTCGCGAAGAGCTCCCTTCGTTATGCCGCTGAGCAATGACGTGTATTGCATAGCGGTTCCTGACGATACCATGGCTCCCCGCTTCAGAGTTGGCGAGGTTGTGATCGTCAACCCCAACAAGCAAGTTGGGCACGGAGGCTTTGCCGTAGTGCATCAAACGGACGGCCGGGTCGCGATCCGCGAGGTGGTGACGATCTCGATCGACAAGATCACCGTCCGCATGCTGGGCGACGGCACAGTCGTCGAGTTGCCTCGTTCCCAAGTGAAGGCACTGGATCGCATCATAGGAAGCTGCGAACTGGGTTAGGCAGCAGCCCCCTTCTCTCGCACAATATATCCGTTGACTTAACGGATATAAATCAATACGGTCCGTTGCACGCTCACGGGAGGGGCAACGGACCATGTCGCCAATGAAACTGAAGATTAATCGGGACAAGCTCGCGGAGATCGTGACGCGCGGTGTATCGAGCGCGCCGAAGAACTCGCCCGCCGTCATTGCGAACAACGCGCGCATTATCGCACAAGGCGGCATGCTGCACGTCGCCACCACCGACTTCAGTATGCAAGTCGAGGCGTCAGGCGAGTGCTCCATGGAGCGCGAAGGCTCAGCCACCGTTAACGCTGGTAAGCTGAAGATGGTGGTGGACCGGCTGCCGAAGGGCGCCGAGGTCACGATCGACTATGACGATTCCAAGCACGAGATGATCGTCAAGGCAGGCCGCTCCCGCACGAGCTTCCCGACCCTGCCCGCCAAGGACTGGCCTGCCCGGCAGTATCGGGAGGAAGGCGCGACCTTCAAAATCGATGGATCGGATTTCGTCAAGCTGTTCGGTCACACCGCCACCGAACTATCAACCGTCCCCAGCTCGCCGATGCAGGGCGTGTTCTTTCATGTCACCGGGAAGCGCCTCGCGGCCGTTGGCACCACGGGCATGATCCTGATCATGACCTCGATCCCGGCCCCCGAGGGGGCCGAAGACATGCCGATGGATGGCAGCGGTCGGCCCGGCATTCTCTTGAGTGCCGAGACCGTGTCGCAGATCATCCGTTTGTTCCGCGCCGCCGAAGACGTTCAAGTCGTCATCAACGAGCATTCGATCTTCGTCTCGAACGACACGACGCGCTTCTGCTCTTCTTTGCTGCTCGGCACCTATCCCAACTACACGCCGCTCGTATCCAACCCGAGCGAGACGCGTATCAAGCTGGAGCGCGACGCGTGCGCCAGCGCGGTCGCCCTGCTCGAACCGTTCGCACTGAAGGACCAAGGCTACCGTCTTCAGTGCGCCGGGTCTGACGAAGGGTTCGTCGTGGCGGTCGGCGGCCAGACTGGCGGCGGCGTTGACGTGGTGGAGGCCGACATCAACGGCGAGGTGGCGTCCTTCGGCCTCAATGGTCAGTACCTGAAGACGATGCTCGACGCATTCAAGGTCACCACCATCGCGCTCCACCCTGATCATACGAATCGCCGTGTGCTCTTCCAGGCCGAAGACGAGCCCGAGCTGATCGGCGCGATCGGCATGATGAACATCTCGACCGAGATGGCGGCGGGTCCGAAGCATGACTAGTCACCGGCGCGATCGGGCTAACCGGCGCACGGTCACCATGCCCGACCGCGTCGGCCCGCATGTGAAGTTGGTGTTCGCGGAGATGGCTCGCCTCCGCTTCACCTATGACGAGACCGAGGAGGGCTCGGGCGTTCGCCGTGCATCGATCAAGGCGTGGCGTCGCAAAAACAAGCCAGGTCTGGAGTCGCTCGAAGCCGTCCTGGGCTTCCTGGGCTGGGACTTCGTCGCGGTGCCCCGCGCGAAGGCGCTCCCCGAGGAAGTCCGCGCAGAGCTTCAACCCATCGCCGACAAACTCGGTCTCACGATGCCGCAGACGATCACGGCGCTGATCGAGATCGTCGCCGGCATCCACGAACGCTTTCCGTTCCTGCGTGATCCCACCGCGATCAGGCCGGCACCACCACGCACCAAACGCAGGCAGCCGCCTGCAGTCCATCCTGACCAGTTTGCCCTTTTGAATTGAAAGACCCATGAGCCGCCCGCACCGCCCCGTAGAAATCCCGCAAGGTTCGTGGCCGCGCCGCATGCCAGCTCCGCTCGCGGCTGGCTACGTCGGGGAATCATCGGTTGAAGGGTTTCTAAAGCGCGTCGGGTCGGAGTATCCTTGGCCCCGCGTGAAGGAAGGACGCCGCCAGCTATGGTTGATCGACGATTTGGACAAGGCAATCGCGCCGGCATCGCGGGAATACGACGCCGCCGAGGATCTGTAATCGTGGTGCTGAAGCTTCCCCGCTACGTGCTGCCCAAAACGCTCTCGGGCGGCCGACAGGCGTTCTATTTCACCGTACCGTCCAAGTACCGCAAGGCCGGCTGCACAATTCCCAATGAGCCGCTTGGCGACTACGTCACCGCATGCGGCGCTGATGGCACTGGCGGCCGCGCAGCCGTCCTGAATGCGCTCTTTGACGAATGGTTTGCCGCGCACATGGGCAAGCCCGTAGAGCAGAACATCGCTGGCGCGCGCGTAGGCACGATCGATTGGCTCTTTCGCGAGTACAAGCGCTCGAAGGCCTATCTGGAAAAGGTTTCCAAACGGTCGCGGCCCGGCTACGAGCACAGCATGCAGGCCATCTGCAACTTCTTGAACAAGAGAGGCGAGCGCATCGGCTCGCTGCCAATCAAGAGCATCAGCCCGCGCGCGGCCGATCTGCTCTATGAGAAGTTCATCAAGGATGATGCCGGCCAAGAAGTGTTCTTCCGCCGCGGCGAAAAGTTTGTGGGCCTATGCCGGAAGGCATGGCGTGTGGTTCAGCGCCTGTATCCAGCCGAGTTCGCGAAGGATGTCCCGAACCCGTGGCCGGGCGTAACGATGAAGACGCGCGTCAAGGCAACGAAGTCCGCCGTCACCCGAGAACAGGTCTATACGTTTGCCAACGGTGCAGTGGAGCGCGGCGAGATCGGCGCAGCGGCGGCAGCCGTCATCTGTTTTGAATGGCTGCAACGCCCGGAAAACGTGTTGGCGGGGCATATCCGCTGGACCGGCTACAGGGCGAACAAGAAAGGCCCGCCAACGGTCCAGATCGAGCACCACAAGACCGGGGCAACGATCGACCATCCGCTTGAAGACGTGCTAGACGACGGCACCGCCGTGCAGCTCTATCCCGAGGCAGAGGCAATCCTTGCGCGCCTGCCGCGATTGGGCATCCCCATGATCCTGCGCGAGGTGTTGCCGGCCACCGACAAGCGGCATGTCAAACCCGGCGCCAAGGCGTTCGCCAAACCCTATTCGTTTTCGGGAATGCAGAAGATTGTCCAGCGATTGCGGAAGGACATCGGGTTGCCTCCGGAGTTCACCCTGGACGCATGCCGCCACGGTGGGATGACTGAGTTAGAAGAGGCGGAATTGACTGAAGGACAAGGCCGCGCGCTATCTGCCCACCGCACCCGGGAGAGCTACGCGGGTTATGCCAAGCGCACCGCCCCGCGTATCTTGGCAGCCACCCGGAAGCGTCGCGCGCACGTGCTGGCGAACACACCGGAAACATCCATTCAGAATACGCAGGCAATCGCCATTCAGAATGACAAAATCGTGAACAGATAAGCAATTGGTTTTGTTGGGTTAATCTGGCTGGGGCGGGAGGGATCGAACCTCCGAATGGCGGAATCAAAATCCGCTGCCTTACCGCTTGGCTACGCCCCATCAGGCCCGGCGGATCGACGTGGCGCGCGGGCGCCATGCGATTCCAGGTCGGCGCCCGTGGTCTACAGAGCGCGCCCGCCCATTTCAACCGCGCCGCCGCAGGAATTTTGCAGGCCCCTCCGGTGATCCGCCGCCCAGGCCAATTCGTCAATGCCGGCAAGCCCTTATCCTGCTCGTTGGAAGCCGCCGCGGCGCCCGGCCGCAGCGCCACGCGAAAAAGTTGAGACCCGGCCGGTTTCATGGGATGACGGCGGCCAAACCGGCCACATCGAGCCCCGAGGACACGCCATGACCTATCGCGCCCCGCTCAACGACATGCTGCTCGCCCTCAACCACGGCGCCGGGCTGAAGGCGGCGGTCGAGGCCGGCCATTACGGCGATTTCGACCCCGACATCACCGCGGCCGTGCTCGAGGAAGCCGGCAAATTCGCGAGCGACGTGCTCGCCCCGCTCAACCACATCGGCGACAGGAACGGCGTCAAGCTCGCCGATAAGAAGGTCACCACCGCGCCCGGCTGGCCGGACGCCTACAAGCGCTGGACCGAGGCCGGCTGGAACGCGGTGTCCGGTCCCGAGGCGCATGGCGGCCAGGGCCTGCCGCTCGCCATCAACGCCGCCTGCACCGAGATCTGGAGCGCGGCCAACGTCGCCTTCGGCCTGTGCCCGCTGCTGACCTTGTCGGCCATCGAGGCGCTCGACGCCCACGGCAGCAAGGAGCTGAAGGACGTCTATCTCGGCAAGCTGATCTCCGGCGAGTGGACCGGCACCATGCAGCTCACCGAGCCGCAGGCCGGCTCCGACGTCGGCGCCTTGCGCACCCGCGCCGAGCGCGCCGCGGACGGCAGCTACCGCGTCACCGGAGCCAAGATCTTCATCACCTATGGCGACCACGACATGACCGACAACATCGTGCATTTCGTGCTCGCGCGGCTGCCGGACGCGCCGGCCGGCACCAAGGGCATCTCTCTCTTCCTGATCCCGAAATTCCTCGTCAACGCCGATGGCTCGCTCGGCGCCCGCAACGACATCTATGCCTCCGGCATCGAGCACAAGCTCGGCATGCACGCCTCGCCGACGTGCACCATGACGATGGGCGACAATGGCGGCGCCATCGGCTATCTCATTGGCGAAGAAAACGCCGGCATGCGCTGCATGTTCACGATGATGAACCAGGCGCGGCTCGGCGTCGGCCTCGAAGGTGTCGGCGTCGCCGATCGCGCCTATCAGCAGGCGCTGGCCTACGCGCAGGAGCGCAAACAGGGCCGCGCCGTGGGAGCTAAGGGCACTGGCTCGGACGCGATCATCGCCCATCCCGACGTCAAGCGCATGCTGATGCAGATGCGCGTCCTCACCGCCGCGTCTCGCTCGATCTGCTACGCGACCGCCGTCGCACTCGACGTGTCCGTGCGCGCCAAGGATCCGGCGGTGCGCACTGAAGCCGCCGCGCGCGGCGCGCTGCTGACGCCGATCGCAAAGGCGTTCTCCACCGACATCGGCAACGAGGTCGCCTATCTCGGCGTGCAGATCCATGGCGGCATGGGCTTCATCGAGGAGACCGGCGCCGCGCAGCACTATCGCGACGCGCGCATCACCGCGATCTACGAGGGCACCAACGGCATCCAGGCGATCGACCTCGTCACCCGCAAGCTGGGTGCGAACGGCGGCGCCTCGGTGTTCAAGCTGCTCGACGAGCTCACCGAGATCGTCCGCCGCGTCGAGGCCTCGAACGATCCGGCCTTCGGCACCACTGGCGCCAAGCTGCGCGAGGCGCTCGGCGCGCTCGACCGCTCCAGCCGCTGGCTGCTGGACAAGCTCGGCACCGCGCCGAACGATGCGCTCGCCGGCGCCACGCCTTACCTGCGCCTGTTCGGCTCGGCGCTGGGCGGCTGCATGCTGGCCAACGAGGCGCTGGCCGCGCGCAGCGAGAACGAGACCGAGGGGGCGCGTCACGTCGCGCTCGCCCGGTTCTTCGCCGAGACCTTCGCGGTGCAGGCCCCGTCCCTGGAAAAGACCGTCACCGACGGCGCCGACGCCGTGCTCGCGGCGGAGGCCGTGCTGGTGGCGTGAGCGGCGAGCGTCGCGACCCAGACCAGCGAGTTCAGCCTCCCGCACCAAAGCTCGCTGCCGGGCTCCCGCCCTCCCCTGGAGGGGGAGGGTGTCCCGAGTTCGCCGCTTCATTGATCCACATCTCAAACATCTATCCGAACAGCCTGTCGCGATGAGATGAGCATCCGCGTCCTCGCGACGCATTCCGCGCCCGAGCTATGCTCTCGAAACCCGCCCTCACCGAGTGGAGGGCGCAGGGAAGGCCGGGCGCTGGCCGCGCCCGTGGCCCGCCTGCAGAAAAAAGCAGGCGGCAGTCACCACAGGTCTGGCCGAGAACACCCGGCCTTCCCCGCGCGATGGTTTTAACGGGCTATAGCGCGCTCTTCCTGGTGCACCGGGCTTTCTGGCCACCATGTCGCGACAATGCGCTTCTCGCGCATTGCGCTGGATACTAGCATCGGAGTATCGGAACCACGCGCCTTCACCGTCCGCAGGCTAACGTTCGTCCGTGCCAACAGCACTGCGCCGCCCGCGTCCACCGCATCCCGCTGCCAACGTCCGTGACGACCGCGAACCGTCCCCTACCGTGCAACGGGATGCGCGAACCATAATGCTGATTTTGGCAAGCCGCAAAGCGATTTATGTTTTTCAGAACGACTTGACAGGGGTTGGCCCGACCGAGCTGATTTGGCCGACGGGTCGGAAGCGCGCTTCCCTGCGCTCCGGCAAACCGGAAGGAACCAGGTCGATTGCCGATAAAGTTCAAGCCCTGCCCCAGTCAGCCATTCACTTCCGGGACAATGTTCATTTCCGGGACAATGATCCGACGCCGCACCACGCAGGTCGCAGTGCGAGCCGCTCTGGTGGTCGCCACGCAGCGCTCAACCGGCTTACGACGCCATCGTCTGGATGAGCGCCGTGTCGGCGAACTCTATTAGTTCGACGATCTTCCCATCCTGAATTCTGAAGAGGTCGAGTATCTCGGTTTCCCGCGTCATATTCGTCGGACAGCTTCGCACGGTGAGGCGGGAACGCACGGCCACGCGATCGTTGTCCACCAGTTCGGTCAGGATATTTCGCTGCGCGAACTCGAACGTATCGATGAGCTTGGCCAAGCCCTCCTTGACTTGGGGGTGACCACACATGCACCCCAACATTTTGGTGGCGTTCCGGTCGCCAGCCAGTGTGAACACCACGTCCGGATGACACTCTGCCATCAGGTCGTCCAACGCCCCCGTGTCGCGCGCCTTGTATGCGCGCCTGACCTGCTCGAGGAGTACTTCGCGATTTTCCATCGGCACCTCCCAAAGTTCAGCACGAAGACCTTAGCTGCTCATTGATCTACTTGCAATTGAGTCAATCGAAAACTTCGCCTTCAACTGTGCTCACTTACCTCGGAGAGATGGAGCGAGCATGGGCCAGCTAGCCGAAGGCGTAGCCCGCCGCGCTTCCTCTGATTGAAGCCGCTGCCGTTCTTGACTTCCGCCATCGATCCAGCCAGTTCTATCTGCTCAGGTGCCGGCTCGACCATGGTCACGCAGTTCGGCTCCTCATTCGCGAAGCCTCTGCATAGTTCGTTGTTTTTCACCAAATCCATTCGGAGCAAGAATATGAAATCTGTCGTTGCGACGTTGTTTGCCGCGGCCCTGATGCTGTCGTCCGCGCCGGCGTCGGCCGTCGTTCTCGATCTCTCCACCATGAGCTGCAAGCAGTTCGTCGAGAGCGGCGACGACGGTATCAAGATGGTGCTGATCTGGCTCGACGGCTGGTACAAGGGCGACCAGGACGAGGCGATCTTCGACACCGAGGTGTTCGTCGAGAACGCCAAGAAGTTCGGCAAGTACTGCGCCGAGCATCCGACGGTCAGCATCGTCACCGCGGCGGAGAAGATCCTCGGCAAATAGGCAAATGGGATGGCTGCGGATCGTCAGCGCGCAGGCGAATGAACGCGCTTTCCGCCCGCGTGCCACCGCAGATGACTTTGCGGCTGCGCGGACGGCGCGGCTGGCCGCAAGTTTCGATGACCCCGCATGAAGACCGCAGCATCCGGACACACTCAGACGCAACTCATTGCGCCAGCTTGGCGCGGAGGCTGCGTTGAAGAAGCGTGCCGCGCCCCGTGCGGCACCTGCCCTTTCTTCATGCGAGAGTCCCATGTCGATCAGCTCCGTCACGACGCCCCTCGCGGCGCCTTCGTCGCAGACCACCTCGGCCACATCATCCACTTCGGCGACGTCATCCTCGTCGGCCACGAGCTCGGCTGACAGCACGTCGGAGAGCTCCTCCGGCAGCGGCGGCTCGTCGTCGGGCAAGACCGTCGTGAGCGAGGTCTCGATCACGCTCGACGGCGTCACCACCACGACCATCACCTATTCCGACGGTTCGACCGAGGTGACCAAGACTGCCGCCAGCTCGGACGGCAGCAGCAAGGGCGCGCAGACCTACAACGCGCAAGGCGCGACCAACAGCGCCGTGAGCAACGGCGTCTCGGGCAGCGCGGGCACGGCGAGCACGACCGTGACGACCTGAGGCCTCGCAGGACGCGCGACACGCCTTCGCTCAGGGCTGATGATGCCGTCTCGACCGGAGGCGTAGGTTCCGAAGCCGGAACCGTTCGATCTCTCAACACTGTCAGGGCGGCACGGGGGACAGGCCATTCCGCCCGGCGACGGTTGCAAGCGATGCTCAACCGTCACGTCCGGTGACACCGCGAAGCCACACTGCGCTGATGATGTCACGCGCGTGTCATTGTTAATTTGCGCCCTCGCTCCGAGTCACGCCTGTTAGCAGGCAGCTGCGACAATGGGGAGGATGTCGATGTTGCGGGGTGTGATCGGTGCGGGGATTCTGATCCTGGCGATGGGGTCCGAGGTACAGGCGGCCAACGAGGCCGGTCCTGAGACCCGGATGTCCTGTTCGGAGGTGCGCTACTACGTGGAGAAATACACGGCCGAGGTGGCCGAGATGTATGCGCGCAGCCGCGGCGCCACCGATGCGCAGATCAGCCGGGCGCGGCGTTGCCTGTCGACGAACCATTTCCGCAGGGCGGAGCGGGTGCACAGCTATACGGAGTAAGCGGGCGAAAGATTCGCAAGGGATGGCTCTCGTCCGGCCATGATCGCCTGTGGTTATGGATTCCGGGCTCCCGCGCGCTGCGTCGAACGGCTGCGCCGTTCGCGCGTGAATGCCAGGCAATGACGGCCGGGGAGAGAGCGGCGCATCGCAAGATGCAGAGCATATCGGCCGAAGGCGTGACGCTCGCCCCCTCCTTCAGGGCACACGCGGCGCCCTGAAAATGGTCATCATACCCCGCGCAGGCGGGGTATCCAGTACGCCGCGGCGTCTCGACTGAAGTCGACCGTTTCGGAGTACTCGATCGCCCGCCTGCGCGGGCGATGACAGTTGTTGTGACGCAATGTCTGCGCTGCGCTCCACGGTGGCGTCTGCGCGCCACGGCGGCCTGCATGGCGCAAGCACCGCGCAGGTCCCGCTCCCCGCCTCACGCCTGCTCGATCGCGGCCGGCATCTTGGCGACCGACATCAAGGAGCGCGCGACCTGGTTGAGGAGCTGATCGGCATTCTCCTCCTCGGCCAGCGACTTCGACAGCAGCGCGACGACGGCGCTGTGGCGGAGCTGGGAGGCGAGATTGCGCGCGGTCGTGTAGCCCGACATCTCGTAGTGCTCGACGCGCTGCGCGGCGCCGATCAGCGCGAGATCGGCGGCGGCGTCCTCCTTGTCCTCGGCCTGGGTCATGATCTCCTGGCCCTCCTCGATGAGGCCCATCATGCCCTTGCAGGGCTTTGCCCGCGGCGTCTTGCCGAGCAGCTCGAAGCATTCGTTGATGCGCTCGATCTGCGCTTCGGTCTCGACCAGATGCTGCTCGAACAATTCGCGCAGCTGATCGAAGCGCGCGGCCTCGGCCATCTTCGGCAGCGCCTTGGTAAGCTGCTTCTCGGCATGGAGAATGTCGCGCAGCTCGTCCATCAGCAGATCGCTCAGGCCGGATTCGTCGGCCGGCGGCGAGCTTTCGGTGACGATCGACGACGCCGCGCCGGGCTCACCGGCTTGGATCGCCGGCGACTCCGTGAAGACCCAGTCGCCGCCCTCGTTCCAGGGGCCGCGGGTATCGATCTCGCCATGATCGCCGGAGCCCGTGGAATCGTTGAAGAACTGGTCGACCAGACCCGGCGTCGGCGCGAGGCGGCCGATGCTGAAAGCCGGCTTGCCCATGCTTTCGAGCGCCACCGCGAACGCCTTCATGTGGGTGATCTCGCGCGTCATCAGGAACTGCAGCGCGTCCTTGGTGCCGGCATCGTCGGTGAAGTTGATCAGCCGCTCGTAGACGATCTTGGCGCGCGCCTCGGCGGCGATGTTGCTGCGCAGGTCAACGTCGAGCTCGCCGGTGATCTTCAGATAATCGGCGGTCCAGGCATTGCCTTGCGAGTTGAACAGGTTCACACCGCCACCGCCGGCAATCGCGATCAAGGGATCGGCCTCGGCGGCCTCGCGATCGAACTTCGACGGCTTCAGATGCAGACGCGCCAGGGTGCCGACGACCTCGAGATGGCTGAGCTCCTCGGTGCCGATGTCCATCAACAGGTCCTTGCGGTCGGGATCCTCGCAGTTGAGGCCCTGGATCGAGTACTGCATGGCGGCGGCGAGCTCGCCATTGGCGCCGCCGAACTGCTCGAGCAGCATGTTGCCGAAGCGCGGATCGGGCTCGTCGACACGAACGGTGAACATCAGCTTCTTGACGTGGTGATACATCGGGGGACCTCGGAGCGTTGGAGGGGACGCAGTCATGTCCGAACGGCCCGACCACACGGTTGTTCCTTACCTCTCGCCCCGGAACCCGAGCGCCGGCTGCCTGCGCCGGTCGCTTCTTATGCACACTGTCGCACTATAGGCGGGCGCAGACGACACCCCGGCAACGGACCTGCGGGACCGGCGCGCGCAAGCATCTGCGCCGGCTACCGCCATACATCCTGTTGGCAGCTCGACGACTGCCTCTTGCTAAGCTTTTCCCTGCTCGCCTAAGCTGTTCAGCTGGAGAGTGACATGTTGATGCGAACACCGGCCAGGGAGAAGCCAGGTCTCGGCGCGCGAGTCCGCCGGGTCATCGCGCGACTCCGCGACCACGCATCGTCATTCACGTCATCATCGCACGCGAATGGGGCGACACTGCGGAAGCCGTCCTACGTTGTCGACGATGAGCCTGACGACAGCAATATGGACGTCGCGCTGGCGGCGCTGATCGATCAGATTGAACGTCCGGCGCGCACGCCGCCACCACGGTTTCCGAGTCTCGCGCGCGTCACGTCATCGCGTCAGGCGCCGCACATCCCGGTGTACGAGCGGCCACCCTATTTCGACGCCGCGCCGCGCCCCGTCGAGGTCGAGCCGCGGCGGATGGCCTATGATGAACCCGTCGAGCGCATCGTGCCTGAGGACGAACTGTCGGAACTGCGCAAGGATCTGATGAGCGCGATCTCGGCGCGGCTCGGATCGCCGGAGGACCATCTGGCGACGATCAGGACCCTGCTGAGGTCGGTGAAGTAATGTGGGGCCGCAGCAATATCGGCAAGACGGTCGAGGAGCTGACCGATCATCTGCGGCTGGTCGATCACGTCCGCGCGCTGCAGGACGGCCAGAAGGAGATCGCCGAGGCGATCAGGGCGGTCAACAACCGCCTGACCTCGATCGAGGCCGAGTTCAGGGTGCTCAAGGCGGAGACCCAGCGCGACGCGTTGCGCGAGGTGCAGCATGCCGTGCAGGGCGTTCAGGGCTCCGTGCATGACGAGCTGACCCGCATGGCGACGCGGCTGATCGTGCTCGAGCAGGCACTGCGGCGCGAGGCTGTCCGACAGCAGGCATCGCCGGCCGCCGGCCTGCGCCCTCCGGCTGCCCCGCCCCGCCCGGACGGATCACGCTGAGGCGCGACAACTGGACCGCGGCAGACTCAGCGCAACTTTGCCGAGCGGCTTGCAATCTCGATGATGACGCTGCCGCTCTTGGCGTAACCGTCCGGCACAAAGGCTTCACCCGGTGCGAGTTCGCGCATGTCCTCCGCGTCCTTCGGCTTCGGAAAGCCCTTGGCGCAGGCCGTGCTGATCGTCTCGCGATCGGCGTAGCTGACGGCGGCGACCACGCTGCCGGGGGTTGGCCCGGCCGCTAGCTTCGACAGGCCGAAATATTTGAGCTGCTCCGAACAGCTAACGATGTTGGTCAGGTAGGCTCCCGTCGTGTCCTCGGCCTGCAGCAGAAAATCGTAGGACATTTCGATGGACCCGCCGCTGGCACTGGCGAAGCCGACGCGCGCCACGCCGGTCTCGACCACCCCCTGCCCCATATGCCCGGTCAGGCAGACGAGCACGTCCTGCGCCTCGTCCCTGATGGTGGAGATGACGCATTCATTCACCTGCATACCCGGCTGGAAGCCGCGAAATTTGTAGGCGTCGCCGACCTGCTCGAACACGACCGCGCCGCCGAAATCGGTCGCGTGCGGCTCGCAGCCGCTGCCATAGCTCACGACCAGCAGCGGATTGCTGGAGGCCAGGAAACGTCCCTGCTGCCGCTCCGGCTTCAGGGTGACGTCACAGCGACGCCCCTCGGAGTCGGGATAGGATCTGGCGCGCTTGCAGGTGGTGCCCGCGATCGCGCCGGGCGCGCAGAACAGCGACAGCAGCGCGCGGTTGGTGGCGGCAGCCTCAGCGATCCCCGGGAAGGCATGACAGAGCAGCAGCAGCGACAGCAGCACTGAAACGACCTTGGTCATCGAATTGCCTTGCAAAAGATCGCCGTTCTGCGCGGGACGATAGCGGACGCCGATGCTGTTGCAAACCAGTCGTAAACCACGACGAGAATCATGGCGAGCGCTCGCCTGCGATCACGCCCGCATTCCCTCCGCGACCAATGACCGCTTCAGCCCTTGGCGCGACCAGCGGATGATGTAGGCTGCGGCGAGATGCAAGACTGGACAAATGATCGGCGGCAACGCAGCCGCCGGCGCACACGCATGAGGGGCCCATGACCGACCATCTGATCGTGACCGACGAGGGCGAGACGCGGACGATCAAGCTCAGGCGCCCGGAGAAGAAGAACGCGATCACCCAGGCCATGTATCTCGGCATGAGCGATGCGATCGACACCGCGCAGAACAATCCGCTGGTGCGATGCATCATCATCACCGGCGGCTCCGGCGTGTTCACGGCCGGCAACGATCTCGAGGACTTCCTGCATGCGGGGTCGGCCGGCAACGACGCCGCGCGCACCTCGGCGGCGACCAAGTTCCTGTATTCGCTGGCGCATAACGTCAAGCCGATCATCGCCGCGGTCGACGGCGTCGCGATCGGCATCGGCACGACGATGCTGTTTCACTGCGACTACGTGCTGGCCTCCACCACGGCGACGTTCTCGACGCCCTTCATCCATCTCGGCCTGGTGCCCGAGGGCGCCTCGAGCCTGTTGATGCCGCAGACCATGGGCTATCAGCGGGCGTTCGCGATGCTGGTGATGGGGCGCACCATGACGGCGACGGATGCGCAGATCGCCGGCTTCGTCAACACGGTGGTGGCGCCGGGCCACACCGAGGTCGAGGCGCACAAGGTGGCGCGCGACATCTGCCGGCTGCCGGCCGAGGCAGTGGCGATCGGGCGCAAGCTGATCCGCACCGTGCCGGACGAATTGACCCGCCGCATCGACCAGGAGGCCTATCTGTTCGCCGAGCGCATGACCTCCGAGGAGGCGGTCAGCGCGTTCAAGGCGTTCCTGTCGCGCAAGAAGAAATGAGCGGGGCCGCGGCGGGCGCATGGCGCAGTTTGATGTCATCGTGATCGGCTGCGGCGCGGTCGGCAGCGCCGCCGTGCTGCATCTCGCCAAGGCCGGGAGGCGCGTGCTGGGCATCGACCGCTTCCAGCCGCCGCACCGCTTCGGCTCGACCCATGGCGAGACCCGCATCACCCGCGCGGCGATCGGCGAAGGCGTCGACTACACGCCGCTGGCGCAGCGCTCGCACGCGATCTGGCGCGCGCTGGAGCGAGAAACCAGCACGCGGCTGTTCGAACAATGCGGCTGCCTGTTCATTCCGAGCCAGCACGGCGGCGAGGTCCACGGCGTCAGCAGCGCGCAGTTCTTCAGCAATATTGAAACCGCGGCGCGGCTGCACGGCGTCGACGGCGAGACGCTTTCCGCGGAGCGGTTGCGCGCGGATTATCCGGCCTTTGCCACCGCGCCCGGCGATCGCGCCTTTCTCGATCGAGAAGGCGGCTATCTGCTGGTCGAGGACTGCGTGCGCACCGAGCTCGCGGTCGCCGCGCGCCATGGCGCCGAGTTGCTGACCGGCCGGCGCGTGACAGCGTTTCGCCGTGCCGCGGGCGCCCTCACCGTGACCATGGACGACGACACGACGGCGTCGGCCGACAAATTGATCGTCACCACCGGACCATGGATCACCGAGATGATCGCGCCGCTGCGCCGCCGCGTCCACGTCACCCGGCAGGTGCTGTACTGGTTCGAGCTCCTGTCCAATCCGCAGCATTTTGGACCGGGCACGCCGGTGTTCATCTGGGACGTCGCCGGCCGCGATCGCGCGGCCTCCGACATCTATGGCTTTCCCTGGCTGGGCTCGCAGGACAGTGGCGTGAAGATCGCGAATGAAGTGATGACCGGCGAGACCGATCCCGACGACGTGGCGCGCGAGGTGACCGCGGACGAAATCGCCGCGACCTATGAGACCTATGTCCGCTCCTTCGTGCCGGATCTCGGCCCGCGCTGCCTGCGCAGCGAGGTCTGCCTCTATACCAACGCGCCGGGCGGCCGCTTCGTCATCGACCACGATCCGGGTGACGCCGACGTGATCTACGCCTCGGCCTGCTCGGGCCACGGCTTCAAGCATTCGCCGGCCGTCGGCGAGGCGCTCGCGGCGATGGCCCGGGGCGAGACGCCGTGCGTCGACCTCGACGGCTTCACACTGGACCGGCTCGCCGCCGCCGATCCAGCATAGCGGACGCCGCAACTACTTTGCGGACTGCAGCGCAGCCGTCTGCTTGGCGAGGCCTTCGTTGAACTGCGTCTCGAGCTTGTCGAGATAGGCGTTGAATTCACCCGGCTTGACGAACGGGTTGGGCGCGCCGTCGGCAATCTTCGCTCGCTTTCCGGCCATGTCGTACATCTCCGGATGCGGCGCCAGCAGGATGTCGGGATGCGCCGTCTTGGCCCAGGCGAAAGTCTTCCTGTAATCGTCGACGATGCCCGGATAGGTGGGACGGCCGACCAGCCGGTTCAGCGCCACGGTGGCGCTGCAGAAGAAGATCAGGCTGCGGGTGGCGTCGCCATCCTTCACGTCGGTCGTCCAGCTGGTGCAGCCCGGCGAATGGCCCGGCGTCTCGTGCGCCGTCAAGGTGACGCCGCCGAGCGTCACGGTGTCACCCTCGCGCACAGCGCGGTCGACCTTGACCGGCGGGAAGCCGAGATAGCGCTCCTCCTCGCGGCCCGGATAGAAGCCGCCTTCCAGCAGCGGAACGTCCCTGGCGCCCGCCACCATCTGCGCCCCGGTCTCCTGCTTGACCTGCGCCAGCCCGCCGGTGTGGTCGATATGGGCGTGGGTGTTCAGGATGTATTTGATGTCGGCGACCTTGAAGCCGAGCTTGCCGATGCTGGCCTCGATCTGCGCGGTCGATTCCGGCATCACGGTATCGATCAGGATGTGGCCCTGCGGTGTGGTGATCAGGTAGGAGGCGAGCCCGTTGGTGCCGACATAGTAGACGTTGTCGATCACCTTGAACGGCTCGGTCGGCTTATTCCACGCCGCGACCATCTGCTTCATCAGGTCCGGCAGCGATTGCGCTGCAGCGGAGCCGGCCACGAGCGACAGTGTGGCGGCGAGCAGCATCATTCTTTTCATTCCGGCCTCCCGATGTATTGTTGTTATGAAATCATTTTATGTCATTGCGACCGCGGCGGGGCAATCGCGCTTCGTCCCGCGGCCCCTTCATCACACGTGACCCTGCCATGAGCCGTCTCTCCCGCTTCGCCCTCGCCTGCCTGCTGACCGGTGCCGCCGTTGCAAGCATCGCCGGCCCGCCGGCATCGGCCGAGGACGAGCCGGTGGCGTTGCGCATCCTCGCCATCAACGACTTCCACGGCAATCTGAAGCCGCCCGCCTCCGGCATCCGCGTCGCCGATCCCGCCGATCCAACCAAGACCACCGTCGTTCCTGCCGGCGGCGCCGAGCACATGGCGAGCCTCGTCAAGCTGCTCGCCGACGGCCAGCCCAACACGATCTTCGTCGCCGCCGGCGACCTGATCGGCGCGAGCCCGTTCCTGTCGGCGATGTTCCACGACGAGCCGACCATCGAATCGATGTCGCAGATGGGGCTCGCGCTGTCGGCGGTCGGCAACCACGAGTTCGACGAGGGCAAGGCCGAGCTGTTGCGGATGCAGAACGGCGGCTGCCATCCGACCGATGGCTGCGGCGGGCCGCAGCCGTTCACCGGCGCCAAATTCCATTATCTCGCGGCGTCGACGTTCCTCGCCGGCACCGACAAGACGGTGTTTCCGCCCTATGAGATCCGCACCTTCGAGGACATCCCGGTCGCCTTCATCGGGCTGACGCTGAAAGGGACCGCCGGCATCATCTCGCCGGCGAGCGCGGCCGGCCTCGACTTCCGCAACGAGGCCGAGAGCGTCAACGCGCTGATCCCGGAATTGAAGGCCAAGGGCGTGCAGGCGATCGTCGTGCTGATCCACGAGGGCGGCTGGCCCTCGGGCGGCATGAACGAATGCCCCGGACTGTCCGGACCGATCGTCGACATCGTCAAGGAGCTCGACAGCGCCGTCGACATCGTCATCTCCGGCCATACCCATCAGGCCTATGTCTGCACCATCGACAAGCGGCTCGTCACCTCGGGCGACAAGTTCGGCACGTTGGTGACGGCGATCGACGTCAAGCTCGACCGCACCACGCGCGACGTGATCAGCGCCACCGCGACGAACATCGTCGTCGACACCACCCTGCCGAAGGATCCGGCGCAGACCGCGCTGATCGACGCCTATGAGAAGCTCTCCGCCCCTTACGCCAACCGCCCCGCCGGCGTGCTCGCCGCGACACTGTCGCGGCTGCCGAACGCCTCCGGCGAGAGCGTGCTCGGCGACGTCATCGCCGATGCCCAACTCGCAGCGACAGCCGCGGCGGACAAGGGAAGCGCGGTCATCGCGATGACCAATCCCGGCGGCATCCGGACCGATCTCGTTCGCCGCGACGGCGGCGCGGTGACCTATGCCGACGTGTTCGCGAGCCAGCCGTTTCGCAACCAGCTGACGACGGTCACCCTGACCGGCGCCGAGATCAAGGCCGCGCTGGAGCAGCAATGGCTCGACCCGGCGCGGCCGCGCATCCTGCAGGTCTCCAGCGGTTTCTCCTATGCCTTCGATGCGAAACAGTCCGCGGGCGCTCGGATCGACGCCGCCAGCATGATGCTCGACGGCAAGGCCATCGACCTCGCCGCGTCCTACCGGGTCACCATCAACAACTACCTTGCGCTCGGCGGCGACGGCTTCACCGCGTTCAAGAGCGGCCGCGATCCGATCACGGGACCCTATGACGACGAGGCGCTGTTCGCCTATCTCAAGTCCAATAGCCCGCTGGCCCCGCCGCCGCGCGGCCGCATCATCAACAAGGCTTCGTGACGCCTGCCGCGCCCGCCGGAAAGCCGGTCATATCGCCCGCGGGGCTCTTTCCGAGGCTGCGTTCAGCGCATAGATTGGGCACTCCCGCAACGCGCGAGTGGCAGAGCCCTGATGTCGACGCTGTATCTCTCTCATGAAGCCTGCCTCGATCACGCCACGCCGTCCGGCCACCCAGAGCGCGCCGACCGCCTGCGGGCGGTCGAGGAGGCCCTGACCGAGGAGCGCTTCGCCCTGCTCGACCGCGACGAGGCCCCGGAGGCCGATATCGAGCTGGCCCTGCTCTGCCACAACGAGCACTACGTCACCGAGCTGCGCCAGATGGCCCCGACCTCGGGCATCATCTATCTCGACGGCGACACCTCGATGTCGCCGGGCACCTGGGAAGCCGTGATGCGCGGCGTCGGCGGCGCCGTCGCGGCAACCGAATCCGTGATGTCCGGCCGCCACCGCAACGCCTTCGTCGCGGTGCGCCCACCCGGGCACCATGCCGAGATCGCAAAGCCGATGGGCTTCTGCTTCTTCGACAATGTCGCGATCGCGGCACGCTATGCCCAGCGCACCTTCGGCATCGAGCGCGCCGCCATCGTCGATTTCGACGTCCACCACGGCAACGGAACCCAGGACATCTTCTGGGCCGACAAGAGCGTGATGTACTGCTCGACCCACCAGATGCCGCTGTTCCCGGGCACCGGCGCCCGCGGCGAGCGCGGCGAGCACGACACCATCGTCAACGCGCCGCTGGCCTCCGAGGACGGCAGCCTCGAGTTCCGCTCCGCCTTCGAAAACCTGATCCTGCCGCAGCTCACCAAGTTCAGCCCCGAGCTCGTGATGATCTCGGCCGGCTTCGACGCCCATTATCGCGACCCGTTGGCGTCGCTGAACCTGCGGGCGGAGGATTTCGGCTGGGTCACCCGCAAACTGATGGATCTCGCCGACAAATCCGCCGGCGGGCGGGTCGTTTCGGTCCTGGAAGGCGGCTATGACCTTCAGGGGCTTAAAGAATCCGTCTCGGCCCACGTTGCGGCCCTGACCGGGGCGTGATCCCCAGGTTCCAGCCGATCCCACCCTCGGCGGGGCCTGACATGGCCGCGACCGGGGTGTAAAAGCACGGCCCCGGAGTTGAGTGAGCTGCAGGGAACCCGCATGGCGGACAACACCGTAACCGACGTCAAGAAGCTGTCGTTCGAGCGCGCGATCGAGGAGCTGGAATCGATCGTGAAGCGGCTCGAGGACGGCAAGGTGCCGCTCGAGGAGTCGGTGGCGATCTATGAGCGCGGCGAAGCACTGAAGCGGCGCTGCGAGGAGCTGCTGCGCCAGGCGGAGGCCCGGGTCGAGAAGATCACGACCGACGCCAGCGGCCATGCGACGGGAACCGTGCCGCTCGACGTGCAATAGCGGCTTGCGGCTGAACGGCCCTCTCCGAGCAACAGTCCGGATTTATTTCGCTACCGCCGGGCGCGAGTTGACGCGGGCAAAGCGCGCCTCTCAATCGTGCAATTCAGCCGCAGATCGGTGCAACTGCATCGAAGAGCTCGGCCGCGAGGTGGCCCTCGGCGAAGTCTCGGCCGCCGCGTTGGCCACTTGAGACCCAGAGGTGCGTCCTTCGTTTACCATGCGACACGATTTGAATCGGCAGTTCGCCCCTGATCCTGTGATCGTGCCGCTCGGGGTCCGCGATCATCCGGCGCAATCATGACGACGTGCTTCGCTCGCAGCTCTTTCGCATCGACTTGACGGCCAACGAAAGGCCGCACGCCGACGACTTCTTCATGATCGTCTACGGACCAATCCCTTACGCGAACGCATGGCTCACGGCGCCGCGGCGTGCGCAATCACCGCATCGGCGGATTTTGCGCCGCGGGAAAAGGCCTGGACCGAGCCGGCTTCCCCGGTCTATTCCGGAGCGCCGGCTGCCGTCGATTTGAGCAGTTGAATGGAACCTCCGGCACGCCGCCGCGGTTGAGAGGTGGCGCAAGGGTACCGTTTGCGGGCTTGCCAACTCCCATCGGGTTGGCTTTAAGACGCACTTTGGTGTAAAGCTTCTCGCAACTGCGGGTTTTTGGAAGTGTTTATCCTCTCTGGAGAGAGGAAACTAAGCGCTTGCAGGAGCTAGCAAAACTGACTTGGCTGAACGACTTGGCGATCTTGGGCGACTAACGAGGACGGCAAGGCCACCAAGAGTGACTTACATCACATAGATCGATCCGAAACCCGGCTAGTCTCCGGACTGCGGCTTCGATCCGCGCGGATGTCACCTTCAAGACTTCAGGTTTCGCCGCCCGTTACGATGAACCTCTCAGATGTCGGCCCTTGAACCCGACCTGCAAAATTGGAATGTCACCGTGACCACATTTAGTAAGACGCCGCTTCTCGACACCATCAAGACTCCGGAAGATCTGCGCCGGCTGAAGGTCGAGCAGGTCCGGCAGGTCGCCGACGAATTGCGCCAGGAGACCATCGACGCGGTCTCGGTAACCGGCGGTCATTTCGGCGCGGGTCTCGGCGTGGTCGAGCTGACCACGGCCATCCATTACGTGTTCGACACCCCGCGCGACCGCCTGATCTGGGACGTCGGCCACCAGGCCTATCCGCACAAGATCCTGACCGGACGCCGCGACCGCATCCGCACCCTGCGCACCGGCGGCGGCCTCTCCGGGTTCACCAAGCGCGCCGAGAGCGACTACGATCCGTTCGGCGCCGCGCACTCGTCGACCTCGATTTCCGCCGGCCTCGGCATGGCGGTTGCGCGCGACCTGTCGGGCGGCAAGAACAACGTGATCGCCGTGATCGGCGACGGCGCGATGTCCGCCGGCATGGCCTATGAAGCCATGAACAATGCCGGCGCGATGAACTCGCGCCTGATCGTGATCCTCAACGACAACGACATGTCGATCGCGCCGCCGGTCGGGGCGATGTCGGCCTATCTGTCCCGCCTCTACTCGGGCAAGACCTACCGCACCCTGCGCGACGCCGCCAAGCAGCTCGGCCAGCATCTGCCCAAGGTGATCGCCAACCGCGCCAGCCGCGTCGAGGAATATTCCCGCGGCTTCATGATGGACGGCGGCACGCTGTTCGAGGAGCTCGGGTTCTATTACGTCGGCCCGATCGACGGCCACAACCTCGACCATCTGCTCCCCGTCCTGAAGAACGTCCGCGACATGGAGACCGGCCCGATCCTGGTCCACGTCGTGACCCAGAAGGGCAAGGGCTACTCGCCCGCGGAAGCGGCGGCCGACAAATATCACGCGGTGGCCAAGTTCGACATCGCCACCGGCACCCAGGCCAAGGCCAAGCCGAACGCGCCGGCCTATCAGAACGTGTTCGGCCAGAGCCTGGTCAAGGAAGCCGAGAAGGACGACAAAATCGTCGGCATCACCGCCGCGATGCCCTCGGGCACCGGCATCGACATCTTCGCCAAGGCGTTCCCGAAGCGCACCTTCGACGTCGGCATCGCCGAGCAGCATGCCGTGACCTTCGCCGCCGGCCTCGCGGCCGAAGGCTACAAGCCGTTCTGCGCGATCTACTCGACCTTCCTGCAGCGCGGCTACGACCAGATCGTGCACGACGTCTGCATCCAGAGCCTGCCGGTCCGCTTCGCGATCGATCGCGCCGGCCTGGTCGGCGCCGACGGCGCGACCCATGCCGGCTCCTTCGACAACGCCTATCTCGGCTGCCTGCCGAACATGGTGATCATGGCGGCCTCCGACGAAGCCGAGCTGGTGCACATGGTGGCGACCCAGGTCGCGATCAACGACCGGCCGAGCTCGGTGCGCTATCCGCGCGGCGAAGGCCGCGGCGTCGAAATGCCCGAGGTTGGCGTTCCGCTGCCGATCGGCAAGGGCCGCATGATCCGCCAGGGCAAGCAGGTCGCCCTGCTCTCCTTCGGCACCCGGCTCGCCGAGTGCGAGAAGGCGGCCGACGAGCTCGCCGCACACGGCCTGTCCGCCTCGATCGCCGATGCGCGCTTCATGAAGCCGCTCGACGAAGAGCTGGTGCTGAAGCTCGCCCGCGAGCACGACATCCTGATCACGATCGAGGAAGGCTCTGTCGGTGGCTTCGGCTCGCACGTAATGCAGTATCTCTCCGATCAGGGCATGCTCGACGGCGGCCTGAAGATGCGCACCATGGTGCTGCCGGACGAGTTCCAGGACCACGACACGCCGGCGGCGATGTACGCCCGCGCCGGGCTGGACGCCAAGGGCATCGTCCGCAAGGTGTTCGAGGCGCTCGGCAAGGATTACACGACCGAGTCGGTCAAGCTCGCCTGAGGCGAGCTTGCGTCCCGCCGTGGTGGTGAGCCATGAAGATCTATCTGGCAGGTCCCGACGTGTTCCTGCCGGATGCCATTGAAATCGGCCGGCGGAAAGTCGCGATCTGCGATCGCCATGGCTTGATCGGCCGCTACCCCCTCGACAACAGCGTTGACCTCGCCTCCTCCGACGCCTCGCGCCAGATCTTCCATGGCAACGAGGCGATGATGGACGACGCCGATGCCATCATCGCCAATCTCACGCCGTTCCGCGGGCCCGGCGCCGATGCCGGCACCGTCTACGAGCTCGGCTACATGGCGGGCCGCGGCAAGCTCTGCCTGGGCTATTGCAACGATCCCGCCGTCTATGCCGACTGCGCCCGCCGCTTCACGACGGTGACGGAGCAGGACGGCCGCCTGGTCGATGCCGAGGGCCTGACGGTCGAGGATTTCGGCCTGCCCGACAACCTGATGATGATCCACGCGCTCGACCTGTACGGTGCCCCGCTGGTCCTCCCGCGCGAGCGGTCGGGGGATGTGTGGCACGACCTGGCGGCGTTCGAGATCTGCGTGAAGCTGGCGGCGGAGCGGCTCCTCGGCAAGACGCCGTAGGGTGGGCAAAGCGGCGCCGTCAGGCGACGCGTGCCCACCGTGGATCCGCGCCCACAATCGAAATGGTGGGCACGGCGCGTCAATTGCGATACGAGCTTGCGGAGCGGCCGGTGCACGCGCCTTTGCCCACCCTACGAACTCACTATATGAGGCGCGATCTCGCCTCACACCACTGTCGTCCCGGCCTAGTGCGCAATTGCGCACGCGGCGCCGGGACCCGACCACAGGACGTCATGTTGGGCAGACTCGTAGTTGCCATCTCCCTACAAACTAAGTCCTGTGGTTATGGGTCCCGGGTCGGCGCATCAACGCGCGATGCGCGCTGATGCTTGCCCGGGACGACACTGAATTTGGTGTGCGTGCTCAACAATTCATGACGACTGATCAAACTCATGCCCCCTGCCCGCAAACGCGCTGATATCCTGCTCGTCGAACGCGGCCTGTTCGAGAGCCGCGCGCGGGCGCAGGCGGCGATCGAGGCTGGGCTCGTGTTCGCAAACGACAAGCAGGTCGGCAAAGCCTCGGAGAGCATCCCAGTTGATTCCGTGCTGCAGGCGGAGCCGGCGCATCCCTGGGTGTCGCGTGGCGGAGTCAAGCTTGCGGCAGCACTGGAGCATTACGGCATCGAGGTCGAGGACCATGTCTGCCTCGACGTCGGCGCCTCCACCGGCGGCTTCACCGAGGTGCTGCTGGCCAATGGCGCGGCTGTCGTATTCGCCATCGATGTCGGCCGCGACCAATTGCATCCCTCGCTGCGCAATCATCCGAAGATCGTGTCGATGGAGCAGACCGACATCCGCAGCTATGACGGCAAGCGCCTGCCGCAGCGCCCCGACATCGTCGTGATCGACTGCAGCTTCATCTCGCTCAAGGCAGTGCTGCCGGTCGCATTGTCGCTCGCGGCCTCGCCGATTAGCCTGCTGGCGCTGATCAAGCCGCAATTCGAGGCGAAGGGCGCACACGGCAAGGGCGGCATCATCAAGGATGCAGCGGTGCATGCCGCCGTCTGCGACGACATCGCCACCTTCGCCGCCTCGCTCGGCTGCAGTGACATCGAGATCTTCCCATCATCGATCAAGGGCGGCGACGGCAACGCCGAATTCTTCCTGGGAGCACGCCGCCATGGTTGAGCGTCTCGTCATCGACCACGTCGGCCATCGCGGCGACGGCGCCTCGCTGTCATCGGGCGAGGCTCTTTACGTGCCCTATACGCTCGCCGGCGAGACCGTCGAGGCGGCCGTCGTCCCCGGCCATCCCGATCGCCGCAAGCTGCTCGCGGTGGAAATTCCGAGCCCCGAACGGATCGCGCCGTTCTGTCCGCATTTCGGCGTCTGCGGCGGCTGCGCCATCCAGCACTGGGCGCCCGAGCCCTATCAGCAGTGGAAGCGCAACATCATCGTCGAGACGCTGCGGGCGGCCAAGGTCGATTGCGACGTGGCAGATCTGATCGATGCCCACGGCGCCGGCCGCCGCCGGGCCACCTTCCACGCCCGGATGGGCACGCACGAGGTTCTCCGCGTCGGATTCTCGGCAGCCAACAGCCACGACATCGTGCCAATCGACCGCTGTCCGATCCTCGACCCCGCGCTGGACGGTGCGCTGGAAGCCGCGTGGGCGCTGGCGGAGGCGCTGAAGCCGACCGGCAAGCCGCTCGACATCCAGGCGACCGCGACAAGCAACGGCCTCGACATCGACATCCGCGGCTCCGGCCGGCTGCCGCCGCCGCGCATCGCGGCCCTGTCCCGCCTCGCCGAACAGCACCGGCTGGCGCGGCTGACCCGCCATGGCGAGCTGGTGCTGATGCGCAATGCGCCCGTGGTCGCGATGGGTACGGCACAGGTGACGCTGCCGCCCGGCTCGTTCCTGCAGGCCACCGTGCAAGGCGAGGAGACGCTGGCGCAATTGGTGCTGGAGCGGATCGGCAAAGCCAAGCACGTCGCCGACCTGTTCTGCGGCGTCGGCCCGTTCGCGCTCCGGCTCGCTACGCGGGTGCGCGTCACCGCCATGGACAATGATGCCGGCTCGGTCGCGGCGCTGCAGAAGGCGGCCGGTACGCCCGGCCTGAAGCCGATCAAGGCCGAAACGCGCGACCTGTTCCGCCGTCCCCTGATGCCGCCGGAATTGCGCGACATCGACGCTGTCGTATTCGACCCACCGCGCCAGGGCGCTCAGGCGCAGGCCAAGCAGCTCGCGGCCAGCAAGGTGCCGGTGATCGTCGCGGTGTCCTGCAACGTGACGACGTTCGCGCGCGATGTGCGCATGCTGATCGACGGCGGCTACAGGCTCGAGACCGTGGTGCCGGTCGACCAATTCCGCCACACGCCGCATGTGGAGCTGGTGGCACGGCTGGTGCGGTGAGCTGATCTCGATGCCTGCACGTCATCGCGAGCGAAGCGGCGAAGCAACGCAGGCATTCTTCTTGGCCCTGGATCCTTCGCTACGCTCGCGATGACGAGGACATGTCTACCTGACCACGCTGACCTTCACCGGCGCGACGCCGGAGTTGACCATGCCGAGCGCCTGCGCGGCTGAGTAGGACACGTCGACCACCCGCCCCTGCACGAACGGTCCGCGATCATTGACGCGCACCACCACGGAGCGGCCGGTCTTGACGTTGGTGACCTGCAGCCGGGTGCCGAACGGCAGGCTGCGATGCGCGGCCGTCAGCTCGGAGGGATTGAAGCGCTCGCCGCTCGCGGTCTTCTGGCCTTCCGAATAGTAGCTGGCGAGACCGGACGCTCCGGAGTGCGCCGGCGGCGGGCTGAGCTCGGCCCGCCGGACGCGCACCACTGACTCCGGCGCCGTCTCCGCACGCTGCACCTGCGGCCGGAATTCGGCTCCGGCTTGCTTCGTCGGCGCCGCCCAGCGCGCCTGCCGGACCGCCGATGATTGCGCGCAGGCTGCGAGCGAAGCCGCCGCCGCACACACCAGCGCTGCCCTGAGAAGTTGGCAAGCGAGCCCTGCACGCGGACCTTGGATGACTGACGAGCGCCTGACGCGCTGCGCGGGATGGGCTGTCCGGTCGATGATACGCATGTTCTGTGCGCCTCCGCCTCAACCCGCTCATGGTCGCGGCCCAATCGCGGCAGCACGGTGGCAAAGGGAAATTTGCGAGAGGTG
Source organism: Bradyrhizobium sp. SZCCHNR1093 (assembly GCF_032381175.1). Taxonomy (NCBI): domain Bacteria; kingdom Pseudomonadati; phylum Pseudomonadota; class Alphaproteobacteria; order Hyphomicrobiales; family Nitrobacteraceae; genus Bradyrhizobium; species Bradyrhizobium sp. SZCCHNR1093. The sequence goes on from NZ_JAUHJJ010000016.1 coordinate 41,577, forward strand.
CAACCCCTGGTTTTTGGAAGATTGTGGCTTAATGGCAACAGATCAGCCTGAACGGCGGCCCTGTGGAGTTTTTCCACGCAAGAACTTCATACTGTGATCCTGGGAGAACACGTGAATGCCTGACCCGCTGCTGACCCGCATCGTTGGCGAACTTGCCGATGTCCCGGGACTGCGCGCCATCGCGCTCGGTGGATCACGTGCGCGCGGCACCGCGCAGGCGGGCTCGGACTACGACGTCGGGCTCTACATCGCATCCAGGCACGACCTCGACACCGACGCGCTGCGCGAAGCAGTGCGGCGGCTCGTCGACGCCCCGCAAACGGTCGAACTGACGGCGGTCGGCGGCTGGGGACAGTGGGTCGTCGGCGGCGGCTGGCTCAGAATCGACGGGCACAAGGTCGACCTGCTCTATCGCGAGATCGATGCGGTCGGCGGCGTGATCGACGACTGCCGGAAAGGGCGGATCGAGATGCACTACCAGCCAGGCCATCCGCATGGCTTCGTCTCGGCGATCTGGATGGGCGAGGTCGCGCTCTGCCGCCCGCTGCACGATCCCGCGCAACTGCTGGCGAGACTGAAGTCGCGCTGCACGCCCTATCCGCGCCGCCTGCGCGACGCGATTATTGCGCGCTTCCAGTGGGAGATCGCATTCAGCATCGATAATGCCGAGTTGGCTGTCGGGCGTGGCGACCATACCCACGTCGCGGGCTGCGCCTATCGCGCCCTCGCCTGCCTTGCGCAGGTGCTGTTTGCGGTCAACGGGCGCTACCTGATCAACGAGAAGGGTGCGCTCAAGGAGGCCGCGACGTTTGGACTGGCGCTCGGCGGTCTCGCGGCGCGCGTGGAGTTCATCTGGCAATCGATCGGCAATGGCGAATTCGGTGCGGCGCTCCGCAGCCTGCGGGAGGTCGAGGCCGAATTGAAACAGGCGTTGGTCCATGCTGCGACGGCCGGCTGAGATCGGCGGCGCCTTACCAATCAAGCCTCCCCGCGCGCTCGTCTGCTCGGCAGCCCGGGCCTGCTGGTCACCGCCCCCAGCGGTCCTGCCAGATCTTCTCGCCGATCGTGCAGGACACGCGCGGCTCCTTGTCGGCATCGTCGGCGACCGGCACGATGCGCGGCGGCGGTACCCGTCCGGCGACCTCCATCAGCAGCTTGGTGCGGATGGCTTCCTTGAATTCGTCGCGGCTCTTGATCGTCACCACGAACGAGCCGTGGCCGCCGGTTACGCAATCCTTGTAGTAGAGATCGAGGTTCTCGATATCCATCGTCGAGTAGGACGGCTCCTTGACCATGATCGGCAGGCCGTTGATCGTGATGCCCTTGTCGACGGCCTCGTCGCGCGCGATCGTCACCGGTGAGGGACCATTGTTGTTGGGCCCGTCGCCGGAGATGTCGATAACGCGGCGCAGCCCGCGATAGGGGTTCTCATCGAACAGCGGCATGGCAAAGTAGATCGCGCCGGAGATCGAGGTGCGCGACGCGCGGCGGATCGGCGTCTTCATGATCTCGGCGGCCACGGCGTCGGCACTTTCCGGTCCGTCGATCAGGCGCCATGGAATGATGATCTTCTGGTCGCTCGAGGCCGCCCATTCGAAATAGGTCACGGCGATGCGGCCGTGCACGCCGCTCTTCAGTGCCTGCAGGAACTCGCGCGAGCTGAGCGCCTGGGCGTAGCCTTCGCGCTGGATCGCCAGTTCGTCCAGATCCATCGAGTAGGACACATCGACGGCGAGGATCAGTTCGACGTCGACGGACGCTTCCTTCTCGCTCAGTTGCTGAGCCGGCTGGGCCCTCGGCGCTGCCACGACGGTGGCGACGTCGCCGCCGGCCAAGGCGCCTGCCAGACACGCCACCCCGATCGAGATCCACCAGCGCATGAGCTGCCCTCCAATCGCGTCTGACGATGGTGACATGCAATCCGCAGAGCGCAAAGCGGGAACGCACACATCCATTCACATTCCGGTTAGTCCCCGGGGTTTGCCCGGATGTCAGGCAGCTGCGTGCGCCCATCGCGCAAGGCATGCAGCCCGTGGTTTCCCGGAGCAGCCGAAGCCTGTATCGTGGCCCGACTGCCGCATCAGGAACACAGGCGCGCCCTTAGAATGAACGATGCCGTCACCAAGCCCAAGACGAAGGTACGCACCAAGACCGAGCGTCCGCGGCTCTACAAGGTGATCCTCGTCAACGACGATTTCACCCCGCGCGATTTCGTGGTGATGATCCTGAAGGCGGAATTCGGCATGACCGAGGACCAGGCCTACAAGGTCATGATCACGGCGCATAAGCTCGGCGTCTGCGTGGTGGCCGTTTTCACCAAGGACGTTGCCGAGACCAAGGCGACCCGCGCGACCGATGCCGGCCGCGCCAAGGGATATCCGCTGCTGTTCACCACCGAGCCGGAGACCTGAGCCGGCGAACTAATTCCCTTCCTCACGCAGCCCATACACACGTTGTGCGGTCGCGAGGCCAGCGATCGGAAATTCACCGAGATCGGTCCAGAGATCGGTCAGCGGCTCGGGACAGGCGCCGGCAAAGGCCTCGGACGCGACCACCGTCCGCTGCAGCCGCGCGGCCATCTTCTCCAACCGTGCGGCGAGATTGACGGCCGGGCCGATGCAGGTGAAGTCGAGCCGGTTGCCGCCGCCGATATTGCCATAGAGCAACCGTCCGACATGCAGGGCGACGCCGAAGCGAAAGCGCTCGACCCGGCCGCCAACCGCATATTCCAGCGCATCGACACTGGCGCGCGAGGTCCGCGCCGCCGAGAGCACGCGCCCGCAGACCGCGCTCGGATCACCGTCCTGCTCGGGAATCGGAAACACCGCGAGCAGACCGTCGCCCATGAACTTCAACACTTCGCCGCCCTGCTCCCGGATCGCGGCAACCTGGCAGTCGAAGTAGTTGTTGAGGATCTCGACCACGTCTTCGGCCGGCAGCCGGTCCGACAACGGCGTGAAGCCGCGCAGGTCCGACAGCCAGATCGCCGCATCCATCGTATCGGTATGGCCGCGGCGGATCTGGCCGCCGAGAATGCGCTCGCCGGCGCTGTTGCCGACATAGGTGTCCAGCAGCATTGAGGCAGTCCGGCGCAGCGTGACGATCTCGGTGTAGCGTGCCAGGGCCGGCATCAGCGACCGGATTGCGTTCACGTGCTGCTCGCTGAAGCCACGGGGATCCCTCGTGGTCCAGCTCGAGGCATGGATCGCCCGATCGACGAAGGTCAAGGGCAGCGCGAGATAGTCGGTCGCCCCCTCGGCGCGCACATCCATCAGGATCGGAAAGCGCTCGGCCTCCGAGCGACGAGGATCAGCCCTGAATTCCGCCCCGCTCTCGAACACGAGCGCGAGCGGGCTGCTCCTGTAGATCGGGCGGCTCTCAAAGCCGAAATCAACGGTGGAGGTCTCGACCTCCGCTCCCGGCCGCCAGATGAAGCTGCGGCCCGCAATGTCCGGATGCAGGGTGCGGACGAACACGCCGACGCGCCACAACGGCACACCGAGCCCGACCAGCCGCTCGCAGCATTCGGACATCATCTGGCCCGGCGTCGCGGCGGAACGCGCACCGTCGACCAGCCAGTCCTTGATCTCCTGCAGCTTGGACGTGTCCATGGGCCTACATTAGGCGAGCGGCGTGACGACGGCAAACTGTCGAGGCGAGCCCATCCCTACCCGACCTGACCGCGATGGCACAGCAAATGGTCGGCGAGGACGCAGGCCATCATCGCCTCGCCCATGGGCATCTCGCCTGGCGCAGCTTCAGGATCGAGGAGGTCGACTTGACCGCGAAGCGCATCACGGGCCGAGCGTTTCGCTCGGCTCGTGCACAGACCATGCGCTGGCGATCAGCCAGGAGATGAACTCCAGATACGTGGTCCGGTCCATGGCGCAAGGTCAGGCCAAGAGCGGCGAGCCCGATAGCTCATGCGGACATCGGGGCCGCGCTCAGCGTGCTGACAATTTTACTCATTGGCGAGAACGGGCATTCAGCTCCACGCAGTATCATGGCGGCATGAAAGAGAGCCTCCGCAGCGCGCCATCCACCATCGTTCCTCAGACCTCCTTCGGACCGCTCCGGCTGCTGCCCGCATTGCCATGGCTGATCCTTGCTGCGGCGATGCGGGTGATCGCCTTCGCTGGCGGCCCCGCCAGCCTGCCCGCCCTGATCGTTGCAGCGGTCGCGGTGCTGCACGCCTTCATCGTCACGGCGCAGCGTTGCATCGAGGCAAGCGGCGGGACCAGCGGCCTGGGCGACCTGACCTTGGGCGAGCAGTTCAGGCTCTCATTGGCGGTGCTGTGGCGGATCGCGTTGCTCATGGTCATCGCCACGCTGGCGCTGGCGTTCACGCCCTATGCAGCGCGGAGCCATCACCTGATGGCCGGGCTGGATGGCATGGCCTTCGACCAGTTAACTCATCTCGGCCGGTTCTGGAGCGCATTCATCGCAGCCCTGATGCTGCTGATGATCCTTCAAGCCGAGCGGAACAACGGCCGGACTGCGTTCTTCCCGGCACTCGGTGAGTTCGCCCGGCGCGTTCTATGGCTCGGCACCGCCGTGCTGGTGCTGGGCCTGGTCAACATCGGACTGAGCCACGGTCAGAATGCCGTGCGCAGCATGATCTGGACGTTCGGACAGACCGACGCCACCCAGTTCGCCAAGAACCTGATCTTCTTCGTCTTCATCTTCTCGTTCGCGATGCTGCGACTCTGGGTGACGCTCTCGATCGTCACCTTCGGACTGAAGGCATCGTATGTATACGGCGAGAGCGACTAGCTACCCCACCTGGCCGCGATGGCGCAGCAGGTGATCGGCCAGCACGCAGGCCATCATCGCCTCGCCGACCGGAACCGCGCGGATGCCGACGCACGGGTCGTGCCGGCCCTTGGTCAGGATCTCGGTCTCCTGGCCTGAGCGGTCGACGGTCTGGCGCGGGGTGAGGATCGACGAGGTCGGCTTGACCGCGAAGCGCAGCACGATAGGCTGTCCAGTCGCGATGCCGCCGAGAATGCCGCCGGCATTGTTGGAGAGAAAGCGCGTGCCGTCATTGGCCGAGCGCATCTCGTCGGCATTCTCCTCGCCGGTCAGCTCGGCGGCGCCGAAGCCGGCGCCGATCTCGACGCCCTTCACGGCATTGATGCTCATCATCGCCGCGGCGAGTTCGGCATCGAGCTTGCCGTAGAGCGGCGCGCCAAGTCCCGCCGGCACGCCCTCGGCGACGATCTCGAGCACGGCGCCGATCGACGAGCCGGACTTCCTGATGCCGTCGAGATAGTCCTCGAAGAACGCCGCCTTGTCCTTGTCGGGGCAGAAGAAGGGATTGCGCGCGACCTCGTCCCAGTCCCAGTTGCCGCGGTCGATCTTGTGCGGGCCCATCTGCACCAGCGCGCCGCGCACCTTCACGTCCGGCAGGACCTTGCGCGCGACGGCGCCGGCCGCAACGCGCGTCGCGGTCTCGCGCGCCGAGGAGCGGCCGCCGCCGCGATAGTCGCGCAGGCCATATTTGGCCTCGTAGGTGAAGTCGGCGTGACCCGGACGAAACTTGTCCTTGATCTCGGAATAGTCCTTGGAGCGCTGGTCGGTGTTCTCGATCAGGAGCGCAATCGGCGTGCCCGTGGTGACCTGCGCTCCCGTGTCGGGATCGGCCATCACGCCGGACAGGATCTTCACCTGGTCCGGCTCCTGGCGCTGGGTGGTGAAGCGCGACTGGCCGGGCCGGCGGCGGTCGAGATCACGCTGGATCTCCTCGGCCGTCAGCGGAATGCGTGGCGGACAGCCGTCGACGACGCAGCCGATGGCGACGCCATGGCTCTCGCCGAAGGTGGTGACGCGGAACATGTGGCCGAAGGTGTTGAAGGACATGATCTGATCACCCAATCGGAAAAACCGTCATTCCGGGATGGTCCGAAGGACCAGACCCGGACTCTCGAGATTCCGGGTTCGCCTCTGCGAGGCGTCCCGGAATGACGGGGATAACTAACTGTACTTCTCGAACCCGTTCTCGCCGAACACATAGACCGCGCCCTGCTGGATCGGCAGGTCGACGGCGCCGTGCGGCGTCTCGAAGCCCAAGGCGACCATCAGCGCCCGCGCCGTGCCGCCATGGGCGACCGCCACGATATCGCCAGACAGCCCATCGTACCAGTCGCGCACGCGTCGCTCGACGTCGGCATAGGTCTCGCCGCCCTCGGGCGCCAGCGACCATTTGTCGGTCAGACGCTTGGCATAGAAGGCGGGATCTGCCGCCTGCATTTCCGGCAGCGTCGCCCCTTCCCATTTGCCGTAGCCGATCTCGCGCAGCCGGGCATCGAGCGCATAGCCCTCGGCCGGCAGCCTCAGGGTCTCACGCACCAGCTCCATGGTCGCGCGGGCGCGGCTGAGCGGACTCGCGACGTAAGGCAGGCCCGCCGCATCATGGCCGTTGCGCGCAACGATCTCGGCCAGGATGTTGCCAGCCTGGACCGCCTGCACCTGCCCGAGCGCGTTCAGCGGAATGTCCTGCGTGCCTTGCAGTCGGCCGAGCGCATTCCATTCCGTCTCGCCGTGGCGGATGTAGTAGATCGTGGGCCGTGGCATTGCGCGTTGACGTTATTCCTTGAACGCTATTCTTTGGCGCCGACGGAATTGCTGAGCGAGATGTCGGGCGCCTCGGGCCGCTTCATGCCGACGACGTGATAGCCGGAATCGACGTGATGCACCTCGCCGGTGACGCCGCGCGACAGGTCGGACAAGAGATACAGCGCGCTGTCGCCGACCTCGTCGATGGTCACGGTCCGGCGCAGCGGCGCGTTGTACTCGTTCCACTTCAGGATATAGCGGAAGTCGCCAATGCCCGAGGCGGCCAGCGTCTTGATCGGTCCTGCCGAGATCGCGTTGACGCGGATGTTCTTCTCGCCGAGATCGGCGGCGAGATAGCGCACGCTGGCCTCCAGCGCGGCCTTGGCGACGCCCATCACGTTGTAGTGCGGCATCCATTTCTCGGCGCCGTAATAGGTCAGCGTGATGATCGAGCCGCCGTCCGTCATCAGCTTCTCGGCGCGCTGCGCGATCGCGGTCAGCGAGTAGCAGCTGATCAGCATGCTCTTGGAGAAATTGTCCTGCGTGGTCTCGATGTAGCGCCCGTCGAGCTGGTCCTTGTCGGAGAAGGCGATGGCGTGGACGACGAAATCGATCTTGCCCCACTTCTCCTTGAGCACGTCGAATACCGCATCGATGGTGGCGGGATCGGTGACGTCGCAATGGCCGAGCACGAGGCCGCCGAGCTCGGCCGCCAGCGGCTCGACCCGCTTCTTCAGCGCGTCGCCCTGGTAGGTCAGCGCGATCTCCGCGCCCGCCGCACGCGCCGCCTTGGCAATGCCCCAGGCGATCGAGCGGTTGTTGGCCACGCCGAGAACGACCCCGCGCTTGCCCTGCATCAAACCTGAAATCTGCGCCATGCGGCTTCCCATCGAACTGATTATTAAGGACTGGACGTACACCACCGGTCTGGCCCGGTACAGCCCCATTCCGCCCGCTCTGTGGCAAACTCCCCGCAGGGCTTGCGGCCCGGAATAGGCGCGTCATCGCGGTGTTATGATCTTTGCAAGGCACAGGCTGCGGCCTGCGCCCTTCTCATCGCAGCGAACAGCCGCAGGGCATTCCATGAACGCGTTCCGCCAGAGCGTCGAGGCCATGATTCCGGCACTGCGCCGTTATGCCCGGGCGCTGGCGCGCGACATGGACGCGGCCGACGAGCTGGTCCAGGACACGCTGGTGCGGGCGCTGCGCTCGGAACGGCTGTTTCTGGGCGGCGACATCAGGAGCTGGCTGTACACGATCCTGACCAATCTGAACAAGAACCGCCGGCGTTCACTGGCGCGGCGGCCCCACTTCATGCCGCTTCGGGACGACAATCCCGACGCCAGCGGCACCGAGGCCGAGGGCCGGGACATCGAGCGCGCACTGGCGACCCTGGTGGAGGAGCAGCGCGCAGCGCTTCTCCTCGTCGTGCTCGAAGGCATGAGCTACCGCGAGGTCGCCGACATCCAGGGTGTCCCGATCGGCACCGTGATGTCCCGCCTCGCCCGCGCTCGCGCCCATGTCCGTGCCGTGCTCGAGGGCGAGCGGCCGGCGCTGCGGAGGGTGAAATGACCACTGCACAAAAGCCGCCCTGCCATGTTCGCCTGCTCAAGCCTGCAGCGACCGCGCATCGCCGCAGCCGCTCGATTGCCATGAGATCCCGATGATGACCGACCCGACCATTCCCGTCACCGAAGACGAGCTGCACGCCTATGTCGACAACGAGCTGCCGGCCGAGCGCCGCAGCGACGTCGAGCGCTGGCTGGCCGAGCATCCGGCGGACGCCGAGCGGGTGCAATCCTGGCGCAGCATGGCCGAGGCGCTTCACGCCCGCTACGATTCGATCGTCAACGAGCCGGTGCCGCCGCGGCTCGACCTCGACGGTCTGGACCGCCGGCCGCGGCGCTGGGTCATCGGTGCGATGGCGGCAAGCGTGGCGGCCTTCGCGGTCGGCGGCGCGGTCGGCTGGGTCGCGCGTGGCGCCGCGTCCTCGCCGTCGCCGCTGCAGGCCCTCGCCGGCGAGGCGCTCGATGCGCACCGGCTCTACGTCGTGGAGGTGCGCCATCCGGTCGAGGTCCCCGGCGACGAGAAGGCCCATCTGCAGCAATGGCTGACGCGGCGCTGTGGTCGCACCGTGCAGGCGCCGGAGCTGGAAACCACCGGACTGAAGCTCGTCGGTGGCCGGCTGCTGCCGGGACCGGCCGGCCCGGCCTCCTTCCTGATGTATGAGAGCACCTCCGGCGAGCGCTTCACGGTGTATGCGACCAAGGTCGGGATCGAGGCGGCCGAGATGCGCTATACGGCGCAGGGAACCACCGCTGCGCTGTCCTGGGCGGAGCGCGGCGTCAGCTACGTCGTCAGCGGCAGCAGCGACCGGACGCGTCTCACCCAGGTTGCGCGCCTTGTTTATGATCAGTCCGAACGGACGGGCGGCTAGCGGCGAGACGCCCGGTGATTGTGGCCCCCACGAGTACCGTCACAATTCCCGATACGATCTGAAGGGCTTGCTCGCAGGCTGCAGGAGATGAGCGAGGGGAAGCGGTGCCTGCGTCCTCCCGCGCAGGGGGACACGCCAAGGTCGGCGCCGCAATTCGGTCACCGGAAATCTGGAATCCGGTCACCGGCACGTCTCAATATAGCGCCAAATGTTCACGAAAAAATGAGGAGTGTTCGATCCGCCGATCGACACGGAAGCGGCCTCGATTGGGGTTTTGTACCGCGCTGGTCCCCCTTTCGAGGCCGCACTTTTTTCTCGGCTTTCCAGCTCGCACTTCAACTTCTAGCCTACATGTCCGCAATATGCAACCTCAGGAGAGGTTGCTGCGCGGATTGTAGGGATGGCGATCGCGCCACTTGGTCATCAGCGCCTCGAGCTCGGCGTCGTTGCCGTCGGGCAGCACGATCCGGGTGGTGACGAACAGATCGCCGGCCGAGCCATCGCTCTTGGGCAAGCCCTTGCCCTTGAGCCGGAAGGTCCGGCCGCTGGACGTGTTCCTCGGGATCGACAGCTCGACCGCGCTGCCGAGCGTCGGCGCCCTCACCTTGGCGCCCAGGACCGCCTCGTAAAGCGTGATCGGCAGATCGAGCCTGAGGTCGCTGCCCTCGACCTTGAAGAACGGATGCGGCGCGATCTGGATGGTGATCAGGAGATCACCTGGCCGGTGTCCGGGCGCGCTCTCGCCCTGCCCCTTCAGCCTAATCTGCTGGCCGGCGGTGACGCCGGCGGGGACCTTGACGTTGAGCTCCTTGCCCGACGGCAGCCGCACGCGCTTCTCGCCGCCCTTGACGGACTCCTCGAGCGAGACCGACATCGCAACCTTCAGATCGAGGTCGAGGCCGACACCGCCGGCGTCGAACTCGAACGGGCTGCCGCCGCCGCGCGCGCCGCGCTGGGCGCCGCCGAACATGCTGTTCAGAATGTCCTCGAAACCGCCGCCGCCGAAGCCGCCGCCCGGCCCGCCGCCACTGCGGAAGGTATAGTTCTCGAAGCCGCCCCCTGGACCGCCGCGCCCGGCGCCGCCACCAGGAAAGCCCTGGAAGCGCGGCTTGCCGTCAGCATCGATCTCGCCGCGATCGAACTGCTTGCGCTTCTCCTCGTCGCCCAGGATCTCGTTGGCAGAACTGATCTCGGCAAACCTTGCCGATGCCTTCGGATCATCCTTGTTGCTGTCGGGATGGTGCTTCTTGGCGAGCTTGCGATAGGCGCTCTTGATGGCCGCAGCGCTGGCGCTTCGCGGCACCCCCAAGACCTCATAGGGGTCGCGCATCCGTCACGTCTCCTTACAGAAAGTCAGATACTAACCTATGGGCTCCCCGCCCGCTTTGCATTTCATCTGGGGAGTCCGTTGTATTTTTGCAACGGGTTTCAGACGATCCCAGCTAGCTTTGCTGCCAGGGCTTGAGCGTCTGGATGTCCCAGCGCCCCCGCTCGATCCGGCACGCCGACCCCTGCAGCCAGCGCTCGGTCTTGCCGTTGACGTAGCTCGCCAGGAAATCCCGGCAGGTACGGCCGTTGTCCGCGGTGTAGGACTTGGCGATCGGCGTCACCGAGCCGCGGGCGCCGGTCTGCGGATTCTGCCAGGGCTGGCTGGAATCCTTGGTCCCCTTGGTCAGCACGTCCGACGCAGCGTTGCGGGCAAAAGCGAGATCGGCTTCGGTCGGCTCGCGCTCGGGCGGCGGGCTGATCGCGCCGGTGACCTCCGCATCGTCCATCTTGGCAAAGGCCGTTTCAGGGTGCGACAGGCTGCAGCCGCTGCCGGACAAGCCGATTAGAATGAGTGTCAAAGCGGTGCCGGCATGACCGATCGCGGATAGGCCAAGCCGGACCGATGCCCTATATAGGGCCGGACCAGAATGGACTTGCACGCGCCTGGCCGCGGGTGAACGCAAAACTCGGACTCCCCATACACATGACCGACCCCACGAGCATCAAACACCAGACAACCTTAACATCCGGTACATCGGCCGATTTTACCCAGGCCGGCGAGCCGTTTGCGCTGTTTGCGGCGTGGTTTGCCGAAGCCGGCAAGAGCGAGCCCAACGATCCGAATGCGATGGCGCTGGCAACGGTCGACGACAGTGGGTTGCCTGACGTGCGCATGGTGCTGATGAAGGGCTATGACGCGGACGGCTTCGTCTTCTACAGCCACAAGGCCAGCCAGAAGGGCCGCGAGCTCGCCGCCAATCCGAAGGCCGCGCTGCTGTTTCACTGGAAGTCGCTGCGCCGCCAGGTCCGCATCCGCGGCCTCGTGACGCCGGTGACCGACGAAGAGGCCGACGCCTATTTCGCGACCCGGCCGAAGCAGGCGCAGCTCGGCGCCTGGGCCAGCAAGCAGTCGCAGCCGCTGGAAAGCCGCTTCGCGTTCGAGCAGGCGATCGCCAAGGTCGCCGCGCAATACATCATCGGCGACGTGCCGCGCCCGCCAGGATGGAGCGGCTGGCGCATCACGCCCGTCAGCATGGAGTTCTGGCACGACCGGCCATTCCGCCTGCACGACCGCATCGAATTCCGGCGCGAGGCTTCGGGCCAGCCCTGGACCAAAGTGCGGATGTATCCGTAGGGGGATCGCCGCGCGCGCTTGCGCCCGGCCTCTAGGCGTCCGACGCGCCAACGAATCGCCATCGCGCGCGTGAATCAGGCGCCGAACACACCAACCATTGTGGTAAGTTGATCCGTCCGGGATCGTGAAAGACGCAATTCATGCCGACCTCTTCCAACCAGCCACGGCGCACGATGCTGCTGACCGGCGCCAGCCGCGGCATCGGCCATGCCACCGTGATCCGCTTCTCCTCTGCCGGCTGGCGCGTCCTCACCTGCTCACGGCACCCCTTTCCCGAAGAATGCCCGTGGGGCGCCGGCCCCGAGGACCATGTCCAGGTCGACCTGTCCGATCCCGAGGACACCGTGCGCGCGATCGCCGAGATCAAACAGCGGATCGACGGCGGCGAGCTGCACGCGCTGGTCAACAATGCCGCGATCTCGCCGAAGGGCGCCGGCGGCGCCCGGCTCGGCACCGTCGACACCGACCTCGACACCTGGAATCACGTCTTCCGCGTCAACTTCTTTGCGCCGATCATGATGGCGCGCGGCCTGATCAAGGAGCTGAAGGCGGCCAGGGGCTCCGTCGTCAACGTCACCTCGATCGCGGGCTCGCGCGTGCATCCCTTTGCCGGCGCGGCCTACGCGACCTCCAAGGCGGCGCTGGCCGCCTTGACCCGCGAGATGGCGTCGGATTTCGGCCGGGTCGGCGTCCGCGTCAACTCGATCGCCCCCGGCGAGATCGACACCTCGATCCTGTCGCCGGGCACCGAGAAGATCGTCCAGGAGCAGATCCCGATGCAGCGCCTCGGCACGCCCGACGAGGTCGCCAAGATCATCTATGTGCTGTGCACGGAGACCAGCTCCTACGTGAACGGCGCCGAGATCCACATCAACGGCGGCCAGCACGTCTGAGGCAATCGACGCAGAGACGCTTGCCCGTCTTCGATTTGGTTCATAGCGGCGATTTGGTTCATAGCAGCTTGCCACGTTCGGCAAGTTCCGGATGACCGGACGAAGGCGCGATTAACGCCATCTCCGAAGATCGCTACGGAACCTACCGACCACCACAAACAAGACAGCGCTCCCGGAGGGAACGCTGTTCATGGGATGGGATCGGCGCACTGGATTTCCGATCATTGGCTGCGCGAGCGGCATTGCCTGAATACCGCCCGGTCGAGAACGGTCGTTCAGCCTTCGCACACCAAACCGCGCAGAATCTGCGCGGCGCGCCAGCGCAGGCGGTCGGACTCGACATTGAGAGCGCTGGAGCAATCATCATCGCGCTCGTCGTCCTCGAGTTCGGCGCCGCAGTAGCGGCAGGTACGCGGCGACAACGCCACGACAATGTCGGCGCGGCTGCGCTGATAGCTGGCAAGATCGATCACGTTGTTCGATGCCATTATGCGTTTCTCAACCATTGCCGCCGCCTCTTGGATAAGGCGCGATGAACGCGCCCTCGAGCTCTGCCTTGCATGCCACGCGCCGAGGCGCTCGTTGTTTGTCATGCTGGTGCAGATTTATCGCAGAGAAGTTTCGATCAAACGTTCAGCGTTCCCATCAAATTTTACCTGAGGAATTGGGGCGGCTTTGCAGCGGCATTGCAGCCGGCCTAACAAGTATTTCCTATTATGTGTTGCATCTCACCGCTTGTGTCACCTTAAGTGCATAGCGACGGACAGCATGACGATCGATCAATGACATGTCTACGCCGCTGCTAACAACAGGGCGCGAATGAGGCATCGCCTGGAATGACGGCACAATGCCGCAGGCCTCGCGCAGATTCGTCCCTCTCGCGTAGAGCCTGGATTTTCAGGCCAGCGGCACTACAGCCACTTCTTCAATTTGAAGATGTAGTACGGCACGATCGCACAGATCAGCATCAGCACCAGCGCCATCGGATAGCCGTGCACCCATTCGAGCTCCGGCATCATCTTGAAGTTCATGCCGTAGATCGATGCGATCAAGGTCGGCGGCATCAGCACCACCGCCATCACCGAGAACAGCTTGATGATGTTGTTCTGCTCGAGGTTGACGACGCCTAACATCGCATCCAGCACGAAGGTGATCTTGCTCGCGAGGTAGGACGCGTGGTCGGTCAGCGAGGCGACGTCGCGCTGCATGGTCTTGAGCTGCTCGCGCATGTCCTTCGACCACTTCACGCCCTCGACCACCGCAGACAGGAAGGTGACGAGGCGGCCGATCGACACCAGGCTCTCACGTACCTTCGAGGTCAGGTCGCCCTTGCGGCCGATCGCGATCAGGATCTGCGAATATTGCTTGGCATGGCCGTGACGCTCATTGTTAGGCTCGAAGATCTCGTGGCTGACCTGGTCGATATCAGCCCCGACCTTCTCGAGAATGTCGGCGCAGCGGTCGATTACCGCATCGAGCAGCTCCATCAGCACCATCTCGCCGGTGATCCCGGGCGCACAGTTGCGGGCGAGCTTGGCCTCCACCACGGCGAAGGGGCGCGGCTGGTCGTAGCGCACCGTCACGAGACGGTGGCCAGCCAGGATGAAGGTGACGGCCGTGGTCCTGGGCATATCGGAATCCGAGTGACACATCAGCGTGGCCGTCATGTAACGGGCCCCGTTCTCGATGTAGAGACGGCTGGAGATCTCGATCTCCTGCATGTCCTCGCGGGTCGGTACCGCAATCCCGGCCAGCTTTTCGACGGCCCGATCCTCGGCATTGCTCGGGTTGACCAGGTCGACCCACACCGCATTCTCGGGCAGAGCCGCGGGATCGGTGACCGCCACCTTCTTCAGCGCGGCTTCCGACGGGACGAACACCGAGAACATGGACAAACTCCGAATCGCGAAACGTGAATTTCGGGGACTTAGCGGTGGGATGCTGCTGCCTTGTGACGCAGCTTGCGGGCCCGGTCCATGGACTTTTCAGGCCCATGCTCCGCGGCCTCTCGCGCAGCGCCCAGGGGGGGGGCATGACCGTGCCATTCGGAGCACAGCTGTGGATGACTGCCCGCAACTTTGCGGCAAAAAAGCAACAATCACGGCGCTGCAGCGTGACCTGTGCGTGTAGCGGCTGGAATTGAGAACGATTTTGACGATAATGGGACACGTGGAATCGCGCTGCAGTGGCGCGGCCGTGTCATTGCAACGTCAGCTGTCGATTGGAATTGGTGACATGTCGCTGAAGGTGAAACTCGGACTCCTGGCCGCCGGCCTGATGCTGTCGGGCTGCATGCAGGCCACGACGTACGAGGCGACCAACACCCAGGCCTTCAAGCCGAAGGACAAGGAGCTTCTCGCGAAGATCCGCTACACCAACACGCCGGTGGCCGAGCCCTATCGGCGCGCAATCGTCGACTATCACCGCAAGGAAGCCCCGGGCTCCATCGTGGTCGATTCCGACAGCCACTACCTCTATTACGTGCTCGATGGCGGCAAGGCGATTCGCTACGGCATCACCGTCGGCGAAGAGGCCATGGCGTGGTCGGGCATCGCCAAGGTCGGGGCCATGACCGAATGGCCGGCCTGGCATCCGACCAAGAGCGAGATCGAGCGCCTGGGCGTCCCGACCTTCGTGGCGGCCGGTCCGGACAATCCGATGGGCTCGCGCGCGATGTACCTCTATGCCAACGGCAAGGACACGCTGTTCCGCATCCACGGCACCAACCAGCCGGAATATATCGGCGCCTCGATCTCCTCGGGCTGCATCCGCCTGACCAACGAGGATGCGATCGATCTCTATAACCGGGTGAAGGTCGGCACCATCGTCGTGGTGCTGGATCCGAAGAAGGGTGATTCGCCCTACAAGCCGCAGATGGCGCTGCAGGGCGGCGGCACCTACGCTGCGATGCAGTGAGCCTCGGCTGCGGCGGACGAAATTCAAAAGCCGAGAAACGCGTTTAGCATCCTTCTTTGAGAGCGCCGGGCAACCGGCGCTCTTTTGTTTTGGGCGCTAGAGCGCGATGCCTCTTGGTTGAATCGACTTAACCGCAGGCTCGCTTCACCTCTCCCGCTTGCGGGGGAGGTCGGCGCGAAGCGCCGGGTGGGGGCTCTCTCCGCTCGGGCAGCCTCAATCGCGGCAACACCCCCACCCCAGCCCTCCCCCGCAAGCGGGAGAGGGAGCGCACCTTCGTTCGCAGCTAGCAACCAGACCTCGTCTCATCACGCGCTAGAACAATCCACGGAACGGATCCCAGCTTCGGCGACTGTGATGGCGCTTCCGCGACGCCGGCTTCGAGGGCAAGGCTCGCTCCCCATTCTGGCTCGTCTGCGCGCGCTGGTCGCGCCCGGCTGCATCGCGGGTTTTGTCCGACGCTGAGGATGGACCGCCTGCCGGCGGCTTGGCGGTCGAGGATCGCGCCTCTGGCGCAGCGGCTTCGACCTTTTGCTGCTCGGGCGCCGGCTTTGACGCCGTGCGCCGATTGCGGGCCGAATCGGCTGGTTTTTGCGCGGGAGAGCGCTCTTCCACGGCGGACCGTTCGGTCCCCTCGTCAGCTGACGGAGCGGTGCCGTCCGCTGCGGTAGACGTTCCGGCCTCCATCTCCGCCGAGACGCCGCGACTGGTGCCGTTGCGCTCGGCCGGGGTGCTCGCGGTCTTCCTGGAGCGTTCAGTGCCGGCCTGTTCGGTCTCGCGCGGCGGCGCATCGTCAGGCCGGGCCGCGGGCATCAGGGGCGCGACCTTCGGCAGCGGGTCGAGCACGTCCCACTGGCAGATCCGGTAATTGTTCCGCCGCTCCATCAGGTCGAGATGGATGTGATCCTCGTGGTACCAGTCGGAGTCGGGGCCGAGCACGGTGGAGAAATGGGTGCACACCGCGTGCAGCACCGCCTCGCGCAAATCGCGCGGCTGGGTGCGGTCGGTGAGATCGATCATGCGGCCGTCGGCCAGCCTGAAGCCGTGGACGTCCAGCGCATTGGCACGGCCGTGCTCCGATAGCTGCGCGCCGCTGACATTGTTGCGGCCGCGGCACTGATATGAATCGAAATTGTCGAGCGCGGTGACCGCGCTGCCGAGCCGTTCGGCCAGCGGCGCCACATCGTCGCGCACCCAATTGACGACCGCAGTCGCCATCGGACAACGCATGGTCGCCGCGGGCGTCAGCGCCACCCTGCGCTTGTCAGGCAGCACCACCGAATCCAGCCGCACCAGATCCTCGCCGCCGCAGCCGCCAGGACCCTTGATCGGCGGAATCGACGGCGCGATCGCGACCTCTTCGGTCAGGGCCAGCCTGCAAGCCGAAGGCGGCGGCGGGGCTTTGGCATCCACCTTCGGACCGGTGCTGGCCTCGTCGCGCAGAGCGGCATCCTCGCCCTTGGCCGCCTCCCGCGCCGGCGCGTCGGCCGGCCGCGGCTGCGGAAGCGGCACCTTGGCAACGCCATCGGCCAGCTTCGCAGCGAGCTCAGAGGCCGCGGGCGGGCTGCGGTGCGCTGATTTGGCGGCCGCCGCCTGCGCCGCCATGAGCCAGCTCAATGCGATCGCCACGACCACAGCGCTAACCATCACGCCCGGCGCGACGTCGTGGCCATCACAAGCCCATTTGCGTCGGGTGCGGCACGCGCTAAAATTGACCAAAGAGACCAAAAGACCCTCGCTGCAAGCGAATACCGGAGGAACGACCTGATGCTTGGTTTGATGCAAGACTGGCCCCTGCTTTGTCACCGGATCATCGAGCATGCGGCGACAATCCACGGCTCCCAGGAGGTCGTGACCCGCTCGGTCGAAGGCCCCATCGTTCGCACCACCTATCGGCAAATCCACGACCGCGCTCTCAAGGTCTCGCAGAAGCTGACGCGCGACGGCATCAAGCTGGGCGACCGCGTCGCCACCATCGCCTGGAATACCGGCCGTCATCTCGAGGTCTGGTACGGCATCATGGGAATCGGCGCGATCTGCCACACGGTCAATCCGCGCCTGTTTCCCGAGCAGATCGGCTGGATCATCAACCATGCCCAGGACCGCATCGTCATCACCGATCTGACGTTCGTGCCGATCCTCGAGAAGCTCGCCGACAAGCTGCCGAGCGTCGAGCGCTACATCGTGCTGACCGACGCCGCACACATGCCGCAGACGACGCTCAAGAACGCCGTCGCCTACGAATCGTGGATCGGCGAGGCCGACGGCGATTTCGCCTGGGGGACCTTCGACGAGAACACCGCAGCCGCGATGTGCTACACGTCCGGCACCACGGGCGATCCGAAAGGTGTGCTGTATTCGCATCGGTCCAACGTGCTGCATGCGTTGATGGCCAATAGCCGGGATTCACTCGGTACGTCCGCAGCAGACACAATGCTTCCGGTGGTTCCGCTGTTCCATGCCAACAGCTGGGGCATTGCCTTCTCCGCTCCCTCGATGGGCACCAAGCTGGTGATGCCCGGCCCCAAGCTCGACGGCGCGTCCGTCTACGAGCTGCTCGACACCGAGAAGGTGACCTACACCGCCGGCGTGCCGACGGTGTGGCTGATGCTGCTGCAGCACATGCAGGCGCATAACCTCAAACTGCCGCATCTGAAGATGGTGGTGTGCGGCGGCTCGGCGATGCCTCGCTCGATGATCCAGGCCTTCCTCGACATGGGCATCGGCGTGCGTCACGCCTGGGGCATGACCGAGATGAGCCCGATCGGCACGCTCGCCACCCTGAAGCCGCCATTCCTCGGCGCCGACGGCGACGCCAAGCTCGACGTGCTGCAGACGCAGGGCTTCCCTCCGTTCGGCGTCGAGATGAAGATCACCGACGATGCCGGCACCGAGCTGCCGTGGGACGGCAAGACCTTCGGTCGGCTCAAGGTCTCCGGTCCCGCGGTGTCGAAGGCCTACTACAAGGTCGACAGCAACATCCTCGACGAGGAAGGCTTCTTCGACACCGGCGACGTCGCCACCGTCGATGAACATGGCTACATGCGCATCACCGACCGCTCCAAGGACGTCATCAAGTCCGGCGGCGAATGGATCTCCTCGATCGACCTGGAGAATCTCGCGGTCGGCCATCCCGCCGTCGCCGAGGCTGCCGTCATCGGCGTCTATCATCCGAAATGGGATGAGCGCCCGCTGCTGATCGTGCAGTTGAAGCCCGGCCAGACGACGACGCGCGAGGACATCCTGAAATACATGGAAGGCAAGATCGCCAAATGGTGGATGCCCGATGACGTCGCCTTCGTCGACGGCATTCCGCACACGGCAACCGGCAAGATCCTGAAGACCGCGCTGCGCGACCAGTTCAAGAGCTATCGCTTCCCCAACGCCGCGGCCTGAGCAGGCCACGTCCAACGGCGCATCACTTCGAGCGGCCTCTCCATCACCGGGGAGGCCGTTCTGCATTGCAGCCGGCATACAGCGTTGACGTGGCGCAAGGCTCGACGAGATCCAATCGCTACAATGCCGTGATGAACACGACAGGACCACGGACCGCGCGCACGACGTGGCGCGACGTGCCGTCGACGGTGCTGACGCTCGGGCTGGTGTCGCTCCTGATGGACATCTCCTCGGAGCTGATCCACGCGCTGCTGCCGATCTTCCTCGCGACCGTGGTCGGCGCTTCTACGGTGACCATCGGCCTGATCGAAGGCGTGGCCGAGGCCACCGCGGCGGTCACGAAGGTGTTCTCCGGCGCTCTGTCGGACCGGATCGGCAAGCGCAAGCTTCTGGTCGGGATCGGCTATGGGCTGGCGGCACTGACCAAGCCGGTGTTTCCGCTCGCCAGCACGTCGTGGCAGATCCTCGCCGCGCGCTTCGTCGACCGCATCGGCAAGGGCATCCGCGAGGCGCCGCGCGACGCGCTGATCGCCGACGTGACGCCGGAAGGCATCCGCGGCGCGAGCTACGGCCTGCGCCAGGCGCTCGACACCGTCGGCGCCTTTGCCGGCCCCCTCCTCGCCGTGGCACTGATGGCGCTCTACGCCAACGACTTCCGCGCGGTGTTCTGGTGGTCGGCACTGCCGGCCGCGCTCGCCGTGCTGCTGATCCTGTTCGGCCTGCGCGAACCGGTGGAGACCGCGCCTGTGCCGCGCCGCGATTGGCCGATCCATGCGCGCGAGCTGCGCCGGCTACCACGCGCCTATTGGATCGTGGTCGCCATCGGCGCGGTATTCGCGCTGGCCCGCTTCAGCGAGGCGTTCCTGGTGCTCAAGGCGCAGGCCGACGGCCTTCCCCTATTCCTGATCCCGCTGGTCTACGTGCTGATGAACCTGGTCTATGCCGGCGTGGCCATGCCGGCCGGAATCCTTTCCGACCATATCGGCCGCAGCAACGTGCTGACCTGTGGCCTCGTCGTGCTGACAGCCGCCGACCTGACGCTGGCATTCCTGCCCGGCCCGATCGGCACCGCGATCGGCGTCGCGCTTTGGGGCCTCTATCTTGGACTGTCGCAGGGGCTGCTCTCGGCGATGGTCGCCGATACCGCCCCACCGGACTTGCGCGGCACCGCCTTCGGCCTTTTCAACCTCGTCACCGGCGGTGCGCTGCTCGTCGCAAGCCTGCTGGCGGGCTGGCTGTGGCACGCCTATGGGCCGCGGGCGACGTTCACGACCGGCGCAGCATTCTCCATCACGACCGTCCTGTTGATGCTGACGGCCTTGCGTATCCGCCCCAGCGAAAGCACCTGAGACGGTCTCCGGATCATCCGCCCTCTCCGGACCAGACGCCTCTTGAATTTACCCCATCCGCGTGGTCTCACACGGATGACCCGGCCGCCCGGCGCAATGCAGGCAGCGGCCCAACCCGGCAGTTCCTGACACGATGGCACGCAGGTTTCACGCCCCCTATCTGTCGGAGCCGATCTCCAGCCTCGCGACCTGGACCCGCAATCTGGCGGTGTTCTCGGTCGTCGCCGTGCTGGTCTCGATCCTGATCCTGCGCTTCGATTTTCTGGAGATGAAGCCGGCGCTGGCGACGTTCTTCGGCGCGCTGGGGCTTGCCGTGCTGTCGATCCTGCTCGGGCTTGCCGCCTTCGTCGCGATCTGGCGCAACGGCAGCCGCGGCATGAGCCGGATTCTGCTCGCCTTCATGATCGACGCTGTGGTGCTGGCCTATCCGGCCTACCTCGCGCTCCAGTACCGCAAGCTGCCGAAGATCTACGACATCACCACCGACCCGATCGATCCGCCGCGCTTCGAGGCTTTGGCGCCGCTCCGCAACGGCGACGGCACTAACACGGCCGTCTATGCCGGGCTGTATTCAGCCGAGCAGCAGCAGAAATTCTATCCGGACATCGAGCCGGTGCAGATCGAGCTGCCGCCCGATCGCGCCTACGCGATCGCCCTGAAGCTGGTCAACCGGCGCAAATGGTTCGTGGTCGACGAGCGCGCGCCGCAGCCGCCGCGCCGCGTCGGCCGCATCGAGGCGGTCGCACGCACGCCGATCATGGGCTTCCGCGAGGACATCTCGATCCGCATCCAGCCCGACGGCGAGGATTCCCGCGTCGACGTCCGCTCCGCCTCGCGCTATTTCGAGTCCGATATCGGCAGCAACGCCGCGCGCGTGACCAAGCTGATCGAGGACCTGTCCAACGCCGGCGAGGCCGAGGCGCAGAAGCCGGTGAAGAAGGTCACGCCGCCGCCGGTGGCGGCGAAGGGGAATGCGAAGACGGTGAAGAAGTGAGCGGGGCGAATGGCGAATAGGGAGTAGCGAATAGGGAATGAAGTCTTCCCGGCTCGCACTCTTCCCCTACTCGCTATTCCTGTTCGCCATTCGCTACACCAGCCGATACGTCCCGCCGATCACCGGATCGCCCTCCGTTGCGACGATGCCGCGGGCGACGAGGTCTTCCAGATGGGCGAGAACGGAGTAGCCCGCCGCCGTGGTGAGCCGCGGGTCGATGCCGATGTAGATCGCGCGCACCATCGTCGGGATGTCAGCCTCGCCCTTGGCGAGACGATGCAGGATCGAGGCTTCGCGCGCCTGGCGATGGCGCATCAGGAAGCGCGTGTAGCGTGGTCCCTCCGGAATTTCCGGGCCGTGGCCTGAGAAATACAGCTCCTCAGGTCGCGCGGCGAGCCGCTCCAGCGAGGCCATGTAGTCGACCATCGCGCCGTCGGGCGGCGCCACGATCGAGGTCGCCCAACCCATCACGTGATCGCCGACGAAAGTGGTGCCGCGCTCGCCCCAGGCGAAGGCGAGATGGTTGGCGGTATGGCCGGGCGTCGCCACGGCTTCGAGCTGCCAGCCCTGCCCTTCGATCACGTCGCCGTCAGCAACGGTGACATCCGGCGCAAAGTCGCGGTCGACGCCGGATTCCGGATTGTGCTTCTCGCTCTCGTAGCGCGGCCGCGAGGCGCGATGCGGGCCCTCCGCATAGACGGTGGCGCCGGTCGCGGCCTTCAGCCGGCCGGTGTTCGGCGAGTGATCGCGATGGGTGTGCGTCACCAGAATGTGCGTTACCGTCTCGCCTCTGATGGCATCGAGCAGCGCCTGCGCATGGGCCTCGTTGTCCGGGCCGGGATCGATGATCGCGACGTTGCCGGTGCCCACGATGTAGCTGACCGTGCCGGTGAAGGTGAACGGACTCGGATTGTTGCAGAGGACGCGGCGAATGCCGGGGCGCACCTCTTCGACGACGCCCGCGGGAAGCGGGAAATGACGGTTGAACGGGACGTCTTCCTCGGCCATCACTTGCCTCATCTTTCGACGGGCACTTGATGACCCGTTTCTCGGACGTCATGCCCCGCGCAGGCGGGGCATTCGGTACGCCGCGACATCTCGACTGATCCTGTTGTTTCCGAGTACCGGATCGTCCGCTGGAGCCTGTCCTCAAGCTCGCCAAAGGCGAGACCCGGGGGCGGACGATGACAGTTGGGGACTCCTGCCGAGCCCCCGGAACGACGAAGACTAGAAGAACGCCTGGATGCCGGTAATGGCGCGGCCCAGGATCAGCGCATGAACGTCATGCGTGCCCTCGTAGGTGTTGACCGTCTCGAGGTTGGCAGCGTGGCGCATCACCTGATACTCGATCGAAATGCCGTTGCCGCCGTGCATGTCGCGTGCGACGCGGGCGATGTCGAGCGCCTTGCCGCAATTGTTGCGCTTGACGATCGAGATCATCTCCGGGGCCATCTTGCCCTCGTCCATCAGGCGGCCGACGCGCAAGCTCGCCTGCAGGCCAAGCGCGATCTCCGTCTCCATGTCGGCGAGCTTCTTCTGCACCAGCTGGGTGGCGGCGAGCGGCTTGCCGAACTGCTTGCGGTCCAGCGTGTACTGGCGGGCGCGGTGCATGCAGTCCTCGGCGGCGCCGAGCACGCCCCAGGAGATGCCGTAGCGGGCGCGGTTGAGACAGCCGAACGGCCCCTTCAGACCGGACACGTTGGGCAGCAGCGCGCTCTCCGGCACCACCACGCCGTCCATCACCACCTCGCCGGTGATCGAGGCGCGCAAGGAGAGCTTGCCGCCGATCTTCGGCGCCGACAGGCCCTTCATGCCCTTTTCGAGGATGAAGCCGCGGATCTGGTTGTCATGCGCGGCCGACTTGGCCCACACCACGAACACGTCGGCGATCGGCGCGTTCGAGATCCACATCTTGCTGCCGGTCAGGCGGTAGCCGTCGGCGACCTTCTCGGCGCGCGTCTTCATGCCGGCCGGATCGGAGCCGGCATCCGGCTCGGTGAGGCCGAAGCAGCCGACCCATTCGCCGCTGGCGAGCTTCGGCAGATACTTCTTGCGCTGGCTCTCGTCGCCATAGGCGTAGATCGGATACATCACCAGCGAGGACTGCACCGAGTTCATCGAGCGGTAGCCGGAATCGACCCGCTCGATCTCGCGCGCCACGAGGCCATAGGCGACGTAGCTCGCATTGGCGCAGCCATATTCCTCCGGCAAGGTGATGCCGATCAGGCCGAGCTCGCCCATCTCGTTGAATATCTCGCGGTCGGTTTTCTCTTCGAGATAGGCCTTGGTCACGCGCGGCAGCAGCTTGTCCTGGGCGTAGGCGCGCGCGGTGTCACGCACCATGCGCTCGTCCTCGGTCAGCTGATCGTCCAGCAGGAAGGGATCGTCCCACTGGAAGCTCGACTGGGCCGGCTTGTCCTTTGCCTGAGGGCGCGCGCTCATGAATGGTCCTTTCGCGTCTCGCTGCGCACGGGTCGCAGCAGTCTAGAGGTTAAATCCTGGAAGTTCAGCCTTCAAGCCGCTCGTTGGCGACGATCTCGATGCCGAAACCCGACAGGCCCTTGTAGTCATGCGCCGACGACGTCAGGTTCCGGATCGAGGTCACGCCGAGATCACGCAGGATCTGCGCACCGACGCCGACCTCGCGCCACTGACGATGGCGATCGGCCTCCGCGGTGTGCGGCTCTTCGACCGGCTCGACGGGAACGCCGGCCGCCCCGTCGCGCAGATAGATCAGCACGCCGCGACCGGCCTGCTTGAAGTGCTGCAGCACCGCCTGGATACGCTGCGGACCTGCGATCAGATCCTTCACGATGTTGGGCTTGTGCAGCCGCGTCAGCACGTTCTTGCCGTCGCCGATGCCGTTATAGACGAACGCGGCGTGGGTGATCGGATCGAACGGCGAGCGGTAGGCGAAGCCCTGCAGCGGCCCGATCGGGCTGTCGGTCGTGAAGGTCGACACCCGTTCGATCAGCTTCTCGCGCGCCTGCCGGTACGAGATCAGATCGGCGATGGTGACATGCTTGAGATTGTGGGCCGCGGCGAAACGAACGACCTGCTCGCCTTTCATCACCGTGCCGTCGTCGTTCATCAACTCGGAGATGACGCCGACCGGCGGGAGCCCCGCGAGCTTGCAGAGATCGACCGCCGCCTCGGTGTGGCCGGAGCGCAGCAGCACGCCGCCGTCACGCGCGATCAATGGGAAGATGTGGCCGGGGCGCGCGAAATCAGCGGCGCCGGCATTCGGGTTGGCGAGCGCACGACAGCAGGAAGCGCGCTCTTCGGCCGAGATGCCGGTGCCACCGTCCGGCTTGTAGTCGATCGAGACGGTGAAGGCCGTGGTGTGGTTGGAATCATTGTGCGCGACCATCGGGTCGAGCCGCAGCCGCCGCGCGTCGTCGGCCGTGATCGGCGCGCAGACGATGCCCGAGGTATGGCGAATGATGAACGCCATCTTGTCGGGCGTGCAGAGCGAGGCGGCGACGATGAGATCGCCCTCGCCCTCGCGGTCGTCGTCATCGGTCACGACGACCATCTCACCCTTGGCGAAGGCGTACAGAACTTCCTGGATCGAGTCGGCCATTGCAAGTCTCGCTGCTTTTCCGGGCTGCTTTAGCCGGGATCGCAGGCGCGCGCCAGAGCGGTGGAACCGCCGTTCGAAGGTCGCCTTCCCCCGGGAAAAGGACCTACCCTGCGAGGACAAGCGCCCCGGTATCTGTTTAAAGTCGCCTCAAATCGAGAACAAGGGAGCCGCGCCTCATGGCCGCATTCGATTTTGCACCCCTCCTCAGCCCCGGCCTGCCCGCACCGGCCGCGCGCTGGACGGGACTCGCAAAATACAGCTTCGTCGGTGGCAACAACGACGCCGATGCCGTGCCCGTGGAGGGCTTGCGCGCGGCCGCCGACGCCGTGCTCGCCCGCGAGGGACGCGCGCTGGCTACCTACGGCCTCGCGCATGGGCCTCAAGGTTACCGGCCGCTACGGGAATTCCTTGCCGCCAAGCTGACGCGGGACGCCGGCATGTCGGCGCGCGCCGACGACATCATGATCCTCTCGGGCTCGCTGCAGGGCCTCGACCTCGTCAACCAGGCGCTGCTCACGCGCGGCGACACCGTGCTGGTCGAGCAGGACAATTACCAGGGCACGCTGACGCGCCTGGCGCGACTGGGCGTCAAGGTCATCGGCATCCCGCTCGACCAGGACGGCATGCGAACGGATGCGCTGGCGACGGTGCTGGCCGATCTAAGGGATCGCGGCATCCGGCCGAAATACATCTATACCATTCCGACGGTGCAGAACCCGACCGGCACCATCATGCCGGAAAGCCGCCGGGCCGAGCTGCTATGGCTGTCGCGCGCCTATGGTGTGCCGGTGTTCGAGGACGACTGCTACGCCGACCTGATCTGGGATGGCAAACGGCCCCGCGCGATCCACGGCATGTCCGACCATGGCGGGGTGATCCATCTCGGGTCGTTCTCGAAGTCGGTCGCGCCCGCGTTGCGGGTCGGCTTCCTGGTCGCCCCCTGGGAGATCATGTCGGTGCTGCTGTCCCTCAAGACCGATGCCGGCTCGGGCGCGCTGGAACAGATGGTGCTTGCGGAATATTGCAGGCCGCATTTCGCGACCCACGTGCCGCAGCTGGTGCGGGGCCTGCGCGCCAAGCTGGACACCCTGATCGAGGCGCTCAACGCCGAGTTCGGCATCGCCGCCGAGTTCGAGGCGCCGAAGGGCGGAATCTTCCTCTGGCTCAAGCTGCCGGACCAGGTTGACGCGATGAAGCTGTCACAGGCCGCGCTCAAGCGCGGCGTGTCGATCAATCCGGGACCGGAATGGTCCACCGACGCCGCGCATGCGCGGAGCCGCCTGCGGCTGTGCTTCGCCAGCCCCTCGCATCAGGACATCCGCGAGGGCATCGCGGTGCTCGCCGACGTCTGCCGGGAGGAGTTCGGCGTGCCACTGCGCTCGTCCAATGTGGAGCGGACGCGCGCGATCGAGTGATCGCGCGCTGCTCATCGCACCGAAAATGGCGACTGGTAGGGCCGTCCGAACGGCACGCCATTGATCACCGTCTGCACCGGCTTGAGCTGCAGCTTGCCCTCGCGCTTGTTGCCGCGGGTATCGACGAAGCTGACGGGACCCTCGACCAGGTCCATGATTGCGACGTCGGCCGGCGCGCCGACCTGCAAGCTGCCGATCTTCGGCGCACGGTTGATGATCTTGGCCGGCGCCGAGGTCGCCATGCTCACCACCTGCTCCAGCGAGAGTCCCATCGCCATGAATTTCGCCATCACGTTGGGCAGGAACGGCATGCCCGGGCTATTGCCGGAGAACACGTGGATGTCGGAGGAGATGGTGTCCGGGCCGCAGCCGCCGGGGATCGCGACCTCGGCCACGGTGAAATCGAAGCTGCCGCCGCCATGGCCGACATCGAACAGCACGCCGCGCTGCTTGGCGGCGAGCGCCGCGGGCAGCAGCTTGCCGTCCTGGACGATGTTGGTGAAGGCGCCGCCCATGTTCGGCGCGCCGGAATAGGCATGGGTCAGGATGTCGCCGGGGCGCAGCAGGTCCAGGATCTGCGACATCAACTCACCGGTCTCGACGCCACCGATATGCACCATCATCCGCGCCGGCCAGCCGCACAACTCGCAGGCCTTGATGCCGCGCTTCAGCGGCTCGAGCCCATGCTTGAAGATCACGTTCTCCGACATCCGCACCTTGACGCCGAGCAGAAAGTCCGGGTTCTCGGCCAGCGCCATGGCGCAGGCATCCACCTGGGCGTTGTCGATGTTATAGAGCTCCGCGACCGGAAATGCCGACAGACCATTGTTGGCGATATGCACGAAGGCGTAGATGCGGGCGCGCGACTGGGCGGCGATGAAGCGGCGCAGCGCCGCCAGATTGTTCACCCCGGCATCGCCGGCCGAGACGACCGTCGTGGTGCCCTGGAATTGCACGAGCTCGTCCGGCGGAATCCCGATCGCCGAGCCATAGGGATAGACGTGGCTGTGGAGGTCGATGAGGCCCGGCATCACCAGCCGGCCGGCAGCGTCGATCGACCGCAGCGCACGCTCGACCGGAATGTCCGGTTCGAGGGCCTCGACCACGCCCCAGCGGATCCCGATGTCGCGCCGGCCGCGCAGGGCCTGGCTGGGATCGATGACGTCGCCGCCCTTGATGAGAAGGTCGAACTTGTCGGCCGGCCCCATCGCCGCGTGAGCCGGGCCCGACACCGCAGCCATGGCGGCCGCTCCGGAAGACAACAGGAAATGACGGCGCGACAGCGCGGACATGCTCAGCCTCCCCCACATCTTATTTGTAGTTGCCGATAGCATGCGCCTTGTCGGCGGCTCCGGCAAGACCCGCACCGGAAGATCGACGCTTCGGGCCTATCTCGCAGGTCCGACATTGCGCCGTTGACGCGGTGCATTAAGATGGACGGACGACATTCCTGCGAGACCCCATGACCTCGATCTCCCAACGCCTGCTCGCAATCCTCCTGCTCGCATCATCCTTTGCGCCGGCCGCCTCGGCGGACGATACGGCCGAGGTGGCACGTGCGTGGGGCCTGATCGGAACCTGGGCTGCTGATTGCAGTGCGCCTCCGGTCAGAGGCCGCGGCGCCATCATCTCCTACGAGATCTCGCCGGACGGCAGCCTGGTCTATCGCCGCGACCATGATCCCTCCGACGTCAATGAGGTCGCCACCGCGCGGATCGAACCCGACCAGACTCTAGTCCTCTCGATCGTCCTGTCGAGGGCGCGCCAGACGCGCGAGAATGGGATCATCAAGACGACGGACGGCGGCATCCGCTCGGTGTTCAATCGTGGCGAGGACGGCAGCTATACCATTCGCGAGGCGCGCTTCGTCGCCAACGGCAAGCCGACGCCAGCGCTCAGGAAGTGCGACTGACGCGGCAGGCTCGAGACGCAGCTCGCCCGCAAGCGTGAAGACCAAATCTGAACGTGTATTCAGCAACTTCGTGGAAGGTCCTGCGGAACGTTCTTTCACACTTCAAGTTGATCCCGCACTTTCATTCTGGAGGACAACATGAAGAAAATCGCTCTCGCGCTCGCTTCCCTTGCAGTCGTCGCTCTCGCGGCACCGTCGATCGCCAACGCCGAGACGGTGGTCATCAAGCGTGGTGGCCATCACTACCACCACGGCTGGGATCGCTCCCACGCCGAATACCGCATGCATCGTGAGTACCGGCCTCACCACTATGTCCGGCCGCTCCACCGCCATCATGACCGCACCGTGATCATCAAGCGCGACTGATCCGCGGACTTCGACGCAGCAATGGCCCCGCAAGGGGCCATTTTCTGTGGTCCATTCACCCCGGCCCGATGGCACGGTCGTCAGCGATCCCAGTCCGGCGCAAAGGCCGGATTGACGAAGCGCTTGTCCTTCGGGAGGGACGCGATGGTGGCACGATCCTCATCATCGAGTTGAAGCTTCGTCGCATCCCAGTTCGCCCGCTGACTTTCCGGGCGCGCTGCCTTGGGGATCGCCGCCACCCCATCCTGGTCCAACAGCCATTTCAGCGCGACCTGGGCGGCGCTGGCGCCATGCTTCCTGCCGATGGCCCCCAGCGTCTCGTCGGCGGCGGCGCGTCCCTGCGCCAGCGGGCAATAGGCCACCAGGGGAATTGACCGGCTCGCCATGTAAGCCATCAGCTTCGACTGATCGAGCATCACGTGATACTCGACCTGATTGCACGCCACTGGCGCCCGAATCTCCTCGACCGCCTGCTTCAGCAGCGCGACGGTGAAATTGGCGACGCCGACCGCGCGCGTGCGCCCCTCCTCCTTCAGCTTCAACAGTGTCTCCAGCGCAGCCGGCAGGTCCATTCCCTTGGCCGGCCAGTGGATGAGATAGAGGTCGACGAACTCCAGTCTGAGCTTCCTCAGACTCGTGTCGAATGCGCGACGGATCGCGTCCGGCGCGAGGTTCTCCGGCCAGACCTTGGTGGTGACGTGCAATTCGGCGCGCGGCAGATTTGTTGCCGCAAGTGCAGCACCGATCGCGTCCTCGTTGGCGTACATCTCGGCAGTATCGATGTGGCGGTACCCGAGCGCGAGCGCGCTCTCGACGGCCTCGCGGCAGACGGTGCCCTGCATGCGAAAGGTGCCGAGCCCGAGCTTGGGCAGACGAATACCCTGGGTGTCGATGGCGTTCATGAATTCTCCTGGAATCGCGCGAACCACTCGCCAGCGAACGCCGGCGGCAGCCTCGAAACATCAAGACCTTGGCGGGAAGCGCTCAGCTTGCCTTCGCTCCGCTTGGGAGTTCAAGCGAGCCGGCATCCACCTCAATCAAGATGTCGGGAGGTCGGTTCCGGCGTGCAGGCGCACGCCGAGCCTGTCTGCTCAGCGCCAGTTGCAGATGCCGCCGCTGCCGGGCCGGCACGGCCAGGTCTGGATGCGCGTATCCATCGCCTGCGCGTCCAGCGGATTGCCGCGCCGATGGACGAGCTTGGTGCGAGCGGCGCCGCGGGGCCGCTCGGCCGTCCTGGTGCCTTGAGCGCGCCGGGTGGCGACGGCGCGCGGGATGGCGGAGCGCTCGTCCGGGTCGATCGCGGAACGGACGGCGACCGCAGGTCGATCTGATTTGGCTTCGATAGGCACAGGTTCGAAATGCGCCTCGGGGCCGAGCGGCTCCGGCGACAACACGGCCTTCGACAGATCAAGCTTGAGGAAGTCACCCGGCCGATAGGCCCCCGCCACAGCATCGCTCGCCGTGAGCAACACGGCGCATGTAATCGTGCCGATAACAGCTCTCAACACCATCCCATCCTCCCGTTCCCCGCGTAACGCCACTTACGCGCCCCGCCGCGAGATCTCTGCACGCCGGCCGATGGCGAACTCGCAGCGCTGCCCGGCTGCAAGAGCCAGCTAAGAGCGCCTGACATCACGCCGCATATCATGTTCGGTGATCGACCGTTATCAGTTCGGAGAAAGCGCCCACCAACCGCCGGTCGTTCGACGCATCATAGCCAAAGTTCCGCGCTCGTCTCTGATGTAGGTCACGGCGCCGTCATTTCCAGGCCCAAAACTGCGAGTCACAGTTACCGCTGTGCACGCAAATGGGCGCTGCGAGCATCAGTCATAGCAATCCGTCGACCCGGATGCGGCATCGCAGCGCCTCTGCAGAGTCCGGGGCGATGTGCATGACGCCGGGCTTGGCCGCAAACTCGCCGTCGAAATCGAGCGGACTGGCGAAACCGCGCCACGGCTCGATGCACAGGAACGGCACGCCGCCGGGCTTCGACCAGATTCCAAGCTGACGAAAATGATCCCAAGTTAACTCAAGCGCCGGTCCTGTGGTTCCGACGAGGCGAACCGAACGGCTGGCCGGCTGATCGAGGATCACGGCATCGTCGTCGAACAGACGTTCGCTCAACGGGAGAACGCGCCCCTCGATCGGTGAGGGCTCCGGCCGCTCGCGCAGCAAACCGCCAGTCAGACGGCGGATCGGCGCCGGCTCCGGCTCTGCAAAAATCAGCCGATAGCTCTCCTTCGGCTGGCCGGGGAGCAGCGGCCAGTTGAAGGCGGGATGGCATCCGAACGAGGCGGGCAGAACCTCCGCGCCGGGGTTGGCGATCTCGACCGCCACGTCCAGCGCATCAGCGGTGATCCGGTAGCTCACCGTGAGACGGAAGGCGAACGGATAGCGCGCCCGCGTCGTCTCGTTGTCGGTCAGCTGCAACACGCATGACTCGGCCCCGGGCTCCAGCCAAGTGAATCGGAGGTCGCGGGCGAAGCCGTGCTGCGTCATCGGATAGGTCTGGCCGCGGTGGTGGAGGTGGTCATTCTTGAGTCGGCCGACGATCGGAAACAACCATGGCGCATGGCGCGGCCAGACGGCTCCGGCCTGCCAGAGCAACTCCAGGCCCCCGCCCGTCTTCAACGAGCACAGCTCGGCGCCATCAGCCTTGACCGCGGCAGTGATGCCGCCCGCGCTGATCGTGTGAAGGTCGTCGCTCATTGCCGTCACCGACGTCGCAAAAGAATCGCACGAGGTGATGCCGGATTGCGGCAGCAACGTCCAGGGGTGCGGTTCATCACCAGCGCGTAGACCACCGCCACAAGCACAGGGGACGGGAATGTCGAACACGCGACCGAAGCCGCACTCATAGGGCCCGCGCTGTGTCTGAAGGGTAGGCAACCCGCGCCAAATCTTCGTGCAGGCCGCAGCTTGCCGGCCCCGATCATTCGTGTACGAATGACCGAAACCGGCTTGATGCTGCGCCGCGTGCAGGCGCAAACTGCCGCAAATGCTTTGCCAGGAGAGAAGGATATCCCGATGGCCCATGACGCGCCGCAAGCAACCGGTCCCAGCAAGCTGGTCATCCGCAACATCGGCCTGATGCTGTCCGGCGCACTGGAACGGCCCATCCTGGATGCCGACACGATCGTCGCCGAGAACGGCAAGATCACGGGAATCGGCCGCTTCAAGGACGTCGACACCGAAGGTGCGACCACGATCGTCGATGCCCATGGCACGACGGTGGCGCCGGGCCTGATCGACAGCCACGTCCATCCCGTCGCCGGCGACTGGACGCCGCGGCAGAACCAGACCAACTGGATCGACTCCTATCTGCATGGCGGCGTCACTACGATGATCTCCGCCGGCGAGGTGCACATGCCCGGCCGTCCGCGCGACGTCGTCGGCCTGAAGGCGATGGCGATCTTCGCGCAGCGCGCGTTTTGGACGCTGCGGCCCGGCGGCGTGAAGGTGCATGCCGGCGCGCCCGTGATCGAATGCGAGATGGTCGAGGACGATTTCAAGGAGCTCGCCGCGGCCGGCGTCAAGCTGCTCGGCGAGGTCGGTCTCGGCGGCGTCAAGGATGGCCCCACCGCACGCAAGATGGTCGGCTGGGCACGCAAATACGGCATCCAGAGCACCATCCACACCGGCGGTCCGTCGATCCCCGGCTCGGGCCTGATCGACAAGGACGTGGTGCTGGAGGCCGGCACCGACGTCATCGGGCACATCAATGGCGGCCACACCGCCCTGCCCGACGACCAGATCCGCTGCATCTGCGAGGGCTGCAAGGCCGGGCTCGAGCTCGTGCACAACGGCAATGAGCGCTCGGCGCTGTTCACCTTGCGCACCGCGCGCGAGATGAACGAGCTCAACCGCGTCATCCTCGGCACCGACGCGCCGGCCGGCTCCGGCGTGCAGCCGCTCGGCATCCTGCGCATGGTGTCGCTGCTGTCCTCGCTCGGCGACGTGCCGGCCGAGATCGCGTTCTGCTTCGCCACCGGCAACACCGCGCGGATGCGCGAGCTCGACTGCGGCCTGATCGAAATCGGCCGCTCCGCCGATTTCGTCATCATGGACAAGGCGCAGCACTCGCCGGCCAAGACGCTGCTCGACAGCGTCCAGCTCGGCGACCTCCCGGGCATCGGCATGACCATCATCGACGGCATCGTCCGCACCCAGCGCAGCCGGAACACGCCGCCGGCCACGAAGATCCCGGAGATCGTGGCGAAGTAGGATCGACCGGCTTTCTCCGCCGTCATTGCGAGCGCAGCGAAGCAATCCAGGGCCGCATGTGAAGCTCTGGATTGCTTCGGCGCAAGGGCGCCTCGCAATGACGCCGTGAGTTTGATGAAGATTGCGTAGCAAGGTTGGGCAAAGGCGCGCGCGACGCGCCAGCGCCGTGTGCGACGCACCCAGCGTCTTCGTCGCAGCATGGATGGTGGGCACGACGTATTCGCTACGCGAATGCGTCTTTGCCCACCCCACACGACCTGCGCTCGTGGCGACTACCGCAGCCTGTTCAACAACCCCAGCAGCGTCTCGCGTTCCTTCGCATCGAGCGGCGCCAGTGTCTCCTTGGAGATCGCCAGCGCGAGCGGTGCGGTCTTCTCCGCGAGCTGCTGGCCGGCGCGGGTCAGGCTGACTAACAGCCTGCGACCATCCTGCGGGTCCGGGCTGGTTTCAGTGAGACCGCGCGCCGTCAGCCGATCGATCACGCCCTTGATGGTCGCGACATCCATCGCCGTGAACCGTCCGAGCTGGTTCTGAGAGCACGGTCCGGTCTCGACCAGCTTCGACAGCGCCGCCCATTGCGTCGGCGTCAGGTTGCTGCCGATATCGCGCGCGAAGATCATGGTGTGGCGCTGCCATACCTGCCGCAGGATGAAGCCGATCTGGTCGTCCAGCACATAGGCCGTCCGGGCCGGCTTTGGCGCAGCCTTCGCGGCTTGCTTGGCCTGTGGCTTCGGCGTCGTCTTGGTCGCCGCTTTTGTCGATCGCTTCAGCGGGGCGCTCTTGGCCATATCTTTCCTCGCCTCAGATCGACAGATGCGCGTCGCGGATGTCGGGCCGCGCGTCGAGCTCGGCCATGGTGCCGGAGAAGCAGATGCGACCGCGCTCGATGATGTAGGCGCGGTCAGAGATCAGCTTCGCGAAATGCAGGTTCTGCTCGGAGACGACCAGCGAGACGCCTTCCTTCTTCATGGTCAGGATCGCATCGACCATCTGCTCCACGATCTTCGGCGACAGGCCTTCCGAGGGCTCATCGAGCAGGACCAGCGACGGATTGCCCATCAGCGTGCGGGCGATGGTCAGCATCTGCTGCTCACCACCGCTCATGCGGCCGCCCGGGCGGCTCTTCATCTCGCCGAGATTGGGAAACAGCTGATACAACTTCTCGCGGGTCCATTGCGGGGCATTGGGCCGCGGCTTCTGGCGCCCGACCTCGAGATTCTCCTCCACCGTCAGCTCGGTGAAGATTCTGCGCTCTTCCGGAACATAGCCGAGGCCGGCGCGGACGATCTCATGGGTCGGCGCGGACGAGATGTCCTTGCCCTCGAACATGATCTGGCCCTCGCGCAGCTCGACCAGGCCGACGATCGAGCGGAAGGTTGTCGATTTGCCGGCGCCGTTGCGCCCGAGCAGCGCCACCACCTCGCCCTCGCCGACCTCGAGGCCGATGTCGAACAGGATATGCGCAGGACCGTAGTGGCTGTTGAGATTGGCGACGGACAGCTTCATGCCGGAGCTCCCTCGCGATGATCGGCATCATACAGCAGGCCTTCCCCGAGATAGATCGCCTGCACCTCGCGATTGGCCCGCACCTCGGCTGGCGATCCCTCGGCAATGAGGCTGCCACGATTGAGCACGAGAATGCGGTCCGCATGCTCGAACACCACGTCCATGTCGTGCTCCGTGAAAAGGACGCCGATCGACTGCTCACGCGCAATTCCGGCGGTCAGCCGCATCAGCTCGACGCGCTCGCGCGGCGCCATGCCGGCGGTCGGCTCGTCCATGAGCAGCAGCTTCGGCTGGTTGGCGAGCGCGATCGCGAGCTCCAGCCGCTTGAGGTCGCCATAGGCGAGCTCGCCGCAGGGACGCTCGGCATAGCCGGCCATGCCGACGAGATCGAGCAGGCGATCTGCTTCGTCCCGCTCGATGGCAAGCATCGGGCTCCAGAAATCGAACAGGCGGCGATGATGCGAGACCAGCGCGACCTGGATGTTCTCACGCACCGTCATGGTCGGATAGGTCGCGGTGATCTGGAAGGTCCGCCCGACTCCGAGCCGCCAGACTTCGCGCGGCTTGCGCCCCGTGGTCTCCTGCCCCATCACGGTGATGCGGCCGCTGTCCGGCACGTTCTGGCCGTTGAGCATGTCGAAGCAGGTGCTCTTGCCGGCGCCGTTCGGACCGATCAGCGCGAGGATCTCGCCGGCCTGCAGCGTGAACGACACGTTGCGGACGGCGTGAATGCCGCCATAGGATTTCGACAGGCCTTCGACGGAGAGCAGCGACACGCCGAGACTCATTGTGCGCCCTCCATCTTGGCCGACAGCGAAGTCCCCTTGGGGGCCGCTGCGCGGCGCCGATGCATGACGGTTTCGACCACGCCCACGATGCCTTTCGGGAACACCACCACGATCAGCACGATGAAGATGCCGAGCACGAGCTTCGACCAGTCGGTCTGGCTGACCAGCCAGATGTTGAGCGCCTTGTAGACGATGGCGCCGAAGATCGCGCCGGGCACCGTCTCGACGCCGCCCAGCAGCACCATGACCAGGGCATCGACCGACAGCGAGATGCCCATGTTGTCCGGAAAGACGCTGCCCTTGAGATAGGCGAACAGCGCACCGCCGAGGCCGGCCGTCGTGCCGGCGATGATGAACGCCGTCCACTGGATACGCTTGCCGTTGATGCCGATCGACTCGCTGCGCAGCGGAGAGTCGCGCATTCCGCGCAAGGCGTAGCCGAACGGCGAGAAGGTGATCAGACGCAGCACGCTGACGACCAACGCGGAGACGCCGAGCGCGAGCCAGTAGAAATGCGACGGCGACGCGGCCCATTTCTCCGGCCAGAGACCGAGAATGCCGTTGTCACCGCCGGTGACCGCGACCCATTGGAACGCGATCGACCACACGATTTGCGCAAAGGCCAAGGTAAGCATCGCGAAATAAACGCCCGAAAGCTGGACGGCGAAGGCGCCGAACACGGCCGCACCAAGCGCGCCGAGCAGCGGCCCCAGCAAGAGGCAGGCGATCATCGGCAGCCCCGCCATCTTCGCGAGGAAGGCGACGCCGTAAGCGCCGAGGCCGAAATAGGCGGCGTGACCGAACGAGGCGAGGCCGCCGACCGCCATCAGGAAATGCAGCGACGCCGCGAAGATCACGAAGATCGCGATCTCGGCGCCGACGGTCAGCGCGTAGTTGCCGGCGATGAAGGGCAGCATCGCCGCCAGCGCCAGCGCGACGAGAGACGCCAGCCGCTCGACCGAGCTCAGCGGACGCCAGGGAATGACGGTGAGACCGGGTGTGCGCCGCGCCGGCGCCTCCTTCTTGCCAAACAGGCCCCAAGGCCGCACGACCAGCACGACGGCCATCACCAGGAACACGAGGATCAGCGAGATCGTGGGGAAGATGAGAATGCCGAAGGCATTGAGCTCCGACACCAGCACGGCGGCGACGAAGGCGCCGAGGATGCTGCCGAGGCCGCCGATCACGACGACCACGAACACCTCGACGATGATGCGCAGATCCATCGCGTGATGGACCGCGTCGCGCGGGATCTGCAGCGCGCCGCCGAGCGCGGCGAGGAAGACGCCGACGGCAAACACCGAGGTGAACAGCCACTTCTGGTTGACCCCGAGCGCCGCGACCATGTCGCGGTCCTGCGTCGCCGCGCGCACCAGGATGCCCCAGCGAGTGCGCTGGAACAGCAACCAGAGCACACCGAGCACGATCGGACCGAGCGCGATCAGGAACAGGTCGTAGCTCGGGATGTTCTGACCGAAGAAGTCGACCGCACCTTTCAATCCCGGCGCGCGGCGGCCGACCAGATCATCCGGTCCCCAGATCAGCACCACGAGATCTTCGACCATCAGGGTCAAGCCGAAGGTCGCGAGCAACTGGAACAGCTCCGGCGCGTGATAGATCCGGCGCAGCAGCACGACCTCGACGAGCACGCCGATGGCGGCGACCGCGAGCGCCGCCACGATGATGCCGCCCCAGAAGCCGAGCGGACCGGACAGCCGCTCGGTGAGCGAAAAGGCCACATAGGCGCCGAGCATGTAGAACGCGCCATGGGCGAAATTCACGATGCGGGTGACGCCGAAGATGATCGACAGTCCCGACGCCACCAGAAACAGCGAGGCTGCACTGGCAAGGCCGGTCAGGAACTGGACGAAGTAGAAGGCCATGGGCGGTCCGCGTGAGGAGATCGTCGAATCGATGAGCCGCATTTGCGCTCGGGCGCTCCTTCAGAGAGCTGACGAGCAAGCGTGGGGTGAGGGATCTCGGCCCGAACCTGTAGATCAGGCGTCGTATTCCCTCACCCCGCCCGCTCTCCCCCTGCGGGAGAGGGAGAAGCAGGATCGTGTGGATCAGTCCTTCGGCCGGAGCTTGCCGACTTCCGCGTCACCAGGCAGATAGTCCGAGCCCTTGCGGTAGACGGTGTCGACCATGATGCCCTTGCCGTCCTTCAGCGCGGTCTTGCCGACGTAAGCGCCGAGCGTCGACTGGTGGTCGATCTTACGGAACGTGATTTCACCGAAGGGCGACGGCACGGACAGTCCCTCGGCCGCGGCGATCAGCTTGTCGGTATCGGTCGAGCCGGCCTTGGCGAGAATGGCGGCCGCCGACTTGATGGTCTGGTAGCCGACGATCGAGCCGAGCCGCGGATAGTCGTTGTACTTGGCCTGATACGCCTTCAGGAACGCGTCGTGCTCGGGCGTCTTGATCGAGTACCAGGGATAGCCGGTGACGATCCAGCCCTCGGGCGTCTCCTCCTTGAGCGGATCGAGATATTCCGGCTCGCCGGTCAGGAAGCTGACGACCTTGCGGTCCTTGAACAGGCCGCGGGTGTTGCCTTCGCGGACCAGCTTCACGAGATCGGCGCCGAAGGTGACGTTGAGGATCGCCTCCGGATTGGCGGCGGCGACGGCCTGCACCACCGGACCGGCGTCGATCTTGCCCTGCGGCGGCCACTGCTCGTCCACCCACTGGATGTCGGGCCGTTTCTCCGACAAGAGCTTCTTGAACACCGCGACGGCCGACTGGCCGTATTCGTAGTTCGGCGCAATGGTGGCCCATCGCTTGGCGGGAAGCTTGGCAGCCTCCTCCACCAGCATCGCCGCCTGCATGTAGTTCGACGGGCGCAGGCGGAAGGTGTATTTGTTGCCCTTCGCCCAGGTGATGGCGTCGGTCAGCGGCTCGGCCGCCAGGAAGAACACTTTCTTCTGGTTGGCGAAGTCGCTGACGGCGAGGCCAATGTTCGACAGGAACGTACCGGCGAGCATCGCGACGTTCTCGCTCGACACCAGTTCGTTGGCTGCGGTCTGCGCATCGGCCGGCTTGCCGCTGTCGTCCTTGGAGACGACGACGAGCTTCTTGCCGTTGATGCCGCCGGCTGCATTGACCTCCTCGACCGCGAGCTGCCAGCCCTTGCGATAAGGCTCGGTGAACGCCGGCAGCAGCGAATAGCTGTTGATCTCACCGATCTTGATGACGTCCTCGGCGCGCGCCGCGCCCGTCAGTCCCGCGACGGCAAGGCCCAGGCCTGCCGCAAGCATCGTTCTCCGTCGCATCCCTTCAGCCTCCATGTTGAGTCGAATTACCGTAGACCGTCCTCGCCCTTGATCTCGGCGACCGTGAGCCCGCCGACGCGCGGCAGCGGACGGCCGCTGTCGGTGACCGCGAGCGCGACCATGATCTCATTGGCGCGTGGCGCGTCGTTGATCTGCACCTCCATGCCGTCGAAATGACTGCGCACGAAGGCCGCATCTTTATGGCCGAGCGGAATGTCGAGCGTGCAGCCGACGCCGCCGCGCTTCTTCGACGAGGGGATCAGCGCCGCGCCCTTGCCGAGCACCTTGCGCACCGGCGCCCCCATCTTTGGATGCAGGATCGCGGCCGCATGCTCCAGCTCGCCGTCGCTGCCGACGGCGGCCGCCTTGCCGTAGCTGTGCGCGGCCGGTCCTTCAATGCCGAGCGCGGCCACGGCGCGCTTGGCCAGCATCTCGCCCAGCTCCTCGCCGATCGCAATCAGCGGCGACAGGTCCTCGACATAGCGGCCGGCAAACGGATTCTCGATCACCGCCACTGCCGCAGCCCGCCGCGTCGGCGGCGAGACGGACCGGCCCATCTCCTGATGGACTTCCTCGACCACGGTCACGATCTTCCTGATGACGGCGCTCATCGTCGACCCTTCGTATTCTGGCACATCATGCATCAAACCTCACGCCGCCGCCGCCCGCAACTGCGGCCGACGGACGATCTCGACCGCGCGCGGGCCGACAACGCGAATGTTGCCGCGGAGCTGCAGAACAGCGCCTTCGATCAGACCAGCCGACAGCAGCGACTGCCCACGATGCTCGCCCGCGGCCAGCGCTTCGGCAACCTCGACATCACGGAGCTCTCCGACCTCGCATGTGACGAGGCGGTCACCGAGATCGCTCTCCGGTTGCAGCTCGCACGCAGGTCGGCGAAGCACGGCCGGATGACCCGGAAGGTCGACCGCGTTGCCGATCACCGTCGCAGCCGCATCGGCCTGCGCCGCGCTACGCGCGAGCACCGTCACCGCATCGGCAATGCCCAGCGAGAAGCTGCGACCGTGGCGGCCCGATGTGGCGACACCGCCGATCGCGTCGGCAGCACGAAGCGTCATCCTCCGCATCACGCCCGCGCCGTCGGGACGGTCCATCAGCCCGACGCTGAACGTGGCGGCATCCCGCAGATGGAGTGCGATGTCACCGCCATTGTTGACATAAGCCCGCGTCAGCTTCGCCGCGCCGCGCATTGCGCCGAGAATCTCCTCGGCGACACTACCCGCGACAGCCGCCATCGGCGTGATGAACATCTCGCGCGCAAACGGCACCACGGCGGCATGCATCCGCTGCGCGACGACGCCCTTCAACGGGCAGCGATCCTGATCGGCCCCTCTGCGCAGCACGGACAGTTCCACACACAGCTCGTCGAGCAGCCCCGTAAAACGCTCGGCCGCCGCACGATAGGCCGCACCAATATCGCCATCGGCCGCATCTGCGCCGATGATCAGATCGATCGGGCCGTCCTGCAGATGCAGCCGCCGGTCGGGCAACAAGGCGATCTGTGGCCGCCGGCTCATGCGCCCGGCCTCGGCCACGGCAGTTGGCGGATGTCCTTGCTGACATCCTTGAGCGAAGCGAGCGGCTGGACGTAGTCCATGTGCCCGCCGAGCGCCGCATAGTCCGATAGCCTCAGCGTGAACTCGATCGGCGCGACGATCGCCGGCGTCGGCACATAGCCGAAGGCGCCGGCCGGCATCTGGGTCACGTCGACCATATAGGTGATGCCGCCGCCCGGCCAGACATAGACCGGCGCACCGCCGCTCGTCACCCGCGTCAGCGTATCCTTGACCGAGCGCGTCAGCCGCACCGGATTGTCGGTGACGCCAGCGCGCAGCGAGCCGCCGGCACCGGCCATGAACAGCACGGTGCACAGCGCCGGCTCGCAGTTCTCCTGGATGCGCTCGACCGAGAACTGCAGCTCCGGCGGCATCTCGCGCTGCACCGGCCTGAGCGACTCGTCGAGCACGTAGTATCCGGCATGCTCGCCCGTCGTGGACACCATCAGCAGCGTCGTTCCCGGCTTCGCCGTCTTGGGATCGAACGGCCCGAGGATCGACAGCGGATCGGAGATGTCGGTGCCGCCCCAGCCGGTTCCGGGCTGCGCCACCTGGAAGTAGCGGCCCGGCGTCGAGCGGCGTCCCTTCATCTTGATGCCGGTCGCAGGAATGTCGAGCAGCTTGCCGGCCTGGTGCTCCGACAGAACGCCGGTGATGTGATCATCAACCACGACGACCTCGTCGACCTTGCCCTGCCATTGCTTGGCGAACATGCCGATCGTGGCCGAGCCGCAGCCGACGCGCATGCGCTCTTCCTTGACGCCGTTGACGATCGGGGGCTGCCCCGCCTGCACGATCACGCTGGAGCCCCCGTCGACCACGAGTTCCACGGCTTTGCGGTTGCTGAGGTCCATCAGCGCGTCACAGGTGACACGCCCCTCCTTCTTGGAGCCGCCGGTGAGATGATGCACGCCGCCGAGCGACAGCATCTGCGAGCCGTATTCGCTGGTCGTGACGTGACCGACCGCCTCGCCGTCGACGCGCACCGTCGCCGCTTCCGGTCCGAGATAGCGGTCGGTGTCGATCTTCACCTTGACGCCGCAATAGCTGAAGATGCCCTCGGTCACGACCGTGACCATGTCGACGCCATCGACCACCGACGACACAATGAACGGCGCCGGCTTGTAGTCCGGATAGGTGGTGCCGGCGCCGATCGCGGTAACGAACAGCTCGGGCTGATGCACGATCTTGCCGTCCCAGTCGCCGCTCGCCTGGAACGGCACCAGCTTGCCGCCATGCGACACCGTGCGCTCCAGCAGGATATGCGGATCGACGCGCACCAGCACACCGTCCTGATTGGCATAACGGTCGCAGGCACCTGCCGCGCCCGGCTTGATGTAGCACATCACCGGACAGGCATCGCAGCGGATCTTGTCCGCGGCACCGTCGCTCGCCGTTTCGGTCACCATGCAGAGAAGCCTATCTTGAAGCGGAGCTGGCGGCAAACGTCCACACGCCGCGGCAATTCGTTCGTATACGAATGATGTCGCGCCCCTCCGTCGGCTGTCAAGCGCCACCGCGAACGAAAAGCACGATTGCCGGATAAACGATCAGTTTGCCCTGCACAATGACGACAAATCGTGCATACGCTGCAGCGCAAAACGTGGCACTTGCATGTTAGTACACAAACGATACGCTCGGAGCGATCGCCATCGCATCCTCGTTAACGATAGCATAGCGGACGACAGAAGGGCATGACGCCAGCAACGATTCGGCTGACCGTGAACGGACGGGTGCACGACGTCGCCGCCGCGCCCAGCACGCCCCTGCTTCATGTGCTGCGCAACGACCTCGCCCTGAACGGTCCGAAATACGGCTGCGGCCTGGGGGAATGTGGCGCCTGCACCGTGCTGATCGACGGCCGCGCCGCCCGATCCTGCGTCATTCCGGTGGAAGGCTGCATCGGCCGCGATGTCACCACGCTGGAAGGGCTGGGCTCGCGCGAGGCGCCCGATCCGGTGCAACAGGCCTTCATCGCCGAGCAGGCTGCGCAATGCGGCTATTGTCTCAACGGCATGATCATGACGACCAAGGCACTGCTGGCGATCAAGCCCGATCCGTCGCGCGATGAGATCAAGCAGGCGCTGCGCTACAATCTCTGCCGCTGCGGCGCCCATGTCGAGATCCTCCGCGCGGCGATGCGGGCGGCCGGCCACACGCTCGAGGCGCTGGACTGATGAACGATCGCCTCACCAAGGACGAAGACATGCCTCGCGGCTGGCTGGTCGTCGAGCGTCCCATGGCCGGCAACAATGGCCGGTTCGAAACCTTCATCCGGATCACGGCGGCAGGCGAGGTCTCGGCCTTCAACGGCCATGTCGATCTCGGCACCGGCATCCGCACCGCGCTGGGACAGATCGTTGCAGAAGAGCTCGACGTCTCCTTCGCCCGCGTCGTGGTCGTGCTCGGTGACACCGCGGTCGTGCCGAACCAGGGCGCGACCATCGCCAGCGAGACAATTCAGATCACCGCCGTACCCCTGCGCAAGGCGGCGGCGCAGGCGCGCGCCTTCCTCTTGGCGCGAGCGGCCACGCAGCTCGGCCTCGACGTTCAGGATTTGACGGTCGAGGACGGGCTGATCCGCGGGCCCAACAACCGCGTCCTCAGCTATGGCGAACTGATCGGCGATGAGACGATCAGCCTCGCGCTCGCCGACGATATCATCGTCAAGTCGGTGAACGACTATCAGGTCGTCGGCCGCTCGGTGCCGCGCGTCGATCTGCCGGCGAAGGCGACCGGCGAGCTCATCTACGTACATGACGTGCGCGTGCCCGGCATGCTGCACGGCCGCGTCGTGCGCCCACCCTATGCCGGCGTCGATGCCGGACCGTTCATCGGCACCAGCCTGCTTGACGTCGACAGAGACTCGGTGCGCGACATCCCGGGTCTGGTCGACGTCGTCGTCATCGGCGATTTCATCGGCGTCGTCGCCGAGCGCGAGGAGAACGCGATCCTGGCTGCCGAGCGCCTCGAGGTGAATTGGAGGCCGGTGCCGACCTTGCGCGATCTCGACGATGTCGAGAACGCGCTGCGAGCCAATCCGTCCGCTCCGCGCCGGCTGCTCGACAAGGGCAATGTCGACGCCGCCATCGCCGACGCCGCCAAGCCGATGCGGAGGACCTATCTCTGGCCCTATCAGATGCACGGCTCGATCGGGCCGTCCTGCGCTGTCGCCGACTATCGCGACGGGCAGATCCGCATTTATTCCGGCACGCAGAATCCGCACATCCTGCGCGGCGATCTCGCCATGCTGATCGACTGTCCAGAGGATCACATCGAGCTGGTCCGGCTGGAGGCCGCCGGCTGCTATGGCCGCAACTGCGCCGACGATGTCACGGCCGATGCGCTGCTGCTGGCGCGTGCGGTCGGCCGCCCGGTGCGCGTGCAGCTGACGCGCGAGCAGGAGCATCTGTGGGAGCCCAAAGGCACCGCGCAGCTGATGGACGTCAATGGCGGCCTCAATGCCGACGGTTCGGTTGCGGCCTATGAATTCGCCACGCGCTATCCCTCGAACGGCGCGCCGACGCTGGCCTTGCTGCTCACCGGCCGCATCGCGCCGGAGCCCGCCGTGTTCGAGATGGGCGACCGCACCGCGATTCCGCCTTATGATTACGACCATATGCGCATCACAGCGCATGACATGCCGCCGATCGTGCGCGCCTCCTGGATCCGCGGCGTCTCGGCGCTGCCCAATACCTTCGCGCACGAGTCCTATATCGACGAGCTCGCTGCGGAGGCCGGCGTCGACCCGATCGAATACCGGCTGCGCTATCTGAAAGACGAGCGCGCGCGTGATCTCGTGAACGCCGTGGCCGAACGCGCCGGCTGGACGCCGCGCCCCGTGCGGGAAGAGAAGACGCCCGAGAACGGCGTCGTCCATGGCCGCGGCTTCGCCTACGCGCTCTACGTCCACAGCAAGTTTCCCGGCTACGGCGCGGCATGGTCGGCCTGGATCGCCGATGTCGCCGTGAATACGACGACCGGCGATGTCAGCGTCACGCGGGTGATCGCAGGCCAGGACTCCGGCCTGATGATCAATCCGGACGGGGTACGCCACCAGATCGAAGGCAACGTCATCCAATCCACCAGCCGGGCGCTGATGGAGGAGATTCCCTTCACGCGCGGCAAGGTCGCGGCGCGGGAATGGGGCGCCTATCCGATCATCACCTTCCCCGACGTGCCTGAGATCGACGTGCTGATGCTGCCGCGACCGGATCAGCCGCCGCTCGGC
Organism: Bradyrhizobium sp. SZCCHNR1093; assembly: GCF_032381175.1. Classification (NCBI taxonomy): domain Bacteria; kingdom Pseudomonadati; phylum Pseudomonadota; class Alphaproteobacteria; order Hyphomicrobiales; family Nitrobacteraceae; genus Bradyrhizobium; species Bradyrhizobium sp. SZCCHNR1093. The sequence goes on from NZ_JAUHJJ010000016.1 coordinate 85,608, forward strand.
GTCGGCGAGTCAGCGTCCGTGCCAAGCGCCGCCGCGATCGCCAATGCGATCTACGACGCCACCGGCGTCCGCTTCCGCGAGCCGCCATTCACGCCGGAGCGCATCCTGAAAGGACTGCGCGGCGAACGGGTGGAGACGCCGGCGCCGCAGTCGCTGCCCGCCCCCGAAAGACCGGCGACCACGTGGCTCAAGCCCTTTGCCAAGCGGGGCGGCGTGATCGCCACCGCCGTCGCGGCCTGCGCCGCGGCGATCGGCGTCGCGGCAGCCGTGCTGCCCTGGCGCGCCATCGCGCCGATCCCCCGCCCCGATCCCTCGGTCTATTCCGCTGCGACGGTCGCGCGCGGGGAGGCGCTCGCGGCGCTCGGCAATTGCGCAGTCTGCCACACCGCGGACAGCGGCCTGATCAATGCCGGCGGCCGTGCGCTGGAGACGCCGTTCGGCACGCTGTTCAGCACCAATATCACGCCCGACGTCGAGACCGGGATCGGCGCCTGGTCCTATCCCGCCTTCGAGCGCGCGATGCGCGAGGGCGTGCATCGCGACGGCCGGCAGCTCTATCCGGCGTTCCCCTACACGCATTTCGCACGAACCGATGATGCCGACCTGCAGGCGCTGTACGCCTACCTGATGGCACAGGCACCGGTCCGACAGCAGGCGCCGGACAACGCGCTGCGCTTCCCGTTCAACCTGCGGCCGCTGGTCGCCGGGTGGAATGCACTGTTTCACGACACGCAGCCGTTCAGGCGTGATCCAACACGATCAGAGCATTGGAATCGCGGCTTCTATCTCGTCGAAAGCCTCGGCCATTGCAGCGCCTGTCACTCGCCGCGCAACGCGCTCGGCGCCGAGCAACGCAACGCATATCTCGCTGGCGGCTTCGCCGATGGCTGGGAAGCCCCGGCACTGACCTCGCTCTCGAGTGCCCCGATCCCGTGGACCGAGGACGAACTCTACACTTACCTCCGCTCCGGTCAGTCGCGCTTCCATGGCGTGGCCGCCGGTCCGATGGCACCGATCGTCAAGGATCTCGCGACGCTGCCCGATGCCGACATTCGGGCCATGGCGATCTATCTCGCCTCGTTCCAGACGCCCTCGCCCGAGGCAGCGAAGCTGGAGGCGATGGCCGCGGAATTGGAAGCGCGCACCAAGGTGACCTCGACGCCGTCTCCGGCGGCACGGCTCTATCTCGGCGCCTGCGCGGTCTGTCATGAGGTCGGCGGCCTGCCAATGTTCGGCAGCCGCCCCTCGCTGGCGCTGAACAGCAACCTGCACAGCGCCACACCCGACAATCTGATCCAGGTGATCCTGCACGGGATCATGAAGCCGGCCTCGTCCGACCTCGGCTACATGCCGGCGTTCAAGGAGCATCTCAGCGACGTCCAGCTCGCCGAACTCGTCGCCTATCTCCGTCAGCAATTTGCCCCGGACAAGCCGGCCTGGACGGGCGTTGACGCCGCCCTCGGTCGCATCAGGTCCGCCGTGGCGCAGTGAGGCCGAGCATGCTCCTTCAGCGCCCGGCGCCCCGACCACCACCCTGACGCGCATTCGGGCACCTCCTTGCCAGTAATTTCGCCTTGCGGCAGTCGCCCTGCCGCTTCTAGAATTTGAGACTATGTTCCAAAAAATGGAACAAACGGTATCATCATGAGCGCCCTGACCAACGCCATCGACATCCTGCGCTGCTTTTCGACCGCGCGACCCGACCTCTCCTTTGCCGACGTCCAGGTCCTGACCGGCAAGCCGAAAAGCTCGACCTCACGTCTGCTCCGCTCGCTGCGCGATTGCGGCCTGCTCGAGCAGGACCCGCATAGCCGACGCTACCGCCCGGGCCTGCTGACCTTCGAGCTCGGGCGGCTTCACCGTGCCCATGACGACCTGATCGCCACCGCCGAGGGCGAACTGCGCGATGTCTGCGCGCGCACTGGCCACACCGGCTACATCGCCGTGCTCGACGGCTATCAGCAGGTGGTGCTGCGGATCGTGCCCGGCTCCAATCCGCTGCGCGTCGTCAACCCGCCCGGCCAGCGCACGCCGGCAATCATCACCTCGAACGGCCGCGCCATGCTGGCGCGTCTGTCAGACCAGGAGATCCGGGCGCGGGTGCCGCTCGACTACCCGAAGGTCCCGGCCAACTCGCCGCAGAACTTCACCGAGCTGATGGCGCGGCTGAACGAGATCCGCCGGACCGGCATCTCGGACGCCGCCGACGAGGCCATCGAGGGCGTCGGCTCGCAGGGCTTTGCGCTGGCGAGCGGCGAGAGCGGTGAGCTGATCGGCATCGCCGTCTCCTATTCGGTGCAGGCGACCACCGAGATCGAGCGCGCCAACGTCCGCCGCGAGCTCGGCGCAATGGCAGCCAAGCTGCGGCGCATGACCGGCGATCCGCTCGGCCAGACCATCGAGCAACTGGCCGGACTGGCCTCCTGATGACGAGCAGCAGCGCGCCGCGCGTCAACAGCATGGCGCTGTTGATCCTGCCGAGCGCGTTGCTGTTCGCGCTGTTCTTCTTCCTGCCGATCGGATTGATGGCGCTGATGAGCGTCCTGACCGGCAACCCCGTGGTCATGCCGAACGTCGCCCTCACCGCCAAGCACTATGCCCGCATGGGCGATGACGGCTACTATCTCGAGGTGATCTGGACCACGATCCGGATCGGCCTCTGGACGACCCTGGCCGCGCTCGTGATCGGCTACCCGCTCGCGCATTGGATGGCGCGGATCAAGAGCCGCACCGGCCATGCGCTGCTGCTGATGGCCGTGCTGGCGCCGATGCTGACCGGCATCGTGGTGCGCACCTTCGCCTGGATGACGCTGCTGTCCGACAAGGGTGTCATCAACCAGATCCTGACCTCGCTCGGGCTGATCACCAGGCCGTTGCAGCTGATGTACAATGAGACCGGCATCATCATCGGCCTCGTCCACATCTATGTGCCTTTCATGGTGCTGACGCTGACTGGCGTGATCGGCCGCATCGACGAACGGCTGGAGCAGGCGGCGGAGAATCTCGGCGCCAGCCCGTGGCGCGCTTTTCTCGAAATCACCCTGCCGCTCAGCCTGCCCGGCATCCTCGCCGGTTCGCTGCTCGTCTTCGCGCTCGCGATCAGCGCCTACGTCACGCCGATCCTGCTCGGCGGCTTCCAGATCATGACCCTGCCGATCCTGATCTACCAGCAGATCTCCGCGAACTTCAACGTCGGATTCGCGGCTGCGCTCGGCATGGTGCTGCTCATCATTTCGCTCTCGCTCGTTGTCGCGTATAATCACGTGCTCGGCCTCGTTTCGGGCCAACGCGAGCTGCAATGAGGGCCAATATGACGAGCCTTGCTCCAGGATCGCGGCCGCCGCTTGCTGCGCCGATCGATCTGGCGGCCACACCTGCCCTTCGCAGCAAGACGCGGCCGCTCCGGTGGGGTCGCAGGCTCTATCTCACCGCCAATACCGGCATCCTCGCCTTCCTGCTGGCGCCGATCGCGATCGTGATCGTGTTCGCTCTGAACCCCACGCCTTTCATCCAGTTTCCGCCAGTCGGCGCCTCCTTGCGCTGGTTCGAGAAGTTTTTCGCCTCGCGCGACTTCATGCACGCGCTGCTCTTCAGCATCGAAGTTGCGGCCATGACCACGGCCGCGGCCACCGTGCTTGGCGCGTCGGCCGCGCTGGCGATCGCCCGCGGCAACCTGCCAGGCTCGCGGCTGATCGTGGCGACCATGCTGTCGCCGCTGATGCTGCCCGCGATCCTGACCGGTCTTGCACTGTTCCAGTCCTACGTGCTGCTCGATGTCGGGCGTCCCTTGTGGGGCCTCGTCGCGGGCCATACGCTGGTGACGATTCCCTACGTCGTGCGCACCACGCTCGCGGTGTTGCATAATTTCGATGTCAGGCTGGAGGAAGCCGCGCAAAATCTCGGCGCCAGCCCCACCCGGGCCTTCTTCGAGATCACTCTGCCGCTGGTGAAGCCCGGCGTTCTGGCAGGCGCGATCTTTGCTTTCATCGTCTCGTTCGACCAGTTTCCGGTGTCGCTGTTCCTGGTCGCGCCGGGTAGCGAGACCTTGCCGATCACGCTGTTCAACTATCTGAAGTTCGATCTCGACGGCACCATCGGCGCGGCCTCGGTGGTCTCGATCCTGCTCGCCTTCATCGTCGTCATCGCGCTCGACCGCACCGTAGGTCTTCGCTCCTACGTCAAACTCTAAGGGAGATCCCGGACATGACCGCCTCATCGCGTCGTTTTCCTCTGAGCCGCCGCCGCCTGCTGACCGCGGCTGCGTCGCTCGGCGCCGGCGTTGTCGCTGCTCCCTATGTCGCGCGTGCGGACGAGCCCGTTCTCAACGTCACCGGCTGGGGCGGCAAATGGGGTGACGTGATGAAGGCCGAGATCGGCCCGGCCTTCGAGAGCGAGTTCAAGTGCAAGCTCAAGACCGACACCGCGCTGCCGTTCCTGCCGAAGCTGCAGGCGAGCTCACGCTCGGCCCCGGTCTACGACGTGCTGCACACCAACTCCAACGAGCAGTGGGCGGCCGTGGCGATGGGTCTCGTCGAGCCCAAGGTCGACCCCAAGCTGGTTCCGAATATCGCCGACGTCTATCCTTACGCCGTCAGCGACAAGATCGTCGGCGTCTGCATCTTCACCAGCGCCATCGGTCTCGGCATGCGCACCGACAAGGGCTATGGGAGCGTCACGTCGTGGAAAGACTACTGGGATGCGAAATTCAATGGCGCGCGCGGCGGCTATGTGATCCCAGCCAATAGCCTGGGACAGGCGTTCGTGATGATGTGCGGCGCGCTGTATGGCAAGGGCCAGACCGACCTCGACGCCGCCTATGGAGCGCTGGAGAAGCTGAAGCCGATCAAGCTGGTCGACTTCACCGGCGCGATGGAGAAGCTGATCCTGTCCGGTGAGGTCGGCCTCGGCATCCTGCATGATTCCGGCATCTATCGTTACGACGGTCAGAACCAGCCGGTCGACTTCGTCACGCCGAACGAGGGCGTGCTGTCGCTCGAGCAAGTGCTGAGCATCACGCCCGGCAGCAAGGTGAAGGAGCTCGCCAACGCCTATATCAACTACATGCTGCGCCCCGAGGTCCAAAAGCGCCTCGCCGAGACGGTGTGGTATTCGCCGGCCAACAAGAAGGTCAAGCTCGACGCCAAGTATGACGCCAAGCTGCTGACGACACCGGAGAAGGTCAGCAAGCTGATCCAGGTCGACTGGAAGTGGTACAATGCACGAAAAGACGAGATCGACAGCCGGGTCAACCGGATCTTCCGCGCATGAGCGCTGCCATCGAGATCGCCGCGGTCAGCAAGATCTATGACGGCGGCGTACGCGCACTCGATGCGGTTGCCGTGAACATCAGGCCTGGCGAGTTCTTTTCGCTGCTCGGCCCGTCCGGCTGCGGCAAGACCACCACCCTGCGCATGATCGCCGGCTTCGACAGCCCAAGCGCCGGCGAGATCCGCCTCGACGGCGCCGACATTACCCATGTGCCGGCGCACAAGCGCGACATGGCGATGGTGTTCCAGAACTACGCCCTGTTTCCGCACCGGACCGTGGCCGAGAACGTCGCCTTCGGCCTGCGCATGCGCAAGATCGACAAGGCGACGATTGCCGCGAAGGTGAAGGCAGCGCTGGCGATGGTTGAACTCGGAGGCCTGGAGAACCGCAGGCCGGCGCAACTGTCCGGCGGACAGCAGCAGCGCGTCGCGCTCGCCCGCGCCATCGTCATCTCGCCGCGCGTGCTGCTCTGCGACGAGCCGCTCGGCGCGCTCGACAAGAAACTGCGCCAGCAGATGCAGTTCGAACTCAAGCAGCTGCAGAAGACGCTCGGCCTCACCCTCGTGTTCGTCACCCACGACCAGGAAGAGGCGCTGGCCATGTCGGACCGTATCGCGGTCATGAACGCCGGCCGCATCGAGCAGATCGGTACCCCGGTCGAGATCTACGATCAGCCGCGAACGCGTTTCGTCGCGGATTTCATCGGCGACACCAACATTTTTCGCGGCCAGCGCGTGACCTTGGACAATGGCGTCGGCATAGCCGCCGGCAACGGTCTGGTGCTGGCCCTGGCGGACACGGTCGCAGCAGCCGAGGGCGAGGTTCTGTCGGTCGCGCTGCGGCCGGAGAAGATATCGGTGTCACCAGCCGAAGTGGCCGATGCCAAGCGGACGGGCATGTCCGTGCGCGGCACCGTCGACAGCACCAATTTCCTCGGCGGCGCGGTGCTGTACCGCATCGCCCTGGAGAGCGGACAGCACGTGCTGGCGCAACAGCCGAATTCCGGGGCTGGTCCGCTCCACGCGCCGGGTCAAACGGTCACGCTCGACTGGCGTCCGGCCGATCTCGTCATTCTCGAGGATTGATATTGTGAACGTTAAATTCTTATTCCCGCAGCAGTACCGTGCGCCGCAGTCACAGAGCACCGTCGAGGAGCTCGTGCCGTGAGCGCGGCCGGCATGGAGACGATCAGCCTCGACGACATCGAGTCGCTCGCGGTCGGCGCCTGGATCCTCGGCACCGGCGGCGGCGGCAGTCCCTATCTCGGCCTGCTCAACCTGCGCCGGCTCTATGCGGAAGGACATCGCGTGCAGATGATGTCGCCGCTCGACCTCGCAGACGACGACTGGGTCGCGGTGGTCTCCAACATGGGCGCCCCCTTGGTCGGGCAGGAACGGCTGGCCGACAGCCGCAGCATCGCGCGTGCGGTGCGCATGCAGGAGGAGATCAACGGCATCACATTTCGCGCCGTGATGTCGGTCGAGATCGGCGGCGGCAACGGCATGCAGGCGCTGATGGCGGCGGCGCATCTGAACATTCCCGTGGTCGACGCCGACTGCATGGGCCGCGCCTTTCCCGAGGCGCAGATGACGTCGGTCGCGATCGGCGACCTCAAGCCCTATCCCTGCACGCTCTACGATCCGCGCGGCATCGAGGCCGTCGTGACCAAGGTGCCGAGCTGGAAGTGGATGGAGCGCGCCAGCCGCAAGATCTGCGTCGAGATGGGCTCGATCGCCTCGACCAGCAAGGCGCCGCGCACCGGCCGCGAGGTCAAGGACTGGGGCATCCATTTCACCACCACCAAGGCCATCGCCATCGGCCGCGCGGTCGAGGCCGCCAACAGGAGCCACCACGATCCGATCGCGGCGATCCTCGATTGCGAGGGCGGGCAGCGGCTCTTCAATGGCAAGATCGTCGACGTCGAACGCCGCACCACCGAAGGATTTCTGCGCGGCAGCGCCGTGATCGAGGGCAGCGACGACGATCGCGGCACCCGGCTCAAGCTGTCGTTCCAGAACGAATGGATCGTGGCTTGGCGCGATGGCAAAGCCATCGCAATGTCGCCGGACCTGATCTGCGTGCTCGACAGCGTCAACGGCCACGGCATCGGCACCGAGACGGTGCGCTACGGCCAGCGCGTTACCGTGATCGCGCTGCCCGCACCGTCCGTGCTGACCAGCCCGCGCGGGCTCGAATTCGTCGGCCCGCGCGCCTTCGGCTATGACCTCGATTTCCGGTCGCTGTTTGCGACCCCTGGAGCTCCCTGAGAATGAAGCGGATTGGCATTGACGTCGGTGGCACCAACACCGACGCCGTCCTGATTGCCGACGACGAGGTCGTCCACTCCGTCAAGAGCGCAACCACCGCCGACGTCACCTCCGGCATTCTCGCCGCGCTCAGGGCGCTGCGAGAAAATCCCGCCGCGGCCGTGCCGGTCGACGCGGTCGTGATCGGCACCACGCATTTCATCAATGCGGTGGTGCAGCGGCGGCACCTGCAGAGGATCGGCGCCATCCGAATCGGGATGCCCGCCTCCGCCTCGCTGCCGCCGTTCTGCGACTGGCCGGCCGATCTCGCCGCGCTGGTCAGCGCCGAGACCTTCATGCTCGAAGGCGGCCACGATTATGATGGCCGCCCCTTCATGCCGCTCGACACGGCCGGACTGAGGGCCGCCGCGCACGCGATCAAGGCCAAGGGCCTGCGCGCGGTCGCGGTCGCCTCGTCGTTCTCGCCGCTCGACCCGAGCTGCGAAAACACTGCGCGCGAGATCCTGGCCGAGATCTGCCCCGAGGTCGCCGTCACCCTGTCGCACGACCTCGGCCGCATCGGACTGCTGGAGCGCGAGAACGCCGCCCTGCTCAATGCCGCGCTCCACGACCTCGCGGTCACGACGGTCGCCGCCTTCCGCAAGGCGATCGCGGAGTCCGGCATCGATGCGCCGCTGTTCCTGACGCAGAACGACGGCACCGTGATGCAGGCGGAGATCGCGACCGCCTTCCCGGTCATGAGCTTCGCCTCCGGCGCCACCAACTCGATGCGCGGCGCCGCGTATCTCTCCGGCCTCGACGACGCCATGGTCGTCGACGTCGGCGGCACCACCAGCGACATCGGCCAGCTGCGCCACGGCTTTCCGCGCGAGGCCAACGCCGTCGTCGAGGTCGGCGGCGTCCGCACGCTGTTCCGCATGCCCGATTTGCTCTCGATCGGGCTCGGTGGCGGCAGCCATGTCGAGCAGGATCCGGTCCGCGTCGGCCCGCTCAGCGTCGGATACCGGCTGACATCCGACGCGCTGGTATTTGGCGGCGACCGTCTGACCGCGACCGACATCGCGGTCGCGGCGGGGCTGATCGACATCGGCGACAGATCGCGCGTCGCGCATCTGCCGAAAGGCCTGATCGACGCCGCGCTCGCCGACGCCCACCGCAAGCTCGAGGGCGACATCGACCGCATGAAGACCGAGGCCGGCGACGTGCCGCTGCTCGCGGTCGGCGGCGGTGCCTTCCTGGTGCCGGAGCGCCTCGCCGGCATCTCCAACATCGTCCGCGTCGACCATGGCGACTGCGCCAATGCGGTCGGCGCCGCCATCGCCCAGGTCTCCGGCGAGGCCGACCAGGTCTTCCGCGACCTGACCCGCGACGAGGCCATCGCCGCCGCGCGCGGCATCGCCGAGGCACGCGCCGTGCAAGCCGGCGCCGCCCCCGATACGCTCAAGACGGTCGACGTCGAGGACATGCCCATCGCCTACCTCCCCGGCAACGCGCTGCGCGTCCGTGTTCGCGTCGCCGGCGCCATCGCCGAGCCGACCATCGGCGCGGCGGCGTAGTCCATTGTCATCACGCCAGCTCGGCGATCCGCTCGACCCCGGCCTCCGCGCCTTGCGCCTTGGCCGCCGCCATCGAGCCGCCGAGGTCAATGCCCCGGCAGCCGTTGTCGACGACGATGGCCGCGAAGCCGAGCCGCCGCGCATCGACCGCCGAATAGTGCACGCAGAAATCGGTGGCGAGACCGACGAGAAAAACCCGCTTCAGGCCGCGCTCGCGCAGATAGCCGGCGAGGCCGGTGGGCGTGGTCTTGTCGTTCTCGAAGAACGCCGAGTAGGAATCGATCGCGGCACGAAAGCCCTTGCGGATGATGAGCTGCGCCTTGTCGGTCGCAAGATCGGCATGGAAGGCCGCGCCCGGCGTGCCCTGGATGCAATGGTCCGGCCACAAGGTCTGCGGCCCGTAGGGCATCGTGACGGACTCGAACGGCGTCTTTCCCGGGTGGCTCGAGGCGAACGAGCTGTGTCCCTCCGGGTGCCAGTCCTGGGTCAGGACGATGTGATCGAACTTCCCGCTCAGCCGGTTGATCACCGGCACCACGGCATCCCCGTCGGCCACGGCGAGCGCGCCGCCGGGACAAAAATCGTTCTGCACATCGATGATGAGCAGCAAATCCTCGTTGGCCTTGATCTGCATTCCGGTCTGCATCCGTTTCACGCGTACTCCGTCAAGGATGGCCCCAGCCCGCGGCAATCTCAAGCCGGACCGCCGAACAATCCGCGGCAAGCCAGCCCCTCCATTTTGGAATCCCTGCCCTGCAGGATGGGCCTGGAAACACCCGCCGATTCATGGATTCTCCCGGCGGGAGAGCGTGGCCGATGCAGACTGCCGTCACACACCATTCCAAGAGCCAGCGTCTCGAGCGCTGGGCGGTCGCCACCCTGCGCGAGGCCGGCGCGATCGTCGAATGCGAACAGCACGGCTGGATGCGCGAGCGCGGCGATCCGCATGCGCTGTCTCTTGCGCTTCGCATCGCACGCGACGATCCGCCACGCGGCTTGCGTAGCTCGGACGCGGTCGCGGCGATCGAGGACGTCCTGGCCGCGACCGGCGACACCTGCCCTGATTGTTCACGGCACGGAGAGCCGGAAGATCCGCCGCGATTCAAATAAGTGATTCCGCAGCTACCCCAAGATGCCCTAGCCTGAGGCCTCCAGCGGGAGACGCCATCATGCCGAATCATCCGGTCCCGTGGCTGCTGCGCAAGCCATGCCCGACCTGCGGTCGCGCGCTCGCGGTGCGCGAGGGCAAGGGCGGGCGCCGCGAGCTTACTTGCCCGACCTGCGATGGGCCCGATCCGCTGCACTCGCCCAAGGCGCTCCGCTGGGCGAGGGGATCGCTTCGGCCGCCGGAGCGGCCGAAGCAACATTGACGTCACTGGCGCGTAAGCTTGCGCTCGACTTTCTTGCGGCTGTTGCCGACCTTCTTGACCGCCTTCTTCACCGCGGACGCCGAGCGGCCGCTTTTCTTGGCTTCGTAGCGGACTTCGTAGTCCTGTCCACCCGCGACGCGGGCGCGATCCTGCTTGCGTCCGCGCGCTGACTTTGCGGTCGAGGCCTTCTTCTTCGTTGCCATGGTGCATCTCCTTCTCAGCGCGCAACGCGCGACCCATCGAAGCGGTTCCGCCGATGAGGAAGGCCCATCGCATCGATCAGCCGACGTCGAACTTGACGCCCTGCGCCAGTGGCAGGCTGCGGCCGTAGTTCACCGTGTTGGTGGCGCGGCGCATATAGGCCTTCCACGAATCCGAGCCGGACTCGCGGCCGCCGCCGGTCTCCTTCTCGCCGCCGAACGCGCCGCCGATCTCGGCGCCCGAGGGACCGATATTGACGTTGGCGATGCCGCAATCGGAGCCGCGCGAGGACACGAACAATTCGGCCTCGCGCAGATCATTGGTGAAGATCGACGACGACAGGCCCTGCGGCACGGCGTTGTGCAGCTCGATCGCGGCATCGAGATCACGATACGGCATCACGTAGAGAATCGGCGCAAAGGTCTCGCGCTCGACCGGGCCTGATTGCGCTTCGATCTCGACCAGCGCCGGCCGGACGTAATAGGCCTGCTCGAAGCCGCCGACGGCGACACGCTCGCCGCCGAACACGCGGCCGCCGTGATCGCGCGCGGCGCTCAGCGCGTCCTGCATGGCGTCGTAGGCGCCGCGATCGATCAGCGGGCCGATCAGGGTGCCCTGCTCCAGCGGATTGCCGATCGCCACCGAGGCGTAGGCCTGCTTCAGCCGTGGCACGAGCTGGGCGTAGACGTCGGCATGCACGAACAGGCGGCGCAGGCTGGTGCAGCGCTGGCCCGCGGTACCCATCGCCGCGAACGCCACGGCGCGCAGGGTGAGATCGAGGTCGGCCGTGGGCGTGACGATCGCGGCATTGTTGCCGCCGAGCTCGAGGATGGCGCGGGCAAAGCGGCCGGCAAGGCAGGCGCCGACGACGCGGCCCATGGCGGTTGAGCCGGTCGCCGACACCAGCGGCACCCTGGCATCGTCGACCAGCATCTCGCCGACCGTGCGGCCGCCGAGCAGCAGGCCGGCAAGCCCCTCCGGCGCCTCACCGCCCTCGCGGCGATAACGTTGCAGCGCGCGCGCCAGCAGCGCGTCGGTCGCGAGCGCGGTCAGCGGCGTCTTCTCCGACGGCTTCCAGACGACGCTATTGCCGCACACCAGCGCAATCGCCGCGTTCCAGGCCCACACCGCCACTGGGAAGTTGAAGGCGGAGATCACGCCGGTGACGCCGAGGGGATGCCAAGTCTCCATCATGCGATGCTCGGCGCGCTCGGTCGCGATGGTCAGCCCATAGAGCTGGCGCGACAGGCCGACGGCGAAGTCGCAGATGTCGATCATCTCCTGGACCTCGCCGAGCCCCTCGGAGACGATCTTGCCGGCCTCGATCGAGACCAGGCGGCCGAGCGCAGCCTTGTGGGCGCGCAGCTCCTCGCCCAACAGCCGTACCAGTTCGCCACGCTTCGGCGCGGGCACGAGGCGCCACTGCAAGAACGCGGCATGGGCGCGCGCGATCACCGCGGTCGCATCCGCCCTGGTGTCGTCGTGCACATGGGCCAACACCTCGCCGGTCACGGGCGAACGCGCGGCGCGCGTCCCACCGCGCAGCCGCTCCGGCGCAACGCCGAGCGAGGTCAGGATCTCGGCCGTTTCCGCAACGAGGGTCAGGGGCGATGCTTGGCTGGGCGACATATGCAACTCCGGATTGTCCCCCGCGCCGATGCGCGCGAGACGTCATGAATGGTCCATCATAAACGCCCCCGTGTAGATCAAATCCGGCTGCGGCGCGAGCACCCGGGCGCTGGGCAAACGGCCACTGGGAAGGTCGCTCGTCGGCGCACGGAGGCGTCCTCCCGCTCGTTCTGCCTCGCGCGCGCCGGCTGAGCCTTCTGGCGCGCATCGCCGAGATCCCGCGACGCAGCGCGCCCGGGTTGATCGGATCGATGAGCCCTCGCGAAACACGAGGGCGCATGGAATGCCGGGAGCTGGCCGCCCCCATGGCCCGCCTGCGAAAAAAAATGCAGGCGGCAGGAACCACAGGTTCAGCCGAGACATCCCGGCATTCCCCGCGCGATGGTCTTCACGATTATATCGTGATCTCCCCGGTGTGCGGCTCTTTAGCTGTGGTCTTCCAGGAGGTTGTCCATCCGGTCTGATCCGAGGAAGCTGAGGTTGCGAAGCTTCAGTGTTCCAAGGAGAGACCAGATGGACGTCCACAAGAATGCGCCTATGAC
>NZ_JAUHJJ010000017.1:0-85676 GCF_032381175.1 Bradyrhizobium sp. SZCCHNR1093
GCTCTCGCCGCTCTTGAACGGCCGATTCGTCATGCCCCCAAATCTTACCGTGAACACTGAGTTCTTGCCCAGCCTCGTCGGGCAAATCACGTCCGCGGCTGATATCAGCGTGCGAGCCGCGCCGCGTGCCAGCGCAGGTGATCGGCCATGTAGGTCGAGATGAAGTAGTAGCTGTGGTCGTAGCCTTCCTGCTTGCGCAGCAAGAGCGGGATGTTCGCTTTCTCGCAGGCCGCCTTGAGCAGCTCCGGGCGCAGCTGCTGGGTCAGGAACTGATCGGCGGTGCCGACATCGACCAGCAGGTCGGAGACGCGCGCGCCATCCTCGATCAGCGCCACCGCATCGTGCTTGCGCCACGCCGCCTTGTCGGCGCCGAGATAGCCGCCCAGGGCCTTCTCGCCCCACGGCACCTGCGAGGGCGCGACGATCGGCGAGAACGCGCTGGCCGCGCGGTAGCGGTCCGGGTTGCGCAGCGCCACCGTGAGTGCGCCATGGCCGCCCATCGAGTGGCCCATCACCGACTGGCGGCGCGGATCGACCGGGAAGTTCGCCGCGACCACGCTCGGCAGCTCCTCGGTGACGTAGCTCCACATGCGGTAGTTCTTCGCGAACGGTGCCTCGGTCGCGTCGACATAGAAGCCGGCGCCGAGGCCGAAATCATAGGCATTGTTGGGATCGCCGGGCACGCCGTCGCCGCGCGGCGAGGTGTCGGGCGCCACGAAAACCAGGCCGAGCTCGGCGCAGGCGGCACGAAACTCGCCCTTTTCGGTGACGTTGGCGTGGGTGCAGGTCAGGCCGGAGAGATACCAGACGACCGGCAGCTTCGCGCCGTCGGCATGCGGCGGCACGAACACCGAGAACGTCATCTCGGTCTTGGTCTCCTGGCTGGCGTGGCGATAGACGCCCTGGACGCCGCCATGGGACTTGTTCTGGGAGACGGTCGTGAGGGTCATGGGATCACCTGTTCGGCAATGATGTCGGGCCGCTGGCGCGCGTGCCGCCAACGCGTGTCAAGCTGCGTCGTTCAATCGGGGCGAGTCAAGCGACGCCGTTCTCGATCGCCAAACGCACCAACTCGCCGGATGTTCGCACGCCGAGCTTCTGGCGGATGATCGAGGAGGTGTTGGCGACGGTCTTGTAGGACGAGTGGATCAGCCAGGCAATCTCGGACAGGCTCTTGCCGGCGCTGAGCAGGCGGAGGATCTCGAGCTCGCGCGAGGTCAGCTTCGCCAGCGGGCTCTGCGCGACCGCGGCGCCCGCGAAGGCGATGCTGCGCGCGATCGCCGGCGGCAGATAGCTGCCGCCGCGCGCGACCTCGCGGATCGCCTCGGCGAGATCGTTCGGGTCGCCGCTCTTGGAGACGTAGCCCTTGGCGCCGATGTCGATGGCGCGCGCCGCGAACACCGGATCGTCGTTCATGCTGAACATGATCAGCCGGGCGTTGGCATCGTGGGCGAGGATGCGCCGCGCCAGCTCGAAGCCGGAGACGGTCGGCAGGTTGATGTCGACGACGCAGACGTCCGGCCGGCGCGCGATGAAGCTGGCTTCGCCGCTCTCGGCATCAGCGGCCTCGAGCAGCTCGAGGTCCGGATCGGTCGAGAGCAGGGCCCGGCAGCCCGATGCCACAATGGGATGGTCATCGACGATCAGTACGCGCATGGCCTTGGGGTCCCGGACTTCCAACTCGCGTCATTGTTGCGATGCATCATGGATGCATGCTGCGCGGTCTGGCATCATGTTGCAATTAGATCGCCGGCGGATTTGTCTGTCAATGTGAGGACGCGTGAAACCCGGTGGCTTTGAGGCGGAGAGAATGTGGCAGAATTGGTCGTTGCGGACCCGCATCAACGTGCTGCTGGCGCTGCTGCTGACGCTGGGCCTCGCCATCAACATCGGCCGTCTCGTGCTGGAGGCGGCGCCGCGCGTGCTGGCCGAGGACCAGAGCGTCATCCGCCTGACGCGGGCCTTCGTCGAGACCATCATGGACGAGGTCAACGACGCGCCGGATCCGAGCGCGCGCCTCGATCGGATCGTCGGTGATCTCCGACAGCTTCGTCACGTCAGCGTGAGACGGCAGGGCATGCCGGCGCAGACCCCGCCCTCTCCGGGCGTCGGCCGCGCGGCGCCGGCATGGTTCATCGCACTGGTGCATCCCGACAAGACCTCGGTCAGCATGCCGGTCATCGTCGCCGGCCGGAGCGACACGCTGGTGATCACGTCGCATCCCGACGACGAGATCGCGGAGATCTGGGACGGCATCGTCACCCAGCTCGTCGTCGGCTCGCTGGTCGGGCTGGCGTTGTTCGCGATCACCATGCTCGTGGTCGGCCGCGCGCTGGCGCCGCTGGCGGATCTATCGGAGGCGATGAGCCGGATCGAGGCCGGCGCCTATGATACCCGCGTCAAGCCGGGCGGCGCGCCCGAGCTCGCGGCACTCTGCGCCAAGCTCAACCATCTCGCCGGCGCGCTCGGCGAGGCGGTGGAGGAGAAGCGCCGTCTGGCCGAGCGCACGGTGTCGTTGCAGGACCACGAGCGCAAGGAGATCGCGCGCGAGCTGCATGACGAGTTCGGGCCGCATCTGTTCGCGCTGCGCGCCCATGCCAGTGCGCTGATGCGGCTGCCGGAGGCTGCGACGCTCGACGTCGCGGCGATGCGCCGGCACGGCCAGGCGATCCTCGACCAGGTCAACGCCGTGCAGCAGTTCAACCGCCGCATCCTCGAGCGGCTGCGGCCCGTGGGTCTCGCCGAGCTGGGCTTGCGCGAGGCGCTCGGCGCATTGGTGCGGCTGTGGCAGGAGTCAAGGCCGGAGGTCGTGATCGAGACCAGGTTCACCGACATGGTCGTGCGCAGCAATGAGACGGCGGAGCTGACGATCTACCGGGTGGTGCAGGAAGCGCTGACCAACGTGTTCCGCCACGCCGAGGCCACCGCGGTCGACGTCACCATCGAGCCGCTGCAGCAGACGACGGCCGGCCACCGCCGCAGCTACACGCGGGTGCGCGTCCGCGACGACGGCCGCGGATTCAGCCCGGAGCACAAGCTCGGATTCGGCCTCACCGGCATGCGCGAGCGGCTGCTGGCGCTCGGCGGCACGCTGACGGTGGCCTCCACCGGCACGGGCGTCACGATCGAGGCCATGGTGCCGGCCGACGCGGCTTAGGCCGGAACGAGACGACGGCCCGTCCTCACCGTTGACAGTGCCACACCGGAACTGTCGTCGCCTGCGGCGCATCATCGTCAACACGGCCTTGCCGTGGAACATCGCCCCACGTTCTCCATTGCCCAAGCAGGACGTGCGCCGGATGCACGTCTTCGCCTTCCTCGTGTCCGAGGAGAACAGAGCTTGCTGCAATCAGGGACGAGCCATGGGACAAATCGACGAATTGGGCCTCGAGGACCGCATCCGCAAGCGCGCTCACGCGCTGTGGGAGCAGGCCGGGCAGCCGCAGGGCCGGGAGGATGAGTTCTGGCACCAGGCCGAGCACGAAATCCGCGAGATCGAGCAGTTGCACGACGAAGCGACGACGCCGCCGCCGACGATGCTGCCGGGTTGAACGCCGTGCGTAGCGCGGGGGTCCGGCTAGCGATCCTCAAACGATCAAAGGACGAACCGATGAGCAAGGAAACACCGAAGGACGATCCGCGTCAGCGGACCGATGAAGGATCGATCAAGCAGACCGACAAGCCATGGACAGGAAACCCGGAGAAGGAGCAGCGCTCCGATTCCAAGAAGGATCTGGAGAAGTGGGCTGAGACCAAGACCCACTAACGACTAAAGCAAGACCCGTTGGCACGCGCTGCGTCGCGCGTGCCGATGGTTCTCCCGTCGATAGTTCGCCAGACGAATCCGATTTTCCAGGTCAGGCAGTGTGACCTGGGTCGGGTCGTGAGGGATCTGCTTCCGTTGCTGCGGCGTCATCCTCGCCGAATCCGGTTTGCCCGGCACGCGCGGACCGAGCTGAGGCCTCCGAGCTCGGCAGCAGGAACGCTGATGCCGTGCTGCGATTGACGTTGCAGCATTCGTCAGGAGAGCCGCGATGTCCGATCACTATCCGAAGCCGCCGTTTCCGCCGCAGTCGCAACCGATGCCGGGCACCACAGCCCGGATGGAGCCGCGGCCCGACCATGGCGAGACCAGCTACAAGGGATCAGGCAAGGTCGCGGGCATGAAGGCCGTCATTACCGGCGGCGACAGCGGCATCGGCCGCGCGGTGGCGATCGCGTATGCGCGCGAAGGCGCCGATCTGGTCATCGCCTATCTCAGCGAGCATGATGACGCCGGCGAGGTGAAGACGCTGATCGAAAAGGAGGGACGGAAGGTCATTCTGATGCCCGGCGACATCCAGGACGCCAGGCATTGCCGCGCCATCATCCAGCGCGCCGTCGACGAACTGGGCGGCCTCGACATTCTCGTCAACAACGCCGCGCATCAGGCATCCTTCAGCGACATCGGCGACATTTCCGACGAGGAGTGGGAGCTGACCTTCCGCACCAACATCCATGCGATGTTCTACCTGACCAAGGCGGCGGTGCCGCACATGAAGCCGGGCAGCGCGATCGTCAACACCGCGTCGATCAATGCCGACATGCCCAACCCCGGTCTGCTGGCCTATGCTGTCACCAAGGGCGCCATTCAGAACTTCACCGGCGGACTTGCGCAGTTGCTGGCCGAGAAGGGCATCCGGATCAACGCCGGGGCCCCCGGTCCGATCTGGACGCCGCTGATCCCTTCGACCATGCCGGAGGAGAAGGTGAAGAGCTTTGGCCAGCAGGTGCCGATGAAGCGTGCCGGTCAGCCGGCCGAGTTGGCGACCGCCTATGTGATGCTCGCTGATCCCCTGTCGAGCTACACGTCGGGGACGACGGTTGCCGTCACCGGCGGCAAGCCGTTCATCTGAGACCGGTGCACATCGTCTGCTGTCGCATTTGTCCGACATCCGACAAGTGCGTGACGTCGGCACGTCATAAGCCGTGCCGGTGCTACGCGGCGGACATCATCGCGCACGGCGCGGGCTCGGCCTGCACCGGCCACACCGCCGCAGCGGCCCTATCACCCTGCCGCTCGTCGAGGATCCGCTTCACCGAGCGTGAGCAGAGGCCGCATTGGACCGTGCAGCCGAGACAATCATACACTTGCGCCGGCGAGCCGAAAGTGATGTCGGCCGCCGTGACGATGTTGCGAATGGCCGTGTCGCTGATGACGTTGCAGGAACAGATGATCATGGCTGTTGCTCGCTCCTGCAAACGATAAGCAACCGGGATGCCAAGGCCGGCGCGCCGGATACGGGCTAATCAGAATCGTTCGAAACGATCTGATCGGCGGGCACGCTCGCGCTCGTCCTGATGCAGTTTGCGGCGTGCAGCCGTATTGCGGCCAGCGTCGCCTGGGCGAGCGCCTGTCCCTGCGCATCGATCCCGGTCCACTGCGCATGGCGGCCACGTGGATCGATCTCGGCGAGCGCGATGCCGGCCGGCACGTCGCTGCCGTCGCGGACGATGCCGCGCAGGATGCCGTCATAAGGGGCCGTGACCGGTGCGCCGGAGAGATGGCCGATCACGAAGCCCTTGTAGATGCGCGTGCCGATCTCGATCGGGGTATGCCATCGGCCCTCATGCGGCGAACGCACCAGGCGCTCGACGCCGACGAGCGCGCCCACATCATCCGTTGCCAGCGTCCAGCCCTCGCGCACGATCTGGCCGAGCCGGTCCGGCCGGGTCTCGATCGCGATATCGCAATTGGCTGTTGGCGAGAAGCCCGGACCGATGCCGATCGAGAGCCGCGTCATGCCGCGCAAATTCGGGGTCACCTCGCGCCGCTGCATCCGCGCGTCGATCAGGACGTCGATGGTACGGACCGGCAGGAGATCGAGCAGCCCGAGCGGGGTGACCAGGACGTGCCGGGGATCGCCGAGCGCCTTGAACACCTCCATCGTGCTCTCGATGCGCTCGCCGGTCACGTTCTCGATGCGGACGGTGTCGCCGAACAGGGCGTCGTGAAACGCCATCTTGCGGCGCATGACCGGCGGATTGGGATCATGCGACAGCACCACGCAGAAGCCCGCACGATGCAGATGCACGCCGATCGCGGACGCGACGTCGTTGGTCCCGAGGACCACGGCGAAGCGCACTGCATTCGTCCCCATGTCCCGGTTCATACGGCGTTGGCGTCTCGTGGCTGTCGTCGTGCGGCTGGCAAGCCGTCTTCCCGTTCGAATGATCAAATCCGTCGAGCAAGAGTTGGACCATCAGCCATCGTTTTGAAAACGATCGCTCTTTGAAGGTCTTGCAAAGGACGAAGCACAAAGCCGACGCTGGATGTGTCCAGAACGCGCCAATCTGTCGCGAACCCGACAGAAAAGGGCTGCTTTGCCCGCCGTTTTCGCTGGCCCGGAATCTGCACAACCGGCGCATGGCAATACCGCTGATATTTCCGATCGTCGCGGAGCCTGCGCCCAGACCACGTCTGAGGCAAGGGCAGCAGCCGAAGCTTGGCAGCCGGCGTCCTGGTGGCGTTGCGGCGCAGGATCAGGACGGATGACGTGAGTCTCGTTCTCGACCAGGACGTCCGCGAGCCCGCCATGGCGACGGCCGAGACCATCGCGGCGTGCCCGTTCCATCGAGACATGGCGGCCGCCGAGCGGCCCGCGCGCACCGAGCAGAAAACGCTCGTGCTGACCGGCGGCTCGCGCGGAATCGGTCATGCGACCGCAAAGCTGTTCTCCGACGCCGGCTGGCGCATCATCACCTGCTCGCGCCAGCCGTTCGACGGTGCTCGCTGTCCGTGGGACGCCGGTCCCGACAACCACGTCCAGGTCGATCTCAGCGATCGCAAGGCGATCCCGCGCGCGATTGCCGACATCAAGCAGCGGCTCGACGGCGCGCCGCTGCATGCCTTGATCAACAATGCCGCGATCTCTCCGAAGGCCGGCGACGGCGGCCGGCTGGATTCGCTGTCGACCTCGGTCGAGACCTGGATGACCGTCTTTCACGTCAACTTTCTCGGACCGATCTTGCTCGCGCGCGGGCTGTTCGAGGAGCTGAAGCGCGGGCAGGGCGCGGTCGTCAACGTGACGTCGATCGTCGGCACCCGCGTCCATCCGTTTGCGGGCACCGCCTATGCGACCTCGAAGGCGGCGCTCGCCTGCCTGACCCGCGAGATGGCGCACGACTTCGCGCCGCATGGCATCCGCGTCAACGCCATCGCGCCCGGCGAGATCAAGACCGAGATGGTGTCCCCGGAGACCGAGGCGCGGTTCTCGCCGCTGATCCCGATGCGCCGGATCGGCGCTCCGGAGGAGGTCGCCAAGGTGCTGTTCTTCCTGTGCTCGGATGCGGCGAGCTACGTGACCGGCGAGGAGATCCAGATCAACGGGGGGCAGCACCTCTAGGTTGATCACAGCCGCGCGCTGCCGACACGCGGATGTGAACACGTCATACCCATGGCTTGCAGCCGAAGGCGACGAGCGGCGGGCCGACGGTGGAAAGTTGGTGTTCAGTGTTGTCCGTTGCGATCCGGTCGCAAACAGGCCGACGAATGCGCGGATATTAGGTGTCGAGAAGACAACGCGAAATCGTTAGGCACACCGTTTTTGTCGCCCGCGCGGACGTGCAATGCACGCATCGTGACGGGTGCAAACTCATTTGTTAACATCATGAAAGCCTGCAGCTTTTCTGCTCTGTCCGTTGCACACTACTTCTGCGGCAATGCAGCAAAGTTAGGCACGACAATCATCTGCAGTTGGGGGAGGATGTTAGAACATCTACAATCACGGGCGGCTTCACCGAGGCGTTCGTGACGATCAGAGAAGCGGCCATGGTCCAAACGGAAACACGTCAGGTCGAAGCTCAGGACGTCAGGTCCAACGCCGCTCCGATCCCGCTCAGCGAGATCGCCCTGACGGGCATTTTCGAAATCTCGAAGATCCTGGCGGCGCCGACGCGGTTGGAGATCACCCTCGCCAATGTCGTCAACCTGCTGCAGTCCTTCATGCAGATGCGCCACGGCGTGGTGTCGCTGCTCGCCGATGACGGCATTCCCGATCTTGCGGTGGGGGCCGGGTGGAGCGAAGGCAGCGATCAGCGCTATCGCGAACGGCTGCCGCAGAAGGCGATCGACCAGATCGTCGCCACCGCCGTGCCGCTGATCGCGGAGAACGTCGCCGATCATCCCGCCTTCAGCGCCGTCGACGCGGTGACGCTCGGCGTCGGTGCCGACACCCGGGTGTCCTTCCTTGGCGTTCCCATCCGCATCGACCAGCGCGTCGTCGGCACGCTGACGATCGACCGTGTCTGGGACGGCCGCGCCGTGTTCCGGCTCGATTCCGACGTTCGCTTCCTGACCATGGTCGCCAACCTGATCGGCCAGACCATCAAGCTTCATCGGGTCGTCGCGCGTGACCGCGAGCGGCTGATGGCGGAAAGCCACCGGCTGCAGAAGGAGCTGTCGGAGCTGAAGCCGGCGCCGAAGGATCGCAAAAAGGTGCTGGTCGACGGCATCGTCGGCGACAGCCCGGCGCTGCGCGCATTGTTGGAGAAGATCAACGTCGTCGCCAAGTCGAATGCGCCGGTGCTGCTGCGCGGCGAATCCGGCACCGGCAAGGAGCTGGTGGCGAAGGCGATCCATGAACTGTCCAATCGCGCCAAGCGGCCGTTCATCAAGATCAACTGCGCCGCATTGCCAGAGACGGTGCTGGAGTCGGAGCTGTTCGGCCATGAGAAGGGCGCCTTCACCGGCGCGATCAACGCGCGCAAGGGCCGCTTCGAACTGGCCGACAAGGGCACCTTGTTCCTCGACGAGATCGGCGAGATCTCGCCGGCGTTCCAGGCCAAGCTCCTGCGCGTGTTGCAGGAGCAGGAGTTCGAGCGCGTCGGCGGCAATCAGACCATCAAGGTCGATGTCCGCATCGTCACCGCCACCAACCGCAACCTCGAGGAGGCGGTGTCGCGCAACGAGTTCCGCGCCGACCTCTACTACCGGATCAGCGTGGTGCCGATCAAATTGCCGCCGTTGCGCGAGCGTCGCAGCGACATTCCGCAGCTGGCGCGCGAGTTCCTGCGCCGCTTCAATTGCGAGAACGAGCGCGACCTGACGTTCGACGTCAGCGCGATCGAGGTGCTGATGCATTGCGGCTTCCCCGGCAATGTGCGCGAGCTGGAGAACTGCGTGCAACGGACCGCGACCATGGCAACGGGCTCGGCGATCAGCATGGACGACTTCGCCTGCAGCCGCAACGAGTGCATGTCGGCGATCCTGTGGAAGGGTAACACGGTAACCCCGCCGCCGCCGCGCGGCCAGCCCATGGTGCCGCTGCCGATCCTGCCGCGGACGTCGGCGCCGATCGAGGCTCCCGTCGAGTTGCCGGCCATCGATGCCGATGATGGCGAGTATTCCGAGAGTACGGAGGGCGGCGCGGTGCCGGAGCGCGACCGCATCGTGCAGGCGATGGAGCGGTCCGGCTGGGTCCAGGCCAAGGCCGCACGCCTGCTCGGCCTGACGCCGCGCCAGATCGGCTACGCGCTGAAGAAGCACAACATCGAGGTCAAGCGGTTCTGAGCGGGTTGGGTCTCATGAGGGGCGCGCAGATGGCGCGCCCTTTTTTATTTCACGTGCATGCTGTCGCCCGCGTAACGATAGTCGTGAAACTCGAGATCGCGCCCCGGCGACGGTCGGCTCCCCTCCCCCTTGCGGGGAGGGGTCGGGGGTGGGGGTCTCCGGGCGCTGATCGTCGTGAGTTCGCTCGCTGTACTCACGTCCGCTGAGCTGCTCGTTACATCACACATCGTCACTCCGCTGGTGACAGCATTAGCGCGCATCACGTGCAGCGTGCTCGTGGACCCCCGCCCCCGACCCCTCCCCGCAGGGGGGAGGGGAGCTCACTGCCCTCGTGGCGGGGGCTCGACCCAAACGCGCACGCGACTTCATGCGCCCTGTCGCACTTGCGACATGCTGTCGGGAGAGCGACAGCTGACCGGCGTGGCGATCTTTAGAATCCTCCTTAGAAATCAACCAAATGCTCTCTGGCACGCGGCTTGAAAGATACCCCGTGAATGACGTCGTCCGATGTCGCAGGGATCGCGGGGAGCTGCACATGACCTACAAGATCATCGCCTCACAATGCACGGTCTGCGGGGCTTGCGAGTTCGAATGTCCGAATGCGGCCATCCGGCTGAAGAACGACATGTACATCATCGATCCGAAGAAGTGCACGGAGTGCGAGGGCCACTTCGACGCGCCGCAATGCGCTGCCGTCTGTCCGGTGCCGGACACCTGCGTGCCCGCCTGACGCGGGCCACGACGGAAACATTGCAAGCGGAGTGAGAGATGGCAGCGGTTCAGGAGACCATTGATCGGGTCAAGGGCATCGACGTCGATCAATATCGCTACGGATTCGAGACCGTCATCGAGTCCGAGAAGGCTCCGAAGGGGCTGTCGGAAGACACGATCCGCTTCATCTCGGCCAAGAAGAACGAGCCGGCCTGGATGCTCGAATGGCGGCTGGAGGCGTACCGCCGCTGGCTGACGATGACCGAGCCGACCTGGGCGCGCGTCGGATACCCGAAGATCGACTATCAAGATCTCTATTACTACGCGGCGCCGAAGCCGAAGAAGAAGGTCGCCTCGCTCGACGAGATCGATCCGGAGATCCTGAAGACTTACGAGAAGCTCGGCATTCCCCTGCGCGAGGTCGAGATCCTCGAAGGCGTCGAACGGCCTGCGGCGGCGGAAGCGGATGTCGACGGCGAGGCCGCGGCGCCGCGCAGCAAGATCGCCGTCGATGCCGTGTTCGACTCGGTGTCGGTGGCGACGACGTTCAAGGAGGAACTGAAGAAGGCCGGCGTGATCTTCATGCCGATCTCCGAAGCGCTACGCGAGCATCCCGACCTCGTCCAAAAATATCTTGGCACGGTGGTGCCCACCACCGACAACTATTTCGCGACGCTGAATTCGGCGGTGTTTTCCGACGGCTCGTTCGTCTACATCCCGCCGGGCGTGCGCTGCCCGATGGAGCTGTCGACCTACTTCCGCATCAACGAGCGCAACACCGGCCAGTTCGAGCGCACCCTGATCATCGCCGACAAGGGCGCCTACGTCTCCTATCTCGAAGGCTGCACGGCCCCGCAGCGCGACGAGAACCAGCTGCATGCCGCCGTGGTCGAGCTGGTCGCGCTGGATGATGCCGAGATCAAATATTCGACGGTGCAGAACTGGTACCCCGGCAATTCCGAAGGCGTCGGCGGCATCTATAATTTCGTCACCAAACGTGGTGACTGCCGCGGCACAAATTCGAAGATCTCCTGGACCCAGGTCGAGACGGGATCGGCGATCACCTGGAAATATCCGAGCTGCATCCTGCGCGGCGACAATTCCAGCGGCGAGTTCTATTCGATCGCGATCTCGAACGGCTTCCAGCAGGTCGACTCGGGTACCAAGATGATCCATCTCGGCAAGAACACGTCGAGCCGGATCATCTCCAAGGGCATCGCCGCCGGCAAGTCGCAGAACACCTATCGCGGCCTGGTCAGCGCCCATCGCAAGGCCTCCGGCGCGCGCAACTTCACCGCCTGCGACTCGCTCTTGATCGGCGACAAATGCGGCGCGCACACCGTGCCCTACATCGAGGCCAAGAACTCCTCCGCGGTGTTCGAGCACGAGGCCACGACGTCGAAGATCTCCGAGGACGTGCTGTTCTACTGCATCCAGCGCGGGCTCTCCCAGGAGGAAGCGGTCGGCCTCGTCGTCAACGGCTTCGTCAAGGACGTGCTGCAGCAATTGCCGATGGAGTTCGCGGTCGAGGCGCAGAAGCTGATCTCGATCAGCCTCGAAGGATCGGTTGGATGACGGCGTCGCGCCGCGACAGCATCAGAAGGAGTGTTCGATGACGGCCTTGCTCGAAATCAAGGGGCTCCATGCCGAGATCGCAGGCGGACGGAAGATCATCCAGGGCCTGGACCTGACCGTGAACAAGGGCGAGATCCACGCCATCATGGGCCCGAACGGCGCCGGCAAGTCGACGCTGTCCTATGTGCTCGCCGGCAAGCCCGGCTACGAGGTCACGGCCGGCGAGGTCTATCTCAATGGCGAGGACCTCTTGGCGATGTCCGCCGACGAGCGCGCCGCCAAGGGCGTGTTCCTCGCGTTCCAATATCCGTTGGAGATCCCCGGCGTCGCGACGCTCACCTTCCTGCGGGCCGCCTTCAACGCCCAGCGCAAGGCGCGCGGCGAGGAGGAGCTGTCCTCGCCGGACCTGATCAAGCGGGTGCGCGAGATCGCCAAGACGCTGAACATCGATGCCGACATGCTGAAGCGGCCGCTCAATGTCGGCTTCTCCGGCGGCGAGAAGAAGCGCAACGAGACCCTGCAGATGGCGCTGCTGCAGCCGTCGCTCTGCGTGCTCGACGAGACCGATTCCGGCCTCGACATCGACGCGCTGAAGGTCGTCGCCAACGGCGTCAACGCGCTGCGCTCCGCCGAGCGAGGCATGATCGTGATCACCCACTATCAGCGGCTCCTCGACTACATCGTGCCCGACATCGTCCATGTGTTCGCGGCGGGCCGCATCGTCCGCACCGGCGGCAAAGACCTCGCGCGCGAGCTCGAGGCGACCGGCTACGCCCAGTACCAGAGCGAAGCGGCGTAAGGCGCCGGGGAGGACGAACATGGGCGTCGTGATCCGCAAGACCAAGGCCGAACTCGGACTGGCCGATCTGTATCAGGGCGCCCGCCGCTATCTGCCGGGCGGCGAGGAGATCACCGCGGTGCGCGCTGCTGCGTTCGACCGTTTCAATGCGGTCGGCCTGCCGCACCGGCGCGTCGAGGCGTGGCGCTACACCGATTTGCGCACGCAGATGAAGGAGGCCAAGCGGCTCGCCTCGCTGCCCGACGACGCGGCAAAAACCAAGGCGCGCGAGGCGAGCGACTTGTTCGCGGGCGCCGGCTTCCGCAAGCTGATGATCGTTGACGGTGCCTTCGTGCCCGAGCTGTCCGACCTCGCCGATCTCGAGCCGGGCCTCACCATCCAGCCGATGGCCGACGCGCTCGCCGCCGACAAGCCGCTGCTGTCGCAGCGTCTCGGCCCCGTCGTGCCTGACGACGATCCGGCGTTGGCGCTCAACACCGCACTGGCTGCCAATGGCGTCGTGATCCTGGTGGCGCCGGGCACGGCACTGAGCCGACCAATCCACGTCGCGTTCGTCACGACGAACTGGGTCGCAACCTCGATGTAC
Source organism: Bradyrhizobium sp. SZCCHNR1093 (assembly GCF_032381175.1). Classification (NCBI taxonomy): domain Bacteria; kingdom Pseudomonadati; phylum Pseudomonadota; class Alphaproteobacteria; order Hyphomicrobiales; family Nitrobacteraceae; genus Bradyrhizobium; species Bradyrhizobium sp. SZCCHNR1093. The sequence continues at coordinate 13,222 of NZ_JAUHJJ010000017.1, forward strand.
ACGCGGTCGCTGGTCAATATCGGAACTGGGGCCAGCGCCACCATCGTCGAGTCGCATCAGGGGCCCGACGGAAGCGAATATCAAGTCAACACCGCGATGCAGCTCGTCGTCGGCGACGAGGCGCGGATCGACCATGTCAAGGTGACCCGGGAGGGCAACAGCGCGCTGCACATCTCCTCGCTGCTCGCCAATATCGGCGCGCGTGCGACCTTCAATCAGCTTGGCTTCGTCGCCGGCGGCAGCCTGGTGCGCAACCAGCTGTTCGTGCACATCGCTGGCGAGGGCACCGTGGCCGACATCCGCGGCGGATCGCTGCTGTCCGGCGCCCAGCATGCCGACACGACCTTGGCGATCGAGCATGCAGCCGAGAACTGCCAGAGCCGCGAGACCTTCAAGGCCGTCGTCGGCGACACCGCGCGCGCGGTTTTCCAGGGCAAGATCACGGTCAGTCCCGGTGCGCAGAAGACCGACGCCAAGATGATGTCGCGGGCGCTGCTATTGTCCGACGAGGCCGAGGCCGACAGCAAGCCGGAGCTCGAGATCTTCGCCGACGACGTGCAGTGCGGCCACGGCACCACGACCGGCGCAATCGACGACGAGCTGCTGTTCTATCTGATGGCGCGCGGCATTCCGCCCAAGGAAGCCAAGGCGTTGCTGATCCAGGCCTTCGTTGGCGAGATCATCGAAGGCGCCGCCGATGAGAGCGTGCGGGCGGCGTTGACCGAAGCGATGCTGGGCTGGCTCGGACAACGGGAGTAGGTGATGCATGCAGCGGTGAACGGAAGCGGCTATGACGTTGGCCGCATCCGTGCGGACTTTCCGATCCTCGGCATGCAGGTGCACGGCAAGCCGCTGGTCTATCTCGACAACGCCGCCTCGGCGCAGAAGCCGCAGGCCGTACTGGACCGGATGAACCAGGTCTATACGTCCGAATACGCCAACGTGCATCGGGGGCTGCATTATCTCGCCAACGCCGCCACCGAGGCCTATGAGGGCGCCCGCGCCAAGGTGGCGTCGTTCCTGAATGCCGAAAGCCCTGAGCAGATCATCTTCACGCGCGGCGCCACGGAAGCCGTGAACCTGGTCGCGCAGACCTTCGGCCGCGAGCGGATCGGGCCGGGCGATGAGATCGTGCTCTCGATCATGGAGCACCACGCCAACATCATCCCCTGGCATTTCCTCCGGGAGCGCCAGGGCGCGGTGCTCAAATGGGCTCCTGTCGACGACGACGGCAATTTCCTGCTCGACGAATTCGAAAAGCTGCTGACGCCGCGCACCAAGATGGTAGCGATGACGCAGATGTCGAACGTGCTCGGCACGGTCGTCCCGGTCAAGGAGGTCATCCGCATCGCGCATGCGCGCGGCATCCCGGTGCTGATCGACGGCTCGCAGGCCGCCGTGCACATGGAGGTCGACGTCCGCGATCTCGATGCGGATTTCTATTGCATCACCGGGCACAAGATCTACGGCCCGACCGGCATCGGCGCGCTCTACGGCAAGCGCGAGCTCTTAGCCGCGATGCCGCCGTTCAACGGCGGCGGCGAGATGATCCGCGAGGTCTCGCGGGACTGGGTCACCTATGGCGACCCGCCGCATCGCTTCGAGGCCGGTACGCCGCCGATCGTGGAAGCCGCTGGGCTGGGGGCAGCGATCGACTACGTCGCCTCCATCGGCAAGCAGCGCATCGCCGCGCATGAGCATGATCTCGTCGCCTATGCGACCGAGCAGTTGCGCGAGATCAACTCGCTGCGCATCATCGGCAATGCCGCCGACAAGGGGGCGATCGTCTCGTTCGAGATGCAGGGCGCCCACGCCCACGACTTCGCCACCGTCATCGACCGCTCCGGCGTCGCGGTCCGCGCCGGCACCCATTGCGCCATGCCGCTGCTGGAGCGCTTCGGCGTCACGGCGACGTGCCGGGCGTCGTTCGCGATGTACAACACGCGGGAAGAGGTCGACGTGCTGGTGCGGGCGCTGAAGAAGGCGCAGGAATTCTTTTCGTAGAGGCGCCTTTTCCTACACGCAGTGATCGCGAAGAAGCGCTGCTCGTTGATGCGCCCTCTCCCCTTGTGGGAGAGGGCAGCACCGCTACCAGCCCTGGAATCGCTCGGGTGAGGGGTCGTCTCCGCGAGCCATGACCTTCTGGGTGCGCCGAGAGACCCCTCACCCGGCTGCCTTCGGCCTCCCCCCTCTCCCACAAGGGGAGAGGGTGCACCGAGTTCGCCGCGATACGCGCGATCAGTCAAAGCAGCAATCAAACAACCAAACCTACGCCGCCGCCGCCAGCGCCGCCTGGGCGTCGGCTCTGATGCGGCTCACCATCGAGCGGAAGCCGTTGGAGCGCTGCGGGGTCAAATGCTCGCGCAGGCCGAGTTTCTCGAACAGCGCGATCGGATCGGCGGCCAAGATCTCGGATGCGGTGCGGCCGGACACCATCGCGAGCAGGATCGCGACCAGGCCGCGGACGATGTGGGCGTCACTGTCGCCGATGAAGTCGAGCGCCGGCACTGCGGCGTCGTGCCGCACCGTGGTTGCAAGCCAGACCTGGCTGGTGCAGCCCTGCACCTTGTTGCCATCATTGCGGTCGGTATCGGGTAGCGGCGGCAGGCCGCGGCCCAACTCGATCACGTAACGGTAGCGGTCGTCCCAGTCGTCGAGCAGCGCGAAATTCTCGACGATGTCCTCGATGTCCGGTGCCCCCGGCGTCGCGGTCTGGGTCATCTTCAACATCATCCCCTCCTCGTCATCGGCTGATCTCCGTGGATACCAGGGCCAGCTATGCCGTCAGGCCCGGCTCGCTACCGCGCCGCGCCAGCACGGAATCGACCGCGTGCGTGACGCCGTCGAAGGTGATCGGCTTGGCGATGATGGCTTCCGCGCCCTGCCGCAGGCCGGCCAGCGCGAGCGGCGACTTGGTCGATCCTGCGACCACGATGATGCCGGCCTGATGCATCGTCCTGGCGAGCATGCCGACCGTCTCGGCGCCGTCGTCCTCCAGGATGCTCATCCCGATGAGGACGGCATGGGGCGTGGTCCGTGCGGCCTTGGTCAATGCGTCGGCGGTCTCCGCGAAGGTGAAGGTCTCGTGACGCTCACTGAGAATGTAGCCGAGCGCCGAGCGGATCACCTGATCGGCTTCAATGACAAAGACGCGCGTCTTGCTCGCCATCAATAGTACTCCTGCTGGCCCGTTCGAAAGCGGGTTTGATCTACATCAAGCAAACTCCGTACCGCCGCTCCTGGCCGGCCTCACGCGAGCGCTCCCCGGTGTTCTCTACGGAAGCGCCGCTCGGAGCCGCGGCGGCATGTGTCGTTTCGGACAGCACGGCGCGGGAGCGTCGGGTGAAAACCCCCGATGTCGGATTTGCAACAAGTACATCCTAGCGCCGAGCTTGGCCGCATCTCTTTCAAAACATGGCCTTTTTAACGATTCCAAAGCTCTGGCACAGCCGTTGCAAAACTGGGCTCAGGCAAAGGTTGAGGGCTGAGTGCACGCCGACGCTTCGGACGAGCGATGCTCTCCTTCCCAATAACCCGTCTGCCGGTTCTGGAGAGAGGACGCGGTCTCGCGATGCAAGGTGCATGCGAGACATTGGCAATCGGTTGATGGAGAGCATCATGGCAGCGCTGCGACAAATCGCATTCTACGGCAAAGGCGGCATCGGCAAGTCGACGACGTCACAAAACACCCTCGCGGCACTCGCCGAGATGGGCCACCGGATCCTGATCGTCGGCTGCGATCCGAAGGCGGATTCGACCCGCCTGATCCTGCACGCCAAGGCGCAGGACACCATCCTCAGCCTGGCCGCTGCTGCGGGCAGCGTCGAGGACCTCGAGATCGAGGAGGTCATGAAGGTCGGCTATCGCGACATCCGTTGCGTCGAGTCCGGTGGTCCGGAGCCGGGCGTCGGTTGCGCCGGCCGCGGCGTCATCACCTCGATCAACTTCCTGGAAGAGAACGGCGCCTATGAGGACATCGACTACGTGTCCTACGACGTGCTCGGCGACGTGGTCTGCGGCGGCTTCGCGATGCCGATCCGCGAGAACAAGGCGCAGGAAATCTACATCGTGATGTCCGGCGAGATGATGGCGATGTATGCCGCCAACAACATCTCCAAGGGCATTCTGAAGTATGCCAACTCCGGCGGCGTGCGCCTGGGCGGCCTGGTCTGCAACGAGCGCCAGACCGACAAGGAGCTGGAGCTGGCGGAGGCGCTGGCGAAGAAGCTCGGCACCCAGCTGATCTACTTCGTGCCGCGCGACAACATCGTGCAGCACGCTGAGCTGCGCCGCATGACCGTTCTGGAATATGCGCCGGACTCGGTCCAGGCCGGCCACTATCGCTCGCTGGCGCAGAAGATCCACGCCAACGGCGGCAAGGGCATCATCCCGACCCCGATCACGATGGACGAGCTCGAGGACATGCTGATGGAGCACGGCATCATGAAGGCGGTCGACGAGAGCCAGATCGGCAAGACCGCCTCCGAGCTCGCCGCCACGGCGTAACCGCCACCGGTCATCCGGCCCATGATCTCTAAGGGCCGGATGACCCCCGCAACCGATCATCGAGGAAAAGCCAGATGAGCGTCATCGAGAAACAAAGCGTGGCCGAGATCAAGGCACGCAACAAGGAACTGATCGCCGAGGTCTTGAAGGTCTATCCGGAGAAGACTGCCAAGCGTCGCGCCAAGCACCTCAACGTGCACGAGAACGGCAAGTCCGACTGCGGCGTCAAGTCGAACATCAAGTCGATCCCCGGCGTCATGACCATTCGCGGCTGCGCCTACGCCGGCTCCAAGGGCGTGGTGTGGGGCCCGATCAAGGACATGATTCACATCAGCCACGGCCCGGTCGGCTGCGGCCAGTACTCCTGGGCGGCGCGCCGCAACTACTACATCGGCACGACCGGCATCGACACCTTCGTGACGATGCAGTTCACCTCCGACTTCCAGGAGAAGGACATCGTGTTCGGCGGCGACAAGAAGCTCGCCAAGATCATGGACGAGATCCAGGAGCTGTTTCCGCTGAACAACGGCATCACCGTGCAGTCGGAATGCCCGATCGGCCTGATCGGCGACGACATCGAGGCGGTCTCCAAGGTCAAGTCGAAGGAGTATGACGGCAAGACCATCGTTCCCGTCCGCTGCGAAGGCTTCCGCGGCGTGTCGCAGTCGCTCGGCCACCACATCGCCAACGACGCGATCCGGGACTGGGTGTTCGACAAGATCCCGGCCGACGCTGCGCCGCGCTTCGAGCCGTCGGACTACGACGTTGCGATCATCGGCGACTACAACATCGGTGGCGACGCCTGGTCGTCGCGCATCCTGCTCGAGGAGATGGGTCTGCGCGTGATTGCCCAGTGGTCGGGCGACGGCTCGCTGGCCGAGCTCGAGGCGACGCCGAAGGCGAAGCTGAACGTGCTGCACTGCTACCGCTCGATGAACTACATCTCGCGTCACATGGAAGAGAAGTACAATATTCCGTGGTGCGAATACAATTTCTTCGGGCCGAGCAAGATCGCCGAATCGCTGCGCAAGATCGCCAGCTATTTCGACGACAAGATCAAGGAGGGTGCCGAGCGCGTCATCGCGAAGTACCAGCCCCTGATGGACGCCGTGATCGCCAAGTACCGGCCGCGCCTCGAAGGCAAGACTGTGATGCTGTTCGTCGGCGGTCTGCGTCCGCGCCACGTGATCGGCGCCTATGAAGACCTCGGCATGGAGGTCGTCGGCACCGGCTACGAGTTCGGCCACAACGACGACTATCAGCGCACCGCCCAGCACTACGTCAAGGATGGCACGCTGATCTATGACGACGTGACCGGCTACGAGTTCGAGAAGTTCGTCGAGAAGGTCCAGCCGGACCTGGTCGGCTCGGGCATCAAGGAAAAGTACGTGTTCCAGAAGATGGGCGTGCCGTTCCGCCAGATGCACTCCTGGGACTACTCGGGTCCCTACCATGGCTACGACGGGTTTGCGATCTTCGCCCGCGACATGGACATGGCCATCAACTCGCCGGTCTGGAAGATGGCAAAGGCGCCCTGGAAGCAGGTGCCCAAGCCGTTGCTCCAGGCTGCCGAGTAAGCACCACCACCCACGGCCTGGCTCTCCTTCGGCGGAGAGCCAGCGCTCCCTGATCGACACAGGAAAATAGAGAGGGTTATCCCATGACGCAGAGTGCCGAACATGTGCTCGATCACTTCGAGCTTTTCCGTGGTCCCGAATACCAGCAGATGCTGGCGAACAAGAAGAAGATGTTCGAGAATCCGCGCGATCCCGCCGAGGTCGAGCGCATCCGCGAATGGGCCAAGACGCCCGAATATCGCGAGAAGAATTTTGCTAGGGAGGCGCTGACCGTCAATCCGGCCAAGGCCTGCCAGCCGCTCGGCGCCGTGTTCGTCGCCGTCGGCTTCGAGAAGACGCTGCCGTTCGTGCACGGCTCGCAGGGCTGCGTGGCCTACTACCGCAGCCATCTGTCGCGCCACTTCAAGGAGCCAAGCTCCTGCGTGTCGTCGTCGATGACCGAGGACGCAGCGGTATTCGGCGGCCTCAACAACATGATCGACGGCCTCGCCAACGCCTACAACATGTACAAGCCGTCGATGATCGCGGTCTCCACCACCTGCATGGCGGAAGTCATTGGTGACGACCTCAACGCCTTCATCAAGACCTCGAAGGAAAAGGGCTCGGTTCCGGCCGAGTTCGACGTGCCCTTCGCCCACACCCCCGCCTTCGTCGGCAGCCATGTCACCGGCTACGACAACGCCATGAAGGGCATTCTCGAGCATTTCTGGGACGGCAAGGCCGGCACCGCGCCGAAGCTCGAGCGCGTTCCGAACGAGAAGATCAACTTCATCGGCGGCTTCGACGGCTACACCGTCGGCAACATCCGCGAGGTCAAGCACATTTTCGAGGAAATGGGGATCGAATACACGATCCTCGGCGACAACTCGAACGTGTTCGACACCCCGACCGACGGCGAGTTCCGCATGTATGATGGCGGCACGACCTTGGAGGACGCGGCCAACGCCGTCCACGCCAAGGCGACCATCTCGATGCAGCACTATTGCACCGAGAAGACCCTGCCGCTGATCAAGAACCACGGCCAGGAAGTGGTCTCGTTCCACCATCCGGTCGGCGTCACCGGCACCGATGCCTTCGTGATGGCGCTGTCGCGCATCACCGGCAAGGAGATCCCGGAATCGATCGCCCTCGAGCGCGGCCGCCTGGTCGACGCGATCGCCGACTCCAGCGCGCACATCCATGGCAAGAAGTTCGCGATCTACGGCGACCCGGATCTCTGCCTCGGCCTCGCCGCGTTCCTGCTCGAGCTCGGCGCCGAGCCGACCCATGTGCTCGCCACCAACGGCAACAAGGAGTGGGCCGAGAAGGTGCAGGCCGTGTTCGACTCGTCGCCGTTCGGCAAGAACTGCCACGTGTATCCTGGCAAGGATCTGTGGCACATGCGCTCGCTGCTGTTCACCGAGCCGGTCGACTTCCTGATCGGCAACACCTACGGCAAGTATCTGGAGCGCGACACTGGCACCCCGCTGATCCGCATCGGCTTCCCGATCTTCGATCGCCACCACAAGCACCGCTATCCGGTGTGGGGTTATCAAGGCGGCCTGAACGTGCTGGTCACGATCCTCGACAAGATCTTCGACGAGATCGACCGCAACACCAACGTGCCGGCCAAGTCGGACTACAGCTTCGACATCATTCGCTGAGTGACGGCGCGGCGGCCTTCCGGGGCCGCCGCGTTTCGATGTTGGGAGCAGGGCTCAAGGGGAGGCATGTCGTGCCTGAGCCTTGTCTTTCGAAAGACGCGCAATCGGTCGTCAACAGGAGAAGCCAATGAGCTCGCTTTCGGCCACGATCCAGAACGTCTTCAACGAGCCGGGTTGCGGCAAGAACGCCAACAAGTCCGAGGCCGAGCGCAAGAAGGGTTGCACCAAGCAGCTGCAGCCGGGCGGCGCGGCCGGTGGCTGCGCCTTCGACGGCGCCAAGGTCGCATTGCAGCCGCTGACCGACGTCGCGCATCTCGTGCACGGACCGATCGCCTGCGAAGGAAATTCCTGGGACAACCGCGGTGCAGCCTCCTCTGGATCCCAGATCTGGCGCACCGGCTTCACCACCGACATCAACGAGACCGACGTCGTGTTCGGCGGCGAGAAGCGCCTGTACAAGGCGATCAAGGAAATCATCGAGAAGTACGATCCGCCGGCGGTCTTCGTCTACCAGACCTGCGTGCCCGCCATGACCGGCGATGACATCAACGCGGTCTGCAAGGCGGCCTCCGCGAAGTTCGGCAAGCCCTGCATTCCCGTCAATTCGCCCGGCTTCGTCGGCCCGAAGAACCTCGGCAACAAGCTCGCCGGCGAGGCACTGCTCGACCACGTCATCGGCACCGTAGAGCCGGAGGTCACGACGCCCTACGATCTCAACATCATCGGTGAATACAATCTGTCCGGCGAGCTCTGGCAGGTGAAGCCGCTGTTCGACGAGCTCGGCATTCGCATCTCCGCCTGCATCTCCGGCGACGGCCGCTACAGGGATGTGGCGTCGTCGCATCGCGCCCGTGCGGCGATGATGGTGTGCTCCAAGGCGATGATCAACGTCGCCCGCAAGATGGAGGAGCGCTACGGCATCCCGTTCTTCGAGGGCTCGTTCTACGGCATCCAGGACTCCTCGGACTCGCTGCGCGAGATCGCGCGCCTGCTGGTCGAGCGCGGCGCGCCGGCCGATCTGCTCGACCGCACCGAGGCTGTCATCGCGCGCGAGGAAGCCAAGGCCTGGGCGGCGATCGAGCCGTTCAAGAAGCGGCTCACCGGCAAGAAGGTGCTGCTGATAACCGGCGGCGTGAAGTCGTGGTCAGTCGTGGCGGCGCTGCAGGAGGCCGGCATGGAGCTGGTCGGCACCTCCGTCAAGAAGTCCACCAAGGAGGACAAGGAGCGCATCAAGGAGCTGATGGGCCAGGACGCGCACATGATCGACGATATGGCGCCGCGCGAAATGTACAAGATGCTCAAGGACGCCAAGGCCGACATCATGCTGTCCGGCGGCAAGTCGCAGTTCGTGGCACTCAAGGCCGCGATGCCCTGGCTCGACATCAACCAGGAGCGCTCGCACGCCTTTATGGGCTATATCGGCATGGTGAAGCTGGTCGCGGAGATCGACAAGGCGATCTACAACCCGATGTGGGCGCAACTGCGCAAGCGCGCGCCCTGGGAGACCGCCGACAACAACTGGCAGGCCAGGGCGATCGCGCAGGCGAATGCGGAAGCCGCGGCACTCGCCGCCGATCCAGTCGCCGCGGAAGCCGCGCGCCGCGCCAAGAAGATCTGCCACTGCAAGTCGGTCGATCTCGGCACCATCGAGGATGCGATCAAAGCGCATTGCCTGACCGACGTCGCCGGCGTCCGCACTCACACCAACGCCTCCGGCGGTTGCGGGGCATGCGCCGGCCGGGTCGAGGACATCCTGGCGGCACAGAAGGCGCCGGCCGAGCTGCTGCAGGCGGCGGAATAGGGCGGCGCACATGGCCAAAGTCACCATTGGAAAGAAAGCCTGCGCGGTCAATCCGCTCAAGATGAGCCAGCCGATCGGCGGATCGTTTGCCTTCCTCGGCCTGCGCGGCGCGATGCCGCTGCTGCATGGCTCGCAGGGCTGCACCTCGTTCGGGCTGACACTGTTCGTGCGCCACTTCAAGGAAGCGGTGCCGATGCAGACGACGGCGATGAGCGAGGTCGCCACCGTGCTCGGCGGCTATGAGAATGTCGAGCAGGCGATCCTCAACATCCATAAGAGACAGAAGCCGGAGATCATCGGTATCTGCTCGACCGGGGTCACCGAGACCAAGGGCGACGATGTCGACGGCTACATCAGGCTGATCCGCGAGAAGCATCCGGAGCTCGCGACCTATCCGCTGGTCTATGTCTCGACGCCCGACTTCAAGGACGCGTTCCAGGACGGCTGGGACAAGACGGTCGCCAAGATGGTCGAGGTGCTGGTCGACAAGCCGACCTCGACGCGGCGCGATCCGGCGCGTGTCAACGTGCTGCCCGGCTGCCATCTGACGCCGGGCGACATCGAGGAGCTCAGGACGATCTTCGAGGATTTCGGCCTGGAGCCGTCGTTCCTGCCGGATATCGGCGGCTCGCTCGACGGTCACATTCCCGACGAGTTCACGCCGACCACGATCGGCGGCATCGGCCTGGAAGAGATCGCGACCATGGGCAGCGCGTCCTGGACGATCGCGATCGGCGCGCAGATGAAGCGTGCGGCGGAGGCGATGCAGGCGAGAACCGGCGTGCCGTACCGGCTGTTCGAGCGGCTCTGCGGGCTGTTGCCGAACGACGAGTTCATGGCGTTCCTGAGCGATATCTCGGGGCGTCCGGTGCCGGCAAAATATCGCCGGCAGCGCGGCCAGCTCGCGGATGCCATGCTGGATGCCCATTTCCACATCGGCGGCCGCAAGCTTGCCATCGGCGCCGAGCCGGACCTGCTGTTTGACGTTGCCAGCATGCTGCATGACATGGGTGCACAAATTGCCGTGGCCGTCACCACGACCCAGTCGCCGGTGCTCGAACGCATGCCGTGCGAGGAGGTGCTGATCGGCGATCTCGAGGACCTGGAGACGCTCGCCAAGGCGCGCGACTGCGGTCTCATGATGACGCATTCGCACGGCCGCCAGGCTGCGGCGCGTCTCAAAATCCCGTTCTATCGGATCGGCTTCCCGATGTTCGACCGGCTCGGGGCAGGGCATTTGCTGACGGTCGGCTATCGCGGCACGCGCGACCTCATCTTCGCGCTCGCCAATCTCATCATCGCCGATCGCGAGGACAACCATCAGCCGACGCCGGACACCTGGCTCGATCCCTGGGCCGATTCCCAACAGGCGCCGCTGGACTCCGCCGTCGTGGCGCCACTGCATTGACGTGTCAGGAGAAAGGACCGACGACATGAAAGTCGCATTCGCTACCCAGGATCTGAAACGCGTCGACGCCCATTTCGGCTGGGCCAAGAACATCGCGATTTACGACCTCGATCCCGAGGGCTACCGCTTCGTCGAGAGCATCGAGTTCGACGGCGATCTCAAGGAGGACGGCAACGAGGACAAGCTGGCGCCGAAGATCGAGGCGATCAAGGATTGCGCGATCCTCTATGTCGCCGCGATCGGCGGCTCCGGCGCCGCGCGTGTCGTCGCCAACAACATCCATCCGATGAAGGTCAATCAGCCCGAGGAGATCAGCGATCTCCTGGGCAAGCTGCAGGCCGTTCTGGCTGGCACGCCGCCGCCCTGGCTGCGCAAGGCGCTCGCCAAGGGCCAGGAACGCGTTCTCGATTTCGAGGAATGAGGAAACCAACATGTCCGATACCGCGGTAGCAGTCGAAACGGTACCCGCCGAGCAGCGACCCTTCGTCAAGGAACTCATCAAGGTCTGGCGCGCCCAGGACACCCACGGCGCCTGGGAGGGCAAGAAGGACATCGACCTGCTCGAGCCCTACATCCTGGACAAGGAGAAGCGGCGGGCGCTGCCGATCATCGGCGATCCCGATCCGGAGACGATCTGGCGGCTCGAACTGTTCTTCAACGCGGTCGCGCTGTCGATCGAGAAGGCCACCGGCGTGATGATCTCGCCGATGCTGAAGATGAGCCACGAGGGCTTTGGCCGCATGGTGCTGATCGGCGGCCGGCTGATCGTGGTCAACAAGCAGCTGCGCGACGTGCACCGCTTCGGCTTCGACAATCTCGGCAAGCTGGCCGACGAGGGCGACAAGTTCGTCAACGCCGGCGTCGAGATGATCGAGAAGTTCAAGGACGTCGCGAATTACTAAACGGCGAGGATGAGACAATGAGCGACCTGGATACCCTGAAGGCCGAGATCAAGAAGCTGTCGGCACGTGCCATGGATGCCAAGATGAACCTGCACGACTTGTCGGAGGAGCTGCCCATCAACTGGGACCAGATCCTGCCGACGGCGCAGAAGGCGCATGAAGCCTTTGCCGAGTTGGAGAAGAAGCGAGCCGAGCTGAAGAAGCTCGAGACCGCCTAAGCCCGATTTGAGGACCCGTCATCATGTCCAATTCAACCCGTGACGGCCGCGATTGGCGGCCGGACTATCTGGTCGCCATCGACGCCGGAAAGTGTATCGGCTGCGGCCGCTGCTACAAGGTCTGCGGTCGCGAGGTGATGACCTTGAAGGGCATCAACGACGAGGGCGAGTTCGTCGAGCTCGACGACGACGAGGATGACGAGGTCGAGAAGAAGATCATGGTCATGCACGACACCGGCGCCTGCATCGGCTGCGGCGCCTGCGCCCGCGTCTGCCCGACCAACTGCCAGACCCATTCGCCGGCGGCGTGAGATCATCGAGCGTGCTGTCATGGTGCGGATGGAGGCAAAGTTCACGATCGGCCAGGTGACCCGGCACCGCGTCTACGACCTGCGCGGTGTCGTGTTCGACGTCGACCTGTCATTCTCGGAAGAAGAGGGCTGGCGCGCCATCACCATGGACACCAGGCTCGACAAGGAGCAGCCGTTCTACTACCTGCTCGCCGAATCCGGCGACAGCAGCTACATCGCCTATGTGCCGGAGCAGAACTTGGTGGCGGACGTCACGGGTGAGCCGGTCAAGCATCCCGATATCGGCGAGCTGTTCGATGTCGACGACGCCGGCAGCTACCGCTACCGCGGGCGGGTTTTTCAATAACATCTTGGAAAGCCGAGAGCGGCCGTCATTGCGAGGAGCCGCAGGCGACGAAGCAATCCAGAGTCCTCGCGTGGACCTGGATCGCGTCGCTGCGCTCGCGATGACGGCGATGGATTGGTAGGGTGGGCAAAGGCGCCTGGGCGATTTTTCCACGCCGATTCAGCCAATGCGCCGTGCCCACCATTTTTCGGCGTGCGGGACGAAGATGGTGGGCACGCCAGCGGACGCCGCTGCGCGTCGCCCGCTGGCTTTGCCCACCCTACGAATCGATGCCTACTCGATCCCCTGTTCCCGCGCCTTCCACATCGCGGCGATCCGGAAGCGCTCATTGATCGCGGCGGGGTTGGCGAGGATTTCGGCCTGGGCCGCAGCGAACGCACCCTCGACGGTCGCGGCCTCGTCCTTGGTCAAAGTGATGCGGCCGGCCATGTGGGTCGCGTCGGGCGCGGCCTCCCAGATCTTGCGTCGGTTCGGATGCAGCTTGACTTCGACCAGCTCGAACGCCTCGAGCTCGCCTTCGAGACAGATTGCCAGCCCAATCACCTCGACCTTGCGGCCGTCCTGCGTGGTCTTGACCAGGGTTCTTGCCATGCTCGTGCTCCCGTCATTCGTCTGTGCACATCACGCCGCCACCGCCGTGTCGTCGAGCTGGCTCCATTCCGCCCAGGACCCGTCGTAGACGGCAACATCCGGACGTCCCAGCCGATAGAGCGCCAGCGCCAGCATGCATGACGTGATGCCCGAGGCGCAGGTGGTGACGATCGGCTTCTCCAGATCGACGCCGGCACTCGCGAATCGGGCTGCGAGCGCGTCGGGCGCCATGAGCACGCCCGTGTCCGGGTCGACCAGATCGGCCCAGGGCAGATTGATCGCGCCGGGGATGTGGCCCTGGCGCTTGAACGTGAACACGTCCGCTTGGGTGCCATCGAACTTGCCGGGCCCACGGGCGTCGACCAGCTGCGCGCCGCCACTCTGCACGGCGGCCGAGGTGGTCACAAGCTCCGGCCTGAAGCTTGCGCTGAAACTCGCCGGCACCGGGCGCACCGGCGTCATCTCGGCCGGCTGCTTCTCCTTGGTCCATTTGCCGAAGCCGCCGTCGAGCAGGGCGACGTTGTCGTGCCCGAACACGCGGAACATCCACCACACGCGGCCCGCGGCGGAGCCGCCATAGTGGCGGTCATAGACGATGACGCGGTCAGAATTGCTGATGCCGAGCAGCCCGACCTTGTGGGCGAAATCCTCCGCTGACGGCAGCATGTGCGGCAGCAGGCTCGACTTATCGGCGACCTGGTCGATGTCGAAATGCACCGAGCCCGGCAGATGCCGGCCGCGATATTGCGTACGGCCATCGAGATTGGTGCTCGGATGATGCCAGGTGCAGTCGAGGATCTTGGTGGCGGGATCGGTGAGATGTTGCGCCAGCCATTCGGAGCTGACCAGGGCGTCAGAGAAGTCTGTGCTCATGCATTCGCTCGCGATGTCGTTAAACCAACAGGAGGGACCAGGTCCAAGGCGTGACGGCGTCCGCCGTCACAGCGTCTTCGGCATCGGATAGCCCGGGCGTGGATGCGTGTCGTAGTATTCCGGACGCTCCGGCCAGCCGCCTTCGGCGATGATCTTGAAGGTCGCGACCGTAACCGGCGCGCCGGGCGAGCACGACACTTCGGTGAACTTGATCTCGCGCTCGCCTGGGCCGGCGGAGAAATCGGCGACGGTGGTGCCGTCCGCCTTGCGGGCGCGCGCAAAGCCGGGCGTGCCGACGGTGGCCGCCGGCACGGACGTCGCGACGAAGTTCGGCTGCTCGAGGCCATCCACCGCGGGGCCGAAGGCGGGCGAGCCGAACGTGAAGGTCGCGAGCACGCCGCTGCGGTCGACCGGCTTGTCCGCGGTGATCGGACGCGCCACCGAGTAGACCGTCAGCGTGCCGCCCTCCAATGCCGCCTTGATGTCGTCGAGCGAGCTCTCGACGAATTCCAGTGCCACGTTCATGTCGATCTCCTTACAAAGCCGTACTCGCAGGAGAAATTTTCAAGTTCTGTGCCAGTCTCTCGCAGCAGCGAAGAAAGCCAGGCGGACGGGCGGAGTTGCGCGAATCTTGCAACGCGTTCCGCAGGCGAGCCGACCGCCGCTCCCGCTGCGCTGAAGCGGCCGTGTCGGAGATGCGCCAGACATCGATGAGGCCCGACATGACGACCGACGTCGCCTACGCCATCTGCAGCTTCAACGACATCCCGAGCCGCCGCGCCATGGGCTTTCAGCTCATGATCGTAGCCGAGGACGGAACGCAACGTCCGTGGCCGATCTTCGTGATCCGCTGGGGCAAGCAGGTGTTCGGATATCTGAACATGTGCCCGCACGATAAGGTCAATCTCGACTGGGAGCGAAATCAGTTTCTGGACGGCAACGGCCTGCGCATCCTGTGCGGCAAGCACGGCTCGCTGTTCGAGATCGGCACCGGGCTCTGCGTCGACGGCCCGTGCAAGGGCGAGAGCCTGACGCCGGTGGCGTTGAGCGTCCTCGATGGCGACATCTGCGTGACCGGCGTAACCTTGGTCGAGGATGAAGAGAATGAGGACGAGACCGGCCTGCAATGCGAGGAAGGCTGAGGCTGCGATCCCGGCGAAGTCCCGACGGCAACTGCCGGGACTTCATCTTGCATATGAAGAAAAGGACGATGTCAGACAGGCCGGTTCTCGTTGCGGTTCTTGACCGGCTCCATCCTGGCCAGTGCATCCGCGTAAGGCACGAGATCGTAATTCTCACTGAAGTCCTTGGCGGTGTCGAGCACGTAGTCGAGCTTGCCTGCGGTATCGAGCTTCTTGATGTCGTTCTTGTCGATCGACAGCAGGTCCAGCATCTCCTTCCACACCGTGGATTCGTCGCAAGGCAGGACATAGAACGTCACGTCGCCCATCTTGATGCGATACTTCGCCAGGAGGTCGATGTTGTTGCAGAACATGAAGTACTTGCCGTTCGGCTGCAGCAGGTTCTTGAGCACCTCGACCGCCGTCTCGAGATAGGCCAGCGAGTGGATGTAGCCGACCAGCACCGGAATGGTCGCCTCGCCGTCGTTGACGATCGTCAGCACCTGCTCGATCGAGAAGTCCGGCGGCCGCTTCTCGTCGGCGACCTGGGTCTGGAATTTCAGCGCGATGTCGCCGCGGAAGCCGAACCGTCCCGGCTTGGTGGTCGGCGCCTTGAGGACGGCGTTGAGCAGCCGTCCTTCCTTGTCGAGCTGCGCGAGCGCGGTGGTCTCGATCGCAACCGTCTTCTCCAATGTCGTCATCAGCAATCCCCTCGCATGTCCTGGTGAGCCGTCTCGCCGCACGGCGCGGTCGAAAAGGGCTGGAATGCAAATTGTCTGCCGATGTGTGCTGCGTCTTGATTTACTTGGTCTTTCGCCCGCGACCTCAGAGCATTGTCGGGTTTCCGCCGCGACATCCTTTCGGCACGTCCGAGGCCGGCGCAAATCATCCGTGTCGGAAACCCGACATGCGTCGGAAACGCCACAGCGACTTTGCGAAAAGCCGTGTCGTTTCAGTTAATTGCTGCATGGCATGAGACTTGCCACTCCTGTTCGCAACAGCCGAATGGGAAAGGCAAGATGATGATGATCAACCTGACCGACAGCGCCATCAACGCGGTTCGCAACGCGATCACGACCTCCGACAAGCCGGTCGACGGCCTCAGGATCATGGTCGAAGCGGGCGGCTGCGCCGGGCTCAAATACAATATGGGCCTCGTCAGCGGCAGCGAGCCGGAGGACACCGTGATCGAGCGCGAGGGCGTGCGCGTGCTGGTCGATCACAAGAGCCTCGAATATCTCGAAGGCACGACGATCGATTTCGTCATCGCGCTGGAGGGCTCCGGCTTCACCTTCGAGAATCCGAATGCCAAGTCAAGCTGCGGCTGCGGCAAGTCGTTCGCTTGATTCTTCGCTCGATCATTCAACACGCGAGAAGTGAAACCATGCTGGTCGAATCCCAGGGCATCGTCGAAGCGCCGGCCCAGATGAGCGAGCGCGAGCGGATCATCCGGGCCGTGATCGAGGAGGTCCGCCCGAACCTCAAGCGTGACGGCGGCGATTGCGAGCTCGTCGAGATCGATGGCAACAAGATCATGGTCCGGCTCGCCGGCGCCTGCATCTTCTGCAAGCTCGCCAGCGCGACGCTCGAGGGCATCCAGGCCCGTATGATCGAGAAGCTCGGCGAGTTCGTTCGCCTCGTTCCCGTGGCCGGCGCACCCAAGGCGCGGCATTAAGGAGCGGTCTTGCGTCCGGTCTATCTCGACAACAACGCGACGACCCGTGCGGATCCTGAGGTCGTCGCCGCGATGTTGCCGTTCTTCTCGGACCAGTTCGGCAATGCCTCGTCCTCGCATGCGTTCGGCAGCGAGGTGGCGGGCGCCGTGAGGCGGGCGCGCAAGAGCCTGCAGGCGCTGTTAGGGGCCGCCTTCGACCACGAGATCGTCTTCACGTCGGGCGGCACGGAATCCGACAACAGCGCGATCCTGTCGGCGCTGGAGACGCAAGACGCGCGCGACGAGATCGTTACCACGGCGGTAGAGCATCCCGCGATCCTGTCGCTGGTCGAATATCTCAGGGACAAGCGCGGCCTCACGGTGCATCTGATCGGCGTCGATGCGGCCGGTTGTCTCGATCTCGACGCCTACAAGCGCGCGCTCGGGCCACGTACCGCGATCGCCTCGGCGATGTGGGCCAACAACGAGACCGGTACGCTGTTTCCGATTCCGGAGCTGGCGAAGCTCGCACATGACGCCGGTGCGCTGTTTCACACTGATGCCGTGCAGGCCCTCGGCAAGATCGCGATCGATGTAAAAGCGGCCGGCGTCGACATGCTGTCGCTGTCGGGTCACAAGCTGCACGGCCCCAAGGGCATCGGTGCGCTGTACCTCCGCAAGGGCACGCCGTTCGCGCCGCTGGTGCGCGGTGGCCCGCAGGAGCGCCGCCGCCGTGGCGGCACCGAGAACGTTCCCGCGATCATCGGTCTCGGCAAGGCGGCCGACCTCGCCGGACGACATCTCGCCGACGAGCAGGGCCGGGTGCGCGCGCTGCGCGACCGGCTGGAGCAGGGCATCATCCAGGACGTCGGCCATTGCGCCGTGCTGGGCGATATCGAGCACCGGCTGCCCAACACGTTGAACATCGCCTTCCAGCATCTCGAAGGTGAGCCGATCGTGATGCGCCTGAATCAGGCGGGCATCGCGGCTTCGCTCGGCTCGGCCTGCGCGTCCGGCTCGATGGAGCCGTCGCATGTGCTGCGCGCGATGAACGTGCCGTCGGATCTGCTCCGCGGCGCCGTCCGCTTCTCGCTATCGCGCGACACCACCGACGACGACATCACGCGCGTGCTGCAGGTCCTGCCCGACATCGTCGCCAGGCTGCGTGAGACCTCGCCGGCCTGGCTGCAGCATCATCCTTCACAATCGGCGGCCCCCCTTCGATCCACGGAGCTCACGTAATGAAAGTCATGATCCGCCGCTCGCCGGAAACGGGCCTGTCGATCTACGTCCCCAAGAAGGACCTCGAGGAGCCCATCGTCGAGTCCGAGCACGAGTCCTTGTGGGGTGGCTGGATTCGCATCGCCAATGGCTGGGTGCTCGAATTGCCGCAGATGGCCGCCGACACGCGGCTGCCGATCACGATCAATGCGCGCAAGCGCGGTGGCGAAGGGGACGAGTGATGAATGCGCCGCTTCCTCATATCGACATCGTCAGACAGGCTGATGCCGAAGCCCTGCTCAAGGACGTCGTGGCCCGGCTGAAGGCCGGCAAGGTCGTTCCGTATCTCGGTCCCGGCGTCTCGGAGCAATCCGGCGCGGCGGTGCCGATGAATCCTGAAGCGCTGGCCGCGTTCTTCGGCACCAAGGTGGCGCTGCCGCGCCGCGCCAAGGGCAATGCGTGGGCTTCCGCGCAGCACATCGAGAGCACGCGCCACCGCTCGACGGTGACGGCGCTGATGGCTGAAGCCTTTGCCGCGCCCGTCGCGCCGACACCGCTGCAGCAGTATCTGGCGTCGCTGCCGCTGCCGATGGTCGTCGACAGCTGGTATGACGGCGCGATGCGGACGGCGCTCGCCGGGCGCGGCGATTGGGGCGAGGTGCAGGGCATCACGCGGGCCGGAATCGGCGAGGACCGCTGGTATCGCTTCTACGACGCTGCGGGCGCCGAGAGCGATCGTGAGAAGGCCGGAAGCTGGACCACGCTGCTCTACAAGCCGCATGGCGGGACCACGCCAGCCAAGAACTTCCTGATCACAGACGCCGACTATGTCGAGGTCCTGACCGACATCGACATCCAGACGCCGATACCCGACACGGTTAAGGACCGGCGCACCGACCGAAGCTTCCTGTTCATCGGCTGCCGCTTCAACGACCAGTTGCTGCGCACCTATGGCCGTCAGGTGATCAAGCGCTCCGGCGCCGAGCATTACGTCCTGGTCGAGCCTGACTCATTGTCGAAGAACGAGCTGAAGTTCTTCATCGCCGAGCGGTTGACGCCGATCGCGATTCCGCTGGCCCGCGCGACCGAGATCATCATCGGCGGCTGAGCGAAACCACGACACCGTAAATCGAACAGCGCGGCCGCAAGCTGCGCTGTTTTGCCGTTCGTTCCTGTGTCCCAATTCGAGTCTGTAACGTTTCTAACAACGCCCGAAACGAGAGCCTTTCGCATGTTGGCAAGGCGACAGGCGCGATGATCTGGCTAAGGCGTTGATAGTCTGACGAAATGATCTTGTCCGCGGCGTGGCACGCGAGTTGCTGAACCCTAGCCCAAGGCGGTTTGCGGCTCGCCAGCAACGTAAGGAGCGGACATGGACGCGTCAGTGCAGCACGAACAGGCGACGATACCGGACGGCGACAAGCTGAGCTCGGTGATGCAGACCATCGCGGAACACAAGGGCTGCGGCACCTCGGGCGGCAGCGGCAAGGCGAGCTGCGGCTCGGGCGCCGGCGAGAACGACCTGCCGCCGGAGATCTGGGAGAAGGTGAAGAACCATCCCTGCTACAGCGAGGAGGCGCATCATCACTACGCGCGCATGCACGTCGCCGTCGCGCCCGCCTGCAACATCCAGTGCAACTACTGCAACCGCAAATATGACTGCGCCAACGAGTCGCGTCCGGGCGTGGTCAGCGAGAAGCTGTCGCCGGAACAGGCCGCCAAGAAAGTGCTCGCTGTCGCCTCGACCATTCCGCAGATGACCGTGCTGGGCATTGCCGGTCCGGGCGATCCGCTCGCCAATCCGGAGAAGACGTTCAAGACCTTCGAGCTGATCGCTCGCACCGCCCCCGACATCAAGCTCTGCCTGTCGACCAACGGCCTCGCGCTGCCCGATCACGTCGACACCATCGCCGGCTTCAACGTCGATCACGTCACGATCACCATCAACATGGTTGATCCCGAGATCGGCGCCAAGATCTATCCGTGGGTGTTCTGGAAGCACAAGCGCTACACCGGCGTCGAAGCCGCCAAGCTCCTCACCGATCGGCAGCTGCAGGGGCTGGAGATGCTGACCGAGCGCGGCATCCTCTGCAAGGTCAACTCGGTGATGATCCCGGGCGTCAACGACAAGCACCTCGTCGAGGTCAACAAGGCGGTGAAGTCGCGTGGCGCCTTCCTGCACAACATCATGCCGCTGATCTCCTCGCCGGAGCACGGCACCGTGTTCGGCCTGACCGGCCAGCGCGGCCCGACCGCGCAGGAGCTGAAGGCGCTACAGGACGAGTGCGAAGGCGAGATGAACATGATGCGGCATTGCCGGCAATGCCGCGCCGACGCCGTGGGCCTGCTCGGCGAGGACCGCTCCGCCGAATTCACCACCGACAAGATCATGGCGATGGAGGTGAACTACGACATCGACAGCCGCAAGGCCTATCAGGAGGCGGTCGAGCAGGAGCGTGTCGCCAAGGTCGTGGCGAAGCAGGAGGAGCTCGCCTCGCTCGCCGGCCAGTCCAGCGACATCAAGCTGCTGATCGCGGTCGCGACCAAGGGCTCGGGCCTGATCAACGAGCATTTCGGACACGCCAAGGAGTTCCAAGTCTACGAGCTTTCCACGGCCGGAGCCAAGTTCGTCGGTCACCGCCGCGTCGACCTGTACTGCCAGGGCGGCTATGGCGATGAGGACAGCCTGGAGACCGTCATCCGCGCCATCAACGACTGCCATGCGGTGTTCGTGGCCAAGATCGGCGGCTGCCCGAAGAGCGACCTGCAGGCCGCGGGCATCGAGCCGGTCGATCAGTTCGCCCATGAGTTCATCGAGAAGTCCGCGATCGCCTGGTTCAAGGGCTACCTCGACAAGGTGAACAGTGGCGAGATCCAGCACGTCGTGCGCGGTGACGCCGAAATTCGCCAGGGCGCCCTGATCTCGGCAGCGTGACATCAGACCCCGGCGGCGCCGTCGCGTCGCCGGGCCCCTTCGACAGGAGCCTTTGATGACCTTGAAGATCATTGCCTCGCAGTGCACGAGCTGCTCGGCCTGTGAACCCGAATGTCCGAACGTGGCGATCTCGGAGAAGAACGGCACCTTCGTGATCGATCCGAAGAAGTGCACGGAATGCATCGGCCATTTCGACGAGCCGCAATGCGCGGCGGTCTGCCCGGTCGACAACACCTGCGTGATCGACAATTCGTTCCCGCGCTATCAGCCGCCGGCTTGAGGGAGACCGAGATGAACTTCACGCTCACGCCAGCCGCGCAGAAGTTCATGCGCATGATGCTGCGGGCTGACGGCACTGCGGGCTCTGGTTTCCGTCTCGCGGTGTCGCCCGGCGGTTGCTCGGGACTTGCCGCCGATATCACCGTCCTCGCGACGCCGCAGCCCGGCGATGCGGTGGTTGAACGCGATGGCGTCAGGCTGTTCCTGCCGGCGGAGAGCCGTTTGCTGCTCGACGGCGTCACCATCGACTTCGCGGATACCGCGACGCAGACCGGCCTCGTGTTTCATGATCCGAAGCAGGTCTCGTGCTCGACCCATGCCTTGAAGGCGCTGGAGCACTAGGACAGCTCGCCATGCCCACCGACGCCCGGCCCAGCTCTCAGACCGCCATCGAGGACGCGCTGCTTGCCGACGCGCTGCTCGGCGGCGGCCTGCCGGAGGAGGCCGAGTATCATCTGTGGCAGGCGGGCCAGAGCTATCATCTCGACGATGTCGCGGAGACGCATCTGAAAAAGGCGGAAGCGCTGGCGCCTGGGCATGCGGCGGTCCTGATCGGCTTCTACCGGTTCTATTTCTACAAGGGACGGCTCGCTGACGCGTTGCGCATCGCCAAGCGGTGCCTCGCCAAGGCAGCCGTCGAGAACCGCTTGCCGCCGCATTGGCGCGACGTTCGCGCCGGTCATGCCGAGTTCGGCAGCTATGACAACATGCTGCCGCGTTTCTTCATGTTCACCTTGAAGGGATACGCCTATTTGCAGATGCGCCTCGGCAATCTCGTCGAGGGACGGCTCGCGGTGCAAAAGCTGCTCGAGCTCGATCCCAGCGACAAGATCGGCGCACGCGTCCTGCTCGAGGTGGTCGACCGGGTGGAGCTCGATGATGAATGACGACATCGACGAGGCCATCGACTGGCAGGGCAACGAGATCAGTTGTGCAGGCTGCGAACACGCGCAGCTCAACGCATCGGGTGGCTGTCGCCTTCGGCACGCCTGCGTGCACGACCGCTACGCCCGCCGCATCGACCGCTTCTTCAACTGGAATCCGGCGCTCGCCAACGGCTACGTCAAGCATCCGCACTTCGAGGTGCGTGCGATCGCGGCCAAGCATGCCAGCCCGTTCTTTCTGCCGCCGCTGCTCGATGATCCCGAGGAGACGGTGCGCTGGAATGCCGCGCGGCGGCTGCCGAAGCGGCTGGTGCTGCGGCTGCGCCATGATCCGCATCGCGAGGTCCGCATCCGGATCGCGACGGTGCTCGATCCGGAAGATCTGATGCCGATGATGATGGACGACGACTATTACGTCCGTCTCGTCGTGGCGCGCCGCATCGTGCCGTCCGTGCTGGGTCGCATGATGGGGGACCCGGAGGCCGAGGTCCGCCGCGTCGTCGCGCGGCGCATCCCGAGCGACTGGCTGCTCGGCATGATCAGCGACCCAGATCCGCGGGTGCGGCTCGAGATCGCCGAGCGCCTCGCGCCGGATCTCCTCACCGCGATGCGCAAGGACGCCGATTGGCGGGTGCGTCACGAGGTGGCGAGCCGGATCGCGCTCAGTGAGCTCGCGGAGCTGGTGCGCGACGAGGACCCGCTGGTGCAGGAGATGGCGCGCGGCCGGCTCGCGAGCCGCTTCGGAGCTGCGATGGAGAAACCGGCATGAGCAACATCGTTCGTGACAGCGAGGTCGTGGAGTTGTCAGCGCCGCCGTATTTCACGTTTGGCGAGAAGGTCAAGGCGAAGCGCACGATCCGAAACGACGGCACCTATGCAGGCAAGGAGATCGGCGAGGTCCTCGCGAAGAAGGGCGAGATCGGTTACGTCGTGTCGATCGGGACCTTCCTGCAGCAGTTCTACATCTACGGCGTCGAGTTTCTCGAAAGCGGGAACCGCGTCGGCATGAAACGCAAGGAGCTCGAGTCCACCGTTCCCCGCGGGGAGGCCGAGGACGAGCTGCCGCTGCCGGGAGCATACAAGTCATGATCGAGCCGCGCCTGCCGAAATATCAATGGGGTCAGCGCGTGAAGGCGCTGATCGATCTCGTCAACGACGGTTCGTTCCCGAATGCGCCGGCCGAGGCCAAGCTCGTCGGCGTTGGCGACTTGGGCGAGATCGTCCAGGTCGGCACCCATACGGAAGCGAATATGCCGATCTATCTCGTCGAGTTCGGCGAGCAGCTGGTGGTGGGCTGTCTCGAAGAGGAGATCGTCCCGGTCTAAGGGAGATGATCAGCCATGGCCGCAACCGCGCTCAAGCCCAGGGTCATTCTGCCCGCACATCCCAACGAGCTGGATCGCAGGCGGATCGAGCGCGCGCTGAAGTCGCGCAAGCGCTATCGCTATGTCGAGCCGACGGTCTTGCCGGTCAACGAGGGGTATCACGTCAGGAGCCCGTGCTGCTCACGCAACATCGACAAGGACGGCGGGGTGATCGACGTCGCTTTGCTGCGTCACGATCCGGCGAATGCGATGTGGAAGCTGTTCTGGAGAGATCACGGCCAGGGAACATGGGAGCTGCACAGCGTGCACAAGCGGTTGACCGCGGCGGTCGACGAGCTGAACGCCGACCCTGAGCGGATATTCTGGCAGTAGGACGAAGAGGACGGGTGACATGGCACTTGCCGAGCAGGAACTGAATGAGATCGAGCAGGTCCTCACTGGACCCGATGCCGGCAGCGCGGCGTTCGGCGAATTGCGCCGTCGCTTCCCCAAGCTGGTCCTGACGCGTTGCGATGCCTCCGACGTAACCGAACAGCCGTTCCGCAGCTACGCGGCGTTCGACCTGCATCTGCTCGATGCCAGCGACCATTGCGCCGGCGTGACCGACGATCCCGCGAAGGCCACCGGCCTGATCCTGGCCAGGCGGAGCTGATCATGACCAAGCCCTATCTGGTGCATGACGCCGATCGACAGGAGCAGGACGAGGCTGAGTTGACGCCGGTCGGTTTCGACTTCATCCCGTTGTCCGATCCTGACATCACGACGGCGGAGATCGCCGCCGTGGAGGCGACTTTGCGGTCGCCGCGGCTGTCCTGCGGTCCGCTCGTCGAGGAATTCGAAGCGGCATTCGCGGCCTATCTCGGCCGCAAATATGCCATCGCGGTGCCGAGCGGGACGCTGGGCCTGGTGCTCGTCCTCAAGGCTATGGGGATCGGCCCCGGCGACGAGGTGATCGCGTCGTCCTATTCGTTCCGCGAGGTCGCGCACGCGATCAGTATCGTCGGCGCTAAGCCGGTCTTCGTCGATATCGACTACTATTCGGGCACGCTGGCGCCAAGCAAGATCGAGGCGCGCCTCACTGAGAAGACCAAGGCAATCCTGGCCGGCAACACCAACGGGCATCCGGCCAAATGGTCGGAGCTGCAGGCGATCGCCAAGGCGCACAATCTGCCCCTGATCGAGGATTCGACCGAGGCGATCGGCTCGAAATATCAGGGCGCGCTGGTCGGCACCTTCGGCGTCGCGTCGGTGTTCGATTTCTCGCAGCCTTTTGCATTGACCTGCGGTGAGGGCGGCATGGTCGTCACGGATGACGTCGACATTGCGGTCGCCGTACGTCGCCACCGCTTGCACCGGCTGGACGAGCGCGGTTCGGTCGTGGTCAGCAGCAGCCCGTCCCACCAGGCTGTCATGAGCGACGTGACGGCGGCGCTGGGCCTCGCACAACTGAGGCGAGTCGACGAGATCCTCGAACGCCGCAAGCTGATCGAGCAGATCTATTATAGCCAAGTGCAATCGTTCGAGGGAATCAAGGATCCCTATGTCGGGCCTGATGTCACCGAGGTGAACTGGTTCCTGTATCAGGTGCATCTGGGCACGCGGTTCTCGAAGTCGAGCCGCGATTCGATCGTCGAGGATCTCAGGGTCGAACAGGTCGAGGCGATCGCTTATTCCAATCCGCTGCATCTGCAACGACACTATTTCAACATGGGCTATCGGCGGGGCGACTATCTCGTGACCGAGAAGGTCGCCGATCGCGTCGTAGCCCTGCCGTTCCACGTCCACCTGACCACGGACCAGATCGCCTTCATCGTCGCGACCATGAAGGACGCATCGGTCAATGTCGGAGCGGGCGCGGCGATCTACTGACGAGTTCTGATCTCAAACTGGAAGAGGAGAATCCAAGTGGCGACATTGACGGTAATGCCATCAGGCAAGACGATCGAGGTGGGCGAGGGCACCACCATTCTCGCGGCGCTGCTCGGCGCCGAGGTCGACATCCAGCACAAATGCGAGGGCCAGGCGAAGTGCGGCTCCTGTCACATCTTTCTGCAGGAGGGACGCAAGGGCGTGTCGAAGGTCTCCAAGCTGGAGAACGAGAAGCTCGACACCATCGTCGGCGTCGGCTCGAAATCCCGGCTCGCGTGCCAGGCGACCATCCTGGGCACCGAGAACGTCAAGATCGAGTTGCTCGGCTTTGGCTCGGGTCTGTAACAGGAGGATCAGATGGACAATGTGACGCTCCATGTCCGCTTTGCCAATGACGGCACGGTGGCGGAAATCAGCGAGCGGCCGGTCGGCCTCACGCCGCAGCAATGGTTCGACAAGTTGAGTGAGGCGATCGGAATGAAGGCCTATCAGACCTTCGCCGGCGGCCGCGGCGTGTTTAAGGTGGCGCGCGACCAGATCGAGGCCTTGAAGACCGCAGCCGTGTCGTGACGGCTGCACTGCGGACTCATGCTTGAAGCGGCTGCGTAATGACGGATACAGGGCGGGATTGCCGGTTCTTCGTCTCGTATACGGGCATCAAGCTGCCGCTGCGGCTGGTCACGGCGATCGCGCCGGAGCAGCTGTCGAACCGCAACACCTTCATCCGCGGCTATTTCGATGCCGCGGGTGCGCTCACCGGATTCGAAAAGATCGTCTATGGTGAGATCGAGCTCACGCATCGCTACAGCTACCATGCCAATGGGGCGCTGAGCCGGGCCGAGATCGTGATGCTCGACGAGGATCCGGTGACGCTCAATTTCGACGAGAAAGGCGTCCCTGTCGCTGGACAGGCCGCTGCGTGAGGAGGAGGGATCGTGACCGTCGCCAAGCTGATCGAGGTCCTTGCCAGCATGCCCAAGGACGCTATCGTGCTGATGGACAGCGGCGGCGGATTGTCGCGTGTCGATACGCTGGAGCTTGTGGACGAGCAGGGACCCGGCGCCCCGGCTGAGGTCATCCTGCAGCCGAGCTTGGACGAGTAGAGACAGGAACGGCCGGATGGCGGACGCTGGGACTTCAGAGACTGGAACTCCGGGCGCAGGGCCGGTCGCGACCCCCTATGAGCGGATCGGCGGTGCCGTCGTGGTCGACCGTCTCGTCGAATCCTTCTACCATCGAATGGATACTTTGCCCGATGCCAAGCGTATCCGCGACATGCACGGCAGCAATCTCGGGCCGATCAAGCACATCCTGAAGCGCTATCTCTCCGAATGGCTTGGCGGCCCCAAGCTGTACTCGCCCGAGAAAGGCCATCCGCGGCTGCGCCAGCGTCACATGGGCTTTGCCATCGGCAATGCCGAGCGCGACGCCTGGCTGCTGTGCATGCGCGGCGCGCTCGAGGAGACGGTGACCGACGTCCAGGCGCGGCACGACGTCGACGCCGCCATGACGAAGCTCGCCGACTGGATGCGCAACCAGGCCGGCAACCCGCACGATGCTCGCGCCGCGCGGCCATAGGCCTGCGGTTGCGTCATTGCGAGGAGCAAGGCGACGAAGCAATCCAGAATCGTCGTGTTGCGCTAGATTGCTTCGCTGCGCTCGCAATGACGGAGACTGCGCGGCGCGTAGGGTGGGCAAAGCGAAGCGTGCCCACCGCGACTCCATCAGCCGATGATAGCCGATGGAATGGTGGGCACGGCGAGCTTCGGGCAAGCCTAGCAATTGCCGCCGGTGGCGCCTTTGCCCACCCTACGGCTCTGGAAGGGCCGAGCTAATACAATGGCACGCCGAAGAAGTTCTCGTCGTCGCCGCCCCAGGCGCGGTGTAGCGCCAGGGCGTTCTGCCATTGCATCATCTCGGCCTCGCTGGCATTGCGATGCGTGATCCTGCCGTCCGGCACCTCGGCGAGCAGAAAAGGCTTGCCGTTGCGGATGAAGCGGTTGAGATCCTTGGTGTCGTTGGGGCGCACGACGCAACGTGGCCGCTCGTCGATGAGGATGGTGGTCGGCAGCATCGCGGCGCTCTCACTCCATCAGATTGTCAATCAGCCGGCGGTCCCATGTCGTCGTCGGCTTTCTTCTTCTTTTTCTTGTCGGTCTTGGCGAGCGCGTAGGCGCCGGCGTTCTTCAGCGTGATCGGCGGCTGCCCTACGACATATTGCGAGATCCACGCCAGGGTCCGGTCATGTGCCAGCGCAGTTGCGGATTCATCATAAGTCTGGCCGTCACCGTCGAACGCATGCGCGGCATTCGGATAGGAGAACGCGCTGACCTCGGGATGATAGGCGCGGAACATGGTCACCTCCGCGAACGGCACGACGATGTCGGCCTCGCCGAAATGGAGCAGCGTCGGAATCTTGCGCTTGGCGCCGGCCGCGTTGACGACACCTGTCGCGTAGTAACTCACCGCGCAGGCCACACCGGAGACGCGGTTGGCCGCGTCGTAGGCGAGACCGCCCCCGGCGCCGAAGCCGACCACCGCCACCTTGCCGCATTCCTTGACGCTGTCGACCGTTGACTGGATCTCGGCGAGCAGCGGCGCTGCCGGGTCCGGCACGGTCTTGGCCGGCTCGCCCTCCGTTGCCGCGTCGATCGCCGCAGGAGGCGACAGCTCCGGCGCAATCACGACATATCCGCTGGCCGCAAAGGCATCGGCGACCTTGCGCAGCTTGCCGGCAGCGCCGGTGCCATCCGGCAGGACGACGATCGCCCCCTTCGGCGCATCGGCTGGATCGGCACGAAACGCCTGAAAGGTATGGCCGTCGCTGGCGGTCAGCTTGATCGTGCTCTCCGTAGGCATGTGATGCTCCTGCTCCTGTTGGCGCGGCTCGCGCGCGTTACAACAAACCCAGCTCCAGCGCGGTCTCTTCGGACATGCGCGACTTGTCCCATGGCGGCTCGAACACGAGCGTGACTTTCACCGACGCGACGCCGTCGACGGCCTGTACGGCGTCCTCCACCATGCGGACGATCTCGCTTGCGACCGGGCAGCCAGGCGCCGTCAGGGTCATGTCGATCTCGACGACGCCGCCGCCCTCGTGCGCGATTCGATAGACCAGGCCGAGATCGTAGACGTTCACCGGAATTTCCGGGTCGTAGACCGTCCGCAACGCGGCAATCACGCTCTCGGCGGCATTCCGGGAGCCGCTCGCTACGGCGTTCTGTGCCGGGGAAGGAGAGGGCGGGGCGTGCATCGTCATCATGCGTTGGTTCCTCTCATGATCCTGGTTCGCACCGGGGGATGGTCGTTGGAATTCGTGTCATGTTCGCTTTGCTCATGCTTGGCGTTGCCTCAATCCGAACCGAGCCCCTCAGCCAGCGCGGCGACGACCGGCCATCCGACGGCGCCGGCGGGATCCAGTCGCCGCAGCGCCGCGAGCATTTCGGCAGCACCCTCGGAATCAGTCTTGCGCAGATGAATGAAGGCGAGTGCCTTCAGCGTGTAGAGCGCGAAGCGGCCGGCGCCATCCGGCAGCGGATCATGCGGCGTCCAGTGCCGCCAATCACGTGGCCAGCCGGCTTGGCGCGCCGCTTCCGCAAGGCCCAGCTCGGCGACCGCCTCTGCCTCGTCGAGATGGCCTTGATAGGTGTGAATCTTATACAGACAGAAGTAGGTCGGCAGCTGCTGCGGAGCGGTCGCCAGCGCCTGGCGAAACAGCCGGTCCGCCTGCGCGTGGTCGCGGCGGTACGCCGCCACGCCCTGTTGCAGCAGCGCATCGATCTCCTGCGGCAGATCGCCGAAGTTGATCGTGTCGGGTTCGCTGACGAGTTCGAGCATCTGCATTGACCTCGATCAAATCACTGCAAGACGCGGACCGTTTTCGAGCGGGTGCGGCGGCGCCAGAGTCGGTACAAGGCGGGTGGAAGAACGGGCCGATGTTGGATTTTGAACGCGGCCTCTTCGCTGCCCCGTGGCTGATGTAGCAAAGACGACGCAACGCGGGCGGTTTGGCCTGGACAAGTCGTCAGATGCCGACGAGCCGGCGATTGCCGCCCGCAAATGACTGGTTCGGAGCTTGCATGAGGCCTTCATCAATCCAGCGGGAGTGGCAGCGATGGCGATGGCAGCAACGGATATCGAGCGTCTGATCAAGGAGGCGTTCCCGGATGCCGTCGTCCTGATCGAGGATCTGGCAGGCGATGGCGACCATTATTCGGCGCGCGTCACCTCACAGGCTTTCGTTGGAAAGAGCCGGGTGCAACAGCATCAGATGGTCTATTCGGCTCTCAAGGGCCAGATGGGCGGCGTGCTGCATGCGCTGGCGCTCGAGACGTCATTGCCGAAGTGATCGTTGCGATCCGGCTGATCGGTCGCATTCAGGGAAAGGATCCAGTCTATGTCGACATCCGAACGCATTCAGAAGCTGATCGACAGCCATGATGTCGTGCTGTTCATGAAGGGCGTGCCGGCCGCGCCGCAATGCGGCTTCTCCGCCGCGGTGGCGCAGATCCTGGCCAAGCTGGACGTGGCTTACGAGAGCGTCAACGTGCTCGCCGATCCCTTCATTCGCGAGGGCATCAAGGAGTTCTCCAACTGGCCGACCATTCCGCAGCTCTATGTGAAGGGCGAATTCGTCGGCGGCTGCGACATCGTGCGCGAGATGTTCCAGGCCGGTGAGCTCGCGACGCTGCTCGCCGACAAGGGTATCAAGGCGCCTGCGTCATGAGCGATGCTGATGTTGCCGAGGCGGATGATTCATTCGAGATTCCGCAGCTCTACAAATACCACGCCTTCGTCTGCCTGACGCAGCGTCCGCCCGGACATCCGCGCGGCAGCTGCGGCGCGCTCGGCGTACAGCCGCTGTGGGATCGGCTGACCAAGACCATCGAGGCGCAGCGGCTGACGGACGTCGGTGTCACCGCGGCCGGCTGCTTCGGCTTCTGCAGCGCGGGACCGATGATGGTGGTCTATCCAGACGGCGTCTGGTATCGGCCGACCGGGCCCGAGGATATCGACGAGATCGTCGAATCCCACTTCAAGCAGGGCAAGCGCGTCGATCGCCTGGTCATGGTGTTGAAGCGCTGAGCTTGCAGAACGGAGCCGCTCAACGCGGCTCCGGACAAGGTGTCGACCCCTCCGGACGCGTGCAGCCCTGGACATCGTCCAGATCGTCGCCCTGCCGGAGCAGCGAGATCACGGGTTCACGATCGAAGCCGGCGCAGCACCGGCCGCCGGCTTCGATCAATGGCCGACGGATCAGCAGCGGATCCTCGAGCATCAGGTCGATCGCTGCGACGGCTTCGATTGTCTCTGGCTCGATCGCTCCCGATTTCACGCGCGGCGAGGCTGGATTGAACCAGCTCCAGACGGGCGTCCCGGCGAAATACGCCCGCAGCCGCTCGCCGGTCCAGGGCTCGGTCAAGAGATTCCTGGCGACGACATCGTGGCCGGCGCGCGCCAGCATCAGCTTCTGCCGGGCGTTGGTGCCGCAGCCCGGCTTCTCATAGAAGACGACGGTCGTCACGTCAGGCGCCGCCGAGCTGGACCAGCTGCGCGCCGCCGGCGCGGCCGAGAATGGTGTCGACCTTCTTGCGCACCGACTCGATCGTAAGCGGCTTGACCACGGCGCCATGCGCGCCGGCCTTGAGACCTTCGATCGCGATCGCCTCGTCGGCCTTGGCGGTCACGATCAGAATCCGCACGCCTTTGAACTTCGCCAGGATTTCGCGGACGAGCTCGGGGCCGCGTTGCTTCAAGAAGGAAACCCCGAGCAGCACTACGTTCGGTGCCAGCCAATCGACGCCCTTCTCATACGCCTCCTCTGGCGTCGCCAATTCATGTGTCTCGATTTCATCGTGCAACATGAACTGCAGGGCCGCGCGCGTGATCTCGTCGTCATCGATCACGAACACGCGCCGCTGGTCCACCGCCTTGGCCGTTTCCACTCCGATCTGCATTGCATCCTCCTCAACGTTGTCAGCGTCTGTGCCGCAGGGCTGCGGAGGGGATCTAGCAAATCTCGTTCCGGGTCCTGCACGGCTGAAACGGCGCAGCCGTTGTGTCGTTTCAGACAGGGCTGCGTGTCGTCGCATCTTGCGAAGCATTCCGATGTCGGGTTTGCAACAAGCCGCAATCGCGTCCGGATTGCTCGGCATCTCCTTTGAAACATGATCGTTTTGGCGCTGTGCGCGTGCTGGCACAGCGGTTGCAAAACTGCGCTCAGGCAATGGTTGAGGGCTGAGTGCACGCCGACGCTTCGGACGAGCGATGCTCTCCTTCCCAACAACCCGTCTGCCGGTTCGGACACAAAGAGGACGCGGTCACGCTCTGCTGCAAGCGGGCGCGACATAGGCAATCGGTTGATGGAGAGCAGAATGTCATCACTGCGACAAATCGCATTCTACGGCAAAGGCGGCATCGGCAAGTCGACGACGTCGCAAAATACCCTGGCCGCGCTGGCCGAGATGGGTCACCGGATCCTGATCGTCGGCTGCGATCCCAAGGCGGATTCGACCCGCCTGATCCTGCACGCCAAGGCGCAGGACACCATCCTGAGTCTGGCCGCTGCCGCGGGCAGCGTCGAGGACCTCGAGATCGAAGAGGTCATGAAGGTCGGCTATCGCGACATTCGCTGCGTCGAGTCCGGCGGTCCGGAGCCGGGCGTCGGCTGCGCCGGCCGCGGCGTCATCACCTCGATCAACTTCCTGGAAGAGAACGGCGCCTATGAGGACATCGACTACGTGTCCTACGACGTGCTCGGCGACGTGGTCTGCGGCGGCTTCGCGATGCCGATCCGCGAGAACAAGGCGCAGGAAATCTACATCGTGATGTCCGGCGAGATGATGGCGATGTATGCCGCCAACAACATCTCCAAGGGCATTCTGAAGTATGCCAACTCCGGCGGCGTGCGCCTGGGCGGCCTGGTCTGCAACGAGCGCCAGACCGACAAGGAGCTGGAGCTGGCGGAGGCGCTGGCGAAGAAGCTCGGCACCCAGCTGATCTACTTCGTGCCGCGCGACAACATCGTGCAGCACGCTGAGCTGCGCCGCATGACCGTTCTGGAATATGCGCCGGATTCGGTTCAGGCCGGCCACTATCGCTCGCTGGCGCAGAAGATCCACGCCAACGGCGGCAAGGGTATCATCCCGACCCCGATCACGATGGACGAGCTCGAAGACATGCTGATGGAGCACGGCATCATGAAGGCGGTCGACGAGAGCCAAATCGGAAAGACTGCCGCCGATCTCGCCGCAACGGCTTAAGCAGTCTTGGTACCGGCCTTCCTCCCGTCGGAAGGCCGGTACCTCATTGCATGTCCCGCCGGCAGGCGGCAGGGGATCACGCTATGACCATCGCAATCGTGGGCGTCTCGGAGTCCGTTGCCGCTGGCCTGCAACCGTCGCCGCGCAACGGCTCCTTCGAAGAGGACAGGCGGCACCACGGCCGCCAGATCTACCGCCTGCTGACCGGCGTCGATCCCGACGATGCGCTGATCGACAGCGACATCGGTTTCGACCGTCACGTCATCGCATCGATCCTCGCCGTTTCCGCGATGGAGCACGGCGCGCTGGCGGAGCGAGCCGGGCTTTCGACCGTCGAGCTGATCGCACTGCTGGCGCAGCTGTTTCCTGCAGCCTCGATCGACTCCTCATGGCTGCCGATCACCGGGGCCGTGGCCGCGCCGGACGACGACGAAATCGCGATGGTGCGCGATCTGCTCGCCGCGCAGCGCTCCACGGACGGCGAGGTCGGCCGCTGGCTCGCAGCCATGGTGGCGCGTCGCGCGATGGAGCCCAACCATCTCTGGGAAGACCTGGGCCTGCGCGAGCGCTCCGAGCTGTCGCGGCTCCTGACGCGTCATTTCGCGCCGCTCGCAAGCCGCAACACCAGGAACATGCGCTGGAAGCGCTTCTTCTACCGCATGCTGTGCGAGGACGACGGCTTCGTCATGTGCACGACGCCGGTCTGCACCCAGTGCAACGATTTCGCGCTCTGTTTCGGCGAGGAGAGCGGCGAGAGCCGGATGGCCGAGCGGCGACGCGAGGTGGCGCTGCAGGAGGCGGCGGGCGCCGCGATGTGAGTTCGAGGACCGTGACGATGTTGATGGACAGCCAGCTTCGATCCCCGTGCAACTCCGACGGCGGACCTTGTCCCCAGGCAGGGACCTGCGAAGCTGGCGAGATCCTGATGCGTCGATGCGAGGATGCGCTGCGTCGGGCCGGGTTGCGTCCCACCCAGCAGCGTCAGCAACTGAGCCGGATTCTGTTCGGCAGCGGTGACCGCCACATCACCGCCGATGCGCTCTATGGCGCCGCCGTCGCCACCGGCATGAAGATCTCGCAGGCCACCATCTACAACACGCTCAATCAGTTCGTGGAGCTCGGGCTACTGCGGCAGATCGGCGTGGACGGCTCGAAATCGTTCTTCGACACTAATACGACCGTGCATCCGCACTTCTTCTATGAGGACGAAGGCGAGCTCGTCGATGTGCCCGAGCATGTCGCGTTCGAGCAGCTGCCGGAGCCGCTGCCGGGCTATCGCATGGAGCGGATTGACATCGTCATCCATCTGCGCCGCAGACGCCACGCCTGACGGCAGCGCAGGTCGCCGCGGCTTGGCGCTGGGCGACCGAGTCACTTCACCTCGACGTCTGATTCCCGACCCTGTTACGAATCCGACAATCCGTGTTAGTGAAAAAGCATAGTAAATTCAATTGATTGGCATCTGGTCCGGCGGTGGCATGGCCGTTGCTGAGTGAATTGCTGGCCGTGATGGAGCGTCGTGCTTCTGGCGGCCGCACACAGGTTGCGACGGAGCGAGTGAATGCAAGACGTCTCCGGACAGCGCGGGCCCAGGAATGCCCGAGAGGCCGGCTCTGCCCGCGGGGGCACGGTCTCGGGGAGCCCGATGCCCCGGGTCATCCTGAACGATACCACGCTCCGCGACGGCGAGCAGGCGCCGGGCGTCGCCTTCGCCCTCGGAGAGAAGGTCGCGATCGCCCGTGCGCTTGCCCGTGCCGGCGTTCCCGAGATCGAGGCTGGCACCCCGGCGATGGGGGCCGACGAGATCGCTGCGATCAGGGCGATCGTCGAGGCCGGTCTGCCGGCGACCATCATCGGCTGGTGCCGGATGCGCGAGGCGGATGTCGATGCGGCGATCGCGGCGGGCGTCTCGATGGTGAATGTCTCCGTCCCGACATCCGATGTGCAGATCGCTGCCAAGCTCGGCGGCAGCCGCAGCGCCGCGTTGGAGCTGGTCAAGCGCGTGGTCGGCTATGCGCGGAGCCGCGGACTGGCCGTTGCCGTCGGCGGTGAGGATTCGTCGCGCGCCGATGTCGGCTTTCTCGCCGAGGTGATCGCGACCGCGAAGTCGCTCGGCGCCCGGCGCTTCCGCGTCGCCGATACCCTGAGCGTGCTCGATCCCGACGCGACGTCAGCGCTGGTCGGCGCCTTGCGAGCGACCACGGACCTGGAGATCGAGTTTCACGGCCATGATGATCTCGGTCTTGCCACCGCCAACACGCTGGCGGCGGTCAAGGCGGGCGCGACCCATGCATCGGTCACCGTGATCGGCCTCGGCGAGCGCGCCGGAAATGCTCCGCTGGAGGAGGTCGCGGTCGCGCTGCGGCAGCTCTACCGGCGCGAGACCGGCATCGTGCTGGCCGAACTCGATCACGTCGCCAATGTCGTGGCGGCCGCCGCGGCGCGCGCCATTCCACTCAACAAGGCCATTGTCGGCGAGCACGTCTTCACCCATGAATCCGGCATTCACGTCGACGGGCTGCTGAAGGATCAGCGCACCTATCAGGCCCTCGATCCGGGACTGTTCGGCCGCTCCAACCGGATCGTGATCGGGAAGCATTCCGGGCTGTCGGCGATCACCTCGCTGCTGTCGGATCTACGCCTGCCGGCGAGCGTCGACCAGGCCCAGCGCATCCTGGCGCGCGTGCGCAGGCATGCCGTCACTCACAAGGGGCCAGTGCCGAAAGAGGCCGTTGCGGCCATCTGGCGCGAAGTCTGCGATCACCCGCTGGCGAGCTTTGCCTGATCATGAGCGACATCGTCGACACACCCATTGCAAAGCCGATCGTCGCCGAGCTGAGCCGGCCCTCGCTGCTCCGCCTGATCCGCGAGGACATTGCGTGCGTCCGCTCGCGCGATCCGGCGGCGCGCAGCGAAATCGAGACGCTGCTGACCTATCCCGGCATTCACGCGCTGATCTGGCACCGCCTGGCGCATCGGCTGTGGATTCGCGGCTGGCGTTTTCCGGCACGCTTGTTGTCGTGGCTCGGACGTTTCCTGTCGAATGTCGATATCCACCCGGGCGCGGAGATCGGGCGCCGCTTCTTCATCGACCACGGCGCCTGCGTCGTGATCGGCGAGACGGCAGAGGTCGGCGACGACGTCACGCTCTATCATGGCGTCACCCTGGGTGGCACGTCGTGGTCGCCGGGCAAGCGGCATCCGACGCTGGAAAGCGGCGTCGTCGTCGGCGCCGGCGCCAAGATCCTCGGACCGATCACGATCGGACCGCGCACCCGCGTCGGTGCCAACTCCGTCGTCATTCAGAGCACGCCGCCCGATGTCACCGTGGTCGGCATCCCCGCCAAGGTGGTGCGGCCGGAGTTCACCCATCGTCGAACCGTCGGACGCATCGACCTGGATCATCATTTGATGCCTGATCCGGTCGGTGAGGCACTTTCCGTGATGCTGGACCGGATCGAATTCCTCGAAGCGCAGCTCGCTCACATCAGGCAAAAGATGCGCCAGGGACCGCCGCTTCCGGCGCCGACCTCTTTCTGCGAGGTTGATCCGATTTTGAGCCAAGGAGCAAAGCAATGACTGCGGCATCGCCGAACGTTCTGGACGAACTGAAGAAGACCTCTGCCGCCGAGGAGTTCTTCAAGCTGCTCGGTGTCGACTACGATCCCAAGGTGCTCAACGTCTGCCGGCTGCATATCCTCCGGCGAATGGGGCAGTATCTCGTCAGCGAGGACTTCTCCGACGTTTCCAACGAGGATGTCGCAGCCCGCTGCAAGTCGTTCCTGGAGCAGGCCTATCAGGACTTCCTCGTCTCCACGCCGCTCGATCAGCGGGTGTTCAAGGTGCTCAAGGAGGCGGTGGCGCCGCCGAAACCGGCTCCAAAGCCGTTCGTGTCACTGACGACGCTCAAGTAACGGACGAACTGAGGATCACTCCTACGAGCGCCGCCAGCACGACTGGCGGCGCTTCTGCTTTCAGGCGAGCCGTGCGCTTTCAAGTTCCTGTCGCATTCCCGACGCGTGTTGCTTGCGACGTGTCGGGCCTTGGCGGCGAGTTCTCAGCAACAGAGATCAGGTTCATGCGCCAAGGTGTTGAATCCGTGCCGATAATCATTGCGGCCGAAACTGGTACGACAATTGCTGTCCTGATCGCAGACCTACACACCGGAGTGATCGCATGCATATCGTCGTCTGCATCAAGCAGGTTCCGGACTCCGCGCAGATCCGCGTTCATCCGGTGACCAACACTATCATGCGCCAGGGTGTGCCGACCATCATCAACCCCTACGACCTGTTCGCGCTCGAGGCGGCGCTGCAACTGCGCGACAAGTTCGGCGGTGAAGTGACCGTGCTGACCATGGGACCGCCGTCCGCCGAGGACTCGCTGCGCAGAGCGCTGACCTACGGGGCCGACCGCGCCGTGCTGCTGACCGATCGCTTCTTCGCCGGCGCCGATACGCTGGCGACCACCTATGCGCTGGCGACAGCCATTCGCAAGGTCAGCGAGACCTTTGGCGCGCCCGACATCGTGTTCACCGGCAAGCAGACGATCGACGGCGACACCGCGCAGGTCGGCCCGGGCATCGCCAAGCGGCTGGGCCTGCTGCAACTCACCTATGTGGCGAAGATCAGCGAGGTCGATCCGGTGGCGCGCACGATCGAAGCCGAGCGTCGCTCCGAGGGTGGTGTTCAGGTGCTGAAGACCAAGCTGCCGTGCCTGGTGACGATGCTGGAGGCGACCAACGAGATCCGCCGCGGCGCCATGGCCGATGCGCTCCGTGCAGCGCGCGCGCAGATCGTCACCTGGAGCGCCAAGGACGCCGGCGTCGAGGACATCTCGAAGTGCGGCCTGAAGGGCTCGCCGACCATCGTGAAGCGGGTCTTCGCGCCGTCGGCCCGGGCGGAGAAGGCAACCATGGTTGACTTCTCGAGTCGCGCGCCGGCCGACGCCCTGATCGAGGAATTGTTCAAGCGGCAGCCGAAGCTCGAAGCCGAACTGACGACGTCAGCGCACGGCTTCTGATCCATACGGCTTTTGACGGACCAAGGGACGACGATCATGAGCGAACCCACCAAAGCACCGCCCGCCGCAGCCGGTCGCGCCGCGACCAAGAAGGAGCTGCCGGAGCATTTCAAGGCCTACAAGCACGTCTGGGTATTCATCGAGCAGGAGCGCGGGCAGGTTCACCCGGTGTCCTGGGAACTGATGGGCGCCGGACGCAAGCTTGCCGACAAGCTGAAGGTCGATCTCGCGGCCGTCGTGATCGGGCCTCCCGGAGAAGCCGTGCAGCACGCTGCCGCGGAGTCGTTCTGCTATGGCGCCGATCTCGCCTACATCGTCGCGGACGGCGTTCTCACCGACTATCGCAACGAAGCCTACACCAAGGCGCTGACCGACGTCGTCAACACCTTCAAGCCTGAGATCCTGCTGCTCGGCGCCACCACGCTCGGCCGCGACCTCGCGGGCTCCGTCGCGACGACGCTGCTCACCGGTCTGACCGCCGACTGCACCGAGCTCGACGTCGATGCCGACGGCTCCCTGGCCGCGACGCGGCCAACCTTCGGCGGCTCGCTGCTCTGCACGATCTACACGCTGAACTATCGGCCACAGATGGCGACCGTCCGCCCGCGCGTGATGCCGATGCCGGACCGCGTCGAGAAGCCCGCGAGCCGCATCATCGAGCACAAGCTCGGTCTCGTGGAAGAGGATATCGTCACCAAGGTGCTGTCCTTCATTCCGGATCGCGATTCGGCCAAGTCCAATCTTGCCTATGCCGACATCGTCGTGGCCGGCGGGCTCGGGCTTGGCTCGCCGGAGAACTTCCAGCTCGTCAAGGGGCTCGCTTCGGTGCTCGGCGCCGAATTCGGCTGCTCGCGGCCGCTGGTGCAGAAGGGTTGGGTGACCTCCGATCGGCAGATAGGCCAGACCGGCAAGACCATCCGGCCCAAGCTCTACATCGCCGCAGGCATCTCCGGCGCGATCCAGCATCGGGTCGGTGTCGAGGGCGCCGACCTGATCGTTGCCATCAACACCGACAAGAACGCGCCGATCTTCGACTTCGCGCATGTCGGCATCGTCACCGATGCGATCCGGCTGCTGCCGGCGCTCACCGAGGCATTCCGCGCACGTCTGTCGCCGCATTCGCGCGACCGCATCGCGAGCTAGGCACCAGAGAGGGAGCAGGGCAATGATCGAGGAACGGTTCGACGCGATCGTCGTGGGGGCCGGTATGGCCGGCAATGCTGCTGCGCTGACCATGGCCAAGCGCGGCATGAAGGTGCTGCAACTCGAGCGCGGCGAGTATTCCGGCTCGAAGAACGTGCAGGGCGCGATCCTCTACGCCGACATGCTGGAGAAGCTGATTCCGGACTTCCGCGAGGAAGCACCGCTGGAGCGGCATCTGGTCGAGCAGCGCTTCTGGATGCTCGACGACAAGTCGCATGTCGGCCTGCACTACAAGTCGGACGACTTCAATGAGGAGAAGCCGAACCGTTACACGATCATCCGTGCCCAGTTCGACAAATGGTTCTCGTCCAAGGTCAAGGAAGCCGGCGCCACCGTGCTGTGCGAGACGACCGTGACCGAGCTGGCGCAGGATGCCTATGGCAAGGTGATCGGCGTCAAGACCGACCGGCGCGATGGCGAGATCCATGCCGACGTGGTCGTGCTCGCGGAAGGGGTCAACGGCCTGCTCGGGACTCGCGCCGGCCTGCGTGAGCGGCCGAAGCCGGAGAACGTCGCGCTGGCTGTGAAGGAGATGCACTTCCTGCCGCGCGAGACGATCGAGGCGCGCTTCAACCTGAAGGGCGACGAAGGCGCCGTCATCGAGGCCGTCGGCACGATTTCCCGCGGCATGACCGGCATGGGCTTCATCTATTCCAACAAGGAGTGCATTTCGCTCGGCATCGGCTGCCTCGTCTCCGACTTCCAGAAGACCGGCGAGACGCCATACGGCCTGCTCGAGCGGTTCAAGCAGCATCCGTCGGTGGCGCCGCTGATCGAGGGGTCTGAGGTCAAGGAGTACTCGGCGCACCTGATTCCCGAGGGCGGCTATAATGCGATCCCGCAGCTCTGCGGCGATGGCTGGGTCGTGGTCGGCGATGCCGCCCAGCTCAACAATGCTGTTCACCGCGAGGGCTCCAATCTCGCGATGACTTCCGGACGCATCGCGGCTGAGGCGATCTTCCAGGTCAAGTCGCGCCGCGATCCGATGACCAAGGAGAACCTCTCACTTTACAAGAAGATGCTGGAGGACTCCTTCGTCATCAAGGATCTGAAGAAATACAAGGACATGCCGGCGCTGCTGCACAACCAGTCGCAGAACTTCTTCCTGACCTATCCGCAGCTCGTCTCCAAGGCGATGCAGAACTTCGTGCGCGTCGACGGGACACCGAAGAAGGAGAAGGAGAGCAGCACCGTGCGCTCCTTCGTGAATGCAAGGTCATGGACCGGCCTGTTCGGCGACGCCTTCAGGTTTGCTCGGGCGTGGCGATGATTGGTGAATGAACGAAACAGCTTAGGCGAGGGAGATCAGACATGAGCACGGACGTCGCAGTCAGGGTCGAAGACAAGCTGTTCTACAATCGCTATCAGGTCGATCCCGGCCGGGCCCATATCAAGGTCCGTCCGCATACGACGCCGACGCCGCAGTTAAAGGCGCTTCTCAAGGCCTGCCCGGCACGTTGCTACGA
This sequence comes from Bradyrhizobium sp. SZCCHNR1093, assembly GCF_032381175.1. NCBI lineage: Bacteria > Pseudomonadati > Pseudomonadota > Alphaproteobacteria > Hyphomicrobiales > Nitrobacteraceae > Bradyrhizobium > Bradyrhizobium sp. SZCCHNR1093. Next base: position 53,639 of record NZ_JAUHJJ010000017.1, read on the forward strand.
GCTCAACGACAAGGGCCAGGTCGAGATCACGGTGGACGGCTGCATCGAATGCGGCACCTGCCGGGTCATCGGCGAGGCCAGCGGCGATATCGAGTGGAGCTATCCGCGCGGTGGCTACGGGGTGCTGTTCAAGTTCGGCTGATGTCCGGCCGCCTGAGAGCGCCCCCGGGGCGGCGTGCTGTCGCAAATGCGACAAACGTGCCGCCGGTCGTCAATGCTATATCGTGACTGATATAGGTCATTGAGTTCGGTCGGGCTTTCTGTTTACATCTCGTTGCAGCAACGACGCTGCAATGGATGAGGAACAGCACGTGAAGCTGAGTGCACGAAACGTCTTGCCGGGAAAAATCATCTCTGTTGAGAAGGGCGCGACCACGGCCCACGTCAAGGTGGAGCTCGCCCCTGGACTCACGGTCTTCTCGGCGATCACCAACGAGGCGGTGGAGGAGCTCGCGCTTGCCGTCGGCGACAGCGTCTCCGCCGTCATCAAGTCGTCGGATGTGATGATCGGAAAATAGGAACGTGGTGCCGAATCGCTGCGCCGATCAGCCGGTCGACGCGTGGCGCGCGCGCAGGTCGAGCCACCAGGTTTCCATCGCGGAACGTGACGGCTGCAGCAGCGTGCCGAAGTCGCCCGCAAAGGTCCGCCAGTCGTCGATGCATTTCTGCGGCACGGCCGTTAGCACCGGAATCCCCGACGTGATTGCGTCGGCCAGCTCGCCACGCAACCCGCTTCCCGAGGCCTCCTGCTTGGAGAACTTGTTGATTACGATGAGGTCGGCGTGGGCCGCGATGGCGCGGTGAACGGCCATGCCGGCTTCGGCAAGGCCTGCAGTGTCGAGCTTGCAGGCGGTCGATCCGGTGCCGAGGTCCTGACAGATCGAGATCGTGTCGCCATTGGCGAGATCGATCACGTCCATTCCGCTTTTCTTGCCGACTTCGTCTCTCGTATTGCGCTGAACGATGCCGCCGACGCGGACGCCCCGTTGCAGCAGCTCCTGGGCAAAGGCGTCCAGCAAGGCATCGGCATCGTCGCCCGGTCCGTAGAGAATGGCGGCGAGACGGGGCTGATTGGGCTCAGCGGAAGTAGGAAGATCGTGCGGGATCATACGGGGCCTGGCGATCGGGGGCGGGCGGCGACCAGGGTTTATATAGAGAATGCAGCCTGTGGAGAAAGAGCAGATGTCGCGCGCGCCGACCACCGCTACGCACCATGATCTGGAAGCGCTGCTCCGCGACGATGTCCCCTATGGCGACCTGACGACGGAGACGCTAGGGATCGGCGCCGAGCCGGGCCTGATGCACTTCGCTGCGCGCGACCGCATGGTATTGGCCCTGGCCGAGGATGCGGCGGCCTTGATCGAGCTCACGGGCTGCCATGTCGAACTGTTTGCCGGCAGCGGAACGGTGCTGGAGGAGGGGGCCCCGATCCTCCGTGCAGAGGGCGCGGCGGCTGGCCTGTTGCGGAGCTGGAAGGTGGCGCAGACGCTCATCGAGATCTGGTCCGGCGTCGCCACCGGGGCGGCTGCGATCGTCGGCGTGGCGCGCGCGATCAAGCCTGGCATTGCGGTCGCCTGCACGCGCAAGAGCGTCCCCGGAGCCAAGCCGTTCGCCGTTGCCGCGGTGAAGGCGGGTGGCGCGGTGATGCATCGGCTCGGCCTGTCGGAGACGGTGCTGGTGTTTCCGGAACACCGGGCGTTTCTCGGCGATGCGCCGCTTGCCGATGTCGCCGAGCGGTTGCGGCGGAGTGCGCCGGAGAAGCGGCTCGTGATCGAGGTCACCACGGTCGAGCAGGCCGTCGCCGCCGCCGTGGCCGGCTTCGACGTCATCCAGGCCGAGAAATTTTCGCCTGCCGACATCGCTGCGCTGACGGAGCGAATCGCCATCAGCGCGGCGCTGCCGCGGCGGCCGATCATTGCGGCCGCGGGTGGCGTGAATGCGCAGAACGCCGCTGCCTATGCTGCGGCGGGGGCAGACGTGCTGGTCACCTCGGCGCCCTATCTCGCGCGTCCCTGCGACGTGCAGGTGCGGATCAGCCCTGCCTCGGCCACGGCTTGACCGCGCGACCCGCCTACTGTGGGTGCCGCGGAGTGGCGCGCTTCTGGCGGTTGGCTCGCCATTCCATGAATTCACGGAACAGCCGGGGATCGGCCGAAACGCCGCTCGCCTGCAGATCGTTGGCCTGTGCATTCGCCCCCAGCATCTGGGCGGGCGGTGTATTGCGATCGAGCCAGTCCTGTGCCGTCTTGAATCTTGTCCAGCCCGCGATCGGAGCCAGCGGCGCCACCTCCTGCCATTTCGGGTGGTATGGCGGCCGTTGCAGCGCCTGCATGTTGCTGAAGAAGGCCTCGACGAGCAGAGACAGCCGGCGGTGACGGTCGCTGCCGGCCGGCCAGTTGAACGACGCCAGCACGGCCTCGGCCGCGATCGTGTTCACCGACGCCGAGGCGCCGACGAGGTTCGGATAGTCCTCGGCGGACAATTGCGCCGGCAGATAGTCGTCGTGCAGAGCCTTGTCGTAGTCGACGGGCACGAGATGCAGATTGGGATCGCTGACCTGGCTCAGCCATTGCACCGGCTTGCCCTCGACCGTGATGATCGCGTCGATGTCGCCCTTGCGCAGCATGTCCAGCGCCAGCCGCGGCTCGATATAGAGCAGATGCGGCCTGATCCCGAGGCGCTCGAACACGTTGATCGAGGTGACGAAGGTGCCGCCGTCGGGCAGGTCGACGGCGATGGTCTTGCCGTCGAGCTCGTTCAGGCTGGCGATCGATCTCGGCGCCAGCACGTGCATCTCCTCGTTGAACAGCTTGGCGACATAGACCAGTTGTTCGCGGATATTGTTGGCGAAGTCCTTGCGCTCGAGAAAGGCCAGGGTGTCCTTGCGGATGATGCCGGCGTCGACGCCGCGCAGCAGCAGGATGTCGGCGACCGATTGCACCGAGCCGCGGCCGATCACGGGAAGGATGCGCAGCTCCGTTCCCTTGTCGAGCGCGGATGCGAGGTCCGCGCCCATGTTGGCGTAGGTGCTGCCGAATGAGCCGGTCATCAGCGTGACGGTATTGGCATTCAGCTGGTTGGCCAGATCGCGCTTCGCCGTGCCGTAACGGAAGATGGTCTTGAAGGAATCGCTGACGCTGCCGGGATCGATACCGCTCCGGACCGGACCGAAGCGCTGCCACTTGCCGCCGGTGAACTGCATCATCTGCATCTGCTCCAGCGGCGCGTGATCATGGGTGCTGGTGTTGACGGTGATGCCGGGCGTCAGCATCGGCAATTTGAGGCTCTTCAGGGATGCCGCCTGCTTCATGATATTGTCGCGCGACAGGTCGTCGCCGCAACTCCGCAGCACTGCGACCATCGCGTTTGCCGCGAGGTAGCCGAAGGTCGCAAGACCATTGCTTCTCGGTACGTCGGGCAAATAGCGGTCCATGAAGGCGGACCATTCGCGGTAGGATGGATCGCCCGCAGCCGCGGCCTCCTCGCCCTCGTAGTAATAGCCCGCGGACAAGATGCCTTCGGCATTCTGCAGGCCGGCCGGCTGCATCACGGCGGAGACCGATTCCGAGACCGTCGAGATGATGTGGTCCGGACGCCAGCCGAGCTCGGCCGCGCGGCGGATCGCCATCACGGCGAACTTGGGCGTGGTCACGTCGAAGAAGATGTCGGCGCCGGATGCCTTCAACGTGGCGATCTGCTGATTGACGTTGGCGTCCGTCACCTTGTAGGTCGCTTCTGCGACGATCGGAAGCTTGCCACCCAGGCCGTCCTTCAACCCCTTGACGTAATCCTTGCCGAAATCATCGTCCTGATAGAGAAGCGCGATCTTGCCGCGGCTGTGGGTCTCCAGCAGGTACTGGGCATAGACGTGCGCCTCGGCCTGGTAGCTCGGCTGAAAGCCCATGGTCCACGGAAAGTCGTGGGGCTGGTCCCATTGCGAGGAGCCGGATGCCACGAACAATTGCGGAACTTTGTTGGCGTTGAGATAAGGGCGGACCGCCAGGTTGGGAGCCGTGCCCAGGCTGGCGAACATCAGGAGGACATTGTCCTCCTCGACGAGCTTGCGGGTCATCTCGACCGTCTTCTGCGGCGCATAGCCGTCGTCGTAGGAAATGAAGTTGACGCGCCGGCCGTTAATGCCGCCTTCGGCATTGATCTTGTTGAAGTAGGCCGCGATCGTCTTGCCGATGACGCCATAGGCGAGAGCCGGGCCGCTGTAGGGCATAGTGTTGCCGATGCGAATCTCGTTGTCCGCGGCGACCGCTTGATGTCCGGTCAGCGCCAGCGGAGCGGACAGAGCCAGCGCGAGGCATGCGGCTGCTCGAGGGGGGCTGTTCTTTGCATCCCGTGGTCTGCGACGTCGGCTCCATCTGGCGGCCAAGCAGGCGCGAACTGCAGCATGGATGCCGTTCATCATCAGTCCTCCCATCGATATTTGGTTCTCGGGCGCAGCAGATCGCGGCCGACCGTCTCGCAGGGAGCGGTCGGGGGCGCGTCTCGAGCGCTCCGAGATTTATGCGTTAGCGCGCAGCCGAGATGCGTCGGCTGGCTTCCGGCGATCCTTGCTCCGCAGCCCTGAGATACCAGGCGCGCGCCTTGGCTGCGTCGGGAACGGCACCGAGCAACCGCGATTTCGTCAGTTCGGCCGGGTCATAGGTGCGCGCGAGCAGGAGGGAGGCGTCCGCAATCCCGGCGTCGGAAAGCCGCGTCAGGATCAGGCGCGCGCTGGCGACGTCGCCCGCGGCGAGCAGGTCGCGTCCGCGCTTCATCAGGGCATCGACCTCGTCTCGCGGCAACGGAACGGTCGGGCGAGGCGAGGCCATCGGGAGCGCAGGGGAGGGGGGCGAGACCGTCGGTGCTGCCGCGGCCGGCGCAGGCGACGTGGGCGCCGAGGGCCATGGCCGCATCGTCAGTTCTGTACTGCTGGGAGCCGCGAGCGCGGCGACCGTCTGCGGCGGGTCTTCCTGGGCGACCTTGGCTTCCGCGGGATCGATCTGGGCCAGGCTTTCCAGCACGGCGGTCGGCATGATCGGGCTCTTGCCGCCCGGCGTCGGCCCGCCGTTCTCGAAGGAGACCATGTTGACCACCATCAGGGCGATGGAGGCCGCGATGCCGACGGCGGCGCCGATCTTGATGATGCTGCCCAGCCGCAACGATTTGTCCGGATCCTCCGGCGGCAGGGGCATCACCACGGGATCGAGCTTCGCGCTCCAGGCGCGGTGCACCTCCTCATCGTCGAGGTCAAGGGCCGCTGGCCGCGCCGGCAGGAAGCTTGGCCGGGACACCAGATGATGCGGCAGGGGGACGCCGTCGGCGGGCGGATCGAATGCCGTCGGGCCGGCCTCCGTCTGGCGGCGGCGCGGCGCATATCTGCGGAGCTCTTCGTTCGCCCAGGGCGGCGCTGGTTTCGCCGGATCGTTCTGATCTGGAGCACTCATCACTAGCCTCCTGTCTCCGACGAACGTGTCGTGGGAGATAGCTTCAGGACGTCGGGCGCGCGCGGTCCAACCGAAGCGCGCATGATGCGACATCGGGGACATTGCATCAACGCTTCCGTCGAGACCGACAGGTCCGGTTTCCTTCCGACATGCACGCCATCGTTTTCGCGCGCCCTGGTCACAATCGATGTTGCTTGGTCCCTAAGCTGATCAATGTTCTTGTCGGGAAGGGTGAGTAGGTAAGGCTATTTGATGGAAATTTCCCGGCGCGCCGCATCGGTGATTGCTCGCGATGCGCGAGACCGAGGCCGAGTTCTGCGCTTTGCGGAAAGATCGGCTGGAGTATCAGGATGCCGCAGTCATCTCGACTTTGCCGCGAGGTCAGGGGCTTAGCGGACCGAGGAGTTGCAGGCGCGCCGCGAAACTCTGCAACTCAGGCGAGAAAGGGCGAAAAACAAATGCGGCCGGACAATGCCGGCCGCATTCACATATCCGATCGATTTTTATTCCGCCGCCAACGCGACGGACACACAAGCGGCTTCGATCGCAACGGCAACCGACTGGATGATGGCGGCAAAGCGTACGGCGGTCTGGATCGTGGCCGCGGGCACGCCCGCGTCCTGCAGGACCTTCTCGTGCGAATCGATGCAGGTGCCGCAGCCGTTGATGGCGGACACCGCGAGCGACCACAGCTCGAAATCGGCCTTGTCGATGCCGGGGTTGGCGATGACGTTCATCCGCAGCCGGGCCGGCATCGTCGCGTACTCCTTGTTCGAGGCAAGGTGCACGAAGCGGTAGTAGACGTTGTTCATGGCCATGATCGCGGCGGCCGATTTCGCCGCCGCCAGAGCGGCGGGCGACAGCTGCGCGGCCGCAACCGATTCCAACGCCGCCACGACGCTCGGATTGCGAGTCGCAATCGCGCACGCGACGAACAGGCCATATTTGGCCTGCGGCGACAGCGTCTCGTCGGAGGCCATTGACGACAGGTTGAGCCTGATGTCCTTGGCGAAGTCCGGGATCTGGTCCTTCAGTTGCTCGATCGACATGATCAGGCGACCTTCAGGGTCTCGCCGCCGACTTCGCGGTTGCACGGGCAGAGCTCGTCGGTCTGCAGCGCGTCGAGCACGCGCAGCGTGTCCTTCGGAGCGCGGCCGACATTCAGGTTGGTCGCATAGACGTGCTGGATCGTGTTGTCGGGATCGACGATGAAGGTGTAGCGGTAGGCGACGCCGTCGGGCGAGCGGACGCCGAGGCCGTCGACCAATGCGCCCTTGGTGTCGGCGAATTGCCAGATCGGCAGCTTGTGCAGATCCTTGTGGTCGCGCCGCCAAGCCAGCTTGCAGAACTCGTTGTCGGTCGAGCCGCCGAGCACGACGGCGTCACGATCCGCGAAATCCTTCGCAAGGCGCGCGAACTCGGCGATCTCGGTCGGGCAGACGAAGGTGAAGTCCTTCGGATAGAAGAAGATGATCTTCCATTTTCCGGGGAAGCTGGTCTCGGTCAGGGTCTCGAAGGCGCTCTCGCCCTTCTCTTCCTGAAGATGAAAGCCGGGTTTCACGCCGACGATTTCAAACGATGGCAGCTTGCTTCCGATTCCGAGCATTGGGGCACTCCAAGAAAATTATTGCGCTGCAATAGCGAGGCTCATTGTGCATTGCAAGCGATATGCCATTCGTTTTTAGTAGCAGTGGATTGTCGAAAACCCGACACTTGGCGGCAACATGCTGCAAGTGCGAGGTCGTGGCGATGGGGAGCTTGTGGATGGAGCTGGCTTAGAGCGTCGGCTTCGTGACATTGCGATCGGACATCGAGCGACGACAGCTGGAGCGCGCGCGTCGTCGCCACGGCAAAAGGAGGTTGATGTCCCGCTGAGTCGGAGTGCCATGCGACCTCGTGTTGACGGTCTCGACGGCGGCCGACGTGCAATTTCTTTGTGCGGCCGAAGTGGCAAAATTGACATTATCGCCTTAGTAGCGATGCACGTTTGACCACGGCGACTCCTGAAGCGGCAGCAAGGCGACAAGCCGTCGGCAGATCACGGCGCGGCACGATGCAAGGTGTGGCACAGCGCACAGTGTTGTCAGCTTTTCAGCAGATCGCGTCTGTTATTTCGCCTTGCTGCGCGATGATCTGACCATAGTCTCCTCGCAGATTTTCATCACCATGAGCGAAACTGTCTCGGCATCAAATTCAAGCGCGAGCCTGTCGATCGATCGACAATGATTTCTCGCGACCTCAGCCGCGCTCGCTAGCTGCCTTGGATGGCCATGAGCGGCCAGTCTCCGATGATGCGGAAACGCTGGTGGGCATTGGGCTGGCGGAACAACACAATCCTGTCGATCCGGAGCTCTGTCAGTGACAGTACCGCGAATCTCTCCTGCAGCATCGTCAGGATCGGCCGGCGCCGTTCGTCGGACAGCCGGCAGGTCAGCGTCATGTGGAAGCGGAAATCCTCCATGACATAGGGATAACCCCAACGATCGAGATGATCGCGCTGCCGTGGTGTCAGCAGATCCGGCTTGCGCCGAGCACGGTCGTCGGCGGTCATCGGTGCGCGAAACGGCTCGAAGGCCTGGACACAATCGGCCGCGAACTGCTGCAGGATGGGGGACAGCTCGCCAGGGATCATCGCGATGAATCCGCTGATCGCGTCCACGATCGGACGGATGGCCGGGACGGCTCGCGGCGTGGCCGCGAACTCAGCACAAGCGGCGCAGAGCGCGGCTTCGCTCTCCGCATCCGCCAGCTCGAACGGAGCCTTCAAGGTCGCGTGAAAGCCGTATTTGCGCGGGTCTGCGGTCAGCTCAGCCCAGTCTGGAACCGCGCGGACGATCTCGCTCGGAAAGCTGCGGTCATCGCCGCTCCACGCGTCGTAACCGAGCAGGCTCGCGCCGAATTCCGCCAGGTCGGCTGTCGCTGGTGGAGCATAGTAGATCGCATAGCGCGGAAAATTGGCCATGGTTCGCTACTCCGCCGCCATGGCACGCGCCGGCCGGGCGTTCAGCCGGTCCATCTCGGTGAGATAGACCAGCCGGCCGGACGCGATCACAGCGACGACGCGGGGGCGCAAAGGCATGCGGTCGTCGACCAGAATGATATCGGCGCGGCGGCCCTCGGCGAGCACGCCGCGGTCCGCCAGCCCGGCTGCGCGTGCAGGGCCGCCCGAGATCAGATCCCAGGCGCGCACCAGCGGAAGAACGCCGTCGGCAGCAAGCCGGTACGCTGCCAGCAGCGGCGCGGGATAGTAGTAGTCGGAGGCCAGCACCGAGCAGAGGCCCTTGGCGATCATGTCGCTGGCCTTCGTCCACCCGGTATGGCTGCCGCCACGGACGACGTTGGGCGCGCCGAATACGATCGCGTCGCCCCCTTGAGCGGCCTCGCGTGCAGTCTCCTCGTTGACCGGAAATTCTGCAATGGTCACTCCCTGGCTGCGAAACGCCTTGCGCATGGCCGGGCTGTCGTCGTCGTGCGACAGCATGCGGACACCAGCCTTGCGTGCGATCTCGGCCAGCCGCGCGATCGAGGCCGGAACGGCATCGGCGCGAGCGGCGATGCGCGCGACCAACCGGTCGAACTCAGCGCCGGGCAGGCCGGTGCGGTCGACCATGCGCTGGCGCTTGTGCGGCTTGTCCAGACTCGCCACCGTCGAATCCATGTGATCGTTGAAGGCGAACAGGTCAACGCGCCGGTCGGCGAGCCACCGGCCGATCTCCTCCTCATCGTCGAGATTGAAGGTCTCGTGGCGCAGATGGAAGCGCGTGTCGGCCGCGAGCCGCGGGCGCAGCGCTTCGATCGATTCGAGCAGGCGCCGCGCATTGTCGGCGCTGCGCAGGCCCGGCTCCCATGACCAGGTCGTCGCGTGAAAGACCGTGGTGATGCCATTGCTGATGGCCTGGCGGTCGCTGTCGATCAGCGCGACGTCGGTCGGGAAGTCGACCCCGGCGCGCGGCATCATCTGGCGCTCGAACGCATCGCCGTGGATGTCGACGATGCCGGGGAGCACGGTGAGTCCCTCCGCATCGAGTTCGAGACCCGACCGGCGTCCCGGTGTCCCGATGCCTGCGATCACGCCGCCGGATATGATCAAGGAAGTGTCTACGAGGTCGGTATCGACGAGGCAGCGGCCCCGCGAGATGGAGATATCGGTCATGGGGCGGCACTCTGCCGCACCGCGACGCGCGCGTCGAGGGCAGCTTCGTATTTGTCGAGAAACGCAGTGATCGCGAGCTTGCGGAAATCCGGCAGCGCCGCGCGCAGCGCCTCGTGATTCCAATCCCACCACGCCAGATCCAGCAGCCGCTGCTCGACCTCGCGCGGAAACCGGCGCTTGATCGGCCGCGCCGGATTGCCGGCGACGATGGTATAGGCCGGAACGTCCTTGGTCACGATGGCTCCGGCCGCCACGACCGCGCCGGTGCCGATGTTGCGGCCCGGCAGCACGATCGCGCCATGGCCGATCCAGACATCGTGTCCGATCTGGACATGATGCTCTCTCCGCCAGGCGAAGAACTCCACATCGTCGGGCTCTCCTGGAAAATAGGCGCTGGCGCGATAGGTGAAATGGGCCTGCGTCGCCCGCTGCATCGGGTGGTTGCCCGGATTGATCCGGGTCATCGCCGCGATCGAACAGAACTTCCCGATCGTCGTGTAGGTGATCTGGGAATCGTTGACCACATAGGAGTAGTCGCCCATCGTCACCTCCTGCAGGATGGTGCGGGCGCCGACCTCACAATAGGCGCCAAGCGTCACGTCCTGGAGCTTGGCCGAAGGGTCAACGGTTGGTTCAATTGAAAGCGACTTGCCGGCCATCTCACGTCCTGACTCTACTCTCTACATCTGTGAAGGTGTCGGATCTCCCCTATGACAGGCGCGTGACATCTGCATGACTGCGACCGGCGTGTGGACGAGTGCGGCGCTGCGGTGTCGCTGTCACATAACTGTAGAATCCAGACGCTAGCGATAGGCCAGAGCGAGGCGTCTGGAGAATTCAATGCTGGTGGTGGATGGCCTGACGTGCCGTTTTGGCATGAAAGCCGCAGTCGACAATGCATCCTTCTCAGTTGCACCCGGCAGCTTCGTCGGCGTGATCGGGCGTTCCGGCGCCGGCAAGTCGACCTTGCTGCGGTCCATCAATCGTCTGAGCCCGGTGAGCGGCGGCCGCATCCTCTTCAAGGATCTCGACGTGACGGCGCTGCGCGGCCGCGATCTGCGGCAGTGGCGTGCGCGCTCGGCGATGATCTTCCAGCAGTTCAATCTGGTCGGCCGATTGGACGTGCTGACGAACGTGCTGATGGGGCGACTCGCCGAAATCCCGTCGTGGCGCTCGCTGGCGCAGCTCTGGCCGGCGGAGGATGTCGCCATGGCGCTGTCCGCGCTCGAGCAGTTCGACATGGCCTCCCTCGCAGCGCAGCGCGCCGATCAGCTCTCGGGCGGGCAGCAGCAGCGCGTCGCGATCGCGCGCGCGATGGTGCAGAACCCCGAGATCATTCTCGCAGACGAGCCGATCGCCTCGCTCGATCCCCGTAACACCAAGATCGTGATGGACGCGCTGCTGCGCATCAACAAGCATTTCGGCATCACCGTCGTCTGCAACCTGCATTCGCTCGATCTGGCGCGCAGCTATTGCGATCGCCTGATCGGCATGGCGACCGGACGGATCGTGTTCGACGACGTGCCGTCGGCGCTGACGGCGCAGATCGCACGTGAGCTCTACGATCTCGAGGCGGACGAGGTGATGGGTTCGATCCATCCGGCACCGGCGGCAACGGTGCCGGCACTCGGCGAAGCCGCCGTGGCCTGAGACGCGGATTTCTGCAAGCTCGAGCTTCCGCATGGCGCGGGGGCGAGACCTGTTCCTTACTGCAACAAGAGGGCATGTTATGATCAATCGTCGCATCGTTCTGGCGGGCGTCGCTGCGCTGGCTTTCACGGCCTCGGCGTCAGCCGAGGACTGGAAGGCGAAGTATCCTGAGCTGACCTTCGCCGTGGTCCCGGCAGAGAACGCTTCGGGTGTCACCGAGCGCTGGACGCCTTTCGTGAACTATCTCTCGAAAGAGCTGGGCGTGAAGGTGACGCTGCGTATCGCCAACGATTACGCGGCCGTGATCGAAGGTCAGCGCGCCGGCAACATCCACATCGCGAGCTATGGCTCGGCGTCGTTTGCCCGCGCCCGGCTCACCGGCGTCAAGACCGATGCCTTCGCCAACGACATCAACTCCGACGGCAGCACCGGCTATTATTCGGTGTTCTTCGTCAAGGCGAGCAGCCCGTACCGGAAGGTCGAAGACCTCAAGGGCAAGAATCTCGGCCTCGTCGATCCGAACTCAACGTCGGGCAACAACGTGCCCCGCTTCGAGCTCAACAAGATGGGCGTGACCGACGCCGAGACGTATTTTGGCAAGGTTGTCTTCACCGGCAGCCACGAGAACGCGGTGCTGGCCCTGTCCCAGGGGACTGTCGACATCGCGGCCAACCAATGGACGAGCGACAACGATTCGACGTTGGCCCAGATGCTGACCAAGGGCATGCTGAAGAACGCTGACGGTTCGCCGATGAAGAAGGACGACTTCCGCATCATTCACAAGTCGGCGCCGATCATCAACGGCCCCTACGCCTACAACACGGACCTGCCGGACGATCTGAAATCGGCGATCGCCAAGGCCTTCTTCGATGCGCCGATCAAGGACAAGGCCGCCTTCGACCGTCTCTCCGACGGCCAGAAGAAGGGCTTCCACCCTGCCACGACGAAGGACTGGGACGGCACGATCGACCTGATCAAATTCGTCGACAGCCTGCGCAAGAAGGCGTCCTGATCGACGATCCATCGATGGTAAGCCGGGTCCCGTGGGGCCCGGCTCGTCCGTTGAAGAATCCCTCACACGTCCGAACCAAGAGCAGCACGAGCCCGATGGCTGTTGCCGTTTCGATCCTCCCAAGCCAGCAGCTTGCGGCTCTGAACGAGACCTATCGGCGGGCCGTTTCGCGCCGTCGATTGCGTCTTGCCCTGTCCGCCATGGTATTCCTGGCGGTGCTCTTCGCCGCGGCCATCGGTGCCGAGGTCAATCTGCGGACGTTCTATACCTACTTCGGCAACTTCATCAGCTACTTCGATCGCATCTTCACGCTCGACGACGGGCAGCGGGTCTGGACCAATCTGCCCGAATGGTTCTGGGGCTTCAAGAAGTGGATCAAGCTGCTGGCAGAGACGCTGCTGATCAGCTACGTCGGCACGATGGCCGGAATGCTCGTCGCATTCGGTCTCAACTTCCTCGCCGCCGAGAACACCTCGCCCGCGCCGTGGATCCGCTTCACGGTGCGCCGGCTCCTGGAATTCGCCCGCACCGTTCCGAGCGTCGTGTTCGCCCTGATCTTCGTCATTGCTTTCGGGCTTGGGCCGATCCCGGGCGTGCTCGCCATCGCCCTTCATTCGAGCGGTGCGCTCGGCAAGCTGTTCTCCGAGGTCGTTGAGAATGCCGACATGAAGCCGGTCGAGGGCGTGCGCGCCACCGGCGCGAGCTGGCTGTCTTGCATGCGATTTGCCGTGCTCCCTCAGGTTATTGCGGGTTTCTCCAGCTACACCTTGCTGCGCTTCGAGATCAACGTGCGCGAGGCTTCCGTGATGGGCTTCGTCGGCGCTGGCGGCATCGGCCAGGAGCTCGTGGTCGCGATCCGCAAGTTCTACTATTCCGACGTCAGCGCCATACTCGTCATGATCGTGGTCACGGTGTTCCTGATCGATATCGGCACCGGCTGGCTACGCGGCCGCCTGTTCGGCTCGGAGGCCCGCACATGAGCATCTCCGGCTCACCGGACGCGAAGCAGCTTGCCGAGCGCTACCCGCATATTTTCAATCGGTCCCTGTCCGCACGTTTCGCAACGCCGGTCGTGCTGCTGCCGGCTCTGGCCATCTTCGTCTTTGGTCTCGTCGATCTCGACTTCTCGCCGTCGCGGATGCTGTCCGGCCTCGGCCAGCTCGGCTGGATCGCGCGAATGATGCTGCCGCCAGATCCTGGCTCGTCGCTTCCGATCTATCTCAAGGCGCTCGGCGAGACGCTCTCGATCGCGGTGCTCGGCACCACCTTGGCGGCCGTCTTCGCGCTTCCGGTCAGCCTGCTTGCGGCCAGGAATATCGTCCCGTCGGCCGTCTTCCGCTTTCCGGTGCGTCGCCTGTTCGACACCATTCGCGGCGTCGACACGCTGATCTGGGCGCTGGTCTGGATCAACGTCGTCGGCCTCGGGCCCTTCGCCGGCGTGCTGGCGATTGCGGTTTCGGATTTCGGTGCGCTCGGCAAGCTGTTCTCGGAGGCGATGGAGAGCGCCGACCGGAAGCAGGTTGAGGGCGTGCGTGCGGCCGGCGGCAGCGCGTTGCACGAGATCCGCTTCGGCCTGCTGCCGCAGGTTCTTCCGGTGATTGCCGGCCAGGTGCTCTACTTCATCGAATCCAACACGCGCTCGGCGACGATCATCGGCATCGTCGGCGCGGGCGGCATCGGGCTACAACTGGCCGAGCAGATCCGCGTGCTGGAATGGCAGAAGGTGTCGTTCCTGATCCTGATGATCCTGGTGGCGGTGGCCGCGATCGACTGGATCTCGGGCAAGCTGCGCTTTGCGATCATCGGTCGCCGCGCCGTCGCTTGAACGTCGCGGCATCTGAAGGTTGCGATCGTTCGTTGACGAACGATCAAGGTGCGGCTTTGGCTGTGTGCACTGCACTTTCTGTCGCAAATCCTTCATGTGCGGCCGTTAGGGGAAGCTCCGGAACTGGCCGCCGTGCCAGGGAATACGGAGTCTGTCTTCATGAAGGTCACCCGCCTCGTTCTCGCTCTTCTCGCGCTGTGTGTTGCCGCGTTGTGGCAGCCGGCCAAGGCCGCGGACGTCATCTGCTACAACTGCCCGCCGGAATGGGCCGACTGGGCCTCGATGCTCAAGGCGATCAAGACCGATCTCGGCTACGACATTCCACACGACAACAAGAACTCCGGCCAGGCGCTGGCGCAGATCCTCGCCGAAAAGAGCAACCCCGTCGGCGACATCGGCTATTTCGGCGTCACCTTCGGCATGAAGGCGAAGGCGCAGGACGCGCTTGAGGCTTACAAGCCCGCGAACTGGGATCAGGTCCCCGCCGGCTTGAAGGATGCGGATGGCTACTGGACTACGATCCACTCCGGCACGCTCGGCCTGTTCGTGAACAAGGACGCGCTCGGTGGCAAGCCTGTTCCGGCCTGCTGGAAGGATCTGCTCAAGCCCGACTACAAGGGCATGGTGGGCTATCTCGATCCGAGCTCGGCGGCCGTCGGCTATGTCGGCGCCGTTGCCGTCAACCTCGCGCTCGGCGGTTCGCAGGCCGATTTCGAGCCGGCCCTTACGTTCTTCAAGGATCTGCGCAAGAATGATCCGATCGTGCCGAAGCAGACGTCCTATGCGCGCGTCGTCTCGGGCGAGATCCCGATCCTGTTCGACTACGACTTCAACGCCTACCGCGCGAAGTATACCGAGAAGGGCAATTTCGAGTTCGTCATTCCCTGCGAGGGCTCGGTGGTCTTCCCCTATGTGGTCGGCCTGGTGAAGAACGCGCCCGACAAGGACAAGGCGAAGAAGGTCATCGACTATCTGCTCTCCGACAAGGGCCAGGCGATCTGGACCAATGCCTATCTGCGTCCGGCGCGCCCGATCGAGCTGCCGGAATCGGTGAAGAACAAGTTCCTGCCGGACAGCGACTACGCTCGCGCCAAGAGCGTGAACTGGGGCGATATGGAAGCCGCACAAAAGGGCTTCGTCGACCGCTACCTGTCCGAGGTTCGCTAAAGGAGCGCCGCGCCTCCGCCGGAGACGATCCGGCGGAGGTGCACTTGATCACATGTCGCACAAATCCTTCGTCCGGCTCTGTTTGCTGCCCCTGGGAGCCGTCACCTCTGCATTCTTCCTGTTGCCGATGGCGAGGCTGCTCGTCACCGGCGCCGAGGGACCGCACGGTCTGGCCGAATATCTCGCCATCATCCTCGAGCCGCGCTACCGCGCGACACTTCTCAACACGCTGACGCTGGCGGCGGCCACCACGATCGCGACCCTGGTCATTGCGACGATCGCCGGCCTGTTCCTGCAGCGTCACCGGTTTCCGGGCCGCGCGGTCCTGGTCGCGATCCTGACGTTTCCGCTCGCGTTCCCGGGCGTCGTGGTCGGCTTCATGATCATCCTTCTGGCTGGCCGCCAGGGGATGATCGGGGAGGTCTCGTCCCGGCTCACCGGCGACAAGCTCGTATTCGCCTATTCGATCTACGGGCTGTTCCTCGGTTATCTCTATTTCTCGATTCCGCGGGTGATCCTCACGATTATGGCTGCCGCGCAGAAGCTGGACCCCGGTTTGGAGGAGGCGGCCCGATCGCTCGGCGCGAGCCCCTGGGCCGTGCTGCGCGACGTGATCCTGCCGGCGCTGACCCCGGCGCTGATCGCGTCCGGCGCGATCGCGTTCGCGACGGCGATGGGTGCGTTCGGAACGGCATTCACCTTGGCCACGAACATCGACGTGTTGCCGATGCTGATCTACACGGAGTTCACGCTGGCCGGAAACCTGGCCACCTCGGCGGCGCTCTCGGTCGGCCTTGGCCTGATGACCTGGCTGATGCTCGCATTGGCGCGCTCCTTCGCCGGCAGCTCGGTGGCAGCGGCAGGGTAGGCACGTGCGCGACAGAGTCATCTTCATCCTTCAACTACTGTTCACACTTCTGGTCGCCGCCTTCCTGGCCGTGCCGGCCGGCCTTTCGATCGCCGCGGGCGTGACCGTCAACTACTTCCGCGGCATTCAGTCCGGCGTGACGCTGCAGTGGGTGGCCCAGGTCTGGGAGCTCTACGCGGGCACGATCATGGCATCGATCCTGATCGCGCTGGGCACGCTGGCGGTCACGCTCGTGGTCGGTGTTCCCGCTGCCTACGCGCTCTACGTTCGCGGCGGACGGCTGGCGCGGCTGGTCGAGGAGATCATCACCTTGCCGCTCGCGATTCCCGGGCTCGCCATCGCGCTGGCGCTGCTGCTCACCTATGGTGGCTTCGGCAGCTTCCGTCGCTCATGGCTGTTCATCCTCGCCGGCCATGTGATCTTCACGATGCCTTTCATGGTGCGCTCCGTGATGGCTGTGTTCGCGACCATCGACGTCAAGTCGCTCGATGAGGGCGCCGCGTCGGTCGGAGCCGCGCCATGGCGCCGCTTCATCGATGTCATCGTTCCCAATGCCGCGCCGGGGATCCTGGCCGGCAGCCTCATGGTGGTGACGCTATCCCTCGGAGAATTCAACTTGACTTGGATGTTGCATACGCCGCTGACCAAGACGCTGCCGGTCGGCCTCGCCGACAGCTACGCATCGATGCGGCTGGAGGTCGCATCCGCCTACACGCTGATCTTCTTCGTCATGATCATCCCTCTGCTGGTGGCCATGCAATGGATCGGCGAGAGAGGGAGCCTGCGGTGAGCCCGATGACCCGGCATGGAGCCGCGCTGAAGGTCGAGAATTGCGGCAAGACCTTTGCCGACGGGACCTGCGCGCTCGCGCGCGCCACGCTCGACATCGCGCAGAGCGAGACGCTGGTGCTGTTGGGGCCGTCCGGCTGCGGCAAGACCACGTTGCTGCGGATCGTGGCCGGGCTCGAAACACCCGATGCGGGCGGGCGCGTGCTTTTCGACGGCAAGGATCTGACGAGGCAGCCGATCGAGAAACGCAATGTCGGCATGGTGTTTCAATCCTACGCGCTGTTCCCCAACATGACCGTCGCTGACAATATCGGCTACGGGCTCAAGATCCGCGGCGTGCCCAAGCCGGAGCGCGCCGCGCGGGTCGCCGAGCTGGTCGCGCTGACCAACCTCGCCGGCCTCGAAGATCGGCGCATCGATCAGCTCTCGGGCGGTCAGCGCCAGCGCGTCGCGCTCGCGCGCGCGGTCGCCATCCGGCCGAGCGTGCTGCTGCTCGACGAGCCGCTCACAGCCTTGGACGCAGCGCTCCGCGAGCGGTTGCGCGGCGAGCTCAACGGCCTGTTGCGTACGCTCGGCATCACCGCAATCTACGTCACGCATGACCAGGCCGAAGCCATGGAGCTCGGCGACCGCATCGTCGTCATGCGCAAGGGCGCCATCGCCCAGGTCGGGACGCCGCGCGAGATCTATTTCACGCCCGCCGACCGCTTCGTCGCGGAGTTCGTCGGCGCGGCCAACATCATCGAGGCTCAGGTCGACTGCGCTCACCTCGTTCTGCCCGGAGGGAGACAGCCGATCGCTGAGCCCGGCTCGCGCAGCAAGGCGGTGGCGATGGTTCGGCCGGAAACGATCGGCATCGTCGACGCGGCGGCATCGTGCCTGACCGGCCTCGTCGACAGCGTCCGCTTCGCCGGTGATCGCCAGCGGATCATCGTCCGCGACGCCGCCGCCGTTCCACTGACGGTGGACGCACCGAATACGATCAGGGTCAGCGCGGGTGAGCGGATCGGCCTGTCGATTGAGCCGAGCGCCATTCGTCTGCTGCCGGAGCAAGGCGGATCAGCATGACTAGGCGTCCCGTCACCATCGCACAGATTTCCGATCTGCACATCAAGGCGCCCGGCCGGCTCGCCTACCGCCGGGTCGATACGGCGCGTGCGCTGGCCCGTAGCATCGCGGAACTCAACCGGTTCGAGCCGAAGCTCGATCTGGTGGTGATCTCGGGCGATCTCGCCGATACGCCGTCGCCGGCCGAGTACGATCATCTCAAGGATCTTCTCGGCGAACTCGAGATTCCATTCGCCGCCGTGCCCGGCAATCACGATTCACGCGAGCTGATGCGCGCGGCGTTTCCGGGCACTCTCCATGGTGGACCTACCGGTCCGCTGAACCGGCATGTGGCGTTGGCCGATCTCGATCTGCTTCTGCTCGATTCCAGCGTGCCCGGCCATCCGCATGGCGAGCTCGATGAGGCGAGTCTCCAATGGCTCGACGCCGCGCTGTCCGCCTCCAGCGAAAAGCCGGCCTTGCTGTTTCTGCATCATCCGCCGTTCGCCACTGGCATC
This sequence comes from Bradyrhizobium sp. SZCCHNR1093, assembly GCF_032381175.1. Lineage (NCBI taxonomy): Bacteria > Pseudomonadati > Pseudomonadota > Alphaproteobacteria > Hyphomicrobiales > Nitrobacteraceae > Bradyrhizobium > Bradyrhizobium sp. SZCCHNR1093. The sequence goes on from NZ_JAUHJJ010000017.1 coordinate 72,106, forward strand.
TGGCACATGGACCGGCAGAACCTGCGCAACGCCGACGATCTCGCGGCCATCCTCACGCGCCATCCGCGGGTGCAACTGATCGGATGCGGTCACGTCCACCGCGCGGCACTGACCCGGTTTGCCGGCATTCCCTGTGCGATTTGCCCGGCACCGAACCATGCCGTCGCTCTCGACCTGGCCGAGCTTCGACCCCCATCCTTCCGGATCGAGCCGCCGGCCTTTCACCTTCATGCCTGGTTTCCAGGACCGGGATTCGGAACGGTCGTCACGCATCAGGTGCCGATCGGGGATTTCGACGGGCCGCATCCGTTCTTCAATCAAGACGGCACGCTCATCGACTGAGCGCGCAAGGACGCGACAAAGCCATGGATGTCTGGTCTAGCTCTCGACCTCGAACGTCACGCGCTCCGCGGCGAAGCGCGAGCGCTTGCTGACGAGCGGCGTCGCATCGGCATCGATGTCGGTGCTGTCGACGACTAGCACCGGGCGCCCAATCGCGAGGTCGAGCCGTGCGGCGTCGCTTGCGTCGGCGATGGCTGCCGTGATCCTGGTCGTGCCGCGGCGATAGTCGCGAATGCCGTAATGCGCGAGCAGCGCCGTCATCGAGCGGACCGACGCGAAGATGTGACCGGCCTCGGGAAATCGCTCGGACGACAGCCAGGACGTGCTGACGCAGATCGGGGTCTTGTCGGCAAGACGCAGTGCCTCGATTCGGACCAGCGGAGCACCCGTCTTCAATCGCAGCTCGCGCGCGAGTTCGCGCGTTGCGGGCTCTTCGGACGCTGCGATCAACTGCCCACGAGGCTCACGCCCGCCGGCGCCCACGATCTCGGAGAACCTGGTTCGCGATCTCAGCGGATATGACAGACGAGGCGCTTCGACATAGGTGCCGCTGCCGCGCTCGGCGCGCACGAGGCCGCGCTGCGCCAAGGTCGCGAGCGCGCGCCGTACCGTATGACGGTTGACGCGGTAGGTTTCGGCGATCTCGGTCTCGCCGGGCAGGCGCGTGCCGGCGGCGAAGCGGCCGTCGGCGATGTCGCGCTCGATGCCGTCGGCCACCCGCCGCCACAGCGCCACGCCCGAATCGGCGCCCTGCATGCTCATCGCGGCTCCCCGCTGTCCGGCCTCGAAATCACGTCCATGTCATCAAACAGTCATGGCGCTTCGATACGAAGTTGTCTATTAACATAGACAACTTCGTATCGGCAAGATCGGGATGAAGATGGACGGCGAGACGGCGATGCAGGACCGGCGCAGGGCGGTGATGCGGGTATTGGCGCATGCCTCGCATGCGGACATCCGCGCCAGGCTCGATGGCCTCGCGCTGCCTGAGCATCGCGACCTGCGCCCGGCGGAGAATGGCCTCGTGATGCTGCGGGGCCGGATCGGCGGTGATGGAGCGCCGTTCAATGTCGGCGAGGCGACGGTGTCGCGCGCCGCGGTACGGCTGGAGAGCGGCGAGGTCGGGTTCGGCTATGTGCTCGGACGCGACGCCGCCAAGGCGCGTCTGATGGCGCTGTGTGACGCGATGATCCAGTCACCAAGCCACACGCGATCGATCGAGACGCAGGTGGTTGCGCCGCTGCAGGCGCAGATGCGCACTTCGCGCGAGCACCGCGCAGAGGAGGCTGCGGCCACGCGTGTCGATTTCTATACGATGGTGCGAGGAGAAGGCTGATGGCTGCCGCCGCTTCCGATCTGCAGCCTGGTTTCGCCGACAATGTCCTGTCCGCGCAATCGACCTTCCGTACCGTCATGGAGGCCATGGCGCGTCCGGGAAATGTGCGGCAGGTCGAGGTCAATGTCGGCCGGCCCTCGTCCATGATGCCTGGTGCTGCCGCGATCGCGTTGACGCTGTTCGATCATGATACGCCGATCTGGCTCGATGCGCCGCTCGCCGGCACGCCCGAGGTCGGCGCCTGGCTCAAGTTTCACACCGGGGCGCCGATCGTCGCCAATGCCGCGCTCGCCTGCTTTGCAGTGGCGGCGGACCCCGAAGCGCTGCCTGATTTGAATTCATTCGCGCTCGGCAGTGCTGAGTACCCCGATCGCTCGACGACGCTGATCCTGCAGGTGCCGAGCTTGTCCGGAGGGCCGGCGTTCAAGCTGCGCGGTCCGGGCATCGACGGGACGACATTGTTCCGTGCAACGGTCGCGCCCGCCGACCTGTTCGAGCGGCTGTCGATCAATGAGAAGCTGTTTCCGCGTGGTGTCGATGTGGTGCTCGTCGATGGCTCGTCCATCGTCGCCATCCCGCGGACGACCCGACTCGTTTCCGCAGGAGAGTAAGGCATGTATGTCGCCGTGAAAGGTGGCGAGCGCGCCATCGAGAACGCGCACCGGCTGCTGGCGCATGAGCGCCGGGGTGATCGCGACGTGCCGGAGCTGTCGCTGGCGCAGATCTCCGAGCAGTTGGGGCTTGCCGTCGATCGCGTGATGACCGAGGGCTCGCTGTACGACCGCGAGCTCGCGGCGCTCGCAATCAAGCAGGCGCGTGGCGATCTGATCGAGGCGATCTTCCTGGTGCGCGCCTTCCGCGCGACCTTGTCGCGCTTCGGCGCAAGCGAGCCGGTCGACACCGGCGCGATGCGGGTGCAGCGGCGCGTCTCCTCGACCTTCAAGGACATTCCCGGCGGCCAGGTGCTCGGGCCGACCTTCGACTATACGCATCGGCTGCTCGATCCGCAGTTGGCGGCAGGCGCCGAGCCGGAGCCGCCGGCCCGTGCCGAGGCGCCGAATGCGCCGACGCCACGTGTCACCGACATTCTCGGCCAGGACGGCTTGATCGAGCCGTCGCCGCAAGCCGAGGTTGGCGCGCCGGTCGGCGATCTCACCCGCGATCCCCTAGGCTTTCCCGCCGATCGTGATCTGCGGTTGCAGAATCTCGCACGCGGTGACGAGGGGTTTCTGCTCGCGCTCGGCTACTCGACCCAGCGCGGCTATGGCCGCAATCATCCCTTCGCCGGCGAGATCCGCTTCGGCGAAGTCGAGGTCGAGTTCTTGGCCGAGGAGATCGGCTTTGCGGTGCCGCTCGGATCGGTCGAGCTGACCGAATGCCAGATGGTGAACCAGTTCAAGGGGTCGGCCACCGAGCCGCCGTGCTTCACGCGCGGTTACGGTCTCGCCTTCGGGCAGAGCGAGCGCAAGACGATGTCGATGGCCCTCGTCGACCGAGCCTTGCGCGCGCGCGAGCTCGGCGAGGATATGGTTGCACCGGCGCAGGATGAGGAGTTCGTGATGTCGCACTCCGACAATGTGCAGGCGACCGGGTTCGTCGAGCATCTGAAGCTGCCGCACTATGTCGACTTCCAGTCCGAGCTCGGCCTGCTGCGCAAGCTGCGCCAGGAGTTCGCCGAGGCCAATGCCGCTCCTGAATTGAAGGAAGCTGCGGAATGAACGCGCCGACGTACAACTTCGCTTATCTCGACGAGCAGACCAAGCGGATGATCCGCCGCGCGATCCTGAAGGCGATCGCGATTCCGGGCTATCAGGTGCCGTTCGCGAGCCGCGAGATGCCGATGCCCTATGGCTGGGGCACCGGCGGCGTGCAGGTCACCGCCGCCATTCTCGGTCCCGACGACGTGCTCAAGGTCATCGACCAGGGCTCGGACGATACGACCAATGCGATCTCGATCCGCAAATTCTTCGCCAAGACTGCGGGCGTCGCGACCACGACGTCGACGGAAGAGGCGAGCGTGATCCAGACCCGTCACCGAATTCCCGAGGCGCCGCTTCACGAGGGGCAGGTGCTGGTCTATCAGGTGCCGATCCCGGAGCCGCTGCGCTTTCTCGAGCCGCGCGAGACCGAGACCCGCCGCATGCATGCGCTGGCCGAGTATGGACTGATGCACGTCAAGCTCTATGAGGACATCGCACGCTTCGGTCACATCGCGACCTCCTACGCCTATCCGGTCAAGGTCAATGCGCGCTACGTGATGGATCCGTCGCCGACGCCGAAGTTCGACAATCCCAAGATGGACAATTGCCCGGCGCTGCAATTGTTCGGCGCGGGACGCGAGAAGCGAATCTATGCCATTCCGCCGTTTACATCGGTCGTCTCGCTGGACTTCGAGGACCATCCGTTTACGCGCTACAAGTTCGACGCGCCCTGCGCGCTGTGCGGCGCGGAGGATTCCTATCTGGACGAGATCGTGACCGACGACAAGGGCAGCCGCATGTTCGTGTGCTCCGATACCGATTACTGCGAGGGCCGCCAGGCGTCCGGACATCGTGGCGCGCAGAGCGCCGCCCCGCACAGGGAGAGCGCCCATGGCTGAGATGATCAGCGCCTCCGATCAGCCGCTGCTCGTCGCCGAGGGGCTTGCAAAGAGCTACGGCCGGTTGGCGGCATGCCGCGACGTCTCGTTCGTGCTCTATCCCGGCGAGGTGCTCGCCATTGTCGGCGAGTCCGGCTCGGGCAAATCGACACTCTTGCAGATGTTGTCGGCGCAACTGGCGCCGACGGCTGGCCGCGTGTCCTATCGGATGCGTGACGGGGTGCTGCGCGATCTTGCCGGGCTCGGGGAGTCCGAACGCCGTTTTCTGTTTCGCACCGATTGGGGCTATGTCCATCAGGACCCGGCGCAAGGCCTGCGCATGGCGGTTTCGGCGGGCGCCAATGTTGGCGAGCGGCTGATGGCGGTCGGCTGGAATAACTATGGCCGGATCAGGCAGACCGCCTCGTCATGGCTCGCGCGCGTGGAGATCGACGTCGCCCGCATCGACGATGCGCCGCGGACCTATTCCGGCGGCATGCGGCAGCGGCTGCAGATCGCGCGCAATCTCGTGACCGAGCCCAGGCTCGTGTTCATGGATGAGCCGACTGGGGGGCTCGACGTGTCCGTGCAGGCGCGCCTGCTCGATCTGATGCGCAGCCTCGTCAACGAGCTTGGCCTCGCCGCCATCGTCGTGACCCACGATCTGGCCGTGGCGCGGTTGCTGTCTCATCGTGTGATGGTCATGAAGGAGGGGCGGGTGATCGAGACCGGTCTCACCGACCAGGTGCTCGATGATCCGCGCGAGCCTTACACGCAGCTCCTCGTGTCCTCGATCCTGCCGCCATGATGCAATTGGGCCCAATGCGATGACCGTGATGATCGATGTCGAGAATGCAGAGAAGACCTTCACCATGCATCTGCAGGGCGGCATATCGCTGCCCGTGGTGCGCGGCGTGTCGTTCCAGGTCAAGGCGGGCGAATGCGTCGTGTTGTCGGGACCGTCGGGCGCTGGCAAGTCGTCGATCCTGAAGATGATCTTCGGCAATTACCGTTGCGATGGCGGCCGCATCGGCGTCCGGCACCAGGGCGAGATGACCGATCTCGCCGGCGCCGAGCCGCGCCTGGTCCTGAATGCGAGGCGGCAGACCATCGGCTATGTCAGCCAATTCCTGCGCGCGGTGCCGCGCGTCCCTGCACTCGATGTTGTTGCCGAACCGCTGCTCGCGGCCGGCTTGCCGCGCGACGATGCGCGGGTGCGGGCAGGTGGGCTGCTGCGACGGCTGAACATTCCCGAGCGGCTGTGGTCGCTGCCGCCGTCGACCTTCTCGGGCGGCGAGCAGCAGCGGGTCAACATCGCGCGCGGCTTCATCTCCGAAGTTCCGGTGCTGTTGCTCGACGAGCCGACCGCGTCGCTCGATGCGGCGAACCGCGCGGTTGTGGTCGACCTGATCGCAGCGAAGAAGAAGGACGGAGTGGCGATGCTCGCGATCGTGCATGATGACGAGATCCGCGCGCAGATTGCGGATCGCATGGTCGACGTCATGACATTCGCCGCGGCGGCGTAAAGGGACAATTGCAGATGAGCGCGAACATGTCCGATCTCGTGATAGGAAATGCCAGGCTGGTCCTCGCCGACCGCGTCGTCGAGCAGGGCTGGGTGGCGATCGCGGGAGGCCGGATCGCCGAACTGGGCGAGGGGACAGCGCCGGTTGGCAGCCTGGATGCCGGCGGCGACCTGTTGATGCCCGGCCTGGTCGAACTGCACACCGATCACCTCGAAGCGCATTTCGTGCCGCGCCCGAAGGTCTACTGGGATCCCGTTGCTGCCGTCATTTCCTATGACGGGCAGCTTGCGACCGCGGGCATCACGACGGTGCTGGATTCGCTGCGGGTGTGGAGCGAAGAGGGCGCCGAGGGCGTCGACGGCCAGGCCAATGTGCTCGCGGATGCGATCGCGACGGCGCGCGACGGCGGGTTGCTGCGGTCCGATCACTTTCTGCATCTGCGCTGCGAGGTGCCGATGCCGACCGTGGTCGAGGAGGCGCGGCAGCTGGCCGGGCGCCCGGATGTGCGGCTGATGTCGCTGATGGATCATACGCCCGGGCAGCGCCAGTTTCGCGACGAAGGCAAGCTGCGCGACTACTATCGCGGCAAGAGCGGCGGCAAGACCGATGCAGAGCTCGACGTGATGTTCGCGCGGCGATTCGCCTATCAGCAGGCCTATGCGGCACCGAACATGCGCGACATCGTTGCGCTGGCGAAGACCCATGACGTACCCCTGGCCAGTCATGACGACACCACTGAGGAGAACGTCGCGGACGCGATCAAGGACGGCATCGCAGTCGCGGAGTTTCCAACCACGATGGAAGCCGCGCGGGGCCTTCACCAGGCGGGCATCAGCATTCTGATGGGCGCTCCCAACGTCGTGCGCGGCGGGTCTCACTCCGGCAATATCGCCGCCGTGGACCTCGCGCGCGAGGGCCTGCTCGACATTCTGTCGTCGGACTACGTACCGTCGAGCCTGCTGATGGGCGCGCTGCAATTGCCGCAGCGGGTGCCCTCCATCGATCTTGCCGCAGCCGTCCGCACCGTCACCAAGGCGCCCGCCGATGCCGTCGGCCTGCATGATCGCGGTGAGATCGCCGCAGGCAAGCGTGCGGACTTGATCCGTGTTCATGTCGCGGGACAGTTGTCGGTCGTGCGCAGCGTCTGGCGGGAAGGGCAGCGGGTGGCATGAGCGGAACCGAGGTTGCATCGGCGAAGACATCCGAGAAGCTCGGTCCCGGCCGCCTGATCCTGGTGGTCGGGCCGAGCGGCGCGGGCAAGGACACCTTGCTCAACGTGGCGCGCCGCGAATGCGCCAGCGATGACCGGATCGTTTTTCCGCGGCGGATCGTCACGCGCGAGGCCTCGGCTTTCGAGGATAATCTCGAGATGAGCGCGTCCGCTTTTCGTGAGGCGCTCAGCGCCGGTGAGTTCGCGCTGCATTGGGAGGCCCACGGACATGACTACGGCGTGCCGCGCGCGATCAAGAATGACATCCTGGCCGGCCGCATCGTGGTCGTGAACGTCTCGCGAACGATCATTCCCGCCGCGCGCCGGGACTATGCCGACGTCATCGTCGTCGCCATCACTGCGCCGGCAGATGTTCTCGCCGAACGGCTCGGCAAGCGGCACCGTCCGAGTGACGGCGATATCGGTGAGCGTCTTCACCGGGCGGTGAGCGAAGACACCGTGGCGGATGTCACGATCGTCAATGTCGGCGATCCCGAGCCGCACGGTCACAGGCTGGCGGAAATCATCAAGCGACCGATCGACGCAGAACCGATCGGATCCGAGGGAGGAGGCGGCCATGTCGATCATCACCACGATTGAGCAGCTCGAGGCGATCTATGGCGAGACGGGGCTGGCATCGACGGCGAAGGTGGCTGATCGCGTGACGCCGCACTACCGGATCATGATCGAGAAGTCGCCGTTCGTGGCGCTCGCGACCTGCGGTCCTGAAGGTCTCGACTGTTCGCCCCGCGGCGATCTTCCCGGCTTCATCCGTATCCACGATGACAAGACCCTGATGATGCCGGATCGCCGCGGCAACAATCGCGTGGATTCCCTGCGCAATATCGTGCGCGATCCGCGGATCGGTCTGCTGTTCCTGATTCCGGGATCGGGCAATACACTGCGTGTGAACGGACACGGTCATCTGTCGACGGCTCCCGATCTGTTGGAGTCGTTCCGGATGGAAGGCAAGCCGCCGCGCTCCGTCCTGGTCATGGCGGTGGAAGAGATCTACTTCCAATGCGCCCGCGCGATCGTTCGTGCCGATCTCTGGAACCCTGACAAGCGCGTCGACCCGCGGCAACTGCCGACGCCGGGACAGATTCTTGCGGCGATGACGGCCAACGATATCGACAGCGCGGCGTACGATCGCGAGTGGCCCGAGCGCGCGCGGAAATCCTTGTGGTGAATTCGGCGCGCGGCTCTTCAAAAAGGGAAGGCCGGGCTCCGAAAGATCAGGCTGCGACGTCGAGCAGGCGTGAGGATCCTCTGATGAGAACCTTGCGCCCGGCGACGGTGAGCGTCGCGGCGCCATTGTCGATTGCGACGAGTCCAAATGCAGTGAGCTCGTCGACAATCACGCCGTTCAGCCTGCGGCGTTCACGCGCGGGAATGCGAAGCGCCTTCAGCGTCTCCCATTGGTCCGGCGTGAGCTCGTGTTCGATTTCCGCGTTCATGCTGCCTCGAATGTTGACGTCCCGCACCCGTCTTAGAAAGTCCGCGTGACGAAGATGCGACCTTCATGCATCCGTACTGATACGGTTCACGTCATTACGCTCGAACCCACCGGCGATTAATTCAAATTTGAATGATCGCGAATGTGGTGCTGCATTGCAGCTCGCCGTGTTGGTAGCGGTGAACGATCGTCCGGCGTTAACAGATAATTAAGGTGTGTGGGCGGCGCACAACGGTAACGCCGCTGTCACATCGGTGTGTCAAACGGCGCCATCGTCCTGCTCGAATCGGCCGGCGCATGTTTGAAACGAAACACGTTGAATGGCTGACCTGACCGACGTTTCGCCGCTGCAGTCGAACCGCAGAATCTGGTTGCGCAGCCTGGGCGGACTGGCCCTGAGCCTCTCGATTGCGGCTGTGGCCGTGTATGTCCTGGCACGCGCCGTCAAGAAGCTCGACTTCGTTCATGTTCTGTCGATCGTCGAGGCCACGGACCTTCATCTGATCGCGATGGCGCTGGCGTTCATCGTCCTCTCCTACGCCAGCCTCACGCTCTACGACCTGTTCGCGTTGCGGACGATTGGCCGGCGGGACATTCCCTATCGCGCGGCCGCGCTCGGCAGCTTCGCGAGCTACCCGATTGCGCACGGCATCGGCGCGGTCGCGTTGATCTCGCCGCTGGTTCGATATCGGATCTACGCGCCGTACCGGCTCGGTGCGATCGACATCGCCAATATCAGCTTCCTCACCGGACTGACCTTCTGGCTCGGAAATCTCACCGCGCTCGGCCTGAGCTTGATGATTGATCCGGACGCCTTCGGATGGGTGGAGTATTGGCCGCCGGCGCTCAACCGTCTCGTTGCCGCGGGACTGCTTTGCGCCGTTGCCGCCTTCGTCGTGTGGAGCTGGCCGGGGCGGCGAAGCGCCCGCTGGCCCGTTCGATTGCCGTCCGGGCCCGCTGTGCTGCTGCAGATCCTGGTCGGACTGGTCGAGCTCAGCACCGCGGCGCTGGCAATGTACGTCCTCATGCCGGCGGAACTCGGCATCGATCTCGCGCGGTTGATGGCGGTCTTCATTGCCGCGACCTTGCTTGGATTTGCCAGCCATGCCCCGGCCGGCATCGGCCTGTTCGATGCAACGATCCTGCTGGGCCTGGGCGGCGATCAGGAGCGGCTGCTCGCGGCGCTGCTGATCTTCCGTGCGCTCTATCATCTGCTGCCGTTCGTGCTCGCCCTCGCCGTGTTCGGCAGCGTCGAACTCTCGCGATCCTGCCGGAGATCGTCGCCCGTGTCAGACCGGCGAGTTCAGCTTCAGCCCGATCATGCCGGTGATGATCAGCGTGAGGCAGAACAGCCGCGTCGGATCCGCCGGCTCGCTGTAGAGGATCATGCCGGCGAGAATGCTCCCGGCCGCGCCGATCCCGGTCCATACCGCATAGGCGGTGCCAAACGGCAGTGAGCGCAGCGCGAGCGACATCATCGCGAAGCTGAGCAGAATGGCGATCACGGTGGCGACGCTGGGCCAGAAGCGCGTCAGGCCGTCGGAATGCTTCAGGCCGAGCGCCCAGATGATCTCGAGAGCTCCCGCCGCGAACAGAGCAAGCCAGCCGTTCATGAGGGCCGCGCACCCAATGGCGTGGCATCACCCACGGATCCGAGGCCGACCTCGCGAAGCCGCGGATCGCCTGCATCCAGCAGTCCGGCCATTTCGTCATCTCCGCGCCGGTCGAACCTGCCGTCCATCTGCATGGTTTGCGCGACGCGCATATGACAGCTGCGAGCGCCACGCAGTCATCGGCGTGCGTCGGGTCTATCTCTCCTCCATCATCGTGAATACGAATCCCGTCAGCGTTGCGCCGACAGCAAAGGACAGCGTCAACACACCGACGAAGATCACGAACGTCACATGCGGATCGAGACTGTGGGCGATCAGGGTCGAGACGCCGAACGCATCCAGTTGGATCAGCGCGAAGGCGAAGCCGAGCCCCATGGCGATGCCCATGAAGGTGTGGGAGGCCAGCTCGATCAGCATGGCCAGATTGACCGCTGCGCTGCGTCGTTTGGGCGCCATGGGCTCGGACTCCATGCCTATGGCCATGAACGCTGGAACGGCAAACGTTGTTCCTGTGCCGGCTGGCAAAGCCGATTGCCAAACCGAGCCGACAGCGGCTACGGATGACCGAGGTTCGGCCGCGGAAGAACAAGGGCTCGAACGGCCCGCAACGGCGCCGGCGCGGCCGGGCGGCGCGGCGTCGCGCAATCCGACAGGGAGGATGACAACCCATGACGAACGCCATTCGTTTCCACAAGACCGGCGGTCCCGAGGTCCTCGCTTGGGAGCAGATCGAGGTCGGCAAGCCCGGCCCCGGCGAGGCGCGCATCCGCCATACGGCGGTCGGGCTCAACTTCATCGACATCTACAATCGCTCCGGGCTCTATCCGGTCCAGCTTCCGAGCGGACTGGGCAGCGAGGGCGCCGGTGTGATCGAGGAGCTGGGCGAAGGGGTGACGGACCTGAAGGTGGGCGACCGCGTCGCCTACGGCTCGTCGCCGCTCGGCGCCTATTCAGAGGCGCGGCTGATGCCGGCCGCGCTGCTGCTGAAGCTGCCCGATGACATCGATGACAAGACCGCCGCGGCGATGATGCTCAAGGGCCTGACCGCCCAGTACCTGATCCGGCAGACCTACCGCGTCAAGGCGGGCGAGACCATCCTGCTGCATGCCGCCGCCGGCGGTGTGGGCCTCATCCTCGGCCAGTGGGCCAAGCATCTCGGCGTTCACGTCATCGGCACCGTATCCAGCGATGACAAGGCGCAGCTGGCCAGGGCGCATGGCTGCGAGCATACCATCATCTATACGCGCGAGGACTTCGTCGCGCGCGTCGGCGAGATCACCGGCGGCAAGAAGGTGCCTGTCGTCTATGACTCCGTCGGCAAGGACACCTTCCTGAAGTCGCTCGATTGCCTCGCGCCCCTCGGCTACGCCGTGCTGTTTGGCCAGTCCTCGGGCGCCGTCGATCCGCTCAATCTCGGGCTGCTCGCGCAAAAGGGCTCGCTGTTCGTGACCCGGCCGACGCTGTTCACCTACGCGGCCAAGCGTGAGAGCCTGGTCGCGATGGCCAACGAGCTGTTCGACGTGGTCAAGTCGGGCGCGGTGAAGATCGAGGTCAATCAGACCTATCCGCTCAAGGACGCGGCCCGGGCACACGCCGATCTCGCGGCGCGCAAGACGACCGGCTCGACCGTCTTTCTGGTCTGATCCGACGTGCCCTTCCGGGGGGGCCTGCTGCAGGTGCCGGCTCACCTGTTTCGTCGTCGCCGCACCATGTGGCACGGGCCGGCGCAGTCCGGTCAAACCTGCTCGTGCTTGCGCAGATCGCGAAGGTGATCGAACTGGACCGCCTGCAGGTCGGCGTCCCGCCCATCGATCTCGGGCAGGGCGGCTTCGGACATGATATCGGCCGTGACGTCCGCAACCGACCGGTCGACGATCTCGTGGATGAAGCTGACGTTCGAATATTCCCCCGACGCGATACGCGCAACGACGTCGCGCCGGGTCATTTCAGGATCGACCACGGCCTCGCGTCCGCGCCGGCCGTAGTCGATCATCACGACGAAATACTGCATGGAGCGCCGGTTCGCCTTCGGCTGACTGTGATGCTCCATTATTTCTTTAAATCAGAATTTTGTCAAGGCTGATTCGGTCCACCCTCGCCTCAGCCGACTCCATCCTCCGCCTGCGCGGCCATGACCACACCGGCATCGGCCGCAGAAATAGTCCAGGCGATGTGACGTGGCGTGCGGAAGCATGTTCCCGCACGCCATGAGGACCGCGTGATCGCCCATCACTGCACGTTGAACGTCGCGCCGGGACATTCGGTGGTCACGCTGATGGGGATCCCCTGCGCCGCCGCCGCGGTCGGCTTCGGCTTCGCAACCACCTTCCAGCGGCCGGGCTTGTTCAGCCAATATCTGTGCCTCGATGTCGCAATGCGGCGCTCGGTATAGGTCGTGCCCTTCCAGATCAAGGGGCCCTTCGGCTTCGGTGCCGCGACCTCATGCCACGGTCCGAACTCGCCGAAGTCCATGAACCACAGATGCCATTCGAGCTTCTGATATTCATGATGGGACGCGACCACCTCGACGATGGGGCGGCCGTTCAGCCACGACACCTCGTCCTCGAGTGGCTTGATCTGCTGGCAACGGGTATGCAACGGCTCCTGAACGCGAAGCAGATCGTCTCGCTGGCTTTGCGTGAGCATCGCCGAGGTGACGGGCAGTCCCACGTTCGGATCATCGGCCGGATATGAGCAGATCGGCACCGTCGGCGGCCCCTGGCCCGTCCAGGGATTGTTGCTGCAATAGACTCGCCTCGTCACCGACGAAATGCCGGTGGTCGCCGTTTCCTCCGCCTTTCCGGTTTCCCGGTCCCAGACACCGCTGAACGTCGTCTTTTGATTCGGCGGACAGGCCACGGTCTTGTGGGCCGTCCACCAGTGCGAAACCTCGAATTCATAGTACGAGTAGCGCGGCTCTGGATACAGCACGGCTCTGACGCTGGTCAGCGCGTGGTGCGCTTCGCACGCCGTTCCATAGGTATCCAGCCAGCACACGAGGTGGAAGTTTTCGTTCGGCCAGCATCCCGCACGCGCCGACGACGTAAAGCCGAGTGCGGCGATCACCAAGGTAAAGGCAAGAAGATATCTCCGCATGGCGTTTCCCATGATGGCGTTTCCCCATGTCCCGCCTGTGCAGCCACAGGTTGACGATGAGTTTGCTCCGGCGCGGCGCCTGGTCCTTGATCGGGATCAATCCGCTTGCGCGACGTCGGCAACGTCGGCCGGATATCGGCGATGAGGCGACGGCGCAGCAGGTCCGGCTCGCTGGCGGGCGCGTGTATCGTCGGGGCGGGTCCCCGCTTGGAGCCGAGATAGCGGAAGACCAGCCTGTCCCACCGCCGCCTCCGAATGCCGACTGCTACGTCCATGGCGATGAGCTGCGGGTCGAGGACTGATCCGGGCGCCGGGCGCGGCTGGTGGCAAGGCGTCATGCCCGTCGAGGCTGGGCAAGAACTCAGTGTTCACGGTAAGATTTGGGGGCATGACGAATCGGCCGTTCAAGAGCGG
>NZ_JAUHJJ010000018.1:0-84130 GCF_032381175.1 Bradyrhizobium sp. SZCCHNR1093
AATTGCAGCCGATGTTTCACTATTTCATCGGACCTCGCGGCGTTGAGCCAAAGCTCAAACTGAAGATCTCGCCGATACCGGGTCTAACCGCTGATGATCTTTCACTCTCGAAGATCACAGATCGAATAATTCTCGGTCCGAGCATCTCATCGCCCCTCGCTCATTCATCCGTTTTAAGAATGCTGGATCTTCTTGGCCATCCCGACCTCAAGCCAAGGCTCCGAGGATCGACTATCCCATTTCGAGGGGTCCGCTGAGGCGGCATGCGGGTGCGGGGCCATGAAGGATTTCTTAGAACATTTTGCTGCGGTTGTCGCGTCGATAGGCGTCTTCATTTTCGCGATGTCTTGGGTTCACGAGTACGGATATTTTTGGAGCGTCGGCCGCCAGTTTCAGGCATTTCTATCAACAACCGACTACATCACTAACAGCGCTCTGTGGATGCCAGCTGCGCTCTTCTTCGTGTACGCTTACACAGATTGGACTTGGTTCAAGAGGAAGGAAACGTCTTCCAAGACGAACTGGAAAGCGTGGTCTACTTGGGTCGGTTTCTTCTTTGTCGCGTTGTATGCACTCTCTTGGCTGAACGCTGCGAAATGGCCGCTGAACTATTTTGCAGCTATGAACACATTCGTTGCGGTTCTGTTCATTTGGTCCAAAATCTGGACGGTCTACGCCAACATGATTGTATTTGAGGAGCCGTTCAAAGGGCCGCTGACAGAGACGATCAAGGTGGGTCCAGTAGTTTTGATAGGAATGTTTCTGTATGGTTCGGTCGATGCCAATTTCGATCTAACGAGGTTGGATGATCCATACCTCTTCACGTTTAAGGGGCAGCCAACGCCAAAGCTAGAGGTTTTCTTGCGCAGCTTTGACCGGGGCGCACTTGTTCGCGATGCCGTGAGCAATCGGATCGAATTTCACCGATGGGATGAGATCACGTCTATCAGCGTCGCAGCCGCAAAACAGACCCGGAGTCCCCTTTGTTGGATTACTGGGCTGCTTTGCGAACAGACGCCGCTAGCCATAGAACCGTGAGTTGAGCTAGCAACTCTGAGGCTATCGGATCAGTCTCTTACGCGGCGGTGATCCGCAGCACCATGCGAGCATGGAAACTCGCGTCGTCAACACCATCCCCGAGTGGCGCTATCAGGCCGCTGTCATTGCCCGCCTCCACGACATGGAGGACCGTGGCTTGCCCTTCACATGCGCCGGCGACATGAACCGGGCCAAGCGCAGCCGTCGCGAGCGCATGGAGGCCAAGATCACCGGGATGACCGCCGGTGAGGCCGACGTTCGGGTCTACATGTTCGGCGGTCGTTTGCTCTCGATCGAGCTGAAGACACCCACCGGGTCGCGCTCGAAGGCGCAGAAGGATCGGCACAAGAAGCTGATCGCGCTCGGCTTCACCATCGTCACGCTGAAGGCCGACACCCCCGAAGAGATGGCCGACATGGTCGAGCAGATCGTGCGGGACCATCTCTGATGCAACTCACGCTGAAGCTCGACGACGCGGAGTGGCGCAAGCGCATCGAGCAGTTGCGCGTGAGCAGCGTCAACACGGCAACGGCGAAGGCGCTCACGTTCACCGCGAAGGATGCCCAGGCCGCTTTGAGGGCTGAAGTGCCCGGCCTCTTCGTGCTTCGGCGCAACTGGATTCTCACGGGCATCCGCATCCGGCCTGCGAACGGCAACAAGCTCACCGCCGTCGTCGGCTCGATCGACAAGTACATGGAACGCCATGTCGTCGGCGCGAAAGCGGACAAGCAACCGGACAGCAAGCTGTCGGTCCGCAGCAGGCGAGACCCATCGACCGGACGCCTCGCCACCGGCGGCATCCTGATCAAGCCTTACGGCTCGATCGGGAGCGCACCCATCCATACGGTGGTGCGTCGCCAGTTGAAGCGCATGGATGGGCAGAAGAAGAAAACGTTCCAGGTGAAGGGCAAGGACGGCAAGGTGTTCGTCGTCCGCCGCAAGGGGAGCGCGAAGAAGCCGCTCCAGACCCTGGCCGTGCTCCAGAACGAAGCGAAGATCGCGAAGGTGTGGGACTTCAGGGGCACCGTGTCCGGCGTTGTCCAGGCACGCTTCCCGCAGCACTTCTTCCGCGCAATCCTCGGCGCATCGAAGCGGTAGGGGACGGTCGTGTGCGGCTCCTGTCCACCTCGGACCCTTCGATCGGCATCCGTGATGTCCGTTTTTGGTGGGCAACCGGAAATAGGCAGTCCGACTGCCGGAAGGCCGCTCTTGACCCAAGGGCGACCTCATTTACCCAGCATGGTTCTTCCTGTTAGAGTCGTGTCCTCATGTGCATATGCGTCGGTGATGTCATCGCTCGCGAGAGGGCGCCCCCTTTGCTTGGCGGTTCCCTTTGCTGCCGAGGCCCACGCGTCTGACGAGCGATCGCGAAAGCTCCTCGAATGTCTCAAACCGTTCTATTTTGTGAGCAGCCCGTGACTCCTCGGAAAGCCAAAACAAGCGGCGAACATTCGGTATCGCAGTCGAGGGCATCAATAAATAGTCGAGGATCGACTTGTTGTGTTCACCCAACCTGAGCGCAATGACCCAACCCCTTGGCCACCGTACGCGACGCATTATTGTCCAACGCACTGGACGACCTTGGTATTTGCGCCACTTCGCTATTCGGAAGCTGATGTTCATCCCGTCATCGATCCGCAAACATTCCGAAGCTGGATCGAGAGTCGAGCGTATCCGTCGCTTCTCAAAGTCATCGCGGAGACGGGCGGCATTTTCGAGATGCAAACTGGCCCACCTCTTATGTTCTTCGAGCTTGTCCCAGTAGTGTTGATTGCCTGTGTATCCAATTAGTCGATATACATTCTTTAGGGTCCCAAAGTGAAGTAGGTACGCGGAGACGGACGGAAGGCCACGGGCCGCGTCGATTATTTCCGCAGTTAGTTTGGCATTCTTCGCCAGAAACTTTCGGAGGCGAACGAGCATCTCTTCCTCCGAGATATTGATCTTACGTTCCTCCATGATCTTCTTTGCGCGCAGGAAAACGTCTCGTTCGACGACGGGCTCGATGGCGCCCTCGCTCCTGATCCAGTTTTCCTTTGGGTTTCGGCTCCGCTTCGTGCCCAGCTTCTCGGTGTCACGATTGTAGATGAAGGTGCCGATGTAAGCTTCGTTTCGAAGGAGCACGCTCACGGTGCTTTTTGCCCAAGGTCCTCCTCGGTTTGAAGGAATGCCACGCCGGTTCAGCTCTCGCGTCACTTCCGCTTGCGACTTGTGTTGAACGTACTCGTTGAAGATCCATTTCACGACGTCGGCTTGATCGCGTGCTGGACCTAGTCTAACGCGGTCAGTAATCAAAAACTTCCGTTGGCCTCGTTTGAGGACGCCTTTGGGCTCACATTTGTCGTCAAAAACGCGGCGCTCAAGACCATAAGGTGGTGGACCGCCCATTTTGAAGCCGAGACCTGCGAGGCGTGAAGCCCCTGCAAACACCTTGGCTGACAACTCTCGGCTAAACTCCGCCGCCATGACTCTTTTGATATTCTTCACGATGCTCGAAAGCAGACTTCCGTCGTTGTCAAATTGCTCGGCGCAATAGACGACTTTGATGCCTGCACGTCGACAAACGAACTCGTAATGCGCACTCTCGTCAATGTCCTGAAAGCGTCCCCAGCGGCTCACGTCGAAAATCAGCAAATGGCCGAAGTCAGTGCGGCCGGACTCTACGTCTTCAATCAGCTCACTCAGGCCAGCCCTATTCTCTATCTTGAGGCCGCTTTCACCCGCGTCTCGATAGGTGCGGACGATCTTGAGGCCATGAAGCTCGGCATAGGTTGCGATGACCACCGCCTGATTTTCGATTGAGTATTGCTGATAGTCCGTCGACATACGGACGTATTGCGCCGCCCGATGCATCCTTTGCGATTGGGGCAGGTGTTCCTTGTGGACGATGAGCGCATTCGCCATGACATTCCTCCCGCTGCAGCGATTTCACCCCGCGCACTCGGTAAAGCTCTGAGCACAGCCAAGAACTCAGGCAGCCAAGAACCATAGCGTCGGCAGAGCGACGGGGAATATTAGTCAAAGCGTTCTTAAGCGCCTATTGTATCCCCTTTGGTTTGCGGGTCGGCGCAGCACGAATTGCGCCCGTGTGCGTCAGCATGCCCGACCTACGTTTCGCCGCAAGTTGAGCTTTGGGAGTTTGTAAAGCGTAGAGAGGGGGGGCGTGGCGCGGCCCTCCGGGCCTACGCTAAAAGTTCTTACGCGGGAAAAAATTTTTTCGCGTGTGCTTCCCGGGAAATCGATTTTGCCGACTCCTCGATCCGGCAACTTTGCTCGCTGGCACATGCCCGGCAATTTTATTAGGCTCGGATCGGTGGGGAATAATCGTGCTTCGCGTGAAAAGGGCAGCCCGACGATGGGGGGTTTGAAGCCTGCGCGCCGCGCCAGCGCGCGCCGCCTAGCGCGGTCCCGACACGCGGCCGTTACTACAACGACCACGCCACGGAGCACGCGTCAGCGGCCTCCTAATCGCTTCCTGACCGTGGCCGCAAAAAGCGCGTGGGACCACGTCACAGCGCCCTAGCGGTTGCTGATTAGTCGCCATGGTGCGACGCCTTGTCACAGCCTTGTGAACACGCGCGCGCGTTCGATCGCGCCGCAAACCGCGCGGCGGACCGTAGCGCGCGCCGCTATGGCCGCGCGTCATCGGCTGATTCCCTCCTATCGATCGCGCCCTAAGCGCATAGCGAAACGGCCGCACAATCGAGGCGCGGCCGTTCTTCCTATGCGCTAGCTAGATCCTGCATGCGGCTGATAGCGGGAGTCCGCGTTTAAGCATGACAAAGAACGGGGCTTGTTCGTTCGGACGGCGGACTAAGAGCGCGTCATGTCCCGCGCGAGCCGCTGGCATGCGGGACAACAGGACAGCAGGCTTTCCCCAAACGCAAAACGTGGTCGCGATATCTTCGGACGGTGCCGCATAGGCGGGACAGGCGAGCGCGACCAATGCCGCGCCCAAACGAGAAGCTTCATTCCGGTATACTCTCGACTAGGCCGCGCCGTGCGGCCGTCCCAACGCATTAAGGCGGGTAAGCTTGCGCTACCCGCTGTTAAGAGGATTGAGGATCGTGCTAGCCGTGTTTGCGCTGGCTTGCGGCAAACCTTCGGACTTCGCTAGGCGAGTACCAAAAGATCATGCCGAACGTTCCGCGCCACGCGTGACCGGCTGACACCGCGTCGTCTTCAGCTTTCCGAAGTGCCGCGCTCGTCTGGGTGTCAGCCGATAGCAGCCGCAAGCCTTCCGGCTCATTGGCTAGGGCAGTCTCTAAATCCGAGCGGCGAACGTTGCCGTAGCCGTTCGCAATGGCCCAATCGCAGAGCGCCTTAGACGCCGCGTCCCATTTCTCGCGCGCGTGCTCGCAAAGCTTGCGGTGTGACAGTCCCATGGTTCAGCCTTTCGCGCCATGCGCGTAAATGATCGTTAGGTTGCGGCCGTGTCCGTCTCGAATGCAGACATGGGCGCTGTCACCATCGAACCACCATGCACCACCCGCACGATCGAACGCCTTCCGCCAACGAAACGGCAGAGCAGCGCGGACCGCGTCGTTATCGGGGCGGTATGGGACTCCCGCGTCATAGAAGCCGACCAATCCGGCTTCCTTGGCGGGTACGGTGCAGCCTTTAAAGCCTGCACCATTAATCCGGAATGTCACCATGGCGTCACCGATAGAAGCGAGCGGCGGGATGCAAGGCGCGGATTCTTGCCTTTGCGGAGTCACGGTCCGAAGCGCGCATAAAGCCGCTTGCGTCTTCGTCCCGGCAACCCTCCTCAATGAGCGTGACGGACCACCAAAACAGCGGTTGTCCGTGTCCCCAATAAGCCCCGCCGCTGTCATATCCGCCGCTGTCAAGGCGGACGCGCTGCAAGGTGAAGCGGGAGTCCTGGTCAGTGACTAACAAGCCGCTCAAATGATCCGAGCTACGGCCGCAAGGCGCGCCGTAAGAGGTTCCAACGTTCGGAGTCGGGTTGTGCTTTGCCATGATCCGCGCTCCTAATTAGTGGTTCCAGAAAATGTACAGGTCCCCGCCATCGTGGCGGTAGCCGCTGAAATCGCCGCACATTTCAAATTCGCGCGCGATGCTGTCCCAATCGATATGCGCTTGCAGCCATTCCGGAATGGCGCGCATGTCTTGGGTTTCTTCCGTGAACTGCTCTGCGAAGTCGCGCCACGTATCGTATTTGCCGCGATAGCGGTCCGAGATGAAATCAGCCGCGTCGTCCGCGTTCGCGTCGTTCATTGCCTCGCGGAGAACGGCAAGCGGAATGTCGTGTTCTTCAGCAATCTCATTAATTGCGAAGATTTCGGCGATCTCGGCGAGTCCGGTGTACTCCTCTAACTTGCCGAATCCCTCATGATCATGAATCGCCCATTCTTCAGCGCTAGGAACGAAATCGCCTGTTTCGGGATGCTTTACCTTGATGTTAGGGAAAGGCGAGGCGCGCAACATGGCGTTGATTGCGTCCTGCATTGCGTCGATATCGTCCGACGCATCAACCCAAACGCCGTGCAAACGGCCGTTGTTATAGGAGGAGAGGCAAGCGGCATAGAATCGCATTTTCGGAGTCCTTAGTTCAGAAAATCGGGCGGGATTGATCAGGCGAAACCTCGCAAGAGACGACGCGGAACACCGCGATTCCCTTGCCGTGTAGTTCCGCAATCTTTTCGCGTGTCAGCTTGCAGGCGAGGCGCGCGCGCTCCGTCGCGCGCTCGCATGCCTTTTCCGCGTCGTTTGCGAAAAGTGAGACGTGAAAGTCTGTGCCCGTGGAAAGGCGGCGGACCGTGACGTTAAAGCGAGTGCTGGGCATGGCTTAGGCTTCCCATGCCGGATGCGAGTCGAACGCGTCGGAAATGTCCGCCCGCTCTTGCCGGGCTTGCCCAATGCTTTCGAGCAAATCAGCAACCGCGCCGCGCAACGCCTTGCACGTTGCGGGACCAAACGAGCGCATACGGGGCTTTAGTTCTGCGATCAAAGCGAGGCATTGCTTACGCTCGCCGCTGATATGGTCCGCCAATTCGTCATAACGAGCGCGTGCGCCAGTGACGCGCTGATAGTCGCGTTCGGCAGAGGCGTAACAGTCCGCCAAATGATCAGCCCAAATCGCGGCCGTGGTTTCGTCGTCTGTCGATTCAAACGACACAATGGCCGGACCATTGTTGTACGGGTCCGCGATGCCAGCCACTAAGAGCGTGCGGCCGTTGCGGGAGGGCAGGCGGAACACAACGCCGCGCGCCTTTTCGCCCATGCCTTCGTCATCAAGAAACCATCCCGTATGACCGACGGAGCGCGGCGCGATGTTGTCAGCAAAGCCGACAATGCGGAGTCCGTATTGCTCGGGACACTCAACCCATCGGCACATATCCCCGCCGACTTTGAACGGCGCGCCAATGGTCGCGGCGGGGATGAAAGAGGGATAGCGGATACCCCATGCTTTGCCGCTGGCAACGTTGAGGCGCGCCCAATGCAGCGCGAAAGAGCATTCGCGGTGCGGATAAGCGAGGCGCATTCTTCGGTATTCGTTCAAGAGGCCGTCGTTGAATGCCATGGTTTGCCGTCCGTTTGTTTGGCGAGCCGTCCCGCCGTTGTCCGTCATAGGCCGCAAAATGCGGCGGACAATCAAGCGAGAACGACGGACAAAACGGATGGGTAGGGCGAGGCACGGCGCTTAGGAAGGCGCTACAACGCCCCGAATGGGCATGGCGTGGTGATAGTCTCGTTATTTCAATGTCTTAATCAGCGCTTTGTTTGGTAAGTGACCAGCGCGTGACCGTAGCGCGCGAGGCGCAAAAGCCCGCGCGCAGAGCGCACACAACACATTGATATCATTACGCGAAGCGGCGCGTGGCGAAGCGCGGGGCGCCCTCCGGCTGCCCCAATGCTGCAACCGTGAATTGAAGCCTGAACAGCCGTGTTGATCTTCGGACAGTAGATGTATTCTGCGTAATGGACACATTAGAGAAGAAAGTTGTCGCTTTAGGGCAGAAATCGCCTTTTGGGTCCTTCCAGGAGGCCCCAGGGGGCGGGTGACGCGCGACCTCGACACATTTCTAGGTGCGAATTTTCAAAAGGCGATTGTTGTTCCTGGGATACCCTTTTCGGGGAGCCTACTTTTGCGTGTGCCGAATAGGTATTCTTGCGAGTTTACGGCGGATAAAATGAAAAATGGTCCGTTGGACGTTGCGTAGATCTCGAAGGATACCAAAGTAACCTCGAAAGAAATGATCCGGTGGGAGACCGTATGGCCCCAACGGAGCAATCGAGCGAATGATCATTGTCGGCATCAAGGGGCTGATCGGGTCCGGCAAGACCACGGTGGCTCGGTATCTAATCGAGCACCACGGCTTCGTGCGTGGCCGGTTCGCTGGCGCACTGAAGGAGATGCTGCGCGCCTATCTGGCCTACCGGGGTTGCGACCACCGGACCACCGAGCGCCTGGTTGAGGGTGATCTGAAGGAAACGCGCACCGATTGGCTCGGGGGCAAGTCGCCCCGCGAGGCCATGGAGTGGCTGGGCGGCTCGGGTCGCGACTATATGGGCGAAGACTTCTGGATCGACACGGAGGCCGACAAGCTTCTGTTCGAGAGCCCTACGCGTGTCGTGGTCGAGGATGTCCGCCACGCCAACGAGGGCGTTTGGATCGGCCAGAAAGGCGGCATGGTTCTGGAGGTGATCCGTCCAGGCCAGATGCCGCAAGATCACCGCACCGAGCGCGCCCAGGCCGACGTGAAGTCGGACCGCTGCCTGTTGAATTATGACGGCGATCTCGCCTCGACCTTTCGCCTGATCGATATCGTGGTCCGCGACCTGATCGCCAAAAACGTCGAGCCCGGCTCGCCACCGATGCAGTTGCAGCCGGTGCGGTAGCGCCATGGGCACAATCGTCAACCGCCAAGAGCTGGCGGACATCCTGGGCTACTCGCTTCCGACCATCAGCTCATGGACGGAGGACGGCATGCCGGTGAAGTCGCAGGGCAGCCGTGGAAAGCAGTTCGAGTATGACACCGCCGAGTGCGTGAAGTGGCTTCTCGCGCGAGCGCGCGGCGAGGCGAAGGCCAAGACAGCCGCGACCGTGAACGATGGCGGCGACGACATCACCATGGACAAGGCGCGGCTTCGCAACGAGATCGCCAAGGCGAAGCTATCCGAGTTGGAGTTGGCCCAAGAGATGGGCCTTGTCCGGCCGATCGACATGGTCGTGAAGGTGCTCAGCAACGAGATCGCGAACGCGCGGGCTCGCTTGCTCGGCATACCGTCGAAGCTACGGCCTGCGATCCAGCTTGAAGTTGGCTCGCCCGAAGGGACGAAGACGCTCGTGAACGAAGTCGAGCGCCTGATCCTCGAAGCCCTCAACGAAATTAAGTCCTACGCCGACGCGCCGATCGAGGAAGAGCCGCATGCCGAGCCCCAGGACGAACCGGAAGTGACCGCAGATGGCGAGTAGCGAGTTCAAACCTTCTTGGATGCGGTGGCCGCCGAACAGTTGCGAGGTGTGCACCGGCTGGGAAAAGCAGGACGACTGGATCGGAGTCTGCAAGCGCGCGGAGTCGATCCATTGCGGCGAGCGCACGGACGCGCGCCAGCGTTGCTTTGAGTACAAGCGCAAGCCCGATGCCTGAAGCTATCGCAGTCCTGGCCGAGTATGGAGCCGATCCCGCGTATGAGACGCGGCTTCGCGCCCAGGTGCGCCAGATCATTGCACAAAGCTTCAGTCCGCCGCCGGACCTAACCGTTTCGGAATGGGCGGACGAATACCGCGTGCTCTCTCCGGAGGCTTCATCTGAGCCGGGCAAATGGTCCACGGCCCGCGTCGAGCCGTCGCGCGGCATCATGGACGCATTCGCAGATCCTGAGACCGAGATCATCACTTGTATGGTCGCGGCTCAGACGGTGAAGACGGAAGTCATCAATAACGTCGCGGGGTATCACGTCCACCTCGATCCGTGCCCGATGCTCATCCTGCAACCGACGTTGCAGATGGCAGAGGCATACTCGAAGGATCGTCTCGCGCCGATGATCCGCGACATGCCTGAGCTATCTGCGAAGCTCGGCAACGCGGCGCGCGACTCCGAAGACACGATCCTCCACAAGAAGTATGCGGGCGGCCATATCACGATGGCGGGTGCAAACTCGCCTGCGTCGCTCGCGTCGCGACCGATCCGCATACTGCTCTGCGACGAAGTCGATCGCTATGAGGCGAGCGCCGGTAAAGAAGGCGATCCCGTCTCGCTGGCAATCGAGCGCACCACGACGTTCTGGAATCGCAAGATCGCGCTGGTCTCGACCCCGACGATCAAGGGCGCGTCGCGTATCGAGGCGTCTTATGAGGAAAGCGATCAGCGGCGCTTCTTCGTGCCGTGCCCGGAGTGCGGCCACATGCAGCATTTGCAGTGGAAGCAAGTCCGCTGGCCGGACAGCAAGCCGATGGAGGCGCGCTATCACTGCGAATACATGGACCCTCAGACCGGCGAGCTGTGCGACCGCGCGTGGAGCGAAGCCGAGCGGCTGAAGGCGATCTCGCGCGGCGTCTGGATCGCGACGCGACCGGACGTAAAGGGACACGCGGGCTTCCACCTCAACCGTATCGCCTCGCCGTGGCGCGCCCTGGGCGAGATGGCGCGCGACTTCGTGCTCGTGCGCAAGCATCCCGAGCGGCTGAAGACCTGGGTCAATACCCGGCTTGCCGAGACTTGGGAAGAGCGTGGGGAGCGCGCGAACCCGGACAGCATCCATGGCCGCCGCGAGGAGTATGACGCGGCTGTCGTGCTGCCGTTTGGTGTTGGGACGATCACCGCGTCGGTCGATATCCAAGACGACCGCGCCGAGATCGAGTGGTGCGGCTGGGGAGCCGACGACGAGTCATGGTCGCTGGATTACAAGGTCCACTACGGCGTGCCAAACACGCCCGGCTTTTGGGAGGTGATTGATAACGCGTTGCTTCGGACATTCCAGCACCCGGCGGGTGTTGAGATGCGTGTCGAGGCATCCTGCATCGACTCGGGCGGTCACTTCACGCAGCACGTCTACAACTTCGTCCGGACCCGAATGGTCCGTCGCGTGTATGCGATCAAGGGCATGAGCGGTCCCGGCCGCCCGATATGGCCGGTCAAAGGCACGGTGAACAAGGCTAAGAATGTGACGATCTTTGTCCTGGGCGTCGATCAGGCGAAGGACATGCACTACAAGCGGCTCGAAATCAAAGACCCGGGGCCGGGATACTGCCATTTCCCGCTGGCCGAGCACTATGACAAGAAGTATTTCGACGGTCTGACGGCCGAGAAGGCGGTTCTGAAGACCGACAAGAAGGGTTTCACTGTCAAGGAGTGGCACAAGGTCCAGCAACGCAACGAACCGCTCGACCTGCGCGTCTACAACATCGCGGCGCGGCTCTCCCTTGGCATCAACATGGAGCGCCGGCTGATGGCGCTGCGGGCGGCGGCTGCCCATGTGCTGAATGCACCTCCGGTGCAAACTAGGGTGAGCGTACCTGTGGAGCCGGACCGCGACCAGCGGGAGGAGGGCATCAGGGCGTGGAGTCATTCTGCGCCGAGGCGCCGCGTGCGGAGCCGCGGCGTTGAATCCTAATTGTGCCATCCGGAAGATGGAAGTGTCCCAGAGAGTTTCGGGACGCTCGCAGCGGCTCCGCAGAGTCGGATGACTCGAAGCCGCCCTGATGCGCGACCTTCGGCATCTCGATTGCGAACCGATACGCGGCCCGCCGAACTAGCGGACTTGCAACGTCAGATGGAAAGTTATTGCAAACATCTTTCGATGCGATATCGTTAGAGTTTGCTGGTTGCAGTACAAAGTTATTAATTTCGTTTTTGAGAGCGGGTCATGTCTTCAGAAACAGGCGGCTCACCTTCGGGACTAAATCTTGGTCCTCCAAACACCCAGACGAAATATTGGCTCATCTTCGGGGCAGTATTCGCAGCAGCAGCATTCGTCTTATTGATAGTAGCCTTCTTTGCGCCCGACAACTCTTGCGATAGGTGGACCCTTCTAAAGTTCATTATGCCACTATTTTCTGGAGTGGCAGCCGGGGCGTTCACTGGAGCCATCTCAGCTCAAGGGTCGCTAGGGAGACTCGTTGTTGCGGGTACAGGCGGGTTTGCTGTTTACTTGATCTCGCTCTTGGCCGTTGGAGAGCCGCGCCGTTGTGAAGTACCGCGGATCGAGAACTTCAAGAAGGTTGAAAACCAAAATGCTGAAGGCCCTCGCTCAAAGCGAGTGCCGCATGCTCTGAATCCCAAAACAGACCCATACGAAATCACCGGCAACGAAGACTTTGTGCTCTTCTTGGGGGCGGTCATCGGCAACGTGTATTCCGTGGGCAAGAAGGTTGATTTCACAATCACCGTTACGGGTTTGGACGCCAACGACAAAGTTGCATGGGTCGAGCGGGAGCATGTTCAGAACTTAGACTCTTGGAAAACCGACGGAAAAATCGTTCAGAGATGGAAGCCAGAAGAGATTCAAAAGTTCTTCGAGGTCTCAGACAACGCGGGAAAGTACATTATGCTCTGGGGTATCGAGTGCTTCACGGAAGATGAGATAGGCAAATGGTCCGGCAAGGTCGAAATCACAGTACAAGATAATAAGATGGCGCAGCCTCCGGCAGGAATCGCGTCTACAATAACCGAATACCTCTCAATTGGAGCGCGGCCCACGAAAACGTTACTACCTGGAAGTAGCGGCTGCCAGGCCAATACCTAGATCTTGTCTGCCACCAACGGAGGTGGCTTCAGGAGAACTCCTCCATGCGCAGCCTCACCAAGTCCTGCCACGATGCCTGCCACGTCACCCGGAAGCCGACCCGGACCTGCCATCACCGGTAAGAGCTGAAGAAGACGGAGTTCGACTGAGACGGCCACACTTGGCCGTCTTTTTTTTGAAGCGTCCCATTGGACTCTTCGAGTCGGCTGAAGGGCTAAGGCCCCAGCGCGGGCATGTGTCGGCGATAGCAAGGTCTGAGTGCTCCTTGCAAACAGATACCCAAACGATCTCTTCGCGTGCTGTCGTGTCCTTTAGCTTCGGGGCATGGCAAAGAGCGTCGAAGAGCAGCTTGAAGAGACCCTGAACTCGATTAGCACGGTCGAGCAGAACGGTCAGCGTTACACGATCAAGGATCGTGAGCTGTGGCGGGCCGACCTGCGGCAGCTCGATCAGCGTGCCCAGCGCCTCGAAAAGCAGGCGGCTCGGGCAAAGGCGGGCGGCATCAAGGTTCAGCGGGTGATCCCGCTGTGATGAAGCTCGCCGCCCCATCGTTTACCGATCGCCTTCTGGCGAGCGTCGCACCTGCCTACGCCACGCGGCGCTACCAGACGCGGATCGCCTTGAACCTTGCAGGCCAGTACGCTGGTGCCAGAGGCAACCGGGCGGCCCTGAAGGCGTGGCGCCCGCACGGCGGCTCGGCAGATGGCGACTCGATCGGCGATCTCCCCGCGCTGCGCAGCCGTTCGCGTGACCTCAACCGCAACAACCCCATCGCCACCGGCGCGCGCTCCACCTCGCGGGCGAACATCGTCGGCTCGGGGCTCCGCGCCCGCTCGAAGATCAAGCACGATCTGCTCGGGCTCAGCCCGGAGGCTGCTGATAAGTGGGAGCGCAAGACCGAGACCCTGTTCGACCTATGGGCTCAGTCCAAGCTCTGCGACATCTCGCTCGCGCAGAACTTTTACGAACTTCAGTCGCTGGTCTTCAACAGCGTGTTCGAGTCGGGCGACACGTTCGTCCTGCGTCGGACGCCGAAGCGGCCGAACGCGATCGTCCCACTCGCGCTAAATGTGGTCGAGGCCGACCGCGTCGCGACCCCAACCGATAGGCAGGGCGATTACTACGTGCGCGACGGCGTCAAGATCGACGACGACGGAGCGCCGGTGAGTTACTACGTACTCGACGACCATCCGGGCGAAAATCCGAACTATACGATCACCAACTATCGCGAGATTCCTGCGTTCGGCGCGAAGTCCGGCGAGCAGATGGTGTTGCATATCTTCGAGCGCCTTCGCCCCGGCCTGCATCGTGGGATTCCGCAGCTCGCGCCGGTCATCGAGCTTCTGAAGCAGCTCGACCGCTTCACCGACGCCGAGCTGATGAAAGCGGTCGTGTCGTCGTTCTTCACGGTCTTCCTGAAGACCGATGGGGACGATGGCCTGGCACCCGCCGTTGCGCCGGGGCAGCATCCAACCAGCGCCGACTTCTTCGGCCCCGGCGAAGTCACGATGGGGCCGGGCACGGTCGTTGACATCGGGACCAACGAGAGCATCGAGACCGCTCAGCCCGCGAACACCGCCAACTTCGATCCGTTCTTCACGTCCGTCGTGCGGCAGATCGGCGTCGCACTCTCGATCCCATTCGAAATGCTCATGCTGCATTTCACGGCGAGCTACAGCGCTTCGCGTGCGGCCCTGGAGATGGCCGCCATGTTCTTCCGCGACCGCCGGACGTGGCTTGTCCGCAACTTCTGCGACCCCGTTTACGAGTGGTTCATGACCGACGCGATCAACGCCGGTCTGATCACCGCGCCCGGCTTCTTCGAGGACCCGGTCAAGCGCGCGGCGTGGCTCGGTGCGCAGTGGATCGGCCCGGCTCGGATCATCCTCGACCCACTCAAGGAATGGAAGGCCGAGACTGAAGCCGTGAACCTCGGTGCTCGCACCGTCGAGGCCGTCATCATCGAGCGCGGCGGCGACGACTTCGAGCAGACCACCGCGCAGCGGGCCAAGGAACACGCAGCCCGCGCCGCCGCGAAGCTCGAACCCGAAATCCTCGCGCCGTCCGGCATGGGCTCGCAAGTCAAGGAAGACGTGAGCGAGCAGCCCACCGACGAACCGAAGAAGCCGAAGAAGGCCGAGAAATGACCATCAACGTCCGCAATCCGCTGATCTTCGATGCTGCGCTGACCGCCAATTGGGCGATCGACGAAGCAGCACTGCGTCAGATGATGGAGATCGCTGCGCGGCAAGATCGCCTCGATCCGCAGATGCTCGAAGCCTACCGCGCGCAAGAGCTGGCGCGAGCCGAGCGCGCGACGGTTCGCGACGGTGTCGCGATCATCGACGTGACCGGCCCGCTGTTCAAGCGCGCGAACCTGATGACGACTTTCTGCGGCGCGACCGCATACGAGACCGTCCGGCGCGATCTTCAGACCGCGATGGACAATGCCTCGGTGCGCGCGATCCTGCTCAACATCCATTCACCCGGAGGCGAGGCGGCGGGCGTTGCGGAGCTTGCCAGCGCGATCCACGACATCAGGGGCCGCAAGCCCATCGTGGCCTACGCAGGCGATCAGGCGGCCTCCGCAGCGCTTTGGACGGCCGTTGCGGCAGACGAGTTCTTCGTCGGGCCGACCGCGAGCGTTGGATCGCTGGGCGTCGTCTCGGGCTACCGGGACACGTCCGGCCAGGACGCGGCGCGCGGCATCAAGACCTATGAGTTCGTGTCGTCGCAGTCCCCATACAAGCGCGTCGATCTCAACACCAAGGAAGGCCGCGACCGCGTCCAGGCGCGTGTGGACTCCATGGCTGCCGTGTTCGTCGAGACGGTCGCGAAGTATCGCGGCAAGAGCGTCGATCACGTCCTCGAACATTTCGGCCAGGGCGATGTCCTGATTGGTCAGGCGGCTGTTTCCGCCGGAATGGCCGATGGCATCGCGACGTTCGAACAGGTTCTCGCGAGCCTCGCTCGCGGCGATAGCCCGAAGGCATCCTTCGGATTCAACCCGGCCGCCACCGGCCAAATGGAGAGTGAGACTATGGACAAGACCCCTGAGCAGTTGGCGGCCGAAGCTGAAGCCGCCGCCGCTGCGGCTGCCGCCGCTGCTTCGGCAGCGACCACGCAGACTGCCGCAACCACGACTGTCGAGACCGTGGACGCGGCTACCGATGCACGCGCTGCCGAGCGCAAGCGCGTGACCGACATCATGGGTCTCACGCTGCCGGGGTACGAGGCCGAAGCCCAGAAGGCTATCGAAACGGGCTCTTCGGCTCATGAGTTTTCGGCGATCATCGTGGCCGCTGAAAAGGCCAAGCGCACCACGCGCGCCGCTGACATCAAGGAAGACACCAAGGCGAATGCCGACGTGTCGCCCGCCGGTGCCACCGAGTCCGCGACGGGCGACGATGCCGCCGTCAACGCAATTCTCGCGTCCTTCAAGGCCGCGACCGCTAACTAAGGAGCCGCAACAGTGGCGAAGTATCAGGACGAAGGCACGTTCATCCAGAAGACCTGGGCGCTCGGTCATTGGCGCGCCCGCAAGGTCACCATCCCGGCCGGTGCGGGTGTGCTCGCGGAAGCGACCGTGCTCGGCAAGATCACCGCCAATGGCAAGTACATCAAATCGCTGAAGGCAGCGAACGATGGCTCCGAAGTGCCGGATGCGATCCTGTCCGAGGCGGTCGATGCGACCACGAAGGACGTCGAAACCATCGTGTTCATCGCCGGTGAGTTCGATCAGGACGCGCTCGTGCTGGGCGCAGGCCACACCCTCGGATCGATTGATGCGGTCTTCCGCACGAAGTCGATCTGGCTCGTGAAGCCGATGGGCTAACCGAGACTCCAACGAAGCATCTCAACGGGAAGCCCCACTATGAACCTCTTTTCGACTACCGCTCTCAACCGCGTTGTGGAGGAGCTGCCGCTTTCGGCGTTCTTCTTCCTCAACACCTTCTTCACCACTGTCGAGACCTCGGACACGGAGGATGTCAAGTTCGACAAGGTGAAGGGTCGGCGTCTGATCACGCCGTTGGTCTCCCCGATCGTGGCTGGCAAGGTGATCCGCGAGCAGGGCTACAAGACTGCCTCGATCGCCCCGGCCTACGTGAAGGACAAGCGCGTCTTCGATCCGAACAAGCAGTTCAAGCGCCGCGCCGGTGAGAAGATCGGCGGCAGCCTCACGCCCGAACAGCGCCTGCAAGCCTCGATCGCCTTCGCGCTGTCGGAACAGCTCGACATGTGGACGCGTCGCCAGGAAATCATGGCCGCCGAAGTGCTCCGCACCGGCAAGCTGATTCTCGAAGGCGACGACTATCCCCGCGAGGAGGTGGACTTCGGCCGCGCCGCCGGAGCAACCGTCGTCCTCACCGGCAACGATCGGTGGAGCAACGCGGCGGTGAACCCGCTCGACGACATCGAGCAGTGGGGTCAGGAC
Source organism: Bradyrhizobium sp. SZCCHNR1093 (assembly GCF_032381175.1). Classification (NCBI taxonomy): domain Bacteria; kingdom Pseudomonadati; phylum Pseudomonadota; class Alphaproteobacteria; order Hyphomicrobiales; family Nitrobacteraceae; genus Bradyrhizobium; species Bradyrhizobium sp. SZCCHNR1093. Next base: position 17,186 of record NZ_JAUHJJ010000018.1, read on the forward strand.
ATCTTCATCGAGTCCGGCCTGACCTGCCGTGACGTGATCATGGCCGCCGACGTGTGGAAGGTCATCCGCGCGAAGATGGCCGCGCCGGACACCGATGCTGTGGGCAAGGCGTTGCGTCTTCAGATCGATAACACCAAGGAAACCATTTCGGCCGCGCGCGCCGAGCTGGGTCCGATCCTGATCATGCCCGGCATCCGGCTTGTCGGCGTGTTCGGCGATTACCGCCTGTGGGTGCACTCCGACAAGTACATCGACCCGCTCGATGGCCTGGAGAAGGACGTGCTTCCGGCTGGTGAGATCGTGATGGCCTCGCGTGAGATCGAGGGCGTCCGGCACTACGGCGCGATCCGGGACCTAAAGGCGGGCATTCAGCCCCGTGCCTTCTTCGTGAAGTCCTGGGAGGAGGAGGACCCGAGCGTTCGCTACATCCTGGGTCAGTCGGCCCCGCTGATCGCGCCGTACCGCGTGAACGGCACGCTCGGCGCGAAGGTGCTCTAAGCCATGCCGCTCTACGAGGGTTTGGTGACGATCAAGCGCGGGGGGATTTACCATCCCCCCGGCACGATCCACGACTTCAGCGAGCTTGACGCGAAGGCTCTCGGGCCGTCCCGCGTCCGGCTTGCGCCGGAACAGGCCGCCGCCGAACCGGCGACCGTCGCCGACGTTGCCAGCGACTTCCCTGGCACCGAGACCGCCGGTGGTGCCCCCGGCGACGCGCCGTCCGCCGTTGATGCCCCTCCCACTCAACAGGCGGACGGCGCCAGCAATCGCGTGGCCGAGATCATGCACGCGCTCGATCTGCTCGACGAGAAGAAGGACTTTTGGAAGTCCGGCGCTCGCGCGGGCAAGCCGAAGCAGAAGGCGGTCGAGGACATCGTCGGCTTTGGCATCTCGGACGTTGACATCGACGCAGCGCTGGCGTTGCGCGACGCGGGCGTCTGATGCCCGTCGAGACCGACAACGATCTGCTCATCTTCCTCAACCCCGGCGAGTTCGGGGTTGAGGCGATGTATGTCTCGCGCGCCAACGGTGCCGAGCCGAAGCCGATCCCCGGTCTCTTCGACGACGAAGGAAGCAACTGGAACCCGAACCGCTGGAGCGGAACGGAGTTCCAGGCGCAGATGGGCGCGAGCATCACGTCCACCGGCCCAACGTTCCTATGTCGCACGTCCGATCTGCTCAGGGGCGGCCGGAAAGGCGAGGCCCTGACCATCAAGGATCAGGAATACCGGATCGAGGACAAACGGCCGGATGGCACCGGCATGACGCTGCTGTTGCTCATGGCAAACGACTGACATGGCGCATCCCCGCAAGCTCATTCGCGCGTCGTTCGTTGACCGGCTGAAGAACAGTCTGCCAGACGGCAGCTTCCGCACGCGTGCTCAGTCGCGTGTCTACAAAAGCCGCCTTGCGCCAATCAGCGAAGAAGAGCTGAACGAGGACGGGCCTGCCATCCTTGTTTATGCGCGCATGGAGGAGACGGGCAAACCGCAAGATTACGGCGTGGAGGGCGACGCCACTCATGTCGAGCGCAATCTCACGCTTGTCACCGAAGCGATGTTGCTCGCCGGGAGCGAGGTGGACGACGCGCTCGATGATATGGCCGAAGAGATCGAAGCGGCGATCGACGGCTTCATGATCCCAGGTTTCGAGTCGGCGCAGATCAGGCTCATTGAGTCCGACATCGACGTGGTGACCGAGCAGGTGAAGCGCCCGATCGGCGCGATCGGTCTCGTCTGGAACATCAAGTATCGCACCAACTGGCGCGCTCGGGCGAGCGCCAACGACCCGGACGCGCTCGAAGCGTTCCTGCGCGGGGAGTGACATGGTCAAGTTCCTGCGCGATCCAGCCTACACCGGCGGCGTCTCGGACCCGGAGGCGACGGACATCGACCGTCGCGCCCAGGACGTGGTGAAGTTCGGCCGCGTGAAGGAAGTTGACTACAAGCGGAGCCCGCCTTCCTACCGGATCGAGATCGGCGACGAGAACGACGAAGACAACTACATCCTGACCGATTGGCTTCCGGCGACTGGAGGCCGCGCAAAGGGCGACCGCGAAACGCATTACCTCGAAAAGGGCGAGAAGGTCGCGCTCTTGGCCGAAGGCGGTGAGCTTGCGACCGCCTATGTCATGCCCGCCGGGCAATACACCGAGCAGGAAGACGAGAAGGAAACGACGGACAAGGCGGGTGTCTGGCGCAAGATTTTCCAGAAGCCCAAGAGCAACGACGGGGAGGGCGGTGAGGGCGGCCAAGATGGCGGCGGGGACGGCCAGGAAGGCGATGACAGCGAGATCCTCGGCGAAATCTCCTATGACCGCAACACCGGCGATTGGCTGATCAAGGGCATCGAAGACAAGGGATCGATCACTCTCGAAGGCTCGGGCTGTAAAATCGTCATGAAGGATGGCACGATCACGCTGAAGGCGAAGAACGTCGTGGTCGAGGCCGACGATAAGTTCGAGTCCAAGACGAAGCAGTCGCTGCACACGGCCACCGCCTTCAAGACCATCGGCAAGACTTACCTCGGTCTTGAGGACAAGAACGATATGCCGGAAGAAAAGGTTGTCACCGAAGCCGGACCGGCGAAGCAGACCTTCGCAAAGGTCGGCTAGTAGGCGATCGGAACGGACTGTCGAGCAGCGCGCCGACGTGTCACGGTGCGCTTCATGGCGACGATCAATCTCACCACGGGCGAGAAGTTGGAAGGCATCGACGATGTCTGGCAATCGATCGCGACCATTCTCGGGACCACCATCGGATCGCTCGTGATGGCCCGTGACTTCGGCTCGAAGATGCCGCGCCTTGTGGATCGTGCCGTGTCTCAGGTGACCGTCATCGAGTTCTATGCGGCCGTGCCCGACGCCATCAATCGCATCAACCCCGAAGCGCTCATGGCTGAAGAGCCGCGCTTTCGCATCATTCAAATGACGCTCTCCGACATGACGGACCAAGGCAACGCGACGTTCGACATCGACGGCATCTATTACCCGCGCGGCCACCTTGGCGACTACTCGGAAGCGCGCGACGCTCAGGGGCGCGTCGTGGTCGCGAACAACGTTATCGTGGGGAGCTACGTGTAATGGACGCTCCGCTCCCGAACATCCCTTTGCCAGTCATCGAGCGCGAGCCCGAGTTCGAGACGCTGTTCAACAACCGCCTCGCTCAACTACGCGGCCTGCTCGCCGATGTTGGTTTCGATTGGGACACGCACATGCTGCGGTCCGATCCACTCAACCGCTTCTGCCGTCACGCAGCTTATGGCGATCTGCTCATGGTCTCGGCCATGAACGACACCTTCCGCGCCACGCTGACCGACTTCGCCCAGGGCGCGGATTTGATTGCACTGGCTTCCGATTGGAACCTCACGCGGGCCGATGGTGAGACGCTTGAAGATCTGCGCCGCCGCCTTCGGGAGACGAAGAAGGGGCAGGGCGGCTTCACCGACAACTGGTATAAGCGCTATACGTTCGCCTCCGATCCGCCGCGCGTCGATGACGTGGGCGTTGCAGGCGATGCCAAGGGCGGCGTGATCGTCTCGATCCTCTCGAAGGACAACGGGGGCGTGGCGAGCGATGATCTGCTCGCGACGGTGAGCGCTGCACTCAATCAGCCGAGCGTTCGTGGTGACAACGACCATATCACGGTCGTCCGCGCGGTGATCCGCACGGTCAACGTCGAGGCCGACATTTGGCTGCTGCCGGAAGCCACGATGGACACGACCATGGCCGCCTCACAAGCGGCGCTGGTCGCCGAGTTCGCGGCCGAGCGTCGCTTGGGCTGGGACTTCACATCCGACTTCGCAATTGCCGCGCTGCGGACGATCGGCGTCAAGCGTGTGTCGCTGGTCTCCCCAGCACCCAACAGCGTTGTGGTGACCGCGTCGAATGAGGCCGTGGCGCTCGGCACCATCAAGCTCAATTACATGGGTCGGGCATACTGATGACCGATCTTGCCGATCTCGCGCCACGCAACTCCACGCCGCTCGATCTGGTCGCTATTCGGACGGCAGACGCACGCTCTCGGTATGCGGCGATCGTCCAAGAGATCGCGGATATTCGCTATCGCGACGTGATCCCGGACGACGTGCTGCCGTGGCTGCTGCGCCATTGGGGGCTCGAAGACGCGGCTGCGTTTATGGACGAACACCAACGCCTCTACAAGGAGGGGAAGCGTTGGCAGACCGTCCGGGGCCGCCTGGAGGCGTTCCAAATCATCTTCGAGTGGCTTGCCCTCAATGGCGTGCATGAACGCGGCACGCATGCCGACGTTCGCTTTGGGCTGTTCCAGATCGGCCTAGACGGCGAGCCCGAGCTGAAGACGCTCCTCAACCTGATCGGCCTTGCAGACCTCTCTAAGGGCGCTGCAAGCGTCCTGGGACGCGTTTATGGCGGCTATGACATCCGCCCGATGCGGCTCGACATGATGCCCCTTGACGGCGCGCTGCTCGACGATTGGTCCGGCGTCTATCTGGAGGGCATCGGGCCGAAGCTTTCGTTCGGCCGCCTCCACGGCGAGGAGATCTATTTCGGAGCGCAAATCTCGAGCAGCTCGGACGGCCTGGTCTCCGGGACCGCGCGCTTCGAAGAGGGCTTCGTTCTCGACCGCTCGCAGCTCGACGGCGAAGTCCTCGAACCGTCCGTTGTCTCGATCCAGGCGGCGCTGTCCGGCGAGACGATCAATCTCGCCGACACTGTCTTCATGCCGTGGCCCAGCGCCCGTTGGGGCCAATCCTGGAACTTTGAACCCTTCATCATTTACGGAGGCCCTGATGGCACTTCTGGTTAATAGCGGTCGCGCCGGTCTGGCCGCCGCCCTCAAAGCTCGCCCGATGTTCTTCGCCTGGGGACGCGGGGCGTCGTGGTGGGGTGCGACCGACGTGAAAAACAAGACGTTCGCGGGCTCACCCGAGAAGTTCACGCTCGATCACGCGCCCGTTGCCTCGGTCGTGGTGAACAACGCAGGCAGCGCTCAGACCTATCAATCGCCCGCTGACTACCTGTTCGATCCGAACAGCGGTGCTGTGACGCGCGTCAACGGCGGCGCGATCCCCTCGGGAGCGACCGTCCAAGCGCAGGCCGTCTACGGCACCCCGCCCTTGAGCGCGAGCGACGTTGCCCTGACCGGGGAGGTCGGACGCCGCGCGGCTTCCGCCGTTGAGTTCGTTACGCCCGACCCGAACGGCAACCTCTACACGCCCGGCGGCGAGCGTTGGTCCGTATCGAGCACCGCCACGCGCTACCTGTACGTCGCCACGCAGTTCGATTTCCTCGAAGCTGCTACCGAGACGATCCGCGAAGTGGGCATCTTCGTCGATAGCGTGCGCGCGGCGGGAGTGCCCGAAGGGCAACTGTACTTGACTCCCGAAGAAGTGGCCGAACCCGGATACTTGCTTCTGCTCGACCGCTTCGCCGGTATCCCTCGGTCCCCGAGTTCTCGGCAGGGCTTCTCTTACGTCTTGGTGATCTAATGGCAGACGCTCGCGACCAACTCCCGACCTACATCAACACCTTCGATCGGGCGAAGGGTTACCAGCGTCTTGCGGCTCACTATGACCGCTTCCTGACCAGCAACGAGATCAATGTCATTCAGGACATTGAGGCGAACCGCGTGAAGGGTATTGCGGATGCCTTCTGGCGCGACGGTTCGCTCGTGAGCGGCGGCGCGATCGTGCTCGGGCCGATCACCAACGGCACGGTCGAGGCTCGCTTGGCGGCAGCCAAGGTCTACATTCGCGGCGCTGTTCATGACATCGAAGCGCGCAACATCACGATCTCGGCCATCGGAACCGTGGTCATAGGCATTCGCCTGCGCACCTTTACCGTGACCTATGAGCAGGATCCGACGCTCAAGGGTATGGCCCCCGGCACGCGTGCCCAGGGCGAGCCGGGGGCGTCCGCGCTCGCCATGCTCGGACGTTGGGGCTATGAGGGCGACGGCGAGGAGGGCGACTTCTTCCCGATCTACACGATCAAGGACGGCACGATCGACACGCCGACCGAGCCGGGCATGGACGATGCCTGGGCGAACTTGCTCGCGCGCTATGACCGGGAAGCGCACGGCGGCTATGTCGTTGAGGGCTTCAACGTCAAGGCGCTGGGCCTCGATGAAACCGGCAAGCAAGCCTTCACCATCTCGGAAGGAACGATCAACGTTTACGGCTACAAGCGCACGCGGCCTGCGTCCGCTCGCCTGCGCGTGACCGAAGAGCCCGAGATCATGCTGATCGATGACGAGCCTCACGCGGTCAATTCCGGCACGCAGACGATCAAGGTCCGGTTTGCGCCCATCGCGGCCGTGAGGGAAGTCACGATCATCGCCGAGAAGACCGTGACGCTCACGCACGGCACCTATACCGGCGTTTCGGACACGCTGCCCGACCCGACCGTGCTTTCGATCCGGCAAGTCAGGCAGGGCACGACCGTCTATGCGCCGACCGCCGACTACAAGCTGACCGGCGCGGCAGTTGACTGGTCGCCGAGCGGCGCGGAGGTTGCGCCGGGCTCGACCTATCAGGTCACGTATCGCTATCTGACCAATGCGGTTCCGACCAACGTGACGCGCGACTCGTTTGATATCACCGGCGCGGCTGACGACACGACGGCCTTCGTGAAGTATGACACGAAGCTGCCGCGCTATGACGCGATCGTTGTCGATCAGGCGGGCGCGATCTCTTACCTCAAGGGCATCAGCTCGCTATACGCGCCGCAGCCCGCCACGGTCGCGCCGACGCTTCACAAGCTCGCCGATGTCTACAACAATTGGGGGCTCGTCCCGACCGTGAAACAGGTCGCGACGATCCGTATGCCGTTTGCTGATCTGCGCAGCCTCGAAACGATGGTGAGCGATCTCTACGCGCTGGTCGCTGAAGAGCGGCTTCAGCGGGACGTGGACCGCAAGGAAGTGTCTTCGAAGCGCGGCGTGTTCGTCGATCCGCTGCTCGACGACGATATGCGGGACCAGGGCCTGCCGCAGACGGGCGCGATCTTCGGCGGTCTGCTTTGGCTGCCGGTGACCCCGACCGTCTCGATCATGCCTCTGTCGGCGACGACGCTCGACTTCACCACCGAGAACGTATTCGAGCAGCGCCAGATCACCGGCGAGTCCAAGATCAACCCCTATGCGTCGTTCGCGCCGCCCCCGACCGATGTCACGCTCGATCCGTCGGTCGATCTGTGGACCGATACGCAGAACGTGTGGACCTCCGTCTTCACGTCTCGCGTCGCATGGCAGCGTACCAACTTCGCCGCCGGGCCGCTGATCGGCACCTCGACACAAACGACCGACCGCATCGTGAACAGTGTCACGACTGCGGAGGAGAACATCCGGCAGCGCTCGGTCGGCTTCACGATCCACAAGTGGGGCTTCAACGAAGTCCTGAAGAAGGTCACGTTCGACGATATCGACGTGACCCCGCCGAACGTGCGCGCGGATGGCAATGGGACCGTTGTCTCGGCATTCCAAATTCCGGCGGGTGTTCCGGTCGGCGTGAAGCACGTCGCGTTCGAGGGCATGGGTGGCTCGAAGGCCGACGCGCTCTATACGGCCTATGGGTGGCTCACCACCATCAACAACGAGCGCACGGTCGTCACGACCTATTGGTACAGCGCCGACCCGCTCGCGCAGACCTTCCGCTTGAGCGAGCCGCGCCAAGCGCTCGGCGTCGATGTCAAGTTCACCAAGGTCGGCGACCGGAGCAAGCCGGTGCGTCTCCAGATTCGGGAAGTCGAGCTGGGCATCCCGACTGAGCGCGTTGTCGCCGAGTCCCTAATTGACATGAACACCGTCACGGTCATCGATCCGCTCTCGGTTGCGCCGCGCGTCGAGTCCGATTGGACCTATGCGCCGTTCGCCCGGCCCGTGACGCTGCGCGAGGATCGCAGCTATGCGATCACGCTCCTCACCGACGACGCGACGCACTCGGTCGCTATCGCCGACCTGGGCGGCTTTGACCAGCTCAATGGCTGGGTAACCAGCAACGCGTTCCCGCTGGGCACCTTCCTCGACGGCTCGGACTCTCGTACTTGGTTGCCGAAGCCGGGTCGCTCGCTGGGCTTCCGTCTGCGCTGCGCGAAGTATGCGCCGGCGGCGCGTTCTATCGAGGTTGGCACGGTCGATGTCGTGAACTGCTCGGACCTGATGCCGCTGATCGCGGCCGAGCGCCCTGAAGGGACGGCAATCGAAGTCGAGTTCGAGGCCCCGGACGGTGCGAAGTACGTCACTGCCCCGGCGGTGAACATCCAACTTCCGGTCTCGATCACCGGCACGTTGAAGGTCCGCATGCGGATCACGGGCACGTCCAGCCTGTCGGCTCTCATGCTGCCTTTCCTGCAAGTCGTCGCGGGCTCGATCCAGCCGAACGGCGACTACATCACGCGCGCCTTTGAGGCCGGGACCGACTCGAAGATTCGTTTGATCCTGGACGTTTACCTGCCGGGCAACTCGACGTTCGAGGCCAAGATTCAAACGGGCGTCAACGCTGGGCTTCCGGTGTGGTCTGCCGCCAACGCGCTCACCCTGGAGAAGGCCACGCCGCTCGGGGATGGCTGGGAGGAGCGTCAGTACATGCTCGACCACGTCTCGATATCGGCCTCGCGGGCTTACGTCAAGCTCGGCGGCGGCCCGGCGGCACGCTCGAATGCTCGCAACATCCGCGCAGTCGCGGTCAAGTCCACCACGGGGGCCTAATAGATGACTGACGAGACCACGCAGCGGGGCTACCCGCTGCCGAACCCCGACAACATCGCGCGCGACGATGCGACCCGCATCCGCAGCGCCATTGCGATGATCAACGACGACGTGACCGAGCTTGAAGAGCGCAATGTCGTTGCCACCGAGACGGAAACGGGCAGCGTACGTCTCGCCACAACCGCAGAGGCCAGCGCCGGAACGGCGACCGATCGCGTGCTTACCGTCAAGCGCACGAAGGATATGATCACGTCGGCTCTGCAGGCGATCCAAGGCGCGATGACGGCGCTACAGGACGCCGTCACGAAGCAATTGACCGACAATGACGCTGAAGTTGATCAGGCTATTCACGATCTGAATGACTCAGTCGCGACCCAGCTCCAGAGCTTCACGACCACTCTGGCCGCGAAGTTCGACAAGGCTGGCGGTACGCTGACGGGCGACGTCTCCCTCGACCGGGCGAACGGTGGCATCAACATTCGCGGCAAGCTCGGCGGCAAGGATCGCTGGGTGCTCCAGCTTGGCGATGGCGCGGCAGAAGGGGCCAACAACGCGGGGTCAAACTTCAATCTTCTCCGCTATGCCAACGATGGCACGGTCCTCGATACGCCGGTGAGTATCAACCGCGCCTCCGGAAGCTTTGCGATCAAGGGCAATGTCACGCTGAACGGCACTTTCTCGACGACTGCGGGCGCAACCTTCGGCGGCGATAGCAAGGTGGCAGCCCGCTTCGCCATTGGCGGCGAGCCGGTCGGCGGATCGCAAGCTGGCGACGTAACCGTAATCCGCGCGGGTTCTCCAACGACTGGCGTTGTCTTCCTTGGCAATAGTGGAGCGCGCTACATCTATTGGGATGGAAGTAGCTACCAACTCGGTAGCGCTGGGGCGATCTGGCACGCTGGAAATATCCAGCCCGTGACATCTCTGCGCGCTGTCCACGCGGGCGATCTCGACCAGAGTAGCGTCGCACAGGTATCGGGGGGCACCGACAACTTCGGGACGATGTGTGCCGTTTCCGGAATCTTCACCAGCAACTTCACCGGCAACACCACCTATCGCTTCCGCTATCATCAGTACGCAACTCCGCAAGGATGGTTCAACTTCAACTAAGGGGACGATCATGAACATCATCGACCGGGGCTATTGGGCATCGTATATTCCCGACCCGTTTCCGCCCGAGCTCGCCATCAACACGGCGTTCGCAAAGCGCGAGAGCGATGGGCTCGATTGGTACGAAGCGCTCTACGGCGAAACGGCACTCTTCGCGCCTGGGACCGTGAAGGCAACGGTCTGGCAGTTACCGAACGGTGATTGGCAGGTACAGGCGGTGGATCGCGACCCGTCGCGGATGTTTCCGCCGGGCGCTCGTGTGATCGAGATCGAGGGCTATACTGGTTCTGATCCATTCGCGGACTTCAGCGGGAAGAAGTTCGACCCGGTCGCAATGAGCGTGGCGGACTTCCCGGTCGTATTGACGGTCTCGCCGCGCCAGATCAGGTTAGCGATGACCAAGATGGGCGTGCGGCAGCAAGTCGAGGACTACGTTAAGTCTGCATCACTCGACGTGCAAGATAGCTGGGATTACAGCACGCAGTTCGTCTCCACCGATCCAATGGTAGCGGCCTGCATGCAGGCACTTGGCAAGTCGGAGGGTGATCTGATTGCACTCTTCCAATTGGCAAAGTCGCTCTGATCTGGGGGCTACTGGAACGGTCCCGACAACTAAGCGGGCGCTTCCTACGGTGCTCTCAATCCCAATGCTTCGAGGATTGAGAGCACACATATGTCCCTTACCGACTTTCTGCACGGCGTCGAGACTGTCGTCGTTGACTCCGGCCCCCGGCCGATCCAGACCGTCCGCTCGTCCGTCATCGGATTGATCGGCACCGCCCCCGGAGCGAACGAAGTCGCATTCCCGCTCGACTTTCCGGTTCTCGTCAATCGTCGGCAGGCCGCTGCGATGATCGGCACGACCGGCACCCTGCCGCAAGCTATCGACGCAATTTACGATCAGGGCGGCGCTCTGATCGTCGTGATCCGCGTTGCGGAGGTGGAGCACGAGAACGAGCAGCTTTCGAAAGTGATCGGCGGCGTGGATGCCGACACCGGCGCATTCACCGGCGTTCACGTCCTGCGCGCTGCGGAGGCCGAGTGCGGCGTTGCGCCGATGATCTTCATCGCGCCGGGCTTCACCCATCAGCGCCCGATCGGCGTGAGCGGTCACACCGTCATGTCCCAGGGCAACGGCTACACCCACGCGGAAGTTGTCTTCACGGGCGGCGGCGTCGGCGCGGTGCTTCCGTCCGCGACCGTAATCCTGACCAACGGCAAGGTGACCGGCCTCGACTTCAAGTCGCTGGGCTATGGCATCGTGTCGCCGATCACCGCGACGATCACCGGCGACGGCACCGGCGCGGCGATCACGATCCTGACCGGCGCTTCGGCGAACCCGGTGGTCGGCGAGCTGAAGCAGCTCGCGGACGGCATGAAGGCGCACATCATCGCCGATGGTCCGGCGACCACGGACTCGGCCGTCTTCGCCTATCGCAACGACCACGGCACCCGTCGCGTGTTCATCGTCGATCCCAAGGTGTCGGGGTGGTCGGTGAAGACGAACACCTATGCGCTGGAGCCCGCGTCGCCGCGCGTCGCCGGTCTGATCTCTCGCGTGGACAACAACTCGGGCTTCTGGGAGTCGCCGTCCAACAAGGAAGTCTACGGCATCGGCGGCATCTCGCGTCCGATCGACTACGCCTATGGCGACAAGAACAGCCGCGCAAACATCCTCAACGAAAACCAGATCGCGACGTTCATCCGCGACGACGGCTGGTATCTGTGGGGTAACCGTACCTGCTCGGCTGACCTGAAGTTCGCCTTCCTGTCCGTGTCACGGACGGCCGACATGATCGATATCTCGATCGCGAAGGCGCACCGCTGGGCGGTCGATCGCTCCATCACCAAGAACTACCTCGACGACGTGGTCGCGTCGGTCAAGGCGTACATGCGGCAGTTGAAGACCAAGGGCGCGATCCTTGGCGGCGACTGCTGGGTCGATCCGGAGTTCAACACGGAGGCCGACATCACCGATGGTCATGTCACCTTCTCTTATGACTTCACCCCGCCGTATCCGGCCGAGCGCGTGACCTTCCGGTCGCATCTCGTCTCCGACTACATCCGTAACCTCTTCGCATAACGGGGAAAAGAGATGATCCCGCGCGTACTTCGCAACTTCAACACCTTCGTCAACGGGACCGGCTGGGCCGGTCGCGTTGCCGAAGTCGAGCTGCCGGACTTCCAAGTGAAGACGGAGGAGTATCGCGGGGGCGGCATGGACGCCCCCGTCGAACTCGACATGGGCTTGGAGGTCATGACCGCCAAGTTCACCTTCGGCGAATACAACACGCAGATTCTCGGGCTGTTCGGCAACATGGACGGCAACGCTGCGCGCGTGCAGCTCCGTGGCGCTCTTCAGCGCGACGGCGAGGCCGCCGTCGCGATGGTGGTCGATCTGCACGGCGGCTTCAAGGGCAACACCCTTGGGAGCTGGAAAGCCGGTGACATGACGCAGAACGAAGCCGAGATGACGCTTCGCTACGTCAAGGTCCAGATCGGCGACACCGTCGCCATCGAGATCGACGTGGACAACATGATCCGCATCGTCAACGGCGTGGATCAACTCGCCTCAATCCGGGCAGCGATGGGCATGTAATGCGGCGAGACTAGCCCCTCTAAGCGTAAGCGCACGGGCTAGTCTCTTCGAACCATCAACGGGAGAACTAAACAGTGAGCGACGAAGAGAAGCAGCCCGATATGCGGGCGGAGGCCCCGATCACTCTCGACTTTCCGATCGAGGTGGACGGCGTGAAGTATTCGAGCCTGACCATGCGTCGGCCGAAAACCAAGGACTCCAAGAAGGCCGCCAAGTTCAAGGGCCACGACGCGGACCGTGGCGTGCTGCTTCTGGCTGATCTGTGCGGTGTCGCGCCGAACGTGATCGACGAACTCGACGAGTACGACGCGAAGAAGCTGGGCGATCAGCTCGATGCTTTTCGTGGGGGTCAGTCGAGCTAAGCGATCTCCGCAAGGCGATATTGACGCTAGTTCGGCTGACCAAAGGCGGCGTCACGATCAGCGAGGTCGAAGAGATGTTCCTCGACGACTTCTATGAATGGCTTGAAGCGGCAACTGAGCTTCAGGCCGACATCAACAAGGCGATGAAGGCGAAGTAAATGGCGACCGGCTTCTCGGTATTCGTCAATATCGGTGGCAAGGTCAGTCCGAGCCTCAACGCCGCTGTTAGCGTTGCGAAGGCCCAGATCAACGGCCTGGGTGCTTCGCTCGCTAACATGGGCGCGCGCATGAACGCGCCATTCCAGGCCGTCAACAAGCACATTGCCGAGACATCGAAGCTGATGTCCAAGGTCCAGCGGACCGGCCGCAACGCGACGTTCGGCGTCACGGTGCCCGCCGGGCTCCTGGGCGTCGAGGCGATCAAGGCTGCCAACGAGCGCGCCAAGGCGGGTAACACGCTCGAAGCCATTGGCCTCGACGGCATGACGTCCGAGCAGCGCACGAAGGCGCGCAAAGAGATCGTGGCCTACGCGGACGCCATTGCCGCGAAGTACGGCGACGCGACCGAGATCATGAAAACCTTCAACGAGCTTCTGAAGGCGGGCTTCAGCGTTGATGCGGCTAAGGGGGCAATTGAGACCATCTTGCAGGGCGCGACCACGGCCGAAGACATGAGCGGCGCAGAGCTGGGCGGCTACGTCACGAAACTCGCGACGCAATACAAGCTCGGAATGAAGTCAACGGAGGACGCGGCGGCGAGCACGCAGCGCATCGTGGATAACTTGGTGTATGGCGCGTTGAAGACCAGCGCGAGCACGAAGGATATGGCGCAGTCGTTCCGGTACGTCGGCGCTGCCGCCGCAGCGGCTGGCAACTCGGTCGAGCAGACGAACGCCATGATCATCGCCATGGCAAAGGCTGGCATCCTCAATTCGGAATCGGGCGTCGCCTTGCGCTCGGCCTACGTCCGCATGGTCAAGCCGACCAAGGCGGGGCGTGCCACGATGGCGAAGCTCGGTCTCCAATATTCGGACTATGTGAACCAAGGCAACCGCACCGGCGCGAACCTGAGCGCCGGTCTCGCGGCGTCGGGCTATGACATCGATCCCAAGGTTCTCGACAAGGTGCTCAACGCGAACAAGGGGTCGCCCGAGAAGCAGCGCAAGGCGATCTATGATGCCGTCGTGGCGAGGCTCGGCACCAAGAGCGCGCAGGACATGAGTGCGATCATGGAGGCGGTGGATGACACGTTCACCACGGCAGGGTCCGAAATCGATCTTCTGAAGCTTGCAAAGGATCTGAAATCGAAGGGGGCGACCCAAGGCGATCTCGCCAACATCTTCGAAGGCCGCCAGTCGGTCCGCATGTTGGCGCTGCTATCGCAGAACCTTGACGAAATCCTCAAGGACATTTCAGACAACGTCAAAGGCTACTCTGCGAAGGCGTGGGGAGTTCGCTACCAGGGTCTGGAGAAGTCGATCCTTGAACTCGACGCTGCCTACAAGGGGCTTCGGAACACGCTGACAGAGCTGGTCATGCCGGACATCCTCAACGGCATGAAGTGGCTCGAAAACCTGATGAAGGGCATGGCCGCGTCATCCCCCGGCTTGCTCGAGACGGGCCTGTATCTCTCCGCTGCGGCTGCCGCCGCAGGACCGCTGCTCTATGTGCTGGGTGCAGTCGGTCGCGTGGCCCTGTTCGCTATGCGGGGCTTGAGTGCAACCATGATGCTGGCGTTCGCGTCCTCGCGCATGTTGCTCGGTGCTATCGCGTTGCTCTCGGGCGGCCTTGTTCGCGGCGGTGCCATCATGCTCGCGTTCGCGGCCCGCACTCGCGTCGCCCTGGCCGCGATGTCGATGTTGCGTTGGTCAACGATCGCGCTTGCCGGGCTGTTCGTCGCGGGCGGCGGTCTAATGGCACTCGGCAAGGCAATTTTGCTGTTCCCCGTCACGGCGCTCCGCGCGATCGGCGCTGCCATGTGGGCACTTGTCGCGAACCCGGTGGGGCTGATCATGACGGCGCTGGTTGCCGCGCTCACCGCGCTCGGGGTGTGGGTCTACAATAATTGGGACGGCCTCAAATCCTTCTTCGCGGGCTTTGGGGAGGGCTTCATGAAGGGCCTGGGTCCGGCAGGGGAGGGGGTCAAGAAGCTCGCTGACGGCCTCGGCAGCGTCGTGGATTGGTTCGGGAGGTTGCTTGGTCCCATCGACGAGAGCGGGGCGAAGTGGCGGACCTGGGGCGAGACGGTCGGGGGCGTGGCGGCCGAAGGTGTCAAGAAGGTGATCTCGGCCATCGAGACGCTGGTCGGCTGGATCGGAACGGCGATCGACAAGATGTCGGCCCTCGGCGCGGCCATCAAGAACATCTTCAATAGCGGGCCGAGCACGAAGTCTTGGCTCAACTCTGGCAATCCGGCGAACCCTGTTGCTGGTGCTCGCGCCCTGGGCGGCCCGGTGAGCTATGGCAAGCCGTACCTTGTCGGCGAGCGCGGCCCCGAGCTGTTCGTGCCCGGCGCGAACGGTCGGATCGAGACGAACGCAACGCTGCGTCGCCTCAACGCGAGCGGCGCGGCTGCGGTCGCGTCGTCGTCGGCGGCGGGTACGGGCGGAATGGTCTCCCGGTCCCAGCGCGCGGAGGTCAACATCACCGTCAAGGGCGGCGATCCGGCTGAAGTCCGCCGGGCCGCCGAAGAAGCCGTCTATGCCGCCTTCGCCCGGCTCGAGTCCGAGCAGCGCGGCCTCTTGAGTGATTGATCATGCAAAGCTCGGTGATGCTCGCGCTCGGCGCGTTTCGCTTCTCGGTCTCGACAGCCGCCTATCAGAAGTTCGAGCGGTCTTCTGAATGGCGGTGGCCTGCCACGGATCGCATTGGCATGGCCCCGGCCAAGCAATACGTCGGACCCGGCGAGGACACGATCACGGTCGATGGCGTGATCTTCCCGCACTATCGCGGCGGTCTGCGGCAGATGGACATGATGCGTGCGCAAGCCGGTCTCGGGCAGCCGCTCCCGCTGATCACCGGCTTTGGCCGCTATCTCGGCTTCTACTGCATCGAGAAGGTCAAGGAGAGCATGGAGACCTTCATGTCGGACGGCGCGCCGCGCAAGATCGAGTTCACCGTTGAGCTGGGGGCCTACGCCTGATGGCCGAGACCTACACCACGATCGAAGGCGACACGGTTGACATGATCGCCTGGAGCCGGTTCGGCGTCACGCACGGCGCGACCGAAGCGATCCTGCGCGCCAACCAGGGCCTCGCCGCAGCGGGGACGCGGCTGCCCCAGGGCCTCACGATCGTCATCCCGGCCTACGCCCCGAAGAAGGTCTCGGCAGCCGCGAGGATTTGGTCGTGACGCCTGCTGCACGCGTAGTCCTCGGCGGCAGGGACATTACGGCAAACCTAATTCCGGCCCCCTTCGGAATGCCGCTGCTCGGTGGCGGTGTGGGCATTCCTGGCGGCCTCATCCCAGCAATCGGCAACGGCGGCGGCCCGCTGCTCTCCCTCACGATTCAGGACAACGAGGGCAAGAAGTCCGACTCGTGCGAGCTGGAGCTTGACAACCACGAGTATATTCCATCGCCGGGCAAGGGCTCGAAGCTGCAAGTATGGCTCGGGTTCGTCGAGAGCGGCATCAACTTCATGGGCTCGTATCAGATCGACTCGTGGACGAAGAAGGGGCGGCCGAAGATCATGACCGTTTCGGCCAAGGCCGCCGGTCTGACCACGGAGATCAAGGCCCCGAAGTCGCGCTCCTATCACGAGAAGAGCATCGAAGAGATCGTGCAGTACATCGCCGGGCGCAACGGCCTGCGTGCAATCGTGGCCGGTGAGCTGGGCAGCATCAAACCAGGCCATCTTGACCAGTCCAACGAGTCCGATCTCAACTTCCTCACCCGCCTCGCGGGCCGCGTCGGCGGGAACTTCAAGCTGGCGAACGACACGGTCATCTTCAACAAGGCGGGCTCCGGGCAACTTCCGAGCGGCGGCGCGGCCCCGACCTTCATGCTGACCGAGACCGGGCAAACGGATTGGGACTGCACGGGCTCAACGCGCGGCGATTACGAGTCGGTCGAGGCGGCGTGGCACAACATCAAGAAGGGCGAGCGCGAGTGGGTCAAAGCGAGCGGGGCAGGCGGCGGGAGTGGTGGCCGTAACGGGCCGAAGCATCGCGTACGCAAGCTCTTCAAGACGAAGGAGGAGGCAGAAGCCCAGGCGAAAGCGACGAAGGGCGCGCTCGCTCGCGGCAAGAAAGTCTTTGCCGCCAGCTTCGTCGGGCGGACCGAGATCTTCGCCGGTGCTGGCCTAACGGCGGTCGGCTTTGACCCTGACTGCGACGGCAGCTACACCATCAAGTCCGCGATCCACACTCTGAATAGCTCGGGCCTCAAGACACGCATCTCATGTGAGACCGCTGGCGAGGGCGATGGCGATACATGGGGAGGCGGCGGCTGGGACTAGGACGCGGACTCATTACCGCGCAGCCATAGCCTGATTATCGATCATCTGAACAGCAGCATCATGGGCACGGCAAGCGCGTCTATGATGCTACCCCAGACACCGGCCCGCCGCCAACGGACAAAGCGATTGTAGCAGGTGGTATAGGGGTCAAACTCCTGCGGCAGATCGCGCCAGGGTGCCCCTGATCGCAAAACCCAAAGATGCCATTGAGGACTTGTCGGTCATTCACTCGCGGTACACCTCGCGGCTTGCTTGGCAGCATCGGGCTTATAGCGGTCCATTCATAGTCGACGAGTTCGTAGCGCATGATTCGAGCTCCCAGTTTCGGAAGTTTGAATCAGGAGTGGCTAACCGAAAGCAACGGTTCTGGCCCGGCCAGGCTTCAGCGTTTTATGGGCTGGAGCAGAGATCGATCGGCTGACAATCCCGGCCGCACCGTCAAAAATTTCAAGAGGCGTTTCATAGAACTTACCCGTATTGCTTGGTAGTATGAATATAGGGAAGCGAGAGAGGAATCTGGCCTATGCCAAATGCGCGCAAGGTCGCGTTTCCAGTGGAAAGCCAATTGCATCGAGACCTCGATCAAGCGTTTTACAGTGACGCCTTTGAGGCTGATTTGATCGATAAGAGTCTGTCTCCTGTAGATATCGCCACTCGCGCATTGGTATCCACGCCAAGGTGGGTGGACGGGCTGGTCAATCTCCGCGACCACATCGCATCCCTGTTTGGACTCAAGACGGTCGGGCGCCTAAGGCTGTCGGAAAGTGATCGTGCGCTTAAAGAACCTGCCGTTGGCGATGCGTTCAGCATCTTCCGCGTTGTCTTTCTTGACAGCTCTGAACTGGTGCTCGGTATCGACGACACGCACCTCAATGTGCGCATGTCGTTCCTAAAGCGCTCTTCGGATTCGCGCGCGAGCTACGTTGTCAGTTCTTGGGTCAAGACGCACAACCTGCTGGGCCGCTTCTATATGCTACCGGTTGCTCCCGTTCATCGTGTCCTGGTCAAACTGATGATGCTTGGTGTCCCAATGTGAAACTTGGTCGGGAGCTGGATGGATAGAGCGAACATATCCTCCGTCGCGTCGCGTCGCCGAGTTTGTGGGTAAACGGCCTAGTCGAGGGCGACTCAAACGGTCCCGCCAACTACGCAACGAATAGCCATGATGCTTCCAACAACTGGAGAGCATCATGTCGATCAGCATCAAGAAGGGGCTCGGCTATCGCGACGGGGCACCGTTCCCGTTCAAGAAGAGCCCGAACCACGGCGGCGCTCTGAAGCCGCGCTTCATTGTGATCCATGATACCGCGTCTGGCCTCAAGGACGACGGCGACATTTCGTGGCTGACCAATTCGGCAGCGAAGGTCTCCGCGCACGTCGTGGTGAGCCGCGAGGGCAAGATCACCCAGCTCGTCCCGTTCAACGTCGTCGCGTGGCACGCCGGTCAGTCCCAATGGAAGGGGCTGAAGTTCATGAATAGCTACGCCATTGGGATCGAGATCGACAACCCTGGCAAGCTTCAGAAGGTGTCGGACGGCGTCTACAAGAACGACATCTGCACGATCGACACGAACAAGAATCAGGCGCTGAAGGTCGAGTACGCGAAGACGGCGGCTCACGGTGCGGGCTATTGGCTGCACTACAGCCCCGAGCAGATCGCGGCCGTAACCGATCTGTGCTTCGCCCTCGCGCAAGAGTTCAAGATCGAGGACATCATCACGCATTGGATGATCTCGCCCGGCCGGAAGATCGATACCAACCCGCTGTACCCTCTCGATCAGTTGCGCGCCTCCGCGCTGCCCTACAAGCCGGTCGGCCTCATGGAGACCCCGGACGGTGGCGAGCGGCAGGACAGCGACGAGTCCGGTGAGGAGCACGTCCACCTCGAACCGCAGTGCGACGTACACGACGAGAGCGCGACCAAGCCGGGCAAACTGAAGGCGTTCATCAAGAGTAAGCTCACGGCAGGCACCGGCTTGTTCACCGGCCTCTCGCTGTCGTCCTTCACGGGCCTGCTCACCGACTGGAAGGTGATCGTGGCGCTTGGCGGCGTGATCATCGTGGGCCTGGGCGTGTGGTTCTGGATCGACCGCGATGATGGCTGCGCTCGCTAAGTCGATGGCTGACAAGCTCGGCTTCGGCGATCTGCTGTGGCAGATCGCAACGTCGGATGCCGTTCTGTTGCTGGTCGCCGGGCTCATCGTGATCGCCATGCTCGTCGGTCACTTCCCGGTGCTCTCAAAGCTGTCGGTACTGCAACAGTACGTCATTCCGGCGAAGCTCGCCGTGTACGCGTTCGTCTTCCTCTTCGCGTTCCTGCTCGGATTCCGGACGGCAGACGATCGGGCAGAGGCGAAGGTGCTGCGGGCCGATGTCGCGAGAAAAGACGAGGTGATCGCCGCGAAGGACTTCGATCTGCGCCTCGCGCTCGAAGCTGCCGAAGCGGCGCAGAAGCAACGTGATGAAGCGGCGCTCCGCGCCAAGGAAGCTCAGGACGAAATCGATGACTATGCCAAGCGCCTCAAGGCGCGCCCTAACGCTTCTTGCGTGCTCGCTCCTAGCGACTTCCCTGGGAGCTTGCCAGACGACGGAAAGCGTTAGGCCCTCGCCGAGCTTCACCATGCCGCACGAGTCAACGCTCGTGCTTGACGAAGTGCCCGCTCCAAAAATCAAGCCCGGTGACGACGCGCGCGTGGCTTGGCGTCTGGAGCGGGCCGCCCGGATCGAGGCCAATCATCGGCTTCGTGTCTCCCGGTCAAACGTGCGCGACGTGCGCCTCAAAGCATCGGCGATTGCAAAATGATCACGATCCCTGAATGGCTCATGGGCCTGCTCGGCACCGGCTTCGGGGCGGTTGTTGCGCTTCTGATCCGCAACGCGGTCTCGCACACAAAGAACGAAGCGTCGGCCAAGGCGGGGCAGGCCATTGCCAATGAGGCAAAGGCCGCAGCCGCCGAAGCGCAGAGGCTTGCCGCAGCGCTCGAACGCGACCTCGCGCAGTTCCGCGAGCGCGTCGCGCAGGAATACGCGACAGTGCAACTGATCGACCGCATCGAAGAGCGTCTTGTCGGAGCGTTGGATCGCATCGGCGCGCGCTTCGATCAGTTTCTTTTGACGCAGACCGGGAAGACAAGTGACTACTGACAAGCAAAGATGATAACTATCGAGACGGGCTTTCGTGAAGTCGTCGTAGCCTGGCGAGTAGGAGGCACTGAAAGGGTTAGCCGTAGGTATCGGCCTTGGACTGAAGCTGAATTGGAGCGCGATCACAGTCGGTGCGCGTCGAACACTATATAGCCTGAGGCGAAACGGACAGGTTGTTATGTTGCGCCGGGGCCTGTGACCGCAACGTTACCGCCTCTTGACTCTTGCGGTTGTGTATCGGATCATATCGCCTTTAAAGAGAGAGGTTTGTAGGATGTGCGTCTTCGCGCATCGAGAATGATTTTGCGGCCGATGTGCCTATTTGGAGGCTCTTATGAAGATACTATGGACGGCCGCGCTGTGGGCCGTATTCTGCGCTGCAACATCTACTGGCGCATCTGCGCGAGACGGCATCGTGCCCGAACGTGCGCTGCGACTTGCGCAAACGTCAACGAAGTCGTCCGAATGCATTAATCAAATTACTTGCGGCACTAAGAACGGGGTGCGCAAAGAATATCCGACGCCCTGTGCCGCGAGAGACGATGGTGCGGAGAACATTTCACCTAAAGTAGGACCAACCTGCGAAGCCTCAAAATAGGCGCGTATGCGGCGAGACCTTTACGGCTGCGACAGTCCTATAATGCTAACGTTCTCTGGTTGGATCGACTGATCTCCCAGTGGCTAGTCTGCCAAGGCTGCGCTTCCGCTTTACTGCTTTAGTGTCATCGTCGGTTTTATGCCGGCGCCCAATTCAACGCGCAAGGGAGGGATTTCATGGATTTGATTCGTCCGCGTCATTACAAGCTTGTGCCGGAGTTGGTTCGCCGGGATCGAGGAGACCACGGCCGGCGTGGAGAGAGCTTTTTCCCGGAGCTGTTAAACAGATCGGCCGCGCTTGACTTCATCCATGAAAGCCTCCCGCGGCCGGTCCGCCCGACTAGTCCTTCGCTGATGCCCACTGCTGAG
Source organism: Bradyrhizobium sp. SZCCHNR1093 (assembly GCF_032381175.1). NCBI lineage: Bacteria > Pseudomonadati > Pseudomonadota > Alphaproteobacteria > Hyphomicrobiales > Nitrobacteraceae > Bradyrhizobium > Bradyrhizobium sp. SZCCHNR1093. The sequence goes on from NZ_JAUHJJ010000018.1 coordinate 38,511, forward strand.
GGGCCAATTGAGCGTATTCTGCTAACGATTCCAAACTATGCCGTGCAGGATCCAACCATGGCAGCAGCATTCCAGGGCTTGCTTGGGTCACTTCCCGCAGCGACTAGACTTGTGGTGCTCGTCCAGGCTTCCGCGAAGTCGGTTGTGGAGGCTTGGCTGAAAGCAGCGGGGAAGGAGCAAGCCGAGCTCAATACTTTCGAGGATACATTAAACATATCCATCTGGGCGGAAGACGCGTTCGTAGTAGCGAAGGACACGGTGACAGGAGCGACATTCTTTGTCGAGCCCTACTCTTTTCCCCGGTATGCGGACGGACTGATCGGAGACTTCGTGGCAAATTTCACTGATCTAAGAGACACGCGGGCTCCGTTGTATTTTCAAGGTGGCAATACCTTGATCGGCGACGACTTCTTCTTCATCGGCGCTGATTACCCGGCAAGGTCGCTACAATACATCAGCAGTCATGTCCTAACCCCGCCAGTCGGAGTGTCCGCGAAAGAGTTCGTAAAAAGCGCCTACAAGGACTACTTAGACAAGAATCGGAAGATAATCTACGTTGGAAGCCGCGTTCCTGTACCACAGGAGACGACTAGAAAATTCAATGTAAGCGGAGAAGAATGGACAGAGACGCTCTATGCCGGGAATGCTCAAGGAACGACCCAGCCCCTCTTTCACATTGATATGTTTATCACGTTAGTAGGGCGGGGGGACGCCGGAAAATACAAAGTCCTGGTGGGCGATCCTAAAATGGCATTTAAGACGTTGGGCCGGCCCGCACCGTTACACGCTATGGTTTCTGTTTTTGACGACATTGCTTCAGGCTTGGCGGATCAAGGCTTTGATGTAGTCCGCAATCCGTTGCCCCTTGTCTACATGGACGACCCCCAAAACAAAGAGCGGCGCTGGTATTTTGCGACATCGAACAATGCTCTCGTTCAGAACGGTCCTAAGAAGGAGGTTTGGCTTCCCACGTACGGCTACGGAGATTGGACCGAGCTGAAGAAGACGGACGATGAAAATGCGACAATTTGGGAGGAGTTGGGTTTTGCAGTGCACAGGCTCCCGGATTTCCATCCGTTCGCCGAGAACCTTGGAGCTGTGCACTGCATCAAGAAGTACTTAGCAAGATCGCAGCCGGCTACGTCCTAGAACCTAGAGACAATCTACCTACACTGCGCTGGCGCGCCTCACGAAGTTGCTCGGGCCATGACCGGAGCGCGTCTGACAGAATGTCTGGCCTCGCTGCGGTGGACGCAGCGGGGCCTTGCCGCGATCCTGGAATGTGATGATCGCCTCGTTCGCCGGTGGGTCCAGTCAGGCGGACATTCCCCCCAGCGTTGCGGCCTGGCTAGAGGCGTTAGCGAAGGCGCACGATGCGCTCCCGCCCCCGGAAGGATGGAAAAGAAGGGCAGTCAGCGGAGGTAAGGCTGGTACCTGAGGCGGCCTTCAACGAAGTAACCCTGCCGCCACGAGACGTGGCGTCGACTTAGATCCCGATCGATCCTACAGCGTCAGCGTTGTCCACTGAGCTAGTTTCGGAGCAGGGCGGGAGATGCGGAGAATCATCTTAAGCATGCGTCCGCCTCTCTACCCGGGCTGATCCAGGCTGCAACGAAGGTAATTCGGATACTCCCAAAGTCAACTTAGGACACGTGCGCTAACAGCGAGATTATCCTAATTCACGTGAACGCCCCGTTCTTGCACGGCGAGCCTGCCAAACAGGACGTGAGCCAGATCACGGGCGGAAGTCAGATGGCCCGGCGCAGACCCGCGCCGTGGGTGTCGTGGGTGTGACGCGTGCAGGCTGTTTCCCGGCTTCCGTTTTCAAGAATTGTCTGAGATATACTTCAGCACTTGGTCCGCGCTCTTGAATTTCTTTTGGGACCCTGGGACGATAGTCGGAATCGTGAATGATCCCTTTGTTCCTCCCGTGCCGGGCTTCAGGATCAGACAGCTGTAAACGTCCGAGCCCACATCAACCCGGATCGTATCCTGACCACGGGTGAGCTGAATCGTCTGACCTTCACGGGAAAGCGAAAGGCCGACTTCCTCGGGGTTCTTTGCCTTGATCGCCTCCTCCATTTTGGCGGCACGATCCAGGGCTAGATTCCTTTTATCTTGGCGCTCTTGTTCGGCCGCTGCTTTCGTTGCTGCCTCAGCCGCAGCCTTTTGATCTTTCATGTCCTTGAAACTCATAAAGTATGCTCCGTATTCCTCTGAATGCTTGTCAGGTAGAAAGTGGGACCACATTTTCAAGCGCCGACCGCCGGTTATGCGGCGAATTTGTGGGGCCGAGCGATCCTAGGCGATCTGGCGCGCCTCCCGCCTCGCACGCGGCTGCCCTCAGGGTCTTCGCCCGTCCACCGACGTGCTTCACCGACTCCCGACGTTCGCTCGGGCAGGAAAGGCCATCCTAGATGGTGCCAAGTGTGATATAAATCGGGATTCGTTTGTGATACAGGGCGTTCGCAAGAGCGGTAAATGTTAAGCAAAATCAATGATAGTGGTCGTGTTGTGGTTCCCTCCGAGCGCACCAGCACTTGGCACTGTCGACTTGGTATGATCGTCTCGCGATGCACATCGGTGTTCAGGCTGCCGCACGATGCTGACGGGAGGGGATCGGCCGACCGGGCATCGCGCCCATGACGGAAAGCGCGTCTATGCGAGCAAGGCTCACCTCAGACCAGATGCGCCCCATCTCGGCCCCCTCCACCGGGTTGGCGTGGGCTCGGACATCGAGCCGCAATTGATCCGCCAGGAATGGGTCGCCCTCGTCTTTGGGGAAGGTCGCTCAAGGGTGGCGGGAAGGCTTGGCGGTGCTTTTTTCCGGCAGCTTTGGCTTCTGAATCGCCCAGTAACCTGTTGAGATCGTTGGGGTCGAAATCCGCTCCAAGTTCAGAATGCCCATTGAAATCATTCAGCTTCCAGGCAGCTTTTGATTCCGCCATTCGGAGGTTCGATCCCTCCCGCCCCAGCCAGATTTCTGAAGCGAAGTCAGTATTTTATATTTTCGCGATTTTGTTGTTCTGAAACTCTCAGGCGTCCCAGGAGTCTGGCCCTCCGAAGGCGGTTGCTGCGAAAAGATTGCCCTGCACTCTCATGATGCCCGCTTGTTTCTGGCAGCCAATTTACTTGGAGCTGAGCGAGAGTCTGTGCTCCGCCCAGCTCGTCTTGCCACTTCTCGCGCAGGCATCAGACGCTGGCGAGCGAGATTCCGTCGACCGATCCACACCGAGGCCCGTCACCTCAATCCGGGTCGTCCAGCAGGGATCGGCGGACAGCATCCTCGGAGAGGAGCCGGTCGAAATAGGCGATCGTCCTGGTCAGGCCTTCGGTAAGGCCAATCCTCGGCTGCCACGACAGGACAGCTTCGGCACACGCAATGTCGGGCCGTCGCCGACATGGATCATCCACCGGTCGCTTCCCGCATACGATGGCAGACCGCGAATTGCACAAGTCGATGATGGTCCTGGCGAGTTCCTGGATCGAGATCTCGGCGGGGTTGCCGAGATTGACCGGTCCGGTCACATCGTCGGGTGTCGCGGCGAGGCGGACGAGCGCATCGACCATGTCGTCGACATAGCAGAACGATCGCGTCTGCGATCCGTTGCCATACAGGGTGATCGGCTTGCCGAGCAGCGCCTGGACGATGAAGTTCGAGACGACGCGCCCGTCGTGGGGGTGCATGCGAGGCCCGTAGGTATTGAAGATTCTGGCCACCTTGATCTGTAAGCGGTGCTGGCGCCAATAATCGAAGAACAGCGTCTCGGCGCAGCGCTTACCTTCATCATAACAGGACCGCGGACCGATCGGATTGACGTTGCCCCAATAATCCTCCGTCTGTGGATGCTTCTCCGGGTCGCCGTAGACTTCCGAGGTCGAGGCCTGAAGGATCATGGCCTTGAGCCGTTTCGCCAGCCCTAGCATGTTGATGGCGCCGTGAACGCTGGTCTTGGTCGTCTGCACGGGATCGTGCTGGTAATGGACCGGCGAGGCGGGGCAGGCGAGGTTGTAGATGCTGTCGACCTCGACATAGAGAGGAAACGTCACGTCGTGCCGAAGCAGCTCGAAATTCCTATCGTCGAGAAGGGGCTCGATATTGCGGCGTGTGCCGGTGAAGAAATTGTCGACGCAGACGACCTGATGGCCGTCGGAAATCAGTCGCTCGCACAGATGCGAACCGATGAAGCCGGCGCCGCCCGTAACCAAACTGTTCTCGCTGATGCGCCTGGACGCTCTTCTCGACACGACCCTTGCTCGTTAGAATGTTCAGCAACCAATAACAACCATAAGATGAGTCGAAGGGCAAGGCGACGGTCCTGCGGGACTGTCGGCACAAGGAATGAACGGGCCGATGGTGAATTGTCCTTCGCGGCGCTGGCCGCCGCTTCACCCGCCTGCCGGCGCATCGGTCTGAAGTCATGGCGCGCATTCTCTATGGCGTGCATGGGACCGGCCGGGGGCACGCGATCCGCGCCTTGACCCTGGCTCAGCATTATTCCCAGCACGACTTCCTGTTCGTCTGTCATGGAGAAGCGGCGCGCCTGCTCGGGGGCCAATTCCGGGTATTCGAGTGTCCCAATCCGGTTACGCCCGTGGGCTCGCATCGGGTCGATGCTCCGGCGGCGTTGCTGCGTACCGCGGCGACACTCAGCAATGGCGCACATTGGCGCCGCCGGGTCGAGCAGGCGGCCGAGGCCTTCGTCCCGGACTTTGCCATGACCGACTACGAGTTCTTCGTGCCGCGGGTGGCGCGCAGGATGGGAGTGGCCTGCCTGTCGCTCGACAACCAACATGTCATCACCATGGGACGGATCGCATGCCCTCTGGGCCAGATGTCGAGCCGGTTAGCGACGGCTGCGGCGGTCCGGCTTCTGTTCAGTTCGGCCGACCAGTACCTCGTCTGCAATTTCTTCGACGTTCCCGCGCGGGCGTCGAGCCCCTGGCTTCGGCAACTGCCGCCGCTGCTGCGGCGCGACGTCGTTGCGCGCCGGCCGACGACGGGTGACCACGTCGTCGCCTATCAGGGCTATCCGACGTTCCCGGCCTTCGTCGAGCATCTCGCCACGCTTGGCCGGCCTGTCCGCGTCTACGGCCTGGGCGAGCGCTGCAGCCTGGGTCGCGTCATCTTCAAGGCATTCGACGAGCAATCGTTTCTCGATGATCTGGCGTCCTGCGCCTTCGTCGTCTGCGGCGGTGGCCATACGCTCATCTCCGAGGCGCTGCATCTCGGCAAGCCGGTGTTGTCGATTCCGGTCCGTGGCGCCTTCGAGCAGTTTCTCAACGCGCACTATCTGGAGCGGCTCGGTTACGGCATGCGTGCCGATCTGGCGACTTTCTCGTCGCGGATCCTGCACGAATTCGAGGTGCGGCTGGAGAGCTATCGCGCCCGGATTGGTCACGGAGATTTCTGCGGCAACGATGCGGCCTTTGCTGCGATCGACGCGTTCATCGACGGCCGTTGGCGCCGCTCCCCGCGCTCCGGGCCTCGAGCACGGATTTGAACAGCGTTTCATAGGCTTCGACCACGCGATCCGAGCCGTATTGCGACAGCGCGCGGATCGCGCCCCTCGCGGCAACGCGGGCCCGTTCCTCGGGATGGGCTATGACGTGGCCGATGAGCTCGGCGAGCGCGTCGGGATTGCCGGGCGGCACCAGCCAGCCGTCGACGCCGGAGGTGATCAGGCTGCGAAGTCCATCGACCGGCGAGGTAATCACCGGTTTGCCCATGGCCATGGCCTCGAGGACCGCGAGCGGCAGACCCTCGAAATAAGTCGGATGAACGAAGATATCCATCGCGGCGATCCAGTCGCGAACGTTGCCGCGGTCGCCGGCGAAGACCACGCGATCGGCGATGCCGAGCGCGCGCGCCTGCTCCATGAGTTGCGCGCGATCGGGTCCGTCGCCAACCAGCCAGAGGCGAACGTCCGAACACGCCAGCTTTGCGAACGCCTCGAGGAGATCGGGGTGGGCCTTCTGTGGGTGCAACCGTGCGACCATGCCGAGGATGGTTGTGGCGCTGCCGCCATGGTCCCGGCGCAGGGCGGATGCTGCAACGGAACGGTCACGGTCGTCCGCATCGACCCCGTTCGGAATGACCTGAACCTGGTCGCGCCGGACACCTTCATGCGCGAGCGAGAAGGGAACGATTTCGGCGCTCTGGAAGGCCACGCGGTCGGCCCAGGCCGCGGTCTTGCGATCGAACCACAATTGCAGCCGCGGCTTGTCCGCGTAGCGGGCGGTCACAGTCGAGACAATCGGGGCGATGCCGGCGACGCGGGCGGCGGTACGTCCGATCAAATCGCCCCACGGGAGTTCGGTGTGGACGAGATCCGGCCGGCGCCGCCGCAATTCCGCGGCGAGGTGCCAAAGACCGATCAGGCCGTACAGGCGCGGCCGCCCGATGATCTCGACGCTGGCTCCGGCGGCGCGCATGGTAGCGACGACCTCTTCGTTGAATATCTCGTTGAGGCAAATGATGTGCTGGATGTGGCCGCGCGCCGTGAGGCCGGCCACCACGCTGCGCAGCATGGTTTGAGCTCCGCCGCGGTCGAGATTGTCGAGGATATGAACGATCTTCATCGCAACGGGGCTCCCACGCGCAGTGCCGCGTCCTTCAGGCCGTCGCGATACAATGTCGCGTAGGCATCCGCCATGCCATCCAGTGAGAAATGCTCGCGAACGTGCCGCAAGCCTGCCTGGCCGATGTCGGCTGCCCGGGCGGGATCCGCCAGGATATCCATCATGCAACGTGCAAGGGCGTCGGCGTCGCCCGGCCTGACCATCCAGCCGGTCTTGCCGTGGATCACCAGTTCGCGGATGGCGTCGACATCGGAAGCGACCACCGGCCGGCTCGCGGCCATGGCCTCCATCAGTGCATTGGGCATGCCTTCCCACAACGAGGGAAGCGCGAAGAGATCGATGGCATCGAGGATGTCGCGCACGTCGCGCCGGGTGCCCGCGAAGCGGACGAACGTCGTTATCCCGAGCTCGTCAGCTTCGCGCTCCAAGGCTGCTCGACACTCACCGTCGCCGACGAGCCACAGAACCGCGCCGGGGTAGCGCTCGCGAACGAGACGGAAGGCGCGCAACAGATATTGTTGTCCCTTGGACGGATGGAGGCGGGCGACGGTCGCGAGCACGGTCGCTTCCGCGGACGTCTGTAGTTCCCTGCGCACGTCGCCGGGTGGCCGGCGCGCCGTCGTGATCGAAACGCCATTGGGAATGTAGACGACTTGGCCTGCGCGTATACCCTCGTGGCGGATCGCAAACGGCACCGCCTCGCGGTCATTGAAGACGACCGCTCTGGCCAGATGTGCAGTGCGGCGATCAAGCCACCTCTGCCAGCTTGGTTTGTCGACGTTCCGGCCGCGGATGGTCGAAAAGATCGCCGGTACCCCCGTCAGCCATGCCAGCAAGCGGCCGATCATGTCGGAGGTCGGCAGCGCCGTCTGCACGACCTGTGCCGGCCAGGTCCGGAGTTCCTGCGCCAGCCGCAGCAGTCCGGGTCCTGCCCACAGGCGGCCTTCGCCGATGATTTGAACTTCGGCGTGAGGCGCCAGACGTTCGAGGATCTCGGGATGTGCGATTGCACGCATGCCGTAGACGCGCACTGCGAAACCGCGCGCGGCCAGCGCCGGCACCAGGAGAGTCAGCCAGTTCTGGGTCCCGCCGACACCAAGATCGTCGATGAAAATCGCGAGATTGATGAGCTTCTGCATTGCTGCTCAGTGAGCCTACGCTTCGTGACGACAGTACCGCGTCGGTCGGTTCCGTCGGCGGTTGGTCGGGGCGTCCACACGGCGGGGTCGGATGGCTGTGGACGTGGAAAATTGTCCAAAGACGTCATTGCCGCGAACCATTGACCGTATTCGGCCGCTGCCCGCAAGAGCGGCGCGAAATGTGGACGGCCGGCGGCGTTTTCATGACATGCTCGCCAAGATAGTATAATTTTCGTATGTCTAGTGTCGGCGGTAAGAGACAGTCGCCGGCAATACGGCTTTGGGGGCCGTGGTGGGAACGATTCCTAGGAAGGACCGTCCCCCCGGAGTGGAACTGCTGCCAGGGGCGAAGCGTGCTAGTTGGGGTCATTGACAGATATCTGACACGGCAGATTTTGCTTGCTTCGGCCGTCGCCGTTGCGGCTGTCGTCGCGCCGGTGATTCTGATCTCTCTGATCAGCCATCTGGGCGAAGAGGCGCTCTATACCAGCTTGGTGTGGCCCGCGCTCGCCAGCACTGGGCCGATGATCCTCTTCCATGTTCTCCCGGCGTTGGTTGCGATCGCGATCGTCTGGTCCTACGGCAGGTTTGCAGCAGATGGGATCCTGATCGTGATCTATTCGAGCGGTCGCTCGACCTTCGCTGCGCGGTTGCCGGGTTTTGCCGTCGCGTTCGCCGCGGTGGCGCTCGGCTATTTGCTGACCTGTTGGGTCGTTCCGCTAACCTCAGGGCATCTCCACGACGTGCTGTTCTCGCTGCGGCGCGGGGTAAATCCGGCGTTGCTCAAGGTCGGCGTTTTCAATCAGTTCGATCATGGTCGTCAGGTCTTCTATTTCAGGAACTATATCAAGGGCAACGAGCTTGCCGATGTCTTCATCCGGCAGGAGATGTCCGACGGCGAGGAGCGGGTCTTCAAAGCTCGTTTCGCGGTGTTCGAAAGGCAGGGGGACGAAAGCGGCTTAGTGCTGCTCGACGGGACCGTTCAGAGCTTGCGGAACGGACAGTCGGAGGTCAGGGGCGTCGCCTATGCTCGTATATTCGTACCACTGAACGAATATGGCTTCGGAGGCGTCAAGCGTGACTATACGATCATCGACGAAGTGCCCCTGCGGGACTTCCTCGATGGCCGCTCCAAGGCCATGGCCGCCCCGGGGACGGCGCGCGAATGGATTCATGAGGCTCTCAACCGCCTGGGAATCCCGCTTCTCGCGCTCCTCCACACCTGGCTCGGCCTCGAACTGCTTCCCGTCTGGCGCAGCTTCGGCGACCGCCGAGGTCCGCGTGCCTTGCTCGTCTGCGCCGCGATCGGGGCGCTGCATTTCTTCATGGTGCTCACCATCGAGCAGACGCTGGTGGACTTGCGGACGACATGGGCGGTCGGCGGGCTCTTTCTGGCCGAGTTGGCGCTGGCACTCATCCTCGCCCTCAGGCGCCGCGGCGGGGCGATGGCCGCACCGTCCGCCACGCCCGCCGTTTCGATGCGGCTCGGAATGACCGGCGTGCCGGCGCTGCACGCCGGACTAGCTTTGTGGGACGGGGGCGCCGCCGTTCTTGCCAATGGACCGCACGATCAATTGCCGAACGCGATCGCGCCGCCGTGTCCTTGACAGGTAGTTCGGGCGACTCATCGATTACTTGGACGGATCGGCTTATGGACAACGGCGGAAACGGGATATTGGCGCGTGCAGATCGCCTCGGCAACTCGCTGGAGAGGCTGGCCGATTCGCGAACCAACCCGCTGAGCATCGTCGTCGATGATGTCGTGGACACCGTCACCGCTATGGTCGCAGGCCGCCGAACGTTGATGTTCGGTACCAACAGCTATCTTGGGCTCAACTTCAATCCGGCGTGCATCGAGGCCTCGGTCGAGGCTGCGCGACACTACGGGACGGGCTCCACGGCTTCGCGGGTCGCTGCAGGCAATCACCGTCTCCACGTGATGCTCGAGGAGGACATCGCGACCCTCTATGGTCGGCGCGACGCGGTGATTTTCAGCACGGGATTCATGGCCAATCTGGGCGTGACTTCGGCGCTCGCCCGCAAGGGCGACATGATTTTTGTCGATGCCCATTGCCACGCCAGCATCTTCGATGCCTGTCGGTTGAGTGGCGCCCAGGTGGAGAGCTTCGCTCACAATGACCGCAGCGATCTCGACAGCCGATTTGCACGCAGCAATGTTCCCGGACCGCAGACATTGGTGATCTGCGAGGGGCTCTACAGCGTTCGAGGCGACCTTGGCGAGCTCAAGGGGCTGACGGCCGTCGCGCGGCGCCATGGAGCGGTGGTCATCGTCGACGAGGCCCATTCGCTCGGCATCTACGGGCGCTACGGCCGCGGCATCGCCGAACATCTCGGCGTCGAAGCCAATGTCGATGTGATCGTCGGCACCTTCAGCAAGAGCCTTGGCGGAATCGGTGGCTACGCCGTGAGCGATTCGAGTGCGTTGCGCGCGCTGCGCTTCATGAGCAGGCCGTATCTCTACACCGCATCGCTCCCACCTCCGATCGTGGCGGCGGCGCGGCGGGCGCTTCACCTCATCGGAGGGGAGCCGAAATTGCGGGACGACCTCTGGCGCAACGCGCGAGCCATGCATGACGGCCTCGCCGGGATCGGCGTCCGGCCTTGCGCGGACCCCGGCCCCGTGGGGAGCATCCGGATGCCTGGGTTGGCCGCTGGCTATGAATTCTGGAAGGCACTGCTCGATCGCGGCATCTACGTCAATCTGCTGGTGCCGCCGGCGACACCCGACGGAGACGTGGTGTTGCGCTTCAGCGTCTCCGCTGCCCATACGCCGGATCAGATCCGGGCGGCGGTCGACGCCGTAGCCGAGGTGTCGAAGTTGGTGAAGCTGGCTTGATTGGAAGATGATGCTGGCGCCGCACGGCGTCGCGGCTTCGGATCGGGCTTGATGGGACGACGACGGTCGGGAAGTCATGGCAAAGACGAGCAGTCTGGGGATACTAACTGCGGCGCGCTACGCGCGACGAGTCCTTCCGCATCCATGGATCGCAACCAAGCTGATCCAGATGGAGGCTGACAAGCGGATTTTCAGCAAGTTCCGGATCAGTCGTGCGGAAGGCGAGGCCGGTAGGATTCGCCAAGCGAGCTTCCGTCTGACCGACCGCTGCAATCTGCGCTGCCATACCTGCGGCCAGTGGGGCGACAATGGCTATCTGCTCAACTCCAGCCTCCGGCATCTGAAGGAGCGCGAGATCCCGACCGGTCGCTATCTCGAATTGCTGCACGACCTCGTCGACCATGGTCATGGCCCGCTGGTCTACTTCTGGGGCGGCGAGCCGATGCTCTATGACGGCATCCTCGACCTGATCGAGGGCGCTACCGAACTCGGGCTGCCGGTGAGCATCGCGACCAACGGTACGCGGGTGGCTGCCTCCGCCGAACGGCTGGCCAAGGCGCCGCTCTTTCTGTTGCAGGTGTCGGTCGACGGCCATCGCGCTGACCTGCACAATGCGCTGCGACCGGCCGCGGGGGGCGGCGGCGACAATTTCCACGAGCTTTGCCGCGGGCTGGATGCGGTTGCCGAGGCGCGAGCGAAGCACGGCCGCGGGCTGCCCTTCATCGCCGCCCTGACCGTGATCTCGCAGGCCAACTGCAAGCATCTGGTCGACATCTACGATGCCTTTCGGGACAAGGTCGATCTGTTTGTCTTCTATCTGTCATGGTGGATCGACCAGGGTAACGCGGAGGCGCACGAGAAGGATTTCTTTCGCCGCTTCGGCTTCTATCCGACCCGCCACCACGGCTGGGTCGGAAACTGGAAGCCCAGCAGCACGGAGGCGCTGGACGATCAGCTACGGGCGGTGATGGAACGATCGTCCGGCTGGTCATCGCCTGCGGTCGCGTTGATTCCGCCGATCTCCGGCTCTGACAAGCTGACGACGTATTACACCGATCACCAGGAGCACTTCGGCTATGACGAATGTGCGGCGATCTTCCAGGCGGTCGAGATCAACAGCAACGGCGATGTCTCGCCGTGCCGCGACTACCACGACTACGTCGTCGGCAACGTCAAGACGTCGACGATCACCGAATTATGGAATTCCGAGCCGTACAGGAAGTTCCGGGCGAGCATCGGTCGCGACGGGCTCATGCCGGTCTGCGCCCGCTGTTGCGGTCTGATGGGATACTAGGCGGCTGCGGTCGGCAGGATCTGGAGGGAGTTCATGGCAGCGACACGATGCAACGTCCTCCTCGTTTATCCTCGCTTCGATCTGACGTCGTTCTGGAGCCTGACGACGACGTGCCGGATCGCCGGCAAGCGGCGCATGGAGCCTCCGCTCGGCCTGATCACCGTCGCGGCGATGCTGCCGAAGGAATGGTCGGTCCGCCTCATCGATCGCAATGCGGAGGAGGTCGGCGAATGCGATCTCGCCTGGGCCGACATGGTCATGACCGGCGGCATGATCCCGCAGCGAGCCGACACGCTGCGCCTGATCGAACTCGGTCAATCCCGCGGCAAACCGGTCGTCGTCGGCGGGCCGGACATCACCTCCAGTCCGGATGCCTACAGTCATGCGGACTTTCGCATGCCGGGTGAGGTCGAAGCGACGATGGCCGCCTTCATAGAGTCCTGGGATGCGGGCGAGCGCCGCGGGCTGTTCGAGGCGGAGAAATTCACCGTCGATGTGACCAAGAGTCCGCTCCCGCGTTTCGACCTTCTCAAGCTCGACCATTATCTGGCTTTGTCCGTCCAGTTTTCGCGGGGCTGTCCGTTCATCTGCGAGTTCTGCGACATCATCGAGCTCTACGGACGGGTGCCGCGCGCCAAGACCGTTGAACAGTTGCTCGGCGAGCTGGAGAATCTCTACCGGCTCGGTTATCGCGGCCATGTCGATTTCGTCGACGACAATCTGATCGGCAACAAGAAGGCGGTGAAGCAGTTTCTGCCGCATCTATGCGCCTGGCAAAAGGCGCACGGCTATCCCTTCACGTTCAGCACGCAGGCCTCGATCAACCTCGCCGACGACGACGTCCTCCTGCACTTGATGCGCGACGCGAATTTCGGGGCGGTCTTCATTGGGATCGAAAGCCCCAACGAGGACGCACTGCTGTCCACCCAGAAGAAGCAGAATATGCGGCGCAATCTCGCCGACTGCGTCCACAAGGTCTACCGTGCCGGAATGTTCGTGACCGCAGGTTTCGTGGTTGGATTCGACAACGAACACGAGCGGATCGCCGACGAGATGGTCTCCTGCATCGAAACGGCCGGGCTGCCGATCTGTATGGTCGGCCTGCTGACCGCGCTGCCGCAGACCCAGCTCTCGCGACGACTCGAACGCGAGGGGCGGCTGAACCCTGACGTCGATTTCAGCTTCGTCAGCAGCGCCGATGGCGGCGATCAATGCACCGAGGGCCTCAATTTCCGAACCGCCCGGGCGCGGCGCGACGTGTTGGGCGACTACCGCTCGATATTGGAACGGGTCAATCGGCCTGCGGCCTTCTTCGGCCGGATCCGGGCGGTCGCCCGCCTGCTGGTCCCGGCTCGCATCAATGCCTCGGTGCCCTGGCGGGTGGTTTTGAACGATGCGGCGACGGTCGTGCGCCTGCTCTGGTTCGTGGCCGCGCGGCGGCCGGACCTCCTGAGCGGATTCCTTGCGACCATTGCCGAATGCGCAATCCGCAATCCGAGGGCGCTCAAACAGGTGGTCTCGCTATTTCTACTCTACCTCCATGTTGGGCCGTTCTCCAAAGAGGTGATCGCAAGCCTGAACCGGCAGATCGGATCAATCGATGCCGGCCTTGCGCGGCGGCATGAACCGCCGGCGGCGATCGGTCAGGCGGCGGTCCGATCGGGCCTCTGATCAGCCGGTCTTGGCGGGAACGTCGAACGGCAGTCCGGCCCAGGTCACACGGCGGTCGAGCAGCGCCTTCAGCCACATCACGGGAAGCAGGACTTCCCGGCACAATCCAGAGAGTGGGGACATCCAGGACCAGCCCCAGCCTTTGGCCGCGAAGAAGGTGACGTCGAGCAAGACCCAGCCGAGCAGGGTCCCGCCCGCCATCAGCCACCATGGCATTCCGAAGGCTGCAGCGCCCACGGCGCCGCACAGGGCTGTGAAAGCGCCACTGACCAGCGGCTCGCCGCAGAAGGCCAGCGGCGCCTGGATTCGACGAATGACCATCCAGCGCTGGTGGCGGTCCCAGACTTCGCTGAACGGCCGCCGGCCGATCGCCTGACGGATCTCCTTGGCTGCGAACACCGTTCGCAGGCCGAGGCGTGCCAGCCCTTGCGACAGCGCGTGATCGTCGCCGAAGGCCGAAGCCATCAATCCGATGCCGCCCGCCCGTGCCAGATCTCGCCGGTCGAACAGCATGACCTTGCCGAAGCCGACGTTTGCGCCGGCGGCGGACAGTGCCAGCGTCAGCGGAGCGGCCTGCCCATTGAGGAATGCTCGCTCGAGTTCGGCGGCGAATCCGGTCGGGGCGACGGCAACCGGGATCGCGCAGACGAGGCCGACGCCGGCGGTCAGGTTCGTCATCAGATCGGCGAGTTGGTCGGGGCTCAGGAGAATGTTCGAATCCTTGATCAGGATCAGGTCGTGTTGCGCCGCTGCGATGGCCGGCGCGAGATTGCTGACTTTCGGGTTCGGAGTGATGCGCTTGTTTCCGGTCAGGATCCGCGCGCCGACCGCCGGGAATTGCGCAGCGACCTGCCGGGCGATCTCGATCATCGGCGAGTGGTCTTCCGCGGCGGCGACCAGAATCTCGCTTTGCGGATAGACTTGCGCGAAGGCGGACGTGAAGGCCGCTTCGGCTTCGAACTCCAGCCGGCGGATTGGGATCACGATCGAGACCGGCGGTCGATCATGTCGTGTAGCCAACCTGTGCCGTAAGCGAGGGTGCGCCAATGCGGCCGAGATGGTCGTGATGCGAAGAGCGCAGGAGATCGCCCACCATGCCGCTGCGGCGACCGGGAGCATCGAGAGCGCGTCCATCGCCGGCGCCTGTCACTCGTTGTAGAGTTCGGTGCGCTCGGGCACGTCGACATGGACTGCGGCGAACGCAAGGTCGGTCAAGCGCCGCGGCAACAGGCGGGTCAAATGCAGACCGAAGGCCAGCAGGCGGGGGAATGCGATGACCGCATCGCCGCGCTCCAGCCGCCGCCGTATGATGGCGGCTGCACGGTCGGCGCTCATGATGAGGGGCTTCGGACAGACGGTGTCGCGGTTGAGCGCCGTGTCGACGAATCCAGGCGCAATGGTGCTGATGGTAACGCCCTGGGCGGCAAGAGTGGGACGAAGCGACTCGGCATAGGCGTGAAGGCCGGCCTTGCTGGCGCTGTATGCGGGACAGGAGGGCAGGCCGCGCAAGGCGCCGATCGACCCGATGACGGCGATCGTCCCGCGCCCGCGCATGCACATCCGCTCCGCCAGGGGATCGATGGTGTTGATGGCGCCGATCAGGTTGATTGCGATCACGTTGCGCACGACGGCCGGATCTTCCCGCAGCCGGCCGATGCCGAGCCCAGCGGTGACCCCGGCGCCGGCGATCGCGAGCCCGATCGGGGCGGCGTCGTCGATGGCGCGGATCCATCCCGCCATTCGATCGCGATCCCGGACATCGATTGATGCGGTCGTGACGGCTGCGCCTTTGGCCCGGCATTGTGCTGCCGTTTCTTCCAGGCGGCCCTCGTCCCGACCGGACAGCGCCATGTGGATCCCCGGCGCGGCATAGTTCATCGCGAGCGCGCGGCCGATGCCGCTGCTGGCTCCCGTGATGACGATCGAGCTGGGGGCGGACATGATGTGCGATCCTCAGCCGTCGTGGCGCGCCGCGATTTCAGCGACGCATGCTGCGTACCCCGCATCGGTCGAGACGATGACGCGCAGGATCAACTGCTCGGCGCGACCGCTACTCGGCACGTCCGATGGCATTCGCTTGACAACACGACCGGAGAAGAGGAGGCGGCTGCCAACTGGAACGGGCAACAGGAAATTGCCATGGATGCGATTGATCCGCAGTGCCGGCATCCAGTCGCGGAGCGCGCCTTCGATCTGCCCCATCGCCAGCATGCCGTGGATTATCAGGCCGTCGAGACCCGCGGCGCGAGCCGTCGCGGGATCGCTGTGGAGCGGATTGTCGTCGAGCGATGCCGCCGCGTAGCTCTCGGTCTGCGCGATGTCGATCGGCCCAGTCTCGATCACCGGAAAGCTCGAGTCCGGCATCGGGCGCGAGCGGAGTGCGGCGTCGCGTGCTGCGTCGGGACGAAACGTGCGCAACAGCGTGTCGAGCGTTGCGACGATCCGCCCTTCGGAATCGCACACGGTCCCGCGCAAGAGCGTCCGGTCCGTTGGGGTCCGCTCGCGACGGGCTTCGACTGCGAAGCCGTAGTCGCGATCGGGGCCGAGGCCTTCATGATAGGTGAAGGTCTGCGATTGCTGCACGACGATTTCATCGGTGAGCCCGAGCCTGCCGATCACGGTTGGTCGGATTGCGGGAAGGCTGAGCCAGCGGATCGGAAAGGCAAACGGTACGGGGCCGAAGCGGCGCTGCAGCCCCAGCGCGGACACGAAGGCAGCGACGTCCGCCCTGTCAGCGCGGACCGCAATCGGACCGATGCTGACCTGATCCTGCGCGCTGTCCGGCCCGCTCACATCAGATCCCTCAGGGTCAATCCGCCCGCGCGACGGCGAGGCATGCGTTGACGCCTCCGAAGGCGAAGGAGTTCGAGATCGCGACGCGGATCGGCATTGCGCGCGCCGCATTGGCGACCGGGTCGATGCCGCATTTCGCATCGGCACCGAGCCAGTTGATGGTCGGCGGCGCAATGTTGTCGCGCATCGCCATGATGGTGATCGCCAGCTCGATCGCCCCGCCGGCGCCCAGTGCGTGGCCGTGGATCGGCTTCGTGGACGACACTGCGAGGCGGGGCAGCCGGTCGCCGAACACGCGCTGCAGCGCCTCGGCCTCGGCGATATCGTTGGCGACGGTGCCGGTGCCATGGGCGTTGACATAGTCGATATCGCCGGGCGTCAGCCCGGCGTCGGCGATGGCCTGTTCGATCGCGGACCGAGCGCCATTGGGGTCAGGACGAACGATGTCGAAAGCATCGCTCGACGTGCCATAGCCGACGATCTCGGCCAGCGGTTCGACGTTGCGTCGGCGCGCGGTCTCGAGTTTTTCGATCACCATGATGGCGGCGCCCTCGCCGAGCACCATGCCGTTGCGGCCGGTGGAGAAGGGCCGACAGGCATCCGGGGTCAGCACCCGCAGCAATTCCCAGGTGCGGATATTCAGCGCGGTCATTGACGATTCGCTGCCGCCAACGATCGCCCGCTCCACCGCGCCGGACCGGACCAGCGAGGTACCTACTCCGATCGCCTGGGCCGATGAGGCGCAGGCGCTCGTGATGGTGAAGGTCGGGCCAGTGCAGCCGTAGCGTATGCTCAGGTGCGAGGTGGCGGCGCTGCTCATGATGCGCGGAATGGCCAGCGGATTGAGACGGGACTTCGTCGCGTAGGCGCTGTAGCACTGCTCGTCGATGGTGGTGATGCCGCCGACGCCGGTTCCGAGAATCACGGCGGTCGTCGGCCCCTGGCGCTCCTCGCGCGCAAGGCCTGCCTGGGACAGGGCTTCGTCCGCAGCGACGATGGCAAGCTGCGCATATCGGTCGCAGAACGGCAGAACCTTGGCCTCGACATAGCTCTCCGGGGCGAAGGATTTGATCTGCGCTGCGAGCTTGATCTGGTTCGAGCCCGGCCGCTCGAACTCGAGCGGTCCCACGGCGCTTTGTCCGTCGCGGGCTGCGCGCCAGAGGGCGTCAATGCCCTTGCCGGTCGCGCAAGCCGCGCCCATGCCAGTGACGACGACGCGAGGGCGCGACACGTCAGCTGCGCTCCACCAGAATGCGGGCTTCGATCTGTTGCACGAATCCGCTCAGGTCCTTGACGTCAGCGATGCCGCCGTCGATCGGCACATAGACGCCGAACTTCTCCTCGATCGCCATCAGGATCATGACGACGTCGATGGATTGGATCTCGAGACTCTCCAGCGTCGCATCGGGGGTCGTCTTGGCCGGGTCGATCTTCCCTTCGCTGACAATGACTTCAAGGATCTGGTCGGCCAGGGAGGCGGCAGGAGCGGCCTTTTCCACATTCGATTGGGTCAATCGTGCCTCCGATTGCGTGCCAAGTTGCGCTGCCTAGTTACGGCAACTTCAAGTCAGTCTACAATGCTCTTCTCGTAGACTCCATAGGTGTGGGACTGTCGCAATCCGATCCGGGTCAGGGATTGCGCCAGGGGGTTGTTGTCGAGAACCCACCCGGCTATTGCCCGGTCGATGCCCAGCGTCGATCCGCGCTTCCAGAGTTCCTCGACCATGACGGCCGCAATTGCTGCGCGGAGAGCGCTGCTGCGGTATTTCGAGGCCATGCCGAGCAGGACAATTCTGAAGGAACGGTACTTCGCGCGTTTGATGCGGATCAACAGCTTGAGCCAGCCGACGAGGCTCGGGACAGGCCCGAGCCCGGCGGCGACATCGAACAAGTTGGGAATCGCCAGCATGAATGCTGCGGGCTCGCCATCGACCTCGATGAAAAATCCAGCGTCCGAAAACAGCATCGGCTTGAATTGGGCCGTCAGTGCACGCACATCGGACTGCGTGGTCGGGGTGAAGCCCCAATTGTCCTGCCAACCATCATTGAAGATCTGCCTCGCCAGCTCCATGTCGGCGTCGAGGGCGTCGAGATGAATGTCGCGCGTGGTGATGCCGGCGTGACGTCGCATGGAGGAGAATCGTTCGAAACGACTCTCGGTGCCGACGTCCATTCTATTGTACTCGAAGCAGAGCAACTCTCGGACGAGCGCGTATCCGGCGTCGCGAACGCGACCATCGAGATAGCCGGGATGCCATGGGAACAGCGTCATCGGCGGCTCCTGTTGCCCTTCCAGGAGGAGGCCAGATTCGCCATTGATCGACAGCAGGAACGGTCCCCGAGCCACCTTGCGCCGCTGCCGACGCAGCCAAGCCTCCGCGGCCACGAACAGCGCGTTGACGACGTCGCCGTCGTCGATCGCGTCGAGACACCCGAACAGTCCGATGTCGGCCGCTTCCGGCCCGGTGGCAGCGTGATCGATCTGGGCCGAGATGCGTCCCTGCGGCCGACCATTCCGCATGGCGATCCAATAGGCTGCCTGCCCATGCGTGAAGAATGAGTTGTGCCGGGGATCAAGCATCTGCCGCCGTTCGTAGTCGAGCGGAGCGACGAAACCCGGCATCCCGTTGTAGATCACTCGCGGCAGGACGATGAAATCGTGTAATTGCGCGCGGGTGTGGACCTGCTCGATCGTCAGCGGCGACGAGGTCGTGCGGCGATGCACCACCGCAGAAGAGGAGCGGCTGTTCTCGCCGGTTGCGGTCATGTGCGGTCTCGGGGCAAGGCAGCGGGATGGGGGCTGCCGTGGCGGTCGGGCCCTTCGGCCCCACCGCCGAGGAACCAAAGCCACTGGGCCGCGGTTCGAGCCGTATTGTAATGCGCGCGCATTTGGGCATGTCCCTGACGCGCAATGCGATCCAGCCGCACATCATCGTTCAAGATTTGCCCAATCGCGTCGCGCCATTGATCCGCGGTCTGCGCCGACGGCATGCCGCAGACCTCGCTGAAGGCGACAACATCCGGCGACCGGGCGTCGCCGATGGCCGGACATCCCCGGGCGAACAGACCACGCATGCGGCCGGCAGACTTGAGATAGGAATCGGGAACTGACGGCCGCGCCGGGACGATGCCCAGCCGGGCCTGGGCTGCCAGCGCGCACAGCGCTTTGGGCGACCAGGGGGTGTAGCGGACCGGCAGAGCGCCCCACCGTTCGCTCCGCTCCGGAAGGTTCGTGAGGATGACGAGTTCGGCATCGGTGTCGCGGCCGAGCGAAGCGAGCGCGTCCTTCAGGGCGACGAGACCATCGAGGCTTTCCCGCGTACCATGCCACAACAAGAGTGGCGGTCGTTGCGAGGGGGCCACAGCGTCGAGCGCGGCGCCGCCGCTTTCGATGAGATCGACCGTTTCGGTCTCTTCGATGAACCAGGTGCGGGAATGGGCAGTCCCTAAGAACGATGCGAATACCGGAGAGGAAACCGAGACGACATGAGCGAAGCGGTCGAGATCCGCCCAGACCCGGTCCGCGTCGTCGGGCTGCAGCAGGACGGTACGATGCGGTGAGCACAGGCCACGCGGCGGAACGGCCTTGAGGCAGAGCAGCCAATCCACCGGCGCGGTGGGGAGGCCTCCGGCATCGATCTGCCAAGGCAGACCGAGAGCTGCGACTTGACGGCGCAACTCCGGTACGACCCGATCGACATGGATGGCGGTGCTGGGCCACGGATTGGGTGTCCAGAAGTGAATGCGGAGTGGCGCGCGGAGCGGGTCGGGCGGCGGTTCCTCCGGGACAGCCACGAACCGGCCCGTTGTCCGTCCGCCGTGATGCGCCGCCAGCATGTGCCGGAAGCGAAGCTTGGCCGGCAGAAGCGGCGCCCAGCGGGGCAATGTGTTGTCCCAGATCAAGAAAGAATACCGGTACGAATTGTATTCAACGATTCTGTCGTTCTTCTCTACCGTTCTTCGCCCCGGATTGATAGATATCGGACATCTTCAAGGTTGCAATTGCCATGGCCTGCTCGTTGATGTTTGATGGCATGGCCTTCGTCCGCAGTCTGCGCAGATGCCATCACTCGCCATCAAAGTCGAGAACGTCTCCAAAGCCTATACGGTTTGGTCGTCGCCGGCGGCGCGCCTACATGGGCCACTGCTCGGGCGACTTGGCCAACTGCCGTTCCTGCCGGCCGCGGTGCGAGACACCTGCGAGCGATTGTCGCATGGCGCCGTTCGCAACTACTACGCCCTGCATGACGTCTCGCTCGAGGTGCGGCGCGGCGCCAGTGTCGGCATCATCGGCCGCAATGGTTCAGGCAAGAGCACGCTCTTGCAGCTGCTCGCTGGGACGCTGACGCCGAGCCAGGGCGAGATCGCCGTCGTCGGCAGCATTGCCGCCATGCTCGAGCTTGGCAGTGGCTTCGATCCGGACTTTTCGGGGCGTGAGAATGTCTATCTGAATGCGGCCATCCGCGGTATGAGCCGGCGGCAAACCGACGCGAAATTCGACGAAATCGCCGCGTTTGCGGACATCGGCGACTTCATCGACCAACCGACCAAGACCTATTCCAGCGGCATGACCGTCCGTCTGGCGTTCGCCACCTCCGCCTGTCTCAAGCCGGAGGTGCTGCTGGTTGATGAGGCGCTGAGCGTCGGCGACATCTTCTTCCAGCAGAAATGCATCCGCCACATGAGGGAGGCGATGGCCGATGTCACCAAGGTCTTCGTCACGCACGACCTCCAGGCGATCCGCAGCGTGACCGAATACGCCTATGTGCTCGACCGTGGCGAAATCGTCTTCGCCGGAAGCTCCAGGGATGCAGTCGATTTCTACATCAGGATGTCGCACCGCGTCTCCGACGGACGCGACCGTTCCGTGGCGGACGCCGGCTCTGCAGCGCTGGGCAGACGCGCCGCGCCGGGCGCGGACATGGACGCGAACAGGTTCGAACGGCTGCCATGGATTGATCTCAAATCGTCGCAATTGAGCGGGGCGGGGGACGTTCTGATCAGGCGGGTCGCCGTCACCAGACCTGATCTTGCTCCGGCCGGTACGGTTCAGGCGGGGGACCGGATCAGCGTCGATCTGTTGCTGGGGTGCGCCGCAACGAAGACGCACGTGATCGTCGGCTATCTGCTCAGCGACCGTCACGGCAATCAAATCTGCGGCGAGAACAGTTGTAGCCTCGCCCGCGGCGTCGTCGCACTCGATCCCGGCGAACACCTGGTGCGGCTCGAATTTGTCTGGCCGGAAATCCAGCCGGGCGACTACACCCTTACGGTCGGCATTGGCGAGGGGACGGATCCGCTGCGGCACGTCGTCCAATGCTGGGCTCATAGCGTCGTCAAGCTCAACGCCATCAGTCCTGGTCGGGCGATCCACGGCATCTTCAACAACCCGATAACGAAGCTCGACATCGTGCCGTTTGGCGATTCCACGGCCTGGCCAGCCCCCGGTTCGGCAGCGCCTCCATCAATCCGGTGTGGCGTATGATCGAGCCCGAGCATTCCGCCGACTTGTCGCAGCAACCAGCCTGGGTCGTCAGCGAACCAGCTTACGAGTCGGATGTCCTGAACCCGCAGCTCGCGATATCCCCCTGGCAGGGGCACCGCGACTTCGCCTATGATCTGGTCGGCTTTTCGCGGCCGCGCCTGATCGTCGAACTCGGCGTTCACTACGGCTGCTCCTATTTTGCCTTCTGCCAGGCGGTCAAAGATCGCGATCTGCCGAGCCGGGTCGTCGGCATCGATACGTGGGAAGGCGACGAGCACTGCGGCCACTACGGCGGCGAAGTGTACGAGACGGCAGCGAAGACGATGGCCGGCTCGTTCGCCGATGATCGCTTTGTGCTGCATCGCGCCCGCTTCGATCAGGCGACGGAAGCGTTCGACGACGATTCGATCGATCTGCTGCATATCGACGGCCTGCACACCTATGATGCGGTTCGCAGCGATTTCACCACCTGGTTGCCAAAGCTTGCCCGGGACGGAATCATCCTGATGCACGACATCGCGCCGTCATCGGGCTACGAGTCCGCCCGTTTCTGGGCAGAGATCAAGCAGCGCCATCCGCACTTCGAATTCCTGAACCGGTGGGGGCTCGGCATCCTCTTTCCCAAGGGCGAACGCTGGTACCGCGCCGGGCTCGCGGAAGGCGTGCCGGACAAGATCCGCGGCTATCTCTACCGCGGCGAATGGCTCGTCGAGCGCTACCGCGCCGCCATCGACTTGCAATGGCAGAGGGAGCAGACCGACCGCTGGTGGCAGGAAAGCGAGAGATTCAAACAGCGCGTCGGCGAACTGGAAAGACGGCAGCCTTCTGGCTGGTTGCGCGCGATCGGCATCGTTCGTCGCTCCGACGGTGATTGACGGGATGGATTGGGGATATCATCAGATGGATGACACTGTTGCGGTGATCACGCGGACCAGGAACCGTCCGTTGCTGTTGCCGCGCGCCCTGGACAGCGTGTTGGGCCAGAGCTTCGAGAATTGGATTCACGTCGTGGTCAACGACGGCGGCGATCCTGCCACGGTCGACGGACTGATCGCCCAGCGCACGGGCCGCTATGCAGGTCGTTGCCACGTCATCCACAATAATACATCGCGCGGCATGGAAGCCGCGTCAAATCAAGGCGTTGAAGCGTCATCCAGCCGCTATATCGTTATTCACGACGATGACGACGCATGGCGACCGGACTTCCTCAGTAAGACTGTGGCCTATATGGAGGCGAATGCGACGTTTCCGAAACTGGCCGGCGTGATCACCCACACGGAGAGAGTCGTCGAGTCCATCAGGGAGGACCGGATCGAGACCGTGCAACGACACGATTTCAATTCCTGGGTGAAGGGGGTGCATTTGTTTCGCATGCTGGCGCAAAACATGTTCCCGCCGATCTCGTTCCTGTTCAGGAGAGATGCGCTGGTGAAGATCGGCCCGTTCCGGGAGGATCTTCCGGTTCTGGGTGACTGGGAATTTAATGTCCGATTCCTGCAATCCTTCGAGATCGGAGTGCTGTGCGAATGCCTGGCCTATTATCACCATCGTTTGCCGGCAGGCGCGGTCGAATACAGCAATTCGGTCGTCGATCAGAGCCACCAGCATGAGAACTACAGCGTCTTCCTCCGCAACGAATGGCTTCGTCAGGAACTGAATAGCGGCCGCACCGGGATCGGCACCCTGGCCAATATTTCGTGGCAGATGTTTCTATTGGAGGCGTGGCTTCGAAAGCGGCGCCAGGACAAGGGCTTTCTTCATCGCGTCTTTCGCCGAAGAAAATTCGATTGAGCATGCAAAGCGACATGGACGCGGAACTCCAATCCAGACTTGATGACGCCGACGTCGTTTCATTCGACGTCTTCGATACGTCGATTCTTCGCGCGTTGGCGGAGCCCGATGATCTCTTTCTGTTGATGGAGCCGGCTGTGCGCCGCAGGCTCGGCGCCGATTCAATTCAGTTCGCGGCGGCGCGGCGCGATGCGGAGCGGTTGGCGCGCGAACGCGCCTGGCAAAGCCATCGTGCCCGGGAAGTCACGTTGGACGAAATCTACGACACCCTTTCCGAGTCCCTGGCTATCGATTCGGAGTTGTCTAAGGCCGTTGCTCAAATGGAGATCGAGGCGGAGCTCGACGTCTGCCGGCGCAATCCGTTCATTCATGATGCCTATCGCTGGTGCCGCGATCGCGGCAAGCGAATCGCCTTCATCTCCGATTCGTACCTTCCGAAGCAGGTGATTGCCGACCTGCTGCGGAATGCCGGCTATGACGGCTATGAAGCCTTACTGGTTTCGTCGGTCTCGAAGAAGACGAAGTCAACCGGCGAGCTCCATGCCGAAGCGCGAGCGCGCCTGCCCGGTGAAGGTCAGCGCTGGCTCCACATCGGCGACAACATCCGCGCGGATATCGAGATGGGACGGAAGCATGGAATGTCGACCTGGCATTACCGGCGCTGCATGGACGCGTATATGAGCTCTCACCGCGCCTCGAAGGTGTGGAAGACATCGGAGCCTGTATCTGCGGCAAGGTCGGTTGCGCAGGGGCTGATCGCCAACCGGATCACCCATGCAAGGCGGGACGCCGTGCCGGTCTCGCGCGAGGAGAGCTTTTGGGAGGATTTCGGCTATGTAACGGCCGGTCCGCTGTTTGTCGGCTTTACGGAATGGTTGATTGAGCAGGCTAAGGCGCGCCGCTTGGACGCCCTGTATTTCCTGGCCCGTGAAGGGCTCGTGATGCAGCAGGTCTATGACAAGCTGGCCGCCGCGACAGATGGAGCGGTCAAAGAGACGCACTATCTTTATGGTTCGAGGCGTGCGCTTAACGTGGCGGCGATCAAGGACCTCAATGAGGATGTCATCCGGTTTCTGTCGGGCGGGACATCGGTGCTTACAGCGGCGCAATTCATCGAGCGCGCTGGCGTCGACTGGCGCAAACATCAGGGAGCTTTCGGTGCGGCTGGATTTAGCGGCCCCGACCACGAGGTCAAGACGGAAGCGGACTATGGACGCCTGCGGCAATTGTTCCTCGGGCTTGCAGGACCGATCTGCGAGAACGCGTGTGAGGAACGTGAGGTTCTGCTGGACTATTTGAGCGCTTCCGGTCTGGTGGGGGGCCGTCGCGTTGGCCTGATCGACGTCGGGTGGCATGGTACGATGCAGCGGTCGATCACCGATATGCTGCGTGAGAGGGGGGATTGCCCGGAGATTACCGGACTCTACCTCGGCACATATGGGTTCGCGCACGAGATCGTTCTGCCCGACGAGAAATATCCCCACGACGCCTATCTTTTCCGGCGGGGCGAACCGGACGACTACCGGCGCTTGATCTGGGAGGGGGTCGAAGTCGTCGAATTGTTGTTTTCGGCGACGGAGGGGACGATCGTTCGTATGGAGCGCGACGCCGACGGCAACTATTTTCCGGTTAGGGCGTCCACCGATCTCGAGCCCTACAGGGTCGAGAGTATCGTGCGCATGCAACAAGGGGCGATGCAATTCGTCGACGACTATCTGGCGCTGAAGGTCCGGTTTCCGGACCTCGCCTTGTCCAAGGACGCGGCGGCGGCGCAATTGAAGCGCTTCCTGCAGTATCCGACCGAAGCCGAGGCGCGTCATGTCGGCGATATTCCGCATGGAGAAGGATTCGGTGCCGTATACGCAAGACGACTGCTGGCCTATCCGCACAGCCTGCGGATGCTGGCGCGACCGCAGTCGTTCCGATGGGTGCTCCGGCACGATTATTGGCATGCCGGCCGCAATCGTCGCGGCTCACCGGTGCAGCGCGCGGTCTATTGGCTTCTGACCCGGTAATCCCGCGGACGTCGCCGCCGGCGCGGCCAGCCCGCCGGCGGCGCCCTCCGCCTTGGTCCCATGGTCATCGCCCACAGTCCGCGCTCGTTCCATCAGTGCGAGATCGCGCGACGTCAACCCAAGGATCAGGAAGAACAGGATCACGCCCGCATATCCGAACCGATAATCCGGTACGACGATGAGGGGAAGCAGCATGACCTGATAGGCGAAAGCCACGACCAGATAGACGATCCACTCCGGTCGACGCCGATGCAGCTTCAGCCGCACTATGGCCGCCAGAAGGACGACGGCTCCGATCATCGGGAGCCAATGGCTGGAGAGCCATTGAGGCGCGGCATCGAGATAGGCATTCACCATTCCGTTCGCCTTCGGCCAAAAGAGGTGAATACGAGGATTTGAATCGATGCCGGGATGGTACGTCCAATGCCCGCGCAGGTACTCGCGCACGATGACGCTGCGGGTGTCGAGATATGCGAGCGGATAGGCCACAACGGCGCTCTCCCAGCGGCGACGCAGTTCTGCCAAGTCGTCGCCGACGACGAACCGCACCATTTCACTTTCGGGATTCGCCCATGCGATCGGAGACAGGCTGTCGCTCCAGTAGTGCCGCTGCAGCACAGCAAGATCGTTGGCGGGAAAGCTCGCGGGAGTCAGCAAGAGCTGATCGGTCCGGATCGAAATGCCGGCGAGGTCGAACAGAAAGATCCCGCCCTCGGCATGCCGGGCTTCAGGCTTGACGACTTTTGCGACGAACAGGCCTAGCGCGGCGGCGGTGAGGAGCAAGACCCCGGCGAAGCGGGCGGCGGGGAGCAATTTTCGTCCGGCCAGGACGTACTCGCCCCAAATGAACAGCGGCAGCAGGAGAACGGTCTCCGGGCGTATCGATGGCGCGAGCGCAATCAGGGCTGCGCGCGTATGGACGAGCCTGGTTGGCGCGGCCGCCGAGGACATCGCGAAGGTCGCGACGAATAGCGCGGCCACCCAGGTGTCCTTCGAGACCGCAACGAGGTGGTTGAGTACGGGTGGGAACAACGCGAATCCGAACGCGGCCAGCAACGCCGCCGGCGACGAAAGGCCATTGGCGCGTAAGGTGAGGACGACCGCATAAACGATCGCGAAGACGATCAGCGTGGTATGCCCCGCGACCAGGGACGGAGAGGCGCCGATCGTTCTCCACAGCCAGGCCACGAGAGGAGCGTGCCAGTCGTGAAAGCGGTCGCCGAGTGCCTGGCCATACAGGTCGAGCGCATCGGCATTCATCCGTCCGGGAAACGAGGGCAACGCGATCAGCGCTGATCCGACGAAGGTCAAGAGCGCCAGAGCCCAAGGCGGAAAGCGATCCTGATGCTCGGTCGTCATGAGCGCTGTGCCTGAGAAGGATACGGAATCGTCGCTGTCGGCTTGCGAAATTCAGCTATTTGCTTGCACTCGTTTGGCGCTACTGTCAAACTTGTTGATACTTATGGTTTCGTAGCGGGGGCGACGTAACATGGCGGCCGTGCAGCAATCGCGAGATCATTTTTCCTGGCCGCAACTGCTGTTGCCGTGGGAAATCGTGCGCAGACTGGTCGCGCACGGCACGCTGCTTCGGCAGTTTACCTTGCGGGATATTCTGGCGCGCTACCGCGGCTCGTATCTGGGCGTTGTCTGGTCGCTGTTGCGGCCGCTGGGGATGCTGACTGTCTATGTGGTCGTCTTCGGCTTCATCCTGCAGCCGCAACTCGGCGGTGGCGCGGGCAAGCTGGACTTCGTGCTCTCGATGTTCTGCGGGCTGATCCTATTCGATTTCTTCGCCGAGGCGGTCGGACGCTCGCCCGCTCTGGTCGTCTCGAAACCTAACTTCGTCACCAAGGTGGTTTTCCCGCTGGAGATTCTGTCGCTGTCGGCCGTGGCGGCCGCGCTCGTGCAGATGATCGTCAGCTTCGTCCCATTCTTCTGTGGCGTCCTGCTGGCGCACGGTACGGTTCCGGCCACGGCGACGCTGCTTCCGCTCGTGGTCGCGCCGTTGATCTGCTTTGCATTGGGCTTGAGCTGGCTGCTGTCCAGTCTCGGCGTGTTTGTCAGGGATCTCAACGCGATGGTGCCATTGTTGCTGACAGTGCTCATGTTTGCCAGCGCGATCTTCTATTCGCTGAGCAGTGTCCCCTCGGAATTCCGATGGTTGTTCGATCTCAATCCGATTGCTGCGCTGGTCGATGATGCGCGCAAGGTCGCCGTGCTGGGGCTTGCGCCGGAATGGGGGAGGCTGGGCGCGATGTTCGCCGCTGGCGTCGTTGTCGCTGTTGCTGGCTATGCTTTCTTCATGCGCACGAAGCGCGGCTTCGCCGACGTGGTCTGACGGTCTGCGGACGCGATGAACAGCACAACGTGCGCTTCGGCCGGGGCGATGAAGGCGCCCACACCGTTCCGATTGGCAATTCTGTTCGACGATGCCGACGCGGCATCGCTGGCGCGAGCCGCCACCTTGTGCGACGGTTTCGATCCCACTTGGTTTGCGCCGGAACTCTGGCCGGCCGGACTCACGCGGTTCTCCGGCCTGATGCGGCTGGCCTGGCAGTTGCGTAGCCGTCGGCCCGCGGCACTCTACGCGCCGTCGTCGCGCGGTGCGAACTGGGGCGCCGTTTTGGGCGTCCTGTTCGGCATTCCCGTCGTGACGGACAGTCCCCAACCCGGCATTGCGCGCCTCGTGCGGCTGGTTCGTGGCCGCTATGCCGCTGTGGGCTTGGATGCAGTGGCGTCTTCAGCCAAAACATCTTCTGCCAAGACGTTGGCGCTGCCAGCCATCGAGGGCGTCGAGCATGTTCTGCGCGGGGTCCTGCAGATGGGATCGTCGTGGACGACGACGGGCGACGGGCGGCTGCCGATCGAGTTGGCGCTGGGCACCAGGAACGGCGGATCGGCGATGGCCGATCGGATCGAAGAGCGTGGCGTCAGTCGTCCCGACCGGTCGGTGCGCGTCGTCGGCCGGCCGACCTTGACGGTGTTCCTCCCCGAGCGGCGGATCGCGACCGGAACGGCGATCGTCATCTGTCCGGGCGGCGGCTATGCCGGCGTCACCATCGACAAGGAAGGTCATGACGTCGCGCGCTGGCTGGCGGCGCGGGGCATCGCCGGCCTTGTCCTGAAATACCGGCTGCCGCAATCGGATCGGGCGGACACCGCCCTGCCGTTGCCGATGGCCGATCTCGACGAAGCGCTGGCAGTGACGCGCGCCCATGCGACGGTGTGGGGGATCCGCTCCGATCGGATCGGCGCCATGGGCTTCTCGGCCGGCGGGCATATGGTGGCATGGGCCTCGCGGTCGGCGGGATCGCCGGCCTTTGCCATCCTGGTCTACCCCGTAATCTCAATGGATCGAGCCATTACCCATGCTGGATCACGCAAGGCCCTGCTCGGGAAGTCTCCATCCGATGCCGTGGCCGGACGTTACTCGTTTGAGCGGGCCGTCACGCCAGGCGTCTGTCCGACATTTGTCGTTCACGCTCGGGACGACACCGTCGCCAAGCCAGAGAATAGCTTCGTCTATCTTGAGGCGCTGCGCGCGGCGGCCGTGCCTGTGGAGGCCATGATCTGTGATCACGGCGGCCATGGCTTTGGCCTCGGAATTCATGGCGGCGAGGTCGCAAACTGGCCGGATCGTTGCCTTGAGTGGATCGCTACGACGACTGCAGCACGTTGGAGGCCGTCACCCGAATGAGCGGGACTCGAGCAAGCCGGTCGACCACAACGATAACCCATGGTATCGATCGAAAGGTGTCGTGTCGATATTTGATCGCATTGGTTGAGGTTGCGAGGCGGGAAGGTTGCGGCTGAAGAAAGCGAGTTCTTGCATGGGTGCTGGGCGGCGGATTCTTGTTACGGGCGGAGCCGGATACATCGGGGCACATTGTTGCAAGGCAGTTAGGGAAGCTGGATTTGAGCCTGTCTGCTACGACAACCTTGCGATCGGCCATCGATCGTTTGTGAACTGGGGACCTCTTGTTACGGGGGACATCCTGGACGAACGGAGCCTCGTTGCAGCGCTGAGGGAGTTTGAGATCCAGGCCGTTATTCATTTGGCGGCATCGAGCCTGGTGGGTGAGTCTGTATCGCATCCTCACATATATTATCGTAACAACGTGGTCGGCACGCTGACGCTGCTCGACTCCATGCGCAAGGCCGGATGCTCCAACATTGTTTTTTCGAGCACCGGCGCAGTCTATGGCGAAGTACCTAGGATGCCCATCAGAGAAGCCCAAGCAGGGCATGCCGTAAATCCATACGGCAGATCGAAATGGATGGCCGAGCAGATCATCGGGGACTTCGAGGCTTCATATGGGTTCAACGCGATTCGGTTGCGCTATTTCAATGCTTGCGGGGCAGATGATTGCGGGCTCATCGGCGAACTTCGGGACCCCGAAACTCATCTGATTCCGCGGGCGCTGATGGTCATTCAGGGACACCTGGATGAGTTCGCCGTCTACGGGGATGATTACGATACTCCCGATGGATCGGCAGTCCGGGACTACATTCATGTCAGCGATTTGGCAGATGCGCATGTGAGGGCGATCCATGCCTTGATGAGAAACGAAAGGAAAATTGTCGGACGAGCGTTCAATCTCGGAACCGGCAAGGGTTATTCGGTCAAAGAGGTGTTGCACGCCATTGAGCGGGAAACCGGTTCTGCGCCGCCCACAACGATGAAGGATCGTCGCCCCGGTGACCCGTCCACGTTGGTGGCGGACCCCACAGCTGCCAACGACGATCTCCAGTTCCGCCCATTGCGATCGGACCTGCATACGATCATCAGGTCAGCCTGGGCATGGCATACGAAGGCGCATCCTCGCCGGGTCCGCGAGCTTTGACCAAGGGGAGCCGCCGTTGCGTCCTTCTTTCCGGCTGCCGGCCATGTCAAAGTCGCGAACGACGCGGCCCACCGGCGAGATCGGCCAGCAGCTCTCGAGCATCCAGTCCGCCCCCCAGCAATCGGTCGGTGCCATCCGCGAGATCGGCATCACAATCGAGAAGCTGCAGGAGATTTCGTCGACGATCGCATCGGCCGTGGAGCAGCAGGGCGCTGTCACGCAGGATATCTCGCGCAATGTCCAGCACGCGGCGGCGGGAATGCAGTTGGTCTCGGCCAACATTGCGGATGGACAGCGTGGCGCAGTCGATGCCGGAACCGCCACATCCCAGGTTCTGTCCGCCGGGTACTAGGGCTAGAATCTGCGCCAAATTCAGAATTGGCGTTGATTTACAGCGGACGCCCGTAGCTTTTGATCCCGCCATTCGGAGGTTCGATCCCTCCCGCCCCAGCCAGGTCGAGCGCCCGACAGGCAGGGCTGGATATCGCCCGTGGGACAATGTCGCCGGTACGTCCGATGTTTCGGGTGCCTGCGACGGCAAAATTCCGGAAGTCCAGACAAACCGCGCGCTGTGCCTTGACCGCCCGCCGCGTGATGGTTCACAAATCGTAGCAAACTGAAGGACATGCAGGCGCCCCATGCTGCGCCGCTCCGCTGGCACGATTGCTGCTTAATGAGCCGCCAAACGAGCGCCAGCTCCAGAACAACAGATGCGAGGGACGTCCGGATGCCAGCCCACAGCCCATCCCTCACCTGAGATCCGGCGACAGGCGATTCCGCCTGCGCAGCTTCGCGGGTCCGCCCCCCGGCCCGGCCCGCGTCCGGACGCATGACGTTGCTCCGGCATGCAATGGAGCCGGCGCGGAAGCGGGTCATAGGCAGACCAGAGAGATAGACCGAGTAAGATCAGGGAGAGAAGATACGATGTCTGCAACCACCACAGCGGCCGCGGCACCACCGCAGAAGCCGTTCTACCGGGTCCTCTATGTGCAGGTCCTGTTCGCGATCGTGCTCGGTGTCATCGTCGGCTGGCTCTGGCCCGAGCTCGGCAAGAACGAATGGATCAAGGCGCTGGGCGACGGCTTCGTCAAGCTGATCAAGATGGTGATCGCGCCGGTCATCTTCTGCACCGTCGTGTCGGGCATCGCGCACGTCTCCGAGGTGAAGAAGGTCGGGCGCGTTGCCGTCAAGGCGCTGATCTATTTCGAGATCGTCTCGACCTTCGCGCTTGCGCTCGGGCTCATCGTCGGCAATTTCATTCAGCCGGGGGCAGGGTTCCAGGGCCAGAGCAACGCCGGCACCGCCGCCGTCGCCAACTACGCCAAGCAGGCGAGCGAGATGAAGTCGGTCGACTTCGTGCTTCACATCATCCCGGACACGGTGGTCGGAGCGTTCGCGCAGGGCGATATCCTGCAGGTGCTGCTGTTCTCGATCCTGTTCGGCATCGCCCTGATGACGCTCGGTGAGCGCGGCCATACGATGCGCGCCTTCATCGACGACGCCGCGCACGCGATCTTCGGCGTCATCGCCCTCGTGGTGAAGGCCGCTCCGATCGGTGCCTTCGGCGCCATGGCCTTCACCATCGGTCGCTACGGGCCGCAGGCGCTCGGCAACCTCGCCGGCCTGATCGCGACCTTCTATCTCACGTCACTCGCTTTCGTCGTGATCGTGCTCGGCATCATCGCCCGCATCGCCGGATTCTCGATCTTCAAGTTCCTCAAATACATCAAGGACGAGCTGCTGATCGTGCTCGGCACCTCGTCATCCGAGAGCGCGCTGCCGCAGATGATGGAGAAGCTGGAGCGGCTCGGCTGTTCCAAGCCGGTCGTCGGCCTGGTGGTTCCGACCGGCTACTCGTTCAATCTCGACGGCACTAACATCTACATGACGCTGGCGACGCTGTTCATCGCGCAGGCGATGAACGTTCACCTCTCCTTCGGCGAGCAGATCACGATCCTGCTGGTCGCGATGCTGACCTCGAAGGGCGCCTCGGGCATCACCGGCGCCGGCTTCATCACCCTGGCCGGAACGCTTGCGGCTGTGCGGCCGGAGCTCGTTCCGGGCATGGCGATCGTGCTCGGCATCGACAAGTTCATGAGCGAGTGCCGCGCACTGACCAATCTGTGCGGCAACGGCGTCGCCTGCGTGATCGTGGCGTGGTGGGAAGGCGAGCTCGATCGCGACAAGCTGCGCATCGCGCTCGATCGCGATATCGATCCCGCCGATGTCGAAGTCGCAGTCACCACGGGATAGGCCTGCGGTCGCGGTGGGCGCTGCTGTCGCATTCCAGCGTCGGTAGCGCCGGCCGCGGCCCTGCCCAATCGCGATGCCGCCAACATCTCGGATAATCTGCTAAGGTGGCGGCGGGCAGGGGTTTACCGTGGAGGCATCCTGCCTGGTGCCGCAAGGCCGGCATGGTCTGACCATCGCGACGATACGGCGTATCGTGAACATGGTCGCGCTGGCTGGGGCGGCGGTGCCGAAGTGATGACGCAGCCGGAGTGACATCGCAGTCATTCCGTCGCGCCGCGGTCACCCTCGGGGAGATTGGATGATGGCCGTTGCGCAGTCTGGTGTTCCTCGCATCGTGATCGTCGGCGGTGGCGCCGGCGGCTTGGAGCTCGCGACCCGGCTCGGAGACAGATACGGCCGCAAGGGCAAGCTCGACGTCACGCTGGTCGAGCGCAACCGTACCCATGTCTGGAAGCCGAAGCTGCACGAGATCGCGGCCGGCAGCATGGACATCTCCGCGCACGAGGTCGACTATCTCGCCCAGGCCTATTGGCACGGCTTTCACTACCGCATCGGCGACATGATCGGCCTCGACCGCGACAAGCGCGAGGTGCTGGTGGCTCCCTACCTCGACGCCGAGGGGCGCGAGGTCACGCCGCAGCGGACCATCCCCTATGACGTGCTCGTCATTTCCATCGGCAGCCAGAACAACGATTTCGGCACGCCCGGCGTCGTCGACCACGCCATCAAGCTGGAATCGCAGCGCGACGCCAGGCGCTTCCACGAGCGCATGGTCAACGCCTGCATCCGCGTCCATTCGCAGTCGTCGCCGATCGCGCCGCACCAGCTGAAGGTCGCGATTATCGGCGCCGGCGCGACCGGTGTCGAATTGGCCGCGGAGCTGCATCGCACGACGCGCGAGGTGGTGGCCTATGGTCTCGACCAGGTCGACGCCGAGAAGGACATCAGGATCACGCTGATCGAGGCCGCGGGCCGGGTGTTGCCGGCATTGCCTGAGCGGGTCTCGCGTGAGACCGAGAAGCTGCTCGCAAAGCTCGGCGTCGAGGTCCTGGTTGGCGCCAAGGTCGCCGAGGTCGGCGCCGACAAGGTCAGCCTTGCCGACGGCCGTGTCATCCCGGCCGAATTGATCGTCTGGGCCGCGGGCGTCAAGGCGCCCGACTTCCTGAAGGACATTGCGGGCCTGGAGACCAACCGCATCAACCAGCTCGTGGTCAGGCAGACCCTGCAGACCACGCGCGACGAGCGCGTCTTCGCGATCGGCGACTGCTCGGCCTGCTCCTGGGGCGAGCGCGGCAACGTGCCGCCGCGGGCGCAGGCGGCGCATCAGCAGGCGTCGCATCTCTACAAGCAGATTCCGCGCTTCGTCAGAGGCGAGCCGCTGGCGGACTACCGCTATCACGATTTCGGCTCGCTGGTGTCACTCGGCGAGTTCAGCACGGTCGGCTCGATGATGGGCGCGCTGGTCGGCGGCAATCTGGTGTTCGAAGGCCTGTTCGCGCGGATGATGTATCTGTCGCTCTACAAGATGCACGAATACGCGCTGCACGGGCTCGCGAAGGTGTCGCTGGACACGCTGGCGCGCCTGATCACCCGCCGCACCGAGCCGCACGTCAAGCTGCACTGACGAGGGCGCCTTGGCGTCGGCCCGGCCGATTTTGTTGTCGCCTATTGCCCGGCAAGACCTTAGACTTGCAGCACAATTACGGATACGGCAGCCGCGGCCCGGTACACGGGCCTGGGAAGTGATGGGCCTGGAACGTGATGGGCCTGGAAAAGGGAATGACGGACCTTCCATTCCGGATCGGCCTCGAGGGACATCCCGACGTCACCGCGGTGGTCGGCAGGCGCGCGGGCTGGGTCGCTCGCGGAGTGATGGCGGCTGCGCTGGTCGGCGTCGCGGCATGGCTCGGCTATGCCATTGCCTTTTCCCGCGGGCTCGATCAGCGGCACGCCGCGGCCCAGCAGCGGCTGGCGGTCGAGGCCGCGCAGCTCGACGGCTACCTCTCGCGCTTCGAATATCTGCCCTCGCTGCTGGAGACCTCGCCCGATGTCTTCCGGCTGCTCGGCACGCCGGACGATCGCGCGCTGCAGCAGAGCGTCAGCCTGCATCTGAAGTCGATCAACCTGCTGGCCGGCGCCGACAACCTCTATGTCCTCACCGTCGCCGGTGATGCGATCGCCGCCGCCGACTTCGATCAGCCGGGAACGCCGGTCGGCAGCAACCTGTCCTACCGCCCCTATATGCGCCAGGCGCTGGCGACCGGTCGCGGCGTGTTCTTCGGCATCGGCATCACCAGCGCGCGCGCCGGCTATTACCTGTCCTATGCCGTCAAGCAAGAGGGACGGACGATCGGTGTCGCCGTCGTCAAGGTCAATCTCGATGCCTTCGAGCGCGAATGGCGCAACCGCGGTGCCGACATGCTGCTGGTCGACGCCCGCGGCGTCACCATTCTCGCCTCGCGCGAGGAATGGCGTTTCCGCCCGTTGACGCCGCTCTCGGCCGACGCGCTCGAGGAGATCGCGACGTCCAAGCCCTATGGCAGCTCCAGCCTCGCGCCGCTCGGCTGGAGCTTCATGGAGAGGACCGATCGCGGCGGCCAGGTCGCGACCGAGCGCGGCGCGGTCTACAGCGTCGACGAGCGTCCGCTCAACGGGCGGCAATGGCAGCTGCTGCTGCTCGACGACGAGGCGCCGATCCGGCGGACGGCCTTGATCATCGGCACGCTCTCGGGTCTCGCCAGCATCGTGGCGCTGCTGGCGTTCGGCCTGCTGGCGCAGCGACGCCGCGAGATCCGGCAGCGGCTGGCGAGCCAGGCCGCGCTGCAGGCCGCCAATGACAGGCTGGAAATGCGGGTGCAGGAGCGCACCGCCGAATTGCGCGCCGCGCAGGACGAACTCGTCCATGCCGGCAAGCTCGCCGTGCTCGGCCAGATGTCGGCCGGCATGGTGCACGAGATCAACCAGCCGCTGGCGGCGCTGCAGACCGCCTCCGACAATGCCGTGCAATTCGTCGATCGCGGCATGATCGGCGAGGCCCGCGGCAATCTCATCCGCATCGGCGAGCTGGTCCGCCGGCTGGCGCGCCTGACCGGCCAGCTGCGCGTGTTCGCCTACAAATCGAACGCGCCGCTCGATGCCGTCTCGGTCGAGCAGGCGCTGTCCGAGACGCTCAAGATCCTCGGCGCGCGGGTGAAGGACGGCAATGTCGACGTGACCATCGATCTCGCGCCCGAGCTTCATGTCAGGGCCGATCAGATCCGGCTCGAGCAACTGCTCTGCAACATCATCGCCAACGCGCTCGATGCCGTCGAGGGCGCCGCGCGGAAGTCCATCCACATCCGCGCCGTGCGTGAGGAGGGCCAGTGCCGCATCACCATCGCCAACAGCGGCCCAGCGATCGCCGCCGATGTCCTGCCGCGCCTGTTCGAGCCCTTCGTGACGACCAAGCCGGCCGGCAAGGGTCTCGGACTTGGGCTCGTGATCGCCAATCACATCGCGCGGTCGTTCGGCGGCGAGCTGCGGGCGCGGAATCTCGAACCGTCCGGCGCCGAGTTCATTGTGCTGCTGCCGCTTGCCGATTGAAGAGGTTCCCGCATGACTCCTGAGCAACCGGTCGGCGTGATCTATGTCGAGGACGACGAGGATGTCCGCATCGGCGCCGTCCAGGCGCTGCAGCTCGCCGGGCTCTCGGTCACGCCGTTCGCCTCCGCCGAAGCCGCAGGCACGACCGTTCGCGCCGACATGCCGTTCGTGGTGGTCTCCGACGTGCGGCTGCGTGGCAAGAGCGGCACCGAGTGGCTGTCCGAGCTGCACCGGCTCGATCCGGACCTGCCGGTCATCCTGGTCACCGGACACGGCGATATCTCGATGGCCGTGGAAGCGATGCGCAACGGCGCCTATGACTTCATCGAGAAGCCGTGCTCGTCGGAGCAACTCGTCTCCGTCGTGCGCCGCGCGCTCGACAAGCGCCGCCTGACGCTCGAAGTCCGCGCGCTGCGCTCGGCGCTCGCCGACCGCCAGGGCATCGAGGCGAGCCTGCTCGGGCGTTCGCCGCAGATCCAGGAGGTGCGCCGCCTGGTCTCGACCCTGGCCTCGACCAATGTCGACGTGACGATCTATGGCGAGACCGGCACCGGCAAGGACGTCGTCGCCCGCTGCCTGCACGCTCACAGCGCCCGGCGCGGCGGCAACTATGTCGCGGTGAATTGCGGCGGCCTGCCGGAGTCGCTGGTCGAGAGCGAATTGTTCGGCCACGAGGCCGGCGCCTTCACCGGCGCGACCAAGCAGCGGATCGGCAAGATCGAATATGCCCATGGCGGCACGCTGTTCCTCGACGAAATCGAGAGCATGCCGCTCAGCGTGCAGGTGAAGCTGCTGCGGGCGTTGCAGGACCGCTCGGTCGAGCGCGTCGGCTCCAACAAGCCGGTGGCGGTGGATTGCCGCGTGGTGGCGGCCAGCAAGGCCAATCTGTTCGAGCTCAGCGAGCAGAAGCTGTTCCGCGCCGATCTGTATTATCGTCTCGGCGTCGCGTTCATCGAGCTGCCTCCGTTGCGCGAACGCCGCGAGGACATCCCGATCCTGTTCGAGCACTTCACCCTCGAGGCTGCCAAGCGGTTCGAGCGCGACGCGCCGATCGTGAACGAGCAGACCATGTCGCTGCTGCTCGGCTACTCATGGCCGGGCAACGTGCGCGAGCTGCGCAACGTCGCCGACCGCTTCGTGCTCGGTGTGCTCGACCGCAAGGTCCTCGACCGCTCGGGCGCCGCGGCCTCGGAGCTGTCGCTGCCACGGCAGCTGGAGAACATCGAGCGCTCGATCATCGAGGATGCGTTGCGCCGCAAGCTCGGCGACGTGCCGGCGACTGCGGCGCTGCTGAGCATTCCGAAGCAGACGCTTTACGACAAGATCAAACGGCTGGCCGTGAAGGTCGACGGCGTCCGCGAGGGCGCGCCGCTGCGGCCGCAGTCCTGACCGTGGCTGGTCCTGCGGCGGCAGGAGGGCATCTGTTCCATGCCGGCGATCAGGAACGAATGCTGGACACCGCTTGTTGAAAGATCATGACAGGCAGAGACACCCGCGACCTGCGCTCCGGCGCCTACGACCCCGTCAGCAAGGACGGTCTGCCGCAGTCGCACCAGGTCAAGGACAAAACGACGCCCCGCCAGCAGGAGCAGTGGGGCGCCGACGTGCGGGCCGAGCCGTTGCCCGGCACCGAGCCGGTGCTTCCGGAAGGGCTCATGCGCGAGCGGCGTGGTCCGCTCAATCGCAATACTGGTCGCCGCGACACTGACTAGTGCGCGGCGACCCAGCGCGCCTATTTCGCCGCGATCACCATGATCTCGACGGTGTATTGCGGCGCAGCCAGCTTGGCTTCGACCGTGGCGCGCGCCGGGGTATTGCCGGCCGAGACCCAGCCATCCCACACGGCGTTCATTTCGCCGAAGGTCTTGATGTCGGTGAGGTAGATCGTCGCGGACAACAGCTTCGACTTGTCGGTGCCGGCCTTGGCGAGGTGGCCGTCGATGATCGAGAGAATCTCCTCGGTCTGCTTGGTGACGCTTTCACCGGCCGTCTTCTGCGCGACGACTCCCGCGAGATAGACGGTATTGCCGTGAACGACGACCTGGCTCATGCGCGGGCCAATTTCGAAACGCTGGATCGACATCGAAGAACTCCTCAAAAGGTCAATTCGGGGCTTCTCCCTAGCGCGTGCGACGCGGCGACGCCAGTCGGCTGAACGGCCACAATCGCCACCCTGGAGCGTGCGACCTTGCGTTGTCGACCGCGCCGCGGCACACGGACCGCGGGGCGTTTCACGATGACCCGGCCTTGTCGCGCTGCAAAGCGGGCTTGCCCATGGGGCAGGCAAAGGCGGGGCGTTTTCCGCGCTTGCACAGATATTTGAGACATGAAACATTCTCCGCGAGGTTCCTTTTTGAAAGGGCGGAGGGGCGTGATGCGGAAACGGTTGATGCTGGCGGCACTCGCGGCGATGGCTTTGGTGACGAGCGCGGGGCCGACATTCGCACAGCAGACGATCCGCGTCGGCTGGACCATCCCGGCGGAAGAATCCAAATACTGGATGATGAAGCGGCCGACCGAATTTCCGGATCTCGGCAAGACCTACAACATCGAATGGACCCAGTTCCAGGGAACGGCACCGATGACGCAGGCGCTCGCCGCCGGCGCGCTCGACTGCGCCACGCAGGCGCCGCTGTCACTGGCGAACGGCGTCGTCGGCGGCGGCCTCAAGGCCTACATCGTCGCCCAGCACGTCTATGAGAAGCCGGGCGGCTTCTCGGTCTACTGGGCGGTCAAGGACGATTCCCCGATCAAGACCATCGCCGATCTCAAGGGCAAGACGGTCGGCATTTCCGTGATCGGCGGCGGCACGCAAGGGCCGTTCAACATGCTGCTGAAGCAGGCCGGGCTCGATCCGGCCAAGGACATCAAGCTGGTCGAAGTCGGTTTCGCGGTGTCGGAGGATGCGCTGCGCCAGGGCCGTGTCGACGCCGTCAACATGAATCAACCCTTTGCCGCGCGCGCCGAGGCCAAGGGCGGCACCCGCAAGCTGTTCTCGCTGTCCGAGGCGATGCCGAACATCGTCCACATCCTCGAGGCCTGTCGCGCCGACTTCGTCGACAAGAACCCGGAGCTGGTGAAGGCCTATGTCCGCGACATCACCGCCGGCATGAAGAAGGCGCTCGCCAATCGCGACGAGACCTTGAAGGTGGTGTCGGAGGTCATGAAGGCGCCGGTCGCCGTGATCGACACCTATCTGCTGAAAGATAATGATTTCGGCCGCGATCCGGTGGCCGCGCCGAACTTCCCGGCGATCCAGAAGATGCTCGACATCTACGCCGAGACCGGCATGCTGCCGAAGCTCG
This sequence comes from Bradyrhizobium sp. SZCCHNR1093, assembly GCF_032381175.1. Lineage (NCBI taxonomy): Bacteria > Pseudomonadati > Pseudomonadota > Alphaproteobacteria > Hyphomicrobiales > Nitrobacteraceae > Bradyrhizobium > Bradyrhizobium sp. SZCCHNR1093. The sequence goes on from NZ_JAUHJJ010000018.1 coordinate 78,122, forward strand.
ACGTCGCCCAGTTCAAGCATCCCACGATCGTCGCGCCGATCCAGTAGGCGGCTTCACGCGGAGCCTTGTCGATGAGGAAGCTGCGATCGCGTGTGACGGTGGAAGGGCTCGATCGCGCTCCGCACCGGGCCTTCATGCGCGCGATGGGGCTGGACGATGCCGACATCGCCAAGCCGATGATCGGCGTCGTTAGCCAGAAGGGCGAGCAGACGCCCTGCAACATGACGCACGATTTCCAGGTCGATGCGGCGAAGACGGGCGTCTCCGAAGCCGGCGGCACGCCGCGGGAATTCGCCACCGTCTCGGTCTCCGACGGCATCAGCATGAACCATGAGGGGATGAAGTTCTCTCTGTTCTCGCGCGAGCTGATTGCCGACTCCATCGAGGCCGTGGTCCATGGCCTGGCCTATGACGCGCTGATCGGCTTCGGCGGCTGCGACAAGACCCTGCCCGGCGTCATGATGGGCATGGTCCGCTGCAACGTTCCGTCGATCTTCATCTATGGCGGCAGCGCGCTGCCCGGCAAGTACCGGGGCAGGACGCTCACGGTGCTCGACTCGTATGAAGCGGTCGGCAGCTACATGACCGGCGAGATCGATGCACAGACGCTCGAAGGCATCGAGCGGACCTGCCTGCCGACCATCGGTGCCTGCGCCGGGCAGTTCACCGCCAACACCATGGGCATGCTGTCGGAGGCGATGGGCCTGTCGATGCCCAACGTCTCGATGATCCCCGGCGTCTATGCCGAGCGCGCGCACGTCGCGCGGCAGGCCGGACGCATGATCATGCAGATGCTCGCGCGTGGCGGCCCGCTGCCGCGCGACATCGTGACCCGGAAGGCGCTGGAGAACGGGGCGGCCATCGTCGCGGCTACCGGCGGCTCCACCAACGCCGCGCTGCATCTGCCGGCGATCGCCAATGAGGCCGGCATCCGCTTCACCCTCGACGATGTCGGTGAGGTGTTCGCGCGCACGCCGCTGATCGGCAATCTCAGGCCGGGCGGCAAGTACACGGCGAAGGACGTCTACGATATCGGCGGCGCCGCCGTGGTGATCCGCGCGCTGATCGAGAGCGGCCACATCGACGGCTCCTGCATCACTGTCACGGGCCGCACGCTGGCTGATGAATACGGCTCGGCCAACCCGCCGGACGGCGAGATCGTCTTCAGCCCGGCCAAGCCGATCATGGCGGATGGCGGCGTGGCTGTCCTCAAGGGTAACCTCGCGCCCGACGGCGCCGTCATCAAGATTGCCGGCCTCAAGAACCTCGTGTTCGAGGGCCGCGCGCGGGTGTTCGAGGACGAGGAGGCCTGCGTCGCTGCGGTCCGCGCACGCAACTATCAGGCGGGCGAGGTGCTGATCATCCGCAACGAGGGTCCGGTCGGCGGTCCGGGGATGCGCGAGATGCTCGGCGTCACCGCGCTGATCTATGGCCAGGGCATGGGCGAGAAGGTCGCGCTGATCACCGACGGCCGCTTCTCCGGCGCCACCCGCGGCATGTGCATCGGCTATGTCTCGCCGGAAGCCTTCGTCGGCGGTCCGCTGGCGATGGTGCAAGACGGCGATCCGATCCGCATCGATGCGAAGGCGCGCACGCTCGATGTGCTGCTTGATGACGTTGAGCTGGCTTCGCGCCGCAAGCACTGGACGCAGCGGCCGCCGCGGCACCGCGCGGGAGCGCTGGCGAAGTATGCGAAATTGGTCGGGCAGGCGCCGCTCGGCGCCGTCACGCATGAGGGACCGGCCGAATGGCCCTGGTTCGATCAGGAGCAGCAATGAGCGGCGTGCGTGGGACGATTGGCAGGGTTCTTGCTAATCTTTCCAGGTCCCCGTCATTCCGGGGCAATCGTCGAGGCGCAGACGCGAAGCGGCTGCGCTTCGATGATTGAACCCGGAATCTCGAGCTTGTTGAGCATGACGCAAGGCAATCTCGAGATTCCGGGTTCAAGGCCTTTCGGCCTTGCCCCGGAATGACGGTGGATGTGGTTTAAAACGATCGTCTGCGGCAGTCTTCATGCCCGATATCACGGAGCCTCTAAGCGTGCTGCATCGGAAAGAGAAGCCGACATGGGCGTGACCCCGATCCGACCCGGCCAGCTCGCGGGCGCTCCGCTCGGCCGCCGCGCGGCCACGCCGATCATCGAGATCGATCACGTGTCGCAGGTGTTCAAGACGTCGTCGCGCCGCGACCACACCGCGCTGTCGGACATTTCGCTTTCGGTCGGCGAGGGCGCCTTCGTCTCCATCCTCGGGCCCTCCGGCTGCGGCAAGTCGACCTTGCTCTACATCGTCGGTGGCTTCGTCAGCCCCACCAAAGGCACGGCGAAGATGAAGGGCAAGCCGATCACCGGTCCCGGCACCGATCGCGGCCCGGTGTTCCAGGAGTTCGCGCTGTTTCCCTGGAAGAGCGTGCTCGGCAACGTCATGTATGGTCCGCTGCAGCAGGGCAAGAAGCCGGCGAAGGCCGAGGCGCTCGCGCGGACTTTGCTCGCCATGGTCGGACTCACCGGCTTCGAGAAGTTCTATCCCAAGGAGCTGTCCGGCGGCATGAAGCAGCGCGTCGCGCTCGCCCGCACGCTGGCCTACGGGCCGGAGGTGCTGCTGATGGACGAGCCGTTCGGCGCGCTCGACGCGCATACGCGCACGCGGCTGCAGAACGACCTGCTCGACATCTGGGAGCGCGACCGCAAGACGGTGCTGTTCGTGACCCACTCGGTCGAGGAAGCCGTGTTCCTGTCCGACAAGGTCGTGATGATGTCGCGTTCGCCTGGCCGCATCCGCGAGGTGATCGACATCGACCTGCCGCGGCCCCGACGCCGCGAGGAGCTTCTGCTGGACCCGCGCTACCAGAAATACATCGTCGACATCGAGCGCATGTTCGACGATTCCGGTGACAACGAGCTGCCGTCATGAACGGCCTGCTGAAGCCGCTCGCGCCGGTGCTGGCTTGCTGCGGTCTGCTGCTGGCGTGGCAGCTCGCCTCGCTCGGACTGAAGAACGACAGCTTTCCGACCGCGCTGGAATCGCTGCGTGCGATCCCGCCGATCCTCACCGACAAGGAATCCCTGATCAACATCCTGGCCTCGCTGCGGCGGATGGCGATCGGCTTCGCACTGGCGCTTGCGTTCTCGATTCCGCTCGGGTTGCTGATGGGGCGCAGCCGGTCGACCGCCGCCTTCTTCAATCCGCTGCTGATGCTGATCTACCCGGTGCCGAAGGCGGCGCTGATGCCGATCATCATGCTGTGGCTCGGCGTCGGAGACATCTCCAAGACGCTGGTGATCTTCCTCGGCGTCAGCCTTCCGGTGATCTACCACAGTTTCGAGGGCGCCAAGGCGGTCGAGGAGAAGATGCTGTGGTCGGGCGCGGCGATGGGGCTCTCGGCCGGCGAGCGCCTGCTGCGCATTGTCCTGCCCGCGGCGCTTCCGGAGATCCTCACCGGCTGCCGCACTGGAATCGTGCTGGCGCTGATCACGATGGTGACGAGCGAGATGATCGCGCGGCAATCCGGCGCCGGCAACATCCTGTTCAACGCGCTCGACATGGGCCAGTACGACACGGTGTTCGCGATGATCATCATCATCGGCGCCATGGGCATCTGCCTCGATGCGGCGTTCGAGGTCGTCAGGCGCTGGCTGGTGCGCTGGTCCGAGCCGCAGTTCGACATGCCGCTGAGCTTCTCATGACGCGCACCTCCAACGACATCCTCCTTGGCGCCGCGCCGATCGTGCTGGTCCTGCTGCTGTGGCAGGGGCTGGTGTCGTTCGGCTATGCGCCGCCGACCCTGCTGCCGCCGCCGGGGCAGGTGTTTTTGCGGATGGGCCAGCAGCTCACCAGTGTCACGTTTCAGCAGGACATCGCGGCAACGCTGTTCCGGCTGTTCGCCGGCTTTGCGATCGCCGTGGTGCTCGGTGTTTCCCTTGGAATTGCCGCCGCGGTGAGCCCGCCTGTCAACGCCGCCGTCAAGCCGATCGTGCGCGTGCTGGCGCCGCTGCCGAAGGTCGCGCTCTATCCGGCGTTCCTGCTGCTGCTCGGCTTCGGCCACGAATCCAAGATCATGCTGGTGGCGGCGGACGCGCTGTTTCCGATCCTGCTGTCGACCTACTACGGCGCGACGACCGTCGAGCAGAAGCTGATCTGGTCGGCGCTCGCGGCCGGCACGCCGCCGCGCGACGTGCTGTGGAAGGTGGTGCTGCCGGCCGCGATGCCGTCGATCCTGACCGGCTGCCGCATCGGCCTCGTGATCTCTTGCATCGTCGTGTTCCTGGCCGAGATGATCACCTCGACCGACGGGCTCGGTCACGTGCTGGTGACCGCCGCGCGCACCTTCCAGGCTGTCGACATGTTCGTGCCGCTGATCACGATCTCGCTGCTGGGTCTCATTCTCAACGCCTTGCTGCAAGGCCTGCGCGCTTATCTGCTGCGCGGCTTTCCCTCAGTCTGATAACAACACAACGACAATCGGGAGAACGACCATGCTGGCGGATCGCATCGAGGCGAAATGGATCGACGCATTCTGCGAGATCTTCGAGCGCTGTGCCGTCAAGGCGGGTGACACCGCCGCGATCCTGTCGGAGACGCAGTCCCGGGCGCTGAACGTCCACATCGCCGAGCTGGCGTTGCTGCGGATGGGCGCGCGGCCGTTCCATGTCGTGGTGCCGACCCCGCGCAACCGCCATCCGGTGCCGGTGCGCTCGACCGGTGCGTCGGAGGCGATCGGCAAGCTCGGGCCGGTGGTCTCAGCGTTGCAGCAGGCCGGCTTCGTCGTCGACTGCACCATCGAAGGCTTGATGCATGCGGTGGAGACGCCGGAGATCCTGAAAGCCGGCGCACGCATTCTGGTGATCTCCAACGAGCACCCGGAGGCGCTCGAGCGCATGGTGCCCGACTCTGCGCTCGAGAAGCGCGTGCGCGCCGCCGCCAAGATGCTGCGCGGCACCAAGCGGATGCGCGTGACCTCGAAGGCCGGCACCGATCTCGACGTGATCATGGAGGGCGCCTCGACTGTCGGCGTCTGGGGCTGGACCGACCGTCCCGGCACGCTGGCGCATTGGCCGGGCGGCATCGTCGTCAGCTTCCCCAGGAGTAAATCGGTCAACGGCACCATCGTGATGGCGCCCGGCGACATCAACCTCACCTTCAAGCGCTATTTGTCCTCGCCTGTCACGATGACGCTGCGCGACGACTACGTGATCGACGTGGAAGGCGAGGGCGCCGACGCAGCGATGATGCGCGCCTATCTCGCCTCCTGGGGCGACCGCGAGGCCTATGCGGTGTCGCATGTCGGCTGGGGCATGAATCCGGGCGCGCGCTACGAGGCGCTGACCATGTACGACCAGCGCGACACCAACGGCACCGAGCTGCGCGCCGTCCCCGGCAACTTCCTGTTCTCCACCGGCGCCAACGAATTCGCCGGCCGCTACACGGCGGGCCATTTCGACCTGCCGATGATGGGCACCACGATCGAGCTGGACGGTGTGGCCGTGATCAAGGAGGGCGTGCTGCAGGACGTGTTCGGGTAATTCTCCGGGTCGTCGCTCGCGAGTGGGCGCCACGGCGGCAGTCAACTCCCCTCCCCGCAAGGGGGAGGGGAGCGCACCGTCACATGAGGGGCAGGTCGCCCCACAATGGCGAAGCGTCCCCGATGCAGAATTGCGTCCAGCGAGTTCTGAAAAAAATAATTCACTTGCCATTTTCCGGAAATTGTGGTTCTCTCTCGCCATCCCGCCTCATTGCGGAGGGGCGTTGCGCGCGATCGTCACGACACGCGAGGCGGGGAGCGATGGCCGCGAGAGATCGCAGCGTCCTCTCATGAGGGCGCGGACGAACGATCGATTGCGGACGTGAAGTCGCAGCGTCCTGACACCCCGAAGCTGGTGTCCAGCGCAATGCGCCTAAAGCGCATTGTCGCCATGGTGGCCAACAAGCCCGGCGCACCAGGGAGACTGCGTATAAGGTGCGCCGTGGAAAGGCGCGGTTCTTGAGAGGGTGAAAGTCCCTTCCGGCAAAT
>NZ_JAUHJJ010000019.1:0-64739 GCF_032381175.1 Bradyrhizobium sp. SZCCHNR1093
TGTGGTACCTGCCGCCTGCATTTTTTTCGCAGGCGGGCCATGGGTGAGGCCTTCACCCGGCATTCCCTGCGCCCTCTTCGAATGAGAGAGGGCCGAACGACCGGACGAACTCGGGCGGAGAAAGCCGCGAGATCGTGGAGGCGCGGGTTGAGTTCATGCGCATGAATCGACGACATGGTGAGAGCGGACGTCATGGGTCCCGCGCGGTCCTCACCGTCGGCGCCGATGTCAGCCCATGCGGAATCCCTCCGTCGTCGTTCCGGGGCGCGCGCAGCGCGAGCCCGGAATCCATACTCCCGAACAGTAGTTGGTGAAGAATGTCGTGCGTTCAGGCGTCTCGATCCTCGCGCAGAGTCGGGACTATGGACTCCGAGCTCGCGCTGCGCGTGCCCCGGAATGACGGAGGAGAGAGGCGGGTACTCGCTCCTCCTTCCACGTCACGGCTCAAGTTACGGCGCGGTCTGCGCCTCGATCTTGAACTGCGCCAGCGCGCTCGGCGGGTCGATGGCGATGAGCTGGGCGAGCTGCAGGGCCGGGACCTTGGCGCGCGGCGAGAGCTTCAGCGTGAAGGTCTGGTGCGGCCGCTCGACGAAGCGGCTGATGGCATCGACGGCACCGGCGACATCGACGTTGTCGGCCGCGACCTGCGCGCCGATCGCCTTGATGCTGTCGACCAGCGCCTTGCGCGCGGCGTCCCGCGTGATCGCATGACCGCGCGCATAATTGGCGACGAGCACGTCGACTGCGCCGAGATCGCGCAGGGTCAATTCCAGCCCGCTGGCCTCGATCTGCGCCGCGGCCGTCGTCGCCTGCTGCAGATCGATCGTGAACACGTCGCGCGGCACCTGCGACAGCGACATGCTGGCCGAGGCTGCGATGAGGTTGCTGACCTCGAGCTTGAACGGTTGAAGCGCGAACGCGCCCGAGCTCTCGGTCCAGCCGAGGCCGAGATCGGCGTCGAAAGCGGCGGTGTCGATGCCGGCGACCAGAAGCGGCAGCAAGGCCGGATTGGACGCATCGAGCGGTCCGGCCATCTTGGCGACCAGGTGTGCCTGGGTCGGGATGGGACCGACGAACTGGCCCCAGTCGAGGCTGAAATTGTCGATCTGGACCGGCTTGGTGCTCGCCTTGTAGGACGTCGTCAGCGCCTTCAGCTCGATGCCGCCGATCAGCTTGAACAGCGCCAGGGCTTCGGCCGGACCGGGCTTGGCTCCCGGTACGGCGAATTTGGCGGTGTGGCGCAGCAGGCCGCCCATGTCGAAGCGCTTCACGGCGAAGCGGCCGAGCTTGACCGGTCCGTTCGGGGTTCGGCCGTCGAAGCCCTCGAACGCGACGTCGCCCTTGCCGTCGTCGAGGTCGAACCGCGTCAGCGCGACCTTGACCGGGCCGTCGGGAGTCTCGACCGCGAGGCCTCGGACCTCGACGTTCTTGAACAGGACGCCGTCATAGATGCTGGCCACCTTGTCGATGAGGTCCGGCGTCATGGCGCTCGTTCGCGGCGAGGTCGGCGTCAAGGCGGCGACCAGCGCCGGCAGTTGGATGCGCGACGGCCGCACGCCGAACTGGTCCATCGTGAGGCTGTCGATGTGCATGCGCATGCCGAGATCGGACGTGATCTCGTAGAGGCCTGCCCCGGCGACGCCGCTCAGGCGGACGACACGATCGTCGGTGGCGGACTCGGGCGCGAGCAGAGCGACGATGGCGTTGACGTCGATGTCCTTGGTCACGACGTCGAGCATGCGGCCGCGCACCGTCTCGACCTTGCCGTTCGGCGGTTGCGCCGCGGTGCTGAAGGTGACCTCCTGGATCTTGTAGTTGCCGATGCGGCCGCCCTTGATGTCGTCCACCACCAGCCCGGAATAGCCGAACTCGGTCGGCCCGACCGAGGGGCCGCCTTCCATCGTGCCGGTGACCCGCGGCACCGTGGCCGAGGTGGCGCTGATGGTGGCGAGCTGTTGGGCGAGCGCGCGGGAGGTCTCGAGCATGCCGGCGCCGGCCGGGAGCGCGGCGAACCGCGCCGGGCCGGCATAATCCTTCACCAGCAGTTGCGGCAGCTTGTAGCTCAGCCGGAGCGGCGACGGGCCGGGGATCTGGCCGGCCATGGCGATGTCGCTGATCTCGATGCTGGCGGCCGTGACATGCTCGGAATCAGGCTGGCTCAGCCCGGTCGCGGTGATGGTGCCGAGCGTGACGCTGGCCGGCGGCTGGGCGGCCGATTCGAGCTTGACGTCGGCGATGGTCAACTTGCGGCTCCACAGGTCGAAGGCGACCTTGCCATGGGTCGCCGTGGCGCCGCTTTGCCGGATCTGGGCAAAGCCGGCCTCGACCTCGCGCTCGGCGCGGCTCTGGGCGTACCAGGGCACGCCGACGAAGCCGGCGACGGCCAGCGCAACAGCCGTGAGAATTCCGATCAGGATACGGGTCATTTGATGTGCTCCGCCCAAGGCTTAGGCAGCAAGTGATGATGGTCTCAATGAAATCGATGGAGTAGGGATGTGCTTCTGCGAACTGGGGAATCGCTGGCCCGGGATGCCGGCGAACATGGTTTCGGATGTTGCATGAAAGCCGCCCAACGTGCATCACATGCACTTCCACCGGCCGGAAAAACCGACGTCTGACCGAGACTCAAGAGACCAAAAATCCGGGTCGGAAACGCTGGAGCACGTATGTCGTCGTCCTATTCTGAAGATCTTCGTTCCGCAGCCCTGGCCTATCACCGGCTGCCACGGCCGGGCAAGCTGGAGATCCAGGCTACCAAGCCGCTCGCCAACCAGCGCGACCTGGCGCTGGCCTATTCGCCGGGCGTTGCCGCCGCCTGCACCGAGATCGCCAACAGCCCGGCCGAGGCCGCCACGCTGACTGCGCGCGCCAACCTGGTCGCCGTCGTCTCCAACGGTACCGCCGTGCTCGGCCTCGGCAATATTGGCCCGCTGGCGTCCAAGCCGGTGATGGAGGGCAAGGCGGTCCTGTTCAAGAAATTCGCCGGCATCGACGTGTTCGACATCGAGATCGCGGCCGACACGATCGATCGGGTGGTCGAGACGGTCGCGGCACTGGAGCCCACCTTCGGCGGCATCAACCTCGAGGACATCAAGGGACCGGAGTGCTTCGAGATCGAGGCGCGGCTCAAGGAGCGCATGAAGATCCCGGTCTTCCATGACGACCAGCACGGCACCGCGATCATCGTCGGCGCCGCGATCAAGAATGCGCTGTCGCTGGCCGGCAAGCAGCTCTCCGAGGTCAAGATCGTGACGTCGGGCGCCGGCGCCGCCGCGATCGCCTGCCTCAATCTGCTGGTCTCGATGGGTGCGCAGCGCAAGAACATCTGGGTCTGCGACATCGACGGCGTCGTCCATGAGGGCCGCAACACGCTGATGGACCCCTGGAAGGCGGTCTATGCGCAGAAGACCGACAAGCGGACCCTGGCCGAGGTGATCGGCGGCGCGGATATCTTCCTCGGGCTGTCCGCCGGCGGCGTGCTGAAGCCGGAGCTGCTCAAGCAGATGGCCGAGAAACCGCTGATCATGGCGCTGGCCAATCCCAACCCGGAGATCATGCCGGAGGAGGCGCGCGCGGCGCGGCCGGACGCGATGATCTGCACCGGGCGCTCGGACTTCCCGAACCAAGTCAACAACGTTCTCTGCTTCCCGTTCATCTTCCGCGGCGCGCTCGACGTCGGCGCCACCGCCATCAACGAGGCGATGAAGCAGGCGGCGGTCGACGCGATCGCGCAGCTTGCCCAGGACCCGCCGTCGGACGCGGTCAGCCGCGGCTTCGACACCGGCGAGACGCAGGGTTTTGGTCCGGGTTCGCTGATCCCCTCGCCATTCGATCCGCGCCTGATCCTGCGCATTGCGCCGGCGGTGGCGAAGGCGGCGATGGAGTCCGGCGTCGCGACGCGGCCGATCACCAATTTCGACGAGTACACCGCGCTGCTGGAACGTTTTGCGTTCCGCTCTGGCCTGGTCATGAAGCCGGTGTTCGCCAAGGCGAAGACGCAGCCGGTCCGCGTGATCTATGCCGAGGGCGAGGACGAGCGTGTGCTGCGCGCCACCCAGGTCGTGCTGGAGGAGAAGCTGGCGCGGCCGATCCTGGTCGGTCGTCCCAGCGTGGTCGAGGCCCGCATCAAGCGCTTCGGCCTGTCGATCAAGGCCGGGCGTGATTTCGACCTCGTCAACCCCGAGGACGATCCGCGCTACCGCTCCTATGTGCAGAGCTACATCGAGGTCGCGGGACGGCGCGGCGTGACGCCGGATGCGGCGCGCACGGTGGTGCGCACCAACGCCACCGTGATCGCGGCGCTCGCCGTCGTCAGGGGCGAGGCGGATGCGATGATCTGCGGCGTCGAAGGGCGCTACATGAGCCATCTGCGCCACGTCCGTGAGATCATCGGCTTCATGCCGGGGGTCAGCGACTACGCGGCGCTGGCGCTCACCATCACCAGCAAGGGCGCCTATTTCATCGGCGATACCCAGGTGCGGCCGGATCCCACGGCCGAAGAGCTCGCCGAGATGGCGTCGCTCGCGGCCAACCACGTCACGCGATTCAACATCAAGCCGAAGATTGCCTTCGTCTCGCATTCCGATTTCGGTGGCTACGACACCGAGTCCTCGCGCAAGATGCGGCAGGCGACGGCATTGCTGAAGCAGCATCGTCCCGACCTCGAGGCCGACGGCGAGATGCAGGGCGACACCGCGCTGTCGGCGACTGCGCGCAAGGCGATCCTGCCGCATTCGGATCTCGAAGGCTCGGCCAATGTCCTGATCATGCCGAATCTCGACGCCGCCAACGTCGCCTATCAAATGATCAAGGTGCTGGCGGATGCGGTCCCGGTGGGGCCGATCCTGATCGGCCCGGCGCGCCCGGCGCACATCCTGACGCCGTCGGTGACGGCGCGCGGCATTCTCAACATGACGGCGGTGGCCGCGGTCGAAGCCCAGGAACGGGCGGGGAGGGCGCAGCCGACGCTGTTTGCGTGACGTTGTTGGCGTGATCGAAGTGTGGCGGAATTCGTCCGGTTTCGGTCGTATTCCGCCCGCCTTTATTGTTGAAAAGCGTTCGCGACGTCACATATCCGGCCCGGTGGGCCGACGACACATCGTTTGAAGTTGATCCGTGAGGGCGAGAATGCCGGGTTTCATTACATTCGGGCGCGTTCTGTTCGCCGTGATCTTCATCTACACGGGCGCGACCAAGCTGTTCGGCATTCCCGCCACCGCCGATCTCATCGCCGCCAAGGTCACGATTCCCACGATGCTCGCGCCCTATGCGGCGCAGCTCGAGGCCGCCGCCAAGATGCCGATGCCGCAGATCCTGGCGATCGCGGCCGGTGCGTTCGAGGTGCTCGCCGGCGTGATGATCGCGCTCAATTTTCTCGGGCGTTTCTTCGCGGCTCTGATGATCGTGTTCGTCGGCGCGACCATCTTCTACTTCCATGACTTCTGGAACCAGGCCCCGCCCGACAACGCCAAGACCCTGATCGACGCGCTGAAGAACCTGTCGATCATCGGCGCGCTGTTCATGATCCTCGGCTACGGCAAGGGCCCGAAAGCGCCGGAGCAGAGCGCGTATGGAGACATCTAGAGGGAGCTCTAAGCGGTGCGTTTCCAGGCGGTCACGCTGACGTCGTGGGCGGGATCGAGCATCAGCTGATTGGCGGGCGTGTAGCCGTGGGCCGTCAGCACCTGCTGCGGCGAACGGTCGGGACCGACGCCGGGAAAGCACGGCACGCCGCTGGGCAGGGAGACGTGGGGCGCCAGTGACAGGAAGAAGGTCTCGTAGCGGTCCATGAACATCTCGAACACGACGGGGCCGCCGATCACCGCCACCGTGCCAGAGCCGACGCCCGCGGCTTCACAGGCGGCTTCGAACGAGGCACCCGCCGGATTCCAAAGGGTGGAGAGCGGCTTTTCCGGATCCGGCGCCAGCCCCGCGACCTTGCCGGTCACGACGATGCGCCGGCGCTTCGGCGAATTCGGCTGGTCCTCATAGGAGTTGCGGCCGTGGACGATCAGATCGGCGCCATCGAGGGCCTGGGAAAAGAATGCGGCGTCGCCGGGAAATTTCAGGGCGGGCGGCATCGCATTGCTCGCGTCGGCCAACATCCCGTCGGCCGACACGATCACGTAACCTTCGAGACGAAGCTTGGTCACTGACGAAAGGAATCCTGTCTCATTCGGACACTGTCGTCACAACGCTCGAGACCGGCCGTTGGCTCACCGTCGGCAGCTTCGCGACCTTGCTGAGCTGCTCGTCATACTGCGGCAGCGACTGCACCGGCGCCTTGGCGCGCATCGCGACCACCTTGTAGCCGCCGGCCTTCAGGCGGCGCAGCAGCTCGGGCAGGGCCTCGGCGGTGTGCTTGTGGAAGTCGTGCATCAGGATGATGCCCTTGCCGAGCTTGTCGAGCTTCTTGAAGGTGACGTCGATCACCGCCTGCGCATTGCGCGCCTTGAAGTCGAACGAGTCGAGATCGCAGGAGAAGATGCCGATGTTGCGGGTGCCGAGATAGGTTACGATCTCCGGCGGATGCTGCAATGCCGGGAAGCGGAAGAACGGCGCCGGCGAATTGCCGCCGAGCGCCCATTTCACTGCGCTGATGCCGAGCTCGATCTCTTCCTTGCGTTGATCCTCGGTCAGCTTCTTGTTCGTCAGCGCCGCGTGCGACCAGGTGTGCGTGCCGACCGTGTGGCCGGCATTGTAAACCTGCTTCAGGATTTCCGGATAATAGGTCGCATGCTTGCCGATGATGAAGAAGATGCCGGTGGTGCACTGGTCGGCGAGCGCCTTGAGCACGCTGGGCGTGTTCTCCGGCCATGGGCCGTCGTCGAACGTCAGGACCACTTCATGATCCTTGAGGAAGTCGAGGTCCTTGAAGTGCTCGAAGCCGAATCCCGGACCGCCTGTCGTGTCGATCTCGACGGTGCGGCCGACGCCGAGCGCCTCGGGGTTCATGCAGGGTGCGCGCGGCGGCTGCGTCTGGGCGGCCACGGCGGGAACAGGGGCCGGTGCGGGACCAGCAGCAGCCGGGGTCGGCGCCGCCGCCGTGCGCTGCGCCTGCGACCAGGCCGCGCCAGACGTCAACAGCGAAGCCGCCAAAGAACTCGCGAACACCAATCCTGCTGCAATCCGCATCGTGTTTCCTCGGGGTTGTTGCAACGGGAGCGCCAGCGTCGAGAGTCGCTCCGTTATCCGGTTGGGGATACTAGCCCAGCTGCCGGATGGGCGCCAAAAGGAAACGAGGCAAAAACACGGGGGAAGTTGCCGGCTTCCGCCGCATTCCTGCCGAGTGTTGCTCAGCCGTCCGCCAGCAGCCGGGCGACCGCGGTCTTGACCCGCGTATCCGTCGGCTCGACCGAGGAGGCGAAAACGTCGGCGATGTAGCCGTCACGGCCGATCAGATATTTGTGAAAGTTCCAGCGCGGCGTTTCCTTGGGCCGCGCCTCGGCGGCCCAGCGGTAGAATGGGTGGGCGTTGGAACCGGTGACCACCGCTTTTGCGGTCATCGGGAAGGTGACGCCGTACTCCTTGTTGGCCAGCTCGGCGATGTCGCCCGCGATCCCGGGCTCCTGGTTGAAGTCGTTGGAGGGCACGGCGACGATCGTCAGCCCGCGCTCATGGAACTCGCTCCACAGCTTCTGGAGGCCGGTGTATTGCGGGGTGTAGCCGCACTGGGAGGCCGTGTTGACCACCAGCACCGGCTTGCCCGCGAAATCGGCGAGCCGGATCGGCTCACCGGCCAGCGCGGGGAAGGAGAAGCGATAGGCGGTCATCTTGCTCACCGCATTGTCGGCATGAGCGGCCTGCGACGTGAGCGTCGCGCCCGACAACGAGGCGCCGATGCCGAGAACAACCATCCTGCGATCGATCATTGTGAATCTCCCTGAGCAGAGCCAGCCCCGTCAGCATGAATGTGCCCGCGCTCGACCGGCCGCTGCTTGAACGGCCGCGACGTGGCGCTGGATCAGACTGCGTTCCGGCACGGGATACCCCTGCCGTGGGGCGGAAAGAGGGACGTCGTCGGTCGTCAGCGCAGCGAAAGGATGAACTCCGTGCCCTCGCCGGTTTCGCCCTGGTTGATGCCTTGATCGGAGACGATCAGCGAACTTCCGGTCGACAGGGCTTCGCCGAGCCACGCCATGACGTCGGCGGGAATGGTGATGCGATCGAGCGCCTCGGCTGCGCTGCTCAGCGGAACGACCTGTTTCAGCTCGGCATCGGCGCCCGCGGACCTCTTACCGCGCCGGGCCGCCTTGGCCGCGACATCGGTCGCCGCGGCGCTCCGCGCCGAGGAGGGCAGCGAGACGACCGACCAGCGCATCGTCGCCGGATCGGCCTTGTCAGCCGTCGCGGTGAACACGTGGGTGCCTAGCGGCTTGTCGCCCGGTGCGATGGTGACGGGGGTGTTGAACACCGGAGCGAAGTTCTGCCGCACGTACAGCTTCGAATCCTTGCGGCTGATGAAGATCGCGATCTGGCTGTTGCGCTTCAATTCGGGCTTGGGCGCAATCGGCTTGTCCGGCGCGGCAACACGCGACTGATCCTTGGCGAGATCGTTGGGGTCGACTGGCTTCGCCGGTGCCTCTGCTGCCACTGGAGGCGGCGACGCAGGCTGGTCCGCGATCGCGGCGTCGGCAGGCTTGGACTCTGCCGACTTGGACTCAGCAGGCTTGAGTTCGGTTGAACCGGTGGCTTCGGCATTCGCCGACGCCTCAGCCGGCTTCTCGATAGCCGGAGCGGCCACCTGCGCAGCAGTCGTGGGCTGACCCGCCGGAGCGACGTCGCTGGGGGCAGACTTGGCCTCGTCCTGCTGCTCGATCCTGGCCGCGGCCGGAGCGCCTGGCTTGGCCTCTGCTTCGGCGGTCGCGTGCTCAATCATGGTCTCGGCGACACTGGGCTTCAGATCGGCAGCATCGCTCCGAACCTCCGCCGCGGGTGAACGCGGTGGTTCGGCGCTTGGCGAAGCGTCCGAGATCTTCGGTGGCAGCCCATTGGCGTTGCTGGCATCGGCGGTCCGCACCTGGCCCGACGCGGTTGGCGATCCTTCGCCGGAGCGCGGATTCTCGGCATGACCGATCGTGGCGCGCAGATCCGTCGTCGCGACTGTGATCGCGGTGGTGACGGCGGTGCCCTTGTCCGACTTGATCGCTGCGGGCGCAGTCGCATCGGGGTGCACCGATGCGCTCGGCTGCGGCGCCTTCAGTGCAGCGAGCATCGGATGCGAGAAACTCGCAGGAGCCACCTCGCTCGGCGTGACCAGGACCCGGGATCCCATCCGCGTCCAGCCATAGATGCGGGTTGCAAAGCTTGCCGGCATGCGGATGCAGCCATGCGACGCCGGGTAGCCCGGCAGCACGCCCGCGTGGAGCGCGACGCCGGACCAGGTGATGCGCTGCATGAACGGCATCGGGGCGCCGCTGTAGATGTTGGAGCGATGGTATCTCTGCTTCTGAATGACGCTGAACACGCCCATCGGCGTGGAATGCCCCTTCATGCCGGTCGAGACGGGTGCTTCCGCGAACAGGCCGTTTGCGTCGTAGACCTTCAGCTGCTGCTTGTTGATCGACACCGCGATCGTGAGCGGCGCTTGCGGCTTGGCAGCCTCCTTCTCGGTCTTGGTCAGCATCTCAAGGTGGCGCGCCTTGGGCTTGCGCGGAGCGGCCGGGCGTACGGTCGGAGCAATGGTGATGGGCTGCGCGTCGTTCCAGTAGTAATAAGACGCTGCGCCAGCCTGTGAGGTCACTGCTATGGCAAGCGGGACTGAAACGATTGCGGCACAATAGAACCGCCCCCTGGCGGCTGCACGAACGCAGAGCATTCCGGCAAATCCTCAAGAACCATCTGGTCTTTAGTGTCGCAGACGGAGTCTGCGTTCACCAGCTTGGGCTTCTGCCCTGCGTGATTTCGTTCCAATCGTAGCAGAAAAGCCTCACATCCCGTTAAACGGGTAGTGGAAGGTCAGGGGCTGGAGCGCCTTCCTTGCAGGCATTTGTGTCCCTACATGGGCGGTATGCCGAGCATCGGCGGTATAACGGAGACCGACATGTCGTTCAGAGCCACCAAACGGTTTGATCTGTGGCTGAAAACCCTCGTTTGCCTACTGCTTATCGGATTGTCCTCGCCTGTGATCTCAGCATACGCCGCAGACGAGCCGGATCTGATCTTCCGTCGGTCGACCGTGTTCAAACTGCTCAGCCCGAATGACAAGCTCGCGACCTATGGCGTTGATGATCCAGAGGTAGAGGGCGTCGCCTGCCACTTCACGGTGCCGCAGAAGGGCGGCTATGCCGGTTGGCTGGGCCTGGCCGAGGAAGTCTCCGACATCTCGCTCGCATGCCGGCAGATCGGCCCGATCAGGTTCAAACGCAAGCTCGAACAGGCCGACGACATGTTCCGGCAGCGACGGTCGCTGTTCTTCAAGAAGATGCAGATCGTTCGCGGCTGCGACGCCAAGCGCAACGTGCTCGTCTACATGGTTTACTCAGACAGGCTGATCGAGGGATCGCCGAAGAACTCGACCTCCTCCGTTCCGGTCATGCCTTGGGGCAAAGCCGACGACGGCGTGGTCCAGAAGTGCGGCGATTTCATTCAATAAGGGACCTGCCAAGAGACGATCGGCTGCCGAAAGCCTTGCCGGGCAATTTGTGCTTGGCAGGATCGTGGCAGCCGATCAGCCGCACCAGGCTCTGTGGCGTCGAGCCGGCGTAGCTCTCGGTTCGCTGCTGCGCCATCGGTGCAGCCAGGGAGCTGCGGCGTGATACCTTCGGTTTGGGTGTGTGCGAGCGCTTGTCCATGGTGACCCTGAGGGAGCAACGTCGTCTCCCAACGCGCCGCGCGCTGCTGGGTTGCCGTGGTGAGCTGGGAGGTTCTCCCTGCCACAGTTAATGTAAGGTCGTTAAGAAGCTCGCCATCGGCAGAATTGACGGCTGCCCCGGAGGGCGCTGGCTCGCCCAAGGCAAGTGAAACATTCTTCTGCTTGGGGTTTTAGATCACTCTCGTTTTGATTGTATTTTGTGTCGTCGGGTCGGTCGCGATGAAACGAAGCGGCGGGGCCATGAAACCATTTTGGGCCTGTGCCGCAGGCCGCTTGAAACGTGAAGCGGATATGAAACCGATGCTGGCGTCAGCGACATGCGAATCGTGTCGTCCGGGCCCGCGTGGATGACATGACGAAAAACAAATACCAGCGGTCCACCATGCGTTTTCGACTGGGTGCTGCGGCGCTTGCCGTGCTGTCGTGCCTCTTCTGGTCCTCCGTCGAGGCGCGGACAACGACCCGATTGTCCGATCTGCGCAGCGAGTTCGTACGGCAATGTGCGCCTCATATGCTTGACCGGTGGGCGCATCCTGAAGCTGTCTGCTCCTGCCTGCATGATCATGCGGCCGCGATGGTGGAGGATGCCGACTTGCGAGAGGCGCTGCTGCGCGGCATCAGTGAGACCGGCGTGCCGACCATCGAGACCGATTGGCTGCCCGCACCGAAGCAGGCCGAGATCGGTCCTACGTTCACCAAGATCGCGAAGCCTGCCCTGCAGTGCATGTTCGATCCGGCCAACTGATCAGCCGCCGGACCTGACGTCGATCGGCGTCCATCGTCCGGCGGTGCTGGTTGTCAGTCCAGGCCATACTGCGACATCAATGACTGCACCTCGGGCCGGCGCATGATGCGCGAGATCCGCGTGCTGATGGCGTCGTCGTCGCTGTGCCTTGACGATCTCGCACGCGGCTTGGGAGCAGGGCGGCCCGCTGACGCATCGGCACTCGTCGGCTGATGCCGCGCAAGTGCAGTCTTTTCGGCGGATGGCAAGGTCGCCGCTTTCGTCCGCGTCGTCTGCGTGGGCGCCGCGGCCGTCAGACCGGGCTGGGTCGGCGCGGCAGCAGGAGCGACTGCGGGGACGACGGCCGGTGAAGCTGCGGCCGTGGCGGGCGGCGTCGCGGCCGGTGCCACAGGGCGTGTTTCAGTGGTGGCCGCCACGGGCGGAGTTGCGAGCACTGGATTCGACGTCTTGGCAGCTTCAGCAACGGGCACGGCGGCCGTGAGCGAGTTGGTACGTGTCTGCGACGAAGCTGCCTCAGGCGCCGGGACGGGCGCAGCCAGTGCGGTGAGCGCCGGGGCTGGCGGCGAGATCGGCGCCGGCGGCTCGATCACCGGAAGCGGGGCGGCGATGGCGGCATTGCCTGCGGAGGCGGCCTCGCTGGTGATCTTTTCGCTGCGGTCCAGCTCGGGCTTCCTGATATCGCTGGGAACGTTGAGAGCTTGAGTTTGCGCGTGGGCCAGCATCTGACGCGCGGTCATCGGTGTCTCCGCCGAAGCCGACATCGGCAGCAGGACGGCGGTCGCGAGCGCCAGCTGGAGTGTCCGTGCGTGCGATGTGAACTTGATCATGGCTGGCTCCTTGCGGTGTGCGATCTGCATTGCGGTCCGTTCAGGCCGCGGCGCTGGCCGTCGCCCGGTCGTGGGCGACGACGACACGCTGGCCGCGCATCTTGGCGATCACCTCGTCGCGCGGGCCGCATGCCAGCGTCTTGCCGAAGGCCATCACCATGATGCGGTCAACATGCGCCAGAAGCTGCGGACGGTGCGTGACGACGATCACGGTTCGGCCGGCGGCCTTCGCCTGGGCCATGGCCTGCGCCAGCGCCCGCTCGCCGTCCTCGTCGAGGTTCGAGTTCGGCTCGTCGAGGATCAAGAGCCGCGGATCGCCGTACAGCGCGCGGGCCAGGCCGACGCGCTGGCGCATGCCGCCGGACAACGCCACGCCGCCTTCGCCGATCGGAGTGTCGTAGCCGTTGGGCAGGCGCAGGATGACCTCATGCGCGCCGGCGGCCTTGGCGGCAGCGACGACGGCGGCCTCATCCACCTTCGCGAGCCGGGCGATGTTGTCGGCGACGGTGCCTGAGAACAGTTCGATGTCCTGTGGCAGGTAGCCGATATGCTTGCCAAGCCGGTTTGGGTCCCACTGGCTGTAGGCGGCACCGTCGATACGGATCACGCCTTCGCGCAGCGGCCAGACCCCGGCCATGGCGCGCGCCATGCTCGACTTGCCGCTGGCGGAGGCGCCGACGATCGCGAGGCTCTCGCCGGCCTTGAGCGAAAAGCTGACGCCCTTGACCGAGGGGCGGCCAGCCGCCGGCGGCCACACCACGGCGTTCTCGACGTCGATCTCGCCGCGCGGCGTCGGCAGCGCCGTCGGTGCAGCCGTGACCGGCAAGGCCTGGAACAGCTCCTCCAGCCTGCGATAGGCGGAGCGGAATGCGATGATGCGCTTCCACTGGCCAACGACCTGCTCGACCGGGGCCAGGGCGCGGCCCATGATGATGGAGGTCGCCATCATCGCGCCGGGCGAGATCTGCTGCTCGATCGCGAGCCAGGCGCCGATGCACAGCAGCGAGGTCTGCACCGCCATGCGCGCGAACTTGGTGACGGAATGCATCGCCGCGCCACGCTCGACGAGGGTGCTGTGGGCTTCGACCATCGCTGACTGACGGCAACTCCAGCGGTCCATGACGATGTTGCCCATGCCGAGGCCGCGCACGACCTCGCCGTTGCGCAGCGCCGCCGCGACGAAACGCGAGGCCTCGTTGGCCAGCGCGTTGGTGCGCTCGACGCTGGCGCGCGTGTAGAATTCGGTGAGCAGCGCCAGCGAGAACAGCACGATCGCGCCGAGCAGCGAGAGGATGCCGAGATAAGCGTGCTGCAGAAAGCACAGCGCGACGAACACCGGGGTCCACGGCAGATCGCAGGCGATGGCGGCGGTGCCGCTGGAGATGCAGTCGCGGATGGTCTCGGCGTCACGGATGATCTGCTGGCCGAAGCGATGCCGCGGCGACAGCTCCGCCTTCATCATCGTCTCGAACAGCGGGTGGCGCAGCGTGCCTTCGAACTGCACGCCGGCCCGGGCCAGAACGCCGGAACGGGCGAATTCGAGGACGCCATACAGCACCAGGAAGACACCGACGATGAGCGTCAGCATGACCAGCGTGCCGAGATTGCGGCTGGTGAGGACGCGGTCGTAGACCTGCATGGAATAGAGGGGCGAGGCGAGCATGCTCGCATTGATGAAGAGGCTGAGCACGAAGGTCGCGGTGAGCGCGGGAAAGCAGGCGCGGAGCGCGGTTCCCAGCGGGCTTCGGGTGGTGCTCGTCATGTCGGATCCCCTTGCGATGGTGCTGGAGAACTTCGCCTGGGGCGCCCGTCGTCGACCGTGATTGACCTCACATAGCTCGAGGCTGATCTGCCAGCGCTTGAGTTGGCCGGTTGCAGCCGCTACCGGATGGATCAGCCGTGCTCAGATTTCGCAGCTTGCCTGAATCACAGTGACCTCATGCCTGCCGTAACGTCCCAGAACATCCGGCTCGTGTCGGGCCTCGTCCTGTTTGCGTTCGCCGCGACGCATTTTCTCAACCATGCGGTGGGTCTGTTCAGCCTCGAGGCGATGGACGCGGTGCAGGAATGGCGGCTGGTCGTCACCCGATCGTGGCCGGGGATGATCGTGCTGGCGGCGGCATTGCTCGCGCATGCCGTGCTTGCTTTCGTCAAGACGGTTCAGCGCGGCACGTGGCGGCTGTCCTCCTGGGAGTTTGTTCAGATCGCCACGGGATTTGCGATCCCGCTATTGTTGCTGCCGCACGTCATCGAGACCCACATCGCTCATGCGCTGTTCGGCGTTCAGGATGGCTACCTCTATGCGCTGGCGTTGATGTGGCCCAAGGCGGCCTGGATTCAGACCGCTCTGCTGCTGCTGGTCTGGATCCACGGCTGCGTCGGCCTGCATCACTGGCTGAAATTCCGGAGCTGGTACCGCCTCGTCCAGCCGCTGCTGTTTGTCCTCGCCGTCGCGCTGCCGATGGCGGCGCTGATGGGTTTCGTGGTGTCCGGGCGCGCCGTCGCCGCGTTGCTCGGCAATCCCGGCATGGCCGAGCAGATGCGCCAGGTCACCCATTGGCCGAGCGAACTCGACGGGAGGTGGATCGCCTTGCTGCAAATTTCGACGCAGATCACAGTCGTCGCGCTGCTCGTTGCAGGCGTGACGATCATCGTGTTCCGCCACGTCGCGTCGCTCGCGGCGCCGAAGATCGTTATTGCGTTCACGGGCGGCGCGACGGTGCGGGCCGCGGTCGGTCCGACGCTGCTGGAGATCATCGGCAGCAACGAGCTCTCGCAGCGGTCCGACTGCGGCGGCCGTGCCCGCTGCGGTCTTTGTCGCGTCCGCGTTGATGAAGGTGCGGAGACGCTGGCACCGCCCGGCCACGCGGAGCGCGTCATGCTCGCCGACTTGGCGGCACCGGCGAATGTGCGGCTGGCCTGCCAGATTCGCCCGGTGGCGCCGCTGACGATCACGCGTCTCCTCGGCGGCGATCAAGCGGAGAGGGCGCCCCTCGTCGACCACCTTCCCGCCGAGCGCTGTGCGGTATGCCTGGTCCACGTCCGCGTCCGTCCGGTTGCGACCATTGCGCGCGACCGGCTGCCCGCCGACCTCGGGTTCATGATGAACGAGATCTTCGGCGCCATTGGCAGGGCGATCGAAGCCCATTCCGGGCGCATCGATCGCTTCCTCGGCAATGGCGTGCTCGCCATCTTCGGCGAGGAGCAGGGAGCAGAACAAGGCTGCCGCGATGCGCTGCAGGCGATCAGCGCCATGGACGTGGTCATGGATCGCGTCAACGAAAAGATCGCTGCGGAGATCGGTCGGCCCGTCGAGTTGACGATTGGTGCTCACCTTGGCGACATCGTCGTCGGGCAACTGACCCTTGGACGCACGTCGCAGGTGGCTGTGCTCGGGCTCGGGACGGAGTGGCCGGCGCGTCTGGCTGAATTGGCGGAGACCAGAGGTTGGCAGCTCGCGATGTCCGGGGGCGTGGCGACTGCAGCCGGCCTTGCTGATCTGGATGGAGCGATACGTGAGAGGCTTGCCGATCCGGAGCAGGGCAGCGAGCTGGACGCCATCGGCGTGCGGCGTGCCCGCGACCTTGCTGTCGTCGCGGGCGCGCCACCGGTGCCGTCGGCCTAGGTGCTCTCGGCTCATTTCTCACGGAACGTCTTGGCGAGCGTGTTGAGCAGCGGCCCGACCAGATATTCGAGCACGGTGCGCTCTCCCGTGGAGATGATGACGTCGGCCTGCATGCCCGGCAGAATCTTCTCGGCGATCTCGGGCGGGATGGTCGAATAGTCGATCACGACCCGCGCCGAGTAGTAGCTCTGCTTGTTCGCCTCGTCCGACATCGCATCCGCCGAGACGCTCGAGACCTTGCCGAAGATCGTCGGTGTCGTGCGCGAGGAGAAATTGGAGAAGCGCACCTCGGCCCTCTGGCCGATGGCGACGCTCTCGATGTCGCGCGGCGAGACGTGCGCCATCACGTCGACGCCTTCGCCGACCGGGACGATCTCGGCGAGCGTATCGCCGGGCTTCACGACGGCGCCCACGGTGTGGACTTTCATGTTCATGACGATGCCGTCGCGCTCGGCGCGGATGTCGACCCGGCGCAGCACGTCCTCGGCGATGACGAGCTTCTCGCGCAGGTCCGACAGCTTGGCACGGGTGCCGTCGAGCTGCTGGCCGACTTCGGTCAGATATTTCTGCAGCGTCTGATCGATCTGCAGGCGCGTCTGCGCCGCCGTCTGCGTCAGCCGCGCCACGTCGGCCTGCGCCTGGCCGAGATCGCCTTCGACGCGGGCGCGCTCGCGTTCCAGTTCGAGGAACTTGTTGCGCGGATAGTAGCCTGCGGCGACCGCCGGGCGCACATTGTTCATCTGCGTCTCGAAGCTTGCGAGCTGCGCGGAGAGCGCGGCGCGCTGGCGGTCGCGGCCGGCGAGCTCCTGCTGCTGCTGGGCGATCTGCGAGTTGAGGATGTTGATCTGGCTGATCAGGCCGTTGCGGCGCTCGACGAACAGCCGCTGCTGGTCGGCGATGGCAAGCGCCGCCTCCGGCACGTTCTGGCGGTTGAGCAGCGCGTCGGGAAACGTGATCATCCGCGCATTGCCGCGCTCGGCGAGCAGGCGCGCCTCCTCGGCGAGTGCGGCATCCATCTGCTTGCGCAGGAGATCCGTGTTGGCCTGGGCCTCGGTCGGCTGCAGCCGGAACAGCAGGTCGCCGCGATGCACGGCGTGAGTCTCCTTGGCCAGGATGTCCCGGATGATTCCGCCCTCACGGTGCTGGACGACCTTGTGATCGCCGGAGACGGACACGGTGCCCGGTGCGATCGCCGCGCGATCGAGGGGGGCGTAGGCGGCCCATACGCCGAAGCCGCCGAACACCAGCGCCACCGAGAGATAGCCGAGCAGGGCGTAGCGGCTGAAATCGGCCTTGACCGGCTGCGGCCGGTCGGCCGGTTCGAAGAAGCCGTGATCCTGCACCGCTGACATCGACATGCTGCGTCCCCGCTTGTCCACGGGCAGGAGCATCATCGATGCGCGGCTACGGGACTGTGCGGAAGGTCACGCGCCGGAGGTCGGCGGCGAGAGCCGCATCAAACGAGATCAGCTACTTCTTCTTCGGCCCGAAGCGCGGCACGCATTTCGTGGTGCGGACAATACCGGTTTCGGCCATCTTGGAGCCGGAGACCTCCTTCACCTGGCCAGCGGGGCAGGTGCCGTCATCGACCAGGACGCGCTGGCCAAGCCGGAGATCGGTGACGTCCTGCTCGCGCCCGACATATTGCCCCTGCGCGGGTGCGGCAACCAAAAGCAGGAGACCGAGGACGCCGAGAGGGCGCGCTGCGGCATTCGCGAACGAGGAGATTTGAGAACGCATCACTTTCCTTCGATCTTCAGGCCGTTGGGCCCGATATTGATCTGGACACCCTCCGGCTGCTTCTTGGCCTGATAGAAATTGTAGCCGAGCACGATGATCGCCGCGCTGAGAATGCCGAGGAGGAAATAAAGGATATTGCGGTGATCCGACATGCCAAATTCCAAAGTATGTTGCGGTCATTTTCGTATGCGCGAATGTACGGGCGGCCTTGCGATTCTGAAAGCAGCGGCGAATCCGGTGCAACTCTGCATGAGATTGTGATTTGCTGCAGTCATCGGCAATTGGAACCTCGACAGGCATGATCACCCAGGACATTACGCAGCGCATCGTCGACGCCGTCGATGCCGACTTCGACCGGCAGCTTGCGACCACGAGCGACTTCGTCGCCATCCCCTCGACCCGCGGCGCCGAAGGGCCGTGCCAGGACATGTTCAGCGATCTCCTGCGCTCGCGCGGCTACGAGGTCGACGACTGGCACATCGATCTCGACGATCTCAAGGAGATGCGCGGCTACGGCCCGATCGAGCACGATTTCTCGAGAGCACGCAGCGTGGTCGGAACCTACCGGCCGGCGACGTCGGCCGGGCGGTCGCTGATCCTGCAGGGGCATTGCGACGTGGTGCCGGCCGGTCCGCTCGACATGTGGGAGACGCCGCCGTTCTCGCCAGTGATCCGCGACGGCCGGATGTATGGCCGCGGCGCCTGCGATATGAAGTCCGGCACCATCGGCGCGCTCTATGCGCTCGATGCCATCAAGGCTGCCGGCTTCAAGCCGACGGCGCGCATTCACATCCAATCCGTCATCGAGGAGGAGAGCACCGGCGTCGGCGCGCTGTCGACCCTGCAGCGCGGCTACCGCGCGGATGCCTGCTTCATCCCGGAGCCGACCAGCGGCAAGATGGTGCGTTCGCAGGTGGGCGTGATCTGGTTCCGCCTGAAGGTGCGCGGCTTCCCGGCGCATGTGTTCGAGGCCGGCGTCGGCGCCAATGCGATCCAGGCGAGCTATCATCTGATCCATGCGTTGGAGAAGCTCGAGGCGGACTGGAACAAGCGCGCCAAGAGCGACCGTCATTTCAAGACGCTCAATCATCCGATCAACTTCAATCCGGGCATCATCAAAGGCGGCGACTGGGCCTCGAGCGTGCCGGCCTGGTGCGACGTCGATTGCCGCATCGCCATCCTGCCGGGCTGGTCGGTCAAGGACTGCCAGAACGAGATCCTCGCCTGCGTCGCCGCGGCTTCGCGCGATCACCGCTTTCTCTCCAACAACCCGCCAGTGGTCGAGTGGTCTGGCTTTCTGTCCGAGGGCTACGAGTTGACCAATTCGGCTGAGCCGGAGGCGGCGTTCGGCAAGGCCTTCACCGCCGTGTACGGCGGCGAGGTCCAGGATCTCGTCTTCACGGCGCTCACGGATACCCGCTTCTACGGGCTCAACTACAACATCCCCAGTCTCTGCTTCGGCGCGACCGGCGCCGCGATGCACGGCTTCAACGAATATGTCGAGCTCGACTCGCTGCGCCGGGCCACCAAGACCATGGCGTTGTTCATCGCGGAGTGGTGCGGGGTCGAGAAGGCCTGAGCGGCGGTACGATCGGACTGAAGCAATGACCTTTCAGGTCATTGCTTCGGGTTCGAAGCCCGGCGCATCCAGATGCGGCGCTGACCCGCGAAGACGGGTCGTCCGATCAAACGGGGGAGGGAAGGCATGACGCCACTCGACAAGATCAATGCGATGAAGATGCCGTTCGCGGACTTGAAGGGCGTCACCTTCACCGAGGCCAGCGCCGATCGCGTCGTGGCGCAGATGCAGGTGCGGCCGGATCTCTGCACCCTGCATCACACCATCCATGGCGGCGCCGTCATGGCGCTGGCGGATTCGGTCGGCGCGGCCGCGACCGTGATCAACCTGCCGCAGGATGCCAAGGGCACCACCACGATCGAGAGCAAGACCAACTTCATCGGCGGCGCCAAGGAGGGGACCGTGGTGACGGCAACCGCCACGCCCGTGCATCGCGGCCGCCGCACCCAGGTATGGCAGACCCGGGTGGAAACCGAGGACGGGCGTCTGGTCGCGATCGTGACCCAGACTCAGCTCGTGCTGTGATGATTCGTACACAAACGAATCGTTAACTCACGCGATCCTTGCATGGCCGCATGTTCTCTCCGTAGAGCATGGGGCTTGAAATGAATGTTGCGATGCACAATATAGCTCCTGTCTAGGGAAAGACGTCTGTGCGAGGGCTCTCGAGAGGAGTCTCAGGCAGTGTCACAGGTAGATACTTTTCGTCCCCGGCCGGGCTTCGGCTATGTGCGGACGCTCAGCCAGCACGAGGAACTGCCGTTGCTGCGCGATCATCTGTTGCGGCTCGATGCGGAAAGCCGGCACGATCGATTCAACGGCTTCCTCGATGACAGTTTCATCGAACGCTACGCGGCCCGCTGTGCGGCCGACGGCACGATCGTCGTCGCCTACATGGAAAACGGCCTGGTGCGCGGCGCCGCCGAGTTGCATCCGCCGGAGCAGTCCGAGGACGGGCTTCCGGAGATTGCGTTCAGCGTGGAGGCTTGCGTGCGTCGCCGTGGGGTCGGCAGCCTGCTATTCCAGCGCGTGATCTCGGAGGCGCGGTGGAAGGGCTATCGCAAGCTTCGCGTGACGACCGGATCGCAGAACCATGCGATGCGGGCGCTGGCAGCCAAGTTCGGTGCGCATCTGGCGTTCCGTCACGGCGAATCGACCGGCACGATCGATCTGACCGAGCAGCCCCAGGATGAGCTGGCGAAGCTCGTGATCGAAGCACCCATCGCGGCAGCGCGGGCGTTCTTCACCCTCAATCGCGCCTGCTGGAAGCTCGTGACCCGGATGTACGGCGACAAGCGCGCCGCCTGAGCCGAGCCGTTGCTGCGACGACAAAGGCGCGACAGCGATCACCGCTGCCGCGCCTTTTCGTTTGATTGCATTGGCCGATGCGCCCCGGAGGGCGTTCAGGTGCCGGTGCGCTTGTCGAAATTGAAGCGGCGCACGGTGCGGCGCTCGACCACGACGGCGCGCTGCTGCGTGCCCTGGTCGGCCGTGATGACGCGCGTGTTGGTGCGCGCGGCAACGCGGACTGCCTTCTTGACCTCGGGGAGCACCTGCTCGAGCGGCAGACCCATCAGCGCCGACGCGATCTCGGCCTGAGCCTGGACGTCGTCGGTGATCCCTGACGCAGCGAAGATCGCCTCCTCCAGAGTCGGGGGATCACGCCTGACGCGACGCGGACCGTACTTGGTGTTCCAATCTTCGCTCATGGGGGCCTCGTGAATCGTCCCGGATACCTAGAAGCAGGATTGTTGCATTGCAATATATATTCCGCGAGGCAGCCCAGCTATGCGTTCACCATGTCGCGATCGGGCAACGCTGCCTGCGTCATGTGGATATCCTGGGGCCAGCGGCGCAAGGCCGCGAGCCCGGCTTTCGTGAGGACATAGACGCCGCGCTCGGCGCGGTCGAACCAGCCATAGACGTTACGCTGCAAGATCTTCGGCGCATCCGGAATGTCCGCGCGGAGGTCGCGGACGCGTCTCGGCCCGTCCGACAGCGCCGAAGCGCAGGCCAGCGCCTGCTGCCGATAGGCCGTCATGATGGGTGCGCGGGTCGAGCCGCCCGCGACGGGGTCGCCCTTGCGCCGCTGATGCTCGATCACAAGACGCGAACGCTTCTTGGGATTCTTGCGCGGCGCGGTGGTGGGCGGCTGCACCAGCACTTCGATGTCTCCGGCTGAGGTCACGGTCAGCATGCCGAAGCCGAGCCGGCGGCACAGATTGCGATAGCGTGCGTCGCTCTCGCGGCCCTTGCCGCGTGCCGACAGCTTCGCCGCGATCCAGACCTCGTCGCAGGCACCGGCCCGGTCGACCGCCTGCAGCAGCAGTTCCAAGTTGAAGACCTGCTTCAGCTCGCAGACGACCACCACCGGCGGGTCGTCGCCCTTGAGCGCCACCACGTCACAGCCGCCGACTTCCCCTTTGACCGAGAAGCCGAGGTTTTCGAGGAAGCGTTTGACGGGAAGGTAGAGCGCGGTTTCCAAGGGGCCGTCCGATGTGTGCGACTCAGCGCGCGCGCGAGTCTAGCCCGCCGAGTCCCGTGATGTCAGCGCCAAGTCGGGGTAACCGGCTGGCTTCGCTACACCCGGCCGATAACCGGTATCAGTGCGCCGGTCACACCGCTCGCGGCGTCGCTGGCTAGAAACAGAATGACCTCTGCGAGTTCCTGCGGCGTCACCCATTTGTCGAAATCGGCCTTGGGCATGCTGGCGCGGTTGGCCGGCGTATCGATCGTCGACGGCAGGACGGCGTTGACGGTGATCTTGCCCTTCCATTCGGCCGCGAGCGCTTCCGTCAGGCGATGCACTCCCGACTTGGAGGCCGCATAGGGGCCCATGCCGGCACTGGCCTGGAGCGCGCCCATGGCGCCGATGTTGACGATGCGGCCCGTGTTGGAGCGGACGAGATGCGGTATAGCCGCGCGCGATGCGTGCAGCGCGGTCATCAGGTTTCGCGCATGCATCGTCTCCCAGACGGAATCGTCGCCATCGGCGGTCGTCTCGAACGCGAACGCGCCGGCGATGTTGATCAGCGCATCCAGAGTGCCGAAGTGGGCGGCGACGGAGTCGATCGCGACCTTTGCCTGCTCGGGGTCGGAGAGATCGACGCCTCCGAGCTCGATGCGGTCGTCACTCGCCGGGATTTCGGCCTGGGCATGGTCGATCCCGGCCACATGTGCGCCCCGTGCGAGCGCGAGATCGGCCACGCTGCGCCCGAGCGCCCCTTGCGCACCCGTTATGACAATCACTGCTCCGTTCATTCCGTCCCTGGTCTCCGTTGACGCGCCCCACAGCGCCGCTTGCTATACTATGATCCTGCCGATGAGTTGCAATGGCCGGGCGGCCGGGGCATGGAATTGCAATCAGAAGGCGTGGTTCGTCAGAGGTGACCATGACCGCGAC
Organism: Bradyrhizobium sp. SZCCHNR1093; assembly: GCF_032381175.1. Classification (NCBI taxonomy): domain Bacteria; kingdom Pseudomonadati; phylum Pseudomonadota; class Alphaproteobacteria; order Hyphomicrobiales; family Nitrobacteraceae; genus Bradyrhizobium; species Bradyrhizobium sp. SZCCHNR1093. The sequence continues at coordinate 22,733 of NZ_JAUHJJ010000019.1, forward strand.
AGGCTCTCTCGAATTTCCTGACGTCCCCACCAGTTTTTCTTGTCCAATCAAACGTTTCAGACAGAGTCTGGATGCGCAGCGCAAGACCCGGATCGTGGCGCTGGGCTCATCTTCCACCGCGGGCACCAACGGAATCATCGCTTTTCCGGCCCGGATCGAGCAGTCGCTGCGCAAGGCCAATTTCGGCTGCATGATCGACGTCCTCAATCGGGGTGTGGGCGGACAGGAATCCCCGGACCAGCTCTCGCGCTTCGAATGCGACGTGATTGCGGAGCAGCCCTCGCTCGTCATCTGGCAGGTCGGCACCAACGCCGCCTACAGACCCGAGGTCTACAGTCCCGATGACGTCGAGGCGGCGCTGCGCGTCGGCGTTCGATGGCTGACGGCGCTGTCCATCGACGTCATCGTGATCGACCTGCAGTACACGGCTGCGATCGTGACGGTGCCGAACAGGCTGGCGCGTGCCGAGGACATTCAGCGACGGATCGAGAAGGTCACGTCTGCGGCCAACGTCAACCTCTTCGGGCGCTGGAATTTGATGAAGAGCTGGTATGAGGCCGGCCAGATTCCGTTGTCGGCGCTCGACGACGGGCACGGTGACCGCTTGCATGTGAGCGAAGCCGCCACCGCGAAGATCAGCGACGTTTTGGCCAGCGCCATCCTGACGGTGCCGGTTGCGCTGGCCTGATCGATAAAATTTGCCGGACTTTCGTAAGTGGATTGCCAGCGCAGCCCGCTAGCCTGTCGCTATGCCGCTTGAGGGGCGTTGGAGCTTTGACATGATGAGACATCTGCCGGACCATGGTTTGCCGCTGGTGCAACTGAAGGAGCAGCGGCGGGATCTGGTGGTCGCCCTGCAGAACCGGGCAGGTCCGGTGACCGGTTGGGAATTGATGCAGATCGCGGCGGTTCAGCAGGCGATTTCCGCATTCGAGGAGGTGATTGCCGATCTCGACGCAATGGAAGCCGCCGAGACAGCCGATATCGAAGCGGCCTGATCGGGCTCAAGCGTATTCGCGCCACACCGACTTACGGCGTGAGATAGCGCTCCTGTAACGTCTTCCGCGCTGCGTCGTCGATGCCGAGACCGTCGCGCAGGTAGGTGTCGACGTCGCCGAAGTCATCACGCATGGCGTCGAACGCAGCTGCGAGGAACGACGCCTGGACCATCCCGATCGTCTGGACGACATCAGCGGGAAGATCTGGGTGAGCCGCGGTCTCGCGACGATAGAGCTGGTTCGTGAGCAGGTAGTCTTCCAGGATGACGTCATCCGCAACGTCGAGCGCGTGTAGGACCAGCGCGCAGGCCACACCGGTGCGGTCCTTGCCGGCCGTGCAATGGATCACCAACGGGACGTCCTCATTGAGAACATGCTGGAACAGCGCGCGGAAGCGCGGCGTGTAGTTGCGGATGTAGTTGCGGTAGGACTCGCGCATCAGCTCCAAGGCATGGTCGGTCGTGAGCTGTCCTCGTGTCGCCAGGGCCCGCAGCGCCGGCACGACGCTCGGCTCGATCGGCACGGAGTGCACGGTGATCTCGGCGATCGTGCAGAGGCCGGCCGCGCGCTCGTTGCGACCGCGTAAATCGAACGCTGCGCGAATGCCGAGCTCCCGCAGGACCGCGACGTCGGGCTCGGTCAGCTGTCCGAGATGGTTCGACCGAAACAGCCGCCGCCATCGCACGTGCCGGCCATCCCTGCTGGGATATCCGCCGAGATCTCTGAAGTTGCTGGCGCCGTGAAGGCCGAGATGGCGAAGTGGATAGGCGGACATCGTCTTGTTCTAGGGGACGCGGGCTTCGATGTGAAACGCTGTTTCATCGACGGACGCGACGCCGCAGGCACAGCCCTTCGACAGGACAGGGAAGACCATGAAACGGGTCACGACGGCGGCTTGTTTAACCCGGCAGGTCGAGTCCGCCGGCGACCGTCAGGAGCGGCGAGAGACATGCAGACGGCAGCGCAAGAAAAAGGGCCGGAACCTTGTCGGTCCGACCCTTCAGCAAAGGCGTGATGGCGTCACGGTACGGACTGACATCAGCGATCCCACGCCGGCTTGGCTTCCTGGATCGCCTCGTCATGATACCAGCTGCCGCTATAGATCGTCGGCTGGATCGACGGCGCGATCAGCGGCGCGGGCGATGATCCGGATTGGCGGGGCGCAAGACCCGCTCGCCCTCCGCGCGGAAATTGGTAGATCCTGGCGGATCCCTCGTCCACATTTGTGTCCATTCCTCAGTCTCCTTCCAGCGGGCCACACATCAGGTTGCGCCCGACTCGTTGTCTTGTGGTGACCAGTCTCGATATCAGTGCTGCCCGGAGGGAATGCAACATGATCAAAACGAAATCACATGTTGCGCGTTTTACAGGCATTTTTTCTTGTGCTCCCTCCGCAGCAACGTGCCGCTGACCAACACTTGGGCTGGACCAAAGGTTGCGAAGCGGAGCTCAAGTCTTTTCGAAAATGTCCGGGAGGTGCTGACGGCTTGTTCGGCCTCTCTTGCGCATCGCCGCAAATGCTAAGGAATCAAGCGGGTTTTCGACAGGCTCTTTTCTCCGCCATGCGCTCCGTGCAATCCCGGTCGCGCTGCTTTGCCGCACCCCTGACGTGCAAAATCCGCCGCCGGCTCCGCCCCGATTGGTCTCCGTCCACGCGACGGGACGTCGCGGGATTTGGCACGTTCCATGCTTAAGAGTGCGCTGGCCGATCGTGGCCGGGTAAGCGGGGAGCCTTCGATTGCTGGGCTCCCACCTTTCGATAAGACAGAGAGGCTCAATGACGAAATACAAGCTCGAGTACATCTGGCTCGACGGCTACAAGCCGGTGCCGAATTTGCGCGGCAAGACACAGATCAAGGAATTTTCCTCTTTTCCGACCCTGGAACAGCTGCCTCTTTGGGGCTTCGACGGCTCGTCGACGATGCAGGCCGAAGGCCATAGCTCCGACTGCGTGTTGAAGCCGGTTGCCGTGTATCCCGACGCCGCCCGCACCAACGGTGTGCTGGTGATGTGCGAAGTGATGATGCCGGACGGCAAGACCCCGCATCCGTCGAACGCCCGCGCCACCATCCTGGACGATCCAGACGCGTGGTTCGGCTTTGAGCAGGAGTACTTCTTCTATAAGGACGGCCGTCCGCTCGGCTTCCCGGAATACGGCTATCCGGCCCCGCAGGGCCCGTACTACACCGGCGTCGGCTTCAAGAACGTCGGCGACGTCGCCCGCAAGATCGTCGAAGAGCATCTCGACCTCTGCCTCGCGGCCGGCATCAACCACGAAGGCATCAACGCCGAGGTGGCGAAGGGCCAGTGGGAATTCCAGGTGTTCGGCAAGGGCTCGCGCACGGCTGCTGACCAGATGTGGATGGCCCGCTATCTGATGCTGCGCCTGACCGAAAAGTACGGCATCGACATCGAGTTCCACTGCAAACCGCTCGGCGACACCGACTGGAACGGTTCGGGCATGCACTGCAACTTCTCGACCAAGTACATGCGCGAAGTCGGCGGCAAGGAGTATTTCGAGAAGCTGATGGACGCCTTCAAGGAAGCTCGTGCCGACCACATCGCGGTGTACGGTCCGGACAACCACATGCGCCTGACCGGCAAGCACGAGACCGCCTCGATCGACACCTTCAGCTGGGGTGTGGCCGACCGCGGCGCCTCGATTCGCGTGCCGCATTCCTTCGTGAACAACGCCTACAAGGGCTATCTGGAAGACCGCCGTCCGAACTCCCAGGGCGACCCCTACCAGATCGCGTCTCAGGTCCTGAAGACGATCGCGATGGTTCCGACCGGCGCGAAAGCCGCAGCCTAAGACGCCGAACACAACACCCCGGGGCCGGGGGCTGATATGATGATCCGCCGAGGCAGCCGCTTCGGCGGATCATTCGTCTGGCGGGCTCGAACGATCGGAGGCGGCCTTGGCCTTGATCAATCGCAAGTCCGGTTTCGATCGCAGCGGTATGTCTTCCGTAGCGGTTTGTTTGGAAGCGGGGCATGGAATGAGCTATCGCAAGTGGGTTTCAGGCGTTCTGGTCGCCTGTTCGGCCATCTCCCTGGCTGCAGCGCAGTCGCAGTCCAATGCAGAACAATATCTGCCGCGGCTCGGCGACATCATGAATCTGATTCAGGTCAGACACGCGAAGCTCTGGTTCGCGGGACAGTCCAAGAATTGGGATCTCGCGTCCTATGAGCTTGCCCAGTTGAGGCAGAGCCTGACTGACGCTGCGGTCTTCTATTCAGGCCTGCCGGTGGACAACGTCACCACGCTCGGCCAGCCGATCCAGTCGATCTCGGACGCCATAGCCGCCAAGGATGGCAAGCGCTTCGCTTCCGCCGTGACCGAATTGACGTCGGGATGCAACGCATGCCACGCGTCGATGGATCGGGGCTACGTCGCGATCCGCATTCCGACCGACAAGCCGTTCGGCAACCAGGATTTTCGGCCTCCAGGCCGCTGACCGGCTCCGCTCAAGGCGTGAGTTGCGCTGCAAAATTGCGCCTTCCACCGGCGGCGCGCATCGACTAAGAGCGGCGGCAACCTGTCCACCGCCTGAGCCCTCATGATCCGCCTCGATAACGTCTCCAAGCAAGTCGGCCACCAGATTCTCTTCATCGAAGCCTCCGCCGCCCTTCAGAAGGGGGAGAAGATCGGACTGGTCGGCCCGAATGGGGCCGGCAAGACGACGCTGTTCCGGATGATTTCGGGGCGCGAGCAGCCCGACGAGGGGCAGGTCTCGATCGATCGCGGCGTCTCGATCGGCTATTTCAACCAGGATGTCGGCGAGATGTCCGGTCGCAGCGCCGTGGCGGAGGTCATGGACGGCGCCGGGCCGGTGTCGTCGGTGGCGGCCGAGCTCAAGGAGCTCGAGGCCGGCATGGCCGATCCGGACCGTGCCGACGAGATGGACGACATCATCGCGCGGTATGGCGAGGTGCTGGCGCGGTTCGAGGAGCTCGACGGCTACGCGCTCGACAGCCGCGCCCGCGAGGCGCTGGCTGGCCTCGGCTTCTCCGAGGAGATGATGGACAAGGACGTCGGCCTGTTGTCCGGCGGCTGGAAGATGCGCGTCGCGCTGGCGCGCATTCTCCTGATGCGGCCCGACGTAATGCTGCTCGACGAGCCGTCCAACCATCTCGATCTCGAGAGCCTGATCTGGCTGGAGCATTTCCTCAAGGGCTACGAGGGCGCGCTGCTGATGACCTCGCACGACCGCGAGTTCATCAACCGGATCATCAACAAGGTGATCGAGATCGACGCCGGCCAGCTCACGACCTATTCCGGCGACTACGATTTCTACGAGCAGCAGCGGGCGTTGAACGAGAAGCAGCAGCAGGCGCAATATGAGCGCCAGCAGGCGATGCTCGCCAAGGAGATCAAGTTCATCGAGCGTTTCAAGGCGCGGGCCTCGCACGCGGCGCAGGTGCAGAGCAGGGTCAAGAAGCTCGACAAGATCGAGCGGGTCGAGCCGCCGAAGCGGCGCCAGACCGTGGCGTTCGACTTTCTGCCCGCGCCGCGCTCGGGCGAGGACGTGGTGGCGCTGAAGAACGTGTCCAAGAGCTATGGCAGCCGCCGCATCTACGACGGGCTGGACTTCATGATCCGGCGCCGCGAGCGCTGGTGCGTGATGGGCGTCAACGGCGCCGGCAAGTCGACTTTGCTGAAGCTGGTTGCCGGCACCGCCGAGCCCGATGACGGCTCGGTGGCGATCGGGGGCAGCGTCAAGATGGGCTACTTCGCCCAGCATGCGATGGACCTGCTGGACGGCGACGAGACCGTGTTCGAGTCGCTCGAGCATTCGTTTCCGCAAGCTGGTCAAGGCTCGCTGCGGGCGCTGGCCGGCTGCTTCGGCTTCTCCGGCGACGACGTCGAAAAGAGATGTCGGGTGCTGTCGGGGGGCGAGAAGGCGCGGCTGGTGATGGCGAAGATGCTCTACGATCCGCCGAACTTCCTGGTGCTGGACGAGCCGACCAACCATCTGGACATGGCGACCAAGGAGATGCTGATCGCGGCCCTGTCGAGCTTCGAGGGCACCATGCTGTTCGTCTCGCACGACCGTCATTTCCTCGCCGCGCTCTCCAACCGCGTGCTCGAGCTGACCCCTGACGGCCTCCATCAGTATGGCGGCGGCTATACCGAGTATGTCGCCCGCAGCGGCCACGAAGCGCCGGGCCTGCGCAGCTGACGACGCGGCCATACTCGTCGTTCGTGCTCTGCTTGCGCTTTGTTCGCATCATCCCAAGCTAGCTCATCTGGACGTGGGTGAAGACGAACAGGAACAGCGCGCCGATCGCGATCACGAAGATGCCGACCCAGAGCGGCGCCGTGACGCCGCTCTTGTTTGTGGGATCGAGCACGGCCGTCTCGGGTTGTAACGGATCGTAGTAGACGGTGACGTCGGTGTTGACCGGGTATTTGGCGGCGACGGCTTCAGCGCTCGACCTGTCGGAATGCAGCGCGGTCCAGCCCCAGTTCCAATGCGTGCTGTGGAAAGAGCGACCATTCACCGTGTAGCTGTATTCGATCGTGACCCGGAAACGCTCCTCTTCCGTTTCTCGTCCGCGATCGTCCTCACGTCGTGTGATCTCCATCGTCACGCCGGAGCGCGTGATGCGCCCCGGCGCAGTCGGCCAGGAGCGGCTCGCCAGGCGCTCCTGCCGCAGCTTCCAATAGGAGGCGAGTGCGACGGCTCCGAAGCCGAACAGGGCGAACGGCATCAGGAAGGCGAACAACGGCACGCCAGCCTCGGTCGTGAGCACCTTGCCGGCGAGCGAATGCGCCACCAACACGGCGGTCACGGCCGACAGCACGACGAACAGCGCCACAAGCGCCGCCGTGCCGCTGGCATTGGTGGGCTCGAGCACCGATTGCGAGGGGCGTTTCGGATCGTAAAAAACGCGAACCTTCGCGCCTTGCGGATATTTGCCGGCGATCTCGTCGGCTTGCAGGCGCGTGACGCGGCTCGGGCTGCCGAAACGGATGCGGCGACCTTCGTAGCTCTTGCCCAACACCTCGTAACGGTAGCGGATGTCAGGCTTGGCATCGGTGTCATCTGCGGACCGATGCGTCGCCGCGACAGACACCGCCGAGGCCACGATCTCCCCCTCGACGACCGGCCAGTCGCGGCCGCCGCTGGTCTTCTTGCGCTGAAGCCAGAGTCCGTAGCCGGAATTGAGGGCGAGAAAGCCGAAGATGCCGGCGGCGACACGGGTCCAGAGCAGGGCGGATGCGGTGAGCATGATGATCTCGCATGGGCCCGCCAGGGCGGGCGACATGCAGTGGTGTCCTGCGGGTTCCCCTCGGTTCAACAGTGTGCCGGTCCTACGACGCGGGGAGGCGAGCACCTCGATGTCGAACGGCTTGGACCCCGCCGGCATGGCTTGCCCCGCCAAGCATCATGGCGGGGCGCCAGTGTCGTCAGCCGCCAGCGCGTCAGCCGCCGGCCTCGCACTTCTTCATGAAGCTGGTCTTGGCCGCGCCGGAGAGCTTCTTGCCGTCGGAGCCGACCGCCTTGGTTTCGCAGGTCTCGGCCATGCACTTCTTCATGAACGAGGTCTTGGCGGCGCCGGCCAGCACTTTGCCGTCCTTGCCCACGGCCTTGGTCTCACAGCTGTCTTGGGCGAAGGCAGATCCGGCGGCGAAGGTCGCGAGCGCGGCAATCAGGAAAAACTTCTTCATGAGTGTGTCTCCTTGGGACAAACAACGCGGCGGATGGGAGCCGCAAATCTTGGCGCGATCAAGTTTCCTGTTCGGGCTTGTCACCCGAAATCCGGCCGCACGGCAGAGCTGGTTCATTGCCGTGTCGGCCGGATGAGGCCGAGATGCGCGTCTGCGGTAACCGTGTGCTCATGCGGTGCGGTGCTGCAGAAACGCGAGCGTCGCCGGGTCCCGCGCACCGTCGCAATAGCGATCGAGCGCCCGAGCGAAGATCCCGTTCGGGCTGATCGAATCGAACAGCGTCATGCAGGAGCGGAATTTGGCATCGTCCGGGACACCCAGAATGTCGCGCAGCGACTTGCCCTGCACCGCGAGCACCAGACGGGTGCATTCGAGCAGTCGCGGGCCGAGCAGGGGATGCGTCAGATAGGCCTCGGCCTCGGCACGGGAGCGGATCGCGTAGCGCTGGGCCATGGCGGAGTGGCCGAGCCCTTCGACCTGCGGAAACACGAACCACATCCAGTGGCTTTGCTTGGCGCCGGCCGCAAGTTCGGCGGTCACACGCGAATAAATCGAATTCTGTGCGTCGACAAATCGGCCGAGAGCATCACAATCCGCCTTCATTGGCTGCTCCAAATATTTGAATGATCGAGGTAATTTCTTGTTCTGGGAAGACATGGCGGCGCCAGGGCGGGCCCAATCCCCCGGAGGCGCCGTGGCACTCCGGGCTGGCGTTTGTCTAGATTATGCCGCACTCTTGCCATCCTATGTCATGACGGGTCGAATCGTACCCCTTGGGGTCGGGCACCTTTCCCGGGTGGTCCGAAAAAGGGGGTATATCGGGGACGTGATGGCTTCCAGTGAAGCAAGCGTAGACGTTCTGTTGTCGCAAGGCCGCTTCGGGCGCTCCGAAGCGATCGCATTCGTGCTTGCAGCACTTGCGATCGCGGCGGGCGCGGCTGCATGGGTCGGCGCCAACAGCGAGGAGACGTCGCTTGCGACCGCGGCGCTGCCGGCCGCCGGCGCGCCGTCCATCACCTTCGAGACACGTTTCGCGCCGGCCTCTGCCTCGGCCACGGCCTATTCGGAAAAAGACGCGATTCGCGCGCTCGACCGTTTCGCCCTTCGCGGCGCGATCGACCGCCAACTGCTCGATGCCCGGGCCGCGCTGGTCAAGGGCATGGAAGCGCGCGATTCGGGCGGACGCGACCCCAGCAACAGCGATTGGCGGCCGATGCTGACGGAGGGCAATACCGTCACGATGCCTGCACCGGGCGTGCCGCTGCCACGACCGCGCCCGTCCGTCGCCAACCTGCCGACCAGCCTGGTTTCGGCCAGTGCGCCTGAAGCGGTCGGACGTGTCGACGATCGCTCCATCCTGCAGAAGCTGTCCGACCTGTTGCCGAGCCCGACCAAGTTCGCCTCGCTCGGTCCGGATAGCGGCATCGTGCGCTCCGGGATCGATCTCGGCGCGCTCGGCTATGACAAGACCGCCGTGTACGACATCAAGGCCAGGATGGTGTATCTGCCGTCCGGCATCGGGCTCGAGGCCCATTCCGGCATGGGCAGCCTGCGCGACGACCCAGAGCACGTCAATCAGCGCATGGTTGGCGCGACCCCACCCGCCACCTATGACCTGAAGCCGCGCGAAAAACCGTTTCACGGCGTGCGCGCCCTGCGCATGAACGTGGTGGAAGGATCGACCCTGGGCCGGAGCGGATTGCTGACCCACCCCTATATGCTGGGTCCGGAGGGTGATTCGAACGGCTGCGTCTCGATCAAGAATTACGATCGCTTCCTGAAGGCGTATGATGACGGCGAGTTCAACCGACTCGTTGTCGTCGTCGGGCTCGAGGCTGGCACCCCGACGCGGACCGCGCAAAAGACCGAGTGACGTTTTGTTGCTGGGCCTCGGCGCGACCTCGGCGGTGACGCCCGTCGCATCTTCCGGAAGGTCCCCATGATTGATCCCGCAAACTCGGAAACGCGTCTGCGTACCACCTTCAACATCAAGGTGAACGGCAAGCCAGTCGTGATTTCGACGGTCGGGCAGGCCCATCAGTTCCTCACCAGCCTCAATGCCGTCGAGTGGATGGAGTTCAAGTCGCTGCACGACCAGGCCATGGCCGCGCTGCAGGCCGCGGCCGACAACGCGATCATGACGGTGCAGGCCACCAACGCCGTGCGCACGCTGTTCGTGAGCGCGAAGCTGTTGTGATGCAGACGAGACGCGTTTGAGACAACGACCTCGCGCGGCCTTCCGGGCTGAGAATTCCTGCTCGGCGTCATCGCCCGGCTCGACCGGGCGATCCAGTATTCCGGGACGGCAGTGATCGACCGAAAGGCCGCGGCGTACTGGATGCCCCGCCTGCGCGGGGCATGACAGCCGTGGGATGGGCCATGACCTCGCTCCATCGTCATGCCGGGGCGCGCGTAGCGCGAGCCCGGCATCCATAATCCAGAGCGGGCATGTGAGGCATGCTGGTCACTCCATCTCGTTTCATAAGTTCTGCTGCGGCATATGGATCCGGACTCGCGCTGCGCCCCGGAGTGATGACGTGTGTGTTGAGGCGCCTCGCGAACAAGCGCCTCCCGCCATCCGCCATCATCCACCCATGATCTCGCGATCTCGCGATCTCGCGACGCATCCTGCGTCCGAGTGATTCCATTCGTCTTGCCCTCCGCACGGCAGAGGGCGCGGGGAATGCCGGGATGCTGGCCGCAACCCATGGCCCGCCTGCAGAAAAAAAGCAGGCGGCAGTCACCACAGGTTCCGCCGGGCAACCGGCATTCCCCGCGCGATGATCTTAACGGCTGCTTCGCGCGCTCCCCGGTGCGCCGGGCTTTCTGGTCACCGTGCACGACAACGCGCTTTGGGCGCGCCACCGTGGGGGCATCAGCGTCGGGATGCCAGGACCACGCGACTTGACCGTACGCGACATCAGCGTTCGTCGGCGCAAAGATGCGCTGCGCTGCCATCGCGTCCACCGCTCCTCCCGCTCCACGTCCGTGACGACCGCGATACGCCCCTCTTGCGAGCGAGAGATGGCACGACAAAAGCACTGAATCCGATTTAGGAAAAGCGGAATATTTCTGACGATGGGACTGGACAGGCCAAATCAGCTTGATGGGCCTGCTGAAAATCGCTTCTGCGCGCATCGCGCTTCTCGTCGATTCAGCCTCTGGAGCGACGCCGTCAGATGGAAATGCCGCTTGATTTGCCCGGCGGGCAACCGGTTTCTTCGTTGCGATGATCGTTGTTCGACCGAGAGCCGCGATGCGAGCGTATTTGTTAGTCGCCCGGCGCAGGCCAATCGCGCAAGGAAGCCGCGCCATCCAAGGACGCAAGATCGTGGCGCAAGGTCTGCGGCTGGCTTGATCTTTGATGCGGCGGTCGCTGTGGCTACGGTCGACACCGCTGGCCGATCGCATGCGTATACCGCGGTGCACGCGCGGGGCCGTCCAACATCATTGCGCGTCAATGGATCGGCGAGGCCCAGGTCGGGCTGCCGTTGGAGCTGTTCTACGAAGGCGGCGAGTGACTCTCGCTGATGCTGCGGCGCGGCGGCGATATCAGTCGGCCATCTCGGCGGCGTCGAGTGCGATCTCCTCGCGCTCGGCCTTCTCGGCCGTCGGAGCGTTGGCGGTCTCGGCCGTTTCGAAATCGTCCTCGGCGATCTCCTGGACCGCAGCTTCCTGGACCTCGGCCGTCTCGACCTGCTCGGCGGCGAGTTCGGCGGCCACGATGGCCTCCGGCTCGGCGTCGTCATTGGCCGGCGTCGAGAACAGGTTGGGGGCTGGGATGGTGGTGGGCACCACCGGCCGCTGCTTGGCCTTGTACCAGGACGAGAATTTCTGCGAGATGCCAGCTTCGAACTCGGCGAGCGGCAGGCTGTTGCCGTCCTCGTCGGTGATGACGACCTGCCAGCCTTCCGCCTCCATCACCTGTGCGTTGGCGAGAACGATGAGGGCGCTTTCGCGCTGCTTGCGGATTGTCTGCTGCTCCCGCTCAGCCACCATCGTGTACGCCATGAACCTGACTCCCACACCTAAACTCGGGACACGTGATGGTCCGAAGCACCATCAGCACGCCGCCACTACGCCGTGAGAGTGTGAGCGCGGCTGGGCCGGATTGCGTTCGCCTAATGACAATTTGGCGGCGTCTCACGGGGTCCGGCAGCGCAAAAGGAGTCGAAGATGCAACAGGCCGCAAAATTGTGGTGCAGGAACGAGAGCGCTTGTTGAAGGCGCGCCGCGACGTGTCATCATTTGATTCTGCGGCGGCAACTGCTTCGCGACATCAGCGAAAGCAGCGGGTGAACCGGACAAACAGCGGGCGAATTGGGGACGGCGATGCGAACTCATCTGTTCAGGATGCGGAATTGGAATGTGGCAATGGCAGGGCTTGCGCTGGCGATGGTCGCCAGCCCGCGCGCGGGCCATGCCTTCACGGAGGACGACCAGCGGCGGCTGTGCACCGGCGACGTGTTCCGGCTGTGCTCGTCGGAGATTCCCGATCGCGACCGCATCATTGCCTGCATGATGAAGCAGCGCGCCAGCCTCAGCGACGGTTGCCGCAGCGTGTTCGGCCGGCCATCCGAGCGCTCCGCTTCGGCCACGGTGACGCGCTGAGCGTGCCAAGCCTCGTTTCCGCCAACCACGCGCCGCCGGTCCAGCGTTCCGCGGCGTGACCATAATGACCTCGATGGCAATGCGGCGTGGTAGTCTGGCGCGGATCGTCCGGCCAGGAGTTGACGCGCCATGAGCTTCCGCATCCTCGTCCTCTACGGCTCCTATCGCTCCGACCGGATGGGCATCCGGCTCGCGCAATTCGTCGTGGACGGGTTGCGCGCCAAGGACCAGGACGTCGAGCTGATCGACGCCAGGGCGGTCGGCCTCCCGATGCTCGACCGCATGTACAAGGAATATCCGCCCGGCCAGGCGCCAGCGGCCATGGCCGAGCTTGCGGCCAAGATCCGTGCCGCCGACGGCTTCGTGTTCGTCACCGGCGAATATAATTGGGGCATGCAGCCGGGACTGAAGAACCTCACCGACCACTTTCTCGAGGAATGGTTCTGGCGTCCGGCGGCGATCGCGAGCTATTCCGCCGGCCGGCTCTCCGGGGCACGCGCCGCCACCGCGTGGCACGGCACGTTGTCGGAGATGGGGATGGTGGTGGTGTCGAGCACGCTTGCCGTCGGCCCGATCGGTCAGTCGCTATCTGCCGACGGCAAGCCGACCGGCGATTCCGGCCAGGCGCTGGAGCGCGCGTTTCCGCGCTTTGCCGACGATCTGTTGTGGTGGGTCGAGGCGGGCAGGGAGCAGCGGGCGCGCAGGGCGCCGCCCTACTGAGCGCGGCACCAGCGCAGGCGCTCCGGCTCTCGTGCCAAGTCCGCTAACCACAAGTCCGCTAACCACAAGTCCGCTAACCAAGTCCGCTAACGTTGTTCCGCGCTGCCGGCCCCGTTGGTGACCGCGCGCTGACGCGCCGGCGCGCTTGCGCCCTGGCCCTGACAGGGCCGCTCCATCCATGTCCCGTCGGGAGCCTGCTGGTAGGCGCGGCACGGCAGGGACGATGTGGCCTGATCATCCGGTTTGGGCGTCTGGGAGCTTTTCGCCAGTGCGGGGGCGGCCGTCGCGACGAGGGCTGCCAGCGAACCGACGGAGATCATTTGGCTGATCCGCATCTTGGGGGTTCTCCTGCTCGAAGCACTGCCGATTCAAAGTCGAATTGTGGAAACTTTTTGGCAAACGGCGGACTGCCATGGCCGCAGGCTTAAGGATCGTTTGCGACGCGGCTTGCCACGTTAAGACGTCCGCGGAGGTCGCTCCCGCGAGTGTGGCTTTCTCTGGGCTGGCGTTGCGCCGATGCTGACGGTAAGAGCGGCATGACGCGCGCAAGCGCCCTCGTGACCGCGATGCGGCGCTCCGCCCGGAGCGCCTCGTGCGGTCAACGGACGCCGCCAAGGCAGCCGGCGCTCCGACATCAGCCGCGCGACAGACGGATCGTGGCGGTTCCCGCTTGAGGGCGGGGAGGGGGATCGCGCAGGCTGAGAACTGTGCGAGCATGACGAGACCTCGATTGCCCTCCCTGATCGCGCTGCGTGCCTTCGAGGCCGTCGGCCGCAAGGGCAGCGTGCGCGCCGCAGGCGACGAACTCGCCGTCAGCCACACCGTGGTCTCGCGTCATCTGCAGAATCTGCAACGCAGCCTGGGCGTGGCGCTGGTGCGTGCCGAGGGGCGGGGCCTCGCGCTGACCGAGGCCGGGCGCCAGTTTCATGCCGAGGTCAGCCAGGCCTTCGACATCATCGCCCGCGCGACAATTTCGGTGCGGCCCGCAGCGCGTCCGACCCTGAACATCTGGTGCATTCCAGGCCTCGCCAATCGCCGCCTGCTGGCGCGGCTGCCCGAGCTGAGCGGCCCGCCGCGCAACTGGGACATCAATCTGCAGCCGACGCTGGCGCACCCCGACCTGCAGCGCGGCGAAGCGGATGCGGAGATCGTCTATGCCGAGGCGATCGACCGGGGCGGCGGCGTGGTCGCCGAGGAGCTGGTGCGCCCACGTGTATTCCCGGTCGCAAGCCCGGCCTATCTGGCAAGGTTTCCGGCGATCGCGACACTCCCGGGCCTCGCCAGGGCCTCGCTGATCCACGAGGAATCCACCGCGCAATGGGAGCAATGGTTCGAGCTGGCGGGGTATCGGGAGCCGGTCACGTTGCGCGGGCAGCGGCTGTGGCACGCGCATCTCGCCATCGAAGCCGCCCGCTTCGGCCAGGGCGTCGCGCTCGCCAACGAGGTGCTGGTCGCCGATGATCTGCGCAGCGGTGCGCTGGTCGAGGTGATCCCCTCGGCACTCCACATGGGAGCCTATCAGCTCGTCGCGCTCCGGGAGCGCTGGGACGAGCCCGCGATCGTGGCGCTGCGGGCGTGGCTGAAGAAGGTGCTCGCCGCGTAGCCGCGCGCTCATCCCGCTGGGTCTGGTGCATTGCAGGCACTTGTCATCGGGAACAAGCTGATTGATCGCGACGGCTCTCGGCGTAGCCTTCTGCTCGATTTTTCCCACGAGGAGTTGAGCCATGGCTGTAATTTCGGCTGCGAACGAAGACCTGCTGGCGCGACGACACGAGGCCGTCGTCAGGGGCGTGAGCTATGCGACGCCGCTGTTTGCCGACCGCGCCCTCAACAGCGAGGTGTGGGACGTCGAGGGCAAGCGCTATGTCGACTTTGCCGGCGGCATCGCGGTGCTCAACACCGGCCACTGCCATCCGCATGTCGTTGCCGCGATCCGCGCGCAGCTCGACCGCTTCACCCACACCTGCTTCCAGGTGCTGCAATACGAGCCGTATGTGCGGCTGAGCGAACGGCTCAACGCGCTGGCGCCGATTTGGGGGCCGGCCAAGTCGATCCTGCTGACGACCGGCGCGGAGGCGACCGAGAACGCGATCAAGATCGCGCGCGCGGCCACGGGGCGCAGCGGCATCATCGCCTTCACCGGCGCCTTCCACGGCCGCACCGCGCTCGCCAACGCCATGACCGGCAAGGTGATGCCGTACAAGAAGCATTTCGGACCGCCGCTGCCCGGGGTCTGGCACGCGCCGTTCCCGATCGCCGGCAGCAGCGTGTCGGTCGAGGACACGCTGTCCTACATCAACTTCATCTTCAAGGCCGACATCGACGCCTCGCAGGTCGCGGCCATCATCATCGAGCCGGTGCAGGGCGAGGGCGGTTTCCACCAGGCGCCGCCGGAGCTGATGCGGGGCCTGCGCCGGATCTGCGACGCCCATGGCATCGTGCTGATCGCAGACGAGGTGCAGACCGGCTTCGGCCGCACCGGCAAGATGTTCGCGATGGAGCACTACGACGTGCAGCCGGACCTGATCTGCGTCGCCAAGAGTCTCGCCGGCGGCATGCCGCTGTCCGGCGTGATCGGACGTGCCGCGATCATGGACGCCGCGGAGCCGGGCGGCCTCGGCGGCACCTACGGCGGCAATCCGCTGGCCTGCGCGGCGGCGCTCGCCGTGCTCGACGTGTTCGAGCAGGAGAAGCTGCTCGACCGCGCCAATGCGATCGGCGACCGATTGCGCGCGGCGATCGAGCGCTTCTCGCGCGCCAACAACCTGGTTCCGGTTTCCGGGCCGCGCGGTCCTGGCGCGATGGTTGCATTCGATATCCTGAAGCAGCGCGGCAGCGACGAGCCGGATTCCGAGATGACCAAGCGCGTGACCCGCGTCGCACACGAGAACGGACTGATCCTGTTGTCCTGCGGCGTCACCGCGAGCACCATCCGCATTCTGGTGCCGCTGACCGCGTCCGACGAGATCGTGGACGAAGGGCTCGCGATCCTGGAGAAGTGCCTGGCCGCCTGACGCGCGGCCGAGGTGAATGGGAAGGCTGGAGGTTTGAGACGTGACTGACGCTGCGGCGGCTGTGCCGAATGACGTGATGGAGCGGCTCGCCGCCGCTGTTGATGCCAACTTCGCCAAGCAGGTCGCCTTCCTGCAGCAACTCGTCCAGTTCCGCAGCCTGCGCGGCGAAGAGGCGCCGGTGCAGGACTGGCTGGCCGGCGAGTTCGAGACCCGCGGCTATCAGGTCGACCGCTTCAGCCTTGAAGACGTCGACCTGATGCGCCATCCCAAGGCGGCGCCGATGGACAGCATCGCACTCGACGGCTCCAAGCAGGTGGTGGCGACGCTGGACGGCGCGGGCAAGGGACGCAGCCTGATCCTGCAGGGCCACATCGACGTCGTGCCCGAGGGCCCGACCGATCTCTGGAACGATCCACCGTATCAGGCGATCGTGCGTGACGGCTGGATGATCGGTCGCGGCGCGCAGGACATGAAGGCCGGTGTCTCCGCGATGATCTTCGCGCTCGACGCCATCAAGGCCGCCGGCTTCGTGCCGGACGGGCGCATCCATCTGGAGACCGTGACCGAGGAGGAGAGCACGGGCAACGGCGCGCTCTCGACTCTGATGCGCGGCTATACGGCCGACGCCTGCCTGATCCCGGAGCCGACCGGCCACACGCTGACCCGCGCGCAGGTCGGCGCGATCTGGTTCCGGCTGCGCGTGCGCGGCACGCCGGTGCACGTCGCCTATGCCGAGACCGGCACCAATGCGATCCTCTCGGCGATGCATCTGATCCGCGCCTTCCAGGAGCACACGAAAGAGATCAACGCGCGTGCCAAGTCGAACGCCTGGTTCGCTGCGGTCAAGGATCCGATCAAGTTCAACGTCGGCATCATCAAGGGCGGCGACTGGGCGAGCTCGACGCCGGCCTGGTGCGACCTCGATTGCCGGCTCGGCGTGCTGCCGGGCGAGACGCCGGCGCAGGCCATGGCCGGCATCGAGCAGTGTCTCGCGAAGGCGCAGGCCGCAGACAGCTTCCTGTCGGAGAATCCGGTCGAGCTGGTGTGGAGCGGCTTCCAGGCCGATCCTGCGGTGTGCGAGCCCGGCAGCGCCGCCGAGGCCGCGCTGGCCGAGGTACATGCACGGGTATTCGAGAAGCCGCTCGACGTGCGGCTCTCTACGGCGGTCAACGACACCCGCTACTATCAGGTCGACTATGGCATCCCGGCGCTGTGCTACGGGCCCTATGGCATCGGTCCGCACGCGTTCGACGAGCGTGTCGATCTCGACAGCGTGCGCAAGACCACGCTGTCCATTGCGATGTTCGTCGCGCAATGGTGCGGACTGCGGCCGGCATGATCACGGTCGCGCTTCTCAGCCGTCCCGGACTGATGGATCCGATGCAGGCGCTGCTCGCGCGCGAGCTGCCGGGCGTGACCGTCGCGTCATGGCCGGAGTCGGCGGCACGCGATGCCGAGCTTGCGGTGTGCTGGAAGCCGGAGCCCGGCGCGCTCGCGACGATGCCGAAGCTGAAGCTGATCCATTCGATCGCGGCGGGCGTCGACAACATCCTGTCCGATCCGACCGTGCCGGATGTGCCGCTGTGCCGGATCGTCGATCCCGATATCTCCGCGGCCATGACCGAGTTCGTGCTGTGGGGGACGCTGTATTTCCACCGCGACTTCGATCGCGTGGTCAGCAATGCGCGCAACGGCGTGTGGCGTCGGTACGAGCAGCGTGCCGCGAAGGACCGTCGGGTCGGCATTCTCGGGCTCGGCGAACTCGGCTCCGCGGCGGCGATCCGTCTGGTCGAGCTGGGCTTCGCGGTGAGCGCGTGGTCGCGCTCGCCCAAGGCGCTCGCCGGCGTGCGGACCTATAGCGGCGCCGATGCGCTCGACGACTTCCTGGGTGAGACGGAGATCCTGGTCTCGCTGCTGCCGCTGACGGCCTCGACCGTGGGCCTGCTCAATGCCGGGCGCCTGGGCCGGCTGCCCAAGGGTGCCGCGGTGATCCTGTGCAGCCGCGGCGAGCATCTGGTGACGGAGGATCTGGTCGCGCTGCTCCGCAGCGGCCATCTGCGCGGCGCCGTGCTCGACGTCTTCGAGCATGAGCCATTGCCCGCGGACCATGCGCTGTGGCGCGAGCCGGGCGTGCTGGTGACGCCGCACATGGCGGCGATCGCCTCCTGGGAGGTGATCGCGCAGCAGGTGGCGGAGAATGCGCGGCGTCTGCTGCGCGGAGAGACGTTGCTGAACGTCGTCGATCGCGCCCGCGGCTACTGATTTACCAGCGGTCTACTCGAGTGTCTGCACCGGCGGCGCCACCGGGCCGCGCGGCGCCGGCGGAGCGACAGCAATGGTCCGTGCAGGCGGTGGTGCGCTGCGCGGCGCGGCCTGCGGCTGCTGCTGAGGCTCGGTCATCGCAGCCTGGCTGTCCCTGACTGGACGCCGGACCTGCTGCGACCGGGCTGCACGCGAGCGGCGGAAGCCCCAGGAGCGCGCGATCGAAGGACCTGCGGTATAGCCGACGACGGCGCCGGCAACGGCTCCCACCGGTCCGAATACGACGGCGCCCGACAAGGCGCCCAGTGCGGCATCGCCGCCGCGGTGCTCGTCGGCCATCGCCGCCGATGCCGTCAGTGTCAGCGCCAAGGCCGCGGTCGCCAGCAGTCTGGTCATGAGATGTCCCCTCCGTCGCATCAGCGCCGAAATGGCGGACAAATGTGGCGATAAGAATGCGAGGAGCGGAACCTGTGAGGGAGCCAGTAACCCTAATGCGGACACAATGTCTCAGCGCCGCGGCAGGGCGCGCAGCTCCGTTCAATGCATCGGGCCGAGCACCGACGCGAACGGCATGGCGATGATTTCCTCGCCGAGATCGTCGGAAATGTGCAGCACCCAGTCGCGCCAATCCTCGTCGCTTTCGGAGGAGATCAGCGAATGCATGACGCGCTCGGCGTGATCACAGGCCTCGGCGAGATCGATGACCGCGGTTCCACGCCGATCGACGAGGAACTCATCGGGATTGGAGCAGTGGAAGAAGACCTGCGTCATGTCCGTCTCCTCAAATCGCCATCCGGCGAATCTCAGTCAGAAGTAACAGTGCGGCGGCGTGCGCGAAATCGGATTGATCACGTAAGGTAAATTACGGGGCGCAGTCTGAGCCGGTGGAACCGGACGTGCGGTGATCCAGCTCACGGAACGCATCGGTGTAGAGAAAGTTGTCGCGGACCATTCGATCCGGCGACAGGAGCTCGACATGATGTCTGAAGTCCAGATCCACGCGATCGCCCGGCAGATGCTCGAGATGCACGGCGCCTCGGCTGTCGCACAAGCTGCGCAGAAGGCGCAGCAATGCGAGGCCAGTGGCGAGGCCGAGGAGGCCCGCGAATGGCGCCACATCTCGGACGCCATGAGGATGATGCGCGGTCCCCATCAGAGCTGACATCGGATCCCAATTTTAGAATATGCCGCGCGTTCCGGCGGCCTCGCTCGACTCTGCCCGGCCGCAGCCGGCGGTGGATACGTTTCGTCAAGGGGAACGTGTGCTGCATCTCATCCTGGTTTCCGACCCATTTTCCACGCAAGAATCGGGCAACATGATTCGGCAGTGGATTCGCCGCTGACCGACGTTGCCGGCGCGCCCGCCGTCCAGGGATTATTGCCATGGTCTTTTTCAAGCGTGAGCTGAGCCCCGTCGAGATCTTCGAGCGTGCGCTGAAGGACAAGCAGGCCGCGCGGCGGCGGCTGACGGATCGTCTCCGGGTGGCCGAGGCGGCGCTGGACGAGAAGCGCGTCGCCGCGGAGCGGCTCGCCAAGGCAGGCGCCAGCAACGGGCAGCTCGATCGTGCCGAATCGAAGATGCAGGCGGTCGAGCAGAAGGCCAAGGCGCTGCGCGCATCGGTCGCCGAATGCGACGAGCAGATCATCCTGGCGGAGCGCGCCTTCGCCGACGCGGTGGCACAGCGCGACCGCGACCGCGCCGCCAACGACATCGAGGCCGTCGCCACCGCAATCGAGCAGGCGGTTCCTCGCTTCGAGATCGGTGCGGCGGCGCTCGTCGATGCGGTCACGCGCGGCCGTGCGGCGCTGAGCGAGGCCAGCCGCTTCGCGTCCGATGTCGATGACATCCGACGCGAGGTGCTGTCCGCCGCGGAGCTGATCTGCTGGGAGCTGCGCGCGGCCGCGAGCCGCACGCGGGCCGGCAACATCAATGTGGCCCTGCTGGCGCCGCCCGAGGTGAGGCAACTGCCTGCGCCCGAGACCGACCGTCAGATGATCTACACGCTGAGTCCGCTGACCTGGCGTGAGGGTGAGGAGGTGAAGCGCGTCGCCGCGTTCACCATGACCGCGCTGCCGAAGGCCCTGCTGCCGCTGGCGCTCGCGCATCAGCACGTCGACTATCTCAACGCGCGCCGGGTGCAGACGCTGATGCACGTCCATGGCGGCGGACAGCAGCAGAGCGAGCCGATGCCGGACGATCCGGCGCTGGTCGATCTCGATGCGCTGGGTGTGCAGGCGGAGGAAAGCCCGCGGGCTGATGTCGCCTGAGCGCGTCCACGCGCGCGGGCGCGCCGGGGCGCGGCTGGGGCTTGTTGGATCGGCCGCGCTGCTGCTGATTGTCATCAGCAGTGCACAGGCGGAAGATCTCGATGCCGGCAAATCCGGCGCGCGGCTGTTTGCGGACAGCTGCGCCACCTGTCATCGCTCGGCACGTGGGCTCGCCAAGGGGCGCTTTCGCCTGACGCTCTATTTGTTCTTGCAGAAGCACTACACCAGCAGCGACGACTCCGCGTCGGCCTTGAGCACCTATCTGCAGTCGGTCGATGCGCCGGCGGCCGCGCCGGCCCGCCGTTCCCCTGCGCGGCGACCGGCCTATCGCGGTGAGACACGACCGCCACGGCCGCCGGTGCCGGTGCGGGGACGTTAGCGATCGACCTCGATCGCGTCAGATTCAGTCGCTTGGCCCGCAGTTTTCCGGTGTGTGCTCGTCCGGGTGTGGCCGATATCCGCAACCTGGGCTATGCTCGTCGGTCAAGGTGCTCGAACGCTCCGGGGGGCCGATCTCGCGCGTGTCCGTGCGAAGCTGGCCGTCCTGAGCCGTGTCGTCCTGACGTCTCAGTCGTGCCGCGAGCCGCGCTATCGTGATTGTGTTTTCGGGCGTTATGTCTTTTGACGTTGTGTTTGGGCTGTCTGAGGCGGGGCAGCGGCGATGATGACCTTACCGGAGCTCGCGGCAGCGGCGTTGGAGCGTTTCCTCAGCTCCTATATGCGACGCCGTTTCGGATCGTCTCATACCCAGTTGACCGAGATGCTTCCGGCGGCTGCGCGCATCGCGCTGGAATGCATCGGCAACAGCGATGCGCTGTATCACAACGTCGAGCACACCTTGCTGGTCACGCTGGCCGGCCACGAGATCCTGCGCGGCCGCGCGCTGCACAGCCACATGACGGCGGACGACTACGTCCACGTCATCTTGGCCTGCCTGCTCCACGACATCGGCTATGTCCGCGGCTTGTTCAGGGAAGACGACGTCGACGGCTTCGTCATCGATCGCGGCGGCCGCAAGATCTGCCTGCCGCGCGGCGCCTCCGACGCCAGCCTGATGCCGTATCACGTCGACCGCTCGAAGCTGTACGTGATCAACCGCATCGAAGGCATGGCGCCGCTGGACAAGGATCGCATCGCCCGCGCCATCGAGGGCACGCGCTTTCCGCCGCTCGCCGGCCAGCAGTTCGACGAGGAGCAGTCGATCGTGCGCGCCGCCGACCTGATCGGACAGCTCGGCGACCCCAACTACATCCGCAAGGCCAACGCGCTATATTACGAGTTCGAGGAGGTCGGCATCAACCGGCAGCTCGGCTATGAGTCACCGGCCGATATCGTCAACCGCTATCCGCAGTTCTATTGGAACAGCGTCGCCCCGCACATCCAGACCGAGATCCGCTA
This sequence comes from Bradyrhizobium sp. SZCCHNR1093, assembly GCF_032381175.1. Lineage (NCBI taxonomy): Bacteria > Pseudomonadati > Pseudomonadota > Alphaproteobacteria > Hyphomicrobiales > Nitrobacteraceae > Bradyrhizobium > Bradyrhizobium sp. SZCCHNR1093. Next base: position 44,680 of record NZ_JAUHJJ010000019.1, read on the forward strand.
TCTCAACATGACATCGACGGGGCGCCAGTGGATCGCCAACCTCTATGCCAACGTGTTCCGCGCCGAACGCGACATCTCGCTGTCGGGCCCGCAGAGTTGACCGGCTAACGCCGGCCGCCGACCTCGTCGATGTGGCCGAGCAGGTCGGCCGGATCCTCGTAGACGCGGATGGCGCCGGACTGGCGCAGTTCCTCCGAACCATAGCCGCCGCTCAACAGGCCGACGCCGAGCGCCCGGCAGCGGGTTGCGGCGAGCATGTCCCAGATGCTGTCGCCGATCACGACCGCGCGCTCGATCGGCGCGTCGAGGCGGGCGGCGGCGGCGAGAAACAGATCGGGATCAGGCTTGGCGTAGCGGACCTCGTCGCGTGTCACGACAGCGTTGGTCTTGGGATCGACGCCGAGCGCGGCGAGATTGACGGCCGCCGTTTCCATTCTCCCGCTGGTCGCGATCGCCCAGGGGATGCCGGCATCGGTCAAGAAGCCGAGCAGCTCGCGTGCGCCGGGCAGGGGCCGGACCTGGCCTCCGAGCTTCTGATAGGCCGCGGCATGCGCTTTCCGCAGCCGCTCGATCCGATCGGGCTCGATGGCAAAACCCGTCTCGCGCAGCAGCTGGTTGGTGAACAGGCCGCCGCTCATGCCGATCTTGCGGTGGATGCGCCAGACCGAGAGCTCGATGTTCTCCGCATCCAGCGCCGTCTTCCAGGCGAGCACATGCTGATAGACGCTGTCGACCAGCGTGCCGTCGAGGTCGAACAGGAAAGCGGTTTCGATGCGCATGGCTCGCTCCGGGCTGGATGTCTGCTGCGTAGCAGCTGCAAGGCCAAGCGGCAGCGGTCATCCGGGCTCCTGCCCGCCGCGGGGCTGTGCCGTGCCCGCTATGGCGGTGCGCAGACCGACGAACGCCGCGTCGTTCGGCCATGGCCGGCAAACGTGCCGTGCGGTCTTTCCGCTCCGTTGGCAGCCCCAAGGCCGCTCCGGGGTCAGCCCTTGGGACGGATGAAGCCAGCCAGCGTCTTCTTCTGCTCCTCGCACCAGTTCGTCATGCCGAGGCGGCGCTGATCCATGTCGATGGCCTGCGTGGCGACGGCCACCTCCGCCATCAGATCGTCGTCCTGCTTCTCGCCCATCTTGCCGCCGGTGTGCATATAGGCGATCGCCTTGCGCACCTTCTCGGTCGTGCCGTCAGGCATCTTCATGTCCTGCGCCTTCTGGACCAGATCCTGATAGACGACATCGACGCCAGGACATTCGACCTTGGTAGCGAACGCCTCCAGCACCATGGTCGTATACATATGGCGTGGCTCGGCGCTGCCCGGTGTCAGGGCCGCCAGCAATGCCGCAGTGGTCAATGCCGCAAGGGTTGACGTGTAAAGCAGACCGTTTCGCATCCTCTGGCTACCTCCCGCTTGTTTTCGGCGAGGCTAGCCTGTGGGCGACGCGCGGGCAACAACGAGCGCAGTGCAGCACGCGCGAAATGATCGAAGGGGCCGGCCGGCTATTTGTTCAGCCGCCGCTCCTGCTCCTTGAGCAGAACGTCGAGCTCCTCGCTCTGCTGCGCGAGGCGGTCGGCGTTGCGCTCCTCGTCGGCCGCACCCGATTGCGAAGCGGCCTGCTCGGTGATCTGGCGGATGTTGTCGCGCAGGATCGCGATGCGGTCTGCGAGGTCGGAGGCGGACAGGACGGTCGGATCGGTCAGGCTCATGAACCCCTCGGCGATGCGCATTGTCAGGCGCAGTTCCTTAGCTCGGAAAGCCGCGTCGCGACAAGTGCATCGACGAAATCGATCACCGCCGCGTCGATCGGCGCGGACCAGCGCGGGCGCCTGTGCGGATCCCTCAGCGCACCGGCATTGGCGGACGCACCACGGGCTGGTCCGGATCGACCGGCGCCGACGGCAGCGGCATCGGAGCAGGCGGCGGAGGAGCCATGCCGGCTGCGGCCGGCGGCGGCGTGCGCGGCCGGTGCACAGCTGCTGCACCAGGCAGTGCCGGGGTCACGGCCGCGGTCGCAGGGCGTGGGGCCGGGCGCGGCCGGATCGTCTGCTCGATGGCGCGCGGATCGAACGACCGCGCTTCCGCGGTCCGCTCACTCGACCGCTCGGCGGGCCTGTCGCTGGACTTGGCCTCGGCGACCCGCGCCATGTCGCGGACCATCTGCTCCTGCCCGGCCTTCAACTGTGCGAGGCTCGTCTTCAGCTCGCCGATCTGCTGGCCCAAGGCAGCGAGGTCGTGGGCCATCGATTGCAGCAACTGCTCCTGCGACGCGGTCGCGCCAACCGCGCTCGTTGCGTGCTCCTGCGCCTCAGCCGGCGCTTCGGCGGCCGTCTGCTGGGGCGCGGTCGCGGCTGGCTGTGCCGCGGCGTCCTTGTCGGCGTTCGATGCCAGCGTGATCCGCGGCATCCAATGCGCGATCATCTCCTGGGCTTGGTCTCCATAGCTCTGCCAGGCCGCCGCGGCGACCGCGCTGCCGACGGCGAACAGCACCGCCAGAATGGTGCGCACGGCCCAGGTGGCGAACGTGCTGCGCTCTCCGGTGACCGCGAGGTCGCTCGTCGCCTGCGTCCTGTAGTCAGGGTCGATCTTCGGCAAGGGGACATCCGGCGGCCGTTGTGAGCTGCGCCTGTCCGCTTCGGCGGCGGTGCGATCCGCGCGGGCCGCCAGCACGATCTCGGGATCGATCATGGCATGAGGCTGCTGATCGCCGTCTTTGGTCGTCGTTGCAAGCATTGACGCTCCGTCCTCCGTTGTCGTCCGCCTCGCAGGCGGCGCTCGGCTCTGTACCGATGTGTCGTCCTAACCAACGCCCTCGTGCACCAATGCTCCGCGTACTCACGCTGCATCGTACCTACGCTTCGTGACACCAACGTCGGATGACGACGGCGCCACAGGACGCTCGGCCTCTCGGCCGCATCAGCACAGAACCTGGATACCGGTTGTCCCTCGTGCCCACGCACCTGCATGTTCACGGTGATTCATCTTGGCCAGAGCCGCATGCTCAGGAACGTCCCATCATCGTTCCGTCGCGTCGACGCTCGGCCGATTCCCAATCTCATCGACACTTGGTCATATCCGCCCAAACCAAGGCGAAGACATGGCGGTTGCGCGACCCATGCGACCTCCACCTCTGGCCGCAGGCGGAGCATACCCCGAATGCACCGCGAAGGCTATGCCGACAGCATTTCTCCGCGCCGACGAGATCCCGGCCATTGTTGCCGACCGGTGCCGCGAAATGAAGCTTCGATCGGCCCGTCAACGCTTGAGAATGTCGTCGGTGGGCAGCCGGATCTCGCAGCAGAGGCCGCTCGGCTCGAAGCGCCGCACGACGCGGGCACCGACCTCGTACGGCAGCATCTGTTCCAGCAGCACGGTTCCAAAGCCCTGGCGCTGCGCACTCAGCGTGCGTCCGGACATGCCGGTCTCGGTCCAGTCGATGACCAGCCAGTCGACCGCGTCGTGCTTGTCGAGCCGCCATTCGATCCTGATGAAGCCCCGCGGCACCGTCAGCGCGCCATATTTCAGCGCATTGGTCGCGAGCTCGTGCATGGCAAGCCCGATGCTCTCGGCCGCCTTCGGCTTCAGCCGCACCTGGGGGCCCAACAGCGAGAATTGCCTGTCCTCGCGCGCGGCTCCGGCGCGCAGCTCATCGGCGATCAGCTCGGCCAGATCGAAACCGGCGAGGGGATCGCGCGTGACGACCGCCTGGATGCGCGACAGCGCCGTGATGCGGCCTTCGAGGTGACTGGCGAAATCCTCGACACTGTCGCTCGAGTCGCCCGTGCGGCGGATGATCGAGCGGATCACGGCGAGCATGTTGCGGACGCGGTGCTGCAACTCGGCGAGCAGCAGCTTCTGGTGCTCGGAGGCCGAGACCAGCGCCGTGATGTCCTGGGTGATGCCGCCGATGCGCTGCACCTGTCCCACCTCGTCGACCATGGGAAAACTACGGATGCGCAGCCAGCGCGTGACGCCGTCCGGCTGCCTGATGATACGGACGTCCAGGCTGTCGCGCTGGCCGCGCCGGGCGCGCTCCAGGCTCTCGAGGGCGCGGGGCCGGTCCTCCGGCAGCATGAGCTCGGTCCACGATGCGAGATGGTCGCCGCGGAGCACAGCGGTGCGCGGGACGCCATAGATCGTCTCGAATGCGGGGCTGAGATATTCCCATTGCAGGGTCTCGGCATCGCGGATCCACACCACGTCGGAGGACGCTTCGCCGAATTGGCGGAAGCGCGCCTCGCTGTCGCGCAGCGCGGCCTCGGTGCGCTTGCGGTCGTCGATGTTCATCACGAGCTCGACGAGGGTGCCGTCGCCGAGGTCACGGCCGGCGAACATCATCCAGGCGCGTTCGCCGTTCTTGCGAAAATACTGCTTCTCATAGGGACCGAGCCGGCCGGTCTGCCGCAGCAGCTCGATCTGGTCGCTCGAAGTGCGCATCCATTCCGGGGGGGTCAGGCTCTTCCAGGTCAGCTCGCCGCTGTTGATCTCCTGGCGCGAATAGCCTGTCATCGCCAAGAAGGCCTCGTTGGCGTCGATCAGGGTGCCGGCTGCATGATCGAAGAACAGCACGCCGACCGAATCGATCTCGAGGAGGCGGCGCAGTCGATGATCGCTGGCATCGCCGCCATTCGAATGCGGCTGCTGTGCGGGCGGCCCAGCGTCCGGCAGCTCGCTGCAGCCGAGGCAGACGGCGAGCTCAGGATCGGCCTGTGCGAGGGCAAGCACATCGGAATCGATCGTGAGCAGGTGAGCATCGGCCCAGAAATGCGCTGTGCGCAGATAGGCGAGGAAGGCCGCCAGCAGATCGAACCTGGTGTTGCCGAACGCGTGTCGGATCGCGCGCCGCGAGCGGTCGGAATCAGCACTTTGCATGAACAGCACCGACGCTGCCTCGAACAGGTCCGCCTCGCCGTCGCTGCCCGGCTCCGGGATGTCGAGCGGGGGCTGGAGAATCTCAAGCCGGCCCAGCGCCGCCGCGGTGCGCACGGGATCCGCGAGCGGCCGCGCGAGCAGTTGACGCGCCCGATCGATCGTCTCGGGGCGGGATGCCGAGTCGCCCGCGGGCTTGCCCAATCCGACCAGAAAACCGAAATGCCGGGTCAGACAATAAGGCGAATGGTTGAGGCGCGACAGATGGACGGCGAGCCGCTCCTTGAACAGGGCCGGCAGCGGGGTGTCGAGATAGGCGGATTTGGCGAACTGCCAGAGCTGTCGGGTCGCCTCAGGCGCTGACGGCGCCGACCTGAACAGGTTGGGCATCAGCCCGAGGCGCTGCACGATCTCCTGCTCGAAGGGTCCGTCAACCATGCGCTGTTCGACCATCGCCGTTTCCCCGGCAGAGTGCCGAGCCGGTCAGCATAGCGCAAGCGCCGCTCCGAACCTCTCACTCATTCGCGTCGAGCTGACGGCCTTCGCGGTCCAAATGCAAGTAATTCGCGTTGAACAGGCCTGCGCTCATCAGGCGCTCGAGGTCCGGAAGTACCAGCATCTTGCCCTTGAGCACGATCAGGTTGCTGGCGCGCAGTTCCTGCAGCGTGCGGTTGACGTGGACCTTCGACAGGCCGGTCGCCTCGGCGAGATCGGCCTGGGTGAGCGGGAAGCTGCAGCTGCTGTCGTCGGCGAGACCCGCCAGGCGCAGCCGGAAGAACAGTTCGCACAACAGGTGCGCCATGCGTTCGGACGCGGTGCGCTGCCCGAGATTCATGGTCCATTCGCGCTGGATCGCGGCATTGACCAGCGTCTCCCACCAGAATGCCGTCGCAATGCGCGGATAACCGGCGCTGATCTCGTCGAAGAACTCGCGCGGCAGATCGGCGATCGACACCGGCGTGATGGTGCCGATCGAATGGTCCATCTCGCGCAGAATGAAGATGTTGAGATCGCAGATATCGCCAGGAAGGAAGAACGAGACGATCTGGCGGCGGCCGTCCTCGAGCTGCTTGTAGCGGCAGGCCCAGCCATTCAGGATCAGATGCACGTCCTTGGGCTTCTCGCCTTCGCGCGCGATGTCGGTGCGTGGCGCGAAGGTCCTTACCCGCTGAGCCGCAGCGCGGTTGAGCATCAGGCGGTCGGCCGCAGAGAGGCGGACGAAATTCTCGAGCTTGCGTACCAGATGACTCAAAGAGCGGTTCCCCCGAGTTAGTTTATTGGGGTTCCATGTGGTGCGACTTCAATAACTTATGTTAGCATTGTACCGCGTTGACCGCTGGATCTTTCTACACTTGCATGAGGACTGCATGAGGAACCAGCGCGGGCCCGGAGTCGGAGAGATTGCCGCGGCTTCTTGCGCTGCCCGTGCTCCCAAGCGATGCTTGAAGCACGAGCAACATCGCGCGATCCCGACCAACCCTTCGCGCCTCTGTCGTGGAACTCTCATGAAAACTGATGAGGACCACCGTCGAAGCCCGTTGATTTACGGGAATCGACGCGAAGCGGCGACGATCTGGCGCCACGCCAGGTCAGCGGATTTAAGACCCCCTCAGGCTCCGCTTCCTAAGTTGATCAAAACAATCAACTGGAAATGCATCATGCGAGTCGGTCAGCTCTTTGCGGTGTCGATGCTCTCAATCACGGCGCTTGCCTGTGTTCTCGGGGCCCCGGCGATCGGCGCCAAGCGCCCGCTGGCTGCGGTCGAGTACTCCAGCATCGATCGCGCGCAAGGCCGGATCGCGGTCGATCGCGAACGGGATCGAATCGAGCATTGATCAACTCGGCAATCCTCCGAAAGTCGCGCAGGCGATGTCTGAGGCGGTCGAGGCGTATTTCACCAATGCAGCGGGACTGATCGAGAAGGAGACCGCGGCGTCGCGCAGCAATGCCGGCTGATGGCGACCTGCTTGACGAAGTCCTCCGTGCTCGGCGCAATGCCGAGCGCCGAATTCACCCCGGTCTTTTCGCAGACTGATTGGGCGAGGGCAGGGCCGGCGAGTACCAGGCAGCCAAGCGTGCTGAGTGTGCGTCGCATGGGTGGTTCCTCTCGTTGGTTGCGGCCTAAACCGAGAGATGTCCACGATGTTCTGTCGACCTCGCGCGCGCCGCGCTGTGTGTCCGGTGAGGGGACGCCGCGAGCAACCGGCGCAGCCGCAAAGCGTCGGCGGGCGCCGCGCTCTTCCGGTCGTTGTCGAAATAGACGTAGACGTCGATCCCGTGCGTCGCCCAGGCGCGAATGCGTTTGGCCCAGGTCGCGAGCGTTGCGTCGGTATAGTTGTCCTTGTAGCGGCCGTCGGGGCCGTGTCCGCGCACATAGACGAAATCGGCCGTGCGCTTCCACGGCGCCGGGGCATCGTGATGGTCCGACAGGCAGAGCGAGATATTCGCGTCCCTCAGCAGGCGCATGATGGCCGGCGTGTACCAGCTCGGGTGACGGAATTCGAAACTGTAGCGCCGGTGCCTCGGCAGCAGCGGCAGAAAGGACTCGAGGCGCTCGGGATTCGCTTCGAATTGCGGCGGCAGCTGGAACAGCACGGGGCCGGCCTTGTCGCCGAGCAGCGACAGCCGGCTCTCCATCAGCGCAATGCTGTTGACCGAGCGCGCGGACAGGCGCTTCCAATGCGTGATGAACTTGGAGGCCTTCCAGGCAAAAACGAAATCGGGGCCGGTCTGATCGCGCCAGCCGCGGACGGCGGCTTCCGTCGGCGTCCGGTAGAACACGCCATTCAGCTCGGTGGTCTCGAACTGGCTGGCGTAGTAGGGCAGCTGGTGCCTGATCAGAAGGCCCTGCGGAAAGAAGGCGCCGCGCCAGGACCCGTAATGCCATCCCGATGTGCCGACCACGACCCGGGCCATCATCGTCCTCTCGCCGAGACAAGAACTCGAGAGCAAAGCGTCGTGACGGCGTTCGGGTTCCTTTCGCAGTCGCGGCAGATGACGAGGCGAGTGTCCTAACGCCCCGCGGCGTGCAGCACGGGCGCACTCAACAGCTCGTTGATATGCGCCGCCGTCTCGGCCTGCATCGCCTTCTTCAGCATTCAGCATGATGTCGCGTTCGGGGCCCACGGGAAGACGCGCTGCCGCCTCGCGGGCAGCGGTTGCAGCCGCTGGCCGAACGACGCTGTCTGCTTGCGCCGGTTCCGGTTGACCTTCATGGCGAAACTCCTGTTCCTTTTGAACAGAAGTGTGCGGCGCCGAGCCTGTGACGTCGCTAACACACGTTACCGTGCAATTCACTATCCCTGGAGGTCATTTTGGAACCAACAACAAGGATGCCGTGCTGATTAGTTATTTGATCGATCTGGGTCGTTCCCCGGAACGCTGAGATGCACCTCATGACCCTGCTTGATGGCAAGCGTCGCGGCTGATGCCGCCGATTCGAACGCTGCTTCCTTGGTGGCATAGTCGCCGTGCGCGTTGCCGTCGTGCAGCACGCTCCAATGATCGTTCACTGCAACGATGGCGTATTGAGCCAGTCCCATGTCGTCCTCCGTTTCTCCGCGCCCAATTCGAGGAAGTCGATGAGGCCGGCGATGCCGGCCAGCCTGCCCATGATCAGTCCGGCCAGCAGCAGCCAGGCTGAGATATCCGCCCACATGATTTCGGCGGTCCGCCAATAGGCGATGTCGGTGACGAGCGCTCCGATGAAGCAGACGATAGGGAATGGCACCAGCATCGGGTGGATCGGATGCCGTGCGATCTGCGCCGTCGGCTGCGGGGAAGGTCGGTGGTTTCGGCGGTCGCCACGGGGGTCTCCTCGATTGGGCACGGCCAGTTGCTGCGTGGAGAACCGTCGGCCTGACCGGGCGTTCCGATGACGGCGACGGATTTGGCGTGGCGCTCCCGCGTGACACGCGACGGCGGGGCGACCGCCCGGTCACCCGTGCCTGCGTATCGGTCAGTGGCTCCTGTTCAGCGGTCCGCTGCCGCGCCCGGCGCGGCTCATCTCGCCGAGCACGAGACCAACCAGAGCAAGCTGCATCCGTTCCTGCGCATGCGGACGAACCTCGGGCAACGCGTCCGCTTCCAGACGCCGGCGAGCCGTGGGGCAACCGGCCCGGTCTGGCTCGTCGTGGTTGGGTCTACCCGGCCGGGCGATAGCCTGTTAAGCAACGGCGCAGGACGGGGCGGTCCCCGCGGATACGAGACTGAGAGGAAGCGGCAATGATTCAGACGGTCGGCATCATCGGAGCAGGCACCATGGGCAACGGCATCGCGCAGGTTTGCGCCGCCGCGGGCGTTCCGGTCGTCATGGTCGACATCTCGGAGCAGGCGGTGGCGCGCGGGCTCGCGACCGTAGGCTCCAGCCTCGACCGCCTGGTCAAGAAGGAGAAGATGACGGCCGCCGACAAGGACAGGGCGTTGTCGCTCATCACCGGCACTGCCGACAAGGCGAAGCTGGCGAGCTGTGACCTGGTCATCGAGGCCGCGACGGAGAACGAGGAGCTGAAGCTCAAGATCCTTAAGGACCTCTGTGCCGGCCTGAAGCCCGAGGCGCTGATCGCGACCAACACCTCTTCCATCTCGATCACCAAGCTCGCCACCGCCACCGATCGGCCCGACCGCTTCATCGGCATGCACTTCTTCAATCCGGTGCCGATGATGGCGCTGCTCGAACTGATCCGCGGCCTGCAGACCTCGGATGCGACCCATGCGGCCGCCGCCGAATTCGCCAAGCGGATCGGCAAGGTTGCGATCACCGCGAAGAACAGCCCGGGCTTTGCCGTGAACCGTATCCTGTGCCCGATGATCAACGAGGCGATCTTCGCATATTCGGAAGGCATCGCGACCGCCGCCGACATCGACGAGGGCATGAAGCTCGGCTGCAATCACCCCATCGGTCCGCTGGCGCTGGCCGATCTGATCGGTCTCGACACGATGCTTTCGGTGATGGAGGTGTTCTACAACGGCTTCAACGATCCGAAGTATCGTCCGGCGCCGTTGCTGAAGGAAATGGTGGCTGCAGGCCAGCTTGGCCGCAAGACCGGCAAGGGCTTCTACGACTACAGCAAGTAGCTGCGGCAGATTGCGTCGGCGGCGGGTGACGCCTGCGCCCGCCGCGCATCAGCCGATGATGGATTTCGTTTCGGGGACATTGGGAATGCGGCGATGCCGCGAGCCGATATCTCGGCTGGCATTGGTCACCTGATCGCACGCGATCGGCTGATCACACGTTCCAATGTTCGCGTTGCGCAGTATCAGCCCGAGTGTTGGGTCTCGAGCCGCCGCTCCCGAATGATAGCTACCAAGCTCGCGCTGAAGTGATCCAGATGGACGGCACAGCGCCGGGCGGGCAAGGGGCCATGCCTCGCTGATGCAGCCCACTAAGCCGCGACCCGGCGTGCCGTTCGTGATTTGCCGCTATGCGATGGTCCGAAGCGAGTCCCGTCGCACTCAGCGGATCTGGTACGGAGGTGGAGTCATAGAACCTCCCTGCAATCAGATGGGTTGTTGTCGTTCGAACATCACCGGCACCATGATGAGCGGCCACCGGAAATGCACGACGAGGTGATCGTCCTCCCGGCTGTCTGCGCTGTCAAGGTGCATCCTGACGCATTGATGAATTCGGCGTTACAGGGCGTCGATACTGCGAGTGCAGGAAAACTTTGATCACGCGCTGGTCTGATGACAAATCCGCGCAAATCACTACATGAGGGGGGCCGAGCCGTGTCGGTCGAAGAAGGTTCGCGATTGCGCCCGGTCGAGCGCGCGTCGTCCGCAGGGCGGAGACGATCAGGATCTTGTATGTAGGCGTAGTGCTTGGGGGCAACAAAAAAGCTGCACGGCGCAGCGACATTGATTGCGGTGCGTCAAACGGCCCAAGGTCGTCAGCGACGAAGCTGAAGGTTCCGGGAACCAAAGATTTCGTGGTGTTTTGTTTGGCGCGAAAAGCAAGGCAGGAGAACAGCGATGAGAGCAGTTGGCATTACTCTGGCGACGGTCGCCCTGTTTGCGGGGACTCTGCCCGCTCTCGCGGCGGAGCAGGGCACGGCGGGCATGGTCACGGGGATCAACCGTCTCAACGGCACGATCGCGATCAAGCGCGTTCCCAACGGGACCGTCGGCGCCAACACGGCGGGAGCGGACCAGGAGTTCAAGATCAAGGACAGCGCCATGATCGAGAACATCCACGCCGGCGATCGGGTGACGTTCTCGACGTCCGACGCCGCCACACCGACGATCATCAAGCTCGATCGGCAGAAATAGCCGACATAGCCGGATCGAGGGCGCGATGCAGCAGTACAGTGTTCTCCGCGGGCTGGGCGCTTGGCGTCTCGGGCTCTGGGTGATGATGACGGTCGGGGCCTGCACCGTTGCGAATGCGGCCTCGACCGACCTGTACCAGGCGCAGACGGTCGTGACCGGTCAGGGCGAGGACAATCGCCGGGCAGCCTTTGCAGCATGTCTAGAAGACGTGCTGATCAAGGTATCCGGTGCATTTCAGCTCAGGAATGACGCTAGGCTCGCGCCACTCGAGGCGCGAGCGGCGGAGTTCGTCACCGGCTTCGACTATCACGATCAGATGTCGGGCAAGCCGAAGCACGACGAGCAGGGCACGCGCGACCGGCCGTATGACCTGACTGTGTCATTCGATCGCGCGCGGATCGATCAGTTGCTGGCGAGCTTGAACGTCAAGCCGTGGCCGGGGCCGCGCCCGTCGATTGCCGTGATCGTGGCGATGACGGCAGGCGGCCGCACGTTCCTCGTTGCATCCGACGACCGGACGTCCGATCTGCAGCGCGACGCACTGCGCGCGGCTGCCGTCAAGCGTGGACTCGAGATCGCTCTGCCAAGCGCCGCCGAGATCTCGAAGGCCGCTATTGAGAAGACCAAGCTGAACGGTGTCCAGCCCGTGGCCGTCGCGTCATGGTTTCCCGGAGCTGAGGTCATGCTCTTCGGTGATCTCACCTGGGACGACGCCGAACTGGGCTGGGTCACGCGATGGCGCCTCGATCGCGCGGGCAAGCAATATCGGTGGCAATTCCGTGGCGTGACGTTCGACGAAGCATTTCGCCGCGCTCTCGGTGGAGCCGCGCAGCTTCTCTCCGACAACGGAGCGCCGTGAGGTTGCCGCGATAGTCTGCAACCATCCCTGTCGAGTGCATGCCGGAGCCGCGCATGCGGGCGCGAGAGTCTCGCGCCCGAGCTCGCTCCGGCAAACAGACAGGAGGGTGTCCGTGGTGAAACTCAGAACGTGTCTCGTTGCTGCGCTGTTGATTGCCACGCCCGCCTCGCTGGCGGTGGCTGCGCCGGGCCTGGTGCGCACCGCGGCCGCCATGCGCGCAGGACCTGGCCCGGGTTTTCCCATCGTCGAGCGCATTCCGGCCGGGGCCCGGATCACCATCCATGGCTGCATTCAAGGCGGCGCGTGGTGCGATGTCAGCTTCGGAGGCGAACGCGGCTGGGTCGCGGCGCGGACACTCGCCTATCTGTACCGTGAGCAGTACGTCTACCTGCCCGAATATGTCGAGTACGTGCCGACTGTCGGCTTCACGCTGACCACCTATTGGAGCAGCTTCTATTTCGGACGGCCCTGGTATCATCGGCACGCGTTCTGGAACCGCTACTGGCATCGCCATCCGCCGGTCATGGCGCAAAATCCGCCTCAGCCTGGCATGACCCCGGGAATGCCGGGTCGTGGTCCCGGCGGAACGATCCAGCCTGGCGCCGGAGCGGGCGCGGTCGCCGGCACAGGCCAACAATCCGGACCGCCTCTGGGCATGCAAGGTCGTGTGCCACCTGCGACTGCCGCCGGCCCCGCCACACCTCCAGTCGTGGCTGGTGCTCCCGCTCGAGCTGGAACACCACCCATGGTGCAGCCTCTGATGAGCCGGAGCGGCGGTGCGCCGCAGAGCGCCCGCGCGCAGATGGGCGGCATGCGCATGGTCGGGACTTCGCCGCAAATCGGCTTGGCGCATATCGGGGGCGGCCCCGCCATGGGTGCTGCGCGTGTCGTCGTCAGCGGCCCTCGCGGCGGCGGCGGGCGTTCCGGTCCGGGCGGTGGTTTCCGCCGGCACTGAGTCTTCAGCGTTGGCGTGGTGTCCGGATTGTGAGGGTGGCGTGCCGGCCGGCGCTGGCGACGGCGGGCGCGATGACTACATGGATGTCATTCCTCAGTGCCTCCATTGTTCTCGCCTATCGTGATAAGGCCTGTGCTCACCTTCCTGCTGCTCATCATCATGCCCATCACGCTGTCGACCGCGAACTATCTGCGCGGCGATCGCCGCGGCAGCTGGCAGGCCGCGGACCGTTCGAGCGCGGGCCTGCTGCCATCGCCGGCGCAGCATGCCGACGCGGTGGTGCGCGTGTTCGCTGCGCGCACGGTGCGTTGGCGTGGCATCTTCGCGGTCCACACCTGGATCGTCGTCAAGGAGAAGGGCGGCCCGCGCTACACCCGCTACGACTACACCGCCTGGGGTGAGCCGATCCGTGTCGATGGCTTCGCGCCCGATGGTCGCTGGTTCGGTGCATCGCCGGAGACAGTGCTGGCCGTCGACGGCGAAGAAGCCGAGCGGGTGATCCCGAGGATCCGCAGCGTGATCGAGAACTACCGCTTCCGCGCCCATGGCGACTACAACGCCTGGCCGGGGCCCAATTCGAACACCTTCGTGCAGGCGGCGTTGAACGCGGTTCCTGAGCTGAACGCCGTGCTGCCGCCGACCGCAATCGGCAAGGACTTCCCCTTTGACGGCTGGTGGGGGCGCACGGCCTCCGGGACCGGTCTGTTCGTATCGCTCGGCGGCTATCTCGGCCTCACCGTCGGGTGGATCGAGGGCGTCGAGCTGAACATCTTCGGGGGAGTTCTCGGCGTCGATCTGCGACGGCGGGCGCTGAAATTTCCCGGCATCGGCCGCCTCGGCATGCCACCGGCCTGAGGCCCGCGATCTGCCTGTCGGGCACTCCTGGCTGGCATGCTGCTTGCTGCGAGCCTCTTCAGCGCGCCTGCGATGTCGCGGATGCGCCAAACGCCGGGCGAGGCGAAAAGAGGCGGATGATGAGCACGCTGTTTGCGATCTGCGCGACCTATGAGGTGGACGATGGCGCGGCGCGGGGCTTCGTTCTCCAGCGCCGCGAGCCCGATGGCAGCGCCAAGCCCTGGCCGATCCTGGTCACGCGCAAGGGCAACAATTTCTACGGCTTCGAGAATACCTGCCCACATCAGGGCGCTCGCCTCGACAAGCATCCTGGCGAGTTCATGGACGAGGAAGGCAATTTCCTCGTCTGTGGCGAGCATGGCGCGCAGTTCGACCTCGATACCGGGCAATGCTTCATCGGGCCCTGCCAGGGCCGGACGCTGTCTCCGGTCGAGCTCGTGATCGATGACGGTGACATCTGCCTCTCCGGGATCGATCTGGATGAGGAGGACGGCCTCGACATCGACGATCCCGAGGATGACGTGCCCGAGGTGCAGATCACATCGGACTGAGGCTGAGGGCCGGCCGCCGCTGCCGGGTTAGCGTTTCTTCCGTTCGGCGCGGCTGTAGTTGCTGAAATGCCCCTCGCGCGCTGCCTGGCTGCGCGCGGCCTTGATCAGGCCGGGGCTGCGCGCTGGCGGCGCCGGCAGCGAGGGCAGGCGGGTCAGCTTGCGACTGCCACAGGTCGGACAGACCGGCCTTTCAGAAATCCCGATCAGCAACTCGAAATCCTCTGCGCAAGTTGCGCAATGGAAGCTGTAGAACGGCATGACGTCATCCCCCATTGTCGCGAGGGGCATTGCACGAAGCGGGCCAGCGCCATTACGCGTCGAATTCGCCGATTCGGGGCTCGTTGGCACGCGAACGGCCGCATTCTCTTTGCTGCGCGTGTCCCGAATGCGACGCGGCTGGGGTCGAACATTCGACAGCAGCGCAGAGGTCCTGCGCCCGGCCGGCCGGTCCCGGATACCCGGGCGCCAGCCGGACGGGCAAAGCGGATCAGGCGTTGGTCTTCGGCACGTACTTGCCGGCGACACACTTGTAACTCTGCAGACGCCACTCGTGATAGGGACCCTTGGACATCCAGTCTGCGATTCCGATCTGCGCGCTGACGGCGCAGGATGTCATCGTGATGCCGGACATCTCGCTGTTGGTGACGACCTTCTCCATGCAGAGCTGGCCGTTGCATAGCATTGCGACGAGAGTGACGAGCACGTTGATTCTGCCTCCATAGAGTGGGACCCGGTCAGGATCGAGAAAGCAGAGTTCATGCCAAGTTATGAATCTGGGCCGTGCTCCTACGGAACGGATTGCTACGGGTGTCACTTCACGGCTACAGAAGCGTGATGGATTCACTGCTTGGATCACGCAGCATTCGGCAACGGACCCGCGCGGGCTGGCCGATGAATTCGGGATTTGCTTGTATGCGGTGCCTTCGGCCTGATGGTCGAGGCTGACCCGGGTCTGCCGTGCCAAACAACAGGCACCGCCTGCGCAGTCCTGCGGCGCTCGCGGCTATTGGACGGCCGGGTCCCTTGGTGAACGCCGGGGCCGAACACGTAGACTTGCGCGACCAATATCCGATGCCCAGGACACGAGAATCAGTCGGAAGCCCGTCTCATTTGGCGGGCTGATATCTACGCCTTGATGCAGATGCCGGGGCCCTTCGGTCGTCCGTGGCGTCAGGCCTCGTTCAATCCGGCACCTCGATCGGTCAGGATCTTCTGCCCCTTCGCCGTCAGCTCGTAGATGTCGCCGTCCTTGGCGACATAGCCTTCGCGGATCAGTCCATCGAGCTCGTCGTGCCGGTCGGGCGAGAAGGCGATCGCCTGGCCGATATCCGAAAGCGTCGCGATCTGGTCGTCCGTCAGCATGGCCATCCTCCCGTTGTTGATCCGAACGCCATAGCGTCGCGAATGTTCCGGGAGCACTCGGAACTACGCCTTGCGCACGAACTCCGACTTCAGGTTCATCTGGCCGATGCCGTCGATCTTGCAGGCGATGTTGTGGCCGTCGCTCGCTTCTTGCAGGCGGATGTTGCGCACCTTGGTGCCGCCCTTCACCACCGAGGACGATCCCTTCACTTTCAGGTCCTTGATGACGATGACGCTGTCACCGTCGGCCAGAACGTTGCCGTTGGCGTCGCGGATGCTGGCATCGTCGCTGGACGCTGCCGCGACCGCGGCGTCGCCGCTCCATTCATGGCCGCATTCCGGACAGACCCATAG
The DNA here is from genome assembly GCF_032381175.1 of Bradyrhizobium sp. SZCCHNR1093. Lineage (NCBI taxonomy): Bacteria > Pseudomonadati > Pseudomonadota > Alphaproteobacteria > Hyphomicrobiales > Nitrobacteraceae > Bradyrhizobium > Bradyrhizobium sp. SZCCHNR1093. The sequence goes on from NZ_JAUHJJ010000019.1 coordinate 60,747, forward strand.
CGCTCCGTCCTGATAGGCGTGCTCGGAGCGGCATTGCGGGCAGGTCATTGCGTCGGTCATCTCATCCTCGGGCGCGGGCAGGAGTGTAGCGCAGCGTTAGAGGCTCGGACGGAACCGGGCAAGAAAAATCCCGGGGGAGGGCAGCGCGCGGCACAGATCGGCAGCGCGCCGCCATCGTCGGTCGGCAGCGTGTCACGCCGCCTTGCGCTCGGGGGTTTTGCTGGCCGGCCCGGTCTCGGCCGCTTCCATCGCCCGGAGGTAGGTATCGAGCAGCGTCTCGTGCTCGTCCCGCTCGTCCTGGTCCTGCTTCCTGAGCTTGATGATCTCCTTCAGGATCTTGACGTCGAAGCCTTCGCCCTTGGCCTCGGCGAACACTTCCTTCTTCTGCTCGTTCAGTTCCGCCAATTCGCCATCGAGGTGCTCGATCCGCTCGATGAAGGACCGGATGCGCGCGCCGGGAATGCCGATCTCTGACATGGTGACTCCTGTACTAATGGGAGGGAGAAAATGCGCGGCAGTTCGTTGCCAATGTCTTAACGCGCGCGCCTTGCACACACCCGCAAATCCGACGTGCTTAACGCGGAACCGGGTGGGCTGCCGATGTTGCCGAGCGGGCGCCATGCGCTAACTTCGCTCCGCTGCCGAGAGCTTCTGAAACTGCTTCTTCATCGCATTGACGCGGCCGAGATAGCCGGCGACCGAATGGTCGCCGCAGCGCTCGCCATCCGCCGGCTTGAAGCCGCGGCGCACGAATCCGGCCGCCGGACCGGCGCCGCACAGATGAATGACGGCCGCGAGATCCTGCCGCTGCTGCGCGCTCGGCTTGCCGGAGGGCTGCCGTGCGAGCGCGGCGGCGACTTGGCGGTCGAGCGAGATCACCGTGAGCGCCACCGCGTGCGCCGGCCAGGCGCGAACGTACAGGCTCGGCGAGCCGCAGCCGTCGCTGACCACCTCGTGATCCCGAATGCAGAACCGTGCGGCGTCGGCAAAGGCGCCGTCGGTCATCTGGAACAGGCCGACGGCGCTGGAAGCTGGCTGATAGAGCGCGAACGGATTCCACGCGAACCGCCAGCGCCAGTAGGTGCGCGCCACCGGATTGCCCGAGCTCTCGGTCTGCGCCAGGGCGGCGAGCAGCTCCGGCGTGATCGATCGCGTCGCGCTCTCACGGAACAGCGCGCCATATTGACGCCAGGTCTCCTCCGGCTCCTTGTCGAGCGAATGACCCGTCACCACGAACAGCTCGGTCGGCTTGCGCACGACATGATAGGCCAGATTGACCAGCGCGAAGGTCACGAGCAGCACCAAGGCGCCGCAGGTGATCTTGATCCACCGCGGCGCCGCGCCCACCGTCCGGCCCAGCCACTGCGCACCACGCCCTGCGATTCGCTTCGCATCGCGCCGCAGCGCGCGCCAACGGCTGCCGCGTTGCGGCTTGCGCATTTTTTGTTGTCGTGGAGCGGGGGAATTCGGCAACTGATTACCTCGGTCGCCGGTGTGCCGGTCCATGGTTAAGGAAGAATTTGTGCAATGGCGTCATCCTGCCACTTTCCGGTGTGGGGCGGTACGTGATGAGGAAATCGGTCAGTACTCTGCTGATGGTGCTGCTGTCGGTGCTGGCCGCGGGCATCCTGGTGTCCACGGCGATCCTGATGAGCGGTGCCGCGAGCCGCTATCGCGAGAGCGTCGCGACCGAGCAACTGACCGCGGCCGACAAGGCGATCTTCCAGAACGTCCTCGTCATGCGTGCCCACCGCGGCGACATCCAGAGCGTGCTGCTGAGCGAGGACGATCCGCGCGCCAAGCTCACCGAATATCAGGGCATCGAGGCCAAGGGCTATGACGGCATCGTCACAGCGCTCGCCGGCGTCGACATGCCTGAGCGCGACGACCTCATGGCGAGGCTGAAGTCGAGCTGGGCCGCCACGGTTCCGCAGTTCAAGCTGCTGTTCGACGAGGCCGCGAAGCCGCGCGCCGAACGCGTGCTGGCGCGCACGCAGGCCTGGTACCAGGCAATGACCAAGACGCTGGACGTCGCCAACGCCGCCTCGCTCGCCGTCTCGAATCGCGCCTGGATGACCGATCCGGCGATCGCCAAGATGGTGCAGGCGCGGCGGCTGGCCTGGCAGGTCCGCGACCGCTACGGCCTGCAATGCTCGGCGCTGCGTCCCAACATCAACGCCTCCAAGCCGCTCGACGACGCCCAGAAGGGCGCGATCGCGCAGTGGCGCGGCACCGTCGCGGCCGGCTGGTCCGGGCTCGACGACCTCCTGGCGGGGGGCGGCAGCACCGCGCTCGCCGGTGCCGTGAAGACCTCGCGCGCCGAGGTCGAGGCCGCGCATCAGCGCATGGACCAGCTCGCCAAGGGGTTTGACGGCAGCGGCAAGCCGGCGATGCCGGCGCCGGAATGGAACGCGTTCTGCCAGGGCCCGTTCGCCGGCATCATCGCGATCGGCATGACCGCGCTCGACGGCTCGATCGCCCGCGCCGAGGAGATCAAGACCGCAGCGCTGAGCAGCCTGATCGCACAGTCGCTCGCCTTCATCGCCGCGCTCGTGGTGGCCGGCCTGGCGCTGCGCGCGGTGCGCGTCCGCCTGATGCGCCCGGTCGGCGTCCTGATGCAGGCGATCCAGCGCATCGGCCAGCGCGACTACCAGACGCCGGTGCCGCAGTTCGCTCATGCCGACGAGTTCGGAGCCATGGCAGCCGCCCTCGAGGGCCTGCGCGAGAGCGCCGCCACCGCCGAGCAGCTGTCGCGCGAGCGCGAGCTCGACCAGGGCCGCCGGCTGGAGCGCTCGCAGGCGATCGACAGCGCCTGCAAGAGCTTTGACGACACCGTGCAGGCGGTCATCGTCAGCATGGGCAACTCGACCGGCCAGCTCGATTCCAGCGCCGGCGACGTCCGCAAGCTGGTCGATGAGTCCACCGAGCAGACGGCCGCGGTCGCCAGCGCCGCGGAGACCGCGACCACCAATCTCGAGACCATCGCCGCCGCCACCGAGGAGCTGACCGCCTCGGTCTCCGAGATCGCCGCGCAGGTGCAGGCCTCCGCGGCCGATGCGCGCCAGGCGGTGGAGAAGGCGGCGCAGACCAACGCCACGGTCGAGATGCTCGACCGCGCCGCCAACCGCATCGGCGAGGTGGTCAAGATGATCACCGCGATCGCCGCGCAGACCAACCTGCTGGCGCTCAACGCGACCATCGAGGCCGCGCGCGCCGGCGAAGCCGGCCGCGGCTTCGCTGTCGTCGCCGGCGAGGTCAAGAATCTCGCGGCGCAGACGGCGACCGCGACCGACGACATCACCCGGCAGATCGCCGAGATCCAGGCCGCCACCGGCGAGTCGGTCGAGGCGATCCACGCCATCAGCCACAACATCTCCAGCATCGACGAGAAGATGACGGCGATCGCCGCGGCGGTCGAAGAGCAGCGCGCCGCCACCACCGAGATCTCGCGCAACTTCCAGCACGCCGCGCAGGGCACGCGCGCCGTGACCGACACGATCGGCTCGGTCGCAGCCCTCAACCGCCAGACCGGCAATGCGGGCGCGGCAATGGTCGACTCCGTCCGCCGCATGTCGACGGATGCCGATCGTTTCCGCGTGGCGGTCGAGGGCTTCCTCGGGACCGTGCGCAAGGCTTGAAGCCGGTGCCTGCATCGTGGCGGCGACGCCGCCTTGCGTCGTCGTCAGGACATGCGCTGAAACGTTGTCAAACAGCCCCGTGAGCGGATGAGTTCGGCGCACGATATGCGCTGACGATCCCGCGACGCAGATTGCGCCCGAGTCTTGCTCTTGGTTTGCCCTCCGAAGCAGAGAGGGCGCGGGGAATGCCGGGCGCTGGCCGCACCCATGGTCCGCCTGCGAAAGAAATGCAGGCGGCAGGAACCACAGATCCTATGGGGCGGCGGGTGGTCAAGAGAGGTTAGGATTGGATTTCCGAACCATCCGGCCCTCGGAGGATCAAGATGATCAAGCTCGATCGCACTGACACACCCGC
>NZ_JAUHJJ010000020.1:0-59242 GCF_032381175.1 Bradyrhizobium sp. SZCCHNR1093
GATGAGCGGGGAAGGGAAACGGGGCGTTGCCGAATGGCCCAAGCCACCGCGCCCTTCCTCGACTCTACCGTGAAGCCCATCGCGCAGGGAATGCCGGAGTGTTCGGCTGCACCTGTGGTACCTGCCGCCTGCATTCTTTTTCGCAGGCGGGCCGCAGGCGTCAGCCGACGCCTGGCCTTCCCTGCGCCCTCTGCATTTGAAGAGGGACGAACTGATCGCAACGCTCGGGCGCAAATGCGCCGCGAGAACGAGACGTCATGCCGCCCGCTGTTTGACCCGTGTTCCGATCCACCCACCATTGTCGTCCTGGGCAAGCCGTGACGCGCAAAGCGCGTCGCGGCGCCGACCCGGGATCCATACTCCGCGGCAGTCATTGTTTTGCGAGATGATCGACGCGCGTCCCCAAACTCCTCCCTGGGGTTATGGGTCCCGGCGCTCGCCGGGACGACGGCGGAGTTTGTTGATGCAGTTGCAGTTGATACCCGCAAAGGGCCGGCAGCGACACCGCTGTAGGGTGGGCAAAGCAGCCGCCCGCAGGGCGGTTGCGTGCCCACCGTGCATCCAGGCATGCGGAGCGACATGGTGGGCACGGCGCGCGATGGAGCGCAGCATGAGGCGCGCAGTGTCGCCTGCGCGCCTTTGCCCACCCTACGGCTATGCGCCACGCGACGATCAGCCTCGCTGCGTGCTCAATCCACAACCGGCGGCCGGGCGAGCTTGAAATGCCGCAGCATGTCGACCAGCGCGCCGAGCCGCTGCTCGCGATAGGCTGCGACATCCATACCGGAATAATCGAGGAATCCGGCGCCGGTGCGCAGGCCGATGCGGCCCTCCGCCATGTTGCGCTCGATCACCTCGGGCGCGCGATAGCGGTCGCTGTGGAGCGCGCCTTCGAGGTAGCGGCTGGCGTAGTAGAGGATGTCGCCGCCGCCCCAGTCGATGAATTCGAGCAGGCCGAGCACGGCGTAGCGGAAGCCGAAGCCGTAGCGGATCGCCTTGTCGATCTCCTCGGCGCTGGCGACCCCTTCGCCGACCATGCGCGCCGCCTCATTCATGGCGAGCGCCTGGATGCGCGGCACGATGAAGCCCGGCGTGGCCGCGCAGACCACCGGCACCTTGCCGATGCCTTCGAGCAGCGCCTTCAGCCGCGCCGTGACATCGGGGTCCGTCGCCTGGCCCGGCGAGATCTCGACCAGCGGGATCAGATAGGCCGGGTTGAGCCAGTGCGCATTCAGGAAGCGCTCAGGGCGCTCCACCGCACCGGAGAGATCGTCGACCAGGATCGTCGAGGTCGTCGAGGCGATGATCACGTCGGGCGCGACCGCGCGCGACGCTGCCCCGAGCACCTCGCGCTTGAGGTCCACGATCTCCGGCACGCCCTCGAACACCAGGGTCGTCTGCGCCAGCACATCGCCGCTCGCGCTGGCCGGCGCGACGGTGATTTTGCCCATCAGCTTTTCGGCATCGGCGGCTTGCAGCATCCCGAGCCGCGCCAAGGTCGCGAACGTCGCGCCGACCTCGCCGAGCGCGTCGCGCTCCAGCCCGGCGAACTCCCCCGGCGTGCGCGACTTGATGTCGATCATCGTCACGGGATGGCCGGCATAGGCGAAGGCCACGGCGATGCCGCGGCCCATGCGGCCGGCGCTGAGGCAGGCGATATGACCGCGCGCGCTCATCGAGCAAATCCATCACGCAGCAGCGCCTGCAGCGCGGTCCGGTCGAGACCACCAAGGCCGAGGCGGGCGAGCGTGCGTCCCGTTGCCATGAAATCCTCGCCGCAGATCGCACCGCCGATGGCCAGGAAGGCGCGGGCGAGCGGCGTCGGCGTGCCGCTCAGCTCGGCGGCCGAGATCAGGAACGACAGGCCGAGCCTGAGATCCTCGCGCATGTAGCGGTGCTGCGTCAGCACGAGCTGCTCGCGCCAATCGCCGGAATCGGTGAGCCGGTCGTGCGAGCCGCGGCCGTACATCCAGATCTCGCCCTCCTTGGCGTAGTGATGCGCCAGCGGAAAATGCGGCGCGCCGTAGCCGAGCGCTTCGCGCACCGCAATCCGCTCCGCATCGAGCGCATCGGTGACGCGGCGGATCGAAGGTTGCGTGCCCTCCTTGTGGATGTCCCAGCGCTCGAAATGCTCGATCGGACCTGCATTCATCACGATCAGCGGCGGATGGATGATGCAGCCGGCATTCATCAGCGCGCCCGACAGCGCGTCGCCACAGGGCTCGATCACGCCGGGGAAGGCGCGGCCGATCACAGCCAGCGCATGCTCGGCCGTCTTCGAAGGAAACACGCCGACCGGGAGCCGCTTGGCCCGGATGGTGATCGCGACCTCGAACGGGCCGTGCTTGCGCGTCAGCCAGGGCAGCGTGCCGGTCTCGGCGTAGCTGACGTTGGCTTCATTGCCGGCATCACGCGCGGCCGCCGCGAAGATCATCGTGCCGAAGGTCGCCGGCGGCAGGAATACGACCTGACCGTCGACGAGATGCGGCGCAAGTTGGTGCGCGATGGCTGCCTGCGCGAAGGCCGGTGCCGGGCAGAGGATCAGCTCGGCGCCATAGACGGCCTCGCCGATATCCGCCGTGACCAGCGCCAGCCTGGCCTCATGCCGGCCATTGACGTCCTTGACGACGATCGTCGAGCCCGCCGCGCTATGCTGCGCGACAGCGTCCGCATCGCGGCGCCACAGCCGGACCTCGTGGCCGCCGAGCGCGAAATCGCCTGCCGCTGCAAAGGAGCCGTTGCCGCCGCCGAGCACTGCAATTTTCAAGAGCGCGTCTCCATGCCGATCATTTGGGGTCATCGATCTGGCGCAGCAGATGGTGCTGCACCTTGCCGAGCGCAGTGCGCGGCAGGTCGTCGATGAACACGATGTCGCGCGGCACCTTGAAGCGCGCGAGCTGCGCCTGCAGATGCGCGCGCAAGGTGTCCGCATCGAGCGCGCAGCCCTGGCGCTTGACGACGAACGCTACCGGCACCTCGTCCCAGCGCGGATCGGGCCGGCCGATCACGCCGCATTCGACGACGTCGGGATGCTCGCCGAGCACGCGCTCGATCTCGGCCGGATAGACGTTTTCGCCGCCGGAGATGATCATGTTGTTCTTGCGCTCGAGCACGAAGAAGTACCCCTCGGCATCGCGCTGGGCGATGTCGCCGGTGCGGTACCAGCCGTCATGGATCGCCTGCTGCGTGGCTTTGGCGTTGCCCCAATATTCGAAGAACAGATTAGGCCCGCGCACGGCGATCTCGCCCGCCTTGCCTGCCGGAAGCTCGTCGCCGTCCTTGTCGATGATCTTGGCTTCGCAGCACAGCCCGGGCAGGCCGGTGGAGCCTGCGCGCGAGAGGTCGCCGCCGAGCCGTGTGTAGACCGCGATCGGACAGGTCTCGGTCGAGCCGTAGACCTGCAGCACCGGCACGCCGCGTGCGGTGATGCGTTCGATCAGCGCCGGCGGCACGATGCTCGATCCGGTCGCAACAGCTCTCAGCGAGGACAGGTCCGTCGCGTTCCAATCGGGATGCTCGGTGACGGCCTGAATGGTTGCCGGCACCAGCACGGTCAAAGTCGGCCGTTCGTTGACGATCGCCGCCAGTGTCGAATCCGGCGTGAAGCGGGCGTGCAGCGTAACGGTGGCGCCGTGATGCAGCGCCGGCGTGGTCTGGATGTTGAGGCCGCCGACGTGGAACAGCGGCAGCACCGTCAGCACGTGATCGTCGGAGGTGAGGCCATGCATGTGCTGGCTCATCACCCCGTTCCACAGCAACGCCTCCTGGCGCAGCACCGCGCCCTTCGGCCGGCCCGTGGTGCCCGAGGTGTAGACGATCAGCAGCGGGCAGGAGAGGTCGATGTGCGGGTTGCGATCATCGCCGTGACCGCGGCCCAGCAGATCGTCGATCTGCAATCCGCTCGACGGCGCAAAGTCGATGCCGACCGGCACGGTCTCCGGATGGCTCTCGGCGAGCGCCGGCAGCACCGGCGCAAAGGCCTGCTCCAGCACCAGCACCTTGGCGGCAGCATCCGAGAGAATGAAGACCTGCTCGGCCACCGCCAGCCGCCAGTTCAGCGGCACCAGGATCGCGCCGAGTCGCGCACAGGCATAGAGCAAGACCAGATAGTCCGGCCGGTTGAGGCTCAAAATCGCGACGCGGTCGCCGCGTCCGACGCTGAACTCGGATTTCAGCGCCCGCGCTGTCCGCGCTATGCGCTCGCTGAAATCGGCATAGCTCAGCGTCCTGCCTTCGAAGTGGATCGCCGGCTTGTCCGGCGTGAACGCCGCGTTGCGCTCGATCAGGCTGCAGAGGTCCACGCTCAGTCGTCCGTCTCGCCGGGCTCGTACAGTGCCTCGCGGCCGATGCGGTCGAGGCACAATTCGGCGGTCCAGGGCAGCATCAGGGAGCCGCAACGGCTGTCGCGATAGATGCGCTCCAGCGGCAGCGTCTTCAGCATCGATTGTCCACCGCATGTGCGGATGGCGAGCGCCGCCAGATCATTGGCGCCCTCCATCACCGAGTACTGCGCCGCATAGGCGCGCAGCACCTGCTCCTTGCTCGGATTGGCTCGCGCCTCGGAGACGGCCTGGAACCAGATTCCCTTGATCTGCTCCAGCTTGATCTGCATCTGCGCGACCGCGATCTGCTTGGTCGGGTACATCCGCCGCTTGACCGGCGGCATGCCCGGCACCTCACCGCGCAGATATCTGACGGTGAAGTCATACGCAGCCTGCGCCAGCCCCATATAGGTCGGCGACAACGTCATGAACATGTGCGGCCAGCGCATCGCCGCCTGGAAATAGACGCCGCGCGGCATCAAGGCGGCGTCCTCCTCGACGAAGACATCCTTGAAAAGCAGCGTGCGTGACACCGTGCCGCGCATGCCCAGCGGATCCCAGTCGCCGACGACTGAGACGCCCTCCGTTTTCGCCGGCACCGCGAGATAGAGCGTGTTGCGGCGGGATGCCTTCTCGCCCTCGCTGACCTCGGTGCATAGCACACCATAATAGTCCGCGTGTCCGGCGAGCGAGGCGAAGATCTTCTTGCCGCTGACCAGCCAGCCGCCCTTGACCGGCTTGGCCTCAGTACCGAACGCGACGCCGCCCGCTGCCGCCGCGCCACCCTCCGAGAAGGGCTGCGAATAGATCGCGCCGTCGTCGACGATGCGCTTGTAGTGGATCGCGCGCCGCCGCTCGTGCTCGGCGCGGACGTCCTCGTCCATGTCGAGATCGTCGGCGAGCGGTCCGGACCATAAGGTCGAGCAAACGTGCATGTTCCAGGTCAGCGCGGTGGCGCCGCAATAGCGGCCGATCTCGGCGGCGGTGAGTGCATAGGTCTGGTAGCCCGCGCCGAGGCCGCCGAGAGCCTTGGGAACGGAGATGCCGAGCAGGCCCGCGCGATGCAGGTCCTTGTAGTTCTCAGTCGGAAAGCTCGCCTCGCGATCCCAGGTCGCGGCGCGGCCCGCCAGCACGCTCTGTCCGAGTTCCCGGGCCCGTGTGATGATGTCGGCCTGCTCGGCCGTGAGCCGATATGGGGCCGGATCGAACATCGGCGCATCGAGGGCTTCGCCGGAGGCCATCGCCGTCTTCTGGACCGGGATCGTCATCATCTCTCCGCTGTCGCTGGTGTTGCATGTGTCGTCAGGAACGTATCGAGTGCGGCGTTGAACTCGCCGGGCCGTTCGAGATTGACGAGATGGCCGGCGCCCTGAAGTTCGACGTAGTCCGACGAGGGAATGAAGCTCGCCATCTTCTCCATCATCGGCGCCGGCGCGTTGCGATCCTTCGAGCCCGAGAGCACCAGCGTCGGCACCTTGATGTCCTTCAAGGCTTGTCGCCGGTCGAAACCGAGCAGGGCCAGCATGCTGGTGCGATAGCTTGCCTCGGGTACACCGGCCATGCAGGAGGCTGCAATTTCAAGGCCGCGCGGATCGGGATCGTCGCCGACCAACTCCTTGACCAGGTCCGGCGCCAGCGACGCCATCGTCGCGCCCCGATCGAGCGGTCCGAGACGCGCCTCGATGAACGACTTCTGCCAGTCGCCGTCGGCCTTGCCGAAGGCCGGGCTGGTCTGAGCCAACACCACGGCCGACGCGGCCTGCGGATGCGTCGTCAACCATTCCTGTACGATCATCCCGCCGATGGAATGACCAACGAGGATCGGCTGCTTGGCGCCGATCTGGCTCAGGAAATCTTGAAGCGCAGCGGCGAGCGTGGTGATGCTGGCCGTCTCGAGCCGGGCGGATTGGCCATAGCCTGGCATGTCCCAGGCCACCGCATGGCGGCGCTCGCCGAAATAGTCGAGCTGACCGCGCCAGGCGCGTGCCGCGCCGCCGATGCCGTGCAGGAACACCACGGTCTGCCGCTCGGGCGCCCCCGATGCCTCGTAGCCGAAGCGGCCGTCCTTCGTGGTGGTGATTTGCGACGCAGGCACGCAGACCTCCGAGATATGCCTGATACCGCTACGCTGCTCGCTCCAGGCCCTTGAACGCTAGTCGCGGCAACCGGGGTGTCAAGGCGCTTCGGGCGTGTTGTTGCAAAAATTTGAAGTTTAAAATAACTTCGAGGCCGCGATCGTATTGCAAGAGATGAGGAGGCGCGCGTGTCGGGATTGCCTGCAGCTGCGCATGCGATGGTGACGGGCGGCGGACGCGGCATCGGCCGCGAGATCGCGCAAGCCCTGAAGCTTGCCGGCGCAACCGTGACGATCGTCGGGCGCAACGGCGCAACGCTCGATGAGGCGATCGCAGCCGGCTGCGCCGATTACGCCGCCATTGCCGATGTTGCCGATCAGGCCGCGCTGAACGCGGCCGTTGCCGCCGCTGTTGCGCGCCAGCCGATCGACATCCTGATTGCCAATGCCGGAAGTGCCGAGTCCGCCCCGTTCCTGAAATCGGATGCCGCGCTGTTCCGTCGCATGATCGACATCAATTTCATGGGTGTCGTGCATGCCGTGCAGGCAGTGCTGCCGGCGATGAGGGCAAAGTCCTATGGCCGCGTCGTTGCGGTCGCGTCCACGGCAGGGCTCAAGGGCTATCCTTACGTCAGCGCCTACACCGCAGCGAAGCATGCTGTCGTCGGCCTGACGCGCTCGCTCGCGCTGGAGCTGGCTGCGACGCGCGTGACAGTCAACGCAGTCTGCCCAGGCTTCACCGATACGGATCTCGTCGCCGACAGCGTGGACAACATCATGAAGAAGACCGGCCGCAGCCGGGAGCAGGCGATCGCCGAGCTTGCCAAGCATAATCCGCAGGGGCGGCTCATCATGCCGCAGGAAGTTGCTGATACCGTGCTGTGGCTGTGCGGCAGCGGTGCCGGTGCGATCACGGGACAGGCGATCGCTGTGGCCGGCGGCGAGGTGTAGACCGTAACGCCCAACGATAAGATTTGAAGGAAGGAAGCTGACATGTCGAGACACGCCAATCCCGTCACCGTGCCGTTGGCGGACTACAAGCCCAGCCATTTCCTGCTCGCGGTCAAGGATCGCGTCGCGACCGTGACGTTGAACCGGCCCGAGCGCAAGAACCCGCTGACCTTCGAGAGTTATCGCGAACTGACCGACTTCTTTCGGGCCTGCGCGTTCGACGACGACGTCAAGGCGATCATCGTGGCCGGTGCAGGCGGCAATTTCTCGTCCGGCGGCGACGTGTTCGAGATCATCGGTCCGCTGGTGAAGATGGACACCAAGGGTCTGACCGCCTTCACCCGGATGACCGGCGATCTCGTCAAGGCGATGCGGGCCTGTCCGCAGCCGATCGTCGCGGCGGTCGAAGGAATCTGTGCAGGCGCTGGCGCGATCGTTGCGATGGCCTCCGATATCAGGCTGGCTGCAACCGGTGCCAAGGTCGCGTTCCTGTTCAACAAGGTCGGCCTTGCCGGTTGCGACATGGGGGCCTGCGCGATCCTGCCGCGCATCATCGGTCAGTCCCGCGCGTCCGAACTGCTCTACACCGGCCGCTTCATGAGTGCCGACGAGGGCGAGCGCTGGGGCTTCTTCAGCCGCATCGTCGCACCCGCCGACGTGCTGGCGCAGGCCGTGGTGTTGGCAACCGAGATCGCGAACGGCCCGACTTTCGCCAACACGATGACCAAGCGCATGCTGGCGATGGAATGGGCGATGTCGGTCGAGGAGGCGATCGAAGCCGAGGCAGTTGCCCAGGCCTTGTGCATGACGACGGAGGATTTCAACCGCGCCTTCGAGGCCTTCGCGGCCAAGTCGAAGCCGGTCTTCCAGGGCAATTGACAAGCGGAGGGAACCGAAGGGGCTTGCCAGGAGATATTTTAGGGTTAAAATAATTTCGGTTGGCTCGGCACTCCAGCGGAGGCGCTCATGAAGATCGCGATCATCGGCGGCGGACCCGCCGGTCTCTATGCGGCGATACTGCTCAAGAAGCAGCGGCTCGGCGCCGACATCGCGGTCTACGAGCGCAACCGCGCCGACGACACGTTCGGTTTCGGCGTGGTGTTCTCCGATGCCACGCTCGACAATTTCGAGAAGCACGATCTGCCGAGCTACCAGCGGATCACCCAGGAGTTCGCCTACTGGGATGATATTGCCGTGCATTTCCGCGGCACGGTCCACCGGGTCGGCGGCAATGGTTTCTGCGGCTGCTCGCGCCGCACGCTGCTGCGAATCCTGCAGGAGCGAGCGCGCGAGCTGGGCGTGACCCTGCAGTTCGAGGTCGACCTCGAGGACGAGTCGCAATTCGCTGATGCGGATCTCCTGATCCTGTCTGACGGCATCAACAGCCGCTTCCGCCAGAAATACGTCGATCACTTCCAGCCCGAGGTCGATCTGCGCGCCAACAAGTTCGCGTGGATGGGATCGACCAAGCCGCTCGACGCCTTCACCTTCATCTTCCAGGAGACGGAGTGGGGCCCGTTCATCGCGCACGCCTATCAGTACGAGACGGGCCATTCGACCTGGATCTTCGAGACCGATCCAGAGACCTTCGAGCGGGCCGGCCTGACCGGGCTCGATGAGCGGCAATCCGCCGACCGCATGAAGGAGATCTTCGGCTGGTTCCTCGGTGATCATCCGCTGCTGATCAACCGCTCGATGTGGCGCAACTTCCCGATGATCCGCAACAAGCGCTGGGTCAAGGACAACATGGTGCTGCTCGGCGACGCCAAGTCGACCGCGCATTTCTCGATCGGCTCGGGCACCAAGCTCGCGATGGAAGACGCGATCGCGTTGGCTGACGCCATGCAGCGCGCGCCCAGTATTCCGGCCGCACTGGATCTTTATGAGCATGGCCGCCGCGAGGAGGTCGAGAAGACGCAGCATGCCGCCGACGTGTCGCTGGTCTGGTTCGAGCACGTCGACCGCTTCTGGGATTTCGATCCAGTTCAGTTCGCGTTCGGCGTGATGACGCGCTCGAAAGCGATCACCTACGACAATCTCACTCTGCGCGCGCCGGACTTCGTGGCCGAGGTTGACAAGGCGTTCGCGCGGCAGGTTCGCGCCAAGGGCTTCGACGTCGACGTCGAGAAGCCGGTCGCGCCGATGTTCCAGCCGCTCAAGCTGCGCGAGATGACGATCGCAAATCGCGCGGTGCTGTCGCCGATGTGCATGTACTCGGCAGATGAAGGCGTACCCAGCGATTTCCACCTCGTGCACTATGGCTCTCGCGCGATCGGCGGTGCCGGTCTGTTGTTTACCGAGATGACCTGCGTCAGCCGCGAGGCCCGCATCACGCCCGGCTGCGCCGGTCTGTGGAACGACGCGCAGGAGGCCGCTTGGAAGCGCATCGTCGATTTCGTTCACGCCAACTCGCAAGCCAAATTCGCGCTGCAACTTGGCCATGCCGGACGCAAGGGCGCGACAAAGCTGATGTGGGACGGCATGGACCGGCCATTGGAGCAGGGCGGATGGGACATCGTGTCGGCGTCGCCGCTGCCGTACTTCCCTGACAGCCAGGTGCCACGCGAGCTCGACCGCGCGGCGATGGACGCGATCAAGGCCGATTTCGTCGCCGCGGCCGAGCGTGGCGAGCGCTGCGGCTTCGACATGCTCGAGCTGCACTGCGCCCACGGCTATCTGCTCGCGAGCTTCATCTCGCCGTTGACCAACAAGCGGACCGACGCGTATGGCGGCGCGCTGGAGAACCGGCTGCGCTTCCCGCTGGAAGTGTTTGCCGCGATGCGCGCGGCGTGGCCGGCGCACAAGCCGATGTCGGTGCGCATCTCCGCCACCGACTGGGCCGAGGGCGGCGTCGCTGGTGACGACGCGGTGCTGATCGCCCGCGCCTTCGGCGAGGCGGGCGTCGATCTCGTCGACGTCTCGACCGGTCAGACGGTGCGCGAGGCCAAGCCGATCTACGGCCGCATGTTCCAGACGCCATTCTCCGATCAGGTCCGCAACGAGGCCCACGTCGCCACCATGTGCGTCGGCAACATCACCTCGGCCGATCAGGTCAACACCATCCTTGCCGCCGGCCGCGCCGATCTCGTCGCGCTCGGCCGCCCGCATCTGGTCGACCCCGCCTTCACCATGAAGGCCGCGGCCTGGTATGGCGCCGACATGTTCTGTCCGCCGCAATATCTGCCGGGCAAAGAGCAGATCTTCCGCAACAGCGTGCGGGACCGGCAGGATTTCGAGGAGCTGAAGATTAAGGCTAAGCCGAAAACGCGGGCGGAGCTGAAGGCCGAGGCAGCGAAGCCGCTTGCGGCGGAGTGAGCCTCCATGCCACGCTGGGGCTCGATACGTCTGGTGTGAGTGGAGTAGGGCGCGATGAAGGCGATCATCGTTGGTGGCGGTATCGGTGGATTGACCACGGCGCTGATGCTGCGGGCGCGCGGCATCGATTGCGAGCTGTTCGAGCAGGCGGATGCGATCCGCGAGCTCGGCGTCGGCATCAACACCCTGCCGCATGCGATCCGCGAGCTCGCCCAACTCGGACTGCTCGACCGGCTCGACCAGGTCGCCATTCGCACCTCCGAGCTGTTCTACCTGACTCGGCGCGGCCAGGAGGTCTGGCACGAAGCGCGTGGGCTCGACGCCGGCCATGACGTGCCGCAATTCTCGATCCACCGCGGCCGGCTGCAGGGCGTGATCCACCAGGCGGTGGTGGAGCGGCTCGGGCCGGAGAAGGTCCACACCGGCTGCCGGCTCGGCGCCTTCACCCAGGACGAGGGCGGGGTCACCGCCTATTTCTTCGATCGCACCGGGTCTCATGTCCACACCGTCCGTGGCGACGTGCTGATCGGCGCCGACGGCATCCATTCCAAGGTCCGGCAGACGCTGTTCCCCAACGAGGGCGCGCCGTGCTGGAACGGCCTGATGCTGTGGCGCGGCGCCACCGACTGGCCGGTGTTTTTGACCGGGCGGTCGATGATCATCGCCGGCGGCCTGAACGCCAAGGCGGTGATCTACCCGATCGCCGAGGGCTCCAGCCCCGCGACCCGCCTCACCAACTGGGCCGTGCTGGTGCGCATCGGCGATGCCAACACCGCGCCGCCGCGGCGTGAGGACTGGTCGCGGCTCGGCAAGACGGACGAGCTGATGCCGCATGTCAACGGCTTCTCCATTCCCCAGGTCGACTTCGCCGCGATGGTGCGGGCGACGCCGGAGTTCTGGGAGTACCCCTGCTGCGACCGCGATCCGCTGCCGACCTGGTCGAGCGGCCGCGTCACCTTGTTGGGCGATGCCGCGCATCCGATGTACCCGGTCGGCTCCAACGGCGCCTCGCAGGCCATTCTCGATGCCCGCGCGCTCGCCGACGCCTTGGCCCGCTCGGAGCATCCGCGCCAGGCGCTGATGGCCTATGAGCAGAAGCGGCTGCCGATGACCGCCGAGATCGTCGCCTCGAACCGCCGCGGCGGCCCCGAGGGCGTCATCGATGCCGTCGAGCAGCTTGCGCCGCAGGGGTTTACGGACATCAACACCATCCTGAACTACGAGGCCCGCGAGGGCATCGTGCGCGGCTATGCCAGCCGGGCCGGCTTTGCCGCGCGGATGGTGACGCGGCAAGCCTCGTAGCATCAGATCCTCACGCCCCCGGAGGCGGCGGCAGGAAGTGGATGTTGTGCTCGGCGGCGAGCTTGACCACGTCGTCGGGGTTCTGCTCGCGCATGTTGTGGATCGCCCAGAACAGGTCATAGAGCCGGCGCGTCGGTGACACCCAGAACAGCGTCTTCGCGGTCTGCTGCGACTTGTTGAAGATGCCGTGCGGCTTGCCCATCGGCAGTCGCACCGTGTCGCCGGCGGTCGCATACTCCTCGGCGCCGTCGAGGAAGAAGTCGAGCCGTCCTTCGAGGATATAGAGGTACTCGTCCTGGTCGGGGTGGATGTGCGGCGGCACGAAGGTGCCGACCGGGAACGTCGCGTGCCAGGAGAAGCTGTGCTCGGTGCGGTTCTTCGGCACGTAGATCTGGCCGAGGATGTTCCAGGAGATGCCCTGGATGCCCTCATTGGCCCGGGTGATGCCGGCGATTTCCGGATGGCTCATGTTGGTTTTCGCTCCCTGTTCTTACTTGGCCGCACAGTCCTTGGCGTAGCGGTCGGCGTAGTTCTCGAACACCTTCTGCACGATCTCGGTCTGGAACTTGCCGTCCGGACGCTTGGCGACCTTGGTTAGATAGAAGTCCTGGATCGGGTAGCCGTTGGTGTTGAATTTGAAGTTGCCGCGCAGCGAGGCGAAATCGGCCTTCTTCAGCGCCGCGGCCACGGCATCCTTGTTGCTGAGGTCGCCGCCGACCGCCTTCACGGCGCTGTCGATCAGCAGCGCGGCGTCATAGGCCTGCATGGCGTAGGTGCCGGGCACGCTGTTGTAGGCGGCCTCGTAACCGGCGACGAACTTCTTGCTCTGCGGATTGTCGAAATTCGGTGCCCAGTTGGCGCCGCCGAACATTCCGACCGCGGCATCCTGCTGCGCAGGGAGCGTGGACTCGTCGACGGTGAAGGCGGAGAGCACCGGGACGCTGTCGGCAAGGCCCGCCTGCTTGAATTGCTTGACGAGGTTCACGCCCATGCCGCCCGGCATGAAGGTGAACACGGCGTCCGGCTTTTGCGAGGAGATCTTGGACAGCTCGGGCTGGAAGTCGAGCGTGTTGAGCGGAACGTAGGACTCTTCGACGATCTCGCCCTTGTAGTCGAGCTTGAAGCCGGCGACGCTATCGCGCCCGGCCTGATAGTTCGGCACCAGCAGATACATCTTCTTGTAGCCGCGGTCCTGTGCGACTTTGCCGAGAACCGCGTGCACCTGGTCGTTCTGGTACGACGTCACATAGAAATAGGGGCTGCACTCCTTGCCAGCGTAGCTCGACGGACCGGCATTCGGGCTGATCAGGAAGGTCTTGTTCTCCGTGATCGGGCGGTGGATCGCCTGCAGCATGTTGGAGAAGATCGGGCCGACGACGAAGTCGACCTTGTCGCGCTCGAGCAGGCCCTTGGCCTTGGTGATCGCGGCGTCCGGCTTCAGCTCGTCGTCGGCGACGACCACCTCGACCTCCTTGCCGCCCATCTTGCCGCCGAGGTCCTTGATCGCGAGATTGAAGCCGTCGCGGACCTGCCCGCCGAGTGCGGCGGCCGGCCCCGAGAGGGTGACGATGACGCCGATCTTGATCTTGTCGGCGGCCAGCGTCGGCTGCGCCAGCAGGCACGCGACGACGCCGAGTCCAGCGCCGAGACCGACCAGCTTCGAACTCACTTTCATGACAACTCCCCCGGATGCGGAAATTCAGGTTTATGTTTTTTGCACCTGACCAGATGATGCGTCAGACCGCAGCTTGGTCTCAAGCCTAGTCCGATGACGCCCTTACCCGCAAGCGAGCTGCCTGCGGTGAACGGCGGTTTCGGCTGCATGCAAGCAGCGCGCCAATTGCTTGAAGGTTAAAGGAATTACCGTCCTTCCTCCTCTGCCACAGGGGACGGTACGTTTTTCCTTGCTCCCGGAAGGTCCTGAAGGTCAAACTCGCGAGCCTCGCTGGACGAGGCTGAACGTGCCCAAGTGATTCCGTCATGACGCTTGATTCCGAGACCAAGGCCGTCGAGCTGCCCGAGGACCATGCCGAGGAGCTGCGGCTGTGGCTGCGCCTGCTCACCTGCACGACCCTGATCGAGGGCGAGATCCGCAGCCGGCTGCGCGAGCGCTTCGACGTGACCCTGCCGCGTTTCGACCTGATGGCGCAGCTCGACAAGGCGCCTGATGGCATGACCCTGTCCGATGTCTCCAAGCGCATGATGGTTTCGAATGGAAACGTGACCGGGCTGGTCGAGCGCCTGGTCGAATCCGGCCATCTCGATCGCCGCACTTCGGAGACCGATCGTCGGGTTCAGGTGATCCGCCTGACCAAGCTCGGCCGCGCCGAATTCCGCAAGATGGCGGCCGAGCACGAGACCTGGATCGCGGACATCTTCGGCGATCTCACGGAGAAGGACGTGCGTGAGCTGATGCGGCTGCTCGCCAAGACCAAGGGATCGGCGCAGAAAGCCGTGCAGCGCCGGCAGGATTGACGCGAGCCTGACAGGACGTCGCAGGCGACGCTGCTGCGCGCGGCAAACGCTCAAACAATTTGCTGGCAGTGCACAATCTTCGGCTCTTGCGTCCAGATGTTTTAAGTCTAAAATGTTTAGGACTGAAACGTACCGGGCGTCTTTCCTTTCAGACAGGAGCCTGTGATGGCCACCGCCGCCAAAGCTCAACTTCCGGACAGCGCAAAGGCGCATAGCGCCCATGTCGACACCTTCGCTCAGGACAATCTGCCGCCGCGCGAGCTGTGGCCCGACTTCGTGTTCAGCCGGCCCGAATTCCACTATCCGCCACGGCTGAACTGTGTGACGCATTTCGTCGACCGCTGGGTCGAGGAAGGGCGGGGCGATGCGCCCTGCATCATCAGCACCGAGGTCAGCTACACCTATTCCGAGCTGCAGGCCCTGGTGAACAAGATCGCCAACGTGCTCGTCAGCAAGCTCGGCCTGGTGCCCGGCGGCCGCGTGCTGCTCCGCTCCGCGAACAATCCGATGATGGTTGCCACCTATCTGGCCGTCATCAAGGCCGGCGGCATCGTGGTCGCCACCATGCCGCTGCTGCGCGCCAAAGAGCTGTCCTATCCGATCCAGAAGGCGCAGATCGCGCTGGCGCTGTGCGACGGCAAGCTCGCCGACGAGATGGAAAAGACGCGCGCGGTCGCGCCGGCGCTGAAGCGGGTCGTCTACTGGGGCAATGGAAAGCCCGACTCGCTGGAAGCGCTGATTGCGGATGTCAGCCCTGAGTTCACCGCGGTCGATACCGCCTCCGACGATCTCTGCCTGATCGCGTTCACCTCTGGCACCACCGGTGACCCCAAGGGCACGATGCATTTCCACCGCGACATGCTCGCGGTGTGCGACGGCTATGCCCGCAACGTGCTGCGCGCCAGCCAGAGCGATCGCTTCATCGGCACGGCCCCGCTCGCCTTCACCTTCGGCTTCGGCGGCGTGCTGTTTCCGATGCATATCAGCGCGTCCTATGTCGTGCTGGAGAAGACGACGCCGGACGATCTGCTCGGCGCGATCGAGCGCTACAAGGCGACCGTCTGCTTCACGGCGCCGACCGCCTATCGCGCCATGCTGAGCAAGCTGGAGGGGCGCGACATCTCCTCGCTGCGCAAATGCGTCTCCGCCGGCGAGACCTTGCCGAAGCCGACCTTCGACGCTTGGCTCAAGGCCACGGGGCTCAAGCTGATGGACGGCATCGGCTCGACCGAGATGCTGCACATCTTCATCAGCGCCGTCGAGGACGAGATCCGTCCGGGTGCCACCGGCAAGCCGGTGCCGGGCTACGAGGCCAAGATCATCGACGATGAAGGCCGCGACGTGCCGCCGGGCACGATGGGACGGCTCGCGGTGCGCGGGCCGACCGGCTGCCGCTATCTCGCCGACGAGCGCCAGCGCAAATACGTCCAGAACGGCTGGAACGTCACCGGCGACACCTATGTGATGGATGCCGATGGCTACTTCTGGTACCAGTCGCGCTCCGACGACATGATCGTGTCGTCCGGCTACAACATCGCCGGGACCGACGTCGAGGCGGCGCTGCTGACGCATCCCGCGGTCGCCGAATGCGGCGTGGTCGGTGCGCCCGACGAGGCCCGTGGCATGGTCGTGAAAGCCTATGTCGTGCTGGCGCCGGGTGCGGAAGGCACCCCGGAGCTGGTGGCCGAGCTGCAGGAGCATGTCAAACGCGAGATCGCGCCGTACAAATATCCGCGCGCGATCGCGTTCGTGACGCAGCTGCCCAAGACCGAGACCGGCAAGCTGAAGCGGTTCGCCCTGCGCGCGATCGCACAGGCCGCCGCTGCGCCATCGTCGGGCACGGGCGCGTAGCAGAGACAGGGAGAGACGTTCGTGAGCACGACCAAAGCGCCCACGCTCGCCGTGGTGAAGCAGGAGGAGGGCGAAGGCCTGCGCGTCCTGCAGCCGAGCGGCTGGCCGATGCCGAAGGGCTATGCCAACGGCATCAGCGCGGACGGACGGATCGTCGTGACCGGCGGCGTCATCGGCTGGGACGCGAACGAGACGCTGGCCGAGGGCTTCGTGGCGCAGGTGCGGCAGGCGCTGCAGAACATTGCCGCCATCCTGGCCGAGGGCAACGCCGGACCGGAGCATCTGGTGCGGCTGACCTGGTACGTCGTCGACATGGACGAGTATCTCGCCAACCTGAAGGATCTCGGCAGGATCTATCGCGAGATCTTCGGCAGCCACTATCCGGCGATGGCGCTGGTGCAGGTGGTGCGGTTGGTCGAGAAGGCCGCGCGCGTCGAGATCGAGGCGACCGCGGTGGTGCCGCGCTGAGGGCGACGTTCGAGCGGGAGGCGCGAGACCATGGAGATCTCCGTAAAATGCTGCGAAGCCGGGCTCCGCCGTGCGCATGCGTTCCTCCCACCGGTCTGGGCTCGGAGATAATTGAAGCAAAATCCGCGACGCGGTTTCGACCACACCTCGGCGTGCGACATTGCCCTCTCGCGGCGCAGATGCGTCCGAGCTGTGCTGGTCTCGTTCGCCCTCCTGAAATCGAGGGCGCAGGGAAGGCCGGGTGTCCACCACACCCGCGGCCCCCGTGCGAAAAAGTGCACGGGGCAGGAACCACAGGTGGGCCGAACATTCCGGCCTTCCCTGCGCGATGGTCTGACGGCTTATACGTGGTCTCCCTGGTGCACCGGGCTTGTTGGCCACCATGGCGCGCGCAATGCGCTGGGCATTGTCACGCACGTGATACCAGCATCGGGGTATCAGGACATCACGACTTCACCGTACGCCGCTACATCACTCGTCTGCGCGAGATGCGCATGATGCAACCACGTCCATCGCAGCCTGCCCCACGTATCGTGACGACGCGTACGTCCCTCTTCGCCGAGGCAGGATGAGCGCAACCATCGTCCTGATTTGCCCGACGACACAAGGCTGTGACGCTGCGACATGGTAACGCGACGGGCAGTCACATAGCAGGTCACGGATCTCGTGCGGAGCCATTCGTGGAACGAACAAATGTGGTCGTCAGATGAGAATGTCGCCGAACGACGGACTCCGGATCGCCATGCCGCAGACAAAAACCTGTTCGAGCGTGGCAGCGCAGTGGCGGGTGAGAGCAGGGGGCAGATTTGGACTGGAAATTCTTCGTGACGACGGCGCTGGCTGCCGCCATCGGGGCTGCGGCCGGTGCATTGGCGTTGGCAAGTGCTGGTGGCGGCGGCATCGAGCATCAGGCCGACGCCAAGATGCTGGAAATCGGCGTCGCTATCCTGCGCGAGCCGGCGCGGGTGGATGATGATCCGATGCGATCATGGGCGGTGAAAGTGGTGGAGAAGAAGTCCGGCGTGAGTTTTACCGATCAGCAGCGCGCGGCGTTGCTGAAGCGGGCGGCCGGGGGACGGTAGATCAGCGATCCGCTGAATAGCGTGGGCAAAGGCGTGCCTGCGCGATTGCCTGTTTGTCGATGCTGTGTGATAGCAGCCGTGCTGACCATCTTGTGCTGATAGATTTTAGTCGGCGCGCCCCGTGGACTCGGGACCGGTGTCATCAGGTGTCAGAACCAGTTGTGCCTCACGTTCCGGCCGGTGGTTATGGGTCCCGGCGTTCGCCGGGACCCAACCGCGGGACTTTCCTTGGGCCCGAATGGGAGAGATATCCAAGGCCCCGACGCGCTGCTCCATCATGTTGTCATTGGGAGGCGCGCAGCTTCGCTGCGCTCGCAATGACGGGGTGAGAGCGGGGGCTACTGATACGCCGACACGATATCGCTGACGGCGCGCTCCAGTTGCTGCGCGGTCGCGCAGGGGCGGACCACGTTGCAGAAGGTCTGGTAGCGCGGCATCTCGGAATCGCCCCAGCCCCAGGTCACGCGCCCTTCGGGGTTGAGCCAGACCACGCGCTTGGCGCGCTCCGAGATGGCTTTCAGGATGTCGGCGCGTGGGTCGAGCTTGTTGCTGCGGGCGTCGCCGAGCACGATCACGGTGGTCTGCGGCGTGACCGAGGCCATGAACTGCTTCTCGAAATCGACCAGCGAGCTGCCGTAGTCCGACGAGCCGAAGCCGACCTTGTCCATGATCTCGGCCATCGCCTCCTCGGCGGATTTCTGCTCCAGGATCTCGCTGACCTCGATCAGATGGCCAGAAAACGCGAACGAGCGGACGTCGCTGACGACGTCGTGCAGGCTGTGGATCAGCAGCAGGAAGAAGTCGGAGACGCGCGCGACCGAGCCGGAGACGTCGCACAGCGCCACGATCTTCGGGCGGTCGCGATGCCGCCGCTTCCACGCGGTGAGGAAGGGCACACTGCCCCAGGCGGCGTTGCGGCGAAGCGTGCGGCGGACGTCGAGATGGCCGCGGCGCTGGCGCTTGCGCGGCTTGCTGTAGCGCTCGCGCAGGCGGCGGGCGATCTGCCGGATCAGCGCCCGCATCGCCGCGACCTGGCGCGGCTCAATGCGCGATAGCTGCGCGTTGCGCAGGATCTCGTGGCGCAAATTCTCGGTTTCCTCGCGGCCGTACAGTGCGAGCGCCTGCGCGACGGCATCACGCACGGTGTCGCGCAGGCCATCGAGCCCGGCCTGCAGCCGTTCGGCCAGCGCAGGATTGCTTTCGGTCAGTGCGTCCAGATCGTCGCGCAGTCGCTGGATGCCCATCGTCTCCAGCATGCGGCTGGAGAACAGGCCGCGCTGAGTGAAGTAGCGGATCTCGAAAAGGCCGACGGCGCTGGAGGCGTTGGCGATCGCAGCCGAGATCTCGGCCGTGTTCTGCGCGAGCAGCATCTGGGCAAGGGGGCCGAGCTCGGTATTCGCTTTGCCGGTCTGCTGCCCCAACGTCGGCGCTGGCTGGGCTTCGGTCTGCGCCGCCTCCTCTGATCCCTCGTTCGTCTCTGCCTGTGCCGGATCGACATGCGCGAAGAACAGATCGAAGCAGGCGCCAAGCGCCTTCTTCTCGTCCTCGCTCTTGGCCAAGGTCAGCAGCAGGCTGTCGCGCAGCACCGTGCGATCGGACAGGCCCACGCGCGCCACTGCCCGCATCGCGTCGATGCTCTCGGCCGGCGAGACATGCACGCCGGCGCCGCGAGCGGCGCGAAAGAAGCGATGCAGGTTCTCCTGCATGGGGCCCTATCCGAAGATGTTCTGACGCTGCGCCTTGGCGATGAAGGTCGTCACCTGCGGCAGCGCCACCTCGATATCGGACTCGTATTTCAGCAGCACGTTGAGCGTATCCTTCACCACGTCATGGCCGAGCTCGGCCGCCTGCAGCAGCACCAGCACGCGCGCCCAGTCGATGGTCTCGCTGACCGACGGCTGCTTCTTCAAGTCGAGCGTGCGGATGTCATGGATGAAAGCCACGAGCTGCCGCCGCAGGGTTTGCGAGATGCCGGGGATGCGGCTCTCGACGATGCGCTCCTCCAGCTTCTGCTCGGGGAAGCCGATGTGCAGGTGCAGGCAGCGCCGCTTCAGGGCGTCGCCGAGATTGCGCTCGGAGTTGGAGGTCAGGATCACGGTCGGCGGCTTGGCGGCGGCGATGCTGCCGAGCTCGGGGATGGTGACCTGGAAGTCCGACAGGATCTCCAGCAGCAGCGACTCGAACTCGGCGTCCGACTTGTCGATTTCGTCGATCAGCAGCACGCAGCCCTCAGGCTCGAGCAGCGCCTGCAGCAGCGGCCGCGGCTCGACGAACTCCTTGGAGAAGAACACGTCGCCGAAATCATGCAGCTGGGCCAGCGCGGCATGCAGGGTCTGGGCGCCGCCCAGCACCTCGCCGAGCTTGTCCTTCAGGATCTGGGTGTAGAGCAGCTGCTTGGCGTATTTCCACTCGTACAGCGCCTTGGCCTCGTCGAGCCCCTCATAGCATTGCAGCCGGATCATCTTCAGGCCGCGCCAGGCGGCGATCGCCTTGGCCAGCTCGGTCTTGCCGACGCCGGCTGGGCCCTCGACCAGGATCGGCTTGTCGATCGCCTGCGACAGGTAGACGGCGGTGGCGATCTGGCGGCTGGCGATATAGCCCTGGGCGGCGAGACCGGCTTCGACGGCCGCGATCGAGGCGATGGCTGAAGAGGGGGCCGGGGATTCAGCCACTGATCGAACTCCGTTTCCTTGGGCAGTCGGACCTGGAGCTGACGTGATCGGCGGTCCGGTCCCTGCGATGCCCGTCAGGCGAAACCCCTGACATTTGCTGGCTTTGTGTTATGTCCTGGCTACGCGCCCGGCCCATCCTTGTCCAGTGCGGGCGCGTCGGCAGGGCAGCATGGCTGCCTGTCCCGGATCGACGGACCCCGAAAATCACGCCGAGCGGAATATGAACCGATCCATCCTGCATCTCATCGTCCTCCTGGTCCTCGTGGTCGGAGGCGGCTGGATCATCGGCGCCTCGAACCTGCCCGGCGCCTGGTACGGCTCGCTCAACAAGCCGTGGTTCACCCCGCCCGGCTGGCTGTTTCCGATCGCCTGGACCGCGCTCTACATCATGATCGCGCTCGCCGGCTGGCGCACCTATGAACGTGTCGACAGCGGTGCCGTGATGCAGGTGTGGTGGGGCCAATTGGTCCTAAACTTCGCGTGGTCGCCTGTGTTCTTCACCGCGCATCTGATGTGGGTGGCGTTCGCGATCATCGTCAGCATGTTCGTGCTGATCGTGACCTTCATCGTCATGCAATGGCGCGACGACCGGATCGCGGCGCTGCTGTTCGTGCCCTATGCCTGTTGGGTCGCGTTTGCGTCCGCGCTGAATTTCGCGGTGAATGTGCTGAACTGAGATGAGGCGGCTGATGGGGCGAAGCTTAGGACGGTTGGCCAGGCTGCCGCGGCATCCTCCGCCGTCGTCCCGGCGAACGCCGGGACCCATACCGCGGACGGCCGATTGTTGGAAACGGCTCTGCGTCGTCTTTCTTTCTCGACAGAGGGCCCCGGTGGTTATGGGTCCCTGCTTTCGCCGGGACGACAGCGGAGGGTGGGGCAGCCGGCTGTGCATACTGAGGCATGATGTTCGAGGCCTCCAGCCATGAACCTCAAGCAGCTCGAATATTTCGTGCAGGTCGCCGAGCTCGGCTCGTTCAGCAAGGCGGCAAGCGTGCTCGACGTGGCGCAGCCGGCGCTGTCGCGGCAGGTGCGGGCGCTGGAATCCGAGCTGAAGCAGCAGCTGTTCGCGCGCAATGGCCGCGGCGTGGCGCTGACGGAAGCCGGCAAGCGGCTGCTCGACCATAGCGTCGGCGTGCTGCAATTGGTGGCGCATGCGCGCGAGGATCTCGGCACCAGCCGCGACGCGCCGGTCGGCCGCGTCACCATCGGCCTGCCGCCGAGCATCGCGCGGCAATTGACGCTGCCGCTGATCGACCGCTTCCGCAAGGAGTTTCCGGCGGCGCGGCTCGCCGTGGTCGAAGGCCTGTCGACGCATGTGGTGGAGTGGGTGACCACGGGGCGTATCGATGTCGGCATGGTCTACAATCCCGAGGCCCAGGCCGGCATCGAAATTACGCCGGTGCTGCAGGAGCCCTTGGCGCTGGTGAGCCACGCGCCGAAGGGCAAGCGCCGCGTCACCGCGCCGCTGCCGATGGCCGAGCTGTCGCGCTATCAGCTGATCATGCCGGAGCGGGTGCATGCGATGCGGCGTCTGCTGGAGACGCAAGCCGCGCTCGCCGGGATCAAGCTCGACATCGCCTGGGAAGTGTCGAGCGTGCCCTCGATCATCGACCTCGTCTGCGCCGGCTACGGCCACGCCGTGCTGACCCCGAGCGGCGTCGCCGCGTCCGGGCGCGCGAGCGAGCTCGCGATCCGTCCGCTGACCGAGCCGGCGCCGACTAGCGTGCTGTGCCTGGTGACATCAGCGCACAAGCGGCCGACCCCGCTGGCCCAGCACACGATGAAGCTGGCGACGGCCCTGATCAGGAAACTGCCGCGCTGACTGCAGCAATCCGTTTCGGCTCGGCGGGTGCCACCCTCCCCTGGAGGGGGAGGGTGGGTCGCCTGCGAAGCGGGCGAGCGGGGGGGGGTGAAGCCACGGGCGCCGGAGCATCTGGAGAGATCACCCCACCCGGCTCACTTGCGCTGCGCTCAAGCGAGCCGACTCTCCCCCCCTCCAGGGGAGGGGGGAGCCCGGGGCGTCTACGTGGTGCGCAATCCGCAGCCCAGACCCGTTGAGACCCATTCTAAAATCAGCATGGCTCACCTGATATCTCATGCCGTTTTGGAATAGCTGATAGACGCAGCCCGGCGCTGGCGCGCCCTGTCGCGCCCGGTCACATATCCCGTCAAGCCGCCGCAGGCGCAGGGCTGATCGCGCACGGACGCGCGCTCCTTGCGGACCTCGGTGAACGAGCAAGAACAGCCCCCAAGGAAAGTAGAAACGATGCAAACGACCGGCCGCGTCGACGTCCAGGCCTTTCTCGACGATCACAAGTTCTCCGCCTTCCAATGGCTGATCTTCGCGCTCGGCTTCGTCATCGTGCTGCTCGACGGCTTCGACACCGCGGCGATCGGCTTCATCGCGCCGTCGCTGCTCAAGGAGTGGGGCATCGAGAAGTCGGCGCTGGGGCCGGTGCTGAGCGCGGCCCTGTTCGGCCTTGCCGGCGGCGCGCTGTTTGCCGGTCCCGTGGCCGACCGTCTCGGCCGCAAGCTGGTGCTGGTCGGCTCCGTCCTGATCTTCGGCGTCGCCTGCCTGGCCTCGGCGTTCGCGACCAACCTGACCGAACTCACCGTGCTCCGTTGTGTCACCGGCATCGGCCTCGGCGCCGCCATGCCGAATGCCGTGACCCTGCTCAGCGAGTATTGCCCGGGCCGGCTGCGCGCCACCATGACCAACCTGATGTTCTGCGGCTTTCCGCTGGGCGCGGCCTGCGGCGGCTTCCTCGCGGCGTGGATGATCCCGCAATGGGGTTGGCGCAGCGTGCTGGTGCTCGGCGGCGTCACGCCGCTGGTGTTGACCGTGCTGCTGATCGCGATCTTGCCGGAGTCCGTGCACTACCTGCTGTCGCGCGGCGCGAGCGTCGAGCGCGTGCGCAAGGTGATGCGCAGGATCTCGGCGGCTGCAGCGAATGTGAGCCAGTTCGTGATGCTGGAGCCGGAACATGCGGAGACCACCCGCCGCGTCAACGCGACCGGCATCGGCATGGTGCTGTCGCCGGTGCTGCGCGTCGGCTCGGTGATGCTGTGGGTCACCTATTTCATGGGGCTCGTGATCTTCTACTCGCTGATCAACTGGATGCCGGTCCTGTTCAAGGATGTCGGGCTCAACCCGCAGACAGCGACCCTGATCTCGGCGCTGTTCCCGCTCGGCGGCGTCGGCGCGGTGTTCTTTGGCCTGCTGATGGACCGCTTCAACGCCAACCGCATCGTCGCGGTCGGCTACGCCCTGACCGCGGTGACGATCTTCCTGATCGGCCAGGCGGTCGGCAACATCGGCTTCCTGGTGGTGATCGTGTTCGTCGCCGGCGTCGTCATGAACACGGCGCAGTCGTCGCTGCCAGCGCTGGCCGCCTCCTTTTACCCGACCCAGGGCCGGGCCACCGGCGTGGCCTGGATGATGGGCATCGGCCGCTTCGGCGGTATTGCCGGCTCCTTCCTGGTCGCCGAGCTCACGGCCCGCCATCTGACCTTCAGCGAGATTTTCACCGTGATCGCAGTTCCCGGCTTGATCGCGGCGCTCGCCCTTGTGGTAAAGCAGGCCGTGGGACCGGGAGGCCGCGTCAGCGGCAAGGATATCGGCAGCCCTGTGATTGCGCATTGAGCGGCGCCCCGGAAGACAGAGAAGCTTGAGGGAGAGACTGACGTGATCATCGACGTGCACGGCCATTACACGACGGCCCCGAAGGCGCTCGAAGAGTGGCGCAACCGGCAAATCGCGGGCATCAAGGATCCCTCGGTGATGCCGAAGGCCTCCGAGCTCTCGATCAGCGATGACGAGCTGCGCGAGAGCATCGAGAGCAACCAGCTCAAGAAGATGAAGGAGCGCGGCAGCGATCTCACCGTGTTCTCGCCGCGCGCGAGCTTCATGGCTCACCACATCGGCGACTTCCAGGAGTCCTCGACCTGGGCCGCGATCTGCAACGAGCTGTGCTACCGCGTCAGCAAGCTGTTCCCGGACAATTTCATTGGCGTCGCGATGCTGCCGCAGTCACCCGGCGTCGACCCCAAGACCTGCATTCCCGAGCTGGAGAAATGCATCAAGGAGTACGGCTTCGTCGGCATCAATTTGAACCCGGACCCGTCCGGCGGCCACTGGACCTCGCCGCCGCTGTCGGACCGGCACTGGTATCCGATCTACGAGAAGATGGTCGAGCTCGACATCCCCGCGATGATCCACGTCTCGACCAGCTGCAACGCCTGCTTCCACACCACCGGCGCGCATTATCTCAACGCCGACACCACGGCGTTCATGCAGTGCCTGACGTCCGACCTGTTCAAGGATTTCCCAACCCTGAAGTTCCTGATCCCGCATGGCGGCGGCGCGGTGCCGTATCACTGGGGCCGGTTCCGCGGCCTCGCCCAGGAGCTGAAGAAGCCGCTGTTGAAGGATCATCTGCTCAACAACATCTTCTTCGACACCTGCGTCTATCATCAGCCGGGCATCGACCTGCTGACCGGCGTGATTCCGATCGACAACATCCTGTTCGCGTCGGAGATGATCGGCGCCGTCCGCGGCATCGATCCCGAGACCGGCTTCTATTACGACGACACCAAGCGCTACATCGAGGCAGCCAAGCTGACGCCCGAGCAGCGCCACCAGATCTACGAAGGCAATGCGCGGCGCGTATTCCCGCGTCTCGACGCCGCGCTGAAGGCCAAGGGCAAGTGAACTAGGACCAGCGAGATGAGCACACCCATGAACAATCTCGGCATCGTCAAGAAGAGCATCACTCGCGCCGACAAAGCCGCGGTGGAGAAGCTGTCGAAATTCGGCGTCGCCACCATCCACGAGGCGATGGGCCGGGTCGGCCTGATGCAGTGCTACATGCGTCCGATCTATCCGACCGCGAAGATGTGCGGCACGGCCGTGACCGTGCTGCTGCAGCCCGGCGACAACTGGATGCTGCATGTCGCCGCCGAGCAAATCCAGCCCGGCGACGTTGTCGTCGCCGCCTGCACGGTCGAGAACACCGACGGCTTCTTCGGCGATCTCCTGGCCACCAGTTTTCGCGCCCGCGGCGCCCAGGGCCTCGTGATCGACGGCGGCGTCCGCGACGTCGCTGATCTCACCGAGATGCAGTTTCCGGTGTTCTCGCGCGCGATTTCCGCACGGGGAACGGTCAAGGCTACGCTCGGCTCGGTGAACATCCCGATCGTCTGCGCCGGTGCGGCGGTCAATCCGGGCGACGTGATCGTCGCCGACGTCGACGGCATCGTCGTCGTGCCGGCCGCGGTCGCTCATCAGGCCGCAGATGCCGCCGCCGCGCGCGAGGCCAACGAGGCCGACAAGCGCGAGAAGCTGGCGTCCGGCGTGCTCGGCCTCGACATGTACAAGATGCGCGAGCCGCTGGCGAAGGCCGGGCTCAAATATATCGATTGAGCAGCAATGACCGCGGCGTCCAACCCAAGTCCTTCTAACCGATGGCATGTCGGGCTGATCGGCTACGGCGAGGTCGGCAAGATCCTCGCCGAGGATCTGCGCAGGGACGGCGTGCGCGTCTCCGCTTATGACGTCAAGCTGGCGGACTCGCGCGGTGATGCGATGCGCAGCCACGCCGCTGAAATCGGCGTGACGCTCGCAGCCTCGCATGCCGAGCTGGCAGCGCAGGCCGACTTCATCGTCTCCGCGGTCACCGCGAGCCAAGACGTGGCGGTGGCGCAGGCCTGTGCTGCCACGATCAAGCCAGGCGCCTGGTTCCTCGACTTCAACTCGGCCTCGCCCGGCGCCAAGCAGCGCGCCGCCGCGCTGATCGACGGCGCCGGCGGACGTTACGTCGAAGGCGCGGTCATGACGTCGGTGCCGCCCTATCGCATCACGGTGCCGCTGCTGCTCGGCGGCTCCGGCGCGCGCGAACTGGCGCCGCTGCTCAACGATCTCGGCTTCGCCGCGAAGTTCGCCAGCGACAAGCTGGGCGTGGCCTCGGCGACCAAGATGTGCCGCAGCATCATGATCAAGGGCTTGGAGGCGATGGTGATCGAGAGCTTCACCACCGCGCGCGCGTATGGCGTCGAGGATGCGGTGCTGGCCTCGTTGAAGGAGACGTTTCCCGGCATCGACTGGGATAAGCAGGGCGCCTATTTCTTTCAGCGCGTGATCGAGCATGGCCGCCGCCGCGCCGAGGAGGTAAGGGAGGTCGCCGAGACCGTGCGCGACATCGGGCTGACGCCGTGGTCGGCGGAAGGCACCGCCGAGCGCCAGGCCTGGGTCGCCGATCTCGCCGATGACGGCCTGTTCGGCACGCGCGGCAGCAAGGAGTTCGCGCGCAGCCCGGACTGGCGCACCGAGGCCGATCGCATTCTCAACAAGATCAAGTCCAAGGAGTAGGGAACCTCATGGAGTTCCAGAAGACCCCGGGATGGCTCGACTGGTACGACGGCCCGTCGAAGCCGCGCTTCAAGGTGCCGGCCGGCAGCGTCGATGCGCATTGCCACGTGTTCGGCCCTGGCGCCGAATTCCCTTATGCGCCCGAGCGCAAGTATACCCCCTGCGACGCCTCCAAGCAGCAGCTCTATGCGCTGCGCGACCATCTCGGCTTCGCGCGCAACGTCGTGGTGCAGGCGACCTGCCACGGCGCCGACAACCGCGCCATGGTCGATGCGCTCGTGCATTCCAACGGCAAGGCCCGCGGCGTCGCCACGGTGAAGCGCAGCGTCAGCGACGCCGAGCTGCAGGCGATGCACGACGCCGGCGTGCGCGGCGTCCGCTTCAACTTCGTCAAGCGCCTGGTCGACTTCACGCCCAAGGATGAGCTCATCGAGATCGCCAACCGCATCAACAAGCTCGGCTGGCATGTCGTGATCTATTTCGAGGCCGTCGATCTGCCGGAGCTGTGGGACTTCTTCACGTCGCTGCCGACCACGGTCGTGGTCGATCACATGGGCCGTCCCGACGTCTCCAAGCCGGTCGATGGGCCAGAGTTCGAGCTGTTCGTGAAGTTCATGCGCGAGCACCCAAACGTCTGGTCGAAGGTGAGCTGCCCGGAGCGGCTCTCGGTCAAGGGACCGCCGGCGCTGAACGGCGAGCAGAACGCCTATCGTGACGTGGTGCCGTTCGCGCGGCGCATCGTCGAGACCTTCCCGGATCGCGTGCTGTGGGGTACCGACTGGCCGCATCCGAATCTGAAGAACCACATGCCCGACGACGGCCTCCTGGTCGATTTCATTCCGCATATCGCTGTCACGCCGGAGCTGCAGCACAAGCTTCTGGTCGACAACCCGATGCGGCTGTACTGGCCGGACGAATCCTGAAGGAGAGAAGCGATGTCGCTCGACAAACCCTATACCGACGTTCCCGGCACGACCATCTTCGACGCGGACATGTCGCGGATGGGCTATCATCTCAATCAGTTCTGCATGTCGCTGATGAAGGCGGAGAATCGCGCCCGCTTCAAGGCCAATGAGCGTGCCTATCTCGACGAATGGCCGATGAGCGAGGAGCAGAAGCAGGCGGTGCTCGACCGCGACCTCAACCGCTGCATTGCGCTCGGCGGCAACATCTACTTCCTCGCCAAGATCGGTGCGACCGACGGCAAGAGCTTTCAGCAGATGGCCGGCAGCATGACCGGCATGACCGAAGATCAATATCGCGACATGATGATCAAGGGCGGCCGCTCGGTCGAGGGCAACCGCTACACCGGGGAGAAGAAGTAAATGGCCCATATCTCCGCAAGCGTCTTCACCTCGCACGTGCCGGCAATCGGCGCCGCGCTCGACCTTGGCAAGACCGGCGAGGACTATTGGAAGCCGGTGTTCGCCGGCTACGACTTCGCCAAGCAGTGGGAGAAGGAGCAGAAGCCCGACGTCGTGTTCCTGGTCTTCAACGACCACGCCACCGCCTTCAGCCTGGAGATGATCCCGACCTTCGCGATCGGCACCGCGGCCGAATATCAGCCGGCCGACGAGGGCTGGGGACCGCGTCCCGTGCCGAAGGTGATCGGCCACCCGCGGCTCGCAGCGCACATCGCGCAGTCGGTGATCCAGGACGATTTCGATCTCACGATCGTCAACAAGATGGACGTCGACCACGGCCTCACCGTGCCGCTCAGCCTGATCTTCGGCCAGGTCGATGCCTGGCCGTGCCCGGTGATCCCGTTCGCCGTCAACGTCGTGCAATATCCGGTGCCGTCCGGCCGCCGCTGCTTCATGCTCGGCAAGGCAATCCGCAAGGCGATCGAGAGCTATGACGAGCCGCTCAACGTGCAGATCTGGGGCACCGGCGGCATGAGCCACCAGCTGCAGGGCCCGCGCGCCGGCCTGATCAATCGCGAATGGGACA
This sequence comes from Bradyrhizobium sp. SZCCHNR1093, assembly GCF_032381175.1. Taxonomy (NCBI): domain Bacteria; kingdom Pseudomonadati; phylum Pseudomonadota; class Alphaproteobacteria; order Hyphomicrobiales; family Nitrobacteraceae; genus Bradyrhizobium; species Bradyrhizobium sp. SZCCHNR1093. Next base: position 28,830 of record NZ_JAUHJJ010000020.1, read on the forward strand.
ACATGTTCCTGGACAAGCTCATCAACGATCCGGAAGGCCTGTCCAAGGTGCCGCACATCGAATACGTGCGCGAGGCCGGCAGCGAGGGTATCGAGCTCGTGATGTGGCTGATCGCGCGCGGCGCCATGAGCGACGTCAACGAAGCCAAGAAGGGCAACGCGCCGACCGTGCGTCACCGCTTCTACCATGTGCCGGCCAGTAACACCGCCGTCGGCCATCTGATCCTGGAGAACAACTGATATGGCCAAAGACGGTTCTAAGACCATCAAGGTCGCGCTCGCCGGCGCCGGCGCCTTCGGCATCAAGCATCTCGACGGCATCAAGAACATCGACGGTGTCGAGGTGGTGTCGCTGGTCGGGCGCCGCTTCGACCAGACCAAGGAAGTCGCCGACAAATACGGCATCAAGCACGTCTCGACCGAACTCGCCGACAGCCTGAAGCTGCCGGAGGTTGACGCCGTCATTCTCTGCACCCCGACCCAGATGCATGCGGCGCAGGCGATCGACTGCCTCAAGGCCGGCAAGCACGTACAGGTCGAGATCCCGCTGGCGGACTCGCTGAAGGACGCGCAGCAGGTCGTCGAGCTGCAGAAGGAGACTGGGCTGGTCGCGATGTGCGGCCACACCCGGCGCTTCAACCCCAGTCATCAATGGGTGCACAAGAAGATCAAGGCCGGCGAATTCCACATCCAGCAGATGGATGTGCAGACCTACTTCTTCCGCCGCACCAACATGAACGCGCTGGGCCAGCCGCGCAGCTGGACCGATCACCTCTTGTGGCACCACGCCGCGCACACCGTCGACCTGTTCGCCTATCAGGCGGGCTCGCCGATCGTGAAGGCCAATGCTGTGCAGGGACCGATTCATCCCAACCTCGGCATTGCCATGGACATGTCGATCCAGCTCAAGACCGCCAATGGCGCGATCTGCACCTTGTCGCTGTCGTTCAACAATGACGGCCCGCTCGGAACTTTCTTCCGCTACATCGGCGACACCGGCACCTACATCGCCCGCTACGACGATCTGGTGAACGGCAAGGAAGAGAAGATCGACGTCTCCAAGGTCGATGTCTCCATGAACGGCATCGAGCTGCAGGACCGCGAGTTCTTCGCCGCGATCCGCGAGGGCCGCGAGCCCAACGCCTCCGTGGCCCAGGTGCTGCCCTGCTACCAGGTGCTGCACGATCTCGACGAGCAGCTCGCCAAGGGCTGACACTATCCCTCCTCGCGTGGTAGGCGCGGGGAGGGGACTTCCCAGGCGCGGCCCCGTGGCCGCTTATGGCGCCTTGGACGGCTTCAACTTCGGCAGCGTCGCCACGATCTTCTGCTTGCCGTCGACGATCTCGGCCAGGAAGCTCTCCCGGTCGATGTCGCCGTTCTGGTCCCAGCTTGCCTCCATCAGCATGCCAGGTGCCTTGTCCGGCGTCAGCGTCAGCCCTTTCATGGTGGCGCCGAAGGCGTGGCCGTCGAACTTGCCGATCATCTCGGTGACGTATTTGACGAGATAGACCGCGGTATAGCCCTTGATGCCGTTATGGTCGGGCCAGTAGCGGTAGCGCTCGTTGAACTTCTTCGCAAAGGCCTGGATGGCTGGGACCGGCGCATCCGCGCTCAGGCCGACATGGCCGCGCACGCCGTTGGCGGCGGGGCCTGCGAGCTCCACGACCTTCTGACTGAGCAGCGTCGTCTCTCCGAACAGCGGCACCGACAATCCCTGACGTTTGGCCTCGATCAGGAAACGCGCGCTTTCTTCCTCGTTGGTGTAGACGAAGATCGCGTCGGCCTTGACGTTCTTCAGCTTGATCACGTCCGAGCCGAAATCGACCTGGCCCTGCTCGGTCGAAATGTCGGACACGACGTCGATGCCGCGGGTCTTCATCTCCTTGACAAAGCTGTCGCGGCCGCCTTTGCCGAAATCGTTATTCACCCAGACCACGGCGACCGATTTCACCTTCGACTGGTCGTGCAGATAATTGGCGATCTTCGGCATGCTGAACTGTTGGCCGAAGGCGGTGCGGAAGATCCAGGGATTGCCTTGCGTGGTGATGTCGGCCGCCTCGGCGCCGACGATCTGCGGTACCTCCGCCTGCTGCGTCAGCGCCATGTTGACCTTGACCGAGCCGGAGTAGATCGGGCCGAGCACGACGTAAGGCTCGCGGTCGAGCACCTTCTGAACCTGGGCGCGGGAGACGCCGGGATTGCTCTGGGTGTCGAGATGCTCGGTCGTGATCTTGCGGCCGAGAATGCCGCCAGCGGCATTGATTTCGTCGACCGCAAGCGCGACGCCATCGCGCCAGTTCGTCCCCGACACCGCGCCTGGGCCCGACAGCTCGACGACGTCCGGAATGTAGACAGTGTTCTCGGCATGCGCATGAAAGCCCCACAGCGAAGCGGCCAGCGCAACGCCGCTCAGTCGTCCCAGATGTCTCACGATATCCTCCCCCTTGTTTTTGCTTATGGTGACGAACTCATCGGTATCTCTGCAAAGCCCAGCAGCCGCGATGGCGTTCGCCATAGCAGCCGATGCTGGTCGTTGGGATCTGGAAAGATCTCGGTGATGCCGGCCAGCAGCGGCCCGTAGTCGAGCCGTTCAGGCGCACGCAGGAAAGGCCAGTCCGAGCCCCAGACGCAACGATCGAGCGTGAAGGCATCGACGAGCGCGGCGATGAACGGCCACGTATCGGCGTAGGGATAGGGCTGCCGCGCGAACTTGTAGTAGCCGGATAGCTTCACATAGGCATCACGCTCGCGGCCGAGTGCGAGCAGCGCCTGGAAGGCGGCGCGCTTCAGCCCGTGTTCGACGGCAGGCCGGCCGCAGTGATCGAACACGAGACGGACTTTTGACCTTTCAATGAGCGGCAGCAAGTCGAGCAGTTGATCCTGCTCGACCTGGACCTGCAGAAACAGATCGAGGTCGGTCAGCTTGTCCAGCAGCGGCGCGGCGTCACGGTAATAGTCGGTGCCATGAAACGGCACGTTGAAGGCGATGCCGACGACGCCGGCGGCCTTGAGCCGCTGCAGCTCCTTGATCTCGACGTCCTTCTCGACGACAGCGACGCCCTTGAACCGCCCGTTTCCGAGTCCGAGCGTATCGAGCAGGATGCGGCTGTCCGAGCCATAACCCGAATTCGTCGCGACGATCAGCGCATGGCGCACGTCGAAGACATCGAGTACGCGGATCAGATGCGCAGCGGTGGCGATCTCCTGACCGGTTGGACGGTAAGGCGTGTCCGGCGCGTAAGGAAAGCGCGCGGGATCGATGGCGTGGATGTGGCAATCGATCCTGGGGCCTGCCGGAAGTGCCATGGTCGAGCCCTCTCTGACCGACGTTCAGAACGTCGCTTGAATGGCCTTGATCAGCGCGGGCGTCACGTCCGGCAGCACCCCGAACCACGCCTGGAAGGCCAGGCGCGCCTGGTTGAGCAGCAGGCCAAGGCCGTTCACCGTCGTGCAGCCGCGGGCGCGAGCGTCCGCGAGGAAGGGCGTCTCCAGCGGCGTGTAGATCAGGTCTGCCACGAGCGTCTTGGCTGAGAGCCGCCCCAGATCGATCTCCAGCGCCGGCTTACGGATCATGCCGCGATCGGTGCTGTTGATCAGCAGCGCGACGTCGGCCACCGCCGCCGAGCGGTCGTCCCACGCCACCGTGCTGATGGCCGACCCGAACTCGGCCGCAATGGCCTGCGCCTTCTCGGCGGTGCGGTTGCTGATGCGGATGTCGCGGGCGCCGTTCTCCAGCAGCGCCACCACCACCGCGCGCGCAGCGCCGCCGGCGCCGAGCAAGAGAATAGGACCTTCGTCGGCGCGCCAGTCCGGCCTGGCGTCGCGCAGGCTCTGGACAAAGCCGTTGCCGTCATTGTTGAAGCCGCTCAGCGTGCCGTCGGATTCGACGACAATGGTGTTGACGGCGCCGATGCGGCGTGCGGTTTCGTTCACCCGATCGAGCAGCGGCATCGCCGTCTGCTTGTGCGGCATGGTGACGTTGCAGCCGCGAAAGCCGAGTGCCACCAGTCCTGCGAGCGCATCCTTCAGCCGCTCCGGCTGAACCGCGAGCGGCACATAGGCGCCGCGCAGGCCGTGCGCGTTGAGCCAGAAATTGTGGATCGTGGGGGAGCGGGAGTGAGTAACGGGCATGCCGATGACGCCGGCCAATCCGAATCCATTCGCTTGCGACATGCTGCGCGATGACCTCCCTTTTCAGATATCGGCCTGTCCCGGCCAAATGTGAAACCGTCTTATGAGCAATGACGCGCACAGGCAATTGAAACATTCGACCACAGATCCTTGTCGCAATGCAGCGCATCATGGCTCAATGTCCAGTTCATGGGCGTCATCGCGTGACCCGCCCCCTGGGCAAAGCCAGGGGTGATTTCTATGATTGCGCAAGTCTGCCTCGACGACCGTCCGCCGGACCCAAAGGATCGCCATTGACTGTCCAATCTCCGCCACCCGTGGCAACAGAAACCTTCACCGACGCCGCCGCCGCGGTGGCCCGGCTCGAGGAGATCTACGAGCGCAATACCGCTTTCCTGCGCGGCCATTTCGAGGCCTATGCCAACGGCGTCGTGCCGGCGACACGGATCCGCGCCACCTATCCCTTCGTGCGGCTGACCACCGCAAGTCACGCCCGGCTCGACTCGCGTCTCGCCTACGGCTTCGTTGCGGGTCCTGGCGCGCACGAGACCAGCGTCACGCGGCCGGACCTGTTCCGCTCGTACCTGACCCAGCAGATCCGCCTGCTGATCGAAAACCACGGCGTACCGGTCGAGATCGGCGAGTCGGCTGAGCCGATCCCGGTCCATTTCGCCTATCGGCGCGACATCAACATCGAGACGGCGCTGCCGCATCACGAGAGCCCGCTGGTGACGCGCTCCTTGCGCGACGTGTTCGACGTGCCGGATCTGTCGACCATGGACGACGCCATCGCCGACGGCACGCTCGAGCTGACGCCGGGCATGCCGGAGCCGCTGTCGCTGTTTCGCGCCGCGCGCGTCGACTACTCGCTGCGCCGTCTCTATCACTACACCGGGACCGATCCCGACCACTTCCAGAACTTCGTGATCTTCACGAACTACCAGTTTTACGTCGATGCCTTCGCGGATTGGGGCCGTCAGCAGCTCGCGGCGGGGCAGGGCGCCGCCGAGACGTTCGTCGAGCCGGGCAACGTCATCACGCGCAATGCGCGGCTCGGCGGCGGCACCACGGGCGCGGCGCCGTCGCGCACGCCGCAGATGCCGGCCTTTCACCTGGTCGAGCCCGGGCACCAGGGCATTACCCTGATCAACATCGGCACCGGGCCCTCGAACGCACGCAACGTCACCGACCACATCGCGGTGCTGCGGCCGCATGCGTGGCTGATGGTCGGCCATTGTGCGGGTCTTCGCAACACGCAGCGGCTCGGCGACTATGTGCTGGCGCACGGCTATGTCCGAGAGGATCATGTGCTGGACCAGGAGCTGCCACCCTGGGTGCCGATCCCGGCGCTTGCGGAGGTGCAGGTCGCACTGGAAGAGGCCGTCGAGGCGGTCACCGGCTTTTCCGGTTTCGAGCTGAAGCGGCTGATGCGCACCGGCACCGTCGCCAGCGTCGACAATCGCAACTGGGAGATCAGCGGTCCGGCGGTGATCCGGCGGCTGTCGCAATCGCGCGCCATCGCGCTCGACATGGAGTCGGCAACGATCGCGGCCAATGGCTATCGCTTCCGCGTGCCTTACGGCACGTTGCTCTGCGTGTCCGACAAGCCGCTGCATGGCGAGATCAAGCTCGCCGGCATGGCGGGCGACTTCTATCGGCAGCGCGTCGGCCAGCATCTCCAGATCGGGCTGAAGGCGCTGGAGCTCCTGAAGCACCAGGAGTCGGAGCGGCTGCATTCGCGCAAGCTGCGCAGCTTCGCCGAAGTCGCATTTCAATAGCGGCCCGTGGCCGTCTGGGATCAGCGGCCCCGGCGCCCGTCGAACGCCTGACGCGCCTGCTCGACCTCCGGCATCTTGGCGATGGTCCAGGCGTAGAGCGCGCGGAACGGTGGCTGCAGGGTACGGCCGAGCGGCGTGATCTCGTATTGGACCGCGACCGGCGAGTCCGCGATCACCTCGCGGGCGACGAGGCCGTTCCGCTCCAGCCGGCGCAGGCATTGCGTCAGCGCCTTCTGGGTGACGCCCTCGAGCTGCTTTTTGATCGCGTTGAAGCGCAGCGGTCCGGAGTCGAGCACCGCCAGCACCATCATCGACCATTTGTCGGCGATCTGGTCGATCAGCACCCGGCTCGGGCATTCCGACGAGAAGTGCTGCGGCTTGCAGCGGAGCGGGGCGGTCTCTGATGTCGACGTGGCGGTCACGACAGCGGTTTCCTCGGATATACCTGAGCGACTTTGGGTGCCTGATTGACTTCAGGTTTACGAAGTATACTGGAGCGGTTCCGAACGCAATGGAGCCCCCTGAATGTCCGACCTCGATACCAGCGTGCTGTTTCGTCCGTTTCGCCTGAAGTCGCTGGAGCTGAAGAACCGCATCGTCATGGCGCCGATGACCCGCAATGCGGCGCCGAACGGCATTCCCGGCGAGGCCAACGCCGCTTATTACCGCCGCCGCGCCGAAGGTGGCGTGGGGCTGATCCTCACCGAGGGCACGGTCGTCAACCGCCCGGCCTCGCGCAACGAGCCCAATATTCCCTTCTTCCACGGCGATGCCGCGCTGGCCGGCTGGCAGAGCGTCGCCACGGCCGTGCACGCCGCCGGCGGCCGCATCGCGCCACAGATCTGGCACACAGGCTCGACCAGGGGCATGAGCCGCTGGGAGCCCGATGCGCCGGTCGAGAGCCCGTCCGGGCTGGTTGCGCCGGGCAAGCCGCGCGGCAACGCGATGAGCGAGAACGACATTGCCGACACCGTTGCCGCCTTCGCGCAGGCCGCGGCCGATGCCAAGCGGGTCGGCTTCGACACCGTCGAGATCCACGGTGCGCACGGCTATCTGATCGATGAATTCTTCTGGTCCGGCACCAACAAGCGCGAGGACCGCTATGGTGGCGCGACCATCAAGGAGCGCTCGCGCTTCGCTGGCGAGGTCGTCGCCGCGATCCGCAAGGCGGTGGGTCCCGATTTCCCGATCATCCTGCGCGTCAGCCAGTGGAAGCAGCAGGACTATGCGGCGCGCCTCGCCGAGACGCCGGCGCTGATGGCCGACTGGCTGCAGCCGCTGGTCGCGGCCGGCGTCGACATCCTGCACTGCTCGCAGCGCCGTTTCTGGGAGCCGGAATTCCCGGACGTGGACGGCGAGAAGGGCCTGAACTTTGCCGGCTGGGCCAAGAAGATCACGGGGGCTGCGACCATCAGCGTCGGCTCGGTCGGCCTGTCCGATGAATTCTTCTCGGCGTTTGCCGGCAAGCCGTCGACGACGGCCGATCTCGACGCGCTGCTGGAGCGCATGGCCAAGGAGGAGTTCGACCTCATTGCGGTCGGCCGCGCGCTGATCAGCGATGCCGAATGGGTCGCGAAGATCAAGTCCGGCGACAAGGCGGGCCTGAAGGGCTTCAGCGCGGCGGATCTCGGCGCGCTGGTGTAAGCTCTTGTCGACCCGTTGGTGCCCCTCGCCCGGCGCAAGCGGGGCGAGGGGGCGTACCGTCAGCGAGGCGCGAGCTCGAGCCTGCCATCCCGTCCTTGCGACGGACTAATGCACCGTCAGCTCGAGATACATCGGGCTGCGGAAGGTCGAGGACGGCATCCAGGGCAATTGCTCCTGGGTGCGGCGATAGTCCGGCACGACCTTGTGCAGCTCGTCGAACGCGATCCTGATCGCCATGCGCGCGATCGCCGATCCCAGACAGGCGTGCACGCCGCCGCCGAAACCGAGATGGCCGCGCGGTTTCCGCGCGATGTCGTAGACATCCGGATTGGGAAACTGCCGCTCGTCGCGGTTGGCGGAGCCGTAGGCGAGGCAGACGAAATCGCCCTCGCGCATGGTCTGGCCGTGCAAGGTGACGTCCTTCTGCAGGCAGCGGCGGAAGCGCTGCGCCGAGGTGTTGAAGCGCAGCGACTCTTCCACGGCGTCCGCCATCAGGTCGGGATTGGCGACGACGGCCCGGCGCGCCTCGGCGTGATCGGCGAGATTGTAAGCCAGCATCGTCATGAAACCGCCGAGCGACTCGATGCCGGCCATGATCAGCGTTGTCGTCGTCAGCAGCACCTCGCGCTCGTCGAGCTTGTCGCCGTCGATCTCGGCCATGCTGAAATGCGAGATCAAGTCGTTCTGCGGCCGCGCGCGGCGCTCCGCGATGATGCCGGCCGCATAGTCCTGCATCCAGTTGTAGGCTGCGATGTGCTGCGGTCCCTTGGCGCGGCTCACCGGATCGCTCTGCACCATCAGCACCGCCTTGTCGCGCACAGTCTGCTCGTCGCCGAGCGGCAGGCCGAGCGCGGCGAACAGCACGCGCACGGTGAATTTCGAGGAGAACGCCTCGATGAAGTCGAACCGGTCCTGGCCGCGCAGCGCCTCGGCGCAGTCGCGCGCGATGTCGCGGATCGGGCCTGACAGGCTCTCCAGATTGCGCTTCATGAACGCGTGCTGGACGAGGCCGCGCAGCCGGTCGTGGCGCGGCGGATCGGTGGTGCCGAGCGTCGCGCCGGCGCGGTTCGGCAGCTCGGTCATCAGGTTGCCCTTGGCCGACGAATAGGTCTGCCAGTTCGTGCCGGCCGCCGCCACATCGGCATAGCGCGACAGAATCCACACCTGGGCCTGCGGGCTCCAGAAGCAGGGGTGCTCGTCGCGCAGCGTCTTGTAGAATGGGAACGGGTCGGCATCGACCGCAGGCGAATACGGGTCGAACGCGAACATGTTGGGCCTCCTCTCCATTGAGTGTGGTCGTTGTTGTTCTTTTCACTGATCTAGCCGAGCCGTGGCCGCGGCGTGAGACACGAAAGCCGGCCAAGACTTGTACTTTTCCGACATTCAGGGTTAGCTCTCGCTCATGCCCCGCTTTCGCACCAAGCCGTCGATCCCCGCGTTCGCGCTGTACGGCGAAGCGTCGGCCGCGCAGCCGGACATGCTGCATGTCGAGCCGATCCAGGTGCGCAGCAAGCTGTATCGCTGGGAGATCGAAGCGCATACACACCATGGCCTGCACCAGATCCTCTGGGTCGCTGCCGGTCCGGCCGAGATCGCCTTGGACGAAAGCCGCGAACGCTGCACCGGCCCGGTCGCCGTGATCATTCCGCCCGGCGTGGTCCATGCCTTCCGCTTCTCGCGCGACACCGACGGCTATGTGCTGACGTTCAATCCGCGGGCGGTGGTGGAGGGCGACGTCCCGGCGACCGGCGAGGCGCTGCGCGACCTGTTCGCAACCGCGCAGATCCTGCATCTCGATGCGCAGGCGGTCGCGACGCGGCGCATCGCCGCGCTGTTCGTCGACCTCGCCGACGAGTTCGCCGCCGCCGATTCCGCGGCCTCGCCGGTGCCGCATTGGCTCGGTCGCTCGATCGTGTGGCGGCTGGCGCAGCAGAGCGCGCGGCAGTCGCAAGGCGCGCGGCGCGGCAGCGGGCATGCGGCGCTGTTCACCCGCTTCATCGTGCTGGTCGAGGCGCATCACCGCGATCACTGGTCGGTGGCGCGCTACGCCGACGAGCTCGGCATGACGCCGGAGCGGCTCAATCGGTTGACGCGGGCTGAGACCGGCCAGTCCGCGCTCGACATCGTGCATGCGCGGCTGGCGCGCGAGGCGTGCCGGCGGCTCACCTATATTGCAGCGCCGGTGTCGAAGCTGGCGTTCGAGCTCGGTTTCAAGGACCCGGCCTATTTCTGCCGCTTCTTCAAGCGGCACACCGGGGCGAGCCCGCGCGACTATCGCCGTGCGATGGGGGTGGGGGACGGCGCGGCGCCGCCGTGAGGGTGATCGGCGCCGCCCGATACCATTGCAGCGTTTGTTGTGCATTGCGGCATGGTGTCGGAAAAGTGCAAGAGAATGCCGCGTCCATCCAAGTGATCCCAGCACATTCCTTGCTAAAATCAGCGACTGAAAAGCATACCCAACAAGCCTGCGTCTGCGAATCCGGGAGAACACGCCCATGAAAGTCCAAGTCTGCATCATCGGCGGCGGCCCGTCGGGCCTGATGCTGTCGCAGCTCCTGCATCTGCAGGGCATCGATACGATCATCCTGGAGAAATCCAGCCGCGACTACGTGCTGTCGCGCATCCGTGCCGGCGTGCTCGAGCACGGCTTTGCCGAGCTGATGCGCGAGGCGCAGTGCGGCGAGCGCATGGACCGCGAGGGCGAGATTCATCACGGCTTCTACATCGCCCATGACGGCAAGCTCGACCGCGTCGACCTGCACAAATATTCCGGCGGCAACTCGGTGATGGTCTACGGCCAGACCGAGCTGACGCGCGATCTCTACGAGGCCCGCGACAAGCTCGGCGGCAAGGTCGTGCACAACGCGACCGACGTGACGCCGCACGACATCGCCTCCGACAAGCCTTACGTCACCTACCGTCAGGACGAAGAGGTCGTCCGCATCGACTGCGACTACATCATCGGCGCCGACGGCTTCCACGGCGTCAGCCGCAAATCGATCCCGCACGACAAGCTGACGGAATACGAGCGGGTGTATCCGTTCGGCTGGCTCGGCGTGCTGTCGCGCACCAAGCCCGTGTCGCCGGAATTGATCTATGCCAAGCACGAGCGGGGCTTCGCGCTGTGCTCGCTGCGCTCGCAGGTGCTGAGCCGGTACTATGTCCAGGTGCCGCTCACCGACAAGGTCGAGGACTGGAGCGACGATGCGTTCTGGGAGGAGCTGAAGCGCCGGCTGCCGGCGGAGATCGCGGCCAAGCTGATCACGGGGCCCTCGATCGAGAAGAGCATCGCGCCGCTGCGCAGCTTCGTCGCCGAGCCGATGCGCTACGGCCGGCTGTTCCTCGCCGGCGACGCCGCCCACATCGTGCCGCCGACCGGTGCGCGCGGGCTGAACTCGGCTGCGTCCGACATCTACTATCTCTATCATGCGCTGCTCGATCACTACAAAAAGGGCGACGACCGCGGCATCGACGGCTATTCGCAGCGGGCGCTGGCGCGGATCTGGAAGGCGCAGCGCTTCTCCTGGTGGATGACGACGCTCTTGCATCGTTTCCCCGACCGGTTGTCCTACGACGACAGACTGCAGGACACCGAGCTCGCTTATCTGTTCTCGTCGGAGGCCGCGCAGCGGTCGCTGGCGGAGAACTATGTCGGACTGCCTTTCTAGCGAGGTCAACGCGACGCGTTTCGCCTGCGCTGCTTGATGGCACCACGCATCAGTCGCCTCGCTGTCGTCCCGGCGAACGCCGGGACCCATACCCCCAGGGAGCGGTTTGAGGCAGGCTGGCGATTGGCTTTGTGCCCATCATGACTGCCGCGGAGTGTGGGTCCCGGGTCGGCGCCGTGACGCGCTTCGCGCCTCACGGCTTGCCCGGGAAGAACGGTTGGGATAGATCGGATTCACGTCTCAAACAGCGCAGGCAGGACGTGGCAACGCGGTCTCGCGGCACATGATGCCCGAGGTCTGCGATCAACTCGCCCCTCCCATAATCGAGAGGGCGCAGGGAATGCCGGGTGAAGGCCTCACCCATGGCCCGCCTGCGTAAGAAAATGCAGGCGGCAGGTACCACAGGTGCAGCCGAACACTCCGGCATTCCCTGCGCGGCAGTCTCACGCTTATACGCAGTCTCCCTGGTGCGCCGGGCTTTCTGGCCACCATGATCCGCGCGGCGCCTCGAGCGCCGTCGCGAACGTGACACCAGCATCGGGGTGTCAGGACGCTGCGACTTCACGTCCGCAAGAGATCGCTCGTCCGCATGCTCTCGCGAGCCTGCTCTCGAACTCTCGCGGCCACCGCATCCCCGCCTCGCGTGTCGTGACGATCGCGCGCAACGCCCCTCTCGTTGAGGCGGGATGGCCGGAGATAAGCACATCTTCCGATAAGACGAAAGAGATATTTTCTGAAAAGCGGAAAATTTTCGAAGGGGCCGGGCAGATCGCGTTCAATGCCGCGCAGGAACGTCGGCTGCCCGCGAGCCCCATGAGCAGGATGCAGCATGTTGATCGAACACGCGACCGTCAGCCCCGTCACCGCTCCGCGGCCGCTTGGAGGATGACGCCGTGTTTCGCTGGTGCAACTTCGCTCAGCTCGAGATCGGGGGACAGATGATCGGGGCGCGCTGTTGGATTAGCGCCAACTGCTAAAGTCTGTCGGCCTCCCCGCGCGCCCTGAAAAATGAGTTGCGCACCTCAAAAACCGCGCTATGGTCCTCAACCCAAAGGGGAGGATCATGAACGCGCCGCTGACATTGCGGGATATTGCGCGGCAGGCGGGCGTGAGCCTCGCCACCGTCGACCGCGTGCTGCACAACCGGCCGGGCGTGCGCCCGGACACGGTGCGGCGCGTCAAGGATGCGATGGCGCGCAGCGCGTTTCAGCCGCATGCGGCGGCCTCCGAACTCGCCCGTGCCCGCTCGCGGCGCTTTGCCTTCGTGATGCCGTCCGGTGCCAATCCCTTCATGCAGCAGATTCAGGCGCATCTCGGCGAGTTGGCGAGCTGGATGGCCGCGCGCCGGCTCTCGGTCGATGTCGTCACGACGGACGTGTTCGATCCGGCTGTGCTGGCCGGCAAGCTCGAAGATCTGGTCGGTCGCGTAGACGGTGCGGCGGTGGTGGCGCTCGACCATCCGAGCGTGCGCGCCGCGATCAATGATCTCGTCGAGTCCGGCGCCAAGGTCGTGACTCTGGTCTCCGACGTGCCGTCGTCGCGGCGGCATCATTATGTCGGCATCGACAACATCGCCGCTGGCCGCACCGCGGGTGCGCTGGTCGGACGCTTCGCCGGCGGCAGGGCGGGGCGGGTCGCGATCATGGCCGGCTCGCAAGGCCTGCGCGATCATGCCGAGCGCATCTTCGGCTTCGGCCAGGTTCTGGCGGCGGAGTTTCGGCAACTTGAGGTTTTGCCGGTTGCTGAGGGGCATGATGTGGACGATCGCTCAGAGCACCTCATGCGCGAGCTGCTGACCGAGTATCGCGACATCGTCGGGCTCTACAATGTCGGCGCTGGCACGGCCGGCGTCGCCAAGGCGCTGACCGAGTCGGGGCGGGCCGATGACATCGTGTTCGTCGGCCATGATGTGACGGCGCTGACGCGCAAGCTGCTGTTGAACGGCGTGATGGATGCGGCGATTTCGCAGAACCCGGGACACGAGGCGCGCTCCGCGGTGCGCGTGCTCCTGGCGCTGGCGCGCGGCGAGCCGATCCTGAGCGAACAGGAGACGATCCGCATCGACATCGTGATGCGGGACAATCTGCCGTGAGCGGGTGGCCGCGGTGACGCGGTCGGCCCGAACACGGAATGAGAAACGACCGAGGCGCTGGTTTCGAGGCGACGCAGATCGCCGAGGCGCCTGGCGGTCCGTGTGGGAGGAGTGGAGTCGTGTTTCTCGGACTGGATGTCGGCACATCCGGCGTGAAGGCCGTGCTGGAGGACGAGACGGGCGCGCTGATCGCGAACGCCTCGCGTCCGCTGTCGCTGTCGCATCCGCAGCCGCTGTGGTCCGAGCAGAATCCGGATCATTGGGTCGAGGCCGTCATCGGCGCGGTCGATGATCTCGCGCGTGAGCGTCCGCGTGAGACGTCAGCGGTGCGCGGCATCGGCTTGTCCGGCCAGATGCACGGCGCGACCTTGCTTGGTCGCGACGGCCGGCCGCTGCGTCCCGCGATCCTGTGGAATGACGGCCGCTCGCAAGCCGAATGCGCCGAGCTCGAACGCCGCTGCCCCGAATTGCACACGATCGCCGGCAATCTCGCGATGCCCGGCTTCACCGCGCCGAAGCTCGTCTGGGTGGCGAAGCACGAGCCGAAGATCTTTGCCGAGGTTGCGACGGTGCTGCTGCCGAAGGCCTATGTGCGCTATCGGCTGTCCGGCGAGATGGTCGAGGACATGTCGGATGCGGCGGGCACCCTGTGGCTCGACGTCGGCGCGCGGCGCTGGTCGGAGAAACTGCTGGCGGCGACCGGGCTCGGTCTCGATCACATGCCGCGCCTCGTCGAGGGCAATGAGCGGAGCGCCGTGTTGTCGCCCGAGCTGGCGCGGCGCTGGGGCATGGGCGCTGATGTCGTGATCGCAGGCGGCGCCGGCGACAACGCGGCGAGCGCAATCGGACTCGGTGCCATCACGCCTGGCGATGCCTTCCTGTCGCTCGGCACATCAGGCGTGCTGTTCCGGGTAACCGACCGCTTCGCGCCGGCGCCGGAAGCGGCCGTGCATGCGTTCTGCCATGCGCTCGGCGGGCTGTGGCATCAGATGGGCGTGATGCTGTCGGCCGCGGCCTCGCTGGCGTGGCTGGCGCGCATTCTCGAGACGCCGGAAGCCGCGCTGCTGGCGCCGCTCGGTATCAGCGTCGAACGTCCGAGCCCGGTGCAGTTCCTGCCTTATCTCGACGGCGAGCGCACCCCGCACAACGATGCCCATGCCGCCGGCGCCTTCGTCGGCCTGCGCAGCGCCGCCGGCCGCGGTGATCTCGTGCAGGCGGTGCTTGAGGGCGTGGCGTTTGCCTCACGCGACATGTTCGCCGCGCTCGCGCGTAGCGCGCAGCCGATCAGAGAGCTCGATCTGGTCGGCGGCGGCTCGCGCTCCTTGTTGTGGGCACAGATCATGGCCGACGTGCTCGGCGTCACCGTACACCGGGTCGAGGAGGGCGAGGTCGGCGCCGCCATCGGCGCCGCGCGGCTCGGCCGTCTCGCCGCGACCGGCGCAGCACCGGCCGATGTCTGCCGCAAGCCGCAGCGGCTGCAGAGTTTCGAACCCCGCGCGCCGCAGCGCGCGGCATACGACGCCGCCTACGCGCAATGGCGCAAGCTCTATCCCGCTCTCAAGGAGTAAACCCTCGTGAACGTCCAGGCTCCCTTCTTCCAGACCGGCGCAACCGTCACCTATGGCGGGCCCGAGTCGCGCAGCCCGCTGTCGTTCCGCTGGTACGACAAGGATCGCGTCATCCGGGGCAAGCGGATGGAGGATCATCTGCGCTTCGCGGTCTGCTACTGGCATTCGTTCTGCTGGCCGGGCAGCGATCCGTTCGGCGGCGAGACCTTCCTGCGGCCTTGGCAGCACGGCGATGATGCGCTGGCAATGGCGCGCGCCAAGGCTGACGTCGCGTTCGAATTGTTCCGGCTGCTCGACGTGCCGTTCTTCACCTTCCACGACGTCGACGCCGCGCCGGAAGGCGCGACGCTGAAGGAGTCGGTCGCCAATCTCAACGTCATCGCCGACCTGTTCGAGCAGAAGATGGCCTCTGCCAAGGTGCGGCTGCTGTGGGGCACCGCCAACCTGTTCTCGCATCGCCGCTACATGGCGGGCGCCGCGACCAATCCGGATCCGGACGTGTTCACCTACGCGGCGGGACAGGTGCGTGCCGCACTCGAGGTGACGCATCGTCTCGGCGGCGCCAACTACGTGCTGTGGGGCGGCCGCGAGGGCTACGAGACGCTGCTCAACACCGACATGAAGCGCGAGCTCGACCAGCTCGGCCGGTTCGTCTCGCTGGTGGTCGAGCACAAGCACAAGATCGGCTTCAAGGGGCCGCTGCTGATCGAGCCGAAGCCGAAGGAGCCGACCAAGCATCAGTACGATTTCGACGTCGCCACCTGCTACGGCTTCCTGCGGCGCTACGATCTGCTCGATGACGTCAAGCTCAACATCGAGCAGAACCACGCCATCCTCGCCGGCCACTCGTTCCAGCACGAGATCGCGCTGGCGCAGGCGCTCGGCGTGTTCGGCTCGCTTGACATCAACCGCGGCGACGACCTGCTGGGCTGGGACACCGACCAGTTCGCGATGAACGTGCCGGAGCTGGCGCTGGTGTTCCACGACATGCTCAAGGGCGGTGGCTTCACCACGGGCGGGCTGAATTTCGACGCCAAGATCCGCCGGCAGTCGATCGATCCGGATGACCTGCTGCACGCCCATGTCGGCTCGATGGACGCCTGCGCGCGGGCGCTGATCGCCGCCGACGAGATGCTGACCGACAGTGCGCTGACCGCGCCGCTGGCGCGGCGCTACGCCGGCTGGGACGACGACGAGGGGCAGGCGATCCTCGCCGGCCGCCGCTCGCTCGCCGAGCTCGCCGACCGCGCCGTCGACACCGGCCTCGATCCGCAGCCGCGGTCCGGCCGCCAGGAATATCTCGAAAGCGTGGTGAACCGCTATGTCTGACGACAGCAGCCTGCGCACGATGACGAATGACGCTGAGCGCGCCGTGATGAGCACCGCCGCGCAGCCGGTCTTGGAGCCAGTCTTGGAGCTGAAGGGCCTCGGCAAGCAGTTCGGCGCGATCCGCGCGCTGCAGGGCGTCGATCTTACGATCGGCGCCGGCGAGGTCGTCGGCCTGATGGGCGACAACGGCGCCGGCAAGTCGACGCTGGTGAGGATCATCGCCGGCAATTTCCCGCCGAGCCAGGGCACGATTCATTTCGGCGGCCGCGAGGTGCATTTCCATCGCCCGATGGATTCGCGCAGCGTCGGCATCGAGGTCGTGTACCAGGACCTCGCGCTCGCCAACAATCTCACCGCCGCCGCCAACGTGTTTCTCGGCCGCGAGCTGAAACGCAATTTCGGCCCGCTGGTGCTGCTCGACCACAAGGGCATGGAGGCGCGCGCGCTGGAGCTGTTTCGCGAGCTGCGCTCGGAGACGCGGCCGCACGATCTCGTCAAGGACATGTCGGGCGGCCAGCGCCAGGCGGTGGCGATCGCGCGCACGCGGCTGTCCAACGCCAGACTGGTGATGATGGACGAGCCGACCGCGGCGATCTCGGTGCGCCAGGTCGAGCAGGTGCTGAGCCTGATCCATCGCCTGAAGGAACAGGGTATCGCCGTCGTCCTGATCTCGCACCGCATGCCCGACATCTTCGCGGTGTGCGATCGCGTCGTGGTGATGCGCCGCGGCGAGAAGAAGGCCGACAAGCCGGTCGGCGAGACCAGCCCCGAGGAAGTGACCGCGCTGATCACTGGCGCCAAGGAGGCGGCGTGATGTCCGTTCCATCCGAGACCAGCTCCGCCGGCACCGACGTCACCTTCACCAATGTCGGCGTCATCAGATGGTGGAACCGCGGCGTGTTCGCCTCGCAGACGGCCTACGTCACGCTGGCGCTCATCGCCCTCATCATCGTGATGAGCTTCGCCAGTCCATATTTCCTGACCGAAGGCAATCTGCAGAACGTCGCCAAGAACTTCTCCTTCATCGCCATCGCGACGCTCGGCATCACCTTTGTCATCATTACCGGCGGCATCGACCTGTCGGTCGGCTCGATGATGTGCTTTGCGGCGATGATCACCTCGATGGTGATGACGACGCTATCGACTCCCGGCATGCCGCTGTCGTCGCTGTTCGTGCATCTCGCCGCGGACGGCAAGACCGTGGTCGCCAACGTGCCCGGCCTGATCCTGATCGTCTCGGTGCTGGCAGGCCTTGCGGTCTCGCTCGTCGTCGGCCTGATCAACGGCGTCTGCATCGCCTTGCTCGGGCTGTCGCCGTTCGTGACCACGCTCGGCATGCTGTCGATCGTGCGCGGTCTCAGCTATGTGATCTCGAACGGCAAGGGCAGCTTCCCCGGCGGCCCCGACGCCGATTATTTCTATGCTCTGACGCAGGGCGATGTCTACGGCGTGCCGGCGCCCTTCATCTATCTGATCGCGCTGGCGCTGGTGATGGCGCTGGTGCTGCACCACACCGCGTTCGGCCGCCACGTGTTCGCGATCGGTGGCAACGAGAAGGCGGCGGAGCTGACCGGCGTCTCGGTGCCCCGCGTGAAGATCGAGGTCTATGTGATCGGCGCGCTCGCCGCCGGCCTGCAGGGCATCATCATCTCCGGCTGGCTCGGCTCCGCGCCCGCCAACATGGCGACGTCCTATGAGCTCAACGTGATCGCGGCGGCCGTGATCGGCGGCGCCAACCTCGCCGGCGGTCTCGGCGGACCGCTCGGCGCCATCGTCGGCTGCGTGCTGCTCGAAGTGATCAGGAACGGCTTGGTGCTGGCGCAGGTCAACTCCTACTGGCAACAGACGCTGGTCGGCGTGATCATCATCGCCGCCGTGCTTGTGGATCGTATCCGCGCACGCCTGCTGTGACGAATACTGGCCGGGATGACAAGCGCGTCTATCCTCACCCGGAACAGACAATCATCAGGGATAGACATGGAGGAGGGAAACCCATGAAGAAGCTGCTCTATGCGGTCGCATCGCTCGCGATTTTGATGGCCCCGGCGCAGGCCGAGACCAAATACCGCTTCGCCATCGTGCCAAAGGCGATGAACAATCCGTTCTTCGACGTCGCGCGCGACGGCTGCCTGAAGCGCGCCAAGGAGCTCGGCAACGTCGAGTGCATCTACAAGGGTCCGGTCGAGCACGAGCCGGCCACCCAGGCGCAGATCATCCAGGACTTCGTCACGCAGAAGGTCGACGGCTTGGCGATCTCGGTGGCCGACGTTGCCGCGATGACGAAGTCGATCGAGGCGGCGACCGCCGCCGGCATTCCGGTGATCACCTTCGATGCCGATGCGCCGGGCTCCAAGCGCATCGCCTATATCGGCACCAACAACAAGGATTTCGGGCTGGCGCTCGGCAAGCAGCTGCTGCAGCTCCGACCCGACGGCGGCAAATATGCCGTCGTCTCCGGCGGCCCCGGCGCCAAGAACCTCGCCGAGCGCGTCGATGGCGTGCGTGAGGCGCTGAAGGGCTCGAAGTGGACGGAGGTGGCGGGCTCGCCGACCTTCTGCAACGACGATCCCGCGCTCGCCGTGCAGCAGATGGCCGATCTGCGCACCGCGACGCCGGATCTCGGCGCCATCGTGCCGATCGGCGGCTGGCCGATGTTCGCGCCCGAGGGCTACAAGGCCTTCGTCAACAAGAACCGCAAGGACATCGACGCCGGCAAGCTGACGCTGGTCGTCGCCGACACGCTCAAGATGCAGCTCGAATTGCTGCGTGACGGCTATTCCAACGCGCTGACCGGCCAGCGCCCGTTCGAGATGGGCGAGAAGGCGATGGACACGCTGCTCGCGATCAAGAAGGGCGAGAAGGTGCCGGACGTGATCTACACCGGCCTCGATCTCGTCACCAAGGACAACGTCGCCAAGCTTCTGAACTGAGTTCCTCCCGGGGAAAACCTGGCGGTCCGGCATCCGGCTTCGGCCGGCGGCTGGGCCGCCCTTTTTGTTTGGGATGCTTTTGTCGCGTGGAGCGGGCACCAAAGACGGCCTGCGTTTGCGTTGTCTCGCTCCACGACGATGCTGATCGTCTCCACCACACTGTCATCGTCCGCGACGGCGGACGATCCAGTATTCCAGAGACGGTCGTGGGCAATCGAGACGCCGCGGCGTGCTGGATCATCCGCCGGAGCCTGTCATTGGGCTCGCCGAAGGCGAGACCCGGTGGCGGATGATGACAGTGCGGGCAACACGGGCCCGGACGATTGACAGGGGGATATATCTGACTAAAGTCAGACATCATGCTCGACCCCATCTCTCGCGTCCGCCGCTTCAACCGCGCCGTCACCTCGGAGGTTGGCGCGCTCGACACCTCGTTTCTCGGGCGCGGGCGGCCGCTCGGGGCGGCCCGCGTGCTCAATGCGATCGGCCATGGCCGCAGCGACGTCGCCGATCTGCGCGACTATCTCGCGCTCGATTCCGGGCTGATGAGCCGGCTGCTGCGCAGCCTGGAGGAGGAGGGGCTGGTGACGACCAGGCCGCATCCCGACGACGCGCGCCGCCGCATCGCCAGGCTCACGGCCGCCGGGCGGCGCGAATTCGAGGCCTATGAGACGCTCTCCAACGCCCAGGCCGAATCGATGCTGGCGCGTCACGGCCAGCCCGAGGCGCTTTTGGCGGCGATGGACCTGGTTGCGGCCGCGCTCGGACGCAGCCGCATCGCCATCGACGAGGTTGATCCGCGCGGCGAGCAGTCGCGCTACTGCCTCGGCGAGTACTACGCCGAGCTGTCACGCCGCTTCGAACGCGGCTACGACGTCGCGCTGTCGCGCGATCCCGACGCCGCCGACATGACGCCCCCGCGCGGGGCTTTCTTCGTGGCGCTGTCCGACGGCCTGCCGCTCGGCTGCGTCGGGCTGAAGGGCAGCGGCGGCGATGTCGCCGAGATCAAGCGGCTGTGGGTCGCGCCCGCGGCGCGCGGGCTTGGCCTCGGCCGGCGGCTGATGGATGCGGCCGAGGACGCCGCGCGAAAGCTGTCGATCACGACGCTCCGTCTCGACAGCAACAGCGCGCTGACCGAGGCCGTCCAGCTCTATCGCCGCACCGGCTGGACCGAGATCGACCGCTTCAACGACGATCCGTATCCGGATCTGTTCTTCGAGAAGCAGGTTTGAGGTCGATCTCCCGTGACGCTCGGCGCTCGTGCATCGGGCTTCAGGAACGCGAGCGCCTTGTGGTCGGCGAATTGCTAGGGGACCTCTGCGACGGACCCCGTCGGCCTGCTCGGCGTTAAGCGATGGGCAACCGGCGGGTGATTGGATGAGGGTCGTTGGGTTCCAGCGATGAGAGGCAGACGGGCGTGCTTTGAGTCTAATTTGTTGCCTGAGCCTGACGCAATTGCGGCGAGGGCCTCGTGACTAGGGGACGCTTCTTCGCCTCACTTCACCCCAAGACTTGATCGAGCGTATAGATCGTCCTGCGCCGATCGCGCCGGCGCGGGCGGAACAGCAATGACGAATCGGGACAAGGCATGGTGACACGATCCACGGCGGCTCAGAACCTTGCAGCGATGCGGCGTCGCGGACCGGTCTTGATGACCCTTGCGGCCTTGGCGGCACTGGCGATGCCCAGCTCCGCGGCCAACGCGCGGCAGGCGCGCCCCGCGCCGGCGACCGAAGCGACGGCGCCGCGCGCGCATGGCGATCCGATCATGGCGATCGTATCGATCAAGGCCCAGAAGGTGACGTTCTACGACGCCGACGGCTGGATCTGGCGGGCGCCAGTGTCGACCGGTGTCTCGGGCCGCGAGACGCCGGCCGGCGTGTTCGCCGTGCTGGAAAAGGACAAGGACCACCGCTCGACGCTCTATGACGACGCCTGGATGCCGAACATGCAGCGCATCACCTGGAACGGGGTGGCGCTGCATGGCGGGCCGCTGCCCGGCTATGCCGCCTCGCATGGCTGCGTCCGCATGCCCTATGGCTTTGCCGAGAAGCTGTTCGACCGGACCTGGATCGGCATGCGGGTGATCATCGCGCCCGGTGATCCCGCGCCGGTCGAGTTCTCCCATCCCGCCTTGTTCGTGCCGACCGCAGAGGCGCTCGCCGCGGTGCCCTCGCGCGCCGCGACGCTCGGCCGCGAAGCCGAGGACGCCGCCAGGCTCGCCGACGAGGCCAAGGCGGCGGCTGTCGCGGCCGAGCGCGAGGCCAAGGCTCTGAAGGCGTCCTTGCGCAAGCTGGAGCAGGCCAAGGTGCGCAGCGAGGCCGAGCTCAAATTCGCCGACAGGAAGCTGGCCGCCGCCAAGACCGATCAAGCCAGGACGCTGGCCGAGGATGCGAAGCAGAAGGCCGCCGCCAAGGCGACCGACGCGGCGGCGCAGCTCGAGGCCGCCAAGTCGGACGCGACCGCGAAGCTCGCTGCGGCGAGCTCGACCAAGGATGCCGCCAAGGCGGCTGCGGCCAGGAAGGCCGATACGAGCAAGGCTGCGACGGACGCCAGGCTCGCGACCGAGCCGGTCTCGGTCTATATCAGCCGTTCCACGCAGATGCTCTATGTCAGGCGCAACACGCACAAGCCGGCCCCCGACGGCGGCGGCGAGGTGTTCGACACCTCGATCGAGGCGCCGGTGACCATCCGCGATCCCGACCGGCCGATCGGAACGCATGTGTTCACCGCGGTGGCGCAGAACGGCGCGGGGCTGCGCTGGACGGCGGTGACCATCGACGACGGCGACACCGCCAAGGACGCGCTCGACCGCATCACCATTCCGAAGGACGTGCTCGCGCGGATCGCGCCGACGGCCGTGCCGCGCTCCTCGATCATCGTCTCGGACGAGCCGCTGTCGAGCGAGACCAATTATCGGACCGAGTTCGTCGCGGTGCTGAGCAACCAGCCGCAGGGCGGCTTCATCACGCGCCGGCCGACGACCAATGTCGACGTTGCCAGCGGCGACGAATATGACGATGGCTTCGGCAGCTTCGTCCAGCGCAGCTGGGATGGCCAGCCCGTCGCGGCGCCGCGCCGTCGCGGTCCGCCTCCGACCTATTACCGGCCGGTGCAGCCGGGCTGGTGGTGACCAGCCGGCCTGATGCCTGACCGCGATTCGCGGGTCAGGCCGGATGGCACTTCAACTCAGTTGCGGCCCGCGGGGATGACGCCGGGCCACTGCATCAGGAAAGGCTGCGGCTCGTGCTGTGCCTCGGTCGCGCGCGCCACGCGCCTGACACGGTGAGGCCTGCGAGAGATCGAGCTGGTCGCCTCGCGAGCGGTCTCGATGCGCGCCAACTGCTGACGCATCTCGCCGGTGGAGGTCCGGAGCTGCTCGATGGTGACGTCGCTGTTCGCGGCCGCGGTGCGCAGCCCGCTCAGCTCGGTCGCCGCATCTTCCTGGGCGCCGCGGAGGCGGACCGTCTGGCGCTTCAGCAGCGCGAGATCGGACTCGATCTTGTCGGCCGTATCGCGGCGGCGCGCCTCGTTCTCGTCGGCGGTGGTGCGCAAGGCGGCCAGGCCCGTTTCGGCCGTGGTGAGGCTGGCGCGCAATTGCAGAAGCTCGCCGGAGGTGTCGCTCTGGCGGTCGCGCAACTGGGCGGTCTCGGCCTTGAGCTGCGCCAGCTCCGATGTCAGGGCGGCGACGCGGGTCTCGAGCGAAGGCGCTCCGGTCCCGAAGGAGAAGCTGTTGGCGCCGCCGCTGCTCCACCACATCGCACCGGCGCTGGCTGCGAGCGCCAGGCTCAGGACAATTCGTAGAGAGGCCGTGCCGCTGCTCGGCGGGGCGTCCGGCGTCTTGGTGGGTCTGCGCATCGACAGGTCTCCGGGATTTGATGGAGACAATTATGATCATATTAAGGTTGCCAATGTTCTAAGCGCGCCGCGCCCGCGGAACATTTCATCCACGTAGTTTTGCGGGAATGCAGGCTCGCAGCCTTGAGTCGTGAGCACGATCGGCGGCGCTCAATCGTGCGGATGCAGGGACGGCGATGATCCGGCCTGGATCGCCGGCACACAATTCGGATCCGTCGGAAAAGGCTTCGTGCGTCCTCGGGATCGTGATCTAAATCGCGCATGTCCAACATTCCGCCCATCGCCACACCGCCGGCATTCGACGAACTCGCCGAGGCCATCAGGCAGCGCCGCTCGGTCTATGGCCATATCAGCGGGCTCAGGATGGACCGGTTCGCGCCCGGCGAGGCCTGGTCGACCTTGCCCTATCGTCCGGTGTTCGTCGGCGACAGCGAGACCGGCGTCATCCATGGCGGCGTCGTCACCGCGATGCTCGACGAGAGCTGTGGCATGGCGGTGCAGCTCGCGCTCGACGGCAGCCGGGCGATCGCCACGCTCGATCTGCGTATCGACTATCAGAAGCCGGCAACCCCCGGTTTCGACATCAAGGCCCATGCGGTATGCTTCCGCGTCACCCGCTCGATCGCGTTCGTGCGCGCCACCGCCTATCAGGAGGAGGAGACCGCACCGGTCGCCACCGCGACCGCCTGCTTCATGATCGGCGCCAACCGCACCAACATGCTGACCGACCGGGCGGCCTTCGACGGCGCGCCACCGCCGCTCGACGCACCGGACGATCCGACGGGGCCGTTTCCCACCAGTCCGTTCGCGCGCTGCCTCGGCATCCGCTTCGCCGAGAACGACACGCTCGTGATGCCGTTCTCGCACCGGATCATCGGCAATCCCGTGCTGCCTGCGATCCATGGCGGCATGACTGGCGCGTTTCTCGAAACCGCGGCGATCGTCACCGTGATGCGCGAGCTCGGCGCCACGGCGCCGCCGAAGCCGGTCGGCCTCACCATCAACTATCTGAGGTCGGGGCGCGCGCTCGACACCGTCGCATCGGCGTCGATCGTCAAGCAGGGCCGCCGCGTCGTCGCCTTCGAGGCCCGCGCCTGGCAGGACGATGCGACGAAGCCGATCGCCACCGCCTTCGGCCATTTCATGCTGCGGCAGGCGCCAGGGCAGGAGCAGGACTGAGGAAGATCGCGTCGCGGGTCGCGATCATGCCTTGCGCAGGATCTTGTCCATTGCCTTTCCCCGCGCCAGCTCATCGACCAGCTTGTCCAGGTAGCGGATCTCCCGCATCGTCGGTTCCTCGACATCCTCCACGCGGACGCCGCAGATCATGCCCTTGATCAAGGTCCGCGCGGGATTCATCGCAGGCGCTTGCGCGAAGAAGGTCTCGAAGTCCGTCTGACGCTCCAACCGGGTCTCAAGCTCGTTTTGGCCAAAGCCCGTCAGCCAGCAGATCACCTGATCGACCTCTGCCTTGGTGCGTCCCTTCTTCTCGGCCTTTGCGACGTACAATCGGTACACGCTCGCGAAGCTCGTCGTGTAGATGCGGTGTTTTGCCATGCTGGCTCCATCGGATCGTAGGCGACGCATGTCGGGTCTGAGAGGGGCGACGGCGCGCCCGAAGCGCGTGCTTCATGTCCGCGTTCAGATCGTAATACAGCACGTTCGTTCGCACACGTCGGAAACGCGCGCTAGCCCGGCAGGAACATTGGAAACGACACCCCGAACGACCACGCCAGGATCAGGCCGAGACCCAAGCCTTCGGCCAGCGGCGAGCACGTCCTGCGACCGACACAGCCGCCGATCACGCCGAACACGATGAGGAACAGCACGATCACGGGGGATGATGATGAGCAGGAAGAACAGCCGCTTGAGGTCGAGCGCGACTGCCCCGCCCAGCGAGGCCAGGAAGGCGGCGCGAATCCACACGGTGCGCCACGGCGCGGCGTGGCCGCCCTGGTTGGCGATGCTGTCGGCCAGCCTGCAGGGCACCGCGCCGTGCCCTGCGCAAACCGATGGCGTCTCGTCTGCGCGGCGCAGCGTCCATGATCGGCTCCGTTTCAATCCCAAAACTAGCGCAGGAACTCGTGCGGTTACAGCGACGGCGCAGGCGAGCGTTGCGGCCGCGATCGAACGAAACGCACGCCGTTTCGTTGACAACGCCGCCGAGGCGATATTCGGTGACCCCGTTCAGCGGCGACAAGGAGGATGCATGAAACCGGAAGTCATCTGCCTGATGGCGTCGAGCGTCGACGGCCGGACATTGCCGAGCCGCTGGCGTCCGAAGGGATCGGGCGATCTGTTCGAGCAGGTGCATGACCAGCTCGGGGGCGATGCCTGGCTGATCGGCCGCGTCACCGGCCAAGAGTTCGCCAAGGGCTCGGCCTATCCGGCCGAGACCACCGAGCGAATCCCGCGTACCCATTGGATCGCACGACGCGGCGCCAAGGCCTACGGCATCGTGCTCGATCCCCATGGCAAGATCTGCTGGGGCCGCGCCGACATCGGCGGCGATCCGATCGTCGTCGTGCTGACCGAGGCCGTGTCGGATGCACATCTCGCGGGCCTGCGCGGCGAGGGTGTCTCCTACGTCTTCGCCGGCCAGTCGAAGCTCGATCTCTCACGCGTGCTGGAGATCGTCGCGCAGGAGCTCGGCGTGAAGCGCCTGCTGCTCGAGGGCGGCGGCGGCGCCAACGGCGCGTTTCTGCGCGCGGGTCTGGTCGACGAGTTCAACCTCGTTCTATGTCCGGCCGTGGACGGCGCCAAGGGGGCACCCAGCGTGTTCGATTCGACCGAAGCCGAGTCCGGCGAGCGCGCGCCGATCACGGCGATGACGCTCGAAAGCAGCACGGCGCTGGAGGGCGGCGCGCTGTGGCTGCGCTACAAGATCACCAACGGCTCGCCCTTGCCGGCCCAGGCAAGTCATGGCTGAGCGGCGAATGCACGTCATCGTCGTCGGGGGCGGTGCCGCGGGCCTGATGGCGGCGCGTGAGCTGGCCCGCGCCGGCAAGCAAGTGACGCTGCTGGAAGCGCGCGACCGCTGCGGGGGGCGCATTCATCCGCTGCCCGCGAGCAGGTTTGGATATCGCGCGGATGCCGGCGCGGAATTCATCCATGGCGAGGCGCCGGTCACCCACGCGCTGATGGCCGAGGCGGGGCTCACCTCGACGCCGGTCGATGGCGCGCGCTGGTACGTGACGGACGGCGCGTTCTCGCGCGAGGATCCTGCCGATCGGCAGATGCGCCAACTGCACCGCGTGGCGCGGCAGCTCGATCAGGATATGACCGTCACGGCGCTGCTCGAGCGTCATTTCGGCGGCGCGGAGTTTGCCGCCCTGCGCAAGTCGGTGCTCGGGATGGTGCAGGGCTATGATGCCGCCGATCCTGGTCGTGCCAGCGTGTTCGCGCTGCGCGACGAGTGGATGGGCGGCGACCGCGGTGCTCAGGCACGCATCGTCGGCGGCTACGCGGCGCTGCTCGATCATCTCTTGGCGGAGTGCCGGGCGCATGGCGTGGCGATGAAGCTCGAGGCGGTGGTCCGCGCGGTGGAGAGCTCCGATGATGGCGTCGTCGTGCGCTGCGCCGACGGCCGCGCGCAGCGCGGCGATATCGTCCTCCTGACCGTGCCGCTGCCGCTGCTGCGGACCATCGCGCTGCCGCCGGCGATGCGCTCGCAACAGGCCGCAGCCGAAGCCATCGGCTTCGGCAACGTCATCAAGCTGCTGCTGCGCTTCGAGCGCCGGTGGTGGCGAGAGGCTCGGACCGAGGACCTCTCCGACATGCTGTTCGTGCTGTCCGATGCCGACGTGCCGGTGTGGTGGACGCAGCATCCGAACGATGATGCGGTGCTGACCGGCTGGCTCGCCGGGCCGCCGGCCGGCGCTTTCGTCGCGCTCGACGATGTCGCCTTGATAGAGTCGGGTCTCTCGGCGCTTGCGAGCATTTTCTCGCAGCCGGTGGACTCGCTGAGGCAGCAGCTCGTCGCGTCGCATGTCACGGATTGGGCGAAGGATCCGTTCGCGCGCGGGGCCTATTCCTATGCGACGCTAGGATCCCGCGAGGCGCAGGATACGCTTTCGCGCTGGGATGACGGTCGTGTCCTGATCTCCGGCGAAGCACTGTATCGCGGGCGCGACATGGGAACGGTCGAGGCGGCGCTGGCCAGCGGGCAACAGACGGCGCGGCGCATCCTCGCGATGTGATCGCGCGCCGCGCGCATGATGTTGCGCCCGTAGGCCCACGGCGCTAGCATTCGTCGATCACCATGGAAAGGATCGTCATGCTCGATCACGTCGGCTTCCCTGTCTCCGACTTTGTCCGCGCCAAGGCTTTCTATGCGGCGGCCCTGGCGCCGTTGGGTTACGTCCTGATGATGGAGATCACCAACGAGCAGACTGGCGGTCACGGTGATCACGCCGGCTTCGGCGACGGTCGTCCGGATTTCTGGATTGGCACCGGCGGGACGGCCGCGACCTCGACGCATGTCGCATTCCACGCCAAGGATCGCGCCACGGTCGATGCGTTCTATCAGGCGGCGATCGCGGCAGGCGGACGGGACAACGGCGCGCCTGGACTGCGGCCGCATTATCACGCGAACTATTACGGCGCGTTCGTGCGCGACGCCGACGGCAACAACATCGAGGCGGTGTGCCACGCGCCGGCGTGAGGGCCGCTCACCCTTCGGGATGAGTCATGCCATCACCGGCATGTGCTCGGCAGCCGCGGCTAAGCTCGGCGCGACCACGATCTCGAGCTGCTGGCGCAGCCAGCGGTGCATCGGATCCTCGTGGTGTCGCAGGTGCCAGACCATGTACATCGGCATCGCCGGGCAGGGGACCGGCACCGGCGCCACCGCCAGGCCGCGCAGCATGTAGGCGCGCAGCAGGCTCGGCAGCGTCGCGATCATGCGGCTGCCGCGCAGGAACGGGCCGATGCCGCCGAAGCCCGGCACCTGCGCCGCGAACCGCCGGACGATGCCGCGCTCGGCCATGACCTCGTCGATGTCGAGCCGGCGCCGCGGCTCGTACAGCACCGTGACGTGGTCGCTGGCGAGATAGTCCTCGAGGCTCTGCGGCGGCTCGCGCTGGCTCGCATCGTAGAACACGCGATAGCTGTCCTCGAACAGCCGCTTCTGCAGGATGTCGCTGCCCTCGGGCGGGCGCGGCGTGATGATGAGCTGACAGTGCTCTTCGCGCAGCATCTCCGGCGTCGGTGCGCCGGAGGGGATGACGCGCAGGCTGAGGCCCGGCGCCTGCGCGCGGGCGTAGCGGAGCAGGGACGGCAGCAGCAGGTCGCGCTGCAGATCATTGGCAGCGATCGTCACTTGCGCGGAGATTTTCGCCGGCTCGAACGCAGCGGTGTGCGAGAAGCTCCGGAGGTCGTCGAGCAGAGCGCGGGCGCGCAGCGCCAAGAGCTGCGCATGCGCGGTCGGCACGATGCCACGGCCGGACTTCACGAACAGCGGATCGCCGGTGATCGCGCGCAGCTTGTCGAGCAGATGGCTGACGGCCGACTGCGTGACGCCGAGCCGCTGCGCAGCGCGGGTGACCGAGCCCTCCTCGATGACGGCGAGCAGGAGCTGCAGCAGATGGCCGTCGAGGTCCAAATGATCGAATTGGCTCATGGATCGGATCGGTCGCGCGGCCTTTATTGACGGTGTCTGCCAGTGATACTGGCGGGCACGAACGGCGCCGCGTTTGATCCAGATCAAGCGCGGCCGTCCGAAACACGACCAGGGGAGGCTCAGATGTCCACCACGTCAGCCCGGCAGCCCGTGCCCGGCACCACCATCTTCGACGGCGAGCAGGCCCGCAAAGGCTACGCCCTCAACAAGATGTGCTACTCGTTCAACGATGCCGCCAACCGCAAGGCCTTCGTCGCCGACGAGGATGGCTATTGCGCCAAATACGGCCTCAATGCACAGCAGTGCGCGGCGATCAGGAACCGCAACGTGCTGGAACTGATCGAGGCCGGCGGCAACGCCTATTACCTCGCCAAGTTCGCCGGCATCTTCGGGCTCGACATGCAGGACATCGGCGCGCAGCAGACCGGGCTGACGAAAGAGCAGTTCAAGGCCAAGCTTCTGGCGGCAAGGGGTTGATCATGGCGAAGATCGTAGGTTGCATCACCACGTCCCACGTTCCGGCCATCGGCGGCGCGATTGCCAAGGGGTTGCAGCAGGACCCGTATTGGAAGCCGTTCTTCGACGGTTTCCCGCATGTGCGCGAATGGCTCGCCAAGGCCCAACCCGATGTGGTCGTGCTCGTCTATAACGACCACGGCCTCAACTTCTTCCTCGACAAGATGCCGACCTTCGCCGTCGGCGCGGCCGACAGCTATAGCAATGCCGACGAAGGCTGGGGCATTCCGCAGACCGCGCCGTTCAAGGGTGACAGCGAATTGTCCTGGCATTTGATCGAGCATCTGGTGAAGGAGGATTTCGACCTCACCACCTGCCAGGAGATGGTGGTCGATCACGCCTTCACGCTGCCGATGGCGCTGTGCTGGCCCGATCAGAAATGGCCGGTGCGGGTGGTGCCCGTGGTCGTCAACACGGTGCAGGCGCCGCTGCCGTCGGCCGCGCGCTGCTACAGGCTCGGCCAGGCGCTGGCGCGGGCGATTCAATCCTGGCCGAAGGACGAACGCGTCGTCGTCATGGGCACCGGCGGCCTGTCGCATCAGCTCGACGGCGAGCGCGCCGGCTTCATCAACAAGGATTTCGACGAGAAGTTCATGGCCAGCATGGTCGACGATCCCGCCTGGGCGACGAAGTATTCGACCACCGAGCTGGTCGAGCTGTCGGGCACCCAGGGTGTCGAATTGCTGAACTGGATGGTCGCGCGCGGCACCCTGCCGGAGAAGGTCCGCAAGGAGCATTCCAACTATCACATCCCGATCTCCAACACGGCGACCGGGCTGATGGTGCTGGAGCCGGTGTAGCGGCTCCAGCGGGATTTTTGGTGCGGAAGGTGATGACCGAGAGCTATTCCGCCAACGACCATCACGCGGTATGGGTCCCGGCTCAAGGCCGGGACGACAGCAGTGTGTTTGGTACGACCGCGCCACATCACCGGTGTCGTCCCGGCGAACGCCGGGACCCATACCGCGGATGCTATCGAGGGACGTTGCTGTCCGTCACCCGCATCGATGACGGTCGATGTGACTTCCAATATCTCCGACTAACTCACACATCTCATCTGCATCTCAACGCACGGCCGCCGCCTCGCCGCCATGAACCGTCATGTCGTGCGCCGTGCCGCGATGGGCAATCAGCGCATAGGCGACGGGGACCACGAACAGCGTGAACAGGGTGCCGATCGCGAGCCCGGTGGCGATCACCAGCCCCATGTTGAAGCGCGACACCGCGCCGGCGCCGCTCGCGGTGATCAGCGGGATCACGCCGAGCACCATCGCCGCCGT
>NZ_JAUHJJ010000021.1:0-45475 GCF_032381175.1 Bradyrhizobium sp. SZCCHNR1093
CCGCCGCGTGCGCGGCTCCGCGTCGCGCAGGAAACGGCGGAGACAACACAGCAGTGATCGAATAGTGTCAGGGATCAACCCGGTCGGTCACGGGCGAGGCTCAAAGTGACGAGCGCAGACCTCTAGCCATCAGCGGCAATCATGACCGCCGGCGGCTGTCAGCTGCCGGTCCGAGTAAACCAACAAATTCCGCATCCGTGGCCCCCCCAACCCCTCCCCGCAAGGGGGAGGGGAGCGGACCGCCGTTGTGGGAAGAGGACGCGCCAAAACCACCCACCCGCGTCGCTTTACCGGTTCTTAGCCATCCCCCCTTACCTTGCGCCCGCGGCGCCGGTTGCGCGCCGCGCATGAATGGAGGTTGCGATGGCAGAGCGGATGAAGGGCGAACGCGTCGTCTTCGAGCGCGGCATCCCGGCTTTCATGATGGGCATCGACGGCACCTGGCGGCGCAACTGCACCATTGAGGACGTCTCGGAGACCGGGGCGAAGCTGACGGTCGAGGGCTCGGTCGAAGGCCTGCACCTGAAGGAGTTCTTCCTGCTGTTGTCGTCGACCGGCTTGGCCTACCGGCGCTGCGAGCTGGCCTGGGTCAATGGCGACCAGATCGGCGTCACCTTCCTGAAGCAGGGCAAGAAGAAGACCAACAAGCGCGCCACAGCGGAGGCCTGACGGCGTACCGGGAGACACCTGCGGCATCCTGCATCGGGACGACGGCGCCGCCGTCGCACATTCGTCATCGCGCCGGGCTATCGCAACCGACCGAGACGATAGATGTTTTTGCGTGGTATGATTCGTGCGTACCACCTTTGATCGAGATTGCCTGAGATGCCCGTCAAGCCGCACAAAGCCATGGTCCTCGCCGCCGGTCTCGGATTGCGCATGCGCCCACTGACGGAGACGATGCCCAAACCGCTGGTGCGCGTCGCCGGCCGCCCGCTGCTCGACCATGTGCTCGACCGCCTCGCCGAAGCCGGGGTCACCGAAGCCGTCGTCAATGTCCACTATCTCGCCGACCAGATCATCGCGCACACGGCCGCGCGCAGCACGCCCCGCGTGATCATCTCCGACGAGCGCGACCAGGTGCTCGGCACCGGCGGCGGCGTCGTCAAGGCGCTGCCGCTGCTCGGCCACGAGCCGTTCTTCCACGTCAACTCCGACACGATGTGGATCGAGGGCGTGCGCCAGAACCTCTCGCGTCTCGCCGACGCGTTCGATCCCGAACGCATGGACATCATGCTGCTGATGGCGCCGACCGCGACCTCGATCGGCTACGCGGGTCAAGGCGACTACGCGATGCTCGCCGACGGGACCTTGCGCAACCGGCGGGAGCATCAGGTGGTGCCGTTCGTCTATGCGGGAGCGGCCATCATCTCGCCCGCGATCTTCGATGGCGCACCATCGGGCGAGTTTTCGCTGACGAAGATGTTCGACAAGGCGAACGAGCAGGACCGCCTGTTCGGCCTCCGCCTCGAAGGCGTCTGGATGCATGTCGGCACGCCGGCCGCGGTGGCGGAAGCGGAAGAGGCTCTGATGGAGAGTGCGGCGTAGCGGACTGCCCGTCGGGCGAATCAAGTCGGCGCATTGCGCGATTTGCTCCGCCTCGTCGGCGCCGACCCTGCGCTGGCATCGCTCAAATTATCTGCGTCGAGAAGCTATTTTCGTCCGCACATTCAACCCGATCCCGCTCGTCGCATTCGACGCGCACAAAATTCTTCTTTCGCTTTTGCAGAATTCGTGTTCTCTCATGCGCATCCCGCCTCGTTGCGAGGGGCGTATCGCGGTCGTCACGAACGTTGAGCGCGGGATGCGATGGCCTGTCAGAACCGCAGCGCGCTCATGCGCGCCGACGAACGGTTTTGGCAGGACGGCGAAA
This sequence comes from Bradyrhizobium sp. SZCCHNR1093, assembly GCF_032381175.1. Taxonomy (NCBI): domain Bacteria; kingdom Pseudomonadati; phylum Pseudomonadota; class Alphaproteobacteria; order Hyphomicrobiales; family Nitrobacteraceae; genus Bradyrhizobium; species Bradyrhizobium sp. SZCCHNR1093. Next base: position 1,874 of record NZ_JAUHJJ010000021.1, read on the forward strand.
TCGTAAGGTCCCGGCATCCCGATGCTGATGCCAAGCTCGCGCCGCTGCTGACGCCGCGCGCGGGCGACGGTGGCTACAAGCCGGCACACCGAGGAGAGGACGTATAAGCCGTCAACCCATCGCGCAGGGAAGGCCGGGTCGTTCCGGCTGAACCTGTGGTTCCTGCCCCGTGCACTCTTTCACGCACGGGGGCCACGGGCCTCAGCCGAGGCCCGGCCTTCCCTGCGCCCTTGCTTCGGATGAGGGCGAACGATTTGCATCACTCGGGCGCGACGGCGTCGCGGGAATGAGGACGCATGAGGCGCGGTCGGTGGCCTGCCTAAGATGGCGAATCGGGCGAAACTGCTTCCTCATATTCAGTGTCGTCCCGGCCAAGCCTGGCATCGCGCAGCGAGGCCAGGGCTTGGCCGGGACCCATATCCACAGGGGGGCGTGTTGCGTAGGCTAGCCATGACCATCGCGCCACAAACATCAGCCTGGGGCTATGGATCCCGGGTCGGCGCCTCCGACAGCGCTGACGCGCCGTCAGAGGCTTGCCCGGGACGACGGCGAATATGCGGAGGTCGCGTGATCACCTCACTTCATCCGAGTGGCGAACGTCATCCCGGACCGCCGCTTCACGCCGCGAACTGCCCCACCCGCAAGTTCTAGGCAGCCGCACCTGTCAACACCCATCCACACCCCCGATATGACCTGCGGCCGATCGCTCCCTATATAGACGCCTCGAGCAACCCGAATCGCAGGCCATGCGCGTCTTCACCGTTCCCATCTCGGCGCCGTTCCTGCGCAGCGTGATCGCGGCGCTGGTCGACGGCCGGCTGGTCGACGGCTTCGAGGCGCGCAGCGATCCCGCCCGGCTCGCGACCGCGACGCTGTATCTGCCGACGCGGCGCTCCCTGCGGGTGGCGCGCGAGATGTTCCTCGACGAGCTGAAGACCGATGCCGCGGTGCTGCCGCGGCTCGTGGCGCTCGGCGACATCGACGAGGACGAGCTCGCCTTCGCGGAGGATCGCGACGCGTTCCTCGGGCCGGCGCCGCTGGAGATTCCGGAACGGCTCGACGACCTGCAGCGCCGGCTCACCTTGGCGCGGCTGGTCGCGGCCTGGGCCAAGACGCCGGTCTCGGCGCCGCTGGTGATCGGCGGCCCGGCCTCGACGCTGGCCCTGGCCGGCGACCTGGCGCGGCTGATCGACGACATGGTGACGCGCGGCGTGTCCTGGGATGCGCTCGATGCGCTGGTGCCGGATCAGCTCGACAAATACTGGCAGTATTCGCTCGAGTTCCTGCGCATCGCGCGGACCGCGTGGCCTGCCTATCTGCAGGAGATCGAGCGCATCGAGCCGGCGGCGCGGCGCGATCTGCTGATCGCGGCCGAAGCGGCGCGGCTGTCGGCGCATCCCGATGGTCCCGTCATTGCCGCAGGCTCCACCGGCTCGATGCCGGCCACGGCAAAATTCCTGCTCGCCGTCGCCAAGCTGCCGCATGGTGCTGTCGTGCTGCCGGGGCTCGACACCGATCTCGACGAAGCCGCGTGGAGTTCGATCGGCGGCAGCAAAGATCGCGGCGGCCGCGTGCTGACGCCACCTGCCGTCAACCATCCGCAATATGCGATGCACCTGCTGCTCAAACGCTTCGGCCTGGAGCGGCGCGACGTGGTCCGTCTCGCCCCAACCGGCCGCGGCGGCCGCGAGGTGCTGATCTCAGAAGCGATGCGGCCGTCGGAAGCGACGGCGATGTGGCACGAGCGGCTGCGCCAGTTCGACATCGCCGCCAACATCGCCGAAGCAATGGACAATCTCGCTGTCGTCGCGGCCCCCAATCCGGAGATGGAGGCGCTGGCGATTGCGATCGCGATGCGCGAGGCGCGGCATCTCGGCAAGTCGGCCGCGCTGGTGACGCCGGACCGCGCGCTGGCGCGCCGCGTGATGGCGGCGCTGACGCGCTGGCATCTGACCTTCGACGATTCCGGCGGCGATGCGCTGTTGGAGACGCCAGCCGGCATCTTCGCGCGCCTCGCCGCCGAAGCCGCCGCGCGCGGACTGGAGCCGCCGACCTTGCTGGCGCTGCTCAAGCATCCGCTGTGCCGGCTCGGCCGCGCCGCGAATGGCTGGAGGAGTGCCATCGAGACGCTGGAGCTCGCCATGCTCCGCGGCACGCGGCCACAAGCCGGAAGCAGCGGGCTTGCGCGCGACTTCGCGCGCTTCCGCGACGAGCACACCAAGCTGCACCAGGGCGAAGCATCATCGCTGCACAAGGCCGAGCCGCGCGCGCGTCTCAGTCCCGAGCAGCTCGACCGCGCCGGCGGGCTGATCGCGCAATTGCAGACGGCCTTGGCGCCGCTCGAAAACCTCGCCTCGCCGCGCCCGCAGGATTTCGCCGAGCTCGCCGCGCGGCATCGCGAGGTGCTGATCGCGTTGTCGACCGACGATGTCGGTCTCAGCACCGCCTTCACCGATCGCGACGGCGCCGCGCTGTCGCGCTGCTTCGACGACCTGCTCGCGTCCGGCGAGCGCTGCGGCCTGATGGCGCCGCTGTCGGACTATCCGGATCTGTTCCATACCGCCTTCTCCGATCGGGCGGTGCGCCGGCCCGAGCGCCACGGTGCGCAGCTGCAGATCTACGGTCCGCTCGAAGCGCGACTGATGCAGGCCGACCGCATGATCGTCGGCGGCCTGATCGAGGGCATATGGCCGCCGGCGCCGCGCATCGATCCCTGGCTCAGCCGCCCGATGCGGCATCAGCTCGGGCTCGATCTGCCCGAGCGCCGCATCGGACTATCAGCACACGATTTCGCACAACTGCTCGGCGCGCCCGAGGTGATCCTGACGCACGCCGCAAAGTCCGGCGGCGCGCCGGCCGTGGCCTCGCGCTTCCTGCACCGTCTCGAAGCCGTCGCCGGCGCCGAGCGCTGGAAGGCGGCGACCGCGCGCGGCGAGACTTACGTCCGCTATGCCGAGGTGCTCGACCAGCCGGCTGCGGTGAAGCCGGTCGAACAGCCGGCGCCGAAGCCGCCGCTGGCAGCACGGCCGCTGCGCATGTCGGTGACCGCCATCGAGGACTGGCTGCGCGATCCCTACACCATCTTCGCGCGCTACATCCTGCGGCTCGATCCGCTCGATCCTGTCGACATGCCACTGTCGGCGGCCGATCGCGGCTCGGCGATTCACGAGGCGATCGGCGAATTCACGCAGACTTATGCTGATGCCCTGCCGCTGCATCCGGCGCATGCGCTGCGCGTCATCGGCGAGAAACACTTTGCGCCGCTGATGGAGCGGCCCGAGGCGCGGGCATTGTGGTGGCCGCGTTTCCAGCGCATCGCCGGCTGGTTCGCGGCGTGGGAGACCGCGCGGCGCGCGCAGATCGGCGCCATCACCGCGGAGATCCGCGGCGAGATCGGCATTCCCTTGGATCAGGGCCGCACCTTCATCCTGTCGGCGCGCGCCGACCGCATCGAACAGCGTGCCGAGGGCACCTACGCCATTCTCGACTACAAGACTGGCCAGCCGCCGACGGCCAAGCAGGTGCGCATGGGGCTGTCGCCGCAGCTCACACTCGAAGCCGCGATCCTGCGCGAAGGCGGCTTCGAGGGCATCCCGGCCGGCAGCATGATCAGTCAGCTCGTTTATGTCAGGCTGTCCGGCAACAATCCGCCAGGCGAAGAGCGCATCCTCGAGCTGAAGATCAACAAGAGCGACACGGCGCAGCACCCGGACCAGGCCGCGCAGGAGGCGCGCGCCAAGCTCGAAGCACTGATCCGCAGCTTCGAGGATGTCAATCAAGGCTACACCTCGCTGAACCTGTCGATGTGGGCGAACCGCTACGGCAGCTATGACGACCTCGCCCGCATCAAGGAATGGTCGGCGGCCGGCGGACTGGGAGTCGAAGAATGGTGAAGGCGCCCCGCCCCATTCCGCAGGCCGTGCGCGACGCGCAGACGCGCGCGTCGAATCCGGCGGCGTCGGCCTTCGTGTCGGCGAATGCCGGCTCGGGCAAGACGCATGTGCTGGTGCAGCGCGTGATCCGACTGCTGCTCGACGGCGTGCCGCCGGAGAAGATCCTCTGCATCACCTTCACCAAGGCCGCCGCCGCCAACATGGCCGAGCGCGTGTTCTCGACGCTCGGCCATTGGGTGACGCTCGACGACGACGCGCTCGACAGCGCGATCCAATCCACCGGCATCCCAAACCCCGACAAGAAGCTGCGGGCGTCGGCGCGAAAGCTGTTCGCCAGCGCGCTGGAGACGCCGGGCGGGCTGAAGGTGCAGACCATTCACGCGCTGTGCACGCGGCTGCTGCAACAGTTCCCGTTCGAAGCCAACGTGCCGGCGCGGTTCTCGGTGCTCGACGAGCGCGACCAGACCGAGATGATGGAGCGCGCCAATCTCAAGGTGCTGCTCGACGCCGCGCGGGCGCCCAACAGCGCGGTCGGCCGCGCGCTGCAGGTGGCGATGGCCAATGCGGCGGACTCGACCTTCAAGGATGTCGTGCGCGACGCCTGTCTCAGCCGCGATCATTTCATGGCCTGGACCGATGGCGCCGGGCGCGTCGAGGTCGCGGCGCAACAGCTCGGCGAGGTGCTCGGCATCAGCGCCGACGAGACGCTGGAAGCCATCGAGCGCGACATTGTCGACGGCCCCAATCTGCCACTGAGGGATTGGACCGACATCGGCGGCCGGCTCGACGGCGGCGCCAAGACCGATCAGAAGCAGGCCGAGCAGTTGCGCGCGGCGCTGGCGTTCTCGGGCGCCGATCAGGTCGATGAATATCTCCGCGTATTCCTGACCGAGGACAAGGAGCCGCGGAAGTCCCTGCTCACCAAGAAGTTCGCCGACGCCAATCCCGGCATCGCCGGCCTATTCGAATCGGAAGCGCGCCGGCTCGACCGCCTGATCGAGAAGCGCCGCGCCGCTGTCGTGCGCGACCGCACCGAGGCGCTGCTGCAGATCGCCACCGCGGCGGCTGCGAACTATCGCCGCGAGAAGGAGGAACGCGGTCTCCTCGATTATGACGACCTGATCGACAAGACGCTGGCGATGCTGAACCGCGTCTCGGCGGGCTGGGTGCACTACAAGCTCGACCGCGGCGTCGATCACGTGCTGATCGACGAGGCGCAGGACACGAGCCCACGGCAATGGGACATTGTCGCCCACATCATCGAGGAGTTCACCGCCGGCGCCGGGGCGCGCGACGGACTCACGCGTACGATCTTCGCGGTGGGCGACGAGAAGCAGTCGATCTTCTCGTTCCAGGGCGCCGACCCGCACGAGTTCGATGCGCGCCGGCGGCAATTGCAGAAGCGCTTCACCGACGCCGGGCTGTCGTTCGATCCGGTGTCCTTCACCTATTCGTTCCGCTCCGGGCCGACGGTGCTGCACGCGGTCGACCACGTGTTCCGCGAGCGCGAGGTCTACAGCAGCATCCACTCGCCTGACATCGGCCATCCTATCCACAACGCGCTGACCGATGCCGGACCGAGCATGGTCGAGCTCTGGAGCCTGTGCGAGCGCGACGACCGCAAGGAGATCGAGGGCTGGCGCGCGCCGTTCGACGGCGTCTCCGTCACCAGCCCCGAGGTCAAGCTTTCCCGGCGCATCCAGGCCGAGATCAAGCGGCTCATTCGTGTGGGGACGATGACCGGCCATGACGGTGCGCGGCGGCGGCTGAGCTATGGCGACATGCTGATCCTGGTGCGCCGTCGCGGCAACGCATTCGACGCGGTGATCCAGGCGCTGAAGCATGCCGGCATCCCCGTGGCGGGCGCCGACCGGCTCAAGCTGACCGAGCACATCGCGATCATCGACCTGATGAACCTCGCCGACGCGCTGCTGCTGCCGCAGGACGATCTGGCGCTGGCGACCGCGCTGAAGAGCCCGTTGTTCGGGCTCGACGACGACGATCTGTTCAAGCTCGCCTGGCAGCGCCGCGGGTCCTTGCGAGATGCGCTCGTCGCGCACGCGACAACGGACGAGCGGCTGCAGGGCGTGGTGCGCCGGCTCCAGCAATGCGAGCGCCGTGCCGCCGAGGACACGCCGTTCGCCTTCTATGCCTGGCTGCTCGGCGGCGATGGCGGCCGGCGACGCGTCCTGGCGCGGCTGGGTCACGAGGCCAATGACGCCCTCGACGAATTCCTCGAGCTCGCGCTGTCCTACGAGCGCAAGGCGCCGGCCGCGCTGCAGGGCTTCGTCGCCTGGCTGCGCGCCGCCGACACCGAGGTGAAGCGCGACATGGAGATCTCGCGCGACGAGATCAGGGTGATGACCGTGCACGGCGCCAAGGGCCTCGAGGCCTCCGTCGTCTTCCTGGTCGACACCACCTCGTCGCCGGCGGATTCGCAGCGGCTGCGGCTGATCCACGTGCCGCATGGCGAGCAGGAGATCGTGGTCTGGGCCGGGCGCAAGGCCGACGATCCGCAAGCCGTCGCGGCGGCACGCGTGGCGATGCTCAAGGAGACCGAGGACGAATATCGCCGGCTGCTCTATGTCGCGATGACCCGCGCCGCGGATCGGCTGGTCATCGGCGGCTGCATGCCGGGCAACATGAACAACGTCCGCGGCGGCAGCTGGTACGACCTGATGGCGCGCGGGCTCGATGCCGCGGGGCTGCAGATCGAGGTGATCGAAACCGAAGACGGACCGGTCAAGCGCTATGCGCGGGCCGAGGACATCGCGGAAACCGCTGCTGACGAAACGCGGCGCATGGTCGAGACGGCGGTCGAGCTGCCGGCTTGGCTGCGCACGGCGGCGGTGGAGGCGCCCGGCGAGGTCGCCGTGCTCAGGCCGTCCGATCCATCCGCCGACGAGCGGCCGGTGCGCACGGGCGAATCGCTGGCGGCGCGCAGTCTTGCGATGCAGCGCGGCACGCTGGTGCATCGCCTGCTGCAGTCGCTGCCCGACGTGCTGCCGGAGCGGCGCCGCGACGCCGCGCTGCGATATTTGATTCGCAATGCCGCCGACTGGCCGGACGACGACCGTGCGGGTCTCGCGGACCGCGTGCTCGCCGTCATCGAAGACCCGCGCTTTGCCGCGGTGTTCGCGGCCGGGAGCCGGGCGGAAGTCTCGATCGTGGGCCGCCTCGCACTGGCCGGCCAGCCGCCGGCGCTGGTCTCCGGCCAGATCGACCGACTGGTGGTGACCGAGGCCGAGGTGCTGATCGTCGACTTCAAGACCAACCAGCAGCCGCCCGCGGAGCTGGCCGACGTGCCCCCGGCCTATGTCCGGCAGCTTGCGCTGTACCGCGCCGTGCTTGGCCAATTGTACCCCGGGCGCGCCGTCCGGGCCGCCCTGCTCTGGACCGAAGCCGCTGAATTCATGGAGCTTCCGGCCTCCGCGCCGGACGCCATGCTGCCATCCGATCCCGACTGAGTGAGCCCGCTTGACCCGGCATCACGCCATTCCTACTTTGACATCCACGCTGAGGCGGCGCGTCCGCGCCGCTCCCTCCAACCGAACGAGGTAATCCCATGGCCGTTGGCAAGGTTTCCGACGCCGATTTCGAAAGCGAAGTGCTCAAGGCCGACGGCCCGGTCGTGGTCGACTTCTGGGCCGAATGGTGCGGCCCGTGCCGCATGATCGCGCCGGCCCTCGACGAGATCTCGAGCGCGATGGGCGACAAGGTCAAGATCGTGAAGTTGAACGTCGACGAGAGCCCGAAGACGGCCTCGAAGTACGGCGTGATGTCGATCCCCACCCTCATGGTGTTCAAGGGCGGCGAGATGGCCTCGCGCCAGGTCGGTGCCGCGCCGAAGGCGAAGCTGCAGCAGTGGATCTCGTCGGCGGTGTGACGCGTCGAGAACCATGATTTTTGGCGAGCGGCCGGCGGAATCGCCGGCCGTTTGCGTTGAGGGGTGTGAGTCAGCGTTTTCGGATGTCGCCATGCCCGCCCGCGCCCATCGCTCGCCCTCCCGCAAATCCGGCCTGCTGGCCATGGAGGCGCGCTCGGTGGATGCAATCCCGCGCGGCGAGGACTGGCAGTACGAGCCGAAATGGGACGGCTTCCGTTGCCTGCTGACGCGCGACGGCGCAACGGTGACGATGCAGTCGAAGGCCGGCGAGGACCTCGCGCGCTACTTCCCGGAGATTGTCGCTGCGGCGCGCGAGCTCGAGGCGACGAGCTTCATCCTCGACGGCGAGCTGGTGGTGCCGCAGGCGAAGTCGTTCTCGTTCGATGCATTGCTGCAGCGGATTCATCCCGCCGCCAGCCGGGTGAAGAAGCTATCGGTGGAGACGCCGGCGCTGTTCCTGGCCTTCGATCTGCTGGCGAGTGGCAAGAAGGAGCTAGTGACGCACACGCTGCACGAGCGGCGGCCGGCGCTGGAGGCGTTCGCGAAAGCGAACTTCGCGGATCATCCGACGTTCCGGCTGTCGCCGGCGACGAGGCGCTTCGCGACCGCGCAAAGCTGGCTGGCGCAGTCCGGCGGCGGCTCGGATGGCGTAATCGCCAAGCGCCTCGACCTGCCCTACCAGGCCGGCAACCGCGAGGGCATGCAGAAGATCAAGCGCTACCGCTCAGCCGACTGCGTGATCGGCGGCTTCCGTTACGCCACCAACAAGGGCGCCAACGGGCGCAAGCTGGTCGGCTCGCTGCTGCTCGGGCTCTACGACGATGACGGCCTGCTGCACCACGTCGGCTTCACCTCCGCGCTCAAGAAGGAGGAGAAGCCCGCGCTGACCGACAAGCTCGAGCCGCTGATCTCGCCGCCCGGCTTCACCGGCAATACGCCGGGCGGGCCGAGCCGGTGGTCGACCGAGCGCTCGGCGGAATGGTGTCCGCTGAAGCCGAAGCTGGTGATCGAGGTCTGCTACGACCATTTCTCCGGCGAGCGCTTTCGCCACGGCACCTCGATCCTACGCTGGCGCCCCGACAAGTCACCGCGGCAATGCACCTTCGAGCAGCTCAGGCAGAAGGTTGCTGATCCCTTGAAGCTGCTCGCGTGAGGTCAGCGGATCCAGCCGGTCGCGAGCGCAGCGGCAAACTCGCCGTCACCATTGGCGCGCGCGAGCGCGGCCATGGCCTGGTGATCATAGGGCACGTGGCGGAAGGTCACGCTCCAGCCGGCCGACCGCTGCTCCAGGATCGCGTAGCGCGCATCGGGCGTGCCCGCTTCGACGACATGCGGATGCGGCACGTCGTAGGAATAGCCGGGACTGCCGACGCTGCCGGGATTGACGATCAGCCGCCCGTCGCGCAGGCGCACCGCGCGGGCCGTGTGCGTATGGCCGCACAGGATCAGCGGCTGCGAGATATCAGCGGCAAGTTTCTCGATCGCATCGAGCGGCGCGCAAGTGATCGCACCGTCCTGAGCGACGCTCTCGAGCCAGTAGACGTTATCGTCATCGGGCGTCGCGTGACAAAGGAAGGCCTGGTCCCGATAGACGGCCGTCGCCGGGATCGCGCGCAGCCAGTCGAGATGATCAGCTTCGAGCTGGGCGTAGGCGGGTCGCTCCCAAGCCCCCATCTTCTCCGGCGGCCGATCGATCAGCCAGCGGTCATGATTGCCGCGCACATGCATCGCCTCGAGCGGCATCAGCAAGTCCATTGTCTTGCGCGCGTCGAGCGGACCACTGGCCATGTCGCCGAGGTTGACGATCTCGGTCACGCCTTGCGCCCGGATGTCGGCCAGCACGGCTTCGAGCGCGAGATGGTTGCCGTGGACGTCTGCGATCGCGGCAAAGCGCATGCGCTATTCCCCTCAGGTCGGCGGCGTGCCGTTGAGGTCGAGCACGTGCCCTGCGAGATAGAGCGACCCCGTGATCAGGATACGCGGCGGGACCTCATAGGCAAGCCGCGCGATGCCGGCGAGCGCGGACGCGACGTCATCGGCGATCTCGACGCGCATGCCGAGCGTGCGTGCGGCGGCGGCCAGATCAGCCGGCGCCATCGCCTTGCTCTCATTGGGTATCGGCACGACGATGATGTGCCGCGTCAGGCCCGCGAAATTGGCGAGGAACGCCGCCGCATCCTTATTGCCCATCATCCCGACGATCACGACGAGCTGCCGCGACACGCGTTCCTCGAGGTCGCCGATCGCCGCCGCAACGACGCGGCCGCCGTCCGCGTTGTGGCCGCCATCGAGCCAGATCTCCGCGCCCTGCGGGGCGATGGCGGTGAGCGCACCGCTCGACAGCCGCTGCATGCGTGCCGGCCATTCAGCGCCGACGATGCCGTCCTCGAACGCCTTGGTGGTGAGCTTGAACTGATCGACCGCGCGCAAGGTCGCGATCGCGAGGCCCGCATTGTCGAACTGATGCCGGCCGAACAGTTTTGGCGCCGGAAGATCAAGAAGACCACGATCGTCCTGATAGACGAGCCGGTTGCGCTCGACACTGACGTGCCAGCTCTCGCCGGCGGCAAACAACGGCGCGCGCTGGCGCCTGGCCTCACGCTCGATCACGGCCATGGCATCGGGCTCCTGCGCGGCCGAGATCACCGGACAGCCGCGCTTGATGATGGCGGCCTTCTCGGCCGCGATCAGCGCGCGGGTGTCGCCGAGAAATTCCATGTGGTCCATGCCGATCGGGGTCAGCACCGACGCTGCGACCTGCTCGAGCACATTGGTGGAATCGAGCCGGCCACCGAGGCCGACCTCGAGCAGCACGACATCGGCCGGATGCTTCGCGAACAGCACGAACGCCGCGACGGTCTTGACCTCGAAGAAGGTGATCGGCGCGCCGGCATTGACCCGCTCGCATTCCAGCAGCGCGGAGATCAGCACCTCGTCGTCGACGAGGACGCCGCCGCCGACCTTGCCGAGCCGATAGCTCTCGTTGATGCGCACCAGCCAGGGCGAGGTGAAGACGTGGACGCGCAGGCCCGCCGCTTCGAGCATGGCACGGAGATAGGCGACAGTGGAGCCCTTGCCGTTGGTGCCGGCGACGTGGATCACCGGCGGCAGCTTGCGCTCGGGATGACCGAGCTGGCCGAGCAGCCGGTGCATGCGTTCGAGCCCGAGCGAAATCTTGCTCGGATGCAGCACGGACAGCCGCGCGATCAACTCGTCGAGCGAGGGCGGTGACTTGGCGAGATCGTTCACGCGGTCGGCGCGACCGCCGGCGCATCCGCCGCCTCAACGGCCTTCGCCGGCGGCGGCAGCTGCGGCGCGGGCTTGGCGTGTTCGACAGCCGGCGCCTTGGTCAGCAGGCGACACAGCCGCGCCAGGGTCGGGCGCAGGTCATGACGATGCACGACCATGTCGACCATGCCGTGGTCCAGGAGGTATTCAGCGCGCTGGAAACCTTCGGGCAGCTTCTCGCGAATGGTCTGCTCGATCACCCGGGCGCCGGCGAACCCGATCAGCGCGCCGGGCTCGGCGATGTGGACGTCGCCGAGCATCGCGTAGGACGCGGTGACGCCGCCGGTGGTCGGATTGGTCTGCACGACGATGTAGGGCAGCTTGGCCTCGCGCAGCATCTGCACGGCCACCGTCGTGCGCGGCATCTGCATCAAGGACAGGATGCCTTCCTGCATGCGCGCGCCACCGGAGGCCGCGAACACGATGAACGGCGACTTCTTCTCGACCGCGAGTTCGAGGCCACGCACGATCGCTTCGCCCGCGGCCATGCCGAGCGAGCCGCCCATGAAATCGAAATCCTGCACGGCGATGACAACGCCCATGCCTTCGAGCTTGCCGAAGCCGACCTTGACCGCATCGTTCATGCCGGTCCGCGCCCGGGCATCCTTGATGCGGTCGGCATAGCGGCGCTCGTCACGGAATTTCAGCGGATCTGGCGTCACCTCGGGCAGGGCGACGTCGAACCAGGTCTCGTTGTCGAACATCGACTTCAGCCGCGCCACCGCGCCCATGCGCATGTGGTAGTTGGAGCCGGGGATGACGAACTGGTTGGCCTCGACGTCCTTGTAGAACACGAGCTGTCCGGAATCCGGGCACTTGATCCAGAGGTTCTCCGGCGTCTCGCGGCGCAGGATGTTGCGGATCTTCGGCCGGACCACGTTGGTAAGCCAGTTCATGTGTCGCTCCGTGTTGCGGTCGCCCGAATATATGGCGGGACGGCGGGGTCACGGCAAGACGGCCGCGACGCCCGGTCGAATAGTGGTTGACGGCCTATTCCGCGGCCTGTTGCGCCCCGTGCACGCCCCTTGCCAGCGCAGCGGCCAGATCGGCGACGGCGCTCACCGTCTTGGCGGTCGCGCGTCCCTCGGCATCGAGGCTGGCGCGGAGCGCGTCGACCAGGGCGGTGCCGACCACGGCGCCGTCGGCATTGGCGGCGATGGCGCGGGCGGTCTCCGGTGTCCGGATGCCGAAGCCGACGCAGACAGGCAGCGCCGTATGCCGCTTGATCCGGGCCACGGCGGCACCGACGGCGGAGGAGTCCGCCGCCGCCGCGCCGGTAATGCCGGTGATCGAGACGTAGTAGACGAAGCCGGAGGTGTTCGCGAGCACGGCCGGCAGCCGCTTGTCATCGGTGGTCGGCGTCGCCAGCCGGATGAAATTCAGCCCGGCCTTCAGGGCGGGAATGCACAGCTCGCTGTCTTCCTCCGGCGGCAGGTCGACGATGATCAGGCCGTCGACGCCGGCGCTCTTCGCATCATCGAGGAACTTGTCGACGCCGTAGATGTAGATCGGGTTGTAGTAGCCCATCAGCACGATCGGCGTGTCAGCATCGCTCTCGCGGAAGCTGCGCACCAGTTGCAGCGTCTTCCTCAGGGTCATCCCCGCCTTGAGCGCGCGCAGACCCGCCGCCTGGATCGACGGACCATCGGCCATCGGATCGGTGAACGGCATGCCGATCTCGATGATATCGGCGCCCGCCTGCGGCAGCGCCTTGACGATGGCGAGCGATGTCTCGGGATCGGGATCACCACCCATGACGAAGGTGACGAACGCCGAGCGGCCTTCCTGCTTCAACTGCGCGAAGCGCGCATCCATCCGTCTGGTCACGATGCCTTCGCCCTTCCTCGCAGGATATCGCCGACCTGCGGCACGTCCTTGTCGCCGCGGCCGGACATGTTGACCACCATCAAGTGGTCTTTCGGCTTCTTCGGCGCGAGCTCCATGACCTTGGCGATCGCGTGCGCCGGCTCCAGCGCGGGAATGATGCCCTCGAGCCGCGACAGCAACTGGAACGCCGCAAGCGCCTCCTCGTCGGTCGCCGACAAATAGTTCACGCGGCCGACGTCGTGCAGCCAGGAATGCTCTGGCCCGATGCCGGGGTAATCGAGACCGGCCGAGATCGAATGCGCCTCCTCGATCTGCCCGTCCTCGTCCATCAGCAGATAGGTGCGGTTGCCGTGCAGCACACCGGGGCGGCCGCCGGCGATCGAGGCGGCGTGCAGATGCGTCAGGCCGTGGCCCGCCGCTTCGACGCCATAGATCTCGACCGAGGGATCATCGAGGAACGGATGGAACAGGCCCATCGCATTGGAGCCGCCGCCGATGCAGGCAATCAGCGAGTCCGGCAGCCGGCCCTCGGCCTCCTGCATCTGCGTGCGCGTCTCGTTGCCGATCACCGACTGGAAATCGCGCACCATCATCGGATAGGGGTGCGGGCCGGCGACGGTACCGATGCAATAAAACGTGTCGTGGACGTTGGTGACCCAGTCACGCAGCGCCTCGTTCATCGCGTCCTTCAGGGTCTTCGCACCGGACTGCACCGGCACCACTTTGGCGCCGAGCATCTCCATGCGGATCACGTTGGGCTGCTGCCGCTCGACGTCGACCGCGCCCATGTAGACGACGCAATCGAGACCGAAGCGCGCGCACAGCGTCGCCGTCGCCACGCCGTGCTGGCCGGCGCCGGTCTCGGCGATGATGCGCTTCTTGCCCATGCGGCGCGCGACCATGATCTGGCCGAGCACGTTGTTGACCTTGTGCGAGCCGGTGTGATTGAGCTCCTCGCGCTTGAAGTAGATCTTGGCGCCGCCGAGATGCTCGGTCAGGCGCTCTGCGTAGTACAGCGGCGAGGGCCGGCCCACGTAGTTCTTTAGATAGCCGTTCATCTCGGCATGAAACGCGGGATCGGCCTTGGCCTCCGCATAGGCCTTTTCCAGATCGAGGATCAGCGGCATCAGGGTTTCGGCGACGAAGCGGCCGCCGAAAATGCCGAAGTGACCGCGGTCGTCCGGACCGCTGCGGTAGGAATTGGGAATGGCTGTCGTCATTGAACGCTCAACTCTTCAGCGGCCCGCGCCGCGCGAATGAAATCCCGGATCATGTCGCAATCCTTCACACCCGGCGCCCGCTCGACGCCCGATGACACGTCGACGCCGCCCGCGCAGGTGATCCGCACGGCCTCGGCGACGTTGTCGACGCTCAGGCCGCCAGAGACCATGAACGGGCGATCGAGCTTCAGGCCCTGTAGCAGACGCCAATCGAAGGTGGCACCGAGGCCACCGGGGCGGGTCGCATCCTTGGGCGCCCGCGCATCGAACAGGATGCGATCGCACACATCGGCATAGCCCGCCAGCGGCGCGAGATCGGCGGAGGTCGCGACCGGGATGGCCTTCATGACGGGCAGGCCGAAGCGCTGCTTGAGGTCACGGATGCGCGCGACGCTTTCACGTCCGTGCAGCTGCAGGAGATCGGGGTGCAGGGTCTCGACGATGTTCTCGACAGTCGCGTCGTCGGCATCGACGGTCAGCGCCACCTTGAGCGCGCGGCCCCTGACGTCACGACCCAGCTCACGCGCGGCCGTCAGACCGACATGGCGTGGGGACGGCGGAAAGAACACGAAGCCCACCATGTCGGCGCCCGCGTCGAGCGCCGCAGCGAGGGTGTCGGGCGTGGTCAGGCCGCAGATTTTGACGATCAGGGACATCGATGAACAACGCACGTCCGGGCGGAAAGGATCACCAGAAGCCGGCGGCTTCGAAGGCCGCCGAGCTTTGGCGCCTTCTACAACGCGGCGCCCTGCTTGTCTCGCCCATAAGGGGCGAAAAGGCGCGCCGGCGCTGCCGGAACCAGGGATTGTGCCGGCCCCTGATTTGCACGCGCCGCGGCGCTGAGCTGCGCCACCTGCGCGCGGGCCGCTTCGGCATCGGCCTGATGGCGGCGCGCGGCCCGGCGCCAGCGGCGCTGGCCGATCCAGGTGGCACAGCCACCCGCGATCACGCCCAGGATCGCGACGGCGATGATCAAGGCGAACAGCGGGACCGACGCCGCAAGCGCCGGATCAGTCGCGTTGAAGGGATCAAACGACACGGTAACGAAATGCCGATTGGCGACCGCGAAGATGACGAACAGCACCAGCAGCGGAAGGACGACCACGACAGTGAAGAATTTTCGCATGCGCTCGCTCGTGTCAGTCAGGCCGGATTCGCCTCGAAATCAGCCGCAGACGATTAGCACGGCCGGCGCGAGATGCTTCAATCGTCGGCGTCGTCAGCCGCGGCGCCGGCGGGATTGTCCCGGTTCAGCCGCTCGCGCATTTCCTTGCCCGTCTTGAAGAACGGGACGCTCTTCTGGTCCACCGGGACATGAGCTCCGGTCCGTGGGTTGCGCCCGGCGCGGGCCGGCCGATGCTTGACCGAGAAGGCGCCGAAGCCGCGCAGCTCGACGCGGTCACCGCGGGCGAGCGCCGCGACGATCTCATCGAGGATCGCATTGACGATGTTCTCGACATCCCGCTGGTAGAGATGCGGGTTGTGCTCGGCGATACGCTGAACAAGCTCGGATTTGATCATCGAGAAAATGTACCCGGGGAGACAAGTCCCATTTCCGTGAAAATATGCTGGACTGTCAAGACGCTAAATCATTCATCGCGGCCATGAATCGGGTTGCGAGGCCCGGTACGGGGCCTCGCCATGGCACACGCAAAACGGGAAGATCGCCCTGAGGATGGTCTTGGCGGGTTCAATTGCCCGGCGCGGGCGTCCAGAGCGCGAGCATGCCGTCGAGACCAATCCGATCGACCGCCTGGACCACGCCGGTGCGCTCGATCTGGCGGGCGATCCCGGAGAGGCCGACGGCATCGAGCGCGATCGAGGTCGCCGTTCGCAGGAAGGTCAGATCGCCGAACCGCGGCGTGAGCTTGTAGTCGCGCACCGGAAGGTCCTTCTTGACGTTCTTGTTGGCGACGAGCCACGCGACGGCGGCCTTCTCGTCGCCGAGCTCGTCGATGAGCTTCAGCTCGATCGCCTGCCTGCCGGTGAAGACGCGGCCGTCGGCCACCTTCTCCAACTGCTCATCGTTCATGGCGCGGCGGTCCTTCACCAGTCCGCGGAACCAGGCGTAGGAATCCTTGACCAGGGCGTCGAGCGCCGCGCGCGCTTCCGGGCTGGTCGGCTCGTAGCCGTTGGGGGCGGCCTTCAGCGGCGAGGATTTGACCTCCTCGATCTTCACGCCGACCGTCTTCAACAGCTCGCCGACATTCGGATACTGGAACAGCACGCCGATCGAGCCGACCAGCGAGCTCTGCTGCGCGACGATGTGATCGGCAGCGATCGCGCCGATATAGCCGCCGGAAGCCGCCAGGCCTTCCACGACGACGACCAGCGGCTTCTTCGCCTTCAATCGCACCAGCGAGTCGTAGAGCTGCTCGGAGCCGGCGGTGGTGCCGCCCGGCGAATTGATGTGAACGATGACGGCTTCCGCCGAGGAGTTCTCCAGCCGCTCCAGCGCCGCGACGCGCTCATGGTCGCTGCGGATCAGGCCCTCGATATTGACGCGGGCGATCGAGCCAGAGGTCGAGAGCGCGGTGCGGCCGCGCGGCGACATCGCCAGACCGATGGCGGAAAGAGCCGCAATCGCAATCAGCACCGCGACGACACGCCAGAACGTCAGCTTGCGGCGCAGCCTGCGGCGATCGACGATCACATCCGAATCAAGCGACATGGACAGCTCCTGGAAGTCTCGGCGCGTTTTGCATCCGCAGCCTGAATATCTCGTTATCCGATTACATCAATCGCGGCGCAATTTGAAGAAAGGAAGGCTTGCGGCGAAGCGGCCGGATGCCCGATCCGCCCGGAACAGAGCGCGCATCTCTGCCTCGCTGGAACAAAAAAAGCCCCGGCTTTCGCCGGGGCTTTGATCTGATCACGCGAACCGAAGGCTTACTTCGAGTCGCGGTTCTTGAGCGCGGTGCCCAGGATGTCGCCCAGCGTGGCGCCCGAATCGGACGAGCCGTACTGCGCGATGGCTTCCTTCTCTTCCGCGACTTCCAACGCCTTGATCGACACCTGCACCTTGCGGGCCTTCTTGTCGAACTGGATCACGCGGGCATCGACCTTCTCACCGACGGCGAACCGCTCGGTGCGCTGGTCGTTGCGATCGCGCGCCAGCTCGGAGCGCTTGATGAAGGTGGTGAAGTCGGTGCCGGTGATCTTGACGTCGATGCCGCCGTCCTTGACGTCGAGCACTTCGCAGGTGACGACCGCGCCCTTCTTGACATCGCCCGGCTCGGCGAAGGGATCGCCTTCGAGCTGCTTGATGCCGAGCGAGATGCGCTCCTTCTCCACGTCGACGTCGAGCACCACGGCCTTGACCATGTCGCCCTTCTTGTAGTTGTCGATGACCTGCTCGCCGGGTTGCTTCCAGTCGAGATCCGACAGATGGACCATGCCGTCGACGTCGCCTTCGAGACCCAGGAACAGGCCGAACTCGGTCTTGTTCTTGACCTCGCCCTCGACCACCGAACCGGTCGGATGCTTCTCGACGAAGACCTCCCACGGATTGCGCATCGTCTGCTTGAGACCGAGCGAGATGCGGCGCTTGACGCTGTCGACCTCGAGCACCTGCACTTCGACCTCCTGCGAGGTCGACACGATCTTGCCGGGGTGCATGTTCTTCTTGGTCCACGACATCTCGGAGACGTGGATCAGGCCTTCGATGCCCGGCTCGAGCTCGACGAACGCGCCGTAGTCGGTGATGTTGGTGACGCGGCCATGGAAGCGGGCCTGCAGCGGATACTTCGCCTCGATGCCCTGCCACGGATCGTCGAGCAGCTGCTTCATGCCCAGCGAGATGCGGTGCGTCTCGTGGTTGATCTTGATGATCTTGACCTTCACCGTCTGACCGATGCTGAGCACCTCGGTCGGATGGTTGACGCGGCGCCACGCGATGTCGGTGACGTGCAGCAGGCCGTCGATGCCGCCGAGGTCAACGAACGCACCGTAATCGGTGATGTTCTTGACGACGCCGTCGATGACCTGACCCTCTTCGAGGTTCTGCACCAGCTCCTGGCGCTGCTCGGCGCGGGTCTCCTCCAGCACGGTGCGGCGCGACACGACGATGTTGCCGCGGCGGCGGTCCATCTTGAGGATCTGGAACGGCTGCGAGTTGTTCATCAGCGGCGCGACGTCGCGGATCGGACGGATGTCGACCTGCGAGCGCGGCAGGAAGGCCACGGCACCGTCGAGGTCGACGGTGAAGCCGCCCTTGACCTGGTTGAAGATGACGCCGTTGACCTTTTCGTTGTTCTGGAACGCCTTCTCGAGCTTGCCCCAGCTCTCTTCGCGGCGGGCCTTGTCGCGCGACAGCACCGCTTCGCCGAGCGCGTTCTCGATGCGGTCGAGGAACACCTCGACCTCGTCGCCGACCTTCAATTCACTGTCACGGCCGGGCCCGGCGAATTCGCGCAGCGCCACGCGGCCTTCGGTCTTCAGGCCGACGTCGATGACGGCCATGTCCTTCTCGATCGCAACAACCTTGCCCTTGACGACGGAGCTTTCCTGCAGGTTGCCCTTGGTGAAGGACTCGTCCAGCATCGCGGCGAAATCATCGCGGCTGGGATTGTAGGAAGAAGCAGAGGTACTCGAAGCCATTTGTTCTCCAGATGCGGACATTCTCGCCAGCTTGGGTTGATCGGCGCATCGAATGGACAGTGCCTGGAGGTCCACAAATCCCCAGACGTCCGCGTGATGCGCGATAAGCGCAAACGACGCGGGCCGGCAGTGCCTGCACATGCGATACGTATGAAGTGCGTCCGGATGATCGGACTCGATTGAACCGCAATCGAGCTATCGATGGTCAAGGGCGGGAGCGGGCATTCCTCCAATGACGCCGGCGGAAATCAAACCCGCTGACGGCCCGCTCGAACGGCCTCGACGATATCGATGGCGGCCCGGACGCCGCCTTCTATATCCAAATGGGAGTTGTCAAGCAAGACAGCATCCGGGGCTTGTTTCAAGGGGGCGACGGCGCGGTTCTGGTCGCGCTCGTCACGCGCCAGGATGTCGGCCAGAATGGCCGCCTCGTCAGCCGGTTCCCCACGTGAAAGCGCCTCGAGGGTGCGACGATGCGCCCGGATGCGGGGATCGGCGACGACGTAGATCTTCACCTCGGCGTCCGGGCAGATCACGGTTCCGATGTCGCGGCCGTCGAGCACGGCGCCGGGCGGCTGGCTCGCGAACTGACGCTGGAAAGCCACCAGCGCCTCGCGCACTTTCGGCAACGCCGAGACCACGGAGGCCGCGGACCCGACCTGGTGCGACCTGAGCGCCGGGTTGTCGAAGGTCGAGGGATCCAGGGTCATGGCGACGTCCGCCGCCCGGGTCTCATCCTTGAGGTCGGTGCCGGCGGTCAGTAGCGCATGCGCGACGGCCCGGTAGATCACGCCCGTATCCAGGTGCCTGAGGCCGTAATGCGCCGCGAGACGCTTGGCCATGGTGCCCTTGCCCGAGGCAGCCGGGCCGTCGATGGCGATGATCATGCGAAATCCGCGCCCGCCTTGCACATCAGCGGGATGAAATCGGGGAAGCTGGTGGCGATGAAGGCGGTGTCGTCGACCGTGACCGGCTTATCAGACGCGAGGCCCATGACCAGCGCGGACATCGCGATGCGGTGGTCCATGTGGGTCGCAACCAGCCCGCCGCCCGGCACATGGCCCCTGCCCTCGACGATCAGATCGTCGCCGGTGATCTCGACCTGGACGCCGTTGACACGCAGCATGGCCGCGGTGGCCTCCAGCCGGTCGGATTCCTTGACGCGCAGCTCATGCAGGCCGCGCATCACGGTCGTGCCCTCGGCATAGGCGGCGGCGACCGCCAGCACGAGATATTCGTCGATCATCGACGGCGCCCGCTCCGGCGGCACCACGACGCCGCGCAGCTTGGAGGCGCGCACGCGCAGGCGCGCCATCGGCTCGCCGGCATCGCCGCGGACGTCGTCCTCCTCGATCGAGGCCCCCATCTCGCGCAAGGTCGTGAACAGGCCAGTCCGCAGCGGATTGGTCATGACGTCGGACAGCACGAGATCCGAGCCGTCGACGATCAGCGCGGCGACCAGCGGGAACGCGGCCGACGACGGATCAGCCGGCACGATTACCGGCGCGCCTGTTAGCTCCGGCTGGCCAGTCAGCGCGATGCGGCGGCCGTGGGTGCCTTCCGGCGTGGTCACGATCTCGGCACCGAAATGCTTCAGCATCAGCTCGGTATGGTCGCGGCTCGCCTCCTGCTCGATCACCGTGGTGACGCCGGGCGCGGCGAGGCCGGCCAGCAGCACGGCCGACTTGATCTGGGCCGAGGCGACGGGGGTGCGGTATTCGATCGGGACCGGGTTGCTGGCCCCCTGCAGGGTCAACGGCAGCTTGCCGCCCTCGGCGATGGCGGTGACCTTGGCGCCCATCAGCACCAGCGGGTCGAGGATGCGCCGCATCGGGCGGCTGCGCAGCGAGGCATCACCGTCGAAAACGGCCGAGATCGGGCAGCCGGCGACGGCGCCCATCACCAGCCGGCAGCCGGTGCCGGAGTTGCCGAAATCGAGCGGCGCGCTCGGCTGGGCGAAGCCGCCGACCCCCACGCCACGGACGGTCCACGCGAAGTCGCCGGTGCGTTCGACCTTCGCACCCAGGGCTCGCATTGATTGGGCGGTGTTGAGGACGTCTTCGCCCTCGAGCAGGCCGGAAATTCGGGTCTCGCCGACCGACAATGCTCCCAGGATCAGCGCCCGGTGCGAGATCGACTTGTCGCCGGGCACGCGAATCGTGCCCGAGAGGGGCCCGGAGGCGCGTGATTCCAGGGGAGTCGGGGCGATTGACGTGCTCACGGCAGGATCCTCGTGTTTCGGACGCGGCAGGTATCACAGCCCCCGCCCTCCGTCACGAGCGGTGATTTTCCCGTTGACAGCGCTATTGACAGCGGCGCGGCAACTAGCCAAGTGAGACACCGCTTTTCAGACATTGCCAGGACGCCTGCACGTGGCCAAATCCGAGCTCGGAACCAAACGCATTTGCCCGACGACGGGCAAAAAGTTCTATGACCTCAACAAGAACCCGGTGATCTCGCCCTACACCGGCGAGGTCGTGCCGATCGCGCCGGTGGCTCCGACCCGCGCGATGCGCGGCGAGGCTGCGCGTGCCGCTGCGGCGGCCGACGTGGTCGAGCCCGCCGAGGCCGAGGAGTTGGTGTCGCTCGAGGAGGCCGATGCCGAGGAGAACACCGGCAAGGTCAAGGCCGTCGTGCCGGAGACCGAGGACGACATCGAGATCGACGAGACCCTCGACGACGACGAGGATGATGATTCCACCTTCATCGCCGACGAGGAAGAAGGCGACGAGGACGTGACCGACATCATCGGCGATGTCGGCGGCGACGAAGAATAATCGTCGAAGACACTTGAGATCAGCCGCGAACTGTGGTTCACGGTGCTCCCCGGCGGTCACCCAGACCGCCGGTTCGGTTCAGGGGCCATAGCTCAGCTGGGAGAGCGCTTGCATGGCATGCAAGAGGTCGGCGGTTCGATCCCGCCTGGCTCCACCACGCTTCGCCCTTCGGGCTACGCGTGGCGCAGCCACGACGGAGCCCGAAGGGCGAAGCGTGGTGCCCGGCGAAGCCCCTTGGCGAAGCCGGGCTTTGAGAGGCCCGTCATCTTCTCCAGCTGGTGTTTTCTCGAGTCACGCCTGCCTACGGTTTACGACCTGATTTCGTACGCAGGCAGCCGGGATGACAAACTCCCTTCCCGATTGCAGAATGCCGGCCCGCAATCCTTCGCGGCGAGTGCCTTCGCATGTGGTACGTCTACATCATCCGCAGCCTCGCCTTCCCCGAGCAGGAATATGTCGGCGCGACAGCGGACATCAGACAGCGCCTGAAGGATCACAACGCTGGCCGGTCAGTTCACACGTCCAAGTTCATGCCGTGGATGCTGGTCTGGTATTGCGCCTTTCCGGACAAGCATCGCGCGTTGGCGTTCGAGACCTACCTGAAATCGCATTCTGGGCGGGCATTCTCAAAGAAGCGCCTGCTCGGTCCAGTCTGACCGCTCCTCACCCCTCCACCGCCGCATTCAAATGCTCCCGCAGGCGCACCAGCTTGCCGTGCAGGTCGGCCAGTTCCGCGAGCGAGCAGCCCGTCGCATCCAGGATCGCGGGCGGCACGATCGACCTTGCCTTGTCGCGTAGTCCCGCGCCCTGGGCGGTGAGGGTGACGATCACCTGACGCTCGTCCTCGGCCGATCGTGTCCGCCTGATGAAATGCAGCGCCTCCATCCGCTTCAGCAGCGGCGTCAGCGTGCCGGAATCCAGGAATAGCCGCTCGCCGATCTCCTTCACCGACAGGCCGTCGCGCTCCCACAGCACCAGCATCACCAGATATTGCGGATAGGTGAGGCCGAGACGGTCGAGCAAAGGCTTGTAGACCCGGTTGAAGGCATGGGCGGTCGAATAGACTGCGAAGCAGAGCTGGTTGCCGAGCTGGAGCGGCAGGTCTGCCGCGGACTTCTTTCGCATCGAGGTCACCACAGGTCGATCCTATCGGCATCTTGAGCCCGCACGCCTCGGGTCGACAACGGGCCCGGCGCCCCGATCACGAATTTTCTACCGAACAATTATATTGTTCACAATTCAATTGTGTGCAATATGACGCCACTGAATTCGTCCATCCAACCGGGAGACACCCCATGTCCGTGAACGTGCTCTACAAGACCAGCGCCAAGGCGACCGGCGGCCGCGACGGCGAAGCCGCGACCCTCGACGGCTCGCTCAAGGTCAAGCTCTCCACCCCGAAGGAGCTCGGCGGCGGCGGTGGCGCCGGCAACAATCCGGAGCAGTTGTTCGCGGCCGGCTATGCGGCCTGCTTCATCGGCGCGATGAAGTTTGTCGGCTCGCAGGGCGGCCCGAAGGTTCCCGCCGACACGTCGGTGACCTCGACCGTCGGCATCGGCCCGCGTTCAGAAGGCGGCTTCGGCATCACCGTCGAGCTCGCGGTGTCGCTGCCCGGCCTCGCCAAGGCCGACGCCGAGGCTCTGGTCGCCAAGGCGCACGAGGTGTGCCCCTATTCCAACGCCACGCGCGGAAATGTCGATGTCAAGCTGACCGTCGTCTGAGGCTGAATTCCGCCCTGCGGCAGCGTTTTCCCGCGTCCGCCGCAGGGCAGGCCTCGCGTTTTCGCGACGGCGCCATTCGGCGAGCCGCGTTTGCACCAGCGCCGTAGCAATGCTTAATGGCCGCGAGCTGAAACCAACCTCGCGACATCCGATGACACCCCAATTTGCTCCCGGCGCCATGGCCGGACTGCGCGTGATCGATCTGACGCGCGTGCTCGGCGGGCCCTACTGCACACAGATCCTGGCCGATCACGGCGCCGACGTGATCAAGGTCGAACCGCCGGCCGGCGACGAGGTCCGCGACTGGGGCCCTCCCTTCCACGACGAAGACGCTGCCTATTTCGTCGGGATCAACCGCAACAAGCGTTCGATCGGCCTCGATCTCGCTTCCGAGGGTGGCCGCGTCGTGCTGATGCGGATGCTCGAGACCGCCGACGTGCTGATCGAGAACTTCAAGCCCGGCACCTTGGAGAAGTGGGGCATCGGCAGCGACACGCTGCGCGAGACATTCCCGAAGCTGGTGCACTGCCGCATCTGCGGCTTCGGCGCCGACGGTCCGCGCGGCGGCAATCCCGGCTATGACGCGATCATCCAGGCGATGACCGGCATGATCGCCGCGACCGGCTCCTCGCAGAGCGGACCGATGCGGATCGGCGTGCCGCTGGTCGACATCACCACCGGACTCTATGCCGCGATCGGCATCCTGATGGCGCTGTCGGAACGGCAGCGCTCTGGGCTCGGCCAGTTCCTCGAGGTCACGCTGTATGAGACCGGCCTCGCGATCATGCATCCGCATACCGCAAACTACTTCATGCACGGCAAGCCGCCGTCGCTGACCGGCAACGAGCATCCGAACCTCGTTCCCTACGCGATCTTCCCAACCAAGACGGACGATATCTTCATCGGCGTCGGCAATGACGGCACCTTCCGCAAGCTCGCCAAGGAAATCGGCCGGCCGGAGCTCGGCACCGATCCGCGCTTCGCCCGCAACAAGGATCGCGTCGCCAATCGCGAGGCGCTGCGCGCCGAGCTCGCCGCCGTCTTCAGCCAATTCGAGGCGGAGCCGCTGTGCGACCGGCTGCTCGCGGCCGGCCTGCCGGCGGGACCCGTGCAGAAGATCGACCAGGCGCTGACCAATCCGCACACGATCTACCGCGGCGATGTCATCGAAAAGGACTGGTACAAGGGCGTCGCGTCGCCGATCCGGCTCGAACGCACCAAGCCGACCCTGCGCTCCACGCCGCCGAAGTTCAGCCAGCATGCGCAGGAGGTGCTCAGCGAGTTCGGCTATTCGGAGCACGAGATCCAGGCCCTGCTGTCCCAGGGCACGGTGTGCGCCGAGCGCAAGCGCTGAAGCGCCATCAGCCTGTCGTCTCCCCACGCTAGCGTCGCCTGGGGCATCGCCCCGGCGCCGCGCCGTCTCGCGCAAGTCGCGGCATTCCGCCGCGAAGCCGCGACGAACGCGCTTTCCGCTGACGATCCAACCGGTTATACATTCACAAAACTGTCATCTCGCGCTGCTACGGCCGCGACGCCGATGACGTTCCATGGGAGGTATTTTTTAATGTCACTTCGACAATTCTGGACCGCCGCCGCGGCGGCAGCCACGCTGGTCCTTGGCGCCGCCGCACCCGCGCATGCGGTGACGGAGATTCAGTGGTGGCACGCGATGACCGGCGCCAACAACGACGTCATCGTCAAGCTCGCCAACGATTTCAACGCCTCGCAGACCGACTACAAGGTCGTTCCGACCTACAAGGGCAACTACGCCGACACGATGAATGCCGGCATTGCCGCCTTCCGCGCCGGCAATGCGCCGCATATCATGCAGGTGTTCGAGGTCGGCACCGCCACGATGATGGCCGCCACCGGCGCCGTGAAGCCGGTCTACAAGCTGATGCAGGACGCCAGCGAGAAGTTCGATCCCAAGAGCTACCTGCCGGCCATCACCGGCTACTACTCGACCTCCAAGGGCGAGATGCTGTCGTTCCCCTTCAACTCGTCCTCCACGGTCATGTGGGTCAATCTCGACGAGCTGAAGAAGGTCAACGCCGAGATCCCGAAGACCTGGCCCGAGCTGTTCGAGACCGCCAAGAAGCTGAAGGCGGCCGGCCATCCGACCTGCGGCTTCTCCGGCTCGTGGGTCACCTGGGTCAATCTCGAGCAGCTCTCCGCCTGGCACAACGTGCCGCTCGCCAGCAAGGCGAACGGTCTCGACGGCTTCGACACCGTGCTGGAATTCAACGGTCCGCTGCAGGTGAAGCATCTCGAAAACCTGGTCGAGCTGCAGAAGGACAAGACCTACGACTATGCCGGCCGCACCAACACCGGCGAGGGCCGCTTCACCTCGGGCGAATGCCCGATCTACCTGACCTCGTCGGCGTTCTTCGGCAACGTCAAGGCGCAGGCCAAGTTCGCCTTCACCGCTGCGCCGATGCCCTATTATCCCGACGCCAAGGGCGCACCGCAGAACTCGATCATCGGCGGCGCCTCGCTCTGGGTGATGGGCGGCAAGAGCGCGGACGAATACAAGGGCGTGGCGAAGTTCCTGACCTTCCTCTCGGACACCGATCGTCAGGTCTATATCCACAAGGCCTCGGGCTATCTGCCGATCACCAAGGCTGCCTACGCGAAGGCCAAGGCCGAGGGCTTCTACAAGGATCAGCCCTACCTGGAGACGCCGCTGCTCGAATTGACCAACAAGGAGCCGACGGAGAATTCCCGCGGCCTGCGTCTTGGCAACATGGTGCAACTGCGTGACGTCTGGTCGGAGGAGATCGAGCAGGCTCTGGCCGGCAAGAAGACCGCCAAGCAGGCGCTGGACGCCGCGGTCGAGCGCGGCAACCAGATGCTGCGCCAGTTCGAAAAGACGGCCGTGAAGTGAGGCCAAGAGCCGGCAGGCCACCCGCGGCCTGCCGGCTCGCCGACCGACCATGCAGAAGAACGCCATCTTCCAATCAAAACTGCTGCCGTTCGTGCTGGTCGCTCCCCAGCTCGCGATCGTGCTGATTTTCTTCTATTGGCCCGCGATCCAGGCCGTCATCCAGTCGTTCCTGCTGCAGGACGCGTTCGGCCTGTCCACGAGCTTCGTCTGGTTCGAGAACTACGCCGACCTGCTCAGTCAGCCGGACTATTTTCAAGCCATTCTCCGCACCTTCGGCTTCTCCTTCGCCATCGCGCTCTCGTCGCTCTCGGTCGCGCTGCTGCTCGCGGTCATGGCGGACAAGCCGCTGCGCGGCGTCACGCTGTACCGGACGCTGCTGATCTGGCCCTATGCCGTCGCGCCGCCGGTGGTGGGCGTGCTCTGGATCTTCATGCTGCACCCGTCGCTCGGCGTGATCTCGCGCTATCTGCGCGCGATGGGCATCGACTGGAATCCGCTGCTCGACGGCGACCAGGCGGCGCTGCAGATCATCCTCGCGGCCGCCTGGAAGCAGATCTCCTACAACTTCCTGTTCTTCCTCGCCGGGCTGCAGAGCATCCCCCGCAGCGTGCTCGAGGCCGCCGCGATCGACGGCGCGCGGCCGATGCGGCGGTTCTGGACCGTGACCTTCCCGCTGCTGTCGCCGACCATCTTTTTCCTGCTGGTCATCAACATCGTCTACGCCTTCTTCGAGACGTTCGGCATCATCGACACGATGACCCGTGGCGGCCCGGGCAAGTCCACCGAGACGCTGGTCTACAAGGTCTACACGGACGGCCTGCTCGGCGGCAATCTCGGCTCGTCGGCCGCACAATCCGTCGTTCTGATGGTCATCGTCATCGTGCTGACGGCGATCCAGTTCCGCTTCGTCGAGCGCAAGGTGACCTACTGATGGTCGAGCAAGAAGGCATTCGACGCTACGTCGCGCACGCCATCCTGTGGATCGGAATCGCGATCGTGGCGTTCCCGGTGTATCTCGCGTTCGTCGCCTCGACGCAGGACAATGCGGTCATCGCCAACGGGCAGATGTCGCTGCTGCCGGGCGGGCACTTCCTGTCGACCTACTATCAGACCATCTTCGTCGGCACGAGCGGCTCGACCCGCGAGCCGGTGGCGACCATGCTGCTGAACTCGCTGGTCATGGCGCTGCTGATCGCCGTCGGCAAGATCGCGATCTCGATCATCTCGGCCTATGCGGTCGTCTACTTCCGCTTCCCGTTCCGCATGGCGATCTTCTGGCTGATCTTTATCACCCTCATGCTGCCGGTCGAGGTGCGCATCTATCCGACCTACAAGATCGTCGCCGACCTGCACATGCTCGACAGCTATGCGGGGCTGGCGCTGCCCCTGATCGCCTCGGCCACCGCCACGCTGCTGTTCCGCCAGTTCTTCATGACCGTGCCGGATGAGCTCCTGGAGGCATCCCGCATCGACGGCGCCGGGCCGCTCCGCTTCTTCTGGGACACCCTGCTGCCGCTGTCGCGCACCAACATGGCGGCGCTGTTCGTGATCCTGTTCATCCTCGGCTGGAATCAATATCTCTGGCCGCTGCTGATCACCACGCGCGACGACATGCAGACCATCCAGATCGGCATCCGCAAGATGATCACGACGACCGACGCGCTGACGGAGTGGCCGGTCGTCATGGCGACCGCCGTGCTCGCGATGCTGCCGCCGGTGTTCGTCGTCGTCGTCATGCAGCGCCTGTTCGTCAAGGGGCTGGTGGAGACGGAAAAGTGACGAGGGGGCGAATAGCGAATGGCGAGTGGCGAACAGGGATGTTCGCGCAACGGCTCGCTTCGTCCCCTTCCCTGTTCGCCACTCCCCATTCGCTATTCGCTAGGTAACCCATGGCCAACGTCACACTCCGCAACGTCCGCAAGGTCTATCCCGGCGGCTTCGAAGCCATCAAAGGCGTCGATGTCGATGTCGGCGATGGTCAGTTCTGCGTGCTGGTCGGGCCGTCGGGCTGCGGCAAATCCACCTTGCTGCGGATGGTCGCGGGGCTCGAGACGATCACGTCGGGCGAGATCGACATCGGCGGCCGCATCGTCAATGCCATCGAGCCTGCCGATCGCGACATCGCGATGGTGTTCCAGAACTATGCGCTCTATCCGCACATGACCGTCTATAACAACATGGCCTACGGCCTGCGCAATCGCGGCATGGCGGAGAAGGAGATCAGGACGCGCGTCGAGGACGCCGCGCGCATTCTCGAGCTCGGCTCCATGCTC
Source organism: Bradyrhizobium sp. SZCCHNR1093 (assembly GCF_032381175.1). Lineage (NCBI taxonomy): Bacteria > Pseudomonadati > Pseudomonadota > Alphaproteobacteria > Hyphomicrobiales > Nitrobacteraceae > Bradyrhizobium > Bradyrhizobium sp. SZCCHNR1093. The sequence continues at coordinate 30,242 of NZ_JAUHJJ010000021.1, forward strand.
GAGCGGAAGCCGCGGCAGCTGTCCGGGGGCCAGCGCCAGCGCGTGGCGATGGGCCGCGCCATCGTGCGCCAACCCAAGGTGTTCCTGTTCGACGAGCCGCTGTCCAACCTCGACGCCAAGCTGCGCATCGCGATGCGGGTCGAGATCCGCAAATTGCAGCGCCGGCTCAACACGACCGCGATCTACGTCACCCACGACCAGCTCGAGGCCATGACGCTCGCCGACGTCCTGGTGGTGATGAACGGCGGCAAGGTCGAGCAGATCGGCAATCCGCTCGACATCTATCAGAAGCCCGCGACCACCTTCGTCGCGTCCTTCATCGGCGCACCGCCGATGAACCTGATGCCGACCGATGGCGTGCGCGCCCAGTTGCACGGCGCCGACGCGGTTCCCGCAGAGGCGGGCCAGCTCGGCATCCGGCCTGAGGATTTCCAGCTCGGCGACACCGTTCCGGCGGGCGGGGTCGGGCTCGACCTCCGCGTCGAGGCGATCGAGCATGTCGGCGCCGAGACCTATGTCTATGGCGCGCGCCAGGATATGGGCAGCGATGACCGGCTCACCGCGACCGCCAACGACATCATCGTGCGGCTGCCGGGCACCGCCGCGCCGGAGATCGGCGCGCGGATTCGCGCCGTGGCGCCGCGGGCCAAGCTGCATCTGTTCTCGGCCGACGGCCGGCAGCGGCTGTCCGTTTAAACCCTTCCACAGGCTGGCCGTTCCGGCGCATTCGGGGTGCTTGAACGCGCCCCGGATCGTGCCCATATTGCTGCTCAAGGGGTGCCGTCAGGGCCCTGATACATCAAAGTCGCTTCGAGAGGACTTTGTAAACCATGTCTCGTGTTCCTTCGCTCTCCAGTCCGTTCCTGCTGGGCTTCGACGAGATCGAGCGCGTGCTCGACCGCGTCGTCAAAGGTGCCGACGGTTATCCGCCCTACAATATCGAGCGGTTCGAGCGCACCAATGGCCAGCCCGAGCGTCTGCGGATCACGCTGGCGGTGGCGGGTTTTACCCGCGACCAACTCGATGTCACCATTGAGGAAAACCAGCTCGTCATCCGCGGCCGGCAGCAGGACGACAAGACCAGGCAATACATTCATCGCGGCATCGCCGCGCGCCACTTCCAGCGCACCTTCGTGCTGGCGGAGGGAATGCATGTGCTCGGTGCGGACCTGAAGAACGGGTTGTTGTCGGTCGATCTGGCCAGGCCGGAGCCTGAGCGGATCGTTAAGACAATCGCTATCAATGAACACGAATAATGGTTTGATGGAACGAGTAGCGGACTCGACCGCTTGAGTCTCAGAAGGAGTCGAGACCATGACTGAAGGTAATGTCGCGTCGGAATCCCCCGTCTCCCTGGAGTCACTGGCAACCCTGGGCGAGGGCCACATCGCTTATGTGAAGCAGATCCGCTCTGAAGACGTGCCGGGACTGTTTCCGCAGGCGCCGCACATCGCGCCGGGACTGAAGCTGTTCGCCTTGCATGCCGCCGACGGCACGCCGATCATGCTTACCGACAGCCGCGAAGCAGCGATTGCGAATGCGTGGAGCCACGAACTCCAGGCCGTGAGCGTCCACTGACGCAAAGGCCGAGCCGCAGCGCTTGCAGCGACCGCTTCTCGTGAGACTCGATGCTCATGAGGAGCACGCGGCTCACGGACTGACACGAGGGCGGTCCCCGGAAACGGGGACGGCCCTTTTTTCTGCTGGGCTGCCCGGAACGATCGCCGCACATGACCTTGCTGACAACACCCATGAGCGCGGCCGGTTTGCGCGCAGATCCTGCGCTCGCGGACGCACTGCTCGCGCTTAACAACGCGCATGCCTCCGAGCTGTCGTGGCTCACGCCCGAAACGCTCGTGCAGCTGCTCGATCGGGCATGGCGGGCCTGGCGGATTGGCGGGGCCGATGCGCTGATGATCGCGCTCGACCACGCCGCCGTCTACGATAATCCCAATCACCGCTGGTTTCGCGCGCGCTACGATCGGTTCATCTATGTCGACCGCATCGTGGTGGCGCCGGCCGCCCGCGGCCGGGGCCTGGCGCGGCAGCTCTATGAGGAGCTGATTCGGGAGGCGACCGCGGCGGACCACGACCGCATCGTCTGCGAGGTCAATCTGGATCCGCCCAATCCGCAGTCGGACGCGTTTCATGCTGCGCTCGGCTTCGCGCCGCTGGCGGCGGCCAGCATCCATGGCGGCGCCAAAACGGTGCGCTACATGGCGAGATCATTGCGATAGCCGGGGAAGGACGAAGCGGCGGCCGAAGTGCTTTTGAGAAATTTGTTTCCGTCGATGTCCGTAACGGTCGATTTGACAACCAGATACAATCCGACCCGGTTTAAGGCGAAGGTGTCCAATCCTTAAGTTGTCCCTGTTGCGGCACGCGCTAGTCCGCTGTGTGACGAGCATGTGTAGGGATGGCAAATGCATGGATCACGGCTTGATGCAGGCGTCTTTCGAGAACTTGCACTCGGGACCCTACCCAACCGGCACGTCTTTCTTGGCAGTCCTCCGCCGGGGCCGAGCCCTTACTACGTCATCTGCAACAGCGTGCCGAAAGCGGGGACGTACCTGCTGGTCGAACTCGTCAGAGCGCTGGGCGGTCATGTCGATGTCGGCTATCACACCTACACGTCATCGATCAGCAAGCTGAATCCCGACGGTTCGCTCGACTACGGACGCGCGCTTCCGGCCCCGCTCTGGGCGTCGGCCCTGCGCTCCGGCTACTCCTGCGCCTCGCACACCGAGTATTGTCCGTATCTTGAGCAATACCTCCTGGGCAGACCAGAACACAAGATGCTGTTCATCGTCCGCGACCCCCGCGACATCGTCGTGAGCTGGGTCGACTTCGTCTACCACTCGGCGGCCTATCCGAAGATGCGGAAGTGGAACGCCTATCTGCGGTCGGCCGGATCGGCCGCTCACTCCGATGACGCCTCCCGAATCACATCGACCCTCCTCTCTTTGCCCCGATCGGGCATCAAGAAGTTCATGAGCTGGCTGGACTCGCCAGCCTGCCTGACCGTGAAGTTCGAAGAGCTCTATTCAGAGCTCGCGATCGACGATGTGGCGCGGTCGTCGTTTCCTGTCCTTAACCGCATCTGCGACTACCTGGGACTTCCGCGCAAGACGGCCGCGGAGCTCGATGTGCTCGGCCGCGGCCTGACGTCGTCGGGACGCGGCCGGAAGGTCGGCATCTACAAGGAGCGAATGATGCCGCATCATTTCGACCTGCTCCGCAGCGAGGCATTCCAGGAGCTCGTCGTCGAGTTCGGCTACGAGCCGACGCCGTTGCCCACGTGCGCTCGGACGAACGGGCTCGGGGCCGCGCGGAGGTTCGCCAGCAGGCTTTCTCGGTCCTTGCGGGGCGGCGCGATACGACGTCAGGCCGCGGAAGCGGGCGGCAGCGCCAGCACCGAATAGATCGCCTGGGCGTCGCGCGAGGCGCGGAGCTTCTTGGCGACATCCTGGTCGCGGAGCAGGCGGGCGATCCGCGCCAGGGCCTTCAGATGGTCGGCACCGGCGCCTTCCGGCGCCAGCAGCAGGAACACGAGATCGACCGGCTGGCCGTCCATGGCTTCGAAATCGATCGGCCGCTCCAGCCGGGCGAACAGGCCGAACAGCTTCTCCAGCTTCGGCAGCTTGCCGTGGGGAATCGCGACGCCGTAGCCGACGGCCGTGGTTCCGAGCTTCTCCCGCTGCAGCAGGACTTCGAACACGTTGCGCTCATTCTGCCCGGTCAGCGCAGCCGCGCGCGCTGCCAGCTCCTGCAGCGCCTGCTTCTTACTGATGACCTTCAAAGCCGGCACGATCGCCTCGGGTGCGACCAGATCGGTAATCGGCATAGGGCGTTCCGAGGTGATTGAACCGTCAGGGTGCGAATAGGTCGGGACAGACCGGCGTCAAGAAGCTGAGGCGGCAGGCGGGCTTAACCCGTGTCCGATGGGTGGGGCTTCTACCCCAACGCAACGGCCGTGCCAACACCCGCAAGCGTGTTCCCGCAGCCTATCCTTAAAGATCGCCGGAGCGTGGCGGCCTGAAGGCGCCAGCGCCCCAACCGCTTGATCGCATCTGTTCATTGCCGTGGCGTGACGTCGCAACCGGTCGGCCAACCGCCTGATCGGGAACCGGTTTTCGCGCCGCCGGAAGATCCCTGGAACGCATCCGCGGGACTACGGCTTCACCGCCGGCGGATCGACCCAGCCGATATTTCCGTCGGCGCGGCGGTAGATGATGTTCACCCGGCCGCTGGAGCCGTGCTGAAACACCATGCAGGGTGCCCCCGAAAGATCGAGCTCCATCACGGCTTCGGACACCGACAGGCGCTTCAACGCCGTGGTGTTCTCGGCGATGATCACCGGGCTGTAGCCGGTGATCTCCTCGTCGCCCTCGGCCGGCGCCTCGATCACGTAGCTCGGCGCATCCAGCACCGCGCCGTCGAGATTGGCGAGCGCTGCATTGGCGGCATGGGATTTGCGCCCCGAGCGGTCCTTCAGCCGGCTCTTGTAGCGGCGTAGGCGCTTCTCGATCATCAAGAGCGCCTGGTCGGCGCTGGCATAGGCGTCCGGCGCGTTCGATTCGGCCTCGAGCGTGATGCCCGAATCGAGGTGCAGCGCGCAATCGGTCTTGAACCCGAAACCGTCCTTGGAGAGCGTGACATGGCCGGAATAGTTGCCGTCGAAGTATTTTCGCAAGACCTCGTCGGTGCGCTCGCTGACGCGCCCACGCAGCGCTTCGCTGACGCTGATGCTCTTTCCGGAAATCCGCAGGGTCATGTGCCGCCTCGATTCATGTGAACCAAGTATGACACTAAGCCTATTTGGTGAAGGCGCAATCTTGCGCAGCGGTCAAACTGACGCGGTATCCCGGGTGCGGTCGGCGCTGGCGGGGGCCGAGAGGGCATGCGCCAGCATGCTCTGCTTATCGCGGCGGCGCTGCACCGAGGACGGGATCCGCATCGCCTCCCGGTATTTCGCGACCGTGCGGCGGGCGATGTCGATGCCCGCGGCGCGCAGCTTCTCGACGATCGTATCATCGGAGAGAATTGCGGAGGGATCTTCCGCATCGATCAGTTGCTTGATGTGGTGACGCACGGCCTCTGCCGAATGCGCCTCGCCGCCATCGGCCGATGCGATCGAGGCGGTGAAGAAATATTTCAGCTCGAACGTGCCGCGATTGGTCGCCATGTATTTGTTGGCGGTAACGCGCGACACGGTCGATTCGTGCATCTGGATCGCATCCGCAACGGCCTTCAAGTTGAGCGGACGCAGATGCGCGACACCATGGGTGAAGAAGCCGTCCTGCTGGCGCACGATCTCGGTCGCCACTTTCAGGATCGTGCGGGCGCGCTGATCGAGCGCGCGCACCAGCCACGTCGCGTTCTGCAGGCAGTCGGTGAAGTAGGACTTGTCGCCGTCCTTTCGGATCGTCTTCGACAGCTCGGAGTAATAGACCTGATTCACGAGGACGCGCGGCAGCGTGTCGCTGTTGAGCTCGACCAGCCAGCCGCCGTCGGGACCGGGACGGACGTAGACGTCGGGCACCATGGTCTGCGTGCGCGTGGTGCCGAACTTCAGCCCCGGCTTCGGATCGAGCCTGCGGATCTCGCCGATCATGTCGACGAGGTCCTCGTCGTCGACGGCGCACAACTTGCGAAGGGCAACGAAGTCGCGCTTCGCCAGCAGATCGAGATGCTCGACCAGCGCCTGCATCGCCGGGTCATAGCGGTCGAGCTCGCGCAGCTGGATCGCGAGACATTCGCTCAAGTTGCGCGCGCAGATGCCCGGCGGATCGAAGGTCTGCAGCACGCCGAGCACGGCATCGACGTCGGCCTGCTCGGCGCCGAGGCGGTCGGCGGCCTGGCCGAGGTCGGCCGGCAGATAGCCGGCCTCGTCGACGAGATCGATCAGGTACTGGCCGATCATGCGGTCCGCCGGCGCGGTGAAGGCCACCGCCGCCTGCTCGGCGAGATGATCCGACAGCGTGGTCTCGGCCGCGACAAAGGCTTCGAGATTGTAGTCCTCGTCACCGGAGGCGCCGCCACCCCATTCGGTGTAAGTGGTCGGCGCTGCGTCCTGCGCGGTGCGCGCGGCGGCCTCAGCCGGCTCCTCGGAGAACACGTTGTCGAGCCCGGTGTCGAGCGTCTGTTCGATCTCCGTACGGGTGCCGAGATCGCGGCTCATCCAGTCTTCCTGGGCGCCCTCGAAGCTCTCGCCGCCGCCGCTCGCGCCCTCGCCGAAATCGTCGCCGTTGGCTTCGCTGCCTTCCGAGAACTCGGCGCGCTCGGACATCTGCTGCTCGCCGGCGACCGGCGCTTCCGGACCGTCGCTCGCGCGCTCCAGCAGCGGATTGCGCTCCAGCTCCTCTTCGACGAACGTGGAGAGGTCGAGATTGGACAGTTGCAGCAGCTTGATCGCCTGCATCAGCTGCGGCGTCATCACCAGCGACTGCGACTGGCGGAATTCTAATCTCTGCGTCAACGCCATGGGAGCAAGAACATTCCCTTACTGGTCCAATTCTTGCTTATCCTAATCCGCGCACGATGTACACGGCTTGACGAATAAGAAAAACGGAGTATGGCGCGCGGAGAAGACGAGGTTACCGGCCATCGCGAACCTGCTGGAAACAACGTCAATCGTAGCGTTTCCGCCTGATGTCGCGCAGACGACAAAAGCCGACAAGCACCGCGTCGGCAATCCTACAGCCGGAATTCCTCACCGAGATACAGCCGGCGCACGTCGGGATCGGCGACGATCTCCTCCGGGCTGCCTTCGGTGAGAATCTGCCCAGCATAGACGATGTAGGCGCGGTCGGTGAGGCCGAGCGTCTCGCGGACGTTGTGGTCGGTGATGAGCACGCCGATGCCGCGGTTGGTGAGATGGCGCACCAGCTGCTGAATGTCGCCGACCGCGATCGGATCGATGCCGGCGAACGGCTCGTCGAGCAGCATGTAGTTCGGGCGCGTCGCCAGCGCGCGCGCGATCTCGACGCGGCGGCGCTCGCCGCCGGACAGCGCGATCGACGGCGACTTGCGCAGCCGCGTGATGGTGAATTCTTCCAGCAGCGCGTCGAGCTCGCGCTCGCGCTTCTTGCGCGACGGCTCGACCACTTCGAGCACGGCGCGGATGTTCTGCTCGACGGTGAGGCCGCGGAAGATCGAGGCCTCCTGCGGCAGGTAGCCGATGCCGAGCCGCGCGCGCTGATACATCGGCAGCCGCGTGACGTCATGGCCATCGAGCTCGATGGCGCCGCGATCGGCCTTGATCAGGCCGGTGATCATGTAGAACACGGTGGTCTTGCCGGCGCCGTTCGGCCCGAGCAGGCCGACGGCCTCGCCGCGGCGGACATAGATCGACACGCCGCGCACGACCTGGCGGCTGCCAAAGCTCTTCTCGATCGAGTGCACGGCGAGGAAGCCCGGCCGGCGCAGCAGTTGCGGACCGCCCCCCGCGCCATTGTTGCGCGGCTTGGCTGGCATCGGCTGCGAGGCCGGCCGCTTGCGCTGGATCTGCTCGGTGTTCTGCGGCGAGCGCGGATTGATGCGTGGCACCGTTTCATCGCGCACGGAGTCGGCGAGCGCGGCGAGCGGATCATCGCTGTAGGAATTGCCGAACGGATCGTCCATGGCCGTGATGTCGTCGCGCCGGCGCGAGGAGCCTCGCTGGCCGCGCTTGGCGGGACGCCCACGAAACATGCCGAGTAGATCCACCATCCCCGCTTCGCTTACGCCCTTCGAGGCTGCCCGTCATCGACCGCAGCGCTGGCTCGCCCGCCCACCGCGAGCGAACGCATCTCACCTCTCGCGGATCACAGGGAGCGCGAGGCCGGCCAAAGCGCGGGAGGCCGCGCTCCGGAGTTCGTCGTCTGACGGCGAAGTCGCGGTCGCCCCACGCAGGCGACCGATCGCAAGATCGCAATCGTGTCCGGCATCACTCTTTCGCAGCCACGCAACGGGTTCCACGGCCTCCCGTTGCATCGGTCCTGCGACAGAACCGCCCGCTCGCTAGATAGAGGCAGCAGCGGCGCGGTTCAACTGGGCCGCCGGTGTTTTGCTAAATAATTGAAGTCACTTCGATTTGCCTGGACCGAGCTGCAGCGGCCCGGCGCCGCCCGGCGCCGAGGCCGTCGACGGGCCGCAGCCGCCGCCCGCGCCCGCGCCCGCCTGCGGCAGCAGCACCTGCACCCCGCGCCCGCTGTCCGACTCGACCCGCGACACGCCGGTCGTCATGTCGACCGTCAGCCGGTCGCCGCGCATCACGTTCTTGCACTGGGTCAGCACCACGCCGCCCTGCATCGAGATCATGTTGGTCTTGGTGTCGTAGACCGCGGTCTCGCCGGTCACGACCTGGTCCTTCTGCGTCACCTTGACGTCGCCGCGCGCCTCGAGACGGCGAATCGCCGAGCTGCCATCCGGCCCTGGCGTCGCAGCCGGCGTCGCCTTGGTCGCCTTGGCGCCGCCCTGCTGGGCGCCGCCGTCGTAGAACACCACCAGCGACTTCGAGGTCATGGTGGTATCGCCCTGCACGACCTTGACGTTGCCGGTGAAGGTCGCCTCCTTCTTCTTGTCGCGCATCTCGAGCGCAGCGGCCTCGATCTGGATCGGCTGGTCGCGGTTCTGGGAAAATCCCTGCAGCGCGTTCGGAACACCGGTGGTCGCGCTCTGCGCCTGCGATGAGTCGGCAAGCGCGAGCAACGCCAGCGCGGCGAAGCCGGCGCCGCGAATCGCTACGGGAATGAAACGACACGTCGTCATGAGCTCACTTCACGTTGCGGGCCGGACGGCCGGGATCGGCGCTCGCCGTCGTGGCCGGAGCGGCATTCATGTTGTCGAGGTTCATCATCACATTGCCCTCGAAGCGGATGACCTCGCCATTGTCGGTGATGCGCAGGCGGTCGGCAGAAAGCGTACCGTTGGTGAGCTTGACGTCGACGCGCTCGTCCGAGCTCACGGTGCCCTTGGCCATGTCGACCGAGGCGCGGCTCAGACGCGCCTCGTAGCCCGTCGACGTCGTCAGCAGGATGTCCTTCGTCAGCTCTAGCTGCTGCTGCTTGGTGTCGAACACGCCGGTATTCGCCTTCAAGGTCACCGTCGACTGATCCTCCATCAGCACCTTGGCGCGGAGGATGTTGAGCTCGACGTGATCGGGATCGGTGAGGTCCTGCACCGCGCTCCGGGCGACGAGATCATACGGCCGCTGGTCCGGGGTGAAGCCGGTCAGATGCGGCGTCTCCATCGTGATCTTGCGGCCGGAGATGACGAGGTTGCCGGTGAGATTCGGGGTGTTGATCTCCATGTGGAACGGATTGAACAGCGCGATGCCGATCACGACCGCCATCGCCAGTCCCACCGCCGCCGGCACCGCGACCCGCAGCACGCGCACGAAGCGGCTGTGGCGCGCCGCGACCGCGAAGCGCGCCTGCAGGGTGGGATCATAGGCGGGGTTGTGGACCGAGTTCACCAGGGCTCCGACGGACACGGGATGCGCGCGAAACAGCACCCATCCTACCATGGGGGGCCCCACCATTGCAGCCTGGAACTGGCGCTAAATCGCGACGCAGGGGCCTCGCGATCATTACGAGACATTAATGATCGTGAACGCGGCTGCGATTCGCCCCCCTCAGGAATGCGCGAAGATGTCCTCAGCCTCGAATCCGCCCAGATCGAGCGTCGCCCGGTGCGGCAGGAACGCGAAGCAGGCCTGCGCCAACGCCAGCCGCCCTTCGCGCGCCAGCATCCCGTCGAGCTTTTCGCGCAGCGCATGCAGATGCAGCACGTCGGAGGCAGCATAAGCGAGCTGCGGCTCGCTGAGCTGCTCGGCGCCCCAGTCGCTCGACTGCTGCTGCTTGGAGAGATCGACATTGAGCAGCTCGCGCACGAGGTCCTTGAGACCATGGCGGTCGGTATAGGTGCGCGCCAGCCGCGAGGCGATCTTGGTGCAATAGACCGGCTGCGGCATCACCCCGAACGCGTGAAACAGCGCCGCGACGTCGAAGCGCGCGAAGTGGAAGATTTTGGTGATGTCCGGGTTGCCGAGCAGCGCCTTCAGGTTCGGCGCATCGGTGTGCCCCTTGGGGATCTGCACCACGTCGGCCGAGCCGTCGCCGGGCGACAGCTGCACCACGCACAGCCGGTCGCGGTGCGGATTGAGCCCCATGGTCTCGGTGTCGATCGCCACCGAGGTGGTGTAGCGGGAAAGATCGGGCAGGTCGCCGCGGTGCAGGCGTACGGTCATGGCTCTCAAAACCTCGTCGAATCGAAATCGGACGCGACGGGCCGGAGCAACGCCGCGGGAAGCGCTCGGGAACCGGCTGTAGCCCGGCGCTGGTAACCAACCGGCAAACCCGCCGGGCCGGTCCGGAGATCAGCCGTGGGAATGCCAGCCCCGCCGCCCGGGCGCAAGGGCCGGACAGGGCCAGGTGATCGCATCTGAGGTGGCGCCGGCAATGTCTCCGCGGCCGTTCGAGGCGGCGCCTTCGTCATTGAGGCGGTCGACCCGCTGGTTGCATCGCGCCAGATCGCACCCAATCGATCGATGCAACTCTTGCATTGATCGATGCCGCCTTTGGCTTGGACAGAAAATGCCACTGGCCGTACGCGTGATATTGTCGCATGACTTCGCATCTGGAGTGCAGCGACCCAAGGCGGCCTGCAGCATCTGCCCAACAACAACGACATAATCAATTGAGGAGGAAGCCAAGATGAAGGCACTTACAGGTATCATTGCGGCCGCTGTGCTGGCGGTCTCGTCGCCTTTGGCGACCGCGCGCGATTTCCGCTCCGCCGATGTGCACCCCGCCGATTATCCGACCGTCGAAGCCGTCAAGTTCATGGGCAAGCAGCTCGCAACCGCGAGCGGCGGCAAGCTTGGCGTCAAGGTGTTTCCGAACGGCGCCCTCGGCTCCGAGAAGGACACGATCGAGCAGCTCAAGATCGGCGCGCTCGACATGATGCGGATCAACTCGTCGCCGCTCAACAATTTCGTGCCGGAGACCGTCGCGCTGTGCCTGCCCTTCGTGTTCCGCGACACGCAGCATATGCGCAATGTCCTGGACGGGCCGATCGGCGATGAGATCCTGGCCGCCATGGAGCCCGCCGGCCTGGTCGGCCTGGCCTATTACGACAGCGGCGCGCGCTCGATCTACACGGTCAAGGCGCCGGTGAAGTCGCTCGCCGATCTCAAGGGCCTGAAGATTCGCGTCCAGCAGTCCGACCTCTGGGTCGGCATGATCCAGAGCCTCGGCGCCAACCCGACCCCGATGCCCTATGGCGAGGTCTACACCGCGCTCAAGACCGGCCTCGTCGACGCCGCCGAGAACAACTGGCCGTCCTACGAGTCCTCGCGTCACTTCGAGGCCGCCAAGTTCTACAACGTCACCGAGCACTCGCTGGCGCCCGAAGTCCTCGTGATGTCCAAGAAGGTCTGGGACACCTTGAGCAAGGAGGATCAGGCGATGATCCGCAAGGCGGCCAAGGACTCCGTGCCGGTCATGCGCAAGCTCTGGGACGAGCGCGAGCAGACCTCCCGCAAGGCCGTCGAGGCCGCCGGCGTCCAGGTCGTGACGATCGCCAACAAGCAGGAATTCGTCGACGCGATGAAGCCGGTGTACCAGAAGTTCGCCGGCGACGAGAAGCTCTCGAGCCTCGTCAAGCGCATCCAAGACACCAAGTAAGAACCACATAAAAATAGGGACCGGGTCCGGCGTCGCCGTGCGGCGGCACCGGACTCAGGCCAGGGAGGGCCGGGAATGACAGATCCTCATGTTGGAGACCACGAGCAGCAGGAGGGACGTCCGTCGACCGGCCTGCTCTCGCGGATCAACGCCGTCATCGCGCGCGTCGGCATGTATCTGTCCGTCGCCGGCCTGCTCGTCATCGTCACCATCGTCTTCTACCAGGTGTTCGGACGCTACGTTCTCAACTCCAGCCCGACCTGGACAGAGAATCTGGCGCTGGTCCTGATCCTCTATGTCACGCTGATCGGCGCCGCCGTCGGCGTTCGCGACGCCGGCCATATCGGCATGGACAGCCTCCTCGTGATGCTGCCGGATCATATGCGGGAAAAGATCGAGCTCGTCATCCACGTGCTGGTCGCGATGTTCGGCGTCGCGATGGCCTACAACGGCTGGATCCTCGGCGCCTCCGTGGGCACCGTGAAGATCGCCAATCTCGGCCTGCCCGAAGTCGTCCGCTACGTGCCGCTGATCGCTTCGGGAATCCTGATCGTCATGTTTTCCATCGAGCACATCATGGCTCTCTTGCGCGGCGAAGAGGTCGTCCCGTCATGGAACTGATCATTCTCGGCGTCACCTTCTTCGGCTTCCTGGTCCTCGGCGTTCCCGTTGCGTTTGCGATCGGCCTTTCGGCGATCTGCACCATCCTCTATGAAGGCCTGCCGGTTGCCGTCATCTTCCAGCAGATGATGTCGGGGATGAACATCTTCTCGTTCCTCGCCATCCCGTTCTTCGTCTTCAGCGGCGAGCTGATGCTGCATGGCGGCGTCGCCGACAAGATCGTGCAGCTCGCCAAGAATCTCGTCGGTCACATCCGCGGCGGGCTCGGCATGTCGAACGTCGTCGCCTGCACGCTGTTCGGCGGGGTCTCCGGCTCTCCCGTGGCCGACGTGTCGGCGATGGGCGCGGTGATGATCCCGATGATGAAGAAGGAAGGGTTCGACACCGACTACGCCGTCAACGTCACCACCCACGCCTCGCTGGTCGGCGCCCTGATGCCGACCAGCCACAACATGATCATCTATGCGCTCGCCGCCGGCGGCAAGGTGTCGATCGGCGCGCTGATCGCCGCCGGTCTTCTTCCGGCGCTCGTGCTGATGGTCTGCATGCTGGTCGCCGCCTACGCGGTCGCCGTGAAGCGCGGCTATCCCGCGGGCAAGTTTCCCGGCTGGGCGGAGGTGTTCCGCTCGTTCGCGGCGGCGCTGCCCGGCCTCTTGATCGTCGGCATCATCCTGGCGGGCATCCTGTCCGGCGTGTTCACGGCCACCGAGTCCGCGGCCGTCGCCGTCACCTACACGATCCTGCTGACGTTCTTCATCTACCGCACCATGACCCTGCAGAACTTCCTGCGGGCTGCCGCCAAGGCCGTCAAGACCACCGGCGTGGTGCTGCTGCTGATCGGCGTGTCCACGATGTTCCAGTACCTGATGGGACTCTACGAGGTCGCCGATTTCGCCGGCGATCTGATGAGCAAGGTCTCGACGCAGCCCTGGATGATCTTCCTGCTCATCAACATCATCCTGTTCCTGCTCGGCACGTTCATGGACATGGCGGCGACGATCCTGATCTGCACCCCGATCTTCCTGCCGATCGCGATGAAGGCCGGCATGGATCCGGTGCAGTTCGGCATGCTGATGCTGATCAACTGCGCGCTCGGCCTCAACACCCCGCCGGTCGGAACCACCCAGTTCGTCGGCTGCGCCATCGGCGGCATCTCGGTCGGCGCCGTCATGCGCACCATCCTGCCGTTCTACGCCGCGCTGATCGCCGCCCTGATGTTCGTGACCTACGTCCCCGCCTTCTCACTGTGGCTGCCGCGCCTGTTGATGGGCTACAAGGGATAGCTGGACTGGGCGGTCGTTGGCGTGACAGCCACATGCTCCGCTGTCGTCCCGGACAAGCCTGCCGACGCAACGCGTCGGCGGGCGCAGATCCGGGACCCATAACCACCGAACGGAGTGGGGCACGCGGAACGTGCCGACTGCCCATTTCAGACATCACGCGGTATGGGTCCCCGCGTTCGCGGGGACGACACCGGTTATGAGTGGAAGGGTCGCGTAAGAAATTCACTACGGGATTAAGTCGATCAAGGGCGCCGGCTTCTTGCTCCAGACATTTCGTCACCTTTAGCCTATGGCTGCTCTGGAAGGTCGACCCGGCAAACACCGACTCATCATCATAGATATTCGTGCCTTTGCTGGATCAAATTCGCGATATCTAGAGCATCACCACCAGCCTATGGTGTGGCCGACGCTGGCGGCGCCAGTGATAGCAGTGATCAGGGTGGCAACGGCCACAACAACCTTATTGAAGCTGTCGAACCTGTCGCGCGAGCTCATTTCCGATCTCTCCCGTATTGGGGCCAGTAGCGCTAACCGATGCAGGCGAGCGTCAACCGCTACGGTCGGCGCTGCAACGCACCAGTAATGTGCTGATCATCATGCGGAAGTTCGGGCCTAACGTCGGGCAGGTAAGAGTAGAAAGGGCCAGAAACCTAGTTTTTGCCTTTTATGGCTGCCCACAACTTGCGGGCACGCGGCCGCACGGTACTTTCATTGGCATTGTGGCCCTTGGCCGTGAGCCACGTAAGCATGACCTGTTCGATGTCAGCTTGCTTCTCTGGTTTCAGGTCGCCCTCGTATAGCTGTCGGCATATCTCGACCCATAGGTCATCCCACCACTCAGCCGGTGGACGACCGCCAGCTACGAGCGGAACAACTTCAGGCTTCACGGCTTCCACCGGCAAAATCTTCTCGATCGCGGCACGATCAAACTTCACGCCGTACGCAAAGATCTGAATCTTGCTATCCAGCCAAGTGGAAAAGTCGCCGGAATCCCATTGTTGTTTTAGCGCGATCTCTCCGTGAGCCCACCAAAACGCACGGGGAATGTCCCTATCCTCGAACTGCTTCTCATTTATTTGAAGGCGTTCAGCACGAGCACGGATAAGTCCATGGTTAGCTCGCTCACAGATCCGCCGCGTTGCGATCGAAAGTTGGAGGCTCTTTAACATCTGCAAGGCGCGACTTGCGCTGATCCATTCAATTTCATCGCTCTTTGGATTCTTATGTAATTCGTCCCACTCGTCGCTGAATCTCTTTAGATTACCGTATCCGTACGCTGATGCCATTGTTATCGCTCCCTGTGCGGCAGCAAAGCCTGGACCGTCACCTGCACCAGATGTGATCTACTTCAGAACTCCAACAACATTTCAATGATATCTGCGCAGCATGATCCCCGCCAGGTGCGGCGATTGATAAACACTTCGGCTACGGCTTCATCCCGCCAGGATTGTTGTGCAATCAACCCAGATTTCTGTCACGGCAGCCCCCCGAGGGACCGACGTTTGACGGCTGCGATAATGGTTTCGAGGACTACCTGTTTGAGGCAGCCCGTCGAGTTATTATGTCGCATGCTGAAACGTTGCGCCGTCGAGGCTGGGCAAGAACTCAGTGTTCACGGTAAGATTTGGGGGCATGACGAATCGGCCGTTCAAGAGCGGCGA
>NZ_JAUHJJ010000022.1:0-29663 GCF_032381175.1 Bradyrhizobium sp. SZCCHNR1093
CCTCCGAGGGCCGGATGGTTCGGAAATCCAATCCTAACCCTTCTTGACCACCCGCCGCCCCATAGGATCTGTGGTTCCTGCCGCCTGCATTTTTTCCGCAGGCGGGCCACGGGCCTCAGTCGAGGTCCGGCCTTCCCTGCGCCCTCGCGTTTCCGGCGAGGGTCTCGAGCATCGCTTCGGGCGTGTGTTGCGTCGCGAGAGCAACGGCGCGTGCGCGCATAGTGGCGCTGGCATACTGGATATGCTTATCAGTTGAGCGGGGCGCCGATGCTGGTGCGCCACCACCAACAAATCAGCCGGCCGCAACGGCTGATCCCAGGAGGAAACCCATGGCAGACACCTCACGCCGCGATCTTCTCGTCGCCGGCAGCGCCGCCGCAGCGGCTGCGATCATGACGGACACCCACCCTGCCGCGGCACAGGCCGGGCCGAAGCCGATCTTCGCCGTGCCGGCGACCACGATTCCGATCGCCGGCGAGCAGGGCGTCTTCCCCGTCCGCCGCATCTACTGCATCGGCCGCAACTACGCGGCGCATGCCATCGAGCGCGGCTCCGATCCGAACCGCGAGCCGCCGTTCTTCTTCCAGAAGCCGACCGACGCGATCCAGAACGTCGCGATCGGCGAGGTCGCCGATCATCCCTATCCGTCCCTGACCAAGAACTATCATCACGAGGTCGAACTGGTCGCGGCGCTGAAATCCGGCGGCACCAACATTCCCGCCGAGTCCGCGCTCGATCATGTCTATGGCTACGCGCTCGGCCTCGACATGACCCGCCGTGACCTGCAGAACGGCATGGCCGCCGAGAAGAAGCCATGGGAGATCGGCAAGAGTTTTGATCATGCCGCCGTGCTCGGCCCGATCCATCCGGTGGCGAAGGTCGGCCACTTCACCAAGGGCGCGATCTCGCTCGCGGTCAACGGCACGGTCCGGCAGAACTCCGACCTGACCAAGATGATCTGGAACGTCGCCGAGCAGATCGCGAAACTGTCCGAGGCGTTCGAGCTGAAGGCCGGCGACATCATCTATTCCGGCACGCCGGAGAATGTCGGCCCGGTCGTCAAGGGCGACGTGCTCTTGTGCAAGCTCGAGGGCCTGCCGGACATGTCGATCAAGATCGTTTGAGAGACGGGCTGGATCACACGTCGTGCGCAGCATGTTAACGCTGCCGATCGGAACGGAAGTCGCCGCCGCAATGCCGGTACGCTCCTTCTCCCCGCACGCGGGGAGAGGCGAGCAGCGAGCGTCGCTACGCGCGCTATCCAACAAGCGCGGCAGCCGCAGCCATCCCTCCGGATGCTGCGACTGCCGCCGTGGCGCTCGCGGCGCCGCGCCTCTCATCGCCTGCCGGACGGGAACTATCGTTGTTCCCGCGCAAACAGGCGCTGCCACCCGTTCGCAAGTTTGTGGCCCGACAAAGAGCCGCCGGGCACCGCCGCCTATCGTTGCCCTGCATCAGCCGAGCGAACGAGGGCAGCCGTGGCCATCACCATCGAGATCGATCACGCCAAGACGCGGCGCATGGCGCAGGGCCAAGGCCAAAGCGAGGGCCAGGGTCAGGCCCGCGGCCCGGCACGGTCGTTGCGCAGCGCTGGCGGCCCGGTGGTTCCGCAGGGCGTCAAGGGGCCAATCCGGCGGCTGAAATGGCTGATTCTCGTTCTGACGCTCGCCGTCTACTACATCACGCCGTTCGTGCGCTGGAACCGCGGGCCGAATGCGCCGGGCCAAGCCGTGCTGCTCGATTTCGCCCACGGAAAGCTCTATCTTGGCCCCGCCGAGATCTGGCCGCAGGATCTCTATCTCATCACCGCGGCGATGCTGCTGGCGACGTTCATCCTCGTCCTGGTCAACGCGCTGGCCGGCCGCCTGTGGTGCGGCTTCGCCTGTCCGCAGACGGTGTGGACCGACCTGTTCCTGCTGGTCGAGCGCCTGGTCGAGGGCGACCGCCGGCAGCGGCTGAAGAACGTCGGCGCGCCGCTGACGGCGCGGCGCATCGCACAGATCGCCACCAAGCACGCGCTGTGGATGGCGATCGCGCTCGGCACCGGCGGCACCCTGATCTTCTACTTCACCGACGCGCCGGAGTTGCTGCGCGATCTCATCCATGGCGAGATGTCGGCGACCGCGCTGACCTGGACCTTGGTCTTCGCCGGCACGACCTATGGCCTCGCCGGTTTCGCGCGCGAGCAGGTCTGCACCTTCATGTGCCCGTGGCCGCGTCTGCAGGGCGCGATCTGGGATCCGGAAGCCTTCACGGTGAACTATCGCGATTATCGCGGCGAGACCCGGATGTCGGCGAAAAAGGCCGCCGAGGCGCGATCGCAGGGGTTGCCGGCCGGCGATTGCGTCGATTGTGGCGCCTGCGTCGCGGTCTGCCCGATCGGCATCGACATCCGCCAGGGGCCGAGCTTCGCCTGCATCAATTGCGGCCTCTGCGTCGATGCCTGCGACGGCGTGATGGCCAAGCTCGATCGTCCGCGCGGCCTGATCGACTACGAGAGCTGGCGCAACATCGAGCGTGGCCGTGTCGGCGAGCCGCGTGTCTCACGGCTGGTGCGGCCGAAGACGATCGGGCTTGCGCTGGCCTGCGTCGCTGTCGCAGGCGTGATTGCTGTTTCGTTCGTCACGAAGACCACCGCCGTGCTGTCGGTGCAGCACGATCGCGATCCGATGTCGGTGCGGCTGTCGGATGGCTCGGTGCGCAACGGCTATACGGTGAAGCTGCTCAACAAGTCGTCCGCCGTGCGGAGCTTCAAGCTCGGCATCAGCGGCATCGATGCGGCGCTCGCCATCGTCGGCCATGCGGCGGCGGATGCGATCGAGGTCGAGCCGGACGGCTCGGAGGCGCTGCGGGTGACGCTGACCATGCCCGAGTCTGTGGATGCCGATGTGACCTTCCAGGCGGTCGATGCGAGCGGGCAGGTCGTGCTGACCGCGCACGACCGCTTCGTGAACCGGTAGCGGAGGGCCTACAGATAGGATTTCGGCAGCAGCATGTGGATGCCCTTGTTGCCGTCGACCAGCTGGGTGACGCGCAGATTGCCGGCCAGCGAGCACAGCATGTAGGCCTGGTTGCGCGACAGGTTGGTGCGGGCGCAGACGTGCTTAACCACGCACCGCCTGCTTGGCGGCGTCATCGAGATCCTCGTCGAGGCTGATCGACATCAGGTGGGTGGCGTTCTCGGCGAACGGCCAGGTGATGTCCATGTCCTTGCGCACGGTGAGGCGGAAGCTGCCGGTGACGCCGGTCTCCAGCGCGGTGATGCAGACCTCGCCGTCCGCCGTCATCGGCCGCTATGCCTCGGTGCGCTACGGGCGCTGACCGATCCTGCTTCTTCCGCTGGGATCACCGGCCGGATCGCTCCGGCCGATGATCTGCTGATTGCTGCAAGCTCAGGTCGCGAGCTGATTGCCGATCGGCAGCGCCCGCAGGCGCTTGCCGGTGGCGGCAAAGATCGCGTTGGCGAGCGCCGGCGCGAATGGCGGCACGCCCGGCTCGCCGACGCCGCTTGGCGGAGTGTCGGCATCAACGGGCACGATGTGCACGTTGGTCACCAGCGGTGCCTCGTCGATTCGGACCACCGGATGGTCGTCGAAGTTGCGCTGCTGCACCCGGCCGTTCTTGAAGCTGATCTCGCCATATTTGGCGAGACTCAGCCCCATGATCGCGGCGCCTTCGAGCTGCGAGGCGATGCGTTCGGGGTTGACGAAGGTGCCGCAGTCGATCGCGGTGTCGACCTGATGCACCACAAGCTTGCCCTTGTCGTCGACCGACACCTCCACGATGGTGGCGATGTAGCTGACGAAGCTGCGATGCGCGGCGATGCCGAGGCCGTGGCCCTTGGGCACCGAGCGGCCCCAATTGCCCTTCTCGGCCACGTACTCGACGACACGGCGCAGCCGGCCGGTGTCGATCGGGTAGCTCTCGTAGGGCTCGCCGTAGTTCCAGAGATCCTTCACCGAGGCGAGCTTCAGGACGCGCGGAGTGCCGATCAGATCGAGCAGCGTGTCCTTCTGGTCGCGGCCGGTGGCATGGGCGATCTCGCCGACCATCGATTGCACGGCGAAGGCGCGCGGGATGTTCGAGACCGAGCGGAACCAGCCGATGCGGGTCATCGCCTTGGCGGCGGGATTCTCACATTGGATGTTGGCGATCTCGAACGGCATGTCGACGAGGCCCATGCCGAGCTCGAACGGCGCGGCATGATCGGCGCCCGCCGCGAAGGTCGACAGGATGGTCGGCGCGACGCTGCGGTGGCGCCAGGCCACCACCTTGCCGCTCTTGTCGAGCCCGGCTTCGATGCGCTCCACCGACACGGTGTGCAGGAAATCGTGATGGAGGTCGTCATCGCGCGTCCACTGCACCTTGACCGGCGCACCCAGCGTCTTCGACAGCAGGGCAGCCTCGAGCGCGAAGTCGCATTTGGACTTCCGCCCGAACCCGCCGCCGAGCAGGGTGACGTTGACGGTCACGTTCTCCGGCGGGATCTGCAGCGTCTTGGCAACATCCTCGTGCGTGCCGCCGGGGCTCTGCACAGGCGCCCAGATCTCGGCCTTGTCGCCCTTGACGTCGGCGACCGCGACCGGCGGCTCCATGCTGGCATGGGCGAAATGCGGCAGGTAGTACTCGCCGGTGATCACCTTGTCGGCCGACTTCAGCGCGGCCTCGACGTCGCCCTCCTGGCGCACGACGAGACCCGGCTGGCGTGCGGCGGCTTCGAGCTCGGCGCGATAGGCGACGGAGTCGTAAGCAGCATTGGCGCCGTCGTCCCATTCGACCTTGAGCACGTCGCGACCCTTGATTGCAGCGCCGGTGTTGCGCGCGATCACGGCGACGCCGCCAAGCGGCTGGAACTTCGACGGCCAGGGCCAGCCCTTGACCTCGATCACCTGCTCGACGCCGGGCACCTTCAGCGCCTCGGCCGGATCGAACGACTTGACCTTGCCGCCGGTGACCGGCGGCCGGGCGATAACCGCGTATTTCATGCCGGGCAGGCGGACGTCGGCTCCATAGCGCGCCTTGCCGACGGTGATGTCGTGCAGATCGACGATACTGACCTGGCCCTTGCCGAGATAACGGAAGTCCTTCGGCGACTTCAGCTGCACGGTGTCGACCGCAGGGACCGGCAGATTGGCTGCATCGGCCGCGAGCTCGCCGAAGCCGAGGCGGCGGCCGCTGGCGCTGTGCACGACCTCATGATTGACGGCTTTCACTTCGCTCGGCGGCACGCCGAGGCGCTTGGCCGCCGCGGCTTCGAGCATCGCCCGCGCCATGGCGCCGATCTGTCGCATCGGCAGCAGATAGTGCCGCGTGCTGCGCGAACCGTCGGTATCCTGGTTGCCGAACTTCACCTCGTCGCCGGGAGCCTGCACGACGCGCACGCGCGACCAGTCGGCTTCCATTTCCTCCGCCACGATCAGTGGCAGGCTGGTACGCACGCCCGTGCCCATCTCGGAGCGGTGGGCGAGGATCGACACGATGCCGTCGGGGGCGATCGAAACGAAAACCTTGGGATCGACCACGGTGCCGTGCGGCATCTTGCCGGCGCCGGTTTCATAGGCGGCAAACGCCGGGCGCGACAGCAAGGGAGCCGCGAGCACGAACCCGCCGGCGAGGCCCAGCGTCTGCAGGATGGTACGGCGCGAGACGTTCTCGACCTTGAGATGCCGCTCGAAGCCGCGGCGAGACGCGGACTTTGCGATGTCGGGATTTGCGATGATGCTCATGATCACACCCCCGTCGAGGCCAGATGGACCGCATTCTCGATGCGCTGATAGCAGCCGCAGCGGCAGATGTTGCCGGCCATCGCATCCCTGATCTGGTCATGCGACGGCTTGGGATTCTCGTTCAAGAGTGCGGCCGCCTGCATGATCTGCCCGGCCTGGCAGAAGCCGCATTGCGGCACGTTGACCTGCCGCCACGCCTTCTGCACCGGATGATCTCCAGTCGGATGCAGACCTTCGATGGTGGTGACCTCCCGTCCCGCGACATCCGACACTGCGGTGATGCAGGCGCGCGCCGCTTCCTTGTCGACTATCACGGTGCAGGCGCCGCACAGCGCTGCGCCGCACCCATATTTCGTTCCGGTCAAACCCAGCTCGTCGCGCAGATACCACAGCAGCGGCAGGCTTGGATCGCCGTCCCAGCTCTGCTCCTGTCCGTTGATTTTCACCTTGATCATGTTCGCCCTCGCTCTGTCGGACCAATGGTCGCTGTTCTGATCGTTGGTGGACGCGCGCGGGACCACATGTCCTTACGTGCACGCGCCGGATCAATCGAGAGTTGTCGGAAAACGACTAATGATAGCAGGCCGGGACAGGCATCGGTCTACACAGGCGCGTGTGTTGTCAGAGCAGACGAGCGCTGCGCGTGCAGCCCGCTGCAACGCAGATGCGGAACAATGGGCGATGCGCCGACAACAATGGCGGCCGCCAGACCAAAACGACGACAAAAAAAGAATGCCTCGCCAGCGTGGGGCAGGCGAGGCACCAAGTCTTCAGGAAGGAACGCTTCAGTTGGTACGCTTGGTACGTGGCGGCCGTCAGGCCGCCTTTGCTTTCGCCACGTGGGTGGCAATCGCATCCATCAGGGCCGGCGACAGGCAGTCATAGGGCTCGAGCCCCAGCTCCTTCAATCGCGCCCGAATCTCGCCCATCTGTTCCGGCTTCACGCCCGACTCGATCACCGAGGAGACGAAGGCCGCAAAGCCCGGCGCGGCCGAACCCTGCTCCTGGAACAGCTCGGGGTGAATGAAGTCGAGGCCGTAGAACGGGTGGCCCGTGTTCTCGATGCGGCCATACATATGCGTGCCGCAGCCCGTGCAGGCGTAGCGCTGGATGACGGCGGAGGGATCGACGATCTTGAGCTTGTCGCCGTTCTCCAGCACCGTGACGTTCTGCCGCGGCACCACTGCAACGACCGAGAAGGTCGCGCCGGAGGGCTTCCAGCATTTGGTGCAGCCGCACGCGTGGTTATGCGCGACATCGCCCTTGATGCCGACCTTGACCGGCCGGTCGTGGCATTTGCAGACCAGCGTGCCGCCGGCGAAATGGCCGCTTCCTTGTTTGACGCCGTTATCGACGGACGGATGGATGTGGACAGTCATGGCGCAATCCTCCTCAGTTTTGCGTGCTTGGGGTCAGAACACGACGACGGAACGGATCGATTTGCCCTCATGCATCAGGTCGAAGCCCTTGTTGATGTCTTCGAGCTTGAGCGTGTGGGTGATCATCGGGTCGATTTCGATCTTCCCGTTCATGTACCAGTCGACGATCTTGGGAACGTCGGTGCGCCCGCGCGCGCCGCCGAACGCCGTGCCCTTCCAGACGCGTCCGGTGACGAGCTGGAACGGGCGGGTCGCGATCTCCTTGCCGGCTTCGGCGACACCGATGATGATCGATTCGCCCCAGCCGCGATGGCAGGCTTCCAGCGCCTGGCGCATCACCGTGGTATTGCCGGTGCAGTCGAAGGTGTAGTCGGCACCGCCATCCGTCAGCGCAACCAGATGCTGGACGATGTCGCCGGTCACCTTCTTCGGGTTGACGAAGTGGGTCATGCCGAAGCGGCGCCCCCATTCTTCCTTGCTGTCATTGACGTCGACGCCGACGATCTTGTCGGCGCCCGCCATCCGCGCGCCCTGGAGCACGTTGAGGCCGATGCCGCCGAGGCCGAAGACGATGACGTTCGAGCCGGGCGTGACCTTGGCCGTATTGACGACTGCGCCGACGCCGGTGGTGACGCCGCAGCCGATATAGCAGCTCTTGTCGAAGGGCGCGTCCTCGCGAATTTTCGCGACCGCGATCTCCGGCAGCACGGTGAAGTTGGAGAAGGTCGAGCAGCCCATGTAGTGGTAGATGGCCTGGCCCTTGTAGCTGAAGCGCGACGTGCCGTCGGGCATCAGGCCCTTGCCCTGCGTGGCGCGGATCGCGGTGCAGAGATTGGTCTTGCGGCTGAGGCAGCTCTTGCACTGGCGGCATTCCGGTGTGTAGAGCGGAATGACGTGGTCGCCGGGCTTGACCGAGGTTACGCCAGGACCCACCTCGCACACGATGCCGGCGCCCTCATGGCCGAGGATCGAGGGGAAGATGCCCTCGCTGTCGAAACCGTCGAGCGTGTAGGCATCGGTGTGGCAGATGCCGGTGGCCTTGATCTCGACCAGTACCTCGCCGGCCTTCGGCCCTTCGAGGTCGACCTCGACGATCTCCAGCGGCTTCTTGGCTTCGAAAGCGACCGCGGCGCGCGTCTTCATGTCTCAAACTCCTCTTTCATTCTCTTGAGCCCGCGACGCTGCCCAGGGAAACTGTTCAGGCGCGGTCCCCGTCGTCAGTCATTTCTTGCCCATGCAGGAGTTCTCCGCTTCCGTATAGGCTGGCGGTTTGTCCTCGTGCTTGGCCGGGCGAACGCGTCCCACCGCGTCATTGCCGCGGGCGCGCAGGTAGATGTAGAGGTCGTCCATGTAGCAGGCCACGTTCGGATTGTCGCCGAAAGCCGGCATGACGTTCTCCTGGGACGTGCTGACATTCTTGCGGCCGCTGGCGATGACACCGATGAAATCGCCGTAGCTCATGGTCTTGACCGAGTCCTTCAGCGCAGGCGCATAAGTCGATCCCATGCCGTCGGGCCCGTGGCAGACGTGGCATTCGGAATGATAGCGGCGGTATCCGGAGTAGGTGTACCAGTCGACCGATCCGTCGGCGCCCACCTTGTAGGTCGGATTGCCATCCTTATCGAAGTACTTCCCGTCTTCGGACTTGACGGCCGCAGGATCTCCCGGACTTTCCGCCCAGGCATTTTCGGCGACATTCATCCCGCCGGTTGCCAGGATCAGAGCCGTGGCGACCGCAAAACAGATTCTACGCAAGGGCGTCTTCCCTTAATTTTCTGGGGCAGGCGAACCGGCGCATGGACGAAATCCATGCGCCGGAAGCAGGTGCCTAGCTCACTGCTGCGGGAGCGAGAACACGGTGAGCGCGCCGCCCAGGGCGGTGTAGTTGCTCAGCGCTGCGTAGCCGCCGACCGCACCGAGACCGGCGGTCGGATCCGTCAGGCCCGCCGCGAGACCGATGCCGGCCCAGCCACCGACACCCGAGAGCACGGCGACATACTGCTTGCCGCCTGCCTCGTAGGTCGTGACGTTGCCGATGATGCCGGACGGAGTCTTGAACTTGTAGAGCTCCTTGCCCGTCTTGGCATCGACCGCCTTGAGGTAGCCTTCGAGCGTTCCGTAGAACACCACGCCGCCGGCCGTTGCGAGCGCACCCGACCACACCGAGAACGGCTCCTTGTTCGACCAGGCGATCTTGCCGGTCTTGCCGTCCCAAGCGATGAAGTTGCCCATATGGGTCTCACCCGCCGGCGGATACATCGACAGCGTCGCGCCGACATAGGGCTGACCTGCGGTGTAGCTCACCTTGAAGGGCTCGTAGTCCATGCAGACATGGTTGGTCGGAACGTAGAACAGCTGCGTGTCCGGCGAGTAGGCGGCCGGTTGTTCGTCCTTGGTGCCGAGCGCCGCCGGGCAGATGCCCTTGGTGTTGACGTCTTCACCCTGCTTGTCGGTCGAGTATTGATCGACAACCTTCGGACGGCCGTAGGTCGGCGAGTTCTTGTCCATGTCGACGCCGGTGGTCCAGTTCACCTTCGGGTCGAACTTTTCGGCGACGAGGAGCTCGCCGCTGGCACGGTCGAGCGTATAGCCGAGGCCGTTACGATCGAAGTGCGTGAGCAGCTTGCGCGGCTGACCGTTGATCGACTGGTCCGACAGGATCATCTCATTGACGCCGTCATAGTCCCACTCGTCGTGGGGCGTCATCTGAT
Organism: Bradyrhizobium sp. SZCCHNR1093; assembly: GCF_032381175.1. NCBI lineage: Bacteria > Pseudomonadati > Pseudomonadota > Alphaproteobacteria > Hyphomicrobiales > Nitrobacteraceae > Bradyrhizobium > Bradyrhizobium sp. SZCCHNR1093. Next base: position 9,817 of record NZ_JAUHJJ010000022.1, read on the forward strand.
AGACCCATTTCGCGACGCCGGTGTCTGCGTGGCGGGCGAAGATCGTCATCGACCACTTGTTGTCGCCGGGACGCTGCTTCGGGTTCCAGGTCGAGGGATTGCCCGACCCGTAATAGACCATGTCGAGCTGCGGATCGTAGGAGATCCAGCCCCAGGTGCAGCCGCCGCCGGTCTTCCACTGATCGCCTTGCCAGGTCTTCAAGCTCGAGTCCTTGCCGACCGGCTTGCCGAGCGCGGTGGTGTTGGCATCGAACAGGATCTGGTCATCCGGACCTTCGGAATAGGCCTTCCAGACCTGCTTGCCGCTCTTGATGTCGTAAGCGGTCATGCTGCACTGGACGCCGAACTCGCCGCCGGACGTGCCGACCAGGACCTTGTCCTTCACCACCAGCGGCGCCGAGGTGCCGGTCTGGCCCTTGGTCGGATCGCCGTTGACGGCGGTCCAGACATGCTGGCCGGTCTTGGCGTCGATCGCCACCAGCTTGTCGTCGGCCTGATGCAGGAAGATCTTGCCGTCACCATAGGCGACGCCGCGGTTGACCGTGTCGCAGCACATCACCGGAATGACGTTCGGGTCCTGCTTGGGCTCGTACTTCCAGACGATCTTGTTGTCCTGCGCGAGATCGAGCGCATAGACCTTGTTCGGGAACGGCGTATGCACATACATCAGGTTGCCGATGATGAGCGGTCCGCCTTCATGGCCGCGCAGCACGCCGGTGGAGAAGGTCCACGCGACCTGCAGCTTGCCGACGTTCTGGGCGGTGATCTGGTTGAGCTTGGAGTAACGCGTATTGGCGTAGTCTCCCGCCGGCATCACCCAGTCCTTCGGGTTGGCCGACATCTTGACCAGCTCTTCACTGGCCCACGCGCCACCCGCGGCAAGCGCCGCGACTGACGTCAGACATGTTGCGAGTAGCACTCTTCGCATCGTCTTTCCTCCCGGGTTCAACTGAGGTTCCGCATCACGCGGCCCAGTATTCGTTTTCGGCATCATTGATTATCCACTTCCCAACCGGGAAACTTGCCCAAAAGAGAAAAGAGCTTGCTCAAGAGTGAAGCGAATAGAAGTTTTTGAAGGAGATTTTGCTTTGCTGGTCCGCAACATGAGGGCCACTCTTGCTGCGCAGCATCAATTTGCAGCATCGCGGTTCCACCGAGGGTTGACGTTTCCCTTGACCTTACAGAGATGAAGGCGGAGGATCAGATAGGGCGCGTTATGGAACGAGTGCGCCGCGAAAGAGCCGCAGCCTTAAAATGGGAGCAATCTTGCTGCAGTCTCGTTCGCCGTCCTGCGGCGGACCCGTTGCGTTTCGATCATGAATCGGTGGATGAAACATGTCCGATACGATCCGCTCGCTTAATACTTCGGGCTTCTCGCCGAAGAGCCAGATCCAGCGTTGGTCAGATGCACTGACCGACCTGTGCGGACGTTTCGATGTCGATCCGCTGGAGGGGGCCTCATTCGAGGGGCGCATCAATTTCACGACGGTATCGCGCCTGAAGCTCTGCCAGATCGAGGCCAGCCAGCACCGCATTGCGCATTCCTATGCGCGTGCGCAAAAGGCGGCACATCCCTACATCAAGATCTTGTTCCAGACCTATGGAACGTCCTATTTCGAGCAGGATGGCCGCCAGATCGAGATCGGCCCCGGCGATTGCCTCGCCTACGATGTGTCGTCGCCGCACACGATCATCAGCCCCGCGTTGACGCGCCATGACGTTGTCATCGTGCCCAAGGAGCTGTTGCAGGAGCGCGGTTTCCGGTCGGAGAAGATGCCGGCATACAAGCTGTCGGCGCGGAGCGGGACCGGTCGGATTGCGCATGACGTCACCCATGCCGCGTTCGACGAGGCGACCCGGCTGTCGCCCAACTCGGCGGCCAGCGTCGCCGAGTCGCTGATCGATCTACTGCTGCTGCCGCTGCGCGAAGCCGATCGAATGCTGGACCGTGCGGGACCCGAGGCGGTCTATATCCGCGCTCAAGCCTTCATCCGCGAGCATCTGCGCGATCCCGATCTGTGCATCGATCAGATTTCGGCGGCCCTGGGTTGCACCAAGCGCTACCTTCACATGGTCTTCAGCGATCGTGGGATGACGGTCAGCGACTACATCTGGCGGGCCCGGCTTCAGCATTGCCGTCAGGAGCTGGAGACGCAGAGCGGCAAGACCATCACCGATGTCGCGTTCTCATGGGGTTTTTCGAGCTCGTCGCACTTCAGTCGCGTCTTCCGCAAATATTTCGGCGTCGTGCCATCGTCGGTTCACAAGACTGCGGCGCGCTGAGCGGTCGTGGAGCGACCGCGCTAGCGTGCGCCGCTCCGGATGATCCTCTGGAATGCATCGCCGAGAATCACCGGCTCGCGCGGCGGAAGATAGGTCAGTCCGGCGGACCGACCGAGATTCGCCAGGGCCCCGGAGCCGTCGAGCTCCGTCAATGCCTTGTCGACCGATGTGATGAGCTCGGCCGAACTGGCCAGCCCGACATAACCTCGGTTCACGCCGATCGGATAGCTGTAGCCCGACCCGCCGAGCTTGGTGTCGGGATGAGCCGCCCGATACGCATCGAAACGTCTGCTATCGAGCAGGGTCGCGTCGAACTTGCCCTGTTCGAGCGCGCCGAGCAGATCGTCCCGCGCCGGAATCAAATGAGTGATGTCGTCGATCAGCCGTCCCTTGTCGAACGTCATCAGGATGGCATCCGCCAACGTTCCGCTCTCGATTGCCAGCCGCAGCCCGGCCAGATCGCCGATGTCGGTAATCGGACGCGGTTTCGCGGAAGGTCCGAGAACGACGGTCAGTGTTGAGAACATGTACGGCTTGCTCGGCATCAGCGTGCCGAGCGGAACACGGCGGCGGCGGTCGTCGCGCGTGGCGCCATCGAAGTCCGGCAGCTTGGCCGTCTTGACGCCCGGCGCGACCAAGCCGTCCTGCGTGAACGCATAGCTGCCGAGCAACGAACAGCGTCCGTCCGATAGCAGTGCATTCGCCTCCAACGCTGGACTGGAATCTTCGTCCAATTTGCTCTCGTACCACTGGATCTCGAGCTTCCTGCCGAGGCGATCGGCGATCGCCTGACCGAGCAGGACATCGAAGCCGCCGCCGGGCTTGCCACGATGATGGACCGAGAGTGGCGGAAGATTTTCGTCGAGGCAGATGCGCAGCACGTCGTCGGCGGCTGAAGCCGCTGACGATACCGTCGAAATCATCAAGGCGGCCAACCAACAGCAGAGATGGCGCATCACTGCGCTCTCCGGCTCGAAACGTAGGCCCAAAGCGCGGTGATCTCGTCATCGCTGAGAATATCGCCCCAGGGCGGCATGCGGCCGTTCTTGCCCTGCTTCACCGTGGTGACGAAACGAGGCTGGTCATCGGGAAACCGGCGCAGGTCGGGCGTCACAGTGCCGGAGTTCACCATGTTGGGCCCGTGGCAGTGCGAGCACTTCTGAGCGAACGTCGTCTTGCCGAGGTCGACCTGGCTGTGTGCAGCGCTGCCATCTTGTTGTTGGGCGAGGGCGGTCGTCGATGGCACGGCCAAAGTCGCCATGACGGCGGCGAAGGCCGCCGCCGTTCTCATGAACGTGGTCTGTCTCACGGGCGATCCGCACTCAATTCTTGACCGCGAAGACCCACAACGAGCCGCCTGCCGGAACGTTGGCGAGGCGCTCGTCACCGGAGAACAGCGAGTAGACGCCGCCGTAGCCGGAGGTGACAGCGACATACTGCACGCCGTCCTGCTGCCAGGTGACGGGCTGGCCCTCGATGCCGGAGCCGGTCTGGAACTGCCACAGCTTCTTGCCGCTGTCGGCGTCGAAAGCTTCGAACTCGCCGGTCAGCTTGCCCGAGAACACCACGCCGCCTGCCGTGGACAGCACGCCGGAGAAGCGCGGGATGTCGCTCGGCTGCTCCCACTTGGTCTTGCCGGTCATCGGATCGATGGCCTTGAGTTGACCGCGCGGCCCTTCCGGCCAATCCCACAGATCCGTCAGGTCCATGCCGAGGTACCACTCGCCGGCCTTGTAGGTCGCAGGCTCGGTCTTGTAGTGACCGCCGAACACGAGCGTATTGGCATAGGCCAATCCCGTTTGCGGATTGAACGACATCGGCTCCCAGTTCTTGCCGCCGAGAATCGACGGATAGACCGTGACCTTCTTGCCCTCGCGCGCATCACGCGTCACGTCGGTCTCGACCGGCTTCCCGGTCTTCAGGTCGATGCTGGAGGCCCAGTTCACCTTCACATAGGGGTTGGCCGCGAGCAGCTTCCCATTGGTGCGATCGAGCACGTAGAAGAAGCCATTGCGGTTAGCGTTCATCAGCACCTTGGTCGGCTTGCCCTCGACGTTCATATCGGCGAGCACCATCTCCGCGACCGCGTCGTAGTCGAACGGATTGTTCGGCGAGAACTGGAAGTGCCACTTCATCTTGCCGGTCTTCGGATCGAGCGCGAGCACCGAGCAGGTGTAGAGGTTGTCGCCCGGGCGCACCGCCGCGTTGAACGGTCCGGGATTACCGACGCCCCAGAACACGGTGTTCTGCTCGGGATCGTAGGAGCCGGTGATCCAGGTCGAGCCGCCGCCCAGCTTCCAGGTGTCGCCCTTCCAGGTGTCGCCGCCGGGTTCATCCGGGCTTGGGACCGTGTGTGTGCGCCACAAATGCTTGCCCGTCGCGGGATCCCAACCATCGATGAAGCCGCGGGTGCCGAACTCGGCGCCGGAGATGCCCGTCAAAACGACGCCGTCGGCGACCAGCGGCGCGACGGTCATCGAGTAGCCTTCCTTGATATCGGCGGCTTTCTGGCGCCACAGCTCCTTGCCGGTTTTGGCATCGAGCGCAATCACGTTGGCATCGAGCGTCGTCCGGAACACCTTGCCGTCGTACAGTGCGGCGCCGCGATTGATGATGCCGCAGCAGACCACGCGCGGCGTCTCGGCGGGATAGTCGATCTTGCTCTTCCAGATCTGCTTGCCGGTCTTGGCGTCGACGGCCATCGTCGCATTGTGGGTCGTGACGTAGAGCACGCCCTGATAGACCAGCGGCTGCGATTCTTCACTGCGATCATCGGCGAAACTGTAGTTCCAGACCGGGACCAGGTTCTTGGCGTTGTCCTTGTTGATCTGGGTGAGCGGGCTGAACCGCTGCAGATTGTAGCCCATGCCGTAGTTGAGGACGTTTGCCGTATCAGTTGCACCCTTGACCAACTGATCGGCGCTCTGCGCGCTTGCACCATGTGATGCAAAAATGGCGAGGCCTGCGGCCAGCGCGATCCGCTTCATTCATTTCCTCCGAGATTTTTATGCGCGCCTATCCTGACGCTGCGGGAACAACACTCCCCTCGAAATCAGGAACCGTCAATACGAAAAGGTGGCAACGATCCTCGTCTCATCGGGAAGCCCTCCTCGTCCGATTCGGACGGGACAGCCAAGCCGTTGTCGCTGCTCGCTGATCGAGTTCGGCATGATGGCACCGCTCCTATGCTGCGTTGCGGCATGAAGATTGCTTCACTGCACCATGCCGGGACAACAGAGGAGTAGGCGGATGAGACGAACCATCCTTTGGCTCGGCATGCTTTGTTGCCTTTGGGTGAGTGCGAGTGCGCGTGATCTCGGTCAGTGGGGAGCGGTCGATCCTGCATTGCGTCAATGGTACGAGGCGTTGATGCAGCCCGATGTCCCGACGGCATCATGCTGCGGTGAGGCTGACGCCTACTTTGCCGATGAGATCCATGTCCGCAACGGCAAGACCTATGTCATCATCACCGATGACCGTCCCGATGAGCCGCGTGGCCGTCCGCACATCGATGTCGGTACCGAAATCGAGGTCCCCGATCACAAGCTGAAGTGGGACAAGGGAAATCCGACGGGGCACGGCATCATCTTCCTGAGCCGCAATCGATATGTGTTCTGCTATGTGCAGCCGGGCGGTGCGTGAGCGAAGCTGCCGTCCCGCTCAGGGGGCACGTCCTACGAGGATTGAGGCGGAACGGCGTCCAGCCAGGCGGCTGGATTTTTGTTTCGTTCAATCGATCGCCAACCGCTGGGAAATGCTCCACGGTTGCGGAGCCTTGCGTTCCACCTGATGCGGTCCTAGCTTCGACGTCGGCGCGAGCAATGCGTCAGTCAATGATAGTCGAACTTGGGAGCTTGAAATGGCCTGGAAGACACCGAAGATCGTCGAAGTGCCGGTTGGCATGGAAATCAACATGTACGCCTGTGCGGCGCGCAAGTAGCGCGTAGCGGTCTGCCAAGCCACGAAGAGCAAAATTTGCTTCGGACTGGCTTGGCGGATCCATTCTGCAGACGACCCGCGAGATCGTCCCGGCGACCGGCCTCTCGGCCGATCGGGTATGACGGGCACACCGCCGAACGTTGGTGACGGCCTGAGGACCGTCCAAGGATCAAACGTCCTGCGTGTCGAAGATATACAGATCGACGCCGCCATCGGCGAAATTGGGCAGATCGCCCGCCGCCGCCTTGCCTTCGGCAGAGCCCATTCCCGCCTGCAGCGCCTGCATCGAATCGAATACCAGGGTGGCAACGAGGTGGATGTTGGTGGCGCCCGTCGGCCCATTCACGGGGCCGCGGCTGATATCGTAGCTCTTCAGGCCGGGAATCTTCTTCGCCAGCGGCACGTGGACGTTCATGTAGTGTTTGTCGAACGCCTCGGCGCTCTTGGGGGTCTTGTAGAGTACGAGAACCTTGGGCATCTGCTTCCTCCGCATTCGCTCTTTTTGAGGTCGATCGACCGAGTCCATTGCAGCCGATCTGCCGGTTCGGATCAAGCGTCAGGGCCGGCTTGGTCCGGGGATGGTCGTTCCAGCCTTGGTTCCGCTGGATAATTTGTTGCGCAAAGAGAAACTGATGCAGCCGGATGTCGTAGTTTCAGGTACGTTGCTTCAGGCTTATCGAAGGACAACGAGCCATGAGCCCCATCGATCTCGTCATCACCGTCTGCGCAGTCCTGTCTCCGGCCACCTGCGAGGAGCAGCATCTCGTTTTCGCAGATGGCGGCGCCTCTCTGCAGCAATGCGCGATGAAGGCGCCGCCCTACATCGCCCAGTGGATCGGCGAGCACCCGAAATGGACGGCAGTGCGGTGGCGCTGCGAATATCCGCACACTAACGACAAGGCCTGAGGCCGGCTTGGCCGTCGGCGCGCTGGCTGCCTACTTCGTGCACTCCTTGAGGTCCTTGTCCGCGACCGAGATCACGGCGTCGGCCTTGATGTCGAGGCCGCGTACGACGCACTGCCGCTCGCCGGCATAGCTCACCTTGGCGTCGTAGCGCCCAGGCTCGATGCCGGTGAGCTTCAGCCGTTCGTCGTGATCGAGCTCTTTGTCCTTGTCGCTCAGCGTCTGGTTCGGACCCCAGTTGTTCTGGCCGGCCGGAGAGAGCTGAAAACCGGTCATCGTTGCGGTGGTCAGATTCCAGAGCCGGATGCCCTTGCTTTGTGCGACGGCTGCGAGCGGCATGGCGAACAGAATGGTTGCCGTCACGGCGAGTTCGCGTTTCATGGCATTTCCCTGGGTTTCCGACGTCCTTTGATTGCCATGACTATGACACGGAAAAATCCAGTCGCGCCAGATCGGCCTTGGTCGCCGCAACGGTGTCGTTGTTGCGCTGCGCGCGCGGCAGGTCGATCGGGACTGAATGAAGCAGACGGGCGGGGCGCGAGGATAGCAGGAAGATCCGGTCGCCGAGCCGCGCCGCGTCGTCCATGCTGTGCGTGACCAGGAGCGTGATCATCGGCCTGTTGGCCACCAGCGTCGCAATCTCCTCGCGCAGCCGCGCGGCGAGCGCGTCGTCGAGCGAAGCCAGCGGCTCATCCAGGATGAGGAAATCCGGCTCGACCGCAAAGGCGCGCGCCAGCGCGACACGGCGGGCGAGGCCGAGCGACAACTCGCCTGGAAAATGGCTGCGATGTCCCTCGAGCTCGAGCACGCCGAAGATCGCGGCCAGCCTGTCCTCGGCGACACCGGGCGCTGCCAGCCGGACGTTGTCCTCCACCGATCGCCACGGCAGCAGCCGCGGCTCCTGGAACACCATCGCCAGCCGGGCTCCCTCAGGCCGCGATACCTGGCCCTGATAGTCGTTGTCCAGACCGGCGAGAATCCGCAGCATCGTGCTCTTGCCGCACCCGGAGGGGCCGACGACGACGCCGACCTCGCCCCGCTGCAGCGCAAAGGCAATGCCCGCAATCACCTCCTGGCGCTTGCCATTGGCGCTGGTGTAGCTCTTGGACCTGATATCGACCTCAAGCCGCACGGAGCCGCCACCTCGATGCGCGCTGCTCGAACGGCTGGACGATGACGGCCTCGATCACCAGCACCACGGCAGCAAAGCTGAGCGAGTAGGCGAGCAGCAGCGGAATGTCGAACAGCTGGAAGGCGACGCCGATCTCGAAGCCGATGCCGTTGGGCCGTCCGAGCAGTTCGGCCACCAGCACGATCTTCCAGACCAATGAAAGGCCGGAGCGCGCGGCAGCCGCAATATAAGGTGCGAGCTGCGGCAGCAGGACGTGGCGGAGGATGCGTCCGCGCGAAAAGGCAAACACCTTGGCCATCTCGTCGAGCGATGGATCGAGCGCGCGGGCGCCTTCACGCAGGGTGACGACGGCCGTCGGCAGCTTGTTGATCGCGATCGCCGCGATCGCAGCGACCTCGGTGAGACCGGCCCAGATATAGGCGAGCACGATCACCACCAGCGCCGGCAGATTGAGCAGCAGGATCAGCCAGGGATCGCCGAGGCGGTTGGCGAGCTGGCTGCGCCCCATCAAAAAGCCGATTGCCGAGCCGAGTGCCATCGACAGAGTGAAGGCGAGGGCGACGCGGGCGAGCGTTGCGCCGAGATGCAGAAACAGCGCGCCGGACCGCGCCTCCGCCACCGCAACCGCAAGCACGGCCGATGGCAATGGCAGCTTGGCGCTGCCGGCGACAGCCGCGGCAATCCACCAGGTGGCGAGCAGAAGCGCAAAGGACAACAGCCGCAGCACTAATCCCTCGCATCCGCCCTGTAGTAGGTGCCGGGACTGAGCTCAGCCGCGGGGCCGACCAGATCGCGGCCGCCGATCGAGGCGAGCACGCCGTAGAGAACGCGGGCGTCGGCCTCTTCCTCGGCCACCGGCCGGCGCGGAATACCTTCGCGATAGCGGTCGCGATAGGCGCGCAAGGTGGCGTCGTCCTGTGCGCCGGTCAGCGGGGCGATCGTTTGCCAGTCGGCGTCGGAGGTCGCCAGGATCTCCTTGGCCTTGGCCGTGACGGTTAGGAAGCGTGCGACGAGATCGCGATGCTTGGCGGCCCAGTCCTCGTCGAAGACATAGCCGATCATCGCGGTGCGGCCCTTGGCGCCGAATGGCGGCAGCAGATCCTCGATGCCGGCAAGCCGGCGGAAGCCCTTGGCCTCCAGCGCCGCGCAGAAATTCCAGTAGTTCAAGCCCGCATCCATCTCGCCGTCGGCCAGCTTGGCGGCCAGCAGCGGCGGCGCGCCGTAGGTGATGGTTGCCTGCGATTTCAGATCGACGCCGTCGCGCTTGAGCGTGGCCTGCAGCAGCAGCCAGCTCTTGTCGAGCGGGCCGCCGGCCACCGCGAGCTTGCGTCCCTTCAGATCGGCAAGCGTCTTGATGGGTGAGGTCGCCGGCACCATCACGGCGCCGAGCGCGCTCGAATAGGGATAGAAGGTCAGCTTGGCGCCGAGCGCACGCTCGCGCGACACCCACAGCCAGTCCGATACCATGATGTCGGCATTGCCGGCACGCAGCGCGATCTTGCCGGCCTCCGGGCTCGCAAGCTCGACCGCATCGATCGCGATATCCGCCTGCTTGTCCAGCTGGCGGGCGCGGATCACGGCCAGCTCCCAGGCGAAGGTGCCGGTCTTCTGCACTGCAACCTTGACGGTCTCGGCGGCGCAGCATGCCGTGACCGGCAGCAGGGCGCAGGCGACAATCGCCATCAACAAACGACCGATCTGCGTCATGAGCCCGTCTGCATTTCCTCGAGATGTGTTCTTTTCAGCCTCATTCTCTTAGCATAGCTTCGGCTGCGATGCCGCGGAGGACTGTGATGCGTAGTGCTGTTCCGGTAGGACCGATTGTCGCCACCCTCATTGCCATGATCGCGCTGCGCGGGTCGGCTCACGCCGAGGATCTCAACGACTATCCGACCTCTGCGCGGGCCGAATATGTGTTCGGCTGCATGAAGTCCAATGGCGAGACCCGGGAGGCGATCGCGCAGTGCTCCTGCTCGATCGACGTGATCGCCTCGATCCTTCCCTATGAGCGCTACGTCACGGCCGAGACCGTCCTCAGCATGTCCCAGGTGCACAGCACTCTCGGCACCCAGTTCCGCACGTCCGAGCAGGCCGCCAACGCGCTGAACGATCTCCGTCGGGCGCAGGCCGAAGCCGAAGTGAGATGCTTCTGAAGCGCTGCCGCTCTGCCGCATCAAGTTCCTGAGCCGTCGGCCGGCCAGTCGTGCTCGAACACGTGGCCCTGCGTATCCTTCGCTTCCGCACGGAATTGCTTGGCGCCGTTCGACACGTAGGTGAAGCGGATATTGGGATCCTCCGAGATCGAGATGCCGCCTTCGACCGACAGCACCAGGCTGCCGTCCTGCGACAGCGTCAGCCGGTCGATGAAGAAGGCCGGAATGTAGAGCTGCGTCACCTGGTCCATCTGGAGCCCGGAATTGTTGGGATGCCCGACCATGACCTGCGCTTCGCGGATGCCGCTCGTGGCGCCGTCGCTGCTCTGCGTGAACTGCCGGTAGCGCATCTGGCCGATGCGCGCCTTGGCCTCGTCCGGATTCTTCGCCGCCGGGGCCGAGCAGCCTCCGGAAGCCTTGACGAAGGTCTTGACCACATAGAGCTGGCCGTCGGTGAGCTCGGCCACCGCATGCACATCCGTGTAGTTGTTGACGCGGACCCGCGTCGAGATCGCGGTCACGTTGGCGTCCGCGCCGAGCGTGAACTTGGCCGCCATGGGCGCGGGATTCTGGTCGATCACCAGCGTGATGGTCTTGATGCGGCGCTCGTCGGCGGGCGACAGTTTGCTGCGCAGGGTGACCGGAACCACCGAGGCATCCTCGGCGCGCGTCGGCATCTCGATCGACAGCACATTGCTGCCGTCCTGCATCGCCTTGTTGTTGAAGATGTCCTGGACGAGTCCCGGCCAGGGATCGTAACCATCAGCGGCCTTCGCAGGTGCGAAGGCAAACGCGAGGCATGCCCCGAGAAGCAGGGTGGACGGCAGGTGGAGCCGGATCATGGCGCAATCCTCCTCGGGCAGTCGGGTGAATTAACGATCATAGCGCGTCGCCGCCCTCATTCCCATTCCATTTCCGAGAATGCCGCAGTCGCGTTGCGGGCATTGTAGTCGTCGAACAGCTCCCATTTGCCGCGCTCCGATCCGGCGGCCCCAGCGGCGTCCGCGATCGGCTTGCCCGCCTTGATCAGCCCGCGAACGTCGTGGGCCAATATGTCGAGGTAGCGACGCTCGTCGCTGAGCGCCAGTGGCCACGGGCTGACAGGGCCATGGCCCGGGACGACGCGCTCGGCCGGGATGGTCGCGAGCGCGGCCATGTCGGCGATCCAGCCGCGCAGGCTGCCATCCATCACCGGGATGTGACGCAGGAATACGAGATCGCCGGCGAACAAGATCCGGCTCCGGTCATCATAGACGGACAGGTCGCAGTCGCTATGCGCGGTGCTCCAGGCCTTGAGCGTGAGGGTACGGCCGCCGAGGTCGAGCATCATCTCGTCGTCCACGAGGATCGACGGGGCGACGAGACGGACCTCGTCGATCAGCTCGGCACCCATCAGGCGCCGGAACGCCTCGATGTAGTGCGGTCCGCGCAATGCAAGCGCGCGCGGCAGGTTCTTGGCGCCGACGAAGCGCGTGCCGTCGCCCTCGAATGCCGCGTTGCCGAATGCGTGATCCGGATGGGCGTGAGTGTTGACGACGTAGCGCACCGGCTTGGCGGTACGGGCGCGGATCGCTGCCAGCAGCGCGCGGCCTTCGCGGACGCTGCCGCCGGTGTCGATCACGGCGACCGCGTCGTTGCCGACGATGAAACCGACATTGGCGATGGCGCCCTCGTTCGCCGCGTTCATCAGCGCGGTCTGGCCGATGTGAACGAACACGCCGGGCGCGATCTCGCTGACCTCGAGTTCCGGCGGCATGGCAAGAGCGGCGCTGCCGAGCGCCAGCGCCCCCCAGGCGGTGATCGCGATGATCAATTGTCTCACCATCGGCTTGCCTTGCTCGCGTGAGAGGTGTGCGTCAGACGATGGACGTTGCGGTGCAGCAATGGGTCAACTCTTCGCGATGACGGCGGCTGTTGCACCGGAGCGGCCGGCGGCCTAGCATTTTCAAAAATACCGCGATGCGTTCGATAGGGATGGAAATACGGATGACGAAGCGTCACAAACTTGCCTGCTCGCTGGCCGTTGCCGCGGGGCTCACTCTGCTCGGGCCGGCCGCCTCCTACGCCCAGAGCAATGACGGCCTGGACCTGTCGATCGAGCTGGTCGATCCCAAGGTGCTCAGGGTCTGCGCCGATCCGCGCAACCTGCCGTTCTCGAACGAGAAGGGCGACGGCTTCGAGAACAAGCTGGCCGAGTTCTTTGCCGCCAAGCTGCAGAAGAAGGTGGACTACACGTTCTTCCCGCAGGCCACCGGATTCGTGCGCATGACGCTCGGCTCGCACCGTTGCGACGTGATCATGGGCTTTCCCCAAGGGGACGACCTGGTGCAGAGCACCAGTCCCTATTACCGGACGGCCTACGCGATCGTGACCAAGCCGGGCTCCGATCTCGCCGATGTGACGACGCTGGAGGATGCCAAGCTCAAGGGCAAGCACATCGGCATCGTGGCGGGCACGCCGCCGGCGACCAACATGGCGCTGGCCGGGCTGATGCCGACCGCAAAGCCCTATCCGCTGATGATCGACACCCGCGTCGATTCCTCGGCAGAGGCGATGATCAACGATCTGAAGTCCGGCGATATCGATGCCGGCGTGCTGTGGGGCCCGATGGCCGGGTACTACGCCAAGCAGGCGAGCCCGCAGCTGCACGTGACGCCGCTGGTGAAAGAGACCAGCGGGCCGAAGCTGATCTATCGCATTGCCATGGGCGTCCGTGGCGCGGACCAGAACTGGCGCCGTCAGCTCAACAAGCTGATCCAGGAGAACCAGGGTGAGATCAACAAGATCCTGCTGGACTTCGGCGTGCCGCTGCTGGACGAGAGCAATCATCTGATCACCGCCGAGGCTGCGGCGAAGACATCGCCATGATCGTTCGGCTCGCCGCGGCGGCGTTGGCAGGCGTGCTGCTGATCGCCGCGGCGGTCCGAGCCGATGATCTCGTGCCGGAGCCGGACAGCTACCGGACCGAGAACTACCGCGCGCCGGTGCCGACGACCCTGGCCGGTGCGCGCGTGCTGTCGACGCGGGAGACCGAGGCGATCTGGCGCGCGAAGTCCGCCGCCTTCGTCGACGTGCTGCCGCGCCCGCCCAAGCCGAAGAATCTGCCGGCAGGGACGGTGTGGCGCGAGCAGCCGCGCCTGGACATTCCCGGCAGCATGTGGCTGCCCGACACCGGGTATGGTGTGCTGGCGCCCCAGACTGAGGACTATCTTAAGCGCGGGCTGGCGCACGCGTCGGGCGGCGACCTCGGTCGTCTGCTCGTGTTCTACTGCCTCGAAGACTGCTGGATGTCGTGGAATGCCGCCAAGCGCGCGCTGACCTTTGGCTATCGCAACGTCGCCTGGTATCCCGACGGGACCGACGGCTGGAGCCGCGCCGACCTGCCGCTGCAGCAGACGCAGCCTGAGCCGCGGCCTGAGGAGTGAGCGGGGAGGGCGGCGAGAGCGCATCAAAACAGCTACTCCATGTCCTGCTGGATCTCCCGGGCCAGCGCGAACAGGCGCTGGTCGATTGCGGTCGGCACCTCGCAGACGAACTTCATCACGCGACGCCGATCCTCGAAGATGCGCGTCTCCCAGTTCAACTGGTTGGTCATTTCCTCGACCTTGGCCTGATCCGGCGCGGCGCTGCTCTGCATCTCCTGCAGCTTGATCGTGTCGCCGCGCACTTTGTCGACGGCCTCGCGCTGCTTGCGCATGACGCGCTCGAGGCCGTTCATGACCGATGTCCGCTGCGCGTTCAGCGTGTCGAACAGCCCGACGAACAGCAGCTTGCCCTTGCGTGTCTTCTCCTCGGACGTTCCGGTCAGGAAATCGGCGACGTCCTTCTGGGCCTGCTCCAGCGGGATACGGCGCGCGGCAAGCTTGGCGACGAGCTCGGCCACCTTCACATCGTCCTTCCAGCTCGCGCCGACATCGTCGATCGGCGGGCCGGACCACACCGCCGCGATGGAGATTTCCGGCACCTTGGCCTGCGGGCAGGGCCAATCCGGATAGCGCGGATCGGCGGCTTGCGCAGCACCTGCCGACGCAGCGATGGCGACGGCCGCCAGTGTCGTTCTGAACCTCATGCCTCGCCTCCGGGACCGCGCCTGACAAACCCCCGCGACGGATCATAGGCCAGGATCGCGCCGATCATGAATACGGCGGTGCAGCCGCCGACCACCGCGAGCGAAACCCAGTTCAGCTTGCCGTACAGCGCAAAGCGGATGAGCTCGACCGCGTGGGTGAAGGGGTTGGCTTCGCAGAGATAAGCCAGCCAGGGACTGCCTTCCTCGACGCGCCAGAGCGGGTAGAGCGCCGATGAGGCGAAGAACATCGGGAAGATCACGAAGTTCATGACGCCGGCGAAATTCTCGAGCTGCTTGATGCCGGAGGAAATCAGCATGCCCAGCGCGCCGAGCATCAGGCCGGATAGGATCAGCGCCGGCAGCACCGTCAGATAGCCCATCGGCGGCGGGGTGATGTCCCAGAACCAGGCGATGGCGAGAAACGCATAGACCTGCAGCACCGAGACGGCGGTGCCGGCGAGCAGCTTGCAGAACAGGAGATAGCCGCGCGGCAGCGGGCTCACCAGCAAGGTGCGCATGTTGCCCATCTCGCGGTCATAGACCATCGACAGCGACGACTGCATGCCGTTGAACAACTGGATCATCGCCATCAGGCCGGGTGCGATATAGACCTCATAAAGGATGTAGGTCTCGTACGGCGGAATGATCGAGATACCCAGCACCTGGCGGAAGCCGGCGGCGAAGATGAACAGCCAGACCAGCGGCCGCACCAGCGCCGAGACGAAGCGCTCGCGCTGATGCAGGAAGCGCAGGCCCTCGCGCCAGACGATGCCGGTGAGGCAGGTGATGTATTCGCCGGCCGAGAAGCCGCTGCGTGTGGGTGGGGGCGCGTGCACGGTGGTGACGGTCATGGCTCGGAGCTCCGCGCCGGACTGGCCTGGGTCGTCAGCCGCGCGAACGCCGCGTTGACGTCGGTCGCACCGGCCTCGGCGATGACCTGCGGGACGGGCCCGCGCGCCAGCACGCGGCCTTGATGCAGCACCACGAGATCATCGGTCGCCGCGATCTCGTCGAACAGATGCGTCGCCCAGAGCACGCCGATGCCTTGCTCGGCGACGAGCTGACGGACGTGACCGACGATGTCGGCGCGCGCCTTGACGTCGAGGCCGACGGTGGCCTCGTCGAGCAGCAAGAGGCGCGGCCGGTGCAGCAGGGCGCGAGCAATCTCCAGCCGGCGCATCTGGCCGCCGGAGAGGTCGCGCACCTTGTTGCCGGCGCGGTCGGCGAGGCCGATCCGCGCCAGCAGCTCCTCGCTGCGCGCGCGGGCCTCGCGGCGGGCGATGCCGTGCAGCGCGGCGTGATAGAGCAGGTTCTGGGTCAGCGACAGATCGAGATCGAGCGTGCGCGGCTGGAACACGACGCCGAGTAGCCGCAGCGCCTCGCCCGGCGTCCGGCCGATGTCATGGCCGAAAATGCCGATCTGGCCGGTCTGCACCGCGAACAGCCGCGTGATGAGCGAGAACAGCGTGCTCTTGCCGGCGCCGTTGAGGCCGAGCAGGGCGGTGAAGCTCGCAGGCTGGACGGCGAAGCTGACGTCGTTGAGCGCCTTGCGTGCGCCGTAGGAATGGCTGACGCCGGCGACCGACAGCGCGGGGACCTGCTCGGGCGCCGGCTGCGATGCAGAGCCTGTCGAGTCGAGAGTGGGTGCGTTTTGCGTCGTCATGGCTGTGCAATCGTGATGCCCCAGGGCAGCTCGCCGACCTGGATGGTCTTGATCACCTTCTGCGCGGCGACGTCGATCACCGAGACGTCGTTGGAGACGCCGTTGGTGACGAGCAGATATTTCTCGTCCGGCGTGAACTCCATGTGCCAGACGCGCTGGCCGACCAGGAGATACTTCTTCACCTCGTGGGTGGCGCCGTCGACGACGGCGATACGGTTGGCCGGGCCGAGCGCGACGAAGCCGGTCTTGCCGTCCTTGGTGAGCCCGATGCCGACCGGCTGGATCGCCTCGCTGCGCAGGCCGGGGACGGCGAACTTGATCTTGCCGGTGACCTCACGCTTGGCCGGATCGATGATCGAGACGGTGCCGCCGATTTCGGCGGACACCCACAGCTCCGAGCCGTCGCTCTTGAACTCGGCATAGCGCGGCCGCGCATCGACCAGCACGTTGGCGACGATCTTGCGGGTCGCCGTGTCGATGAAATGCGCCATGTTGGTGGTTTCGGAGGTGCAGATCAGGATCTTGCCGTCCGGGCTGAGCATCATGCCCTCGGGCTCGACGCCGACCTGGACGTCGCCGATGCGGACGCGCTTCTCGAGGTCGAGCACCGTGACGGTGTTGTCGTTCTCGTTGGCGACATAGAGCGTCTTGCCGGCGGCGTCCTGCGCGAACAGCTCGGGATCGGGGCCGGAGGGCAGGGTATCCACCACCTCCATCTTCTTGGCATCGATCACCTGGATGGTGTCGTCGTCGCCGACCGCCACCATCACGAACTTGCCGTCGCGCGTGAACGCGATGCCGCGCGGCCGCTGGCCGACCTTGATGGTCTTGGTCACGGTCCACGTATCGGTGTCGATGACGGAGACCGTGTTGCCCTTCTCGTTGGAGACGAAGGCGACGAAGGCAGAGGCGGGAGCGACGGAGGCCAGCGACAGCGCGGCGGCTAGCAGGCCGGCTGCCAGGGCCGGGCGCTTTGGAAGCTGATCGCGCAATTTTCTCATTCGACTCTTTGTCTGATGGACGCGAGATCTCGCAGCGATGCGGGGAGGGGCTGGCACCGCGCTGGCATCTTCGTTCATCGGCTTCTCACCGGCCAACGAGCTCGGAACGCCACGCGCATCGTGCTGCATCTGACATGTCGGACTAAGCATCTTCATCAGCAGGATCAGATCCGACATCATTGCAGCTTGCACTTGGTTTCAGGGCGGTCGACGCCGAGCGTGTCGAGCTCGGAGACCTGGTGCAGAAAGCCCTCCTGCGGCGAGACCGAGACGATCATGCGGCCGTCGGCAAGCAGGATCGGCTGGCGGAGCTGCAGGTTCCAGTCGCGCAGCGAGAGGCGCGTGCCCTTGAAGGCGGCGATGGTGAAGTTCGGGCTCTTGAGATAGTCGCTCATCGTCTTGGCGTCGCCGGAGTTGGTGCGCGAGGCGGCCTCGCCGATCATGCGCACGGCCATCCAGGCCTGCATGTCCAAGGCGTCCATGCGGCGCGAGGCGAGCTTCATGAAGCGGTTCTGCAGCTGGGTGGCGCCCCATTGGTCCTGTGAAGGATCCCAACTGGTCGGACGCAGGCCAGCGGAGCCGGCGACGGGCCTCGCATCCCAGGTGCGATAGGGCAAATAGGAGGCGAACACCTCGCTCTCGTCGGCCGCGACCAGCACGTCATAGGCGGGCGCCTTCTGCGTGAACACCGGCATCTGGCGCTGGATCAAGGTGACGCCAGAGTCGGTGCGGCGTGCGCCGCCGGTGTCCGCGAAGGTGCGCTCCTCGACGATCTTGGCGCCGAAGCGGGTGGCGGCGCGGCGCAGCGCGTCAGCGAACAGTCTGTCATTGTCGTGCGAGCCGGTGACGAGCAGCCAGCGCTTCCACTGCTTCCAGACCAGATATTGCGCCAGGCCATCGGCCAGCATCGAGCGCGTCGGCGCGACATGGATGACGTTGGCGCGGCAGTCCTGCTCGCGCAGGCGGTCGTCGGTGGCGCCGACATTGAGCAGGGTGATGCCACGTCCACGCAGGCCATCCGCGACCTTCAGCAGCGCATCCGGCGGCAGGTCCACGAGGACGAATCCCGTCTTGCCGGCGAGCTCATTGGAGGCCTGCGCGGCGTCCTCGTCATCCTTGACGCGGCGGTCGATCAAAGTGAAGCGCTGGCTGAGGAACTTGCCGGTGGTGTTGTTGTCCTCGATCGCGAGCTTCGCGCCGGCCACGCCATCATCGGCCGCTGGCTGGTCGAGCGGCGACAAGGTCTGCGGCACGCTGGCGCGGCCGAGATAGCCGATCGCGATGTCGACCGGATCCGCCGCGCTGGCGGCAGTTGCGGCGGCGATGAGGCCGATCGCGCCCATCAGAGATCGGGCCAGAACTCCCAGGACCACATGTCCTCCCATTGTTCCCTCGTCCTTGTCCGGCGAGGTTTCATCTTGCAAGATGAACGAATTGGCCTAGCTTTCAACCCCACTTTTGGCCGCTGTCGCGTCATTTCGGATCACGACCTTGAAACCTGCCGTTCTCCCCGCGTTCCTGATCCTGATGTCTGCGACATCAGTGCATGCCGAGCCGACCAAGGTGGCGGTGTTCGACTTCGAGCTGATCGACACCAGCCTGCAGGGCGAGGTGCAGGGCCCGCGCCAGGACGAGCAGAACAGGCTGGCGCATGCGGCCGAGCAACTGCGCGCGGCGCTGCAGGACTCCGGACGTTTTCGCGTGCTCGACATCGCTTCCATTAACGATGCGGCGCACCACAGCAATCTGCAGGCCTGCGGCGGCTGCGACGTCAAGCTCGCGGGCGACATCGGCGCCGATCTCGCCATCACCGGGACGGTGCAAAAGGTCTCCAATCTCATCCTCAACATGAACATCTATCTGCGCGACGTTCACACCGGCAAGCCGGTCGCGGCGATGACTGCGGATATGCGCGGCAACACCGACGAATCCTGGACGCGCACCATGGCTTGGCTCGTCCGCAACCGCCTGCTGGCGCCGAACTACGGTGCGCCGCAGGCGCAGTAGCCGACGAGATATGACGGTGCATTCTCGCGGCGGATGACGCCCGAGCTTTGCGTGCCGGTCGCCCCTTGGAAAACAAGAGGCGCAGGGAAGGCCGGGAGCCTGCCGCCCCCATGGCCCGCCTGCAGAAAGAAATGCAGGCGGCAGGTACCACAGGTTCGGCTGGGACATCCCGGCCCTCCCTGCGCGGATGGTCTTAACGGTTGCTTCGCGTTCTCCCCGGTGCGCCGGGCTTTCTGGTCACCGTGCGCGACGACGCGCTGTGAGCACGCCGCCGCGGAGGCATCGGCATCGGGATGCCAGGACCACGCGACTTGGCCGTACGCCGTGACGCGTTCGTCCGCACGCTCTCACGGGGCATGTGATGCCCTGAGCATGCTGCGCGCCGCCGGCGTCCACCGCATCCCACCTCCACGTTCGTGACGACCGCGATACGCCCTCTCGACGAGGCGGGATGGGGCTAAACAATCACGATTTCCGGAAAAACGAAAGTGAAATTTTTGTCGCCACCGGGCTGGACACTGGGATCGCCTTGTGGCGCCGAGCGAAATCCCCCTCGTCGCGCACGTGTAATCCGGGCGCCGGGCACGACAAAATCGTCTCGACGGGCGCGTCATCGCACCCGTCGAGGCTGGGCAAGAATCCGAATTAGGGGGGTGAGAGGGCTCGGCGCGGTGCAATTTCGAGCCATGACTGCATC
>NZ_JAUHJJ010000023.1:0-27035 GCF_032381175.1 Bradyrhizobium sp. SZCCHNR1093
ATCCTCCGAGGGCCGGATGGTTCGGAAATCCAATCCTAACCTCTCTTGACCACCCGCCGCCCCATAGGATCTGTGGTACCTGCCGCCTGCTTTTTCTTCTGCAGGCGGGCCATGGGTGAGGCCCTCACCCGGCATTCCCCGCGCCCTCGTTGTCGAGAGGGCGAAACCACCGGCACAGCTCGGACGCATCACGCGCCGCGAGGCGGAGACGGCTCGCCCGGACGGCGCTGTGGATCGGGGCGAACGAGGGATCGCTCACCGCATGATCGCTGCGGACTCACGTCGCTGTCCTGCCGGCCAAGGCCGACACGATCGCCTCCGACAATTGGCTCAGCCGGAACGGCTTGGCGAGAAGCCTAGTCGTCGCCCGGAATTCCTCCGGCACCAGCGAGGGGTCGGCGAAGCCGGACATGAAGACGATGGGCAGATCGGGCCATCTGCGGCGCACCTCGCGCGCCAGGTCGATGCCGGTCAGCGCATCCGGCAGGAGAATGTCGGTCAGCAGCAGCGCGACCGGGTCCGGCCGCTCCAGCTCGGCAATCGCCGCGGCCACGTTGGTGACGACGACCAGGCTGTAGCCCATCGATGTCAGCATGGTCGATGCCATCGCGCCCACCAGCGGATTGTCCTCCACGACCAGGATCCGTTCGCCGGTCTGCGGCCGCGCCAGCCGCGCTGCGCCGGCGCGCGCGCGACCGGTGACGCCCGGCCCCGCGCTCGGCAGATACAGCGTGACGCACGTGCCCTCCGCCACCCGGCTGTCGATCAGCACCGTGCCGCCCGATTGCCGCGCAAAGCCATAGACCATGCTGAGGCCGAGGCCGCTGCCCTTGCCGAACTCCTTGGTGGTGAAGAACGGCTCGAAGGCGCGGCGCGCGATCTCGGGCGGCATGCCGGCCCCCATGTCCGACACCGCGATCGTCACGTAGTCCCCGGGCATGATGCGCTCGTCGCCGTCATCGAGCGGCTGGTCGAGCACGGCATTCGTCGTCGTGATCGTCAGTCGACCGCCGCCATCCATCGCATCGCGCGCATTGAGCGCCAAATTGAGCAGCGCGTTCTGCAATTGCGTCGGGTCGATCAGGCAGTGCCACAGCATCGGATCCTGCGCCAATTCGATCTCGATGTTCTCACCGAGCGTCCGCTGCAGGATCGTCGTCATCCCGCTGACCAACTGATTTACGTCGGTGATCTGCGGCTGCAGCGCCTGCTTGCGGGCGAAGGCCAGCAGCCGCCGGTTGAGATCGGCGACCCGCTCCGCCGCCTCGATCGCCCGCTCGACCATGCTGCGGCAGGAGACATCGGCGGGCGGCAAGGCGTCGAGCAGCAGATCCAGATTGCCGAGCGTCGCGGCCAGCATGTTGTTGGAATCGTGCGCGATGCCGCCGGCCAGCTGGCCGACGGCCTCCATCTTCTGGGCCTGGCGCAATTCGTCCTCGATGCGCTTACGCTCGGTGATGTCGACCGACAGCACGAAATAGCCGCGCACCGTGCCATCCTGGCTGCGATCCGGCACCCGAATGGTCTGGCACCAGCGTTCACGGCCGTCGGGAAACGCGATCTTCTCCTCGCCGCCCGCGGTGCGGCCGGCCAGCGCGGCCTCGATCTTCGGCCTCACCTCGCCACGTCGCGCGGGATCGATGTAGTCGTCGATCCTGCGGCTGCGGCCGGCTCCGGTGGGCGGCTGCGCGTACCATTCGCGTGCGACACGATTGGCGTAGCGGATGTCACCATCGGCGCCGACCTGGACGATCAACGCGGGCACGTTCTCCGTGACCAGCAGATGCTGCTCGAAATTATCGCGCAGCGCCTGCTCGGATGCCGCGCGCAGCCGCCATTGCCGCGCCAGGACGAGGCCGAATCCCGAGATCAGCAGATTGAGCCCGGCGGCGATGGCGCTGTAGTACAGCGCGTTGTGTTTCCAGCCGGCCAGATACTCGACCGGATCGCGCGCCACGGTCACCACCAGCGGCAGGCCGGCGACGCGTCGATAGCTGATGCTCCGCGACGTGCCGTCCGTCATGCCGCTGCCCTCGAAGCTGCCGTGAGGCGCCTGCGGGAGATATTGGCTGAACAGACGATTGGACCGAACGTTGCGGCCGGCAAAATCGTCGGCGTTCGGCGAGCGCAGCAGGATCGTGCCATCGTCTCGATAGAGCGTCACCGTTCCGCGCTGCCCGACGTTCAGCGACAGAAAGAACTGCCGCAGATTCTCGTAGTCGACGGCCACGACGATCACGCCGGCGAAACGTCCGCCCGGCATCATCAAGGCGCGGCTCACCGCGATGAACAGACCCTTGTTCACACGCGAGGCCACCGGCACGTCGATGAACAGGCCGCGGCCGGGGTCATCGCGCTGGACCTTGTAATAGGCCCGATCGGCGAAATTGTTCTCGCGGCCGGGAACTCCGTTGCCGGCGCTGTCGCCGAGCAGGTTGCCGTCCGCATCAATCACGACGATGCCGCCCGCGGCTGGATACGGCGCCACCCTGCGCTTCAGCTCGTCGATCAGGGCCGGATTGCCGGCGGTGAGCAGCGATGGGTCCTGCTTGAGACTGTCGATCGTCGTGTTCAAGAGCACGTCGACGCCCTGGATGTTGCGCAACATGTATTCTTCGAGCGCGCGGGCAAGATCGCCGTTGGCGGCCTCGGTGGCCCGATAGGTCTCCCGATAGTTGACGGAGAGCATGTGCGCCACGAAGGCATCACACAGCAGCGCCAGCACGAGGCCGCTCAGCACGATGATCCAGGGGGTCCAGCGCCGGTCCATCCAGGATCCGGACGCGGCCCTGGTCCAGGCGTCGACAATGCCTGCCTGCCGCGGACCGCGCCGATGGTCGGCTCTCGCTTTGATCTGGTCCCGCATGGCGTCGAATTCAGGAGGTCGTCGGGCGGTTTGATTGTGAATCGATCGGCGCGTCAAGCATCGGCGAAAGGTCCGGATTGTGCCGAATTCCGCGTCTCCAGGCGCGTCGCGATCCATATCGCGGGCGCTCGATAGCACGGTTTGCCGGGGCGTGTCATCGGCACCCGCCAAGCGCTGCGGCGGTCGCGGAAGGGCTCGAGGCGTCAAGACGCGATCAGAGCTGATGCTCGAACGCCTCGCGCTCGGCACGGCTCAGATGCAAGCCATGCTTGGTGCGCCGGTCGAGGACGTCGGCGGCCGTGACGGCCCACTCCTGCTCGCGCAGAAAAACGAGCTCGCGCTCATAAAAGGAGGAACCGAAATGGCGGCCGAGATCGCCGACGTTGCGGGATGCTCCGAGCAGGTCGCGCGCCCGGGTGCCGTAGAGCCGCGCATAATGTGCCAGCACCGCCGGCGGCAATCCCGGATACTCGCCGGCGAGATCAGCAAGGAACTGATCGAACGGCGCACCGAGATCGCCGCCCGGAAGGCGCGCGCCCGCCGTCCATGCCGACGCCAGTTGCGGAAACCATGGCGCGAGGCGCTCCATCGCTTGCTCGGCAAGCCGGCGAAACGTCGTGATCTTGCCGCCGAAGATCGACAGCAGCGGCGGCTGCCCGGGTGCACCATGTACCTCGAACGCGTAGTCGCGCGTCACCGCCGACGGATTGTCGGCGTTGTCGTCATAGAGCGGCCGCACGCCCGAGAAGGCGTGAATGATATCCCCCTTGCCGGGCGCAGCCCGGAAATAGCGGTCGAGCACGGCGAGCAGATAGTCGACTTCGGCACCGTCGATCGCAACGTCTTCCGCGCGGCCGTCATGCACGATGTCAGTGGTCCCGATCAGCGCCAGATCGGTCTCATAAGGATTGACGAAAATGACGCGGCGATCTGTGTTCTGCAGCAGATAGGCCTGCGATCCGCTCCAGAATTTTGGCACCACGAGATGGCTGCCTTTCACGAGCCGCACATTGTGCGCCGAGTTGAGCCCGGCGACGCCCTGCACCACGTCCTGCACCCAGGGACCTGCGGCATTGACCAGCGCCCGCGCGCTGACGGTCTGCAGCTCGCCGCTCTCGGAGCGCATCTCCAGCCGCCAGACGCCATTCTCTCGCCGTGCGCTCACGGCGCGGGTGCGCGGCAGGATCGTCGCGCCCTTGCGTGCGGCATCGACGAGATTGAGGATCACCAGCCTGGCATCGTCGACCCAGCAGTCCGAATATTCGAAGCCGCGCCGGAATTCGGGGCGCAGCGGCGCGCCCTCCGGCTCATGCGCGAGATCGACGTTGCGGCTCGCTGGCAGCTGCTTGCGGCCGCCGAGATGGTCGTAGAGGAACAGCCCGGCGCGCACCAGCCAGGCGGGACGCTGCTCCGGCGAGTGCGGCAACACGAAGCGCATCGGCCAGATGATGTGCGGCGCCGAGGCCAGCAGCACCTCGCGCTCGATCAGGGCCTCGCGCACCAGGCGGAATTCGTAGTACTCCAGATAGCGCAAGCCGCCATGAATCAGCTTGCCCGATCGCGACGAGGTGCCCTCGGCGAAATCGTCCTTCTCGCACAACAGCACCTTCAGGCCGCGGCCGGCGGCATCACGGGCGATACCAGCGCCATTGATGCCGCCGCCGATCACGGCGAGGTCCAACAGACCGTGATCGGTTCCGCTGCGTGAGACCGTCGCATTCATCGCTTGCTACTGCGCTTCTTCTCTGGCTTGCTGCGCGCAGCAGCACGCGCCTTCGTCGCAGCCTTGGCCGGCTTTGCCGCTTTCGCCTTCGGCTCCTGCAGCCCGTAGGTCGAAAACCCCTGCGACGTCTCGGCGATCTCGGCGTCGCCCAGGATGTGCGGCTGGCCCAGCGCGAGCGACAGATAATATTGCCGGGCGATGGTCTCGAGCTCGACCGCGAGCCACATCGCCTTGTCGAGATTGGCGCCGACCGCGATCATGCCGTGATTGGCGAGCAGGCAGCCGTTGCGTCCCTCGAGCGCCGCGAGCGCGAGTTCGGACAATTCGGCCGTGCCGAAACGCGCATAGCCGGCGCAGCGGATGTCGGTGCCGCCGAACGCCGCCATCATGTAGTGACAGGCCGGTATCGGCTTGCGCGCGATGGCGAGCACGGTGGCATAGGTGGAATGCGTGTGAACGACGCCACCGACATCCGGACGGCCGCGCATGATGTCGAGATGAAAGCGCCATTCCGTCGAAGGCTTCAGCGGCCCTTCCCAAGATCCGTATTCACCCTCGAGCGGCATCGATGCGATCATCTCCGGCTTCATCGAGTCGTAAGGTGTCGCCGACGGCGTGATCAGCATGCGGTCCTTGTAGCGGGCGGAGATGTTGCCCGAGGTGCCTTGGTTCAAGCCCGACGCATTCATCCATCGGCATTTGGCGATGATGTTCTCGCGGATCAGCCGTTCCTCGCGATTCATGTCGAAAACCTTTCGTCGTCAGCAGGGATTGAGCGGCAGCTCGCCGGCGAGATAGCGGCGAACCTCTTCGGCCGCCTGGTCGGCGGCAAAGGTGACGGTGCGCACGGACGCGCCGGCGATGTGCGGCGTCAGCGTGACGTTGGGAAGCTGCAACAGCGGCCAGTCCGGCGGCGCCGGCTCGACGGCGAACGTATCGAGCATCGCACCGGCCAGTCGCTGCGAGCTGAGCGCGTCATGGAGCGCGCGATAGTCGACCAGCGGCCCGCGCGCCGTGTTGATCAGGATCGCGCCGGGCTTGATCCGGGCCAGCGCATCGCGATCGATGAAGCCGGTGGTTTCCGGCGTCACGCGGGCATGCAGGCTGACGACGTCGGCGCGCGCCAAGAGGTCGGCGAGCGCGACGTGCTCGACGCCGTCGTTGCGGTCCTCAGCGCTGAGCTGGACGTAGGGGTCGGTCACCAGGATCTTGCAGCCGAACGCCTTCAAGAGCTTGACCACACGAGTGCCGATCGCGCCATAGCCGACGATGCCGACCGTCATTTCGCCGAGTTCGCGTCCCGTGCGGTCGGCGCGGTAGAGATCGCCGCGCCATTGCCCGCCCCGCATCGACTCGTGGCCGCTACGGATCAACCGGGTCTCGGCGAGCATCGCGCCGATGGTGAATTCGGCCACCGCGCTCGCGTTGCGGCCGGGCGTGTTGACGACCAACACGCCGTGATCGCGCGCGGCCTGCATGTCGACGTTGACGGGGCCGCCGCGCGACACGGCGATGAATTTCAGGCTCGGCAACCGCTGCAGCATCGCCCGCGAGATCGGAGCCAGATGCGTCACCAGCAGGGACGCCTCGCCGATGAAGTCCGCCAGTTCTTCGGGGTCGCCCATGAACTCCTTCAGCCCGTCGAGCTTGGAGCCGGCATAGCCATGCTCCATCGGCTCGTCCGGCCAGGGCTGCTCGAGCATGCGGATGTCGATGCCATCACCGCAGGTGGCGGTGATGCGCTCGGCGAACACCGACGGCAGCATGAAGCGGTCGCCGATGATGGCGATGGAGCTAGACATGATCGGCACCTGCGCGTTGTGCGGCGAGCTGCTTCCAGACCGGCCGCGCCGCGAGGCGGGCCTCGACATAGGCCGGGAACAGCTGCGCATAGCGTTCCGCCAGCGCCGCATCCGGCGCTTGCGGCTCATCCAGATACGGTCTCACCCACTCCTCCGCGCAGATCATCATGTCCGAGTAGAGCCCGGTCGCGACCGCGGCGATCATCGCCGCCCCCGACGCGCCGGCCTCCTCGCGACGGCAGACTCGAATTGTGCTGCCGAGTGCCGCGCCGAGAATGGCACCGAGCGCGCGGCTGCGCGCCGCGCCCCCCGTCAGGCGAATTTCCGTCGGCAGCGGTCCCATCGCCGCGTAGCAGTCACGTGCAGCGAAGGCCAGTCCCTCCATCACGGCACGCATCAGATCCCAGTAGCCGTGACCGATACGCAGGCCGATCAGTTGCGCAGAAGCTTCATGGGACACGAAGGGGCCGCGTTCGCCGGCGTCGGAAATGAACGGATGATACAGCAGCTCGCCCGATTTCGCCGCAAGCACGCGCTCGTCCAGCCGCCGGATCAGATCGTTGCGCGACCGCGCGATGCCTTCCATGGCGAGCACCCCGCGCGCGACATCGAGCAGCCAGTCGATGTTCAAGGTCGCGGCCATGGTCGACTGCATCTGCGCATAGTGGCCCGGCACCGGGAACGGCATCGTATAACCGGTCGCCTCGGCATTCAGCCTGACTGCATCGGCGCCGTTCACCAGCCGCATGTGCATGCCGGTCGAGCCGATGATGGTGCAGCCGACCTCCGGCGTGGGGTCATACAGCCCACCGCCGAGCGCATTGCAGATCACGTCGACATAGCCGAGCGACACCGGCACGCCCTCGGGCAAGCCCGTCTCGGCCGCAGCCGTTGCCGTCAAGCCATGCGTCGTCGCGACACCATCGACGACATCTGGAAACAGGCGCGCGGCATCGGCGATGCCGATGAGACGCGCGGCATCGCCGTCGAAGCCGCGCTTGCGAAAATCACCGCAGGAGAACGTCGCCTCGGAGGGATCTGTGACCCGCTCGCCGGTCAGCTTGAAGTAGAGCCAGTCCTTGCAGTGGAACGCCGTGCCCGCGCGTCCCAGCAACTCTTCGTCGTGGGCCTGCAGCCAGGCCAGTTGCGCCCCCTGCTGGCAAGCGTTGAGCCCCGATCCGGTGCGCTGATAGTGCGCGACATTGCGCTCGCCGCCGCGGAAGGCTTCAACGAAACCTGCCGCACGCGAGTCGAGCCACAGCAGCGCGGGAGCGACGGGATGGCCATCCGCATCGATCAGCCAGGTGCCATCGCCCTGCCCCGTCACGGCGATCGCGGCGACCCGGTGAGCCAGATTCGGCAGCGCGCCGCTGAGGCCGCGCAAGGCCGCAACGGTGTCGGTCCAGGTCCGCTCCATGTCCTGCTCGACTCGGCCGCCCGGCAAGGTGGTGTAGCTGTTGGGAATCGCGAAATCCCCGAGCTGGCGGCCATCCCGCGAAAAGGCCACCGCCTTGATCACCGACGTCCCGGCGTCGATGCCGATGATCACGTCGCGAATCGCTCCGGAGGTCATATTCAACGCGCCTCCGCGTGGCGGACGCAGACTCCGTCGGCGTCGAAAACGTGGAGATGGCGTGACTCCAGCGCGCATGGCACGACGTCGCCCGGCCGCGCCACGACCCTGCTCGACGTCACGGCGACCAGCAGATGACCGGCGCACTCGCCCGCAATGTGCGACTGATCGCCGAGCCACTGGTTGGAGACGACGCGCAGCCGCGTTTCACCGCTGCCGATCGCGATCCGCTGCGGCCGGATGCCGACTTTGATCCGATCGGCCTGCACCAGCGCCTGTTGTCCCGTCACGTCCAACGTCTGCCCGGGAATGTGAAAGGCAACATCGGAGCCCACGGACAGACGGAAGCCGCCTTCCTCCTGTGTCACCGCGGTCTCCAGCAGGTTCATCGGCGGCTCGCCGATGAAGCTCGCGACGAACTGATTGGCCGGGCGGTTCTTCAGCTCGCGCTCGCTCGCGAACTGCTGCAGCACGCCGTCTTCCATGACAGCGATGCGATCGGCGAGCGCGCTCGCCTCGGTCTGGTCATGGGTGACGAAGATCGCCGTCATGCCACGTTCGGCGAGCAGGCCCTTGATGCGGCCGCGCAGCACGGCGCGGAGCTGCGGCTCCAGCTGCCCCATCGGCTCGTCCAGCAGATAGAGGTCGGCGTCGCGCACCAACGCGCGCGCCAGCGAGACGCGCTGCTGCTGGCCGCCGGAAAGCGCGCGCGGATGGCTGTCGAGGATATCCTCGATCTCGACCAGGCGGGCGATGCTATCGACCCGATGCGCGATCTGGGCGCGCGACAGCTGCTGCGCCTTCAGCGCGAAGCCGATGTTCTCGCGCACCGTGAGCGGCGGATACAGCGAATAGCCTTCGAACGCCATCGCCACCTTGCGCTTCGCCGGCGCCAGATCATGGATCGGCCGCTGCGCCAGCGCGATCGAACCCGAGCTGACGCTCTCGAACCCGGCGATCATGCGCAAAGTCGAGGTCTTGCCGCAGCCGGAAGAGCCGAGCAGCGCAACGATCTCGCCTGCTTTCACCTCCATATCGAGCGCGCGCACGGCATGGACCGGCGGCTTGCCCCGGCTGTGATAGACCTTGTCGACGTTGCGGATTTCGAGCATGCCCATGCCAGGTCCTCACGCCGCCTGCCGCCGCGGCGAGAGGCCAATGCGGTCTCCCGTCGCGTGGTCGAACAACAGCGCCGCATCGGGCGCGAACCGCACGAACACGTCCTCGTCCGCATCTGCCTCCAGCGCCTCGGGCGCCAGCGCAGCCAGCCACTCGGATCCGTCGGCGAAGCGCAGCAGCACCACGGCGCGCTCGTGGATCGGCGTGACCGCGACGATCCGCGCCGGGATCGCACCCTCGCCGCCATCACGCGTCACCACGACATCGTCCGGCCGGACGCCAAGCCAGCAGCGCTCGCGCATATTGGTCGGCAAGCCGTCCGCATCGAGCCGGATCAGCGTCCCGGCGACAGATGCGGTCAGCCGGCCCTGCTCCGCCACCGGCGTGACCTCGACAAGATTGATGCTGGGATCGCCGAACAGCCGCGCCACCGCGACCGAGGCAGGCCGCGCGTAGATTTCCTCGGGACGCGCCACCTGCACCAGACGGCCGTTGATCAGCACCGCGATGCGATCGGCGATTGCCATCGCCTCGCGATAGTCCTGCGTGACATAGAGCACCGCCGCCGAGCTGCGGCGCAGCAGGCTCGGCAGCTCGAGGCGCATCTCGTAACGCAGCTTGGCGTCGACGTTGCGCAGGGGATCGTCGAGCAGCAGCACCTCAGGGTTGCCGATCAGCGCGCGCGCCAGCGCGGTGCGCTGCTTCTGGCCGTTGGACAGTTCACGAGGCTTGTGGCCGAGCACGTGCTCGATCTTCAACAGCCGGCTCATCGCCGTCACTTTCGCGGCGGTGTCGGCCGCCCCCGTCGCGCGCAGGCCGCTGGCGATATTGTCGCGCGCGCTCATATGCGGAAACAGCGCAAAATTCTGGAAGGCCATGCCGATGCCGCGCTGCTCCGGCGGGGCATCGACGATCGAGCGCCCGCCGACCAGGATGTCGCCATCGTCAGGCTCGAACATGCCGGCGATCATGCGCAGCAGCACGGTCTTGCCGCTGCCGGACGGACCGAACACTGCGACGATCTCGCCGGGCTCGACCGTCAGCGACACGCCTTTCGCGCAGCAGGCGGCGCCAAAGGTCTTGTCGACGGCTTTCAGTTCGAGACGCGCCATGTATCCTCAACCCTTGACCGCACCGAGCGACAGTCCTTCGACGAGATAACGCTGCGCGTAGAGCGCCAGCAGCAATGTCGGCGTAACCGACAGCACGATCGCGGCGGCGATCTGGCCGTACTGGATGCCGGACGCCGTCACGAAGGCGAGCGCGCCCACCGTCACCGGCTGCTTGTCGGCCGAGGCCAGGATCAGCGCGAAGACGAAATTGTTCCAGCAGAAAATGAAGGACAACAGCCCCGCCGCTGCGATCCCCGGCCCTGCCAGCGGCACCGCGATGCGTGTGAACGCCTCGCGCCAGGAATGGCCGGCGAGCCGGTAGGCATGCTCGATATCCGGGCTGATGTCCTCGAAATAGCCGCGCACGATCCACAGGATCAACGGCAGCGCGATCAGCTGGTAGACCCAGACGATGCCGAAATACGTGTCGTTCAGGCCGAGCTGCTGGTAGTACAGCGACAGCGGCAGCAGCACCAGCAGCGGGGGCGCAAAGCGGAACGAGAGAAGCGTGAACGCAATGGTCTCGCCGAGCCTGAACTTGAAGCGCGCGAACGCATAGGCCGCGGGCACGCCGAGCAGCAAGGCCAGGATCACCGAGGCGCTCGACAGCACGAAGCTGTTCATCAGGTTGCGCATGAACGAGATCTGCAGATTGCCGGCCGCGGTGCGGAGCTGGCCCGAGATCAGCGCCTCGTAATTGGCGAATGTCGGCTCGAACAGGATGCGCGGCGGGATCCGCAGGATCTGCTCGTTGGTCTGGAACGACATCAGGAGGATCCAGACAATCGGAAACATGAAGAACACGAGCACCAGCGCGAGCGCAATGCCGCGAAAGATTCGTCCAGCCAGGCTGGAGTGATCCATGACGTCCCTCCCTCAGGCGTGACCGTGGGCGCGTGCGCGCAGCCGCAGCCAGTTCTTGATGAAGATGTTCGAGAGGATGTTGGTGATCAGCCACAGGATCATCAGCAGCGCCGCCGAGCGTCCGACATTGGTGTACTGGAAGAACTCGAGATAGGCCTGGACCTGGAACACCATCAGCCGGTCGCCGGGGCCGCCTTGCGTCATCGCATAGACGATGTCGAACTGCTGGATCGAATCGAGCAGCCGGAACAGCGAGGCGGTGATGATGTAGGGCGCGAGCATCGGCAGGGTGATGCGGAAGAACACGAAACTCGCCGGCACACCGTCGAGTGCGGCCGCCTCAAACGGCTGACGCGGCAGCGAGCGCAGACCGGCCAAGAGCAGGATCATGATGAAGGGCGTGTAGACCCAGACGTCGACCAGGACGACCGTGAACAGCGCGGTCGACGGATCGGAGGCCCATTTGAAGTCATGTGCGCCGAACAGGCCGACCAGATAGGACAGGATGCCGAAGCTCGGATTGGTCATCAGCTTCCACATCAAGGCGGCGATCGCCGGCGCCGTCATCAGCGGTAGCAGCAGCACGATCGAGACCGCGTTGTGGAAGCGCGTCGGCCGCAGCAGCAGCAGCGCGATGCCCAGGCCGAGCAGCAGCTCGGCGACGACTGTTACCGCGGTGTAGACGAGCGAGATCCGCAGCGTGTTCCAGAACGCCGGATCGGACAGGAAATCGATGTAGTTGTCGATGCCGATGAAGCCGCGCAGATATGGCAGATTGAGCCGGTAGCGCTGCAGAGAATAGACGGCCGCGGTGACGAACGGCACCAGGATGGCGATGCAGACCAGCAGGGCCGGCAGGCTCAACAGGTATGGCAGCAATCGCCCGCGCCAGCGTTTCGTGCGGCGCGGCACTGCTTGGGTCTCGATAAGTTCAGCCATGCTCATGACAAGCGTGATCGCATCAGCGCGGGGATGGGCCGGTCCGGACGCCCGTGGGGGAGCGGCCGGACCGGCGGGTGGTCATGGAACGAGCGTCGCCCGGCCTCAGCCAAGGCCGGCCTGCTTCAACTGACGGTTGATGCTCTCGGCAAGCTTGTCGAGGCCCTCGTCGACGCTGATCTCCTTGGCCACCATCTTCTGCAGCGAGGCCGCCCACTCCGTCGTGAGATCGAAGAACAGCGGCTGCGCTGTGAAGTAGATCTTCGCACCGGGCGCCGAGAGGTCATGCTGCTCGAGATAGCCAGGATAGGACTTGGCGATCCGATCGCGGAACTCGCTGTCCTTCCACACCGAGGTGCGGACTGGATTGACGAAGTCCATCTTGCGGGCGCCGAACAGGTCGTGCTCGACGGAAGCCGCCCACTGCATGAAGGTCCACGCCGCATCCTTCTGCTTGGAGAAGCTCGACATCGCCAGCGACCAGATCCAGACGTTCGGCGTCGGCGCCTTGGCGGCCGGATTGGCCGCGAATGGCGCGTAGCCGAGATTGCCACGCTCCTTGTTCTCGCCGCCGTTCATGAAGTAGCCGAGAATGTCGGCGTCGAAGATCATGCCGGAAGCGCCGGCGCCGAGATCGGTGCCGACCTGGTACCAGGTGTAGGTCGACCAGTTCTTCGGACCCGAGCCCTGGATCATCTTGACCCACTTCTCGTGGAAATCCTTCGACGCCTTGGTGTTCATCGCGGCCTTGAGCTTGCCGCCCTCCATCACGAAGTCCTTCTGGCCGAAATTCGCGTAGGCCGACAGAAAGCCGGGATGGATGGTGGCCCAGGAGCGCGAGCCGCGCACGCCGACGCCATAGGGACCACCGGCGTCCTTGGTGATCTTGGCGGCGACGTCGAGCATATCGTCGAGGTTCTTCGGCGGCTTGACGCCGACCTTGTCGAAGATGTTGCGGTTATAGGTGATGTTGTTGAGCTCGTAGCCCCACGGGATGCACCATTGCTTGGCCTTGCCCGAGCCGAGCTCGGAGCCGGCCACGCCGTCCCAGGCGGTCGAGGAGCGCAGGCCGGGCAGCACGTCGTCCCAGGCGAACGCCGGATTGGTCTTGGCGGGATCCTTGATGTAGGTGTTGAGGTCCTCGATCCAGCCGGCCGGACCATAGGTCCAGGTCATGTAGGCGCCGGTCATGAAGGCGTCGTATTGATCGGATTTCGACGACAGCGCCGCCGTCACCTTGTCGAAATAGACGTCCTCCGGGAAGATGTCGTAGCTGACGTTCATGCCGGTCAGGCTCTTGAACGCCTCGATGTCGCCGATCATCGCATCGACATAGGGATGCTTGTTGAGGAGCAGCTTGACGGTCTTGCCGCTATGGGCCTTCCAGTTGAAATCCGCGGCCATCGCCCTCGACATCGCCGAGGCAAAGGCGGCATTGGCGGCGACACCGGCGATGCCGAGCTTGGCAGCGCCGTCGAGCAGATCACGCCGGCTGATGCGCTTGCCGGCATAGGACGCAAAGAGATTCTTCTCACGATCGTACATTCAACCCTCCCTTTGTTTTTTGTAGAGACGTGTTCGCGTTACCTGCCCTTCCGACTCTTGTTCTTGGCGTGGCCGGATGTTTTCTCCGGCTTGTCGGTAGCGAGTGCCTGAGCGGTTACCTCATCGATGATGAGACCGTTCAGGAAGCCGCTGCGCAGCACCGCGCGCAGGGCCGTGATCTTTGCCTCGCCGCCGCCGATGGCGACGATGCGGTGTTTCTTCAGATCGGCAGCGGCCATCGAGGTGGCGCGCGCCGAAAGATCGAGATCGAGCAGCTCGCCCTGGGCGTTGAAGAAATGCCCGAGCAGGTCGGCGCAGGCGCCGGCGCGCTTCAGCTCGACGACCTCGTCCGGCTTGATCATGCCGCTCGACACCAGGAAGCCGTCGGCATGGATCTGGCCGATGCCGACGAACAGCAGCGACGCCCGCTGCGCCAGCGCGAACACGTCGGCAATGCCGAACTGCTGCATCAGCACGCGGCGGTCCGCGACCGAATTGGCGAACACGGGCACCGGCAGCAGATAGGCTTCGGCACCAGTGCGCTCGGCGAGACGATGGATCACGTCGAACGGGTTGGCGGCGAATTTGCGCGTGAGGCCGCCGAGCAAAGACACGAACTGCACGTCGCGCGCCGGGGTCTGCGGCAGCTGCGCCACCACCGCCGCAAGCGTGCGGCCATGGCCGACACCGATGATCTTGTCGTCGCCGCGCTCCAGCACCTGGCGCAGGAAGCTGGCGCCCTCCAGCGCCAGCGCCTTCAGCGGCAGATCGCCCTCGCCGAGATCCGGCGCGACGCGGCAGAAGGCGAGCCCGTAGCGCTCGGCCAGCGCGTTCTCCAGCGCGACGCATTCGGCGACGGGGCCCTCGACGAAGACGCGGATCATGCCCTCGCGGCTGGCGCGCGCGATCAGGCGATGCGCCTTGGTGCTCTGGATGTTGAGCCGGTCGGCGACCTCCGACTGCGTCAGCCCGGCCGCGAAATACAGCCACGCGGCGCGCGTTGCGAGCGAGGCCTCGCCGTCCACCATGGGCGCCCTGTCGGAAGCTGTCGTCACGCCGAATGCCTGCTTGCAAAATTCTTCACTCCTTGCAAAAAATTGCCGACGCCGATCCGGCCGTCAATCCCCCAAACGTGCTGCAGCGCGTCAGGGACGACGCGCCGGGCGAGCACAGGCATGCTCGCCGGCGCACAACGGGATGAGGTCGCATGACGGAGTTGTTTGTCGGCATCGACGTGGGCACGAGCGGTGTGCGCGCCTGCGCCGTCGATATCAGCGGCGAGATCAAGGGCGCAGCCGCCGTTCCGCTGGTCGTGCCGCGTCAGGACGGCAACGCCATCGACCAGGATCCCGAGCTGTGGTGGCAGGCGACGGTCGCGGCGCTCGACAAGCTCGGCAGGATCGTCGATCTCGGCGCCGTCGCGCACATCGCGGTCGACGGCACCTCCGGCACCTTGCTGCTGATCGACGCCGACGGGCGGCCCCGCTCGCTCGGCCTGATGTACAATGATGCCCGCGCCGTCGACGAGGCCAGGCGCATCGCAGCCGTCGCACCGCCCGAGAGCGGTGCGCATGGCACGAGCAGCCCGCTCGCCAAGCTGCTGCATCTGCTCGCCTCCACGAGCGGCGCGCGGCATGCCGTGCACCAGGCCGACTGGATCGCCGGACGCCTCGCCGGCCGTCACGGCGTCAGCGATGAGAACAACGCCCTGAAGCTCGGCTATGACCCTGTCAGGCGCGAATGGCCGCAGTGGATCGATCAGCTCGGCGTTCCACGCGACGTGCTGCCCAGCATTCTGGTGCCGGGCACGCCATTCGCCGACATCGATCCAGCCATCGCGCGGTCGCTCGGTCTGTCCCCATCGACGCGCATCGTCGCCGGCACGACCGACGGCGTCGCCGCCTTCATCGCCACCGGCGCCGATACGCCGGGCGATGCGGTGACCTCGCTCGGCACCACGCTGGTGGTGAAGCTGGTCGCGACGCAGCCGATTTTCGCCGCCGATCAGGGCGTGTACTCGCACCGCCTCGGCGACAAATGGCTCGCCGGTGGCGCATCGAATTCCGGCGGCGCCGCGCTGCTTGCGCATTTCACCACCGACGCCATGGATCGCATGACACCGCTACTGCGCCCGGACGAGCCCACCGGGCTCGACTACTATCCGCTGCAAAAACCCGGCGAACGCTTTCCGATCGCAGATCCCGCGCTGGCGCCGCGGATCACGCCACGGCCGGTCGAGGATCATCGCTTCTTCCAGGCGCTGCTCGAAGGAATTGCTGGCGTGGAAGCGCTGGCCTATCGGCGTCTTCACGCGCTCGGCGCGCCGGCTCTGCGGCGGGTGATCAGCATCGGCGGCGGGGTCCGAAACGATGCCTGGACCGATATCCGCCGGCGCATCGTCGGCGTGCCCGTCAGCGTCGCCGCGCAGACCGAAGCGAGCTACGGCACGGCGCTGCTGGCGCTGCAGGGACCGCCGCGATGACGGCGGCGGCGTGCGAGATCAGCGGCCTGTCCGCCATCGCCGACCGGTTCGATCACGTGCTGCTCGACCAATGGGGCACGTTGCATGACGGAAGGACGGTGCTTACCGCTGCGCATGACTGCGTCCTGCGGCTGCGCGAGGCCGGCAAGCATATCCTGGTGCTGTCGAACTCCGGCAAGCGCGCGAGCGCCAATGCCGAGCGCCTCGCCCGGCTCGGCCTGCCGCGCTCGACCTATGACGGCATTCTCACCTCGGGCGAGGTGACCTGGACCGGCCTGCGCGACCGCACCCGCGCGCCCTTCACCGATTGTGGCAATGCCTGCTTCCTGATCACCAGGGGCGGCGACCGCTCGTTGATCGACGGGCTGGATCTCGTCATCGTGACGGATATGCACGACGCCGATTTCATCCTGCTCGGCGGCCTTGATGACGACCTCGCCGAGCCGGACCTCTGGCGCGATCAATTCACCGGAGCGGCGGCGCGAGGCGTGCCGATGATCTGCGCCAATCCCGACCTGATGATGTTCGGCGCGAGCGGCCTCGTGCCTGCGCCCGGCACGCTGGCGCGCGCCTATGAGTGGCTCGGCGGCCCGGTGAGCTTCGTCGGCAAGCCGCATGCGCCGATCTTCGCGGCTGCGCTGGAGCAGCTCGGCCATCCGCATCCGCATCGCGTGCTGATGATCGGCGACTCGCTCGACCATGACGTCGCCGGCGCCCGCGCCGCAGGCCTGCAGAGCCTGCTGCTCGGCGATGGCGTGCATCGCACGACGCTGGCCGGTGCGCCCGACCTGGCTGCCGCGACGCGCAAGCTCGCGGCTTCGCCAGGCCGCATGCCGAATTGGACGATGCAGCACCTGGTGTGGTGAGAAGGAGACGCGAGATGCGCGAGCCTGCCGAGCTTGATGACTTGCGCCGGATGTCGGCGCGGGTCGGCCGCAACGTGGAGCTGGTTCAAGGCGCCGGCGGCAACTCCTCGCTCAAGCAGGATGATGTGCTGTGGGTGAAGGCGTCCGGCACCTGGCTTGCCGACGCCGACGCGAAGGACATCTTCGTGCCTGTTCTGCTGCCTGCAGCGCGCGACGCGCTCGCCGCTGATGACGAGCGCATTCCGCTGGCAGCCCCCGGCCCGCTACGCGCCTCGATCGAGACCGCGCTGCATGCGCTGCTGCCGCACCGGGTCGTGCTGCACGTGCATGCCGTCAACACCATCGCCTGGGCGGCACGGCGCGACGCACGCGATGAATTTTCGGCGCGACTGGTCGGGCTCTCCTGGCGCGATCTCGACTACTTTCATCCCGGGCTGCCGCTGGCGCGCGCGGTGAGTGCAATCGTCGCGCGCGAGCGCATCGACGTGCTGATCCTCGGCAATCACGGCCTCGTCGTCGGCGCCGACACCTGCGATCAGGCTGAGGCGCTGGTCCATGACGTCGAGCGCCGGCTGGCGCTGCCGGTGCGCTCGGCGCCCGCCGCCGACGCCGCGGCCTTGCGCCGCCTGTGCGCCGGCGCCGACTATCGCCTGCCGCACGACGCTGGTAGCCACGGCATCGCCACCGATCCGTTCAACCGCGCCATCGCAACCGGCGGCTCATTGTATCCGGACCACGTCGTGTTTCTCGGCCCGGGCCTGCCGACGATCGAGAGCGCCGGCGGCCTCGCCACGCTGCTCGCACGGGCGGACGCGAGCCGCCTGCCCGCGCCCGTCGCGGTCCTCGCGCCGGGTCTCGGCGCCATCATCCGCAGCGACGCCAGCCCGGGCGCCGAGGCCATGCTGAGCTGCCTCGCGCTCGTGACCAGCCGCCTGCCGTTATCGGCCGATATCGGCTATCTCTCGTCTCAGCACGAGCAGTTGCTGCTCAACTGGGACGCCGAACGTTACCGACAGCAGCTGACGGCAAGCCGCCAGTCGTCGAAGTGAAACGGCGGCAGATCACGCGATCTCCTCGCTCGACACCGGCAGGGACGGCGCCCTCGCCACAATCAGCTTGTGAAGAGCATCTCCGACCCGATCAATGACTTCGCCCCAGTCGCGCCCTTCGCGCTGACGGAACAGACGCATGCTCGGGTACCAGACGCTATCGTCACGATCGAGCAGCCAGCGATAGTCCGGCGTATACGACAGAAGCGTCCAGGTGGGACGGCCGAGCGCGCCGGCGAGATGAGCGACACTGGTATCGACGGTGATCACGAGATCCAGACATGAGATCAGCGCGGCCGTGTCCGCGAAATCGGCAAGTTGACCCGTCAGGTCCACAATCCGGCTCGTCTCCTGGAGCACGGCTTTGTCTTCGGCCTTCGGCTCTTTCTGCAGGCTGATGAACGCCGCGTCCTCGCCGAGCAGGCGGGAAAACATGCGCAATGGGATGGAGCGATTGTGGTCGTCGAGATGATTGGGGTTGCCTGACCAGACCAGGCCGACACGCAATTTCTCAGGCGCACCAAGGCGCTCTTGCCAGATTTGAATCCGATCCGGATCAGGCGCCGGCAAATACGACACCGGCGCTGGAATCGCGGCCAGTGTCGTCCGAAAGGCAAACGGCAGGCTCATGATCGGACAATGGATATCCACTCCC
Organism: Bradyrhizobium sp. SZCCHNR1093; assembly: GCF_032381175.1. Taxonomy (NCBI): domain Bacteria; kingdom Pseudomonadati; phylum Pseudomonadota; class Alphaproteobacteria; order Hyphomicrobiales; family Nitrobacteraceae; genus Bradyrhizobium; species Bradyrhizobium sp. SZCCHNR1093. Next base: position 18,596 of record NZ_JAUHJJ010000023.1, read on the forward strand.
GCAAGGTCGGCGGCCTCCGAGACCGGAATGCACTGCGAAATGCCCGGCACATTCGACAACAGAGGTAGCAACGGCTTTTGAACGGCGAGGATGACGCAGGCGCCTAGCGCCAGGACCATCGGCACGTAACGGACAAACTGGATCGTATCGCCCAGTCCTTCGTCGGCTGCGATGACAATGGTTTTTCCAGCGATGCCGTCCTGGCCCAGCCACATGGGTTGCTGGAAGCGCGGATAAGAGCTCGGCAGGCTCCAACGGGCCTCCCGACCAGACCAGCCCGCGTCGAGATCCCCCAGCAACAGGTTCAAATGAGCCGTCCCAAGATCGGCCAGCGTGTCTCTCGGGTCGGCACGCTTCAACTGCCTGTAGACCTCGAACGCTTCGTCGAATCGACGCAGCTTCGTCAGCACAGAGGCCTTGTCGTGCAGAGCATCCCTGGAGCCAGGTTGCAAAGCCAGCGCCCGCTCGAACCATTGCAGCGCTTCTTCGTCTCGGCGCATCGTCCGCAGGACAATGCCCGTCTTGACGCAGATGTCAGAGTTGCCAGGCTCGATCTCGTGGGCTCGCCGACAGATGGCAAGGGCCTCGTCGAAGCGCTTCAGGCCATTCAGAAGTGCACCACGCATCAACAACGTCGGTACATGGTTGGGCCGCAAGGCGTCGCTCAGATCGAGATAGGCGAGCGCTTCGTCGATCCGCCCCAACCGTTGAAGCGCGATGCCGCACTGGTTTGCCGCGTCCCAATGCCTCGCATTCAGTTCCAGCACACGTTGGAAGCTCAACACAGCGTCGGCGAGCTGCTGCAGGCTGACAAGGGCATTGCCCCTCAGCATCCACAGATCGGCGCTTTCGAGACCGAGCGCCCTCGCCTTCTCGACGACCTTCATCACCTCATCCGAGCGTCCCTGGACCTGTAGCACCGTGCCAAGACTCAGGAAGTACTGCGGCTGAACATCCTGCTGGATCGCGCGGGATACCCACCGCAGTGCAGCTTCATACTGCTGTGCCTGCAGTGCAAGGATCCCTAGCAAGTTGAGGGTCGGCGCATGCCCTCCATCGATCGCAAGCGCCATATGACAACACCGCTCGGCGTCCGCATGTCGGCCATTGGCGACGTCACGCAAGGCAGCGTCATAGAAGTTCGCGGCACCATCGGGCTTGGCAGGTTGGAGCTTCACTTTGGTGGGCGAAGCTCGGCGCTCGCGACGGTTCATTGCTGCAATTCGTCCCGGTTACGATTTCAGCGTAATTGATTCTCATTCAGGCTGACAGTCGCAATTCTATCTCCGGCTGTGGTAAGGACCGCTCCGATTCTGCCTGCATTCCCTAATATAAGAGCGCGGAAGACAACGATCCGATGACACGCTTCGTGGAAGTTAAACTCAGCGCAACCATCGCGGGCATGATCAAATCGGCGTGCAGGGCAAGGGCGAGGACTTCTTCGGTGGCTACGCCTATACGAGGTCGGGCCATCCGGCCGACCTCGAGATCATCATCACCGAAACGCCGGCGCATCTGCGCAAGTTTCACGATCCGGAATCGGGCCTGGCGCTGATCCGGCCGGATGCCTGGCATGGGCCGTCGGACAGCTCGGACTCGTCGCCGGACACGGCCATCCGCAAACAACCGGAAACAGACTGGAAAGGAGGAGAGGCTGGATGGTGCGCTCGGAGCGGGAGAACACCTGCGTTCGTTCAGTAGCTGAAGCACGACCGCCTTTCCGCACACCGGCCGGACGTGCCGATTTCTGATCCAATCTTTCGCCGGCAGCGCTATGGCGCTTCATGCCCACGTGTGAAGCCTCTCTCCCGGCGGTAACAGAGATGGAGTTTGTCCCACACCTTCATCATCGCATGGACCAGTTGGTCCATGAGCGCGTCGTCGTGATAGGGCGTAGGTGTAAGACGCAGGCGTTCCATTCCTCGCGGGACAGTGGGGTAATTGATCGGCTGGATATAGATGCCATGCTCCGACATCAGCAGGTCCGAAGCCGCCCTGCACTTCTCGGGATCGCCGACATGCACCGGCACGATATGGCTCTCGCTCGGCATCACCGGCAGGTCTGCTGCCGTCAGGACGGACTTCAGCCGCGCTGCACGATCCTGATGCCGGACGCGCTCCGCTGTCGAGGCTTTCAGATGCCGGATTGCAGCGGTCGCGGCTGCACAGACCGGAGGCGGCAATGCCGTCGTGAAGATGAAACCGGGGGCGTAGGAGCGCACCGCATCGATCAGGTTCGTCCCAGCCGCAAGATAGCCGCCGAGACAGCCATAGGCCTTTGCGAGCGTGCCCTCAACAATGTCGATCCTTTCCATGACCCCGTCGCGCTCAGCTATGCCGCCGCCGCGCGGGCCATACATCCCGACCGCATGCACCTCGTCGACATAGGTCAGTGCGCCGTAGCGCTCGGCCAAGTCGCAAATTCGATGCAGAGGCGCGATATCGCCGTCCATCGAGTAGAGGCTCTCGCATACGATGAGCTTTGGCCTTTCGGGATCTGCCGCCCGCAGCAGCCGTTCGAGATGCTCAGGATCATTGTGCTGCCAGATCTGCTTCTCAGCACCGGCCTTGCGTACCCCCTCGATCATGGAGTTGTGATTCAACGCGTCGGAAAGCAGCAAACACCCAGGCAGCAGCTTGGCGATCGTCGATATCCCCGCCTCGTTGGAAACGTAGCCGGAGGTAAACACCAGCGCGGCTTCCTTGCCGTGGAGATCGGCCAGCTCCTGCTCGAGCGCGACGAGCGGATGGTTCGTTCCCGCGATATTACGGGTGCCCCCGGCTCCTGTGCCCATGCGCGATACGGCATCGATCATGGCTCCCATGACCTTCGGGTGCTGGCTCATGCCCAGATAATCGTTCGAGCACCAGATTACGACCTCACGCTTGCCCTCCCCCGAATGCCAGATCGCATAGGGATAGCGCCCCGCCTGGCGTTCAAGATCCGCAAAGACACGATAGCGCCGTTCCTGATGCAGTCGATCCAACGCACCGCGGAACATCGCGTCATATTCGGGGAGGAGGCTCAACGGCCGCATCTGGTAGTTCATGATTGGACGACTCCTGCCGACTATTTTGCCCGATTGAACTGGTAGGAGCCCTGCAGGAAGACGCCATAGCGCTCCGTCGTGTATCTCAGGACCTGATTGAACGAATCGACCGCATTGGTGCTGAGATGCCACCAGCGTCCGCCGATGCCGATGCGGAAATTGTCGGTCAACTGGTAGTTCAGCACGGTCTCGGCCTGGAATCCGGATCCTTGTCCTGAGGCAGGATCGCGCCCGAACGTGAAATAGTGCGTGTCGATCGCATTCTGCGAAGTCCAGACATAAGCGGCCTCCGCCTGCCAGCTCAGCCGGTCCGACAGCCGCGTGTCGAGTGAGACACCGGCCCGTCCGCTATGCCAGCGATCCTGCTCGGTCACCACCTTGACGCCTGCCCCAAGAGCCGGACTGCAGATCGTCGGATTGCCACCCACCTGGGTGCAGCCCCGCGCGTCGACCGTTTCTGTCCAATATTGATAGCCGACGAAGGCACCAAGCCGGAAACGCTCCGTCTCCAGCAGGTTGAAACCGACATCGAGATTTGCGTATTGCAGCCGCCCGCCCACGCTGCTGACGGTCTTGGATGACGGATTGACGAAAGGAGCAAAGTCCTCGTCGACGAGAGTGCCCGAGCTGATCTTGCCCGCCCCGAAATAGCCCTTCAGAAACATGTTGGTGAACGGGCCGTCGAGCGCATCGACCCTGAAGAACATCTCGCCGCTGTGCCCGGTCATGCCGCCATAAGCGAGCCGGGAGACCTGAAGCGTCGCTGCCTGATCGGCGAAATAGCGGTAGCGATTCTGCCCCGAGCTGAACCAGTAGCGCACTCCGGTCTCCAGCATATAGGACGGCAGGATCGACGCGCGCGACCGCAGCGGCATATCGCCCGAGCCCGCGCCCTGGCCGCCTTGCAACGCTGCAGGCCTGGCCCAGGCGCAGCTGACGATCGAGGCGTTGCACTTCGTGACACCGTCGGCGTTGAAATCGCGCCGCAACGTGACCGTCGCGAACAGGTCCTTTGTCGTCGTCTTGACGTTGGCCAGCGTGCTGTCGACGAACCGGTAGCCAATCTCTGTTTCCAAGCTGATCTCCTTCGACCAGAGATAGCTGACCAGCAACGACGGCAGGATCGTGTACTCCTTCAAGTCGGTCCGGGTGCCGGACCTGTAGCCCATCCGCAGCCGCGGGCTGATGGCGAGATCGGGCGTGATCGGGTAGCGCGAGGCAAGATCCAGCACATAGAACTTCGAGTCCGCCAGGCTCGCGTAGCGTAGCGCGCCCATGAACAGATCGCCCGGCTTGATGATGCTGTTCCCGGTCAACTGGGCCGACAGATAATATTCGAGACCGCTCGCCGGCGTGCCGTCGACGCCGCCGGACGGCAGCGTGCCGGTCAGATTGGTCACCGTGGCATCGGCGGCGACCTGCCAGGTCTCGTTCAGGGGCCGCGAATAGCTCACCATCGCCGACTGGAATGTCGGCGTGCGGTCGATCGCGAGCTGCCTGATCTCGCCTGCGGTATTGAACTTCATCATGTCGTAGAGCGTGAGGAACGGCTGCCCCTGCAACGCATTCCAGGTCGAGAGAAATGGAACTCTTCGGTAATCGAACGAGGCGTTGATGACCGACTTGTCCTCGAACGTATACGTTCCCGAGAACACGGCGGCATTGAGCGCGCGGAAATGCGTGTCGTAGTCGATCAGGCCGAGCAGCGACTTGTTGGTGTCGAAATAGCGGAATTCCGCGCCGATGGCCTGGCGGTCGATGATGTTGCGGTCGTATTGCGTGATCAGGTAGACGGTGGTCTCGAGCCCGCCGAGAATCTTGCCGAAATCGATGCTTGCCCCATAGAGCGTCTTGCCATCCTTGAACGGTGCGTCGAAACGGCTCCAGTTCGGCGAGCCCGCGAGCACGTTCAAGCGCAGCCCGGGGCTCTTCTGCCAACTCAGCACCGCGCCGTCGAAACGGCCGATCACGCCGCCGGTGTTGCGGGATTGCCGTCCGACGCGCAAGGTCACGTCGGCTTCCTTCAGCGTGTAATCGACTTGCGCGGTCGAGACGCCATACTTGTCATTGCCCGTATCGAATTGGCGCTCGTGGGTGAACGCCAGCTTGAACTTGGTCCTGATGCGATCGTTGTCCGCGGTGCCCAGGAAGTCGAAATTGGTCAGCAGCGTGTTCTGGTGCACCCGGTGGGCATCGGGATCTGCATTCGGGTTCGGCGCGATGGCCCTGTCCTTGACGGCGCTGGTGCTGTCATTGGTGATGAAGGTGGTCGAGAGGCTGCCCGACATCGACCAGCGCGTATCGCCGTTCGGCCCTGCCGACTTGGTTGGCATCCCTGCCCCCATGTCTCCGCCATCGGAGTTGGCCGGAGACATGTCGCGCGGTCGTGCCGGCGCGCTGCTGGTTGCGGTCAGAAGCGCAGCGAGCCGCTGCCTCACCCGCTCAGCGCCCTCGCCGTTCGGATAACGGCGCAGATAGTCCTCAAATTCGGCCTGGGCTGCAGCGGTCTGCCCGGCCTTCTGGCGCGCGACGCCGAGCAGCTCCTGCGCCTCTGCGCTCGAACCGGTCTCAGGGAGTTTCAGCACCTTCTTCAGAAGGTCGATCGCGGCGTTGAAATTGCCTTTCTTGATCGATGCGCGCGCCTCGTCCATCGAGGCCTCCGCAAACCGGATGTCCGCCGCGGACGCCTGCTGCATCGTGCGATTGTCGTTGCGGACCGACGCCGCCGCACCGGGGATCGCAACCGGTTTCGGCGCATCCGGAGCGGCTACGCTCGGCACCAGGGCCTTCACCTTGCACGCCGACACCGGGCCCTTCCGGGCAATCACGATCGTGACCTGCTCGAAGCTGCCGGATTGCACGATCTGATAGGTGAACTCGCCAGCAAACTGAGCGACGAGGATCGGTCCTCTGTTCTGATCGAGCGTCAAATAGACGTCCTGGATGCCGGAGCCCTGGGCATTGTCGACCCGCACGCCCTCTCGTCTGACCAGACGCCGCGTGATGACGGCGTCCCGATCGACCAATTGTAGCGAGACGCTGAGCTGGCTGCCCTTATCCAGCGGAAAATGCCCAGTGTAGCGCACGCGAGCATGAAAGTTGACGCGCAGCAGGCTGCAGTTGCCGATCGTCGTGGCGTTTGCGCTGGCGACGAACTGATCGATGACGGGCTGGGCCGGTGCGACGCCGAAGGCTCCATCGAGCAGGATTGCGAGCAGGCCGGACAGCAGAGTCATCGCCCATCGGGTCGACCTCGCTGCTGCTGCTTGACTGAAGCGGCAGCTCATCACCAGCCGCCTCCATTGACCCGGTGCTGCCGCTGGCGACGGGTGATGATGGCGGTCTGCGACTTGTCAGCATAGATGTGACACGCGCCGGTGCAGTCCTTGAGCTCGGCGACGGTGTAGTCCATCGGCGCCGGCTTCACGAGCTTGGCATGCTGCTGCGGCCGGAAATCACCCGCGTGACAGGCGGCGCAGTCGGGCTTGTAGGCCGCGAACTTGAACACGACGGCTTGCGAATTGCCGCTGTGGCAGGCGGTGCAGCCAATCGTGGCGCTATGGTTCGGATAGCTTGCCGACATGTGTCGGTAGTTGACCGAACTCCAGCTGACCGTCCGATGGCAGCTCTCGCAGGGGACGTTGGTCACGAAGTGCTTCGGCGATTTGCCGGTGGCATTGGAGCCGTTGTGACAGCTGGCGCACGGCGCAGTGAGGCTGGTGTGATCCATCCGTGCGCCCGAGAACGACACGGTGTTCTTGTGGCAGCTTTCGCATGGCGCGCTGGTGACCACGTGGCGCGGCGGCTTGCCGCCGGCTGATGATCCGTTGTGGCAGGTCGCGCAGGCCGCCATCGTACCGGTGTGACTGAAGCGGGCTCCGCTGAATGTCGTCGTGCTCTTGTGGCAAGTCTCGCACGGCGCATTGGTCGCAACGTGCTTCTGCGGCTTGCCGGTCGCGGCCATGCCGTTGTGACAGCTCGCGCAGGCCGCCATCGTGCCGGTGTGACTGAAGCGGGCTCCACCGAATGTCGTCGTGCTCTTGTGGCAGGTCTCGCACGGCGCATTGGTCGCGACGTGCTTCTGCGGCTTGCCGGTCGCGGCCATGCCGTTGTGGCAGCTCGCGCAGGCCGCCGTCGTCCCGGTGTGGCTGAAGCGGGCTCCGCTGAACGTCGTCGTGCTCTTGTGGCAGGTCTCGCACGGCGCATTGGTCGCGACGTGCTTCTGCGGCTTGCCGGTCGCGGCCATGCCGTTGTGACAGCTCGCGCAGGCCGCTGTCGTCCCGGTGTGGCTGAAGCGGGCTCCGCTGAACGTCGTCGTGCTCTTGTGGCAGGTCTCGCACGGCGCCGCAGTCGCAATGTGCTTCGACGGCTTGCCAGGCGCACTCATGCCGTTGTGGCAGGATGCGCACGGTCCCTGCGCCGTCATGTGGTTGAATCTCGAGCCGGCCTCCGTGGCGCTCGAGCCGGCAAGCCCTGCCCTCGGATTGACCGTCGGCAACAGCGATGGAACCCGACCTGCGTTCTGCGACTCCATTGCATCAGGATTGGCGGCACCGATCGAAGGCAGGAGCTTGCTGCGCGGATCGTTCGGCACAGGCGCTGAAGGGGCGGATGTCATCCGCGGGAGAGTGCTCGGCGGCTGCGACACCGACGCCGCGTCACCAGCTTTCGCCGCGCCGTCGGGTTTGGAGGCGGCAGGCGCACCGGCCGGGGCCCCCGCTCGAGGATCGGTCGTCGCGGCCGCCGACGTCGCAGCTGTATTCGCCAGCGGCTTGCTGCTGAACAAGAGCGTCGAACTGGATGGTGCGGCAGGCTTCGCAGCCGCGCCGGCCGCAGCCGTGGCCGGCGCTGCGCTCGTGCCCGATGCGGACTCGGGAGTCGTGGCCGCCGTCATCGTCCGGTTGGCGGTCGTGGCTGGCGTCACCGCCTTGGCGACGGGCGCCTGAGCGGGGACCACCGACCTGGCCGTGGTCGAGCAACCCGCGGCCGGCTTCTGCGGGTCGTCGTCCCAGGTCGAGAAGTTGGCGGCAGCGCGCACGTGGCAGCAGCCGCAATCCTGTGACTTGGCACTGTGATCCGGCCCCTGCGCGCCTCTGCGGCCCTGGCTGCGATAGGCGCCATTGTGACAGCTGTCGCAGCGCGTCGCATGCACGGCGGTATGGCTCATCGTGTAGGTGGCGAAGCTCGCCGCGGTGTTGGTATGGCAGTTCGAGCACTGGACGCCGGTCACCGGAATGTGCGGCGGCGTGGTCAAACCCTTCGCGCTCGAGCCATTGTGACAGGCGGAGCAATTGGTGTTGGCCGCGGAGTGGGTGAACGCCGCGCCGCCCCAGCTGGTGAAGCCGCCCGAGGCCGCCTTGGCGTGACAGCTGACGCAGTCGGCGCCACCG
>NZ_JAUHJJ010000024.1:0-2572 GCF_032381175.1 Bradyrhizobium sp. SZCCHNR1093
GCTGCGTTGGCTGATCCAGAAATTCTACCGGGAGTGCCTGGAATTTCTAGGCTACGACGTCGAGACCCAGAAGAACCGGCGGCGCATCCTGGACGCCCTGTGCCGTGAGCCGGTGCAGGAGGGCGCCGAGCTCGAAGTCGGCGATCTCCCCTGCGACATTCCCAAGGGGCCAAGATCCAGGTGCTGATCAACCGCAAGGCGCTGACCTCGATCAACTCGGCGAACCACCGGCTGAAGGCGCTTCGCAAGCTGTCGGAATGGGCGGTCAAGACCGAACCGAAGCTGATGGTCGCCAATCTCGCCAAGGAGGTCGAGCTGCTCGACGTGCCCAAGACCGGCGGGCATCATACCTGGCGCATCGAGGAGATCCTGCAGTTCAAGCAGCGCCACCCGGTCGGCAGCAAGGCCTATCTGGCTCTGGCGCTGTTCATGATGACCGGCCAGCGGCTTTCGGACGTGGCACGTATGGGACGTCCGCACATCCGCAAGGCCGAGCACATGAGCCCGCTATTGCGCCAGGTGCATCCCGGGCGTTGGCTCGACTTCCGCCAACGAAAGAACCGCACGCGCAGCCCGGTCGACCTCATAGGCGTTAAGTTTATGCTTGAGTGTTGGAATCCGCCGTGATTCGAACAGGGGATGGCAGACGAATCGCTCCTGAACGAGGACTGGACGAGAGTGGTTGCGCAGCTGGGCGGGGCTGCGCAGCTCGAGAAAACTGCGCGCCAGACGAAGGCCTTCGCGCGTCGGCGGCAGATTCCAGATGCGGTGACGTTACTTCGGCTGATGCTGGCCTATTGTTTGGGTGAAAGAGGGCTGAGATCGACAGCCGCATGGGCGGCTTCTGTTGGCCTTGCCGACCTCACCAGCGTGGCGTTGTTCTATCGGCTGCGTCAATGTGGTGATTGGTTTGCGGTGCTGGTGGAGGGCTTGCTCGCTGCGGCAGCTCCGAAGGCGAGCCAAGGCCGCCTGATCCGCATCATCGATGCGACGACAGTGCCTCAGGCGGGACCGGCTGCGCGCAAGAACAGTGAGCTTTGGCGCGTTCATAGCGCATTTGATCTGCCCTATGAGCGCTTTGGTCACTTCGAGCTGACAGATCAGCAAGAGGGCGAAACGTTTGACCGGATACCAGTGGTCAAGAACGAGATCCGCATTGCTGACCGCGCTTATCTGCAACCTGACCGCATTGCGGCCGTCCGCGAAGCCGGGGCCGACGTTTTGATCCGAGCGGGCTGGAAGAACGCACGTTGGCTTGACGCCAAAGGCCTTCCGTTCGATCTGATGGCCCAATTGCGTGCCGCGAAGGCGCGCGGACTGGTCGATCGGGAGATTTGGATCAAGCGCAAGGGCGGCGCGCCTCTGGCTATGCGTCTGGTCGCAATCAAGAAGCCCACCGGTGCGGCTGCTGCTTCTCGGCGTAAAGCCCGGCAAGACGCAAAAGATGAAAACCGCATCATCTCCAAAGAAACTTTGGAGGCTGCGGATTGGGTCATTCTGATCACGTCGCTCGCGCGGGACGAGTTCTCCACCAAAGATGTGCTTGCGCTCTATCGATTGCGATGGCGGATCGAGCTTGGGTTCAAGCGACTGAAGAGTCTGATTGGCCTCAAGACGCCGCCAGGAACCGATCCGCGCTCTGCCAAGCCCTACCTGCTGGCCCACCTCCTGATCATCCTGTTGCTCGAGCCGCTTGCCAGCGACTTCGAGGACTCTCCCCACTGGACGCAGGCCGCTTAACGACGCCTGGCGCTTGGCGGGTCCTGCAGCAGCTCGTTGCATCCTTGCTGCAAGCAATCATTCCACAACCAACCATCCGTTGCTTGCGCCGCAGAAAACGCGCGTTGGGGCGCCACCTTCGCGAGCCTCCTCGAAAACGCAAGTATCAATCGATGCTCGCGCTACCTTAACGCCTATGCGGCATTCCCTGCGCCCTCATCACTTTCGAAGAGGGCATGAACTTCACGGATCACCCGGACGCAACCAGCGCCGCGGGATTGCCGATACGCGTCCGCAGTCGTCGGAGACAACGACCATGCTGATGAATCCCAATCGCATGCCTGCGGCCATCGCGCTACGAAACCGGTGCCCTGCTCGCTGTCGTCTCCTTTCTCTTTTCGAGCTACGACTTTCCAGCCCCTGGCCCGGCAGGAGGTGCCCTCGTCCCATCGGCCTTGTCGTCGCGCAGCCAGCGGGCCGCCTTGCGGAGACCGCCGAAGGGAAACAGGTGGAAGCCTGTGATGGCTTGCGTATCCGCAGGCGGCGCGTCGGCAAGCCCGCACGCCACCTCGTCTGGTCCCGTTTCGGTCATCAGTCGGCCGTAGCGTCCAATCCGGTTGCGCGCCGCGCGCAAGGAATTGCCGACGCCGCAACGCAAGGCGAACTTCACCAACGTCGCAGGGGTGGCAGGACCGGCCAGCCCGATCGTGACCGGCAGCAGCACGCCGTGGGCGCGGAGCTGCCACAACCAGTCCAGGATCGGCGCGCTCTCGAAGCAGAACTGGGTGATGATGTTGATGGGAACGCCGCGCCGGTCGCTCCAGTCCTGCCAATCCAAAAGCAGCTTCAAGAC
>NZ_JAUHJJ010000025.1:0-1656 GCF_032381175.1 Bradyrhizobium sp. SZCCHNR1093
ACACCCCGCCGCGGACACCACGCGAAGAGAAACTCTGCGCTCTGTTTGCCGAGACCCTCGGGCTCGAGCGCGTCGGGATCCATGACAACTTCTTCGATCTCGGCGGCCATTCGCTGCTCGTGACGCATTTGGTCTCGAAAATCCGTGCTGCTTTCGGGGTCGAGCTGCCGCTTGGTACGCTGTTTGAAGTTTCGACCATCTCCGGGCTCGCTGAACGGCTCGATCAGGCCGAGGCGGCAGCACGACCGACTCTTCGGCCGGGCCCTCGTCCGGAGGTGATCCCGCTCTCGTTCGCGCAAAGTCGCCTGTGGTTCCTCAACCATCTCGAAGGACAAAGCCCACACTATAATCTCACGCTCGCATTGCGTCTTCGCGGTGCCCTCGATCGCGACGCCCTCGAAGCCGCCCTCGCCGATTTGGTCGAGCGGCATGAGAGTCTGCGAACCGTCTTCCCGGAGACGGCGGGCACACCCCGCCAGCTGATCCTCGATGCTGAAATCGCTCGGCCGATCCTCGCGGTGGCGGCAACCACTGAGGCCGAGCTTCCCCAGGCGCTCAACATGGCCGCGAGCCGCGGCTTCGATCTCGCCGTCGAACCGCCGCTCCGCGTCGATCTCTTCGTCCTCGCGCCGCGCGACCAGGTTCTGCTGCTGTTGATCCATCATATTGCCGGCGACGGAGCTTCGCTCGGGCCGCTGGCTCGCGATCTCGCTACCGCTTATGCTGCGCGTAGTGAGAAGCGCGCGCCTGTCTTCGAGCCGCTGCCCCTGCAATACGCCGACTACACGCTTTGGCAGCACGCGCTGCTCGGCAATGAGGAGGATCCCGAGAGCCCGGTCGCGCGCCAGTTGGAGTATTGGAAGAAGGCGCTGCATGGCCTGCCGGAGCAACTGGAGCTGCCGGTTGACCGTTCCCGGTCGCCTGTTCCCAGCCATCATGGTGATACTGTCGCGTTCGAGATCACCCCCGAAGTGCACCAGGGGCTGCTGATGCTGGCGCGCGAACAGCAGGCCAGTCTCTTCATGGTGCTCCAAGCCGGCCTCGCTGCGCTGCTCACGCGGTTGGGCGCAGGTACGGACATCCCAATCGGCAGTCCGGTGGCGGGGCGCAGCGATCACGCGCTCGACGACTTGATCGGATTTTTCGTCAACACCGTGGTACTGCGCAGCGACACCGCTGGAAATCCAAGCTTCCGCGAACTGGTGGATCGCGTGCGCGCCGCCAATCTCGATGCCTACGCGAATCAGGACTTGCCGTTCGAGCGCCTCGTCGAGGCGATCAATCCGACACGGTCTCTGAGACGCCACCCGCTCTTCCAGGTGATGCTCGCGTTACAGAACGCTGGTACGCTCAGCCTTGATATGCCCGGTCTCACCATCGTCCCGCAACCGATGAGCAGCAGCGCTGCCAAATTCGATCTGGCCTTGATCTTGACAGAGAGTCGTGGCCAGCACGGTGGGTCAGCTGGGATCGAAGGCACGATCGAATACAGTACGGATCTGTTCGAGCGGAAAGCCGTCGAAGCCATCGCCACGCGTTTGGTGCGCCTGCTCGAATCTGCAACCGCCACGCCGGATCAGCCGATTGGCGCAATCGACATTCTCGACGCGGCGGAGCGGCGTCGGGTGCTGGCGGAGTGGAATGACACGGTGCGCG
>NZ_JAUHJJ010000026.1:0-1026 GCF_032381175.1 Bradyrhizobium sp. SZCCHNR1093
GCGTCGTCAATGTCTGCTCCAACGCCCTCGCGCTTATTCGAAGAATGAGCTGCTCATAACCTGGCTCGAACACAATCCTGTTGGGTTCGCCAGGCGCAACTATGCAGGACTGCCGCTCGGTTATCGCGATCGCCGTGCGATTCAGAATGGTCAAAGCGCTGCCTTTGAGGCCAATTTGCAGGCGCGCGAAGTCGCTCTCCGGGAACTTGACGACCGCCCTCGCCCCGCCATATGCACAAAAGCCCAGGCCGATATTCGTAAGCTGAAGGTAGTTGCCCACCCCCAGGAAGCCATCTGCCTTGGTGACTGCGAAGCCAGTTGCCCCGTACACCGTACGCAACGCGTGCTCCATCGCCTCCGGATCGTCTGTACGAATGACGGGAGCGCGGCTCAGGAGGCTTACGGATCGGTCCAAGTTCATCGAAGGATGGTATCTCAGGTTTGACCGGACTCAAACCTGGGAAAAACCCGGTCAGCGGCGAGGTGCCGCAGCTCCCTTCATCGCCGATATAGCTTGAGGTTCCAGTTTCTGAGCGACCTTTGCTGCTGCCCCAGCGCTCTTGGGAATGGTCCTGGCCGACGCTTCTATCAGGCGAGCTAGGCGGCGCGCCGCCCGCGCGACAGAGTTTCGGATGGAAGCTCACCGAACATGTCGCGATAGTCTCTTGCGAAGTGTCCGAGATTTCCGAAGCCGCAATTGAAGGCGACTGCAGAGACGGAGGTGCGCTGATCTGGCCCCGAGAGCATCTGTTTTGCCTGTCGCAATCGCACCGTTTTTGCAAACGCCGTCGGCGAGTATCCGCGGCTCTTCTTAAACGCAGCAGAGAGCGCGCGGATGCTGACGCCTGTCTGCGATGCCAGCTCCTCGATCGTGATGGCGCGCCCCCAAGAGGCCTCGATATACTCTTCGGTCAGCCGAACGATCTGCGGCGCGACGTCCTTTTCGGCCCTCTCCAACAGCTCGCTGAAATTGTGGCGGTGAGCCGACAGGAAGGAAACGATGAGAGCCTGCTCCAGTTCGACGAG